>NZ_JAPFGP010000038.1 GCF_026241155.1 Paucibacter sp. PLA-PC-4
GGTCGTCTGTCAGGAGGTCGTGCATCGCGCACACCGTCTCCATCGACAACTCACGGTGATCCCACAGGTACTGGCCTGCCAGCTTGTGATTCAGCGCGAGGAGCGCATCCTCCATCGGCTTGTCAGGGTTCCTCTCCCCATACTTGATCAGCGCCTCCGTATCCAACTCCGAATACGTGCTCCCTTCGAGCAAGGACGAGGACCATGCGAACAGGACGAGGAACTGAGCGAGGTACTTCCGGTCCGGCTTGTGGGCCAGGCCCTGGATTTGCGTACATCGCAATGCTCGTTCCGGGTCGATGTTGGGAGTCGGCTCAAGCAACTCCTGCCTGAACGGAGCCAGTGGACGCTCGGCCGCCGGCCGGGCAAAGTAGGCGTCGACCTCTGCGCGCGTGAAGGGCGTGGTGCTCACGTAGCGCGTCGACCGACCTTTCCCGAGCGGCTTGATGCTTCCTTGGGCCACGAGCGCTGAAAGCTGGCGATTGAGCGTGGAGCGGCTCAGCCGCTCCTCAAGGGACGTCATCAGCATGTCCGGGGCCATTCCGCAGGCTCCGGATGCACGGATGAGACTCAGAATCTCTTTGCCCATGACAAGATTGTAGAGGGCTATCTAATTGATTTACAAAGAGTTTATGTTTTTTTGTCAAGCTCTTCTGAAAATCTCCGAATCTCCTCAGGCCGCCGTGGTGGCTGGGTGCCGGGCTGAATATCGATCAAGCCAAGGTGCTTGCTATTGGGAGCAGTCTTGCCGCCTTTCATTTCCATGAGCCTGAGGCGCGGGCTGACCACAAGGCATGAGGGCCGGCGACCCCTGAAATCCAAGCACGGTTCATCTCAGCACCGGCATTCCTCGGACGTTTGGTGCTGCCACATCGCCGCGTAGGTGCTGCCTAGCGCCATCAGCGTGGCGTGGTCGGCCCGCTCCACCACGGCGCCGCCCGCCGGCACGGCGATCTCGTCGGCATGCCGGATGGTGGCGAGGCGGTGGGCAATCACGATCAGGCTGCGGCCTTGCAAGAGCGCCAGCAGGTTCTGCATGATTTCTTGCGCGGTGTGGGCATCGGGCATTGAGGTCGCCTTGTCGAGGATGAAGAGGCGGTGGCGCCGAACGATGGCTCGGGCGATCGCAGTGCGCAGACGCTCCCGCCAGTGCGTTTCGCGGGCGAGGCATCGTTCGCCAAAGCGATCCAGGGTCTCTCGTTCGGCTCCAAAGCACTGATGGGCTCGTAGTTGATCAGGCCGTCAGCCATCAAGCCCTGCATATCGACCATGGTGTCGATGGGGGTGGCATACCGATGTCGGCAAGTACCACTCGACAACTGGCGCAAGCTGACTCGCTCGATGAGCGCGGCCAGCCGATCCATCTCAAGCTCAGTCTTGTCAGCGGCTCCACGCTCAACGCCATCAGCCGATGGGCGCAGGTCAATCTAGCGCCACAGACGATCGTGTTCAGCGATGGCCTGGGCTGCGTTGCCGCCGTGGCCGATGCCGGTTGTCTCCACATGCCTCGGGTCGTCGGCGCGCTGAAGCCCCGAGATCTGCCCGAGTTCAAATGGATCCACACCGTGCTGGGCAATCTCAAGACCTCGCTGGCCGGCGCGTTTCATTCGCTCAACTACCGAAAGTACGCCACCGCTTGCCTCGCAGCGTTTGCATAACGGTTCAACCATCGCCTCGACCTACGCGGGCTTGTGGCAAAGCTCGTCGTCGATGCGGGGCGCTGCGCACCCGCCAAAAAGTCGGTCATCAAGGCGCTGGCTGAGGCACGGTTCTAATCTGGAGCTGACTTGGTAGCCTCCTTGCTCCTGACAAGCTCAGCCCCTGAACCTTCGGCGACGAATGGTCCAGTCAGTTGGGGCAACCCGCCTTATTGATCTCCGTATCGGCAAACGAGGGCAGGGCGGCACGTTTGACGTGTTGCTGTCGAAGCAGGCTCATGCCGAGCATTGCGGCCGCGCCAGCGCCGAGCACAAGCGTCGCATAGATGCCCATGGTGTAGCTGATGGGCGCTGTGTTGTTCCAGGAGCGGGCGATACCCAGGAAGGATGCATACAGCCATGACACCGACGAGATGGCCGCAAACAGGGTCAGTGCGAGCATTCGGGCTTGCGGCAGATCGAGGAAGATACCGCCTTGCTTGAGGATCGGGAAGGCGAAGCGATGCATCAACAGGCCATTCACGCTGAGTACGATCACCGTGGAGATCTTCGCCCACAGCTTCTCGTTCATCAGGTACTCGGGGTTTTGGGCGTATCCCAGATAGACCAGGGCCGCGCCGCTGAACCACAGCGCGATCAGGGCGAGAGTCATCGTGGTTTTGGTGCCGCCCAGGTCCTGCAGCAGCTGTGGCGACGGGCGCATGTGGACCGAGCGGAGGAATCGAAAGTCGAAGTCCAGCATCTTCCCGACGGCCACGGCCATCGCGAGAAGATGGCAGAAGGTAAGGGCGTTCTTGAGCAACATGGAGTCCTTGGCCGATGGCGCTTGAGGTGCTTGTTGCCCGGTGAGTGCCCGGTGCGATGGCTTTGGTTGCGGCGTCTGGACGCAAATATGCGTCGGATGCCGCCGGCTTCAGCGCTCGGCCACCCGGCGCGCCCGGGGCGCCAAGGCTTCTAGTGCGAGAAGCGCGTCGGGCAGCGCCGCACCGCCACCGAGAATCTTCTCGACGACCTGACGATCCACCCCAGGTGCGATGGCCTGCAGCAGCGCCACAAGTCCGCTGACATGGGCCGCAGCCATCGACGAGCCGCTGGCGAAGTCGTACCGGCTCCCTGGTGCTAGCGTCAGCACATCGCGCCCTGGCGCGCGCAGCACGGCTTCTTGCCCTGGCGACTCTGCCATGCCCACCGTGATCACGCCGGGCACATTGGCCGGAAAGCCGCTGCGCCGGCTCAACGGTGGCTGCGCAGCGATCACGAGGCGGTCCTGCTTGATCAGCTGTGTCAGCAGTTCAGCCAGCAGCGGGTCGCCGGGTCCGCCCAGGCTGAGGTTGAGGATGCGCGCATCGGTCGCCATGACCGCCGCCAGCGCCTTGGCCAGCGTGAAGGAGTTGCATCGCGCAAGTGGCGCAGCCGGCGCCGGCGGATACCAGCAGGCCTTGTAGAGGCTGATGCGCGCGTCGGGAGCGATCCCAACAATGCCTCGCCCGTTATTGCCTGCCGCAGCGATGATGCCGACGACTTCGGTGCCATGACGGTCAAGTTCGAAGGTGGCGCGATCCGCGTCGACCAGATTGTCGACGGCCTGGATGCGGCCGCGCAGATCCGGATGCTCGGTCTGTGCGCCGGTGTCGATGACTGCAATATGGGCACTCTTGCCGGTGCTCAGACGATGGGCCCGTGCGGTTTTCATCGCCGCAAAGCCAAGTTGCAGTGGCAAGTAGGGATCGTTGTAGACGAGTTCGGTCGCGGACTGCCCAGTGGCGTGCACCGAGAAGTCTTGCAAGGGTTGGGCTAACCGTACGCGCTCATCGCGGCTGAGCCGGGCGACGATCTGCTCTCGCTCGGCGTTGGCGGCGATCTCGAAGACCACGCAGTGCACACCGAGGGTCGGGATAGGCCAGGCTGCCGTTTCCCGCAGGTTGTACTCATGCGCGATGGCGGCCAGCGTGCGTGCCGCGCGGCTGCCCTGGGTGTAGCGAGGCGGGCCGCCATAGCTGGATAAACTGGTGCCAGCCCGGCTTGGCACGCGTTCCAGCGGGTTGGCAACGGCCACCACGACAAAGCGTTCGCTATTTGCTTGCATCCTGGCTTCGCCGCCGCGGGCGAGCTCAGCTGCTGCCGCGGCCGCCGGCGGCCCGACCAGCGGCAGGCTGCTGCAGCCGGCCAGCCAGCAACACAGGGCCAGTGTTGGCAGCCAGGCCTTCACGGGGAGTCTCCTATCGGTTCGACCAGGCGCATTCCGGGTGTGCTGCGCAGCCGCTCGACGGTCTGTGCAGTGCTGCGGCGCGTATCGACGAACGAGAGCGCGTAGGCGCCGGCCGAATTGGGGCCGCCGCTGACCTGCAGGCCGAGCTCATCGAGCAGCGTGTTCCAGTCGGCGAGCGTGAGTCGCCCGTCGGGTACGACACGGATCTGTGCCTTTGGCGTGGCTTCGGTACCGGGCGACTGACTCAAGGTCTTGAAGTCCGTGGCGTCTTGTGCAAACCAATGGGGTAACAATGCCGCCAACGCCAAGGCCTGCAGGGCCACACAGGCAGCCAGTGCGTAGCTGGTGCGCGTGCGGCCGCGCCTGGTGGGCGCTGGAGTGGCGGTAAGAGTTGGCGCGGGCTGTTCGAACTGGGCGTCGAGATCAAGCCGTTTGAACAAGCGCTCCAGGCCGGGTTCGACTGCTGGCGCGTGGGTGGGGGGCTGCGACAAGGCGTCTCGCACCAGATACTGGTGCTCGAGTTCGGCGCGGCAGGCCGCACAGCCCAGCAGATGCTGGGCGGCGCTGGTGCGTTGGGCCTCGCTGGCGCTGCCATTGACGATCCAGGGCAAGGTCTGTTGCGTCAGCAAATGGGACAGGTCCTGATTCTGAGGGTCGGTGTGAGTAGGCTTCATTTCCGCATTCCTTGGGCAGGGACCTGCCGATCAGCCAGCACGGGCAGCAGATTGCGCAGCTTGACCCGCGCGTGGAACATGCGCGCTTTGACGGTGCCGACGGGGGAATCGGTGATCACGGCAATCTCTTCCAGCGAGTGGCCGCCGACATAGGCCAGCTCCAGCACCAGGCGCTGGTCGAGCGAGAGCCGGTCCATGCCCTTGGCCAGCCAGTCTCGCAGTTCGCGACCGTCCCCGGGGTTGTCGCTCAAAGCCTGCTGATGTTCGTGGGCCTCGTCGTCCAGCGCTATCGTGCCGAGGTCGGCCCCGCCGTCCTGGCGCAGGGCCTTCAGACCGCAGCGGTAGGCAATGCCCATGATCCAGGTCGAGACCCGGGAGTCACCCCGAAAACTCTCGGCCTTCTGCCAGACGATCCAGAAGCAGTCGTTGATGATCTCCTCGATCAGTTCGCCGCGACGGGTCAGCCGTGCCAAAAATTGGCAGAGCCTGGGGTGGTAACCGCGGTAGAGCGTCGCCAAGGCGGCGCGATCACGTGCTGCCACCTGGCGCAGCAGCGTCAGATCGGTGGCATCGTCGCGGGAGGAGGCGGTCATGGGCAAAAGAAACAAAATGTGAACATTTGCCAGGTGAGTGCCTGCAACACGCCTAAAAGTTGCTTGCGGCTTAAAAAGAATGTGTCAGCGCGGCCGACCAGTGCCCCGGCGTGCCGGCAGTCAGCAGGGAGCGCGCGCGTCGATCGGTGCTCAAATAGCTGAGCTCCACGCGCCAATTCTGCCGGTGCCAGGCCAGGCCGGTGCTGCCATAGCTATAGCGCCCGCGCGGCTGCACACTGGCCTGGCCGAGCGCGGCGGTCAGCGAGAACTGCTCGCCCAGCGGCCAGCGAGCACCGACGTCGAGCGTCCAGCGCAAAGGCGCGCTGTCGCTGCGGGTGTGCGGGTAGTGGTAGAGCGAGGCACCGAACACCCAAAGATCCCGGAAGCCGAAGTTCAGCCCGGCTTCGGCGCGGTCGAATACCCGCGAGGCCCGATCACCCGGGTAGGCGTAGTACTGCAAGGAGGCCTGTGACTGCCAGTCATTGCTCAGTACCCAGTCTTGGGCGGCACGGACAATCACCCGCGAGGTCCGGCTGCCAGCCTCCTGCAGGCCCAGCGCCAGCCCCGCAGACCAGCCGCGCGGGTCATAGAGCGTGACGACGCCTTGTAGAACCGGCTTGCGCTCGCCAACAAAGGCGCCGCGCTCGGTGAGCTCGCTGCTCAGCGCCACCTCGGCGGACCATTCGCGCGCCTGTGCCCGAACTTCGGACGCCCAGGCGCCGGCCCATAGCACGGCAAAAATGACGTTCAAAAGGGTCGGCGCACAGTGGTCCAGGCGCTGAGCCCTGGCGGCGGGAATGACGGAGTTCGAGCTCAAGGCAGGTGCTATTGACGGGGGGCAAGCGGGGAGACAGCATTCTTGCATCAATGCCTTTTCTCGCCGTCAGCGATTTGAAGAACAGTCGCCAGTCCATCAGCCGCACTTCATCCCCGCCGAACTCTGCAGTTTTCGGTCTCGACATTCAACCTTTTCGCACCATACAGGCACTCACCTGCGAGTCAATGGCTGAATGCGAAAGGAAGCTCATGCGATCGGTGAAATGGGGATGGGGCGCCGCGTGCGTCTTGGCGGCACTGGCGGCCGGCTGCGGTGGTGGCAGCGGGGATGGTCTGGATGCCAATGGACGGCCAGTGGGGGAGGGGGACGATTCGGGAGGCCCGATGACGGCCAGTTTCCGATCGATACAGGCGCAGGTGTTCACGCCGGTCTGCTCGGGCTGTCATGCCGGCGGCGCGGCGCCCGCAGGTTTGCGCCTGGATGTCGGCAACAGCTACATGATGCTGGTCGACGTGGCCAGCGTAGAGGTGCCGTCGCTCAAGCGGGTGCAGCCCGGCAATGCAAGCAACAGCTACTTGATCCACAAGCTCGAGGGACATGCTGCCGTCGGTGCACGCATGCCTTTGGGTGGCCCTTTTCTTGACGCGACGACCATCGGCTTGATACGCCAGTGGATCGACAGCGGAGCGCCGCAATGAGCGCGCATCGCTGGATGCGCCGTCTCATGCTGCTGTTGCTAGCGCTGCCTGCTTTGGTCTGGGCGGAGCCCTATCTGGCAGTGCGCTACGGCATGCAGTGCTCCGGCTGCCATGTGAACACGAGCGGTGGTGGCTTGCGCAATGCGGTCGGCAATGCCTTTGCCAAGGGCAGCATCGCGGCCAATCCGCTGCCGCAAGCTCTCTCCGGCTGGACTGGCAGCTTGTTCGATGAGCGCTTACGGCTGGGGGGTGACCTGCGCAGCGCCACGACCCGCACTGAAGTGTCAGGCCAGCCCACACAACGTGTCAGCGGCACCGAGCAAGCCAGGCTCTACGCCGATGTGCAGCTGGTCAAGGACTGGCTCGGCGTCTACTTGGATCAGCAGGTGTCACCCGGCAAGTCCTTGCGTCAGGAGGCCTATGTAAGGCTGTCGACGCCTGGGATGGGCTGGTACGCCAAAGCCGGTCAGTTCTACCTGCCGTTTGGATGGCGGCTGCAGGACAGCCTTAGCTTCGTTCGCCAGCTCAGTGGGGTCAGCATGACCGTGCCTGACAAGGGCTTGGAGCTGGGCATGGAGCGCGGCGATTGGTCCGCGCAACTGGCCTATACCAACGGAGCGGGCAAGCGACGCAGCGACGCCGGCCACCAGATCACAGCTCAACTGAGCTGGCTGCAGCCCTGGGGGCGGGTCGGCCTGGCGATGGCCCAAGTCAAATCGCTTGGGGGCAATCGCGACGCCTGGGCGCTGTTTGCCGGCACAACCACCGGTCCGGTCGCCTGGCTTGCCGAGGTCGACATGGTCGGCGACAGCGGCTTCCCCGAGGGCAGACGCCGCCAGATCGCCTCGCTGCTGGAGGCCAACTGGCTCATGGCTCAAGGACACAACCTCAAACTGGGCGGGGAGTTTCTGGACCCGGACCGACGCATCGGCAACGACCACAAGGTTCGTTACAGCTTGATCTACGAGTACACGCCCATCGCCTTCGCGCAGCTGCGTACCGGCTATCGCAGCTTTGGCGGCATTCCTCAGAACGCGCTGGATAACCGGCGCCAAGCTTTCGTCGAGTTGCACGCCTTCTTTTAGCGTGTCCGGACCGATCGGCCAGTGTGCCGGTCGGTCGATCGACCCCGATGGACACCCAGGAGTTGCCATCACACAATCCAAAGCGAGCTGAGCAAACTTTGGAAACCACGTGGCATATCCGGATTCGGGGGCGTTCGCCCACCAGTCGAAAACTCTGCAGTGCGAGCCCATTCCACAGGCAGCAGCGAGTCTGCCGTCCGACGCAAGTACCGCGCCTGAAAGCGGGCCAGGTGCGAGATTCTTCGGGCCACTGGCGGCGTGCAAGGCGGCTCTGGCTGTGGCGGACATCCCGCGCGCGCTCGAACATGCCGGCGACGCCTTGGCCTCTGCCGGCCACGACGCCGAACTGGCTGAAAGTAAGTACTGGATCGCAAAGTGCCACTACATGGCCGGCGAGATCGATGTGGCGATACTGCTTGCGGCCGAATCCTGTGCCGCCGCTGTGTCGGTGGGTGAGCCGGCCCTGCTTGCGCGCGCACAGATTCTCGAGGCACGGTGCCTGGAGTCAGCTGGTGAAGTCCAGGCTGCGCTGGACCTCGTGATTCTGGCGCTGGAGGTGTTGGAGGACTACGGCCGGGTCGACGATGAGGCCCGGACTGTGGAGCAGTCCGCCGTGCTTGCGCTGGGCGTGGTCTACCTGCACCTTGATGAGCTGGAACTGGCCATGCAGAACTGCCTGCATGCGACCGAGCTTGCTCGCCAACTGCCCGATCCCTCCACCTACTGCGCAGCACAGGACACGGTGGCCTGTGTGCTCGCCGCCCAGGCCGCCCAGGCGCGCGAAGCCGGTGATCGGATCGGCGCCGAGCGATTGGAGAGGGAGGCCATTGCGCGTTCGCAAGAGGCTGTGGAGATCGCGCGCCAGGTCGGCCATGCCGGCTATGAAACCAGCGCGCTCTTGAACCTCGCGGAGTCGCTGACACTCGTTGGCGAGGCTCCCGAGGCGATGCGCTTGCTGCGGCGGTGGGAGTCCCGGTACGCCGGGGCTCTGCCGCGCCACTCGGCTCACCTGCAAGACTCACTGGGACAGATTTTCCTGGCCATGGATCGCCCAGACGAAGCGGTGCTTGCCTTCGAGCAGGCTCTGGAGCAATGCCACTCGGAACCACATCGAGCTGTCATCATGGAGCATCTGTCGCAAGCGTTGGAGCGTTGCCAGCGTCTTCAGGAGGCCCTCGATCATTACCGGGCCTTCCACCGAGTGCATGCTCGCATGAGCACCGAACGGGCGCGCCGTAGTGCGCGCGTCGCGGCATTGCGTGTGGACATCGAGAAAGAGCGCGCACGGGCTCGCAAGCTGGCATCGTCGAATGACGAGTTGCGCCGCCGCGCCGGCGTTCTGGAACGTCAGGCCAACGAGGATGTGCTGACGCGCCTGCCGAACCGGCGAAGGGTCGAGGCGTTTTTGGAGGGCGAATTTGGTGCCTGTTCCGCCGCGTTGATTGATGTCGACAACTTTAAACAGGTCAATGACCGCTTCTCGCACGCCATCGGCGATGCGGTCCTGCAGCAACTGGCCGGTCTGATGCGCGACAACATCCGGCCCGGTGACCTGGCCGGCCGAATCGGCGGCGAAGAGTTTGTCGTGCTGTTCAAAGGCGGCCCCAATGCCGACCCGCTTGCCGCGTCTGAAAGGCTGCGCCGCGCGATTGCTGGTTTTGATTGGACTTCGGTGGCTCCGGGGCTCGTCGTG
The DNA here is from genome assembly GCF_026241155.1 of Paucibacter sp. PLA-PC-4. Lineage (GTDB taxonomy): Bacteria > Pseudomonadota > Gammaproteobacteria > Burkholderiales > Burkholderiaceae_C > Roseateles_E. The sequence goes on from NZ_JAPFGP010000038.1 coordinate 9,389, forward strand.
ACCGTGAGCATTGGACTGGCGCGCGCCGGTGAAGCGGGCACCGGCCCGCTTCTACTCGAGATCGCCGATCAGCGCCTCTACGCGGCCAAGCGGGCGGGACGCAACCGCGTTGTCGGATGATCAACAGCGTGTTGAGCGCTTAAGCTCGACCGGGTCGAGGGCCCCGCCCTGCTCGGAGTTGGTGCTTAGCGTCTGCGCCGCCCAGGCCGCTGTCTGCTCGGCCTGCGCATCCTGCCCGCCCGCCGCCGATGCCCCTGGAGCCAAGGTAATGCCGAGGGTGTTTCGCTTCGACGCCGACATCATGCTGGCGAAGCGGCGCGCTAGGTATGATCGTTACCTTGGATAAGGAGTTCGCATGCCCAAAAATAACAGCCCGGACCTGAGCGCGCCCGCGCGACGCGGCAAGCGCCCCGCGCGCAAGCCGACCGCCGCATTTGACTTCCAGAGCGATGCGCTGGGCTACAAGCTGCGTCTGGCGCAGGTGCGTGCCTACGATCTGTTCTTCAAGACCTTGGCGCCACTCGACTTGTCTCCTGCGCGTGTGACAGCGCTGTCCCTGATCGCGATGAACCCTGGGATCAACCAGTCGGCCCTAGCCAAGGAACTGAGCGTCGCGGGTCCGAGTGTGCTGAAGGTTGTCGATACCCTCGAGGCCTCAGGCTGGGTGCGTCGTGTCGACGTGGAAGGGGATCGGCGGCGCTATTCCCTGGAGATCACCGAGCAAGGGCATGACTATCTGGAGCTTCTCAGCGAGAAGCTGAGCGAGTACGAGGTCAGGCTCTCAGAGGGGTTTACCGCGGCCGAGCGGCGCAGCCTGATGCAGATGCTGGACCGCCTGGCCGTTTGAGCTTTCCTCTTGCCTCGGGTCGGGAGGCCTGTTGCCCAGGCTCAGAAGTCGACCACCAGCCGAGCGCTGCGAGCACGCGAGCAGCAGGGCAGGAACTGAGTGTTGGCCGCCTGCTCTTCGGGGGTCAGGTATTGATCCCTATGCTCTGGCTCACCGTTGAGCACGGTAGTCAGGCAGGTGCCGCACACCCCTTGTTCGCATGAGGTGTACAGCGGCACGCCAGCATCCTGCATGGCTTTGGCGGCACTGTAGCCAGCCGGCACCGCAATGAGCCGGCCGCTGCTGGCCAACTGGATCTCGAAGGGGCGGTCCGCGCCATCGGCGGCGGGCATCGGTGCCGCAGCAAAGAGCTCTCGATGCAGCCGCGCGGCTTGCCAGCCGCGCCCTCGAGCGCTGTCGAACACGGCATCCATGAAGCCAGCCGGGCCGCAAACATAGAGCTCTGCATCGACCGGCTGTGCATCCAGCACAGCAGCGATGTCCATCGTGCCGGCCTCGTCGCTGATATGCAGCTGGGTATGAGCGGCCAGCCTGCCTTGCTGCAAAGCATCGAGGAAGGCCATGTGCGAGCGCGATCGGCCGGCATAATGAAGTACGAATGGCCGGCCCTCGCGTGCGAGCTGGCGGGCCATACTCAGCACCGGCGTGATGCCGATGCCACCGGCCAGCAGCAACTTGGGAGCGGGTGTTGCCCGCAGCTGGAAGTTGTTCTTCGGCGGACTAGTGCTCAAGATGTGGCCGACCTGCAATTGCTGGTGCACTGCGATGGACCCGCCTCGCGAAGCGGCTTCATGCAGAACGCCCAAGACATAGTGCCCGCGCTCGGCTGGATCGCTGCTGATGGAGTAAGGGCGGATCAGGCCGCCAGGCAGGTGCAGGTCGAGATGCGAACCCGCATCGAAAGCAGGCAAAACCTGACCCGGCAGCGCTTCGAGCGTGAGCTCCACGATCTGCTGTGCGGCGGGCCGTTTGGCTGCCACCCGCAGTTGCAGCAGAGGCTGTGCCGTGCTCATGTGTGGGCCTCCGCTGCCAGCATGTGGTCGATGAGCTTGCGCGACTGCACGCCGCCGCTGTCGATATTGAGCATCAGCAGCTTGCGCTCGGGCCAGGCCAGCAGATTGAGTTGCTGGCGCTCCAGCATCTCTCGGTCTTCCGCAAAGATCTTGCCCTGGCCCTCGCGGATGCTGTCCGTCAGTGCTTGGTCCTGCGGTTTGAACTTGCGGGCCATTCCCCAGAAATAGTGAATCGAGGTGTCGGTCTCCGGCGTGATGAAGTCCACCACCCAGCTGGCGGCCTTGACCGCCTCGGGCGCCGCGTAGCCGCCCTGGCCAGCCAGGGCCACGCCGACCTCGATCATGATGTGGCTGGGGGGCGTGAAGCGGCAGATCTGCCAGCGGTCGACCAACTGCTCGTCGGGCAATCCGTTCAGTCGCAACGCCATCTTCCAGAAGGGCGGCGCTTCGATGGCCGTCATGAAGCGCTCGGTGATCACCTGTTCGCCGTCGACGCGGGTTTGGCAGGGCACTTCATCGATTTCCTTTTGGCCGATACTGGTCGAGTGCACATAGGTCTCGTGCGTCAGGTCCATCAGGTTGTCTATCATCAGCCGGTAGTCGCAGCCGATGTTGTAGAGGCCGCCGCCATAGGCAAAGGCCGGATTGCCCAGCCATTCAAACTTCGGGATGGCGGCCACATCGGCCTTGGCGGTATCGCCCGGCCAGACCCACACGAAGCCATGCTCCTCATGGATGGGAAAGCTGCGAATAGCTGGAAAGCCACGCACACGCTGGCAAGGCATGGCGACGGTTTTGCCGTCACAGCCCATCGCCAGGCCGTGGTACCCGCAGACCAGGGTGTCGCCCTCGACCCGCCCCAGCGAGAGCGGCGCGCCCCGATGCGGGCAGAAGTCCTCCACGGCGGCGATCTGGCCGGCGCTGCTGCGGAACAGCGCCATCGGCTGATTGCAGATTCGTCGGCCCAGCGGTCGGCCGGTCGGGATCTCTTCGCTGCGCGCGGCGACGTACCAGGTGTTGAGCGGGAACATCGATCTCTCCTTCATCTATCAGATCAGCGCGGGGCCAGGCGCAGGGCGCCGTCCAAGCGGATGACTTCGCCGTTGAGGTGCCCGTTGCTCGCGATGTGCAGGGCCAGCGCGGCGAACTCATCCGGGTGGCCCAGGCGCTTCGGGAAAGGGATGGCGTCAGCCAGCGACTGCTGCACCACCTGCGGCAGCTCCTTGAGCAAAGGCGTGGCAAAGATGCCGGGCGCGATGGTGCAGACTCTGATGCCCCACTGCGCCAGGTCGCGTGCCAGTGGCAGCGTCATGCCGGCGATGCCGGCCTTGGAGGCCGCGTAGGCTTCCTGCCCGACTTGGCCGTCGAAGGCCGCGACCGAGGCGGTGTTGACGATGACGCCGCGCTCGCCGTCCTCCATCGGTTCCAGCAGGGCGGCACGGGCGGCCATCAGTCGCACCATGTTGTAGGTGCCCAGCAGATTGATGCGCAGCGTTCGTTCGAAGTCGTCCAACGGAGCCGCTGAGCCGTCGCGTTGGATGATGCGCTTGGCCCCGCCCACGCCGGCAATATTCATCAGCACCCGGGTCGGACCATGGGCCGCAGCTGCCTCGTCCAGCGCCGCAGTGGCGGAGTCGGCATCGCTGATATCGCATCGCAGGGCCAGCGCATGGCCGCCCTGTTGGCGCATGTCGGCCGCGACGCGCGTGGCGGCGTCCAGATTAATGTCCAGCAGCGCCACGCGCGCACCGGCCCTGGCCAGGGCGCGGGCTACCGCCTCGCCCAGACCAGATCCTGCGCCGGTCACGACGGCGGCTTGATATTCGAGATTCATGCTTCTATGCCCCGAGGTGTTCGAGTTGTTGTGACAGCCCGTGCAGCACCTGATAACAGGGCAGCACCTGGGCCACGCTGGCATTGGGCTCGCGGCCTTCGCGGATCGCCGCGACGAACTCGCGGTCCTGAAGCTCAATGCCGTTCAAGGAGACGTCCACCTGGGTGACGTCGATCGGTTCTTCCTTGCCGTTGACCAGGTCGTCGTAGCGGGCGATATAGGTGCCGGTGTCGCCGATGTAGCGGAAGAAGGTACCTTGGCCCGACATGGGCCCGTCGTTGTTGAAGCTCAATGAGAGCGTGCAGATCGCACCGTTAGCGGTCTGCAGTTGGATGCTCATGTCCATCGCGATGCCCAGCGCCGGATGGAGAGGTCCTTGCATCGCATGGGCTCGCACGATGGGGCTGCCGGCCTGGTACGCGAATAGATCCACCGTATGGGCGGCGTGATGCCAAAGGAGATGGTCGGTCCAGCTGCGCGGCTGGCCTAGCGCATTCATATTCGTGCGACGAAAAAAATAGGTCTGGACATCCATCTGCTGGATGTTGAACTGGCCGGCCTTGATCTTGCGGTGTAGCCATTGATGGCTGGGGTTGAAGCGCCGTGTGTGCCCGCACATCGCGACCAGGCCGGTCGCGTGCTGAGCCTGCACCACGGCCTGGCCGTCCGCGAGCAGATCGCATAGCGGAATCTCGACCTGCACATGCTTGCCCGCGCTTAGGCAGGCCAAAGCCTGCGATGCGTGCATCTGCGTGGGCGTGCAAAGAATGACCGCATCCACGTCATCCCGCGTCAGCACCTCTGACAGTTCGGTGCCGGCATGGCCGATGCCGTAGCGGGCGGCGACTTCGCGGGTCTTGTCCAACTCTCGGCCGATCAAGGCGCTGACCTGCACACCGTCGATCAGGCGCAGCGCGTCCAGGTGCTTGATGCCGAAGGCGCCGGCACCGGCCAGCGCAATTCGCAGGGGCGTGTTGTTCATTGGTTCTCCAGGATCAGATGGCCTACGGCGGTGTTGGACGCCGGCACGTGATAGAAACGCTGTGCGACGAGGGGTGGCGGGCCACCGGCGATATCGGCCATCGCACCGCGCGCGATCAGCCACATCACCAGTTCGATGCCTTCGGAGCCAGCTTCGCGCACGTACTCGATGTGCGAGACCTCGGACAGCGCGGCGGGCTCACTGATGAGGCGGTCCAGGAAACGGTTGTCCCACTCACGGTTGATCAGGCCGGCGCGTGGGCCCTGCAGCTGATGGCTCATGCCGCCGGTGCCCCAGATCTGCACCTTCAGCTCGGCATCGAATCGCTCCACCGCACGCCGGATCGCTTGGCCGAGCTGGAAGCAGCGCCGGCCCGAAGGCACCGGGTACTGCACCACATTGACCGCCAGCGGGATGACCTTGACCGGCCATGCATCCTTCAGCGGATCGTGCTCGCCGAACATCAGCGACAGCGGCACGGTCAGGCCGTGATCTACCGGCATCTTGTTGACGATGGTGAGGTCGAAGTCATCCTGGATCAGGGATTGCGCGATGTGTGCGGCCAGCTCCGGGTGGCCTTGCACGGCGGGCACCGGGCGTGGCCCGAAACCCTCGTCGGCGATCTCGTAGTCGGCGGCGGTGCCGATGGCGAAGGTGGGGATCATCTCCAGGCTGAAAGCGGTCGCGTGGTCGTTGTAGACCAGCAGCACCACATCGGGCTTCTGCGCCTTCACCCATTGCTTGGCGAACTCATAGCCCTTGAAGACCGGTTGCCAGTAGGGCTCGGCGGTCTTTGCTTGATCCAGTGCGGCCCCGATGGCTGGGACATGGGAGGTGTAGACGGAGGCGGTGATGGTGGCCATGGCTCAAACCTTCTGGCGGCGCGCGGCGGCGCCTTGCGGTTGGTGCTGAGGCTGCGCATCGCCGTCCTCGCCGAGGTAGCGGTTGCCCTGCGGCGAGCGGCCGCCGTTGATCATCATGTCGCGGTACTCCTGGTCGCTCATGCCGGTCATGCTGCCGGCCATCTGCTGGAAGCTGATGCCATCGGTCGAGCCGATCTTGGCGAGGAAATAAATGTTGCCGCCCAGCTGGATGCAGGCGTTGAGGTCGCGGGCCAGCACGGCCGCCTTTTGCGCCTCACTCATCGGCCACTCGTCCAAATAGGCGCGTTCGCCCGCCTTGAAGCGCGCGCGGTTGGCGGCCTTCATCAGCGACATGCAGAACTGGTTGAGCCAATAGCCTTGGCGCGACATGTCCATGTCGAAGACCGTGGTGCCGGGGATGTCGAGATAGGGTTTCTCAAGCGCCATGGGTTCACTCCTCGGGCCAGTACAGGCGCATCGGGTTGTCGACCAGCAGCTTGCGCTGCAGCTCGGCGGTGGGGGCGATATGCAAGATGAAGTCCACCAGCAGGCCGTCGTCGGGCATGTGGTCTTTCAGATTGGGGTGCGGCCAGTCGGTGCCCCAGAGCACGCGGTCGGGGAACTGCTCGACGAGACGACGCGCAAACGGCACGACGTCGCGGTAGGGCGCTGGCTCGCCATCGAGCGCCGACGGTCCGCTCAGACTCAGCCGCTCCGGGCAACTGACCTTGCTCCACACATGGGGGTGTTCACGCATGAAGCGCTCGAACAGTGCGAACTGCGGGCCGTCGATCGGCAGACTCACATCCGGCCGGCCCATATGGTCAACCACCACGGTGGTGGGAAGGGCGCTGAAGAAGTCCCACAACTCGGGCAGGTCCTGCGCTTCAAAATAGACCACCACATGCCAGCCCAGCTTGGCAATGCGCCTGGCGATACGCATCAGCTCGGCCTTCGGCGTGAAATCCACCAGGCGCTTGACGAAGTTGAAACGCACGCCGCGCACACCGGCTTCATGTAACGCCTGCAACTCGGCATCGCTGATGGCCAGGCCCACCGTGGCGACCCCTCGGGCCTTGCCGCCCGAGGCGATGCATGCGTCGACGAGGGCGCGGTTGTCGGCGCCGTGACAGGTGGCCTGCACGATCACATTGCGCGCGAATCCCAGCTGATCGCGCAGCGCGAAAAGCTGCTGCTTGCCGGCATCGCAGGGCGTGTATTTGCGCTGCGGCGCATACGGGAACTCGGCGCCGGGGCCGAATACATGGCAGTGCGCATCGACCGCACCGGCGGGCAGCTGAAAGCGCGGCTTCGAAGGCTGGGGGTGCCAATCCAGCCAGCCGGGCGTCTTCGGATAAGGCATGTCTCAGATCTCCAGCGGCAGGCCGGCATACTGCTCGGCCAGGGCGGCCTGAGCCCGTGTCGAGGACTGCAGATAGGCCAGTTCGTGCTCCTGCGCGCGCCGCTCAAAGTCCGTCGCGGCCGGGAAGCTGTGAAGCAGATTGGTGAGGTGCCAGGAGGTGCGCACGCTGCTCCAGACGCGCCGCAGCGCGGTGGCGCTGTAGTTGCCCAGCAACTCTTCGCTGGCATCGTGGTAGCGCGATGCCAGGGCTCGCGACAGGTAGTGCACATCGGAAATTGCAAGGTTCAGGCCCTTGGCGCCGGTGGGCGGAACGATATGGGCGGCATCGCCGGCCAGGAAGAGCCGGCCGTGAGACATCGGCTCGGCCACAAAGCTGCGCAGCGGCGCGATGGACTTCTCGATGGACGGGCCCTCCTCGATCTGCCTGGCAATCGCCTGCGGGAAGCGCGCCTTGAACTCGGCCCAGAAACGCCCGTCAGGCCAGTCCTCGATCTTGTCCTCCAGCGGGACCTGGATGTAGAACCGGCCGAGCTTGTCGTTGCGGCGCGAGGCCAATGCAAAGCCGCGCGGGTGGTAGGCATAGGTCACGTCGTCAAGCGGCTTGACTCGAGCCATGATGCCCAGCCAGCCGAAGGGGTAGACCTTCTCGTACTCCCGCAGAACGCCGGCAGGCATAGCCCTTCGTGAAGGTCCATGAAAGCCGTCGCAGCCCACGATGTAGTCGCATTTCAGCTCCCGGTTCTCGCTTTGGTGTGTAAAGGCGAGGCTGGGACTGGCGCCATCGATGCCGTGCAGTGTGATGCCGTGCACCCCGTGCAGGAGGGACTGGCCGCGGGCGTCAGCGGCGGCGAACAGATCCTGCTGGATCTGCGTCTGTCCATAGGTTACGAAGGGCCGGCCCAGCATCTGGCCCGAGTTGACATAGAAGCTGTCGCGGCCAGCCCAGGCGATGCGCATGCCGTCATGCGGATGTCCCTCACGGTCCATGCGGTCGGCCAGACCGGCGGCGCGTAGCACCTCCACGCTGGTGCTCTCCAGGACGCCGGCACGGATGCGCGACAGCACATGATCGCGCGTCTGTCGTTCCAGCACGATGCTGTGGATGCCCTGTCGATGCAGCAGATGGGAAAGCAGCAGGCCTGCGGGGCCTGCGCCGATGATGGCGATCTGGGTTTTCATGAGTGGGGGGCTGCTATTCATCAATCGACATAGCGAAGCCCGGCCAGGGCCAGCGGCTCGCGCATCTTGTACATATCTAGGCCGAGCACGCCGGCGGCCAGTTGGTCGCGCTTGGCTGCCTCAAGGGCTTCGCGTGCGCTGGCGGCTTGCAGCGTCTGCGCGGCCCGCGCGGCCGGCACACAAACCACGCCGTCATCGTCGGCAA
>NZ_JAPFGP010000039.1 GCF_026241155.1 Paucibacter sp. PLA-PC-4
GCGCCCCCACCATCAACACCTCGCCGTGCGCGAAATTGATCAGGTTGATGATCCCGTACACCATCGTGTAGCCCAAGGCCACCAGCGCATACATGCTTCCGAGCACCAGCCCGTTGATGATTTGCTGTACAAAAGTTTCCATCGAAGACCCTCTGCTTTTTGAGGCGACCAGCGCCGCCCGACCCGGTCTTCATTGCAATCCATATGCCAGTTACCCATAACCGCGGGTAATCACCGAAGGATTGCCACTCAAAACACCCCGAAACGCCGCTCGGCGGGCGTACGGCTAAGCCCGGCCGCGATCAACAGGGCGGAAATCCACACAACCCAGCAAAACGGCGGGCGGGTTTTCACATCACCCACAAAGCCCCGCACGCCGCCGGGACGGCGCGCATCAGATTGGGCACACTACGCATCCCCATGATCGACCGCTTCCAACTCGCAGCGCTGCGGCAGCGGCTGACACGCCGACTGAGCCGACCCCGCTTCTTCATCTATGTGACGGGGGGGCTGATGCTGCTCGGCCTGGTGCTGGGCCAGCGCATCAGCGAGACCGCCGGGATGGCGCACCTGGCCGCGCTGGCCAATGAGCGGCTCGAACTCTATGCCACCAATCTGGAGGCCGAGCTCGGCCGCCACGCCTACTTGCCCGACTTACTGGCGATCGACGACGAGATGCTGGCCCTGTTGGCCTCACCGCAGGACGAGGTACGCCGGCGCCGCGCCGACCAGGCACTGGCCCGCATCAACGTGCGCGCCGGCACCATGCAGATTTTCATCGCCGATGCCGCCGGCCAGGTGCTGGCCAGCAGCGACCGCAGCCCCGCGCCAGCCCGCCTGCGCGAGGCCATCGCCACGGATCTGCGCCATTTCTTCGCCAGCAATGCCGCCACACGCGGCACCGACTTCTATCTGCTGCATCCAGTGCGCCAGCAGGGTCGGTTGTTGGGCGTGATCGCGGTTCGGCTGAGCCTGGCGCCGCTGGAGGCCACCTGGGTGGACCTGGGCCTGCGTAGCCAGGGCGAACGCCTGCTGGTCGCTGATGAGCAAGACGTGGTCATCATGAGCTCGGTGCCCTACTGGAAGTACTTCGTGCTGGGCCAGGCCGACGAGGACCAGCGCGCGGCGCTGCGCGCCAGCGGCCGATATCCCGAGTCACCGCTGACAAGCGTGGGAATCCCGCGCCGCCTGCTGGCCAGCACAAACTCCAGCCTCGTACGCGTACCGCCGCTCGAAGACAAGCCCCGCGTTATCGAAGGCCCGCAGCTGCTGGCCCAGGAGCGCTTGCTGGTGCCGCTGGGCCTGCGCATGGTGGCGCTGTCCGACCCGACCGAAGTCTGGCGCCAGGCCCGATACGCCGGATGGAGCGGTGCAGCCTTCGGTGCCTGCGCCGGCATGTTGGCCCTGTATCTGTCCTCGCGACGGCGCGCGCTGCGCCAACTGTTCCAGGCCAAGGCCGAGCTGCAGGAGGCGCATGGCCAGCTCGAGCGCATCGTCGACATCCGCACCACCGAGCTGCGTAGCAGCAATGCCGAGCTCAAGCGCCAGATCGCCCAGCGCTTGCAGGTCGAGGACGAGCTGGTTCAGGCCGGCAAGCTGGCGGCGTTGGGCCAGATGTCGGCCGGCATCTCGCATGAGGTGAACCAGCCGCTGACCGCGCTGCGCGCGCTGGCTCGCAACGCCCAGCTGCTGCTGGAGAGCGGTCGCCACGATGCGGTGGCCGAGAATCTGCGCACCATCGATGCGATGGTCGAGCGCATGGGCCTGATCACCCGCCAGCTCAAGAGTTTCGCGCGCAAGGCCGAGCTGATGAGCGCACCGGTTTCGCTGTTGCAGGCGGTGCGCAACGCGCAGCTGCTGGTCGAGCACCGGCTGCGCGAGGGAGCGGTGGAGTTGCGCCTGGAGGTGCCGGCCGGGCTGCGGGTGCGCTGCGAGGGCAATCGGCTGGAGCAAGTGCTGGTCAATCTATTCGGCAATGCGCTGGACGCGATGGCGCACGAGACCCGACGGCAATTGGGCGTCAGCGCGGTGTCCTTGGACGCCGGCGCGCGCGTGCTGGTGCGGGTCAGCGACAGCGGCAGCGGGCTCAGCGAGGCTCTGCTGCCGCGCCTGTTCGAGCCCTTCTTCACCACCAAGCCGGCCGGCGAGGGCTTGGGCCTGGGTCTGGTGATCTCGTCGAAAATCATCCATGAGTTCGGCGGCACGCTGCGCGCCGTCCGGCAGGATCAGGGCATGAGCTTCGAGTTCGACCTGGCCGTCGACACCTGGGATGCAGCAAAGGAAGTACATGTTTGAGGGATATCACGTCGTCTTTGTCGAGGACGATTTGCCGGTGCGGGTCAGCCTGACGCAGACCCTGGAGCTGGCAGGACTGAGCGTCACGCCCTGCCGCTCGGCCGAGGAGGCGCTGCCGCATATCGCGCCAGGCGCGCAGATCATCGTGATCACCGATGTACGCCTGCCTGGCATGGACGGACGCGCCCTGCTCGACCATGTGCTGGCCACCGACGCCAGCATTCCAGTAATACTAATCACCGCGCACGGCGATGTCGCGATGGCGGTGCAGGCGATGCGCAGCGGCGCCTACGACTTCTTCGAAAAGCCCTTCGCGCCGGAGCGTCTTGTCGACACGGCGCGGCGCGCGCTCGATCTGCGCCTGCTGCGAAGCGCCACCGATGAACTGCGCGCCCAACTGCAGCGAGCCAGCGGCATCGAGGCCGCACTGCTGGGCAACTCGGCTGTGATGCAACAGCTGCGCCGCCAGATCCTCAACCTGGCGGGCACCTCGGCCGATGTGATGATTCTTGGCGAGACCGGCACCGGCAAGGAGCTGGTGGCGCGCTGCCTGCATGACCAGAGCGCGCGGCGCGACCGCAACTTCGTCGCGATCAACTGCGGTGGCCTGCCCGAGGCCCTGTTCGAGAGCGAGCTGTTCGGCCACGAGCAGGGCTCGTTCACATCGGCGGCCAAGCGCCGCATCGGCAAGATCGAGCACGCCAACGGCGGCACCCTGCTACTCGACGAGATCGAGACCATGCCCGTCCCGCTGCAGATCAAGCTGCTGCGGGTGTTGCAGGAGCGCCGCATCGAGCGCCTGGGCTCCAACGAGGAGCTCGCGATCAATGTGCGCTTCGTCGCCGCCAGCAAGGCCGATCTGCGCGAGCTCGGCGAGCAGAACAAGTTCCGCAGCGATCTCTACTACCGCCTCAATGTCGCGCTGCTGCATCTGCCGCCGCTGCGCGAGCGGCGCGAAGACATTCCGCTGCTGTTCCAGCATTTCGTCGCCCAGGCTTGCGACCGCTACGAGCGCCCGGCGCCCGAGCTCAAGCCAGAGCGCCTGCGCGAATTGATGGCGCATGACTGGCCCGGCAATGTGCGCGAGATCCGCAATGCGGCCGACCGTTTCGTGCTTGCGCTCGACGATCTGGACAGCAGCGCCGCGCTGCAGCAGGTGCCGGCGTTGAATCTGGCGCGCCAGATGGACTTGGTCGAGAAGACCTTGATCGAGCAGGCGCTGCGCCGCACCCAAGGCAAGGTACCGGCCGCGATGGAGCTGCTGGGCATCGCGAAGAAGACGCTCTACGACAAGCTGCACCGGCACGCGATCAATCTCGACGCATTCAGGTGAGCCCTGCCTGCGGATCCAAGCACGCTCCTAGAGGTCAAGGCGCTCTTTGGAGCAGCCCGGCGAACGAATTCAGCGAACCCGCTAGCGGTAATGCGCGGGGTCGGGCGTGTCGGTCGGCTGCGCGATCACGCGCTTGAAGGCCGCGCTCATCGGGAGCTGCAGGTTGATGCCCAGTGGCGGTATCGGTGACTCGAACCAGCGCCGGTAGATCGCGAAGATCTCGCCGCTGCGGTACAGGCCGATCAGCACGCTGTCCACCAGTTGCTTGAAGGCCGGGTCATGGCGGCTCAGGCCGATGCCATAAGGCTCGACGGTCAGCGCCTGCTCGGACACCTCGTATCCCTGCGGGCTGGGCAACTGAGCCAGCATGCTGCGCAACAACACATCGTCCATCATGAAGGCGCGCGCCCGACCGGTGCGCAGCAGATGAAAGGCCTCGGGGTCATCAAGCCCGGCAAGGATACGAAAGCCCAGATCCTCCTGCTCGTTGATACTGTGCAGGTACTGAATGCTGGTCGTGCCTATGGTGGAGGCCACCGGCTTGCCTCGCAGATCTCGCAGGCTGCGTATCCCATCGACACTGCGCGACAAGAGCTTGGTCTCGGTGACGAAGGTGGTGATCGAGAAGGCCTGGTTGCGCGCGCGCTCGGCATTGTTGGTCGTGATGCCGCACTCCATATCCAGCATGCCGTTGGCCACCATAGGCAGCCGGGTGGCCGAGCTGACCGCGACCCGCTTGACCTCCAGCTCAGGCAGCTTCAACTCGCGCTTGACGGCCGCGATCACTCGCTCGCACAGCTCGATCGAATAGCCAATCGGTTTCAGATTGGCGTCGAGATAGGAAAACGGCAGCGACGCAGGCCGATAGCCCATCACGATGACGCCGGTGTCTCGGATGCGCGAGATCGAAGGGCCATCAGCGGCGGCCGCCCACAAGGGGAGGATGCAGAGCAGACAAGGGAGCAGAAAACGCATGCCCCGATTTTTGTTCGCACCGCCGCGCCAGGCAAGCGCGCAACTACCGATACCGCTGCGGCGACACAATCACCCGAAAATCGGTACACACTGCGGCCCTCACCGCTCACGGAGATTGATTTGAAACTGAAGATGGCGAAGAACTCGCTGTTCGCGATCCTGCTGCGCTCGTCCTGGTGGATCAGCCTGCTGATCGCGCTTGTGCTGGGGCTGCTCAGCGCGGCCTTGTTGCCCGACGGGCTGAAGGTGGTCGGCGCCATGTCGGGCCTGCCCTTCGTCGTGATCAGCGCGATGGCAGCACGCCGCCAGTGGCATCTGCCCAGCGCCGCGCGCATCGCGCAGACCGAGCAGGCCGTGATGGCAATGAACTGGCATAGTTTCTCGGCGCTGCTGGAGCAGGCCTTTGTTCGCGACGGCTATGCGGTGACGCGCGGCAAGGGCGAGGCCTTCGACTTTGATCTGACCAAAGGCGGCCGCCGCATGGTGGTCTGCGCCAGGCGCTGGAAGTCGGCCCGCACCGGGCTGGAGGTGCTGCGCGCGCTGCAGACGGCACGCGAGAGCTCGGATGTGCAAGACGCGCTCTATATCGGTCTGGCCCCGCTCAGCGACAACGCCCGCCCCTTCGCGGCCGAACATCGAATTGCGGTCTGGCAGTCGCCCGAGTTAGCCCACGCCTTGCGCGGACTGCCGCTGCCGCCCGCATCCGGCTAAGGAGAGCGCCTGGCACCGGCCCAGGCTTGATGCATATCAAAGCGCCGGCCCGTTGCTTGGCTAAGCTGCAGCCATGCTCCACCGTCTACGCAGCCTTGTCGGCAAGCTGGCCGTGATCCAGACCGGCTTTCTGGTCGTGGCCCTGGCGTCGATCGCATTTACGCTATGGGTGTCGTGGCAGCTGGAGGGCGGCGCCGGCGCGATAAACGAGGCCGGGCGCATGCGCATGCTGAGCTATCGCATGGCTTTGTCCCAGGCCGACGCCAAGCCAGCGGCGCTGCAGCGCGATCTGCAGGAATTCGAGGCCATGCTGCTGCGCCTGCGCGTCGGCGACTCGCAACGGCCGCTGTTTGTACCCGACACCGAAGATTGCCGGGACCGGCTGGCCGCCGTCGAGCGGCAGTGGCCGACGCTGCGCAGCGCGCTGCTGGAGTCGGCCTCTGGCCGCAGCCTCAGCCCCCAGGTGGACGCCTTTGTTGCCACCATCGATGGGTTGGTCGGCGCCATCGAGCAGACCATTGCCGCGCGCACCGCGATCCTCGGCGGTCTGTGCTTCAGCCTGGTCGTGCTGGTGGTGGCCGCCTCGGTGGTGTTCGTTTCCGGCACCTATGTCTGGATCATCCAGCCGCTACAGCGACTGCGCGAGGGTTTACGGCAGATGGCGGCGGGCCAGCTCGGTGTGCGGGTCGACGAGAAGAGCTCGGTGGTCGAATTCACCAGCCTGGCCGAGGGCTTCAACCAGATGGCGGGTGCGCTGGCAGAGTCCCATCAAGGGCTCGAGGACAAAGTCAGGGACAAGACCGCCCATCTGGCACAGCAAAACGAGCGGCTGGAGGCTCTGTACGATGTGGCACTGATGGCCGGTCAAGCCGATGCCAGTCTGGAATCGATGGCCCAGTCTTTTGCCGTCAAGGTCGCGCGCATCGTCCGCGCCGATGCCTGTGCGGTGCGGCTGGCCGCGCAGGACGAGCAGCGCTGGTTGCTGATGGGCCAGACCTGCCTGCCGCAAGCGATGATCGACGCCGAGCGCTGCCTGCGCAAGGGCGAATGCGCCTGCGGCAGCACCCTGCCCGAGGCGAGCGGCGCCCGCGTGATACCGATCCAGAGCATCGACGCCCCGAATCTGGGGCATTGCGAGGCGGCCGGCTACCAGACGGTGATCTCGGTGCCGATGCGGGCCGGGACGCGCGTGGTCGGCGAGGTCGAGTTGTTTTTCTACGGCGAGCGCCGCCTCAGCGAGGCCGAGCGGCTGCTGCTGGATGCTCTGGTGGGTCAGTTCGCGATCCAGGTCGACAATGTGCGGCTGGCCGCGCGCGACCGCGAGATGGCAGTCTCCGAGGAGCGCAATCTGTTGGCCCAGGAGCTGCATGACTCGATTGCCCAGGTGCTGGCCTTCTTGAAGATCCAGGTCCAGCTGCTGCGCGGCGCGATGGCCAAGCAGCGCCTCGCCGAGGTGCAGCGCAGCGTCGACGAGATCGACACCGGAGTGAAGGAGTGCTATGCCAACGTGCGCGAGCTGCTGGTGCACTTTCGAACCCGCCCCGGCCACGAAGACATTGAGCACGCACTGCGCAGCACACTGGCCAAGTTCGAGCGCCAAAGCGGGCTGAGCACCCATCTGAGCCTGCAGGGCGACGGCCTGCCCTTGCCGCCCGACCATCAGGTGCAGGTGTTGCACATCATCCAGGAAGCCCTGTCGAACGTACGCAAGCATGCCGAGGCCGACCATGTCAGCCTCAGTGTCGAGCAACTGCCACGCTGGAGCTTCGAGATCCGCGACAACGGCCGCGGCATCGAACTGCCCGACGCCGGCAGGGAGCAGACCCATGTGGGCCTGCAGATCATGCATGAGCGGGCCCAGCGCATTGGCGCGAAGCTGCGCATCAGCCGCCTGCCCGAGGGCGGCACCCTGGTACGACTGACCCTGCCCCGTTCGCTGCAGCCCGCCCCCGAGAGCTTCTCAACCGCTGTGCAGCCATGAACCAAGCCATCACCCTGCTGGTCGTCGACGACCACACGCTGTTTCGCCGCGGCCTCATTGCGCTGCTGCGCCAGGAGGCCGGTGTCGAGGTAATAGGCGAGGCTGCCGATGCCGGCGAGGCCCTGCGCTGCGCCCAGGCCCTGCAGCCCGATCTGATACTTCTGGACAACCACATGCCCGGTGTCAGCGGCGTGACGCTGCTGCCGGCACTGCGCGAGGCGGCGCCGCGCTCAAGAGTGCTGATGCTGACCGTCAGCGAGGACGAGGAAGACCTCAGCGCGGCGCTACGCAACGGGGCGCAGGGCTATCTGCTGAAGACCATCGACGGCGAGGACCTGGCCGCCGCACTGATACGCACGATGCGCGGCGAGTCGGTGGTCAGCCCGGAGATGACGCACAAGTTGCTGAACGCGCTGCGCAACAGCGCCGTCGGCGCCGCGAGTGCGAACGCGCCCAAGCAGCCTCCCGCGGGCGAGCTGTCGCCGCGGGAGCTGGACATCCTCAAGGAGCTGACCCGCGGCGCCAGCAACAAGGAAATGGCCCGCACGCTGGGCATCGCCGAGACCACGGTGAAGATCCACGTGCAGCACATCCTGCGCAAGCTCAAGCTGAGCTCGCGGGTACAGGCGGCAGTCTGGGGCAGCGAACAGGGCCTCGGCGCCTGAATTCCGGCTTGCGCCAAGTCAAAGCCGGCGCGCGCATAGTTCTTTCGAACGAGGCTCGCTGCGTCGCCCTAGTTCCGATGCGCTGAGACCCATCGCCCCCTGAAGGATGTTCAGCCCCGGGCAGAAGATCGACAGTGGTAGACATGAAAACGAGGAGTTCCTCCATGTCTGCAGCAAGTCCCTCGAACCCAAGCGGCCGAGCGCTCTCGGTGCTGATCGTCAGCACCCTGGCCTTCACGGTCTGCTTCATGGTCTGGATGATGTTCGGCGTCATCGGCATCCCGATCAAGAAGCAGCTCGGGCTGAACGCCACCGAATTCGGCCTGCTGACCGCGATGCCAGTGCTCAGCGGCTCTCTGGTGCGAGTGCCGCTGGGCATCTGGACCGACAAGTTCGGTGGCCGCATCGTCTTCTTCAGCCTGATGCTGGCCTGTGTCATCCCGATTTGGCTGATGGCCTATGCAACGGCTTACTGGCATTTTCTGACCATCGGCCTGTTCGTCGGCCTGGCTGGCGGCAGCTTCTCGGTCGGAACGCCCTATGTGGCGCGCTGGTTCCCGAAGAACCGCCAGGGCTTCGCGATGGGGGTATTCGGTGCCGGCAACTCGGGTGCGGCGGTGAACAAATTTGTCGCCCCAGCCCTGGTCGTGGCCTTCGGCTGGACCATGGTTCCCCATATCTACGCGGCGGTCCTGCTGGGCACGGCCATTCTGTTCTGGTTCTTCAGCCACTCGGATGAGCAGCATCTGGTCACCAGCAAGGCCAGTTTCAGTAGCCAGTTGAAGGCCTTGAAGGACCCCAGGGTGCTGAAGTACTGTCAGTATTACAGCATCGTATTTGGCGGCTATGTGGCGCTTTCGCTGTGGATGGTGCAGTACTACGTCGGTGAGTACGGCCTGGACATCCGCGTCGCTGCGCTGCTGGCGGCCTGCTTCTCGCTGCCCGGCGGCGTGCTGCGCGCGATCGGCGGCTGGCTCAGCGACCGGCATGGTGCACACAACGTCACCTGGTGGGTCATGTGGGTCAGCTGGATTTGCCTGTTCCTGTTGTCCTATCCGCAGACGGACTTCACCGTGCAGACGATCAACGGCGCGAGAACCTTCAGCATCGGCCTGAACGTCTACATGTTTACCGCGCTGATGCTCATCCTGGGCATCGCCTGGGCCTTCGGCAAGGCCAGTGTCTTCAAGTACATCAGCGACGACTATGGCCAGAACATCGGCGCCATCAGCGGCATCGTCGGCCTGGCCGGTGGCCTCGGCGGCTTCGTGCTCCCCATCATGTTCGGCGCGCTGATGGACCTGACGGGCATCCGCTCCAGCGCCTTCATGCTGATGTACGGCGTGGTCTGGGTCTCCCTGATCTGGATGTACTGGACCGAGGTACGCAAGACCGAGGTGATGGGCGAGCACGCGCCCGATACACCGTTCAGCCGCTCCTTCCAGCGCTGACTGCCCGCCTGCAACAAGGAACCAACCATGGACAACAAGAGCAGCACCGCCGACATCGCGGACTGGCACCCCGAGGACGAACAGTTCTGGGACAAGACCGGCAAGAAGATCGCTTACCGCAATCTCTGGATATCCATCCCTGCCCTGCTATGCGGCTTCGCGGTTTGGGGCATGTGGGGCATCATCACCGTGCAGATGCTGAACCTGGGCTTTCCCTTCACCCAGGCCGAGCTGTTCACGCTGACGGCCATCGCCGGCATCTCGGGAGCCACGATGCGCATCCCGGCCAGCTTCTTGATCCGAATGGCGGGCGGTCGCAACACCATCTTCCTGACTACAGCGATGCTCTTGGCCCCGGCCATCGGCACCGGGGTGGCGCTGCAGCACCCCGAGTGGCCGCTGTGGGTGTTCCAGCTGATGGCACTGTGGTCGGGCGTGGGCGGCGGCAACTTCGCCTCGTCGATGTCGAACATCTCGACCTTCTTCCCGAAACGTCTGCAGGGCACGGCGTTGGGCTTGAACGCCGGACTGGGCAATTTCGGCGTCACGACCATGCAGATCGTGATCCCGCTGGTGATGACCGTCGGGCTGTTCGGCGCCCTGGGTGGTGACTCGAAGTCGCTGCTCAAGGACAGCGGCTGGATCTTCGGCAAGATCGCCGCCGGCACGCCCACCTGGATACAGAACGCAGGCTTCGCCTGGGTGCTGTCCCTCGTGCCGCTGTCCCTGCTGTGCTGGTTCGGAATGAACAACCTGAAGACGGTGACGCCGGCCACCGGCCACCCGCTGCTTGCGTTCGCCAAGATCACCTATCTGTACTCGCTGGCCTTCATCCCCTCCATCGGGATGCTCTATCTCTACCTGCCAGCGCCCACCGGACTGGGCGTACTGAATATGTGGGTGGCGATCCCGCTGGACATCATCGCCGCACTGCTGGTGATGAAGCTCGCGGCATTCGGCACGATGAAGCAAAACGTCGCCAAGCAGTTCGAGATCTTCAGCAACAAGCACACGTGGGCGATGACGGCGCTGTACGTCGTCACTTTCGGCAGCTTCATTGGCTTCTCGATGGCCCTGCCGCTGGCGATCACGGTGATCTTCGGTTTCATCCATGCACCCGACGCGGCCGGCGTGATGCAGCACACGCTGAAGAATCCGAACGCCCCCTCGGCACTGACCTACGCCTGGATCGGCCCCTTCGTCGGCGCCGCAGTGCGGCCCGTCGGTGGCTGGATCTCGGACAAAGTGGGCGGCTCCATCGTCACGCAGATCATCTCGGCCATCATGGTGTTCGCTTCGGCGGCGGTGGGCTACGTGATGCTGCAAGCCTACGGTTCGGCGACGCCTGAGCAGCATTTCCCGATGTTCATGGGCCTGTTCATCCTGCTGTTCGCCGCCAGCGGCATCGGCAACGGCTCGACGTTCCGCAGCGTCGGCTTCATCTTTGATCGCCAACAGGCCGGCCCGGTGCTGGGCTGGACCTCGGCGGTGGCCGCCTACGGTGCCTTCATCGCGCCGGTGCTGATCGGACAGCAGATCAAAGCCGGCACCCCGCAATACGCCTTCTACGGCTTCGCCGTGTTCTACGCCGTCTGCCTGGTACTGAACTGGTGGTTCTACCTGCGCCCCAACGCCTACGTCAAGAATCCTTGAGGACCTCAGCATGAGTCACTTTCTCGATCGCCTCAATTACTTCGCCTCGCCCAAAGAGGACTCCGCCGACGGCCACGGCCGCAGCACCGGCGAAGACCGGACCTGGGAGGACGCGTACCGCAACCGCTGGGCCCATGACAAGATCGTGCGCTCCACCCATGGCACCAATTGCACCGGCTCCTGCTCCTGGAAAATTTATGTCAAGGGCGGCATCGTCACCTGGGAAACCCAGCAGACCGACTACCCGCGCACCCGCCCTGACCTGCCCAACCACGAGCCACGCGGCTGCGCCCGCGGCGCGAGCTACAGCTGGTATCTGTACAGCGCCAACCGCGTCAAGTACCCGATGGTGCGGGGCTCGCTGCTGAAGCACTGGCGCGCCGCGCGCAATGTCGCTCGCACCCCGGTCGATGCCTGGAAGAACCTGGTCGAGAACCAGGAACAGCGCCGGGAATGGCAGCAGGACCGCGGCCTCGGCGGCTTTGTGCGCTCGAGCTGGGACGAGGTCAACGAGATCATTGCCTCGGCCAATATCTACACGATCAAGAAGCATGGTCCCGACCGCGTGATCGGCTTCTCGCCGATACCGGCAATGTCGATGATTTCCTACGCCGCCGGCAGCCGCTACCTGAGCCTGATGGGTGGCGTCTGCATGAGCTTCTACGACTGGTACTGCGACCTGCCGCCGGCCAGCCCTCAGATCTGGGGGGAGCAGACCGACGTGCCCGAGAGCGCCGACTGGTACAACAGCAACTACATCATCGCCTGGGGCTCCAACGTGCCGCAGACGCGCACGCCGGACGCGCACTTCTTCACCGAGGTGCGCTACAAGGGCGCGAAGACGGTGGCGATCACGCCGGACTACGCCGAGATCTCCAAGCTGGCCGACATCTGGCTGCACCCCAAGCAAGGCACCGATGCGGCAATCGCGATGGCGATGGGTCATGTGATCCTCAAGGAGTTCTACTTCAAGGACGGCGGCAAGGGGCGCAGCGCCTACTTCGACGACTACGCACGCCGCTACACCGACCTGCCCCTGCTGGTGAAGATGAAGAAGCAGACCACGGCCGACGGCCGCGAACTGCTGGTGCCCGACCGCTACCTGCGCGCCAGCGACTTCGGCGGCAAGCTGGGCCAGGACAACAACCCCGAGTGGAAGACCCTCGCCTTCGACGAGCTCGGCAAGGTGGTGCTGCCCAATGGCTCGATCGGCTTCCGCTGGGGCGCCGGCGAGCGGCCTGATCTGGGCAAATGGAATCTGGAGAGCAAGGAAGCGCGCAACGACAGCGATGTGCGCTTGAAGCTCTCGGTGCTGGAGGACAGCGTGCAAGCGCACGAGGTGGCCGAGGTTGGCTTCCCCTACTTCGGCGGGGTCGAGTCGCCGCAGTTCACAGCCAACAAGCAGCAGGACGTGCTGAGCCGCCATGTGCCGGTCGTACGCCTGAAGCTGGGCAAGCATGAGGAGGCCGGCGAAGCCTTGGTGGCTACTGTGTTCGATCTGCAGGTGGCGCAGTACGGCATCAACCGGGGCCTCGGTGACAACACACCGATCAGCTACGACGACAATCTGCCCTACACCCCGGCCTGGGCCGAGAGCATCACCGGGGTCAAGCGCGAGCTGATCACCCAGGTGGCGCGCGAGTTCGCCGGCACGGCCGACAAGACACGGGGCAAGTCCATGGTCATCATCGGTGCGGCGATGAACCATTGGTACCACTGCGACATGAACTACCGCGGCATCATCAATATGCTGATGATGTGCGGCTGTATCGGTCAAAGCGGCGGCGGCTGGGCCCACTATGTCGGCCAGGAGAAGCTGCGCCCACAGACTGGTTGGACCGCGCTGGCATTCGCGCTGGACTGGATACGCCCGCCGCGCCAGATGAACAGCACCAGCTTCTTCTACGCCCATACCGATCAGTGGCGTTACGAGAAGCTCGACGTCTCCGAGGTGCTCTCGCCCTTGGCCGACAAGGCCCAGTACGGCGGCAGCCTGATCGACTACAACGTGCGCGCCGAGCGCATGGGCTGGCTGCCCAGCGCGCCACAGATGCAGCTCAACCCGATACAGATCGTCAAGGACGCCCAGGCTGCCGGCATGGACGCCAAGGACTATGCGGTCAGGGGCCTGAAGGACGGAACGCTGCGCATGAGCTGCGAGGACCCCGACCACGAGGCCAACTGGCCGCGCAATATGTTCGTCTGGCGCTCCAACATCCTGGGCTCCTCGGGCAAGGGCCACGAGTACTTCCTCAAGCATCTGCTGGGCACGACCAATGGCGTACAGGGCAAGGACCTCGGCAAGGACGACGCGAAGCCGCAGGAGGTGCAGTGGCATGCCAAGGCCCCCGAGGGCAAGCTGGACCTGCTGGTCACGCTGGACTTCCGCATGAGCACGACCTGCCTCTACT
>NZ_JAPFGP010000003.1 GCF_026241155.1 Paucibacter sp. PLA-PC-4
AACCCAGACAGCTTGGAGAACTTGAGCCGCAACTCGTCCCGAGACAGCGTCTGACTCACGAACGACACCGCCGCGGCAACATCGGCAAAGGGACCATGGCGAGCCACGGCGCGGCGCAAGCCATGCCGCAGCTGCGCCAGCACCTCGGGCCGTTTGGGTGACGACACGACCGCTCTGCCCGCTCCAGGACCAGCGAGAAGGCGTTCCTGCGCGGTACGAGCCGCACGAACGCCAGAAGCCTCCCGGACCGCCGGCCGAGCTTCGGCGCGGAGCACACCGACACTTGAAGTAGCGGCCGCACTGCTCTGACCCAGGACCTGCCGGAACGGCTGCAACACCTTGATCACCGGGCACACGGTCTGGGCATCAACATCGGACGCACACAGCAGTGACATCTTGTCGACACCCCGGCGGTCAAGGTCCTCCCACACGTATCGCCAGAACGCCCGTCCGACAGCGGCCCCGGGCCCGGCACCCAGCGCTTCCCAGTCGCCGTCCGCCAGTACGCCTACCGCCCAGGCCACCATCAGCTCTCGCAAAGCTCCATTGGCCGTGTGCACCTGGACCTGCTCTTCCTCCAAGTGAGAACGGCAGTAGCGCCAACAGAGCGCCAGCGGGTGCCCCGGGCTCAGCAGAATACGAGTGTTCATCGTGTCAATCTGGAGGCCAGTCAGTTGGGTCATAGCGTCTCCCACACGTCGATTGCCTCCTACGTGACGTCCGCACGCATGACATCGAGTCGGGTTGGCGACCAGCAATCGCGGCGACTCATGTAGGAGCAATTCAAATTGTGACTCAAACACGGCTGACTTAAAAGCATCAAAGCGAAAAACTTCGTCGGTGCCGTCAACCAATGCATCAAGAGCTCAGAGAAGGAGTGCCCGCGAACACCTCGCCGGCAACCTTGTCCTGATGCGCAGAGAGCGGGGTTGGTCGCAGGAGGATTTAGCTTTGGAAGCGGGGCTCCATCGCACGTTCGTTGCCCATGTCGAGCGCGGCGCACGGAACATTTCACTGGACAACATCGAGAAGCTAGCGATCGTGCTCGGCGTCGAAACATACCGCCTTCTGCGCCCGAGTTCGAGCACCGAGTAGCTTGCTTCGGCGTTGAGGCCCGTGTCCTCCGACATCATGCTGCGCGCAGCCCTGCTTAAGGCTGCTTGCGGCCGTCTGGTCGCAGTAGTTGACCGGATGCCGAGTCCGAAAGCGTTTGGAGGCTAGGCGACGCCGATGTCAGCTGCTCGCTGCCTACCTGTTGGCGATCATTGAAAACTGATCCTGAGCCGGCCCGCAGAACTTCAGGCGGGGGCACTTGGTGGTCGACGGCTTCATCGGCAAAACGCTTGCCATCCGGCCCTGCCGGCAGCTTTGCAACAACTTGCGCTGACTTGCGATCAGCGGCGGCATCGCTTGTGTAGATTTCCTGATCGTTGACCATCCACAGCATGCAAGGTGCGCCCAAAGTGGCCAGGCAGTGGGACGTCACCATGCGCGCACCCTCTACCTCGCTGGCCTGACCTGCAACCGCTGCAAACCGCTGCCCATCGGATGTAACGCCAAATGTCTTGTTGGCAGCCGCCGGCAAATACTGTCTTTGGTAGCCTTGTTTGGCAGCCTCAATGAGCTTGGGTGGGTACTTAGGTGCCTACTGAGCAAGTGCCGGGACGGCCAGAGACAAGGCAAGCAAAAGGATTGAGGAAGGCAGTTTCATCACAGGCGATTGAATAGATCGGGCAGGCCCTCGCTGAACGCGCGTCCCGAAAGGGCCTCAATCAGCGCCGAAAGCGCCGAAGTCCCACCGACCTACGGATCAAAGGCTCATCAACGGCTCAGAATCGAGAAACCACCCTCGCACACGCTGCAAGTCCAAAGTGAAAAGGCGGCCCGCGCGGGCCGCCTTTTCAAAGTTGGTACCAGTCTTTGATTACTGGGCGCTCTTGGGCTGACCCGCCAGTTGCTGGGATGCCGACTTAGCCGGGATCAGCGCGATCAGCTGCGCGTAGCTGGGGTTGTTGCTGTTCAGTACGTCCAGTTCGCCGCTGGCGCGGGCGCGCTCGAGTTCGGCCAGCACTTGGGCGCGGGTCGTTGTCGAGGCTGTGGCCTTGATGGCGACGCCGGACTCGCTGTTCAGACCATCGAGTTCACCGGCCTGGCGGGCGCGCTGCAGCTCGGCCACGACGGCGCTGCGGCTGGTCGTCGAAGCGGCGCTGATGGCGGTGCGGCCGAAGACATCGGGGTTTTCGAGGTTCTGGGCGACCAGTTCGCCTGCATTGCGGGCACGCACCAGCTCGGCGACGACTTCTTCACGGCTCAGGCCGTTGGCCATCGCGGCGCCGGCAGTCAACAGAGTCAGGGCAATTGCGGTCAGCTTCTTCATGATGAGTTCCTTTACGGTTGTTGGAGAACACCGCCGACCTTGTGAATCGATCCGCCGTGTCCATGGATGCAACTGTAAAACTCACCACTCAGTAAAAAAACTAGGCCAGCATGAATGGACCGTTCAAGAAATAAGAAGAATCCATGACAGGGTTAGCCCCGATTCGTCGATTTGTGCGATCAGCGGTGTTTGAACGCCGGTTTGCGCTTGTTGATGAAGGCGTCCATGCCCTCGCGCTGGTCGTCGGTGCCGAACAGCGCATGGAAATAGCGCCGCTCCACATTGACGCCGTCGATCAGCGGGCCCTGGTAGGCCAGGTTCACCAGCTCCTTGATCAAGGCCACCGAGGGCGCGCTGAAGCCGTTGATCTGATCGGCAGCGGCCAGCGCTTCCTCCAGCAGCTTGTCGGCCGCGACGACGCGCGATACCAGGCCGCCCCGCTCGGCTTCGGCCGCATCCATCATGCGGGCGGTCAGCAGCATGTCCATGGCCTTGCTCTTGCCGACTGCGCGCGGCAGGCGCTGGGTGCCGCCGGCGCCTGGGATGATGCCCAGCTTGATCTCGGGTTGGCCAAACTTGGCCGTATCCGCGGCAATGATGAAATCACACATCATCGCCAGCTCGCAGCCGCCCCCCAGCGCGAAGCCGGCCACCGCCGCGATCACCGGCTTCCTGACCTGCAGAATAGTCTCCCAGTTCTTCGAGATCAGCCCGCTCTTGAAGGCGCTCATGAAGTTGTGCGGGGCCATGGTCGGGATATCAGCGCCGGCCGCGAAGGCGCGCTCCGAACCCGTCAGCACGATGCAGCCAATGCTGTCGTCAGCGTCGAAGGCCAGCAGGGCCTGGCCCAGCTCGTCCATCAACTGGTCATTGAGCGCATTGAGCTGCTTGGGGCGGTTCAGGGTGATCAGGCCGGTCTTGCGCTCGCCCTCGCCCTGCACTGCGGTCAGGATGCATTCGTAAGTCATTCGGGTCTCCGTGTGTCTTGTGGCTCGATGGGCGCAACTATAGGGTCAGGCACGGCCTGCAGCGGCGGCGCCTTCAGCATCAGGTCGAGATGGCTGCCGTCGTCCTGACGTATCAGCAGCCGCACCGGCAGGTATTGCAGACCCGGCGCCAGCCAAACCTCGGCCTTCAGGTCCTGGACACGGCCCTCCCCATGGTCGAACAGCGGCCGCAGATGCCAGGTGCTCAGCGGCCCCATCGGCGTGTACAGCTCCTCCTCACCGATCACCTCGTAGCGCCAGCGGTAGAGCCGGCGTGGCAGGGCCAGGGGCATCTCAATGACCAGGCCCGGCCGCAGCGTTTCACGCCCGGTCAGGAACAGCCAGGTCAGCTGCACGAACTGACTGGCCGCATCCTGCACGCCCGGCGGCTGGGGCTGCGCCTTGCCGTCGGCCAGCCGCAAGACCTGACCCTCGAACGCGACCCTGCTGCGCCGTGCCTCGCGCAGCAGCATCTTCGTGTCCTCGTCATAGCGCTCGGGCGCGATACCATGGGGCGTCAACAGACCGTCGCTGCTCATGCGGCGCGTGATCAGCGGCGCGAAACTGGCGCCGACCAGCACATCGAGGTGCACCTGGTAGCGCCGGCCTTGGCGCAGCCATTGCACCTGGGCCTCACCCTCCAGCGGCCCACGGAAGTTGCCTTGCAAGCGATAGCTGAGCTGGGTGGACAGCGGCCATTCCGGGCCGGGCTCGGCCGGCTCGGCCGGCGCGGGTTCTGCCACTGCGGGCAACTCGGCTGGCGCCGCCAACTCTGCCAGCGCCTCAAGCGCGGGAACTTCGGGCAGCGGCGCCAGCGGGCGGCTCTGCAGGGGCCCGGGCTTGAACCTTGGCATCGGCGCCGGAGCGACCAGCCGTTTGGGGGGCGCCTGCTCGACCAGTTCGCGGACAAAGGCCGCCGCCAGCCGTTGCGGCGTTGCCTCGCCCGGCGGCGGCTGCAGCTGCAGTGTGTGCCCCAGCCAGCCATGCGCCAGCAGCACCAGCAGCACGATCAGGGCCAGCAGGCCCCGGTGGCGGCTGCGCCTTAGCTGCCCAGCCATGCCCGGCGCAGGCCGAGAGCGCGCGCCGGGGCTTTCTCGCCCGGACTCAGCCGCACCGGCGCCCCGGCCTGCGCCTGCAGGGGCAGACACAGGTTCAGGCTCAGCATCCGCTGGTCGCGCGCCACCAGCAGCGCCATCTGGCTCAGGCGTTCGGGCGCCAAGGTTTGCAGCGCCTCGTCGAGCTTGCGTAAGCGCCAGCCGTTGCAGGCCACGATCTCATCACCGGCCGCCAGCCCGCCGGCCAGCGCCGCCGAGCCCTGCAGCACCTGCTTGACACGGATGCCGTCCGTCTCGCCGACCCGCAGGCCCAGGCGCTGGGCCAGGCTCGCCTTGTCGCTGCACCAACGCACCCCGACACGCTCGAGCAGCGCCGGCAGCGGCAGGTCGTCGGTGCTGTGCACCCACTGCCGCAGTTCCTCAGCCAGCGCCGCACCACCGAGCTCTGCGACCACGGCAAGGATATCGGCCTCGCTGATGGGCCCGCCGCCGCTGCGCTGCCACAGCTGGCGCAAGACCTCATCGAGGCTGGCACTTCGAGTGGGCGCTTGAGATTGGCTGCGCAGACTCAGGTCCAGCGCCAGCGCCAGCAGCGCGCCCTTGGCGTAGTAGCTGACGGTGGAGTTGGGCGTGTTCTCGTCCTGGCGGTAGTAGCGGATCCACGCATCGAAGCTGGCCTGGGCCAGGCTTTGCTGCTTGCGCCCCGGCACGGCCAGCACCGCGCTGATGGTGGCGCTGAGCAACTTCAGATAGCGGGCCTCATCGATCAGGCCGCAGCGTCGCAGCATCAGATCGTCATAGTAGGAGGTGAAGCCCTCGAAGAACCACAGCAGCTCGGTGTAGTTCTCCTGGCTGTAATCGAAACTGGCGAAGGTATCGGGGCGCAGGCGCTTCACGTTCCAGGTGTGGAAGTACTCGTGGCTGATCAGGCCCAGCAGACGCACATAGCCATCCGAGATCTCCTGCTGCCCCAGCACCGGCAGATCACGGCGTGCGGCGATCAGCGCGGTGCTGGCACGATGTTCGAGCCCGCCATAGCCGTCATCCACCGCATTGAGCAAAAAGACATACCGCTCAAATGGCAGGGCCGCAGCGCCGCGCCGCTCGCCGTGCCACAAGGCAATCTGCGCCTCGCAGATGCGTTGCGTATCGGCCAGCAGCCGCGTACCGTCAAACACCGGCAACGCGCCGCTGACCACCAGCTGATGCCGCACGCCGGCGGCGCTGAACTCGCCGCGCCAAAAGCGACCCAGCTCAAAGGGATGGTCGATCAGCTCATCGTAGTCGGCCGCCTGATAGCTAGACACGCCGGTGGCCATCATCGAGGTGGCGACCTGCCAGCCCTCTGGCAGCCCCGACAGCTCGATGCCGTGGCTCTGAGCTTCCTTGCCGTGGGCGCGCAGGCACAGGCTGGCGCCGTTGAAGAAGCCCCGCTGAGCGTCCACAAAGGCGGCCCGGACCGAGCTGTCGAAGGCATAGACCTGGTAGCTGACAACCAGGGCGCCGCGGCCGCTGCAGCGCGCCTCCCAGCTGCATTTGCTGGTCTGGCGCAAGGCCACCGTGCGGCTGCCCTGGCGCGCATGCAGGCCGCCGAGGTGGCGGGAGAACTCGCGCACCATATAACTGCCCGGTATCCAGACCGGCAGACTCAGCGCCTGCACTTCAGCCGGCGCCGGAATCGTCAACGTGAGCTGGAACAGATGCGCGTGGGCATCGGCGATCTCGATCTTGTAATTGATCATCCGCTCAGCTGCCCGCAGCACCCAGGAAGCAGCACAGGCCGGCGATCGCACTGAGCCGGAACCGCAAAGTCAGCCAGGCGCCAGCGCCCAGAGCCGGGTAGCAGCGCCGGTCAACCAGATAGCAGACCACCAGCATGACCCCGTGCACGACCAGGCCCGCATAGGCCGGCATCACCACGGCCACCCAGGCCAGCAGCGAGGGCACGACGCCCCAGACAAAGGGCTGTGGCGACGGGATCTGCTGCCGAAAACCAAGGCCCCAGTGAATGCCGCCCAGAAAGGACACGATCACGGCGGCATAGGCTGACAGCCCGAGCGCCGCGAAGGCATGGGCGTCAGCATTGAAGCCTGCCAGCAGCCAGATCAGCGCGGCGCCCAGCACGAAGGGGATCAGCCCGGCATAAGCCAAGCGCTGGGCCAGCGGATTCAATGGCAAGGGGCTGGCGCTCGCGGCAGCAGGCATGCGTCGCTCCGAAATGGGAAAAAGAATGAAAAGAGAAGGTCAGGACTTGCTGGCTGCCAGGCGGCGCTCCAGCTGCTCGGCGCTGATCGCGCCCGGGGCGCGGCTGCCGTCCTCGAAGATCACGGCCGGCGTGCCGTTGATCTGGTGCTTGCGCGCAAGCGCCAGATTGCGTTCGATGGCCGCATCATCACAGCTACCGGCGGGCTTGGGCGGCGCCTTGCCGTCCAGCATCCAGGCCATCCACGTCGCGGTGTTGTCCTTGGCGCACCATATGGCGCGCGACTTGTCCGGCGAATCGCCACCCAGGATGGGGATCAAAAAGGTGTAGACGGTGATGTCCTTGACGTCTTGCAGACTGCGCTCAAAGCGCTTGCAATAGCCACAGTTCGGATCGGCAAAAACGGCGATGCGGCGCTTGCCATTGCCACTCTTCCAGACCATTGCATCCTTTAGCGGCAGCGCGGCGAAATCGATCTGATTGAGCTTGTCGACCCGCTCGGCGGTCAGGTTGCGCCGCGCCTTCACATCGATCAATTCGCCCTCGATCAAGTAGCTGCCCGTCGGGTCGACGTAGCGAATCTCGTTGCCGATGCGGATCTCCCACAGGCCCGGAAACGCGGCGGCGCGCACCTCGTCGATCTTAGGCAGATTGGGCAGGCGCTCGGTCAGATTCTTGCGGATCACCGCCTCATTGGCCTGTGCCAGCGGCGCGCACAGCAGCAAGGCCAGGCCCAGCGACTTCATCTTCAGCATCGGAGTCTTCCTCGGGTAATCGTGATTCACAAGCCCAGCGCGCGCGACGTCAGCCAGCGCTTGACGGGCGGCAGCCGGTTCAGCAGGCCCATGCCCTGGTTGCGCAGTCCGCGCAGGGCTGGGGCTTCGCTGGCAAAGACGCGCAGCAGCCCATCGGTCAGCTCGCCCATGGCCCAAGTCGGCGCGGCCCGCTCGCGCGCATAGCGGCGCAGCAAGCGTTCGTCGGACACGGCTCGCCAGCTCTCGCGCTGCCGCAGCACCCGAGCCAGCGCCGCGACGTCGGCCAGGCCCAGGTTCAAGCCCTGGCCGGCTAAGGGGTGCACCAGATGGGCGGCGTCACCCAGCAGCACCCAGCCGGGCCCGCTCACCGCATCGGCCCGCGCCAGCGCCAGCGGCCAGGCGGCGCGCGCGCCGCTCAGGCGTAGCGCGCCGGCCTCGCCACCGGTGGCCGCCATCAAGGCCTGCTCGAACTCGGCCTCGCTGGCCGCCAGCAACTCGGCCGCGCGGGCTTCGGGCAGGGACCACACCAGGCCGTAGGACTGGGCCGGCGCCGGCCGCTCGAAGGGCAGCAGGGCCAGCACATCCGGTGAGCGGAACCATTGCCGCGCGACACCTTGGTGCGGCCGGTCCGCAAGCAGGCGGGCCGCGATCGCATGGTGTCCGTAGGCCTGCTTTTCAAAATTCACGCCTAAAGCGGCGCGGCCGGCGGAGTCGCGCCCCTCGCACAAGGCCTGCAGCTCGGCCGGCACAGGCTGGCTCACGCGCCGCACGTGGGGCGCAAAGCCGACCGCCACACCCAGCTGCTGATCCAGCGCACCGGCGTCGACGATATATGCCAGCTCGCGCACGCCCTGCTGCCATGCCGAGAACGCCAGCTGGCCGGCAGCCTGATCGCCCTGCACCTGCATTTCATAGACCGGACTGATGGCATCCGGCGGCAGCGCATCCCAGACCCTGAGCTCGCGCAGCAGTGCCACCGAGGCGGCATTCAGCGCATAGGTGCGCAAATCGTCATCACGCGCCACGGCTGGCGGGTCGCTCCCGAGCAAGGCCACGCGCAGCCCCTGAGCGCCCAGCGCCAGGGCCAAAGCCCGGCCTACACAGCCCTCACCACGCACCAGGATGTCGACTCTTTCCATAGTGCGCATTGTAGGAGGCGCAGGTGCGGCGGCCCGGGGGCGATTAAAATGCCCGTTTTGCCATCCGGCCCCAGCGAAAGTTCCCCCATGAGCCTCAAATGCGGCATCGTGGGCCTGCCCAATGTGGGCAAGTCCACCCTGTTCAACGCCCTGACCAAGGCCGGCATCGCCGCCGAGAACTACCCGTTTTGCACCATCGAGCCCAATGTGGGCATCGTGGAGCTGCCCGACCCGCGCTTGCAGCAGCTCGCCGAGATCGTTCAGCCCGAGCGCGTGGTCCCGGCAGTGGTCGAGTTTGTCGACATCGCCGGCCTGGTGGCGGGTGCCTCCAAGGGTGAAGGCCTGGGCAATAAGTTCCTCTCCCACATCCGCGAGACCGATGCCATTGTCAACGTGGTGCGCTGTTTCGAGGACGGCAACGTGGTCCACGTCAATGGCCGCGTCGACCCGATCTCCGACATCGAGGTGATCCAGACCGAGCTCTGCCTGGCCGATATGGGCACGGTCGAGAAGAGCCTGCACCGCTACAACAAGGTGGCGCGCGCCGGCGACAAGGAGGCGATCGCCCTGGTCAAAGTGCTTGAAAAGTGCGAGGCCGCGCTCAATGAAGCCAAGCCGGTGCGCACCATCGATTTCAGCAAGGAAGAGCTGGTGCTGCTCAAGCCGTTGTGCCTGATCACCGCCAAGCCGGCGATGTTCGTGGCCAATGTGGCGGAGGATGGTTTCGACAACAACCCCTTCCTGGAACGCTTGAAGGAATACGCGGCCGCGCAGAACGGCCCCGTGGTCGCGATCTGCGCCAAGACCGAAGCCGAGCTGTCGGAGATGAGCGACGAGGACCGTGCGATGTTTCTGGCCGAGATGGGCCAAGAAGAGCCCGGCCTGAACCGCCTGATCCGCGCCGGTTTCAGCCTGCTGGGCCTTCAGACCTATTTCACGGCCGGCGTCAAGGAAGTGCGCGCGTGGACGATCCACAAGGGCGACACCGGCCCGCAGGCCGCAGGCGTGATCCACACCGACTTCGAACGCGGCTACATCCGCGCCCAGACGATTGCCTTTGAGGACTTCATCCAGTTCAAGGGTGAGCAAGGCGCGAAGGACGCCGGCAAGATGCGGGCCGAGGGCAAGGAGTACGTTGTCAAGGATGGCGACGTGCTGAACTTCCTGTTCAACGTCTAAGCCAGAAGTGCATCGCGGCCACACTGGCCGCAAGCTCTGGGCTAGGATGGGGCGAATGCCGCCCCCTCATCGTCTGCTCACCAGTTGGCCCGTGCAGGCCCTGGCTTTGGCTCTGGCCTACGCGCTGTTGGGCCTGCTGACGGTCAAGCTGGCCGTCCCCCCGAACTACGCCTCGCCGCTGTACCCCGGTGCCGGACTTGCGCTCGCAGCCGTGCTGTGCCTGGGCGCCAAGGTCGCGCCGGGGATCTGGCTGGGCTCCTTCAGTGTCAATCTGTGGCTGGGTCAGGACATCGGCCTGCACTCCCTGCTGGTACCGGCGCTGGCCGCTATCGGCGCAACGCTGCAAGCCCTCGCGGGGGCCTGGCTGGTCAGGCGCTGGGTCAGCCAGCCGTTGACGCTGTCGGAGCCGCGCGATCTGGCGCGCTTTTATCTACTCGGCGCCGGCCTGGCCTGCGTGGTCAGCGCAAGTTGTGGCACTGCGGCACTGCTGCTAGCCGGGGCCATCGCGCCAGCCGATCTGGCTGCCAACTGGGCGTCCTGGTGGCTGGGCGACACGGTGGGTGTGCTCATTGGCGCGCCCATGGCCCTGACCCTGCTGGCCCAGCCGCGCAGCGCCTGGGCGCCGCGTCTGCTCAGCGTCGGTCTGCCGCTCTTGATCGCGACCCTGCTGATGGCACTGGCCACCCTGAAGGTCAGCGAATGGGACGCCCACCGCGAACGCAGCAATTTCGAGCGCGAAGCCGCCGCCGCTGCCAGCGCCCTGGAGACCGCACTGCGCGAGCCGCTGGGCGCGCTCGAGGCGATGCACGGACTGCTGCTGGTGGCGCCGCAAATCAGCCGCGCCGACTTCGAGCGCGGCAGCGCCGCCTACTTGCTGCCCGGCGGCAATTTGCTGGCCTTGGGCTGGGCCGCTGAGCTGGCGCGCACCGATGTCGCAGCGTTCGACCTGCAGGCCCAGGCCGAGGGACTGTCCGCATACCAGGCCCGGGATCGCCAACGGCCCGGCGACTTCAGACCCGCGGCCGATGAACCGATGCTGGCAATCCGGTTGATCGAGCCGCTGGCCCGCAACGCGCCGGCGCTTGGTGTCAACATCCGTTCGATTCCGGCCTCGCGCCAGGCCCTGCTGCGTGCCCAGCGCAGCGCCCTGCCCTCAGCCACCGCCGGCTTTCAGCTCTCGCAAGACAGCGGGGTTTCGCTCGGGGTGGTGGTCTATCAGTCTTTGTACTGGGGCCAGCCCAGCACCGAGGCGCTGCGCCGACTCACGCATCGCGGCGTGGTGTTCGCCACCATCCGGCCCGATCTGCTGGTGCAGAGCGTCTCGACCAAGATGCCGGCCCATCTGCGTCTGTGCCTGGTCGACACCGATCCGGCCGCCCCGCACCGCCGCCTGGCCGGTCCCGCCGGCTGCGAAACCCTGACCAGCGCGGCGCAGCACACGCTGCGCCCGGTCAGCTTCGCGGGGCGCAACTGGGACATCGTGATCTATGCGCCGCAAGGCGGGCCGCGCGAGTCGGGTCGCAGCAGTTGGGCCTTCGCGATGGTAGGGCTGCTGTGCACCGCCCTGCTGGGGGCGCTGTTGCTGACAGTGACCGGTCGGGCGCGCCGCATTGCCGATCTGGTGCAGGAGCGCACGGCCGAGCTGCAGCACGAGGTCGGCGAGCGCGAGCGCGCCTCGCGCGCCCTGATTGAGAGCGAGAGGAGATTTCGCAATATCTTTGACAACGTGCCGATCGGCATCATCTTTGCCGACGTCGACGGCATGCCGCAAGAAGCCAACCCGCACATCTGTCGCATGCTCGGCTATGGGGCCGAGGAACTGCTCGGCATGCGCAGCCTGGCCATCACTCATCCGCAGGACCGCAGCGAAGACGTTCGCCTGGCCCGTCTGCTGCTCGCCGGCAAGATCGGCATGTACCGGCGCGAGAAACGCTATCTGGCCAAGGACGGCCGCATCGTCCATGGCCGCGCACTGGTCAGCCTGCTGCGCGATGCCAAGGGCGAGCCCTATCGCCTTGTGGGTGTGGTCGAGGACATCACTGACCAGCTCAAAATGCGTGAGCTGGAGCATGCCCGCGCGGCTGCCGAGGCGGCCAACCGGGCCAAGAACGAGTTTCTGTCGCGCATGAGCCACGAGCTGCGCACGCCGCTGAACGCGATGCTGGGCTTTACACAACTCTTGGAGATGGACAGGACGCAGCCGCTGTCGGAGCGACAGCGTGGCTGGGCCGCCCAGGTCCAGCAGGCCGGCTGGCATCTGCTGGAGATGATCAACGACACGCTGGACCTGTCGCGCATCGAGTCGGGCTCGATGAAGCTGGATTTGCAGCGACAGAACCTGGCCGAACTGCTCGATGACGCGCTGGCGCTGATCGAAAAGCCAGCCGGTCAGCGCGGCATTGCCGTACACAAGGCGCTGGATGCGCAGGCGCTGCACGCGCAGGGCGATGCGACCCGGATCCGGCAGGTTCTGACCAATCTGCTGAGCAACGCCGTCAAATACAACATCGAGGGTGGCAGCATCACCATCGGCTCGCGCCGGGTCGATGCGCTGAGCGTCGAGCTCAGCGTCAGCGACAGCGGCCTGGGGCTCAGCCCGGCCCAGTTGTCCGCGCTGTTCCAGCCTTTCAATCGCCTGGGCCGCGAGCACAGCGGCACCGAGGGCACGGGCATCGGCCTGGTGATCTGCAAGCGTCTGGCCGAGCTGATGGGCGGCTCCTTGACGGTCAGCAGCGTCGAGGGCAAGGGCTCCCGCTTCGCTTTGCGCCTGCCGGCAGCGACGCAGGCCGGCCCGCAGACGGGCGTCAGCGCCGGGCCGGCCGCGGAGCCTGCGTATGCGGCGCCCAAGCGGGTCGTCTATATCGAGGACAACGCCACCAATGTTGAGGTCATGCGCGGCATTCTTGCGCAGCGTCGGCAGATCCGGCTGGAGGTCCATGCCGATGGCGGCAGCGGCCTGGCCGCCGTGCTGGCCGATCCGCCCGATTTGCTGCTACTGGACATGCAGCTGCCCGACACCACCGGCCTGGCGGTGCTGCAAGCCTTACGAGCCGAGCCGCAATGCGCGGCGCTGCCGGTGGTGGCGGTGTCGGCCAATGCCTTGCCCGACCATATCGAGCGAACCCGCGCCGCCGGTGCTCAGCACTACCTGACCAAGCCGGTGGAGGTGCGCGAGTTGCTGGACCTGTTGGACGAATTGCTCGGCGGTGCCGGGCCGCAGGCAAAATAAGGCATTCCCGCCCACCGTTTTGAAGGCCCTGACGCTCATGAGTTCAACCGAACTGGCCCCTGCCCCGTCCACCGCCCTGCTCGCCGCCGACTCCCGCTCCGCGCGCGCCAGCGGGCAGTACCTGAGTTTTCGGATCAGCGCCGAGGAATATGGCATCGACATCCTGAAGGTCCAGGAGATCCGCTCCTACGAAGCCCCGACTCGGGTCGCCAACGCACCGGCCTTCGTCAAGGGAGTGGTCAATCTGCGCGGCGTCATCGTGCCCATCGTCGACCTGCGCCTGCGCCTGGGCCAGACCGCCGAGTACAGCAGCTTCACCGTCGTGATCGTGCTCAATGTCTGCAACCGGGTGGTCGGCATCGTCGTCGACTCGGTCTCCGATGTGCTGGAACTGAAGGCCGGCGAGATCATGGCCGCCCCCGAGATCGGCTCGGCCATCGACACCCGCTTCGTCACCGGGCTGGGCAAGGTGGCCGACCGCATGCTGATACTGCTGGACATCGAGGGCATGGTCGGCAGCCAGGATTTCGGCCTGATTGACTGAGATCAAGCTCTCTATGTTAGTACCCGCTTACGCCGGGATTGTTCATGAATATGAACTACAGCATTGACCCCAGCGGTTTAGCACTCTTTTGCCGGGAGTGCTAATATTGGTCCTATTGGAGCCATGGGCTTCGTTTGGCTGAGGACATTCAATGACCACACCTACTGCACTGGCTGTTCGTGACCCCTGGGCTCTGCTGCCCTCGCTGGGCAATCTGGATGCCTACATCACGGCCGTGAACCGCCTGCCGATGCTGACCCCGGAGGAGGAGCTGTCCTTCTCGCGCCGCCTGCGCGAGCATGGCGATCTGGAGTCCGCCGGCCGTTTGGTGCTGTCGCATCTGCGCCTGGTCGTGTCGATCTCGCGCCAGTATGTCGGCTATGGCCTGCCGCAGGGTGACCTGATCCAGGAGGGCAATGTCGGCCTGATGAAGGCCGTCAAGCGCTACGACCCCGAGCAGGGCGTGCGCCTGGTCAGCTATGCCATGCACTGGATCAAGGCCGAGATCCACGAGTACATTCTGAAGAACTGGCGCATGGTCAAGGTCGCGACGACCAAAGCCCAGCGCAAGCTGTTCTTCAATCTGCGCTCGATGAAGCACAGCCTCAAGGAAGATGCGGCCGACGGGCAGACGCACCGCAACACGCTCACCGAGGCTGAGCTCGAGCATGTGGCGCGTGAACTCAACGTCAAGCGCGAGGAAGTGCTGGAGATGGAGACACGCCTGTCGGGTGGCGATGTGGCACTAGAGCCGCAGACCGACGACGACGGCGAGAGCTTCGCACCGATCGCCTATCTGGCCGACGACAGCCAGGAACCGACCCGTGTGCTGGAAGCCCAGGCGCGCGACGACCTGGCAGGCAACGGCATCAGCCGCGCGCTCGCAGTGCTCGATGACCGCAGCCGCCGCATCGTCGAGGAGCGCTGGCTCAAGGTCAACGACGACAGCTCGGGCGGTATGACCCTGCACGAGCTGGCGGCCGAGTACGGCGTGTCGGCCGAGCGCATCCGCCAGATCGAGGTGGCGGCGATGAAGAAAATGCGCAAGGCGCTGGCCGAGCCGGCTTGAACACAGCCCCCCAGCAAAAAGTCCCTGCTCGCCGCAAGCCGTTCGCTTATTCTGTTGAAAAATTTGACAGCTCATCGACTTGATCCAGTCGGGCCTCTTCGGGGGCCCGACCGCTTTTTGGCGATCCGGCGGGATGCGCAGCTTCCGAAGCGCGTGACGCGATTCGACTTACCGGGGCGGCCCACGCTCTGGTAATTTCACTTTCCACTTCTTGGAGTAGAAGTTCGCCGTTGCTTTGGCTCCATGCACGACCAACAGGCCCAACAGGTCTGATTGGGTAAAAGGCGGAGCTTTCAAGTCATTGGCTGTCTTCAGCAATGCCCGCTCCACCCTGCCTGGCGCTGCGTTGTTCAGCTCGTTGATGAATGCACCGGGTGAAACGACGCCAATGCCAATGGCCTTCATGTCCTTGACGGCGAGGTGGACCAAATTGCTGGACACGACATATATCTTGTCGGAAAGCCCCTCTCCATGTGAGAGGCCGTGCAAGACGAGCGCCGCGGAAGCCACGTGGATGTCGCCCTTGTTCACCCCTGTTGGGACCTTGCTTTCATATTCAGGCTGGTCGTAAAGCAGCACTTCATGCTCGGGTCCCGCCGCAGAGCGAAAGCAACCCAGCCGGCCATTCGCCTTGGCGATGTGAGCTGGGTCCGGCGGCGCGGCGGCAAACTTGTGCCGCTGCGCCTTGCTTTTGGCCAGCGCCACCGCGCCGAAGTTTTTGATGAACTCAGCTTCGATGGTCTTGGTCCAGCGAGGGTGATACAGGCCCTCCAAGAACAAGTCGAACAGGATGTCGGAGAGGCGGGGCGGGAGAAGAACATTGGTGTCCAAGACCGCCAATGTTGTTCCCCCAGGCGACAGGGGGTGGTCAATCGGCACCGCGGCGGCTCCGCTTCGCCGCCTTCACATAGGCATCGTCGGGGATTGAATACATCTGCGCGTCAGCCGCGGCCTTGCGATAGTCCTTGTCGCCAGCCGCCGCTTTTGCGGCCTCTATCCATTTCAAGACGGACGCCTTCGGCACTTTGCGGTGCCCCCCCTTGGATTTCACGCCGCCCTCCAACTTGTCGGCGTCAATCAGCATGGCGACATACGGCCGGCTGCAATCCATGAGCTTGGCGGCCTCTTCCGTGCTGAGCATCTCGACGCCGCCAGCTTGGGCAGGCTTTCCGATGGTTTCATTGGACACGCGCGCCAAATGAATCTGCATGGCCAATCGCAGTTCCTTGGCATTGTCGTCTTGTCCATCGAGGAGCTCGTGCAGCGCGCGGGCCATGATGCCCGGCTTGGCTGGCTGCCCCATGGCTGCCAGCTTCTCAACCAATCTGAGGCTCATGGCCACCAATGGGTCCGTCCCCGCCCGTTGGGATCGTTTGAGTGTTGTGGCCACATAACCTCCTTTTCGTTTTATGGAATTTAATCGAAAAACGAAACGACTGCAATGCGATTGACATGGGCGTTGGATCCGCAGGCCGCTAGGCCGCCCCTTCGAGCTCGGCGTGGTCGACCATGCCAGGGTTGCGGCTCACTCTGACCAGGTGGCGATAGGCAGTCTGCTCGCTCTGGCGATCCACAATGGCCAGCCCTCGAGGTGGATGGTCCGCGGGGCGATGTCGAGCAGTGGCCGCTGGTGCAGGTGAATTCGACGGTCCCGTCGGGCGTCTCGACCACGCCGCAGGCCCCTGCGGTCATGAAGGCGATGCGATTGATCGCCGGCTGGTGAACTTGGCCGCCGAGGAGAAGGTGTTCCGAGCAGGCCATGCACTTACACAGCGGGGCGAGCCTGCCGTGGTCGCGCCAAACGAGGAGTAGAAGGGCTTACCGACCGACACGCCCGGGCCGTGGTGGACGCAGTCGGCTTGGGGCAAGCTTGGCTCGGCGATTTCGGGCCGAAGGCGGTCACGCTCCTCGGCGATGCCGTCGATGCCTTCGAGCGAAAAGCCTCGCCGCACGCGTTGCACCAGGCCATGAGAATCCCTTTGCCCGACGCCACGATCCGGTAGGTGCTGGGGTCGGTACTTGCCGCGGTCTCCTTGGTAGCCGTGGCCATCGGCGGAGCACCGTAGTTCGAGCAGGTGGGCGTCTTGCAGAAATTGAGCTGGATGCTCTGGCTCTCCCAAGCAATCCGCGGAGGCTTGGTCCCGACATCGGGGTTGGCGGCGATGACCAGGTCGAAGTCGTCGGGCGGAACCGGCGGCGGGTTCAAATGGTCAAAGCGTCCACCGGGAGTGGATTCACCCCCCGCACAAGATTTCTTCTGCACGCCAGCCCCTTTTGAAAAAGACCAAGCCCCACGGTTGACGAACAGCCACGAGGCCGAGAATTTCAACCGATGAAGCGGCCGGCTTATGCTCGCAGGGCTCTTTTCATTCAGGCTTTCTCGGCCAGCAGCAGCTTCAGGTCATCGGTCAGCGCCTGGGCGCCCGAGCCATAGCGCGAGAACACCCGCACCCTGCCTTGCGCATCGAACAGAAAGCTCGCGGCCGTGTGGTCCATGGTGTAGGAGCCTTCGGTCTTGCCCGGCACCTTGGCGTAATAGACCTTGAACTCCTTGGCCACCGCCTTGGTCTGCTCCTCGCTGCCGCGCAGTGCGACAAAGCTCGGGTCGAAGCTGGCCAGATAGGCTTTGAGCAGCGCTGCGGTATCGCGCTCCGGATCGACCGTGACGAAGATGCCCTGCACCCGGTCGCCGTCCGGACCCAGCGCCTTCTTGACCTGGGCCAACTCTGCCATCGTGGTCGGGCAGACATCGGGGCATTGCGTGAAACCGAAGAACACCACCAGCACCTTGCCCTTGAAGTCACCCAAGGTGCGGGGCTGGCCGTCCTGATCGCTCAGATTGAGCTGGCGGGCATATTCGGCACCGGTCAGGTCCACGCCCTTGAAGGCCGGCTTGGCGGTGTTACCAAAGCCCAGTTGGTCGCAGCCGCCCAACAGCAGGGATGAGGAGATGGCGGCGAGACCGAGGAGGAGGTGGCGTTTATTCATGACAGCAGGGGCATCAGGTAGTGGTCCAGCAGCAGTGCGGCGAACAGCAGCGACAAATGCCAGATCGAGAAACGGAAAGTGGCACGCGCCAACTCATCCGAGTAGTGGCGCCAGAGTTTCCAAGCATAGCCACAGAAACCCAGGCCCAGCACGACGGCCGCCACCAGGTAGATCCAGCCGCTCATGCCCGTTAGGAAAGGCAGCAAGGTCGCGGCCAGCAGGATCCAGGTGTAGAGCACCACCTGCAGCTTGGTGTAGTCAGCGCCGTGGGTGACAGGCAGCATCGGCAGGCCGGCCTTCGCATAGTCCTCGGCACGGTACAGGGCCAGGGCCCAGAAGTGCGGCGGGGTCCACAAAAAGATGATCAGGCACAGCATCAGCGCCTCGGGACCGACCTCGCCGCGCAGTGCCGCCCAACCCAGTACCGGCGGCATCGCGCCCGAGGCACCGCCGATCACGATGTTCTGCGGCGTGGCCGGCTTCAGTATCACCGTGTAGATCACCGCGTAGCCCACAAAGGTCGCGAATGTCAGCCACATCGTCAGCGGATTGACCCAGAACCACAGGATGGCCGAGCCCAGCGCGCACAGCACGGCCGAGAACGTCAGCGTCTGCACCCGGCTCAGCTGCCCCTTGGCGGTGGCACGCCAGGATGTGCGCTTCATCTTGGCGTCGATCTGCTCCTCGATCAGGCAGTTGAAAGCCGCCGCGGCGCCGGCCACCAACCAAATGCCGGCGGTGGCCGCCAGCATCACGCCCCATTGGGCATTGCTGGGCATGCCGGGCACGGCCAGCGCCATGCCGATGACGGCGCAGAACACGATCAGCTGCACGACGCGGGGCTTGGTCAGCTGATAGAACTGCTGGAAGCGCGAGGCCGGCAGCGCGGAAGAGGAGGCTTGGGTCATGGCGAGGGTCGGCTCGCCTGGGACAGGCGTGCCAGCATAAAACTCAGCAGTGTCAACAAGGCGGCCGCGCCGCCGGTATGGGCCAGGGCCGCTACGATGGGCCAGTCCAGCACCACATTCGACAGCCCGCTGATCAGCTGCCAGACGGCGACCAAGAGCAGGCGGCGCGACCAGCGACGTGCATCGGCAGAACCACCGCGCCACAAGCGCCAGGCCAGCAGGCCCAGCGCCACGAAGACGATCAGCGCACCGATGCGATGCGCCATGTGAATGGCGGTCAAGGCGGCAAAGGGCAGCCAGCCACCATCGGAGCCAACACCAAGCTCGCGCCACAAGGTGAAGCCCTGCCCGAAGTCCATCGCCGGCCACCACTGGCCGGCATGGCATTGCGGAAAGGCGTCGCAGGCCAGCACCGCGTAATTGGTGCTGACCCAGCCGCCCAGCGCCACCTGAGCGATGGACAGTGCCAGCAGCAGCCAAGCCGCACGCCGCAGGCCGGTGCTCAGCACCAGCGGCTTGTGCTCATAGCCCTGGGCCTGCCAGGCCAGCAGCATCAGCAAGCCCATGCCGCCCAGCAGATGCAGGGTCACGACGGCCGGGAACAGCTTCATCGTGACAGTCAGCGCGCCGAACGCGCCCTGCATGCAGACCCAGACCAGCGTCAGCGTGGACCACCAGGGCGAGACCTGCAGATTCTTGGCTCGCCAGCTCATGATGCACAGCACCAGAATGAGAAAGCCGACGCCGCTGGCCAGATAGCGGTGGATCATCTCGACCCAGGCCTTGCCGTGCGTAACGGGGCCAGTCGGCATCGCGGTCTGTGCCGCATGGATCTCGTCCTTGGCACCCAAGGGGCTGGCGCTGCCATAGCAGCCGGGCCAATCTGGGCAGCCCAGGCCCGAGTCGCTCAGGCGCGTGAAGGCGCCGAAGATCACCAGGTCAAAGGTCAGGAACAGGGTCAGCAGGGTCAGCGCGCGCAGGCGCTGCTGTGGCGTCGCGCCCTTGGAGCGCAGCGCCAGCCACAGCAGCGGGCCTGCGCCCAGCAGGGCACCGGCCAGCAGCAGTTGCCACAGCGGCGACAGATCGATCAGCTCGGTTCCCATCAGCGCCCCGGCTTGTCCCAGCTCGCGTTGGCCTTGAGCACGCGGTTCAGATCGTTCTTGAGCTTGGCCGGCACGGGATCGACCGGCGAGCGCAGCATCCAGCGGCCCATCGGGTCGATCAGATAGAAGTGATCCTGCAAGACCTGACCCTGGGCCGGCTTGAGCCAGGCCTGCAGCTGCTCGCGCGGCGCGCGCAGCACGGTCACCGGCACGCCGGCCGCCAAAGCCTGCTGCAGCTCAGGGCGCAGCGGCGCGTCGTCCGCAATCAGCAGCAGCTTGTCGACCTTGTCGCGCTCCTTGCCCAGCATCTCGCGCAGCTGGCGCTGCATATAGAGGCGGTCCTCGCAGGCCTTGGCGCAGTTCGCGTCCTGCACGAGGGTCAGCAGCCACTGCCCCTTCAGCGACTCGGCGGCTATCGGCCGCCCGGCCAGATCGCGCAGCGCGAGCGCGGCCGGCAGCTCGACCGTCGGCTCGATCAGATCGCCATAGGGCTTGCCACTGAGCTTGAGCACATAGAAGCTGAAGTACGACGCGATCACCGGCGCCGCGCAGGCAAGCACCACCAGCAGCATGCTCAGCCGGCCGGCGCGGGTGCGCTGCTGGGCGGCCATCGCGCCCGGGTCGGGCAAGCTGTGCACGCTCATCGACAGGGGTTCGCTGTCAGGGCGTGCGGAGGCGGGGGCGGACGAGTTGGAACCAGACATAAAGACCCAGGAACAGCGCAGCGAGCGCAAACCATTGAAAGGCGTAACCGTAGTGCTTTTGCAAGCCGGCCTGCGGCACCGGCCAGTCGCGCAGCAGGCCGTCACCGGCCGAGGCAGCGTCGGCCTGCTGGATGACCGTCAGCGGCAACAGCGGCCGGCCGATTTCCTGCGCATAGGCGGCGGAGCTCAGATTCTGCCGGATCGCGCCGCTGGCCGGCGCCGGCAGCTCAAAGGCCCTCGACGGCGATGCCGCCAGACGCCCGCTCAACTCGACCGGATCGGTGCTGCTGCGCAGTGCCGGCACCTGCGCGAGCCGCCGCTCATCGCGGGCCACCCAGCCGCGCTGCACCAACACGGCCTCGGCTCGGTTGTCCAGCTGCAAGGGGGTCAACACATAAAAGCCAACCCGGCCATTCATCGTCCGGTTGTCGAGGAACACCGTCTGGTCGGCCAGCCAGCGCCCGCGCAGCAACACCCGGCGATGCAGCTGAGCTTCGGCCTGAGCCGGCTCGACGGCCAGCTCGGCCGCCTGCAGCGGCGCCAGCGCACCGCGCTGATCGAGCGCGGCCTGCCAGGCGCGCTTGTGCGCCGCCCGGTCCAATTGCCAGAAACCCAGGCGCGCGGCCAGGCCCACCGCCAGCACGGCGGCCAGCAGCACGACCCAGCGACGGCCAGCCGCCGTCATCGAGACGCCCCGATGGATGGGCCGGTGGAATAATCAGCGTCCATGAAAACCGTTTTCCTGCTCGCCTTCATCGGCATACTCGGCGCGCTGGCCGCTGCCGGCCTTTTCATGCTGCGCAATAGCGGGGGCAAACAGCGTGGCCCGAAGATGGCACGCGCGCTGGCCGTGCGGGTGGGCGTATCGGTGGCGCTATTCCTGTTCATTCTGCTGAGCTACTACATGGGCTGGATTCAACCGACCGGGGTCCCTCTGACGCGCTGACGAACACGCCAGCGAGCAATGAAAAAGCGCCGCTTCGAGCGGCGCTTTCATTTCAGCGCGAGACCGCGCCCATCATCACATCCAGTAAACGACGACGTACAGGCCCAGCCAAACGACGTCGACAAAGTGCCAGTACCAGGCCGCGCCCTCGAAACCGAAGTGGCGGTCCTTGGTGAAGTGGCCCTTGTGCAGGCGCAGCGTGATGAACAGCAGCATCAGCATGCCGACGAACACGTGGAAGCCGTGGAAGCCGGTCAGCATGAAGAAGGTCGAACCGAACACGCC
Source organism: Paucibacter sp. PLA-PC-4 (assembly GCF_026241155.1). Lineage (GTDB taxonomy): Bacteria > Pseudomonadota > Gammaproteobacteria > Burkholderiales > Burkholderiaceae_C > Roseateles_E. The sequence goes on from NZ_JAPFGP010000003.1 coordinate 21,471, forward strand.
GGAGCTGAGCTTCAAGTTCAGGTCGCGGTAGGCATGCATGTACTCGTAGCCCTGCACGAACAGGAAGACGATGCCCAGCAGCACGGTGGCCCACATGAAACCGATGGTCTTGCCGCGCTTGCCGTCCAGCATCGCGTGGTGAGCGATCGTCAGGGTCACGCCCGAGGTCAGCAGCAAGGCGGTGTTGATGGTCGGAAGCGGCCAGGGGCCCATGGTCTGGAAGGGCTCGACGATGCCGGCCGGCGAGGCCGTCATGCCGGCCGCCACGCTGGGCCACAGGGCCTTGAAGTCGGGCCACAGCAGCGCGTTTTCCAGGCTACCCAGACTCGGCACCGACTGGATGCGGGCCCAGTACAGCGCACCGAAGAAGGCCGCGAAGAACATCACTTCGGAGAAGATGAACCAGCCCATGCTCCAGCGGAAGGAGACATCGATGCGGTCACTGTAGAGGCCGCTCTCGCTCTCGCGGATCGCGTCGCCGAACCACTGCGTCAGCACCACGGCCCACCACAGCAGGCCAAAGCCCAGCGAGTAGGCACCCCAGTCATGCCCGTTGATCCACTGGCCTGCGCCCAGAATCACGAAGAACAAGCCGATGGCTGCCATGACCGGATGCCGTGAGGGTCCGGGCACAAAGTAGTAGGGGGTCTTCCCCGCCGTGGTCGCTGCCGACATATTTTTCTCCTCGAACTTAATCTCTGTTCAGTTCCGCTGACTCTCAGGCGCCGGCCACACCGCTGCCGATCACCCAGTTGACCAGCAGCACCAGCACCAGCACAAACATCAGGGCCCCGATCACTCCGGCGATGATCACATGCACCGGATTGAGCTTGGCCACGTCTTTTTCATAGTCGGCGCCGCGCCGCACACCGAAGAAGGCCCAGGCAATCGCCTTGACCGTCTGCAGGAACGAGGCCGGCCGCGCCGCCGCTTCTTTCAGGTCCTGACCGGCTTTCACAGTTTGGCCTCCGGCTGCACCAGCGCCTGCTGCTGCCCTTTGCCCGCCACCTCAAAGAAGGTGTAGGACAGGGTGATGGTCTTGACGTCCTTGGGCAGCTTGGGATCGATCACAAAGGCCACCGGCCACTGTTTCTTCTCGCCTGGCTGCAGCGTGTACTCGTTGAAGCAAAAGCACTCCAGCTTGTTGAAGTGGGCCGTGGCCTGCTTCGGGGCATAGCTGGGAATCGCTTGCGCCGACATCGCGCGCGACTGGATGTTCTGGAACTCGTACATCACCGTGGTCAGCTCGCCGGGATGCACCTCAAGATGCCTGACCGCCGGCTTGAAGTCCCACGGGCCGCGCGCATTGGCGTCGAACTCGATGGTGATCTTGCGGCTGTAGTCGATCTGGCTGTTCTTGACATCCTCGGCGCGCAGCACGTGCTGCCGCTCGGAGAGCGACAGCACATTGATACCCAGCGCGGTACAGATGGCGTTGTAGACCGGCACCAGCGCGTAGCCGAAGCCGAACATCAGCGCCACCACCAGGCTCAGCTTGCCGACCAGCTGCAGATTGTCTCTGCGCAGTGCGGCGGCGAGCATGTCGAGGCGGCTTTTCATGGCGGTCTCAGGCGCCCAGCATCAGGATCTTGGCCGTGAAGCCGATGGCGAACATCGCCGCCACCGACGCCAGGATCAGAGCCAGGCGCAGATTCTTCCTGCGTTGTTCAGGCGAGTTCATCAGACGGTCCTCAGCCAATCACCTTGGTGGCGCTGGCATTGAGCTTGGGCGGCTCCTCGAAGGTGTGGAACGGTGCCGGCGACGGCACTTCCCACTCCAAGCCTTCGGCGGCTTCCCAGGGCTTTTGCGGCGCCTTCTCACCCTTGCCGCGCATCATGGGCAGGACCACGAACAGGAAGAAGTAGACCTGCATGAAGCCAAAGCCGAAGGCACCAATGGAGGCAATCGCGTTGAAGTCGGCGTACTGCATCGAGTAGTCGGCATAACGACGCGGCATGCCGGCCAGACCCAAGAAGTGCATCGGGAAGAAGGTGATGTTGAAGGTGATCAGCGAGCCCCAGAAGTGGATCTTGCCGCGGGTCTCCGAGTACATCACACCGGTCCACTTCGGGCCCCAGTAATAGACGCCGGCAAACATCGAGAACAGCGATCCGGCCACCAGCACGTAGTGGAAGTGCGCAACGACGTAGTAGGTGTCCTGCACCTGGATGTCGATCGGCGCCATTGCCAGGATCAGGCCGGTGAAGCCGCCCATCGTGAACACAAAAATGAAGCCCACGGCCCACAACATCGGGGTCTCGAAGGTCATCGAACCGCGCCACATCGTCGCCAGCCAGTTGAAGATCTTCACGCCGGTGGGCACCGCGATCAGCATGGTCGCGTACATGAAGAACAGCTGGCCCGTCACCGGCATGCCGGTGGCGAACATATGGTGGGCCCAGACGATGAAGGACAGGATCGCGATCGAGGCGGTCGCATACACCATCGAGGCGTAACCAAACAGGCGCTTGCGGGCGAAGGCCGGCACGATCTGGCTGACGATGCCGAAGGCCGGCAAGATCATGATGTAGACCTCAGGGTGACCGAAGAACCAGAAGATGTGCTGGTACATGATCGGGTCGCCGCCGCCGGCCGGATTGAAGAAGCTGGTGCCGAAGTGGCGGTCGGTCAGCGTCATCGTGATCGCGCCGGCCAGCACGGGCATCACCGCGATCAGCAGATAGGCGGTGATCAGCCAGGTCCAGGCAAACATCGGCATCTTCATCAAGGTCATGCCCGGAGCGCGCATGTTCAAGATGGTGACGATGATGTTGATCGAACCCATGATGGACGAGGCGCCCAGAATGTGCATCGCGAAGATGCCGGCATCCATCGACGGGCCCATCTGCAGCGTCAGCGGTGCATACAGCGTCCAGCCTGCGGCGGGGGCACCGCCGGGCATGAAGAAGCTGGCAACCAGCATCAAAGCGGCCGGGATCATCAGCCAGAAGCTGAAGTTATTCATGCGCGCGAAGGCCATGTCCGACGCGCCGATCTGCAGCGGGATCATCCAGTTCGCGAAGCCGACGAAGGCCGGCATGATGGCGCCGAACACCATGATCAGGCCGTGCATCGTGGTGAACTGATTGAACAGTTCGGGGTTCACGAACTGCAGGCCGGGCTGGAACAGCTCGGCACGGATGGCCAGGGCCAAGAGGCCGCCGATCATCAGCATCGTGAACGAGAACAGCAGATAAAGGGTCCCGATGTCCTTGTGATTGGTGGCAAACACCCAGCGCCGCCAGCCCGTTGGGGCATGGTGGTCGTGATGGTCATGAACGTCGTGACCGTGATGGTCGAGCACTGCACTCATCTTGCTTTCCTTTTTTCGACGTCCGGGCGCTTACTTGCGAGCCGCCACGATTTCGGAGGGCTGAACGATCTGACCGGTCTTGTTGGTCCAGCTGTTCTTGGTGTAGGTGATCACGGCGGCGATCTCGGTGTCCGAGAGCTGCTTCCAGGCCGGCATCGCGCCGTTGGCAGCACCGTTGAGCAGCACCGCAATCTGCTTGCCATGATCGGCATCCAGCACCAGCGGCGAGGCGTCAAGCCGCTTGATCGGGCCGGCGCCGGTGCCGTCGGCCTTGTGGCAGGCGGCGCAGTTGGCGTTGTAGACCTTCTCGCCGCGCGCCACCAGGGCCGCCAGCTCCCAGACCTTGCTCGGATCATCGGCCTTGGCGGCCAGCTTCTTCTTCTCGCCGTCCACCCACTTGCTGTAGTCCTCGGCCGACACCACCTTGACGTGGATGGGCATGTAGGCGTGTTCTTTGCCGCACAACTCGGCGCACTGGCCGTAGTAGTCGCCGATCTTCTCGGCGCGGAACCAGGTGTCGCGCACAAAGCCGGGAATCGCATCTTGCTTGACGCCGAAGGCCGGCACCATCCAAGCGTGGATCACGTCGTTGGCCGTGGTGATGATGCGCACCTTCTTGTTGACCGGCACGACCAGCGGGTTGTCGACCTTGAGCAGATAGTTGTCGACAGCTTCGGGCTTGCCGGAGTCGGACATCTCGCGCTGCGTCGCGTCCAGCGTGGCCAGGAAGCCGATGCCCTCGCCCTCGCCCTTGAGGTAGTCATAGCCCCATTTCCACTGGTAGCCGGTGGCCTTGATGGTCAGGTCGGCATTCGTGGTGTCCTTCATCGCGACGACCACCTTGGTAGCCGGCAGGGCCATCAAGATCACGATCACGAAGGGCACGACGGTCCAGGCGATCTCGACCTTGACGCTCTCGTGGAAGTTGGCCGATACCGCGCCCTTGGACTTGCGGTGCTTGAAGATGGAATAGAACATCACGCCGAACACGGCGAAGAAGATGACCAGGCAGATGACCAGCATGAAGTTGTGCAACCACATCTGTTCGGCAGCGATCTTGGTGACCGGCTCGTGCAGATTGATCTGGTTGACTTTGGGGCCACCTGGCAAGTCATTCACCGCCAAGGCCGCCTGGCTGGCCAGCGTGGCACCGAAGGCCAACGCCAGCTGGCTGATCTGGCGCCCCAGCTGATGCACTCGTGCGTTCATCATCGTCATGGTCGTCGCTTCTAGTTCAAATTCAACCCACGGACTTAGCGGCAGAGAACGTTGTCGTTCGCTGCCGCTACATCCTTCGCAATCTTCGCCTGAGACCAGGTCACGCCTATGCAGGACACAGCGGGCGCAAAACTTCGGTGTATCACTTCTCGCCCGCCACCCTGTCGCACAAGACGACTGACCTGAATCAACAAGGGACTCGGGCCAATATGGCTGGAACCTGATCGGCGCCGGATTTTAGCCTACGCCTCTGTCGGCCCTGTGGTCTTTGCGCGTCGCTGCCCAGCCCCATTCACGATTCCTTGCCCGCCCCGCGCACCATCGTGCGCATTTGATCCAGAGAAACCCGGGTCTCGGCCGCCACCTTGAGCTTGGGGACAGGTTTGAACGCATGACCGTAGACCAGCTCCAAACCGAGCTGCAGGCGCCCATCTTGCCCGCGCAGACCCTCCAGGGCCTGCAAAAGCCGGCCGCGCCAGGCCCGCGAGCGCAGGCCGGGATGGCGCGCCGGCGACAGATTGCCGCCCAGCGCGCGCAGATCAGACAGAAGCCGCTCAGGCTCGCCCCAGGTCAACGTAATGCGCTCCTGGTCCATCACCGGATCGGCAAAACCTGCCCCCACCAGCATGTCACCGACATCATGCATATCGATCCATTCAGGCCCAGGCAAGCCCCAGCCCAGGGCCTCGTACAGCGGCCGCAGCTCGCGCAGACTGTCCGGCCCCAGGCAGGAGAACATCACAAAGCCGTCCACCGCCAGGGCCCGGTGCCATAGTTTCAGCAGCGCCTCTGGATCCGGGCTCAGGTGCAGATACATATTGGCCCACAGCAGCTGGGCCACACCCTCGCCCGCCTGCGAGGGCAGGCTTACCGCGGGTTCGGCCGCCGCACGCAACACCTGCTGCCACCAACCCTTCTTCTTGTGCTGTGCCAGGCTGCGTTCACGCAGCGCAGGCACCGGCTCCACCAGGAGCTGGGTGGCCTGGGGATAGGCCTGGCACAGATCCTCGCCGCTCCCCCCCAGGAACGCCGACCACTGCAAGACGCGCTCGGGCTGCAGCTTGATCACCGGCAGGCGCTCGGCCATGCGGCGCGAAATCTCGGCGTGCAGCCAGGGCGGATCATCGGCACGCGCCAGGCGGCGCAGGTGGTGGACCAGTGCCCGCGCATCGATCTGCTGGCGTTCGGGACGCCGGGCGTCGGTGGGTTCATCGGGCGGGGACATGGGGCGGCAGTATATTGAGCCATGGACCGCCGCGCCCTGGCCTCTTCCAAACCCTCTCTGGTGGAGCGGGTGCTGATGCGCTGCCCCGGCCAATGCGCGGTGTGCAGGGCCTGGTCGGCACAGCGCGTGTGCGTCGACTGCCTGATGCGTTACGCGCGCCCGGTGCCGCGCTGCTGGACCTGCGCGGCGAGGCTGCCGGCCGAGCTCACCGGTCATCCAGAACCAAAATGCGGCGCCTGCCTTCGCCATCCGCCGCCGCTGACGCGCTGCATCGCGGCGCTGGACTACGCCTTCCCTTGGGACGCCCTGCTGCAGCGCTACAAATTCCACCAGGCCCTGGACCTGCGCGAGACCCTGCTGGACCGGCTCGACCAGGCACTGGCCAGTGCGCAGGCCGAGGAGCCCGACTGGCTGCTGCCGGTACCCTTGTCCCACGAGGGCCTGCGCGAGCGCGGCTACAACCAGAGCCATGAGCTGACCCGCGCGCTGGCTAAGCGCCGCAAACTGGTCTTCCACGCCCATTTGCTGTTGCGCGTGAGAGATACTGCGCATCAACTCAAGCTGCCCCCGGAGCAGCGCGTCGCGAACGCGAAGCACGCCTTTGCGATCGAGCCCAGGAGAATGCGCGAGCTGCGCGGCTGCCATGTGGCTCTGGTCGACGATGTGATGACCACCGGCAACACCCTGTTCGAGCTGGCCAAGCTGCTGCGCAAGGCCGGGGTCAGCCGGGTGCAAGCCTGGGTGGTGGCGCGCACCGCAGAAAACTGATCACCAAGCCATGTTCAATATCGTTCTGGTCCAGCCGGAAATCCCGCCCAACACAGGCAACATCATCCGCCTAGCCGCCAACACCGGCTGCCGCCTGCACCTGATCGAGCCGCTGGGCTTCTCGATGGAGGACAAGCTGCTGCAGCGCGCTGGGCTCGACTATCACGAGTACGCCCAGTTGACTCGCCACACTGACTGGCAGGCCTTCCTCGACCAAGCAAGACCCGACCCCAAACGAATGTTCGCATTCACGACGCGCGGCAGCCGCCATTTCGGCGACGCGCGGTGGCAGCCCGGCGACTGGCTGGTGTTCGGCTCCGAGACTGCTGGGCTGGCGCCGGCGCTGCGCGAGAGCTTTGCGCCTGAGCAGCGCCTGCGTCTGCCGATGCGGCCCGAGCAGCGCAGCCTCAATCTCAGCAACAGCGTCGCGGTCGCGGTCTTCGAGGCCTGGCGGCAGAACGGCTACGCGGGCGCCGCCTGAACTACTCGGCGACCACCCCGGCCGCCTTGATCATCTGGCCCCAACGTCCGCGCTCGCTCTTCATCAACGCCGCCAGCGCATCCGGCGTCGACGCCGCAGCGCTGAAGTACTGGCTTAGCATCTTGCTGCGCACCTCGTCGCTCTTGATGATGCGCACGAGCTCGGTCGAGAGCCGCTGAACAATAGGCGAGGGAGTCTTGGCCGGTGCCAGCATGGCCTGCCAGGAGATCGCCTCGAAGCCGGCATAGCCCGACTCCGCCATGGTCGGCAGTTCGGGCAGCGAGCCAACCCGGCCAAGGCTGGTCACCCCCAGCGCCTTGAGCTTGCCGGCGCGCACCTGGCCCATCGCAATGCCAGGGACCATGAAGCCGGCCTGCACCTGGCCGGCCAGAATGGCATTGACCACCTGCGGGAAGCCCTGGTAAGGGACATGGACCAGATCGATGCCGGCGCGCTGCTTAAAGCTCTCCATCGCCAGATGGGCGGCACTGCCATTGCCGACGCTGCCGTAGTTCAGCTGACCCTTGCGCTCCCTTGCAATGCGCACGAAATCGGCCAGCGTGTGCGCGCCCATCTTGGGGTCAACCACCAGCACATTCGGACTGGTCGCAACCAGGCCGATCGGCTGCAGCTCCTTGACCGGGTCGTAGGCCAGGCGAGTGCTCAACAGCGGCGCCGTCACCAGCGGGCCCTGGATCGTGAACAGCAGCGTGTAGCCATCCGGCTCGGCCTTGGCCACCGCACCGGTGCCAATATTGCCGCCGGCGCCTGGACGGTTATCGATGACCACCGGCTGGCCCAGGCTGGCGGCCAGCGGCTCTGCGATCGCGCGGGCGATGATGTCGGGCGAGCTACCGCCCGGGAAGGGTACGATCAGCTTGATTGGGCGGCTGGGCCAGGCCTGCGCCAGCGCCGGCAAGGCCCATGAAGCGGCCACAGCCTGCAGAAGATGACGGCGTTGCATAGTGACTGAGTTCCTGTTCAGTGTTCGGGCCGCGCGTCGCGACCCATCAGCAGCTCGACGGCCTCGACTGGGCTCAAACGCCCCTCCAGCACGGCCACAACGGCAGCGGTGATCGGCATGTCGACACCGACGGCAGCGGCGCGCGCCAGGACGGTCGGCGCGCTGTAGACGCCCTCCGCCACATGGCCCAGCTGCTGCAAGATCTGCGGCAGCGCCAGGCCTTCGGCCAGTAGCAGACCGACGCGGCGGTTGCGCGACAGATCGCCCGTGGCAGTCAACACCAGGTCGCCGATGCCCGACAGGCCCATGAAGGTTTCGGTACGCGCGCCCAGCGCCTGCCCCAAGCGCAGCATTTCGGCAAGGCCACGGGTGATCAGTGCGGCGCGGGCATTCAGACCCGGCATCCAGTTGCCGGCCACGGCACGCTTGCCCAGGCCGTCGGCAATACCCACCGCAATGGCCATCACGTTCTTGACCGCACCGCCAACCTCGACGCCGACCGGATCTGCCGAGGTATAGACGCGCAGCCGTTCGCTGTGAAAGGCGTCCACCGCCAGTTGCGCCAGCGCCGCATCGCCGCTGGCCGCCACCAGGGCAGTGGGCTGGCCGGCCGCGACTTCCTGCGCAAAACTCGGGCCAGACAGGATGCCCACGCGCAGCTGCGGCTGCACGGCAGCCGCGATCTGGTGTCCCAGCAGACCGGTGCCGGCCTCGAAGCCTTTACACAGCCACAGCACGCCCGCTCCATCGGGCAGCGCGGCCAGCATCTCGCGCAGCGCGGCCATCGGTGTGGCGACAATCAGCAGGCCATCGCGGCCATGGGCGATGGCCGCCGCCAGATCAGTACTCAGCGCCAGGCTGTCGGGCAGGACCGTGTCGGGCAAATAGCGGCGGTTACGTCGGGTCGCGGCCATCTCGGCCGCGGCGGCGCCGTCGCGCGCCCACAGCACCACCTGGTGGCGTGCGGCGGCCTGGATGGCCAGCGCCGTGCCCCAGGCTCCGGCACCAAAAATCGTGATCTTCATCGCTTGGAAGACTGCTTTGAGGGCAGCCCTGAGATGCAAAAACGCCCCGGCCGCGTTTGCTGCTCGGGGCGCATCATCAACGAGACCCGTCTCAGTTGATCGTCGGGGTTGCGGCCTGCTCGGCGCGCTGAGCCTGCTGGGCTTCGAACATGGCCTGGAAGTTAACTTCCGTCAGCAGCACCGGCGGGAATCCGGCGCGGGTGCAGACGTCCGAAACCACTGCACGCAGATAGGGATAGATCATCTGCGGGCAGACGATGCCGACAATGCCCTCAACCTGGTCCTGCGGCAGATTGCGGATCTCGAAGATGCCAGCCTGCTTGGCTTCGATCAGGAACAGGGTCTTGTCGCCATTGACCTTGGTCGTCACGGTGGCGGTCACGCAGACCTCGTAGATGCCGTCGGCCACCGGCTCTGCGGACAGCGCGAGGTTGATGTCGACCTGGGGCTGGGCCTGGTCCAGCAGGATCTGGGGCGAATTCGGCTGCTCCAGCGACAAGTCCTTCAGGTACATGCGCTGGATCTGGAACACGGGGGTGTTGTTGCTCTCGTCGGCCATGATGTCTTTCCAAATAAAAGCCCGTCGGCCAAGCGCCACGGGCAGCAGGGCGGGATTATGGCCCAGGCCAACCGGACACTATCCCCTGCGCTCAGGCGCCTTGCAAGAGCGTCTGCAAGCCCCCACGCTGGTCCAGAGCCATCAAATCGTCACATCCGCCGACATGGGTGTCGCCGATGAAGATCTGCGGCACCGTACGGCGCCCGGTCAGGGCCATCATCGCGTCTCGTGCAGCCGGGTCCATATCGATGCGGACCTCCTCGATCTGCTCGACGCCGCGCTGCTTCAGCAGGCTCTTGGCCCGCACGCAGTAGGGGCAGACCTGGGTGGTGTACATCTTCACGGCTTGCATAGGAATATCTCAGGCGTTCTTCTCGACAGGCAAATTCGCTTCACGCCAGGCATTGACGCCACCGGCAAGCGGCTGGGCTTTTTCATAACCCAGCTTGCGCAGCATGCCAGCAGCGCGCGCGGCGCGTGCGCCGGTTTGGCACACCACCACCACAGGCAGGGCCTTGTTGCTGGGCAGTTGCTTGTGGCCCTCTTGCAGGGCAGACAGCGGGATGTTGCGGGCGCCACCGACGTGCGACGCGGCAAACTCAGCCGGCTCGCTGACATCGATCAGCACCGCTTTCTCACGGTTGATCAGGCGCACGGCCTCGGCTGTCGAGATGGCCGCGCCGCTGCGCGCCAGGCTCGGCCATAGCAGCAAACCGCCGGACGCAAACGCCGCCAGCACCAAATACCAGTTGTCGAGCAGGAAGTTCAAGGGCAGGTCCGATTGGGGAAAAGGGCCGGATTATAAAACCCGGCCATCCGATGGGCCTCAGCTCAGCTTGAAGGTCGATACCGCCGTCTGCAGCGCCTGGGCCTGCTGCTCCAGGCTGCTGGCCGCTGCGGCGGCCTGCTCGACGAGGGCCGCGTTCTGCTGGGTCATCTGATCGAGCTGAGTGATCGATTGGTTGACCTGGCCGATGCCGGCGCTTTGCTCACTGGAAGCGGCGGTGATCTCGCCGATGATGTCGGAGACCCGCTGCACGCTGGCCACAATCTCGCTCATCGTGCTGCCGGCGTCCTGCACCAGGCGCGCGCCGGTCTCGACCTTGTCGACCGAAGTGCCGATCAGGCCCTTGATCTCCCGGGCCGCCTCGGCGCTGCGCTGCGCCAGCGAGCGCACCTCGCCGGCCACGACCGCGAAGCCACGACCCTGCTCGCCGGCCCGTGCCGCCTCGACCGCCGCGTTCAACGCCAGGATATTGGTCTGAAAAGCGATGCCATCGATCACGCCGATGATGTCGGCAATCTTCTTCGAGCTGGCATTGATCTCGTCCATGGTCGCGACCACTTGGCCCACGACTGTGCCACCGCGCTGCGCCACCGCCGCTGCCGATCCGGCCAGCTGATTGGCCTGGGCGGCGGCTTCCGCACTCTGACGCACCGTGCCGGTCAGGTCCTGCATATTGCTGGAGGTCTGCTCCAGCGAGCTGGCCTGCTTCTCGGTGCGCAGCGACAGATCATGGTTGCCGACCGCGATCTCGCGCGAGGCCACGGTCATCGAGTCGGTGCCGCTGCGGACATTGGCGACGATGGCCGCCAAACCCTGCGACATCGCCCGCACCGCCGCCAGCAGGCTGGCCTCGGCGCCGGGTGCCACAGCGATGGTCTGCGACAAATCACCGTCGGCCATCATCCGCATCACATCCCGGGCGTACTCGGGCTCGCCACCGAGCTGGCGCCAGACGCTGCCGATCACCAACCAGGAGCCGACCCCGAGCGCCAGCACCACCACCAGGCCGCTGATGAGGATGGCCATCAGGCTGGCCGATACACCGTCATTGGCGCGAGCCAAGCCTGACTCGAAGCCATCATTGGCCTCCACTCGCGCCTGTGCCACCACCGCCTCGACGGCCTTCAGGGCCGCCTGCATCTTGGGCACGGCGCCGGCCTGGTCGCCCTGCTTGATACCCATGAAGAGCTCGGCCGTCTCGACCGAGGCCGCGAAATAGACCTCGAAGCTGGTCTTCAGCTTGGCGCCGATCTCGGCCTTGCCGTCGATGCGCGCGATCGCGTCGAGCAGCTTGCGCATCGTCGCGGCGCGCTCATTGGCTTCGTCCAGGCGCTTCTTCTCGCCCTCGGCCACCGCACTCTGTATCGTCACTCCCAGCGCCTCCAAATTGGAGGCGAACTGGGTGGTGGCGTCCAAATAGGGGTAGTCGACCTGCCCCACCGAATCGATGGCCGCCGAGGTGCGGGTCGAGAACGCCCACACCACGGCAATGCCCACGGCAAAGATCAAGGCGGCAAAAGCTGGCAGCAGCCAGATCCGGGTTCGGACATTCATTGAGAGTCTCCAGCGGCGTGACGCCACGGCCTTTCTTGGGATATCAATCGACGCTCAGCACAACCTTGACGCTGCCGTCCACCGCCGACTTCTCGACATAACCGATCGCATCGGCATTGGCGGCGACGAACTTCTTGATCTCGGCAGAGCTTGCCAGCTCCTTGGGCGGCGTGGCCTTGCCCGAGAACACCAGGCGCGACCAGGCCGCCTTGACCTGGGCGGCCTGCTTGCCGGTCACCTTGGTATAGAACTGCTCGCGCACGGCCGCACTCTCAGGCTGGTCCAGCGCCGCGGCGGTGGCGCCGCCAGGCAAGGTATTGCTCTTACCGAGAAAGATACCGGCCACCTGGTCTGCCGTCATGGCGGCTGTGGCGCTCTTCGGGTTGACGATCACGGCCACCTGGGCCTGGGCCAGGCCGGCAGCGGCCAGGGCCAGCACGCTCAAGGAGAGACGAAGTTTGTTTTTCATCATGACTGCACCCCGTCTCAGAACACCACATCCACAGCAAGGCTGTAGACATTGACATGGCCACTGCCAAAGCCAGGCTGGACACGGGTGAATAGGCCGGCCCCCTTGGGGCTGATGCGGTCGAACTGGGTCTTTACCGCCACATTGCGCATCGCGTCCCAGCGCAGGCCCAGGGCCACCGTCTTTTGCTCCGTGCGCTGGCCTTCGACCGTGCCGTCCACCAGGGCTTTCAGACCGTTGAGCTGGGGCGACAGGCCCAGAGGAATGGTGTTGTCGACATTGTTGTCGTCCACCTTCAGGCGCGACAAGGTGAGGTAGGGCGTGAACTTGCCGACCCGGTAGCCCAGGGTCGTGTACCAGCCTGTGGTGTCAGGGATATAGGTCTTGGTGCGGCGCAAGGTGTACTCGCTATTGAACAGCCAGTTGCCCTCATCGAAAGCCAGGCCGACGCCGGTGAAGCTGACGTCCTTGGAGCGCGCCGACAACTGGTCACCGACGCTGGAGACGGTCGGCAAAGGCACGCCGCGCAGGCCGGCCACCAATTGGTCCAGGGTGGCGCTCTCAACCGTGATCTTGCCCACCGCATGGCCCAGGCGCAGCGTGATGCCACCGTCTAGCTCGGCCGTGGTGTTGAAGCCCATCAGGTCCTTCAACTTGAGCTTGGTGCGCTCGAAGTGTGCCGACGAGCTGCCGGCGAACACCTGGGCACTGACCGTGGCCGAGCCAATATTCGTCTGATACAGACCGTCAACACCATCGAAATGGCTGACCGGCACCTGGCCGTAGACATCCAGTGGCGGGCGCAGCCAGGTGTTGGCATAGCCGACATCGCGGAAATCAGAGACCGCAAAGAACGGCGCGCCCATGCGGCCGGCGCGCATCGCCAGCGAAGGCAGCAGTTGCGCCTTGACGAAAGCCCACTCCAGCTCGGGAGTGAAGCTGCCCTTGCCGTTGTGCTTGGTCAGCAGCTGGGCGGTGCCGGAGAACACCGAGTTGAGCCGGCCGGTGGCCTGCAAGCCCAGCTTGCTGTCGACCTCGCCACTGAAGGACTTATCGCCACCTCGGACCTGGCCGGGCAGCACATAGTGGGCCTCGTTCGTGTTCGTGCCCACCACACCTAGCGTGGCAAAGCCCGAAAACGTGAACGCGGACTGGGAGCTCTGTGCCTGCGCGCCCAGGCTCGCCACAGCGGCGACCAGGGGCAACAGACGGCACAGGCTCGATCGAGCGGTCGACAACATCATCACAACGTCTCCTTCAACGACAAACTGGTTTGGTGGGCGAGCACAGCACAGACGTGCGCTGTTCGCCCCGCATATCACTGGGTTTTCGGCCACCGCCGCCCAGTCTTGAGTCACAACTGGCGGGCAATAGCCCGGCTTTTGCTCGCATTTAGAATCGCGCCAGCCCAAAAACGGGCTGCATCCAACAAGACCCACGTCCATGTACAAGCTCGTGCTCATTCGCCATGGCGAATCCACCTGGAATCTCGAAAACCGTTTCACCGGCTGGACCGATGTCGACCTGACCCCCACGGGCGTCGAACAAGCCAAGCAGGCCGGCCGCCTGATCAAGCAAGCCGGGCTGGATTTCGATGTCGCCTACACCTCGGTGCTCAAACGCGCCGTCTGGACGCTGTGGCACTGTCTGGACCAGATGGATCGCACCTGGCTGCCGGTGGTGCACGAGTGGCGCCTCAATGAGCGCCACTACGGCGCGCTGCAAGGCCTCAACAAAGCCGATATGGCCAAGCAATACGGCGACGAGCAGGTGCTGATCTGGCGCCGCAGCTACGACACACCGCCGCCGGCGCTGCAAGCCAGCGACCCGCGCAGCGAACGCAGCGATATCCGCTACGCCAAGCTCAAGGACGGCGACGTGCCGCTGACCGAATGCCTCAAAGACACGGTGGCCCGCGTGATGCCTTTCTGGAACGAAAGCCTTGCGCCCGCGATCCTATCGGGTAAACGCCTAGTCATCGCGGCCCACGGCAACAGCATCCGCGCCCTCGTGAAGTATTTGGACAATATTGGCGACAACGACATCGTCGGCGTGAATATTCCCAACGGCATCCCGCTGGTCTACGAGCTTGATGCCAACCTGAAGCCGATCAAGAGCTACTACCTGGGCGACGCCGAGGCGGCCGCCAAGGCCGCAGCGGCGGTCGCCAATCAGGGCAAGGCCTGACTCTGTAGAGGCCGCAGCGCTGCGGTCAGCAGCGGCACCACGCTGACGGCATTGCTGGCATGCGGCACGCTGTTGCTGCTCCACACATGGCGCACGCCGGCCGCTTGCAGCGCAGGCAGCGCGTCGCCATTGAACAGCGCGTGGGTCACCGCCACATCGACCGAGGCCGCGCCACGCGCCAGCAGGCCCTCGGCGGCGCCGATCAAAGTGCGGCCGGTCGAGGCCATATCGTCCAACAGAACCACTGCCCGGCCTCGCACCTCGACCTGGGGCAGTGCCAGGCTGACAGCATGGTCGCCATGGCGGACCTTGTGGCCCACCGCATGATCCAGACCGCCGGCCCGGGCCGCCTCCCTGACCCACTGGCCCGATTCCTCATCGGGGCCGAGCAGCAGCGCGGCGTTCATCCGCTCGGCGATCCAGCGCCCCAGCAGCGGCGCGGCCGATAGTGCAAGACCCGTCCCCGCCGGCATCACCTCGTCCAGGCTGGCGATGCGGTGCAGATGCGGGTCTATCGTCAGCACGTGGTCGAACTGCGAGGCCAGCAGCCGCGCGATATGGCGCTGGCTGACCGCCTCGCCGGGCGTGAACTCCATGTCCTGGCGCATATAGGCCAAATAGGGGCTGACCAGAGTCAGGGCTTGCGCGCCCAGCTCGCGGGCAGTGGGCGCGGCGATCAGGAGTTCGACCAGCTTCTCGTTGGGCTGCTGCAGACCGCGCAGAAGAATCACGCGCGCAGGCAAGGCCTTGGGCAGGACCAGGCGCAGCTCGCCGTCGGGAAAGCGATGGCGGGTCACAAAGACCAGCGGCACGTCCAGGGCCTGCGCCAATTCCTCGGCCAGCGCTCGTTCATCGTCAAAGGCAAGCAGCAGGGTGTCGGTCATCACAGCGAGAAGAGTGAACCGCCGGCAAAGTCGTGCGGCAGTTGTTCGGGGGCACCGACGCGGCAGCCGGGGTCCTTGTCGGCGTGAGCGCGGGCAAAGGCCAGATCGGCGTCAAACGCGGCATGGATGCGGTACAGCGGCTCGCCGCAGCGCACCGGGTCGCCCAGTTTCTTCAGCAGCAGCAGACCGGCACCGGCTGCCTGGGGCGCACCGGCCAGGCGGGCGATACGGGCGATGCGCAGATTGTCGAGTTCGATCACGACCCCGTTCTCGCTGGCCAGCACCTCGTGGGTCAGCGTGCCCAAGGCTGGCCTATCCGCACGCCGGCCCTGGGCATCGATGATGGCGTTGAAGCGGGCCAGCGCGCGGCCGCAGTCAAGGATGTCCCGGGCGATCTGCTCACCCTGGCCGCCGCGCACTTCGGGATCGAACTCGATCATGCGGCCGGCCAGCCGCAAGGACTTCTGACGCAGATCCTGCGGTGCGTCGGGTTCGCCCCGCAATACAGCCATCACGTCGCGCGCCTCCAGCACGGGGCCGATACCGGCCCCGATGGGTTGGCGGCCATCGGACAGCACCACATCGAGCTGCAGGCCCAGATGGCCGGCCACGTACTCGAACAGCTTCTTCAGGCGCTGGGCCTCGGGGGCCGAACGCACCTTGGCGCTGGGCCCCACGGGAATGTCCAGCACCAGGTGCGTGGCTCCCGCCGCGACCTTCTTGCTGAGGATAGAGGCCACCATCTGGCCCGGCGAGTCAATGGACAGCGGACGCTCGACCGAGATCAAGATGTCGTCGGCCGGCGAGAGGTCGGCCGTGCCGCCCCAGGCCAGGCAGGCCCGGGTCTGGCGCACGATCTCGACCATGCGCTCGAAGCTCAGCTCAACATTCGCAAGCACCTCCATGGTGTCGGCCGTGCCGGCAGGCGAGGTGATGGCGCGCGAGCTGGTCTTGGGACACAGCATGCCGTGCGCCGCGACGATGGGCACGACCAGCATCGAGGTGCGATTGCCGGGAATGCCCCCTATGCAGTGCTTGTCCACCACCAGGCCGGCGCCGACCTGGTGCTGCCAATCGAGCTTGCGACCCACGGCGATCATGGCCTCGGTCAGATGCAGCACCTCCTCGCGGTCGAGCTCATACTGGTTGGTCGCCACCACGAATGCAGCCAGCTCGATCTTGGAATAACGGGCCGAGGCCACATCGCGGATGATGGCGGCCAGCTCCTGCTGGCCAAGCCGCTCGCCATTGATCTTGCGGTGCAGTGCGGCAATCGAGGCCGGCGGCTCAGCGTGCGCAATACTGGCGCTGTGGCCCTCAAGCACGCCCAGGCGCTTGAAGGCGTCCTCGCTCAGGCCCAGCTCACAATTACTGACGATGCGTTCGTCATCGACCACATTGAGCACAGCCAGGATCAGTTGCCCGTTGGCATGGACCTCGACCTTGGACAAGGCCTGGAAGCCGGCCGCCCGCACCACCGGGCAGTCGCGGTGCAGGTAGACCACGTTCTCGCGCCAGGTGTCGATGCCGACCCGGCGTATTTGCAGCGGTGCAAGCGTCATACCCCGACTGTAGGTCAGCAACATGCGACCCGGGCTCGGTTAGATCAAGCCAGTGCGTCGGCAATCTCGCCGCGCAGGCGTTCGGCCAGCGCGCGCCTATCGGCGTGTGCGCTGCTGTGAGCGCTCAATATCTGAATCTCGATGGCCAGGCCCTTTGCACTGGCCACGCTCCACAGGCTATGCACCAGCGTCATGTCGCCGACAAAGCGGGCCGTCGTGCTGAAGCGCTCACCCGGCTCATGCCAGCGCAGCACCACCGGTTGGATCGGCATCTCGGTGGCGATCGCCGCCTGCAGCAAATTGGCATGGAAGGGCAAGGGCTGCGGGCCGGGGCCGGTCGTGCCCTCGGGGAAGACTGCCACGGTGTCGCCGGCCTGCAGTGCCTCGGCCGTCTGGTGTACGACACGCAAGGCATCGCGCTTGCTGGAACGCTCAATGAACAAGGTGTTCACGCCCACCACCAGCATGCCCACGACAGGCCAGTGCTTGAGCTCGGCCTTGGAGACAAAGCGAGCCTCGGGCAGCACCGCATGCATGGCCGCGATGTCCAGCCACGAGACATGGTTGGCCACTACCAGCTTGGCACCCGGCCGGCTCTGGCCGCACAGCTGCAGCTCGACCCCCAGCAAGCGCAAGGTCTTGCGCGACCACCACTGGATGTAGTGCTGGCGCTGCGACTTGGCCAGACCATCGAAGCGCAAGGCGATCAGCGCCAGGCCATGCATGATGTGCAGGCTCAGGCGCAGCAAGCGCCACACGGCGATGGGGGCTCGCATCTCAGCTCGCCGAGGTCTTGGCTTCGTGGGCGATATGGCCCGCCACCAGGGTGTAGCGCACCCGGCCCGGCAGCTCAAATCCGGTGATGTCGGCGGCGAACGGCGTGTACTTGCCCTGACTCAGCAGCTGATCCGGCGTGACCGCCCAGCGCGAGCCCGCATCGAAGACGCAGACATCGGCCACACCGCCCTCGACCAGACGGCCAGCGCTGGCCGACAGCGAGCCCAGCGCATTGCCCAGCACCCGCACCGGCTCATTGCTGACCACGGCCAGCGCACGCGCCAGCGGCAGCTGCAGATCCTCGGCCCACTTCAGCGCCAGGCTCAAAAGCAGCTCCAGCCCGGTGGCGCCAGGTGTGGCCTCGGCGAAAGGCAGCATCTTCTCGTCCTCGTCGACCGGCATGTGGTCGGACACCAGCGCGTCCAAGGTGCCGTCGGCCAGGCCGGCGCGCAGCGCATCGCGATCACGCCCCTGGCGCAGCGGCGGCGTGACCCGCATCGCCGAGTTGAAGTAGCCGATGTCGATGTCGCTCAGATGCAGCGAGTTGATCGACACATCGGCAGTCACGTTCAGGCCTTCGCGCTTGGCCGCGCGCAGCAACTCGACGCCGGCGGCGCTGGAGAGGCGACACAGATGGACGCGCGCGCCGGTCACCCGCACCAGTTCGAAGATGGTGTGCAGGGCCACGGTCTCGGCCGCCACCGGCACGCCGGACAGGCCCAGCCGTGTCGCGACCGCGCCGCTGGCAGCGACACCGCCAGCCAGCCAGGGGTCCAGCGGGTGCAGCCAGACCGTGTAGTCGAAGGTGGCCGCGTACTGCAGCGCGCGCAGCAGGATCTGCGTGTTGCGGATCGGATGGTCGGCTTGAGAGAAGCCGACGCAGCCGGCCTCGGTCAGCTCGGCCATCTCGGTCAGCGCCTCGCCGGCCAAGCCGCGGGTCAGTGCACCCAGCGGGAATAGACGGCACAGGCTCAGCTTGCGGGCGCGGAACTTCAGCATCTCGACCAGGCCCGGCTCGTCAAGCGCCGGGTCGGTGTCGGGCGGGCAGACCAGGCTGGTGACGCCGCCGGCCGCGGCCGCATTGAGCTCGCTCTCCAGCATGCCCTCGTGCTCATGGCCAGGCTCGCGCAGCCGCGCCGCCAGATCCACCAGGCCGGGGGCCACCACAAGACCCGTCGCGTCGATGACGCGCTGGGCCTCGAACTCGCTGACATCGCCCAGCGCGACGATGCGGCCCGAGGCAATCGCTAGATCGCCGATGCGGTCCAGGCCGGAGGCCGGGTCGATCAATCGACCGTTCTTGATCAGGATCTTCATGCTTCGTTTCCAGCCAGAATGCTCATCACCGCCATGCGCACCGCGATGCCGAAGGTCACTTGCGGCAGGATCACGCTTTGCTTGCCGTCGGCCACGGCGGAGTCGATCTCGACGCCGCGGTTGATCGGCCCCGGATGCATCACGATGGCATCGGGCTTGGCCAGCGCCAGTTTCTCCGGCGTCAGACCGAAGTTTTTGAAAAACTCGCCGGCGCTGGGCAGCATTGCGCCACTCATGCGTTCGTTCTGCAGGCGCAACATGATGATGACGTCGGCGTCCTTGATGCCCTCGGTCATATCGTGGCAGACCCGTACCCCCATCTCGCGCAGATCGCCGGGCACCAAGGTCTTGGGGCCGACCGCGCGGATCTCGGGCACGCCCAGGATGTTCAGCGCATGGATGTCGGAGCGGGCGACGCGCGAATGCACGATGTCGCCGACGATGGCCACGGTCAGGTTGCGGAAGTCCTTCTTGAAATGCCGGATCGTGTACATGTCCAGCAGGCCCTGCGTCGGATGCGCGTGACGGCCGTCACCGGCGTTGACCACGTGGACATGGGGCGCGCAGTGCTGGGCGATCAGATAGGGCGCGCCGCTCTCGCTGTGGCGCACGACGAACATATCGGCATGCATCGCGGACAGGTTGGCAACCGTGTCGAGCAGGGTCTCGCCCTTGGCCGTCGAGCTGCGCGCAATGTCCAGGTTCAGCACATCGGCCGACAGGCGCTTGGCGGCGATCTCAAAAGTCGTGCGGGTGCGGGTGCTGTTCTCGAAAAAGAGATTGAACACCGACTTGCCGCGCAGCAGCGGCACCTTCTTGACCTCGCGGTCGTTGACCGAGAGAAAGGTCCCGGCGGTGTCCAGGATCTGATGGATCACGGCTTGGGGCAGGCCCTCGATCGACAGCAGATGGATCAGCTCGCCGTGCTTGTTCAGTTGGGGATTTCGTTTACTCAGCATCTGGTCATCCCCTCGCTCATTGCACATCGAAACTGAAGCGGCCATCGACGGCGCGCGCCAGTCGAAGCTTGTGCTCGGCCGCCAGCGTCACGCGCGCGGCCGAGAATGCCGGCTCGATCGGCAGCTCGCGCCCGCCCCGATCCACCAGCACCGCCAGCGTGACGCTGGCCGGGCGTCCGAAATCGAACAGTTCGTTGATCACGGCCCGCGTCGTGCGGCCGGTATAGAGCACATCGTCGATCAGCAGCACTGGGCGGCCATTGACGTCAAAGGGCAGCTTGGTGTGGTCGGCACTGGCACTCATGCCCTTGGAGCCGAAGTCGTCGCGGTGCAGCGAGCTGGAGATCGCGCCGGGCTCGCCCGCCAGACCCAGGTCCTTGTGCAGGCGCTCGGCCAGCCAGGCCCCGCCGGACCAGATGCCCACCAGCGCCGCTTCAGGCATCAGCAGCCGGCGCACGCCCTTAAGCAGGTCTGCATAAAGGGCTTCGGCATCAAGTAGAAGTGTGCTCATGGATGCTCACGAAAAAACTGTTCAAGAATCAGGGCAGCAGCGGCCGAGTCGATATCGCGGGCACCCAGGCTTTGAGCCTCAACGCTGGTGTAACGCTCGTCGACCTCGAAGACCGGCAGGCGAAAGCGCCCTTTGAGCTGGCGACCGAAGCGGCGAGCCCGCAGTGTGATCTCGTGTTCGGCGCCGTCGGGATGGAAGGGCACGCCGATCACCAGCCCCTCGGGCTGCCATTCCTTGATCAGCTTGGCAATCGCCTCGAAGCGGGCATCGCCTTCGAGGTGGATGCTCTTGAGCGGTTCGGCGTTTCCGCAAAAGCGGCTGCCGGTGGCCACGCCCAGACGCTTGATGCCGTAGTCGAAGGCCAATAGCGATTGCAGCGTGCCGCTCATGCGTGGCCGGCGTCCGTGCTGAGCATGCGTGGATCGATGCCCAGCAGGCCCAGCGCCCGCTCGTAGCGCAGCTCGATCGGAGTCTCGAAGATGATCTCGGGCGTGGCGTTGACGGTGAGCCAGCCGTTGCGACCGATCTCTTCTTCGAGTTGGCCGGCGGCCCAGCCGCTGTAGCCCAGGGTCACCAGCACCTTCTTCGGACCGGCGCCGTTGGACAGCGCCTCCAACACATCGCGGCTCGTGGTCATCTCCAGGCCGCCGGGTACGGCTAGCGTGGCGTTGTAGTGGCCGCCGGTGGCATCCAGCGGCTCGTGCAGCACAAAACCGCGCTCGGTTTGCACGGGGCCGCCGTAGAACACCGGTCTGGCGGCCAGATCATCGTCGTCCAGGCTCAGCTCGACCTTCTCGAACAGATTACCCAGGGTCAGCGCAATCGGCTTGTTGATCACCAGGCCCAGCGCACCCTTGTCGTTGTGCTCGCACAAGTAGACCACCGCGCCGGCAAAAGTGTCGTCCGCCATGCCAGGCATGGCGATAAGGAACTGATTGGAGAGGGCCATCTGGTGCTTGGACATCCAAGCATTTTATTCGTAGGCGACACTTCCCCGATGCAAAAGCTTCACGACAAGGCCCTGCTCTGGTTCCGGCGCGATTTGCGCCTGGACGACCAGGCCGCCCTCTACCACGCCCTGAGTTCGGCGCGTCAGCTGTTCTGCTGCTTTGTGCTCGATGCCGAGATTCTCGATGCCCTGCCCCGGGCCGATCGCCGTGTCGAGTTCATTCTGCAGGCCCTGGGCCAGCTTGATGCGGCGCTGCGCGCACGGGGCGGCGCGCTGATTGTGCGCCACGGCCGGGCCGCCGAGCTGCTGCCGCAGTTGGCCGCCGAGCTGGGCGTGCAGGCTGTGTTCGCCAACCATGACGACGAACCCCAGGCTCTGGCGCGCGACGCCCTGGTGGCCGAGCGCCTGGCCAGCTTCGGCTGCCAGTTCCGCAGTTTCAAGGACCATGTGGTCTTCGAGCGCAGCGAGGTGCTGACGGCACTGGGCAAACCCTATGGCGTGTTCACGCCCTACAAGAACGCCTGGCTCAAAAAGCTCACGCCGTTTTATGTGCGGGCCTATCCGGTCGAGCGCTACGTCGATGCCCTCACGACCAGCCCCCTGGCCCGGGGCGTGCCTGATCTTGCCGAGATCGGCTTCAAGCCGGCCGGGCTGGCGAGCCATCTCGGCGCTGACCGGGCCGACGCCTTGCTGGACGATTTTCTGGACCGCATTGATCGCTACGACAGCACTCGCGACTTCCCCGCCGTCAAAGGACCCAGCTATCTGAGCGTGCATCTGCGCTTCGGCACCGTCTCAGTCCGGCGCCTGGCCCGCGAGGCTTGGCAACGCGCGCAGGCCGGCGAGCGCGGCGCCGAGGTCTGGCTGTCCGAGCTGATCTGGCGCGACTTCTATCACCAGGTCATGCACCACCACCCGCAGGCGATGACTGGCGCCTTCCGACCCGAATACAACGCCATCCAGTGGGAACAGGGTCCGCTGGCTGAAGCCCTGTTTCGGGCCTGGTGCGAGGGGCGGACCGGCTATCCGCTGGTCGACGCCGCGATGCTGCAGCTCAATCAGACCGGTTATATGCACAACCGCCTGCGCATGGTGACGGCCAGCTTTTTGATCAAGGACCTCGGCATCGACTGGCGCTGGGGCGAGCGCTACTTCGCCGAGCAGTTGCTGGACTTCGATCTGGCCGCCAACAACGGCGGCTGGCAATGGGCCGCCTCCAGCGGCTGCGATGCCCAGCCCTGGTTTCGCATCTTCAACCCCGTCACGCAGAGCGAGAAGTTCGACGCCGACGGCAAATTCATCAAGCGCTACCTGCCCGAGCTCGCCGCGCTGCCGGCCAAGCTGATTCATGCCCCGTGGCTGGCCGGCCCGCTGGCCGCACCGGACTATGCGCCGCCCCTGGTGCGCCATGACGAGGCGCGCGAGCGCACGCTGGCGCGCTATGCGGTAGTCAAGAGCCGCAACCTGCCGGACTGAGCGAGACCCGGCACCCTCGTCCATTCGGGCGCACCACTCAGATTCGACCTCCCCGTCTACCCATGCGCCTGAATCAAATCACGGTCCCCGCCCTCAACGTCGCGACTTCGATCGAGTTCTATCAGGGAATCGGCCTGCGGCTCATCGTCAAGTCATTACCGGACTACGCACGCTTGGAAACGCCAGAGGGTGAGTCCACGTTCTCACTGCATCGCGTCGGCTCGATCGCCCGTGAAACTGGCTTCGTCGTCTACTTTGAATGCGCCGATCTCGACTCCAAAGTTGAGCATTTGCAAGGGCAAGGCTATGTTTTCGACCAACTACCCAAAGACGAGCGATGGCTTTGGCGTGAGGCGCGGCTGCGCGACCCATCCAGGAACGTCGTCTGCCTTTACTTGGCCGGCGAGAACCGCCGGTTTCCTCCGTGGCGCTTGCAAGAGTGAGCATCACCACCAGCGCCCTGCGCGCAGCAACCATACGGTGCGGCCTCATGAGAAGCACATATCAGGGAGCTGCACTGCGATGGCAGCACCGTGGGACAAGTCTTGAATTTGGAGCCCTCATGCCACCGGACCAATTGGCTGACCTGCGGCCTGCGTCGCCCGGGTCAGTGCTTGGACGGGTGATGCATGACGCCATATCGCTCCGCCAGTGCTGCCAGCCGCTTGTCCAGGGACCATAGCGCGGCTCCAGGAGTCAGCATGACGGAGACCAGCAGCGTCAGGTCGATCAACCCACAGCCAAGGCCGTAAAGCTGCTCCTTCTCCACGAATGCCAGAACCTCGCCGAGGCTGGCGTGCTGCGCTTGCCCCAGCAAGCGGATATCGCCGAGGGTGCGGGTGCGATCAGGCGGTGTGCCGCAGGCCAGCTCGCCCCAGATGAACGGGTGCGCCAAGGCGGCATCCGACACCAGCAATCCGACCAGATGCTCGCTGCGCTCCCGAAAGTGCGCGACCCAGACGGAGGTGTCGATGAGCACCGCACGGCTCATATGGCTTTCCCTTCCCTCTTTTACTCCGTCAATTCCGCGCGCTGTCGCGGGATGTCTTGCATCTGCGGCGCTCGCGAACCCAACGCGGCCAGCCGGCTGGCCGCCCGCACCCGCACAAAGGTCTTCACCGCCTCGCGAAACAGGTCCGCCTTGTCCATCGCCGGGTCGGCCAGCTCCAAGGCCTTTGCGTACAGCTCGTCCTCAATCGTGACCGTGGTTCTCATCGCGGGCCTTCTTCATCAAATTTGATGCAATATTGCATCAAATTAGGTGGCGAATCAAGCTTGCCTTGAATATGAAGTCCTCATGCCGACGGACACCACCCCGCTCAGGGCAACGCTGAGGCACTGCCAGCGCCGGGCCGCACCCAGCGCGCCAGCAGGCCGCCGTGGCGCTCGCCCCAGCTCAGCAGGCTCTCGCCCTGCCCGTCGAACACCTGGCTCAGAAAGGCCAGGGTCAGCTCGCGGGTGGCGGTCTTGAGCTTGGGATTGAGCGCGAGGCCGCCGGTGCCATCGCGATCGGTGAAGACGCTGTGCGAGCCGCCCTCGAACACCACCAGTGACTTGGTGGCGCTGCCGGTGGCGTCAAACACCCGCAGCCGGTCCTGTGCGTCGGAGTAGTAGCCGGGGATGCGTATCACGTCCTCGGTCGCTGTGATGTGCAGGGTCGGGATGTTGACCGAGCCCAGGATGGCCGCCGGATCGGGTTCGCCATAGAAGGGCGGAGCCGAGATGATCAGCGCCGCCTTGAAGCGCTCGTCGCGCAGATCCATCACTGCACCCTGGCGCGCCACACGCGCGCCGGCGAGCAGCAGGCTGGTGTTGGCGCCGTACGAATGGCCGGCCGCGACAATGCGCCGCGCATCGATGCGCGCGCCCCACTCGCCCTGCAGCAATTGGTCCAGCGCGAAGCTGACATCGCGGGCCCGGTGGATCGCCTCGCGCTCCTGGGCCGCGTCCTGCAGCCGCCCGACCAGCCCCCAGGGGCTACCCGCCCAAAGCTGGCGGTCGCTGCCAACATGCTGGACATGCAAGCTGGCATAGCCCTGGCTCGCCCAGTACTGGCCCAGATAGCTGTAGCCGCGCCGCGAGCCGCCAATGCCGTGTGAGAACACGATCAGCGGCACCGGCACGCCGCTGGCGTCCGCCTGCGCCGGCCAGTACAGCCGCACCGGCACGGCGCGCTGGCGTTGCGCGTCCTGCCAGTCCAGGTCCTGGCCCTGAATCGCCGGCATGCCCGCCCCGCTCGGCGGCATCGCCTGGGCCCTGGACAGGCCAGGCACACCGGCCGATAGCGCGGCAGCCAGCAAAAGGGCAAAACCCCGGCGGGCAGACATCTGAGCAAGCATCTTTTTGGACTCCTTGGCCGACCAGTATGGGGCCAGGCCCGAGGCCTGGCAGAAGTCAGGGCTTGTGCGCCGCACCTGCCTCCTCAGGGACGGGCGATCAGAGCAAAACGGCCCTCCTGGGACACGCGGGCCCAGAAGGTCTTGTTGGCCGCATCGAAGCCGACGACCACCGGTGCGGACGCGCATGACCCGGTCACATCGGCCGGCGCCGTCGTCAAATAGGCCGCCGCGTAGGGCTTGGCGCTCAGGCAGTTGCTGGGAGCCAGCGCCTGCCAGCGTCCGGCAGCATCCTGGCGCGCCAGCATGAGCTGCTCGGGCTTGAGATCCTTGGGCAGCCCGAACTCCAGCACATAGCGGTCACCCTGCCCCTCGGCGTCCAGATCCCAGCGCTTGCTGGCCCAGGCCGGCAGCTGCACAGGCTGCTTGCCGGCCTCGCTGCCATCGCCCAGGGAGCCGGCCAGGCCGGTGTCCACGGCGATGTCCTTCACCCGACCATAGGCATCGATATAGGTGCCGCCCTGGCCGGCCGTACCGCTGATGCTCAGCACCTCAGACTGCAGCCCCTCGACCTTGGGCTCCCAGGCCAGGATCAGCTGCTTCTTCAGATCGATGGTGGTGGCGCGCACCTCCACTTCCTCATTGGCCTGGCCGATGTTCACCAGGCGTGCCCGCTGGCTGTTGTTCAAGTTGGGACGCCAGCTCTCGTGCGCGATGAACATATGGCGCTGCATCAGCGACAGCATCTCGCGGTTGCTGGCCGCCTCGGTCTTGCCGGGCTCGGCGCTCATGCTGCGGGTGCGGGTGTCGTGGCGGTTGAAGCTGAGGTTCTCGCCGTCCAGCACGCGCGCGGCTACGCCCTGAGGCGAGGGACAGTTGCTGCTGCGGTAGCTGGTGTCATAGATGTTGTTGCGCTGGATGGTGGCTGGGAAGCTCGCCGGGAATACCAGCTTGTCGCAGCTCGCGGCACTGCGGCGGAAGCGGTCGAAGAGCTGCCACTTCGGCTGAGCCAGCTCCTTTGGACCGTCTTCGTTGCGCATCACGCTGTGCTCGGCGAACCAGGCCTTGAAGTCCAGCACATCGTCCTTGAAGTCGAGGATGGAGGCATTGACGTCCAGCGTTCCGGTCGCCTCGGTGCGAGCTTTCAGCATCAGGGTGTTCTGCACCAACTCATGCTCGCCGAAACGGTTTTCATAGCCTTTGTACGAGGCGCTGCCGGAAACGATCTGCATGAAGGGACGCTGCGCGGGATCGCGGATCAGGCTGCGGGCGTACATGTGCTCATGGCCCGACACATAGACCACCTCATGCTCGGCAAGCAGCTTGCGGTACTTGTCGTAGACACCCCTGAAGGCCACGTCGCTGTCCTCTGAACGATAGCCCTCGACGATGCGCTCGCGCAGCAAACCGTACTTGTTGCCGACGAAGGAGTTGTGGGTCTGCAGCACGATGTGCTTGGCCTTGGCGCGGTGCTTGACGATGGTCTGCTCAACGAAGTCGTAGGCATAGGGCATCCAGCCATAGGACACGTTGATGAAGAGCACGCCGTTGCGCAGCAGCGCGTAGTTTTTGTTGCGCGCACCGTCCATATGCTCGGCATCCGCCGGGATCAGGTCGGCCACCAGGTCATGCCAGTCCTGGTCCAGGCCCTTGTTGTCATGGTTGCCCATCACCGGCAGGAAGGTCATCTGGCCCTTGTAGGCATCGGCCACCTCGCGCCACTGCCGGTACTCTGCAGCTGAGCCGAATTCCGCAAGATCGCCCACCACCAGCACCACATCGACCTTCTGCTGCTTGTAGAGCTCCAGTAAGGCCCGCATCGGATGGACGGCCGCGTTCTGGCCGCCACCCTGGGTGTCTGGCAGGACGCCCACGCGCAGCGCCTGGGCGGGCGCCGGTGCCGGAGCCGGGGCCGGGGCCGGTGATGGCGCAGGGGCCGGCGCGGGAGTCGTATCGTCGCTGCCGCCACAGGCGGCCAGTAGGACTGCCAGGCCCAGGGCCGCGCTCGTCTTCTTGGTGATCATCACGGTGCCTTTTCATTGTTGAGAGGCCGTGATGCTGGTCAGCCGAGATGGCGTAGCCGTGACAGCTGCACACATGGCGGTCGCCGAGCGCCCGCTTGTGCGATCAGCGTGCCGGTGCGCTTTCCTGTCCGCCCCTGTGGTGCCGGCGCGGCCTCATCAGCTGCACCGCGTCGTCGACATAGGTGAAGATGATGGGAATCACCAGCAGGCTCAAAAAGGTCGAGGTGATCAGGCCGCCGATCACGACGATGGCCATCGGCGCACGAAAGCTCGGGTCGACCCCCCAGCCCAGCGCGATCGGCAGCATCCCGGCCCCCATCGCAATGGTCGTCATCACAATGGGCCGGGCGCGCTTGCGGCAGGCATCGAGAATCGCCTCGAAGCGCGGCAGGCCATGGTCGCGGCGCGCGATGATGACGTAGTCGACCAGCAGGATGGAGTTCTTCGTGGCGATGCCCATCAGCATGATCAGGCCGATCATCGAGGGCATGGACAGCGCGGTCTGGCTCAGATAGAGCGCCAGGAAGGCGCCGGGAATCGACAGCACCAGCGCAGCGAGAATGGTCAGCGGCTGGACGAAGTCCTTGAACAGCAGCACGAGCACCACGTAGATGCACAACACACCCGTCAGCATCGCCAGACCGAAGCTTTCGAACAGCTCGGCCATGGCCTCGGCATCGCCCACCGTGGTCTGGATCACACCCGGCGGCAGGCTTTGCAGGCTGGGCAGGGCCAGGGCCTGGCGCTCGACATCGCCCAGCGGCTGGCCATTGAGCTCGATCTCGATATTGATATTGCGCAGCCGATCGTATCGGTCGATTTGGGAGGGCCCGCTGTCCAGCGCCAGGCTGGCAACATTGCCCAGCGGCACCGGCCCATGGCTGCCCGGCACCGGCAGGCGGCTCAGATAGCCCAGGTCGGCGCGCGCATCGCTGCGCAGCCTGACCACCACCGGCACCTGGCGCTGCGCCAGGTTCAGCTTGGCCAGCTCTTGGTCGTAGTCACCGGCCGTGGCCACACGCAGGGTGTCGGCGATGGCAGCGGCGCTGACACCCAGATCGGCGGCGCGCGCGAAGTCGGGCCGCACGATCAGCTCGGGCCGGGTCAGGCTGGCGCTGGAGGTCACCGCGCCGATGCCGGGAATGCCGCGCAGCTCGCGCTCGACGATCTGTGCATGCTCGGCCAGCACCCGGCCGTCCTCGCCGGCCAGCACCAGCACGTACTTCTCGCTGGAGGCACCGAAGCCGACCTTGACCCGGGCGCCCGGGATAAGCTCGACCGCCTCGCGCAGCTGGGCCTCGATGGCCTGCTTGCTCAAGCCCGGCCGCTCGTCCCGGTGGGTCAGGTTCAGGGTGAGCGTGGCCTTGCCGACGCTGGAGGCCGAGCCCATCGCGAAGGGATCGGCGCCGGCGCTGCCGCCGCCGATGGCGGTGTAGATCAGCTTGACGTGGGGATTGGCCTGCACGATCTCGCGCGCCCGCTCGGCCAGCTCGGCGGTTTGCGCAAAGCTGCTGCCTGGAGGCAGGGTCAGGGTGACCTGGGTCTGGCTCAGGTCATCGGGCGGGATGAAGCCGGTCGGCAGCAGGCTGGCCAAGCCGAAGGAGCCGACGGTGAACACCAGCGTGGCCAGCAGCGTCTTGATGCGGTGCTGCAGGCACCAGCGGGCCCAGCTTGTGTAGCGCAGCAGCCAGCGCGGCTCGTGATGCTCGCCGCTGGGCGGCTTCAGGAGATAGGCCGCCATCATCGGCGTCAGCATTCGTGCCACCACCAGCGAGAAGAACACCGAGATTGCCGCCGTCCAGCCGAACTGCACAAAGAACTTGCCGGCAATGCCGCTCATGAAGGCGGTGGGCAAGAAGACTGCTATCAGCGTGAAGGTGGTCGCGACGACGGCCAGCCCGATCTCGTCGGCCGCCTCCATCGCCGCCTCGTAAGGCGTCTTGCCCATGCGCAGATGGCGCATGATGTTCTCGATCTCGACGATGGCGTCGTCGACCAGGATGCCCACCACCAGCGACAGCGACAGCAGGGTCACGGTGTTGACGGTAAAACCGAGGAAATACATCGCCGCAAAGGTCGGCACCACCGACAGCGGCAGCGCCGTCGCGGCGACGATGGTGGCGCGCCAGTCGCGCAGAAAAAACCAGACCACGACCACCGCCAGAAAGGCGCCCTCGTAGAGCAGCACCATCGAGCCGTCGTAGTTCTCCTGCACAGGATCGACGAAGTTGAAAGCCTCGACGATCTCAATCTCCGGGTGCTCAGCGCGCAGCGCTTGCAGCGCGCTCGCGACGCCGCGCGCCACCTCCACCTCGCCGGCGCCGCGCGTGCGAGTGATCTCGAAGCCCACCACCGGCTTACCGTTGAGCAGGGCCGCTGAGCGTTGCTCTGCCACCGTGTCCCTGACGCTGGCCAGTTGGTCCAGGCGCAGGCGCCGACCATCTGCCAGCGCAATGTCCATCGCCGCGAGCTCCTCGGCCGAGGCCACGGTGGCGATGGTGCGCACCGACTGCTCGGCGCCGCCGATATCGGAACGCCCGCCCGAGGCCTCCTGCTGGATCTGGCGCAACTGGCGCGAGACATCGGCGGCCGTGGCGTTGAGCGCCTGAAGCTTTACCGGATCCAGCTCGACCCTTACCTCGCGGCTGACCCCGCCGACCCGTCCGACCGCACCGACCCCGGGCACGGCCAACATGGCCTTGGCCACCTGGTTATCGACGAACCAGGACAGCGCTTCGTCGTCCATGCGGCTTGATGCCACCGTGTAAGTCAGGATGGGCGTGCCCGACAGCTCCAGCTTGGAGACGACCGGGTCGCGCATCTCGCCGGGCAGCTCGGAGCGCACCCGCGAGACCGCGTCGCGCACATCGTCCAGCGCCTCCTGCGTTGGCTTTTCCAGCCGGAACTCGGCCGTGATCGTGGCCATGCCGTCGCTCAGCGAGGTGTAGATGTGTTTGACGCCCTGCAGGGTTGCGATTTGGTTCTCGATCTTGCGCGCCACCTGCGATTCCAGCTGGGCCGGCGAGGCCCCCGGTAGCGCCGCACTGACCGTTACAGTGGGCAGGTCGATATCGGGGAAGTTCTGGATCTTCATCCAGCTAAAACCTGCCAGACCCAGGAGGGTCAGCATGATGAAGAGCAGGATGGCCGGGATCGGATTGCGGATCGACCAAGACGAGACATTCATCATGACTTGCTCCCGTCCACCACCCGCACCAGATCGCCGTCAGCCAAGAAGCCGACGCCGCTGGCAACCACCCGCTCGCCTGCCTTCAGCCCAGCCAGCAGCTCGATCTGGTCGCCCTGCCGGCGTCCTATGCTGACCTTGCTCTGCTGTACCCGACCCTCGGCGCCGACCTTGAATACGTAAGCAAAACCGTCGCGCAACTGCACGGCCGCCTGCGGCAGCGCCAGCGCCGGGCTGCGGCCCAAGAGGATGCGCCCGCGCACGAAGCTGCCGGCGCGCAAGGCGGCGTGAGGGCTCAGGTCGATATAGGCGAGGCCGTTGCGGCTTTGCACATCGACGGTCGGGCCGATCAGGCGCAGCCGGCCGCCCGCGCGCTGACCATCTGGCAGCTCGATCTCGACCTCGGCGCCCGGCGCGAGACGGGCCAGCTCGGCGCTTGGCAGCTCGGCGCGCCACTCGAGCCGGCTCTTGCGGATCAGCCGGAACAGCTCCTGGCCCGGCTGCGCCACCGCGCCGACGATGGCCGGCGCGGTGGCGATCAGGCCATCGTCGGGCGCGACGATGCGGGTCTGGGCCAGGCGCAGCTCGTCGCTGCGCACCTTGGCCTGGGCGGCCTCGAAGCGGGCCTTCGCCGCCTGTTCCTGTACCAGGTATTGCTGGGCCTGCTGGGCGCTCAGTGCGCCGCTGCCGCTGGCCTGCAGGCCGCGCACGCGCTCGGCATCGGCCTGGGCGCCGGCCAGTACGGCCTGGGCCTCGGCGGCGGCCGCGCGGCTGTGCGCCAGCTCGGCCTTCACCGTCTCGCTGGCCAGGCTGGCCAGCAGCTGGCCGCGCCGCACCCGATCGCCGACCTGGGCTCGCACCTCGGCCAGACGCAGCCCGGACAGCTCGGCGCTGACCACCGCCTCCTGCCAGGCGGTCACGGTTCCGCCGGCCTGCACGGCCTGGTCCCACTGCTGCGCGCTGGCAGTGACCAGCCTGACGCTGAGCGCCGGTTTGGCTTTTGCCGGTGTCTGGCTTGGCGCCGGGCCCGCTGCGATCAGCAGGGCCGCGGCCAACAGGCCGGTATTGAGTGCTTTGTTCACGATGTACTCCCTTGCTGCCAGCCACCGCCGCTGGCCTTGTAAAGCGCCACCCAGGCGGCGACCCGTTGTTCCTGTACCTGCACCAGGCTGGCCTGGGCATTCAGCGCAAGCCGGCGCGCGTCTTCGAGCTCGGCCGCGCTGGCCAGACCCTGACGCCAACGCTGCTGCGTACCCGCCAGTGAGCGCTCGTAGGCCAAGACGCTGGCCGCCACATGACTTTCGCGGGACTGGGCCGAATCGAGCCGCACCAGCGCCTCCTCGACCTCGCGAACCGCCTGCAGCAGCAGCCCGCGATGCGCCGCCAGCGCCTCCTCGTAGCGGCCCTGGGCCGCATCGATCTGGGCGCGCCGCGCGCCGCCGTCCAGCAGCGGCAGGCTCAGGCTCGGGCCCAGCGACCAGCCATTGCCGTCGTCGCGCGAGCCGGCCACTCGAAGCATGCCGATCGTGAGCGAGCCGCTCAGGCGCAGCTGTGGATAGCGCTCGGCCTCGGCCGCGCCGCGCTCGGCCCAAGCGGCCAGCACCAGGCGCTCGGACGCCGCCAAATCGGGTCGCTGGGCCAGCAGTTCGGCCGGCAGGCGAGGCAGCGCAAACAAGGCCGGGGCGGGCAGGCGGGCGGTGGCCGCGCTCAAGCGCTGGCGCAGCGCCACCTCGTCCGACACGGTCAGCGCCACCAGGCCCTTGACCGCCAGATCGCAGTCGGCTCGCTGGGCCAGGCTGCGGCTGCGTGCGTCGGCGGCCGCCCCCTCCAGCAGATCGGCGGCGGACGGCGCCTCAAAGCCGAACCGGGCCTTGTCGCGCGCCAGCAGTGCCAGTTGGCCCAGCGACTCGGCCTCGCGTTCACCGATGGCCAGCAGTTGCTCGCAGCTGCGCAGGCTCAGGTATTGCCGAGCCACTTCGGCTGCCAGGCTGACCCTGGCCTGGTGCCAGTCCAGCTCGCTGGCTGCGGCCCGTTCGCCGGCGGCCTGGGTCTGTTGACGCACGCGGGCAAACAGATCGACTTCCCAGCTCGCGTCCAGGCCCAGACTGGCCTGGCCGCGTGCAGGATCGTTCGAGGGCACGGCCGAGCGGGACCGCCCGGCACTGCCGGCCAGACCCAGCTGCGGCGCGCCGGCGCTGGCGCTGAGCCCGGCGGCAGCGCGCGCCTGGCCGATGCGGGCCAATGCCTGATCAAGGCCCGGGTTCGCGCCCTGGGACTGGACAATCAGCTCGGCCAGCAGCGGATCGTCAAAGCGCGCCCACCACTGGCGCAGCTGTTCGGGCCGGCCCTCATGGGGCAGCAGCGTGGGCATGGCGGCCTGCCAGGCCGGCGGCGTCGGCAGCTCCACGCGCGGCTCCGGCACGACGGCACAGCCACCGAGTGCAACAACGAGCAGGCACAGCGGCGCCAGACCGGCCCGCCTGGGCCGGTGCAACAAGGGGGAGTTCATGGGCTAGCTTCTTCCGTGGGTAGACAGGGGCGGCGGGGCCAGGCGCAGCAAGCGCTCCTGCTCCACCATGGCCGAGCCATAGGCCACCATGCGCGCAAGCACGCGCTCATAGGCGCCGGGGCCGTAGACGACGCCGGGGGCCAGCGCCTCCATATAGTCGGCCGACATCCAGTAGTCCTGCACAAGGGCCGTGAGCGCATGGGCCAGATGCTGCAGGCCCAGATCGGCCTCGGCCGCCCCGACGCGCAGACGCAGCATCTCGATCAGTGCCGCATGCTGGGGGCCGATGTGCTGGGCGCACAGCTCCTCGTAAGCCATGCTGGGTTCGAGCATCTCGCGGCCCAGCAGGCGCATCAACTGGGCCGCGCTGCCATCGGCCGAGCGCAGCGGCGCCAGCAAGGCCTGGTAGAAGCCGCGCAGCCAGTCCTGCAGCGGCACCTCGGCGTCGGGGGCCGGCACCTGGGCCAGCAGGTCGAGGATGGGCTGGACCAGGGCTTCACGGTACAGGCCCTGCTTGTCGCCGAAGTAATAGGAGATCGAGCCGATATTGACACCGGCGGCCTGGCAGATCTCGCGGGTGCTGGCCTTGTCAAAGCCCTTGTCCGCAAAGATGCGGGTGGCCTCGGCAAGCATGCGCTCGCGGGTACCGGGCAGGGAAGGGGCTGAGGTCGACATGCGGCCATCATATCAATTTAATCAATCGTTTGATTAATGACTCATGAAGACTTCAGGTTTGCCCGGACGCGGATGACAGAACCCAGCATACGGGTGGGTGTCCTACAGGCTTCGCCGGCCCGCGATGCTAGGGTCTACAAAGCAACCCCAAGGAGCCTCACCATGATTCTTCCACCCCCCAAGCTCCCCGCCACCAAGAAACCCTCCCCGCCGGACGAGCACGACGCACCGGCCGGCCGCATCGCCGGCCGGCCCAGCGCCCCGTTGCGCCAGGCCTTGCGGGACGTGCTGCGCGGCGTGCAGGACACCAGCCGCGCGACCGAAGCCCAGCGCAGCTACGTCAAGCTCAAACGCTGACGCCGCGAGCATGGCCAAACGCAAACCCGGCGCTGCCTGGACCCGGATGTGGCAGCAAGGCTGGTCGGCGCTGGCCCGCTCGAACCTGCGCGCCGGCGGGCAGGCCGTTGGCAAGGCCTTGAAGCCCGCGCTGAGCCGACGCAAGCGCCCGCCGGGCGATGGCGACTGGCTGGCCGGCGCCGTTATCGCTGCCACCGGGATGCGGCGCTATTGGCTTTACCGACCGCCGGGCCTGCAACTCAAGCCTGGCGAGCGCCTGCCTCTGCTGGTGATGCTGCACGGCTGCGGCCAGACCGCCCACAGCTTTGCCGCCAGCACCCGGATGAACCGGGTCGCCGCGCGCGAGGGTTTTCTGGTGCTTTATCCGGAGCAAGACCGGCTGGCCAACGCCCAGGGCTGCTGGAACTGGTTCGACACCCGCTCGGGCCGGGCCGACAACGAGGCCGCATTGATCCTGCAGGCGATCGACCAGGTCTGCCAGCTCTACCCGGCCGACCGCGAATGCGTCGCGCTGGCCGGACTGTCGGCCGGGGCCAGCATGGCGGCGCTGCTGGCAAGCCGGTATCCGGATCGCTTCAAGGCGGTGGTGATGCATTCGGGCATCCCGCCCGGCACGGCCGATTCCGGCCTGTCGGCGCTGGGCGCGATGCGGGGCCGGCGTGCCACCCAGCCCCTGCCGGTGTCGGCGCCCGCGCCGGCGGCCACCGCCTGGCCTGCGTTGCTGGTCATCCATGGCAGCCGCGACGCGGTGGTCGCGCCCAACAATGGGCGGGCCGCCGTGCAGGCCTGGGCCGATGCTGCGCACGCGCGCGCGGCGCAGCCGCGCACCGTGCGGCGAGGCAAGCGCTATCCGAGCACGGTGATCGACTTCAAGCGCGGCGCGGCGACCGTGGCCAGCTTGGTTGAGGTGGACGGACTCGGCCATGCCTGGAGCGGGGGGCAGGCCAGCCAGCCCTTCGGCGACGGCCAGGGCCCGGATGCTTCGCGCATGGTGTGGGCCTTCGCGGCCCGGCAGTTCCGTCGCTGAGCGGCCGTCTCGTATTCGCTTCATCGCGCATGCGGCCGGCCCCGACCTGCACCGCCTACAGCATAAAGCTGCGCTGATCGTCCGCCTGACCGCCATCCTGCCTTGCGAGCGACCGGCGCAGATTGCCCTCCCAGCCACACTGCAGCGAGCGACAGGCGTAGCGCCGCAACGGGACGACAGCGCTGAACCAAATGTCGCGCAGGCGGCGCGGGACGCGGTAGATATTGCCCTGGCATTGGGGGCAGCAGAGCATACGTGCGGCGCCGCCGGAATCTGGCTTGGGGGACTGGCTCATCGAAGGCTCCTTGGCTGTTCGCACAAGGCAACTATCCTGGCAAGCGAGCCGTCTTACTGTGCGCTGTCGCACATAGCGCCACAGCGCCACAACGCCGCTGTGGCGCTGGCTCAGAACAGTTCGACCGCGCTGAGCTTGGCCGGCTCCTGCATCAGCCCCATGGCCAGCAGGGCCGCATGGCTTTGCACCTGGTTGCGGCCGGCACTTTTGGCGTGATAGACCGCACGATCGGCCCGCTCGAAGGCGCTGGCCGGCGAGTCCTCGGGGCGCACAGGCGTGAAGCCGATGCTGACGGTGATGTGGCCGACCTGCGGAAACTGGTAGGCCTCGGTATTCAGGCGCAGGCGCTCGAAGGCCTGGGCGGCGTCGAGCTCGTCGGTGCAGCGCATCAGCACGACGAACTCCTCGCCCCCGAAGCGGTAGAGCAGGTCGTGGAAGCGAAAGGTGTTGCGCATCAGGCGCGACAGCAGCAGCAGCACCTCGTCGCCGATCAGGTGGCCGAAGCTATCGTTGACGCGCTTGAAATGGTCGATGTCGATCACGCCCAACCAGTAGCTCGGGCGCTGGCCCTCGTGGCGGCGGCCGTCGTCGGCCTGCTCGATCGCGCTGATGGGTGAGCCGTTACCGACTGCCTTCAGAAAGCTCTCATCGAAGGTCTTGCGGTTCAACAGGCCGGTCAGCGTGTCGCGCTCGCTGTAGTCCAGCAGGCCTTGGAAGTTGTGATAAATGCGTAGGATGCTGCCGACCAGGCGCTGGTCGGAGTTTTTCAGCTTCTCGCACGACTCGATCTCCAGCACTCCGACCACCTCGCGCTCGGTGGCGATCGGGAACAGGGTCAGCCAGTGCTCGCCCTCGCGTCGTTGCAGCACATGGCGCTCGTGCATGCAGTCGAGCCGGTCGGGGTGGGAATGGGCGCTGGGCAGGCGCTCGGCCCAGACCGAGTCGGCACTGGCCACCGCTGCATCGCCGACCAGGCGCGCGCGTGTCAGCCAGCGCTCCTGCCCAGCCTCGCCGACCAGTCGGAAGATGGCCACCGACAGAGGCTCGACCAGATCGCGCAGGGCCGAGACCAGAGTCACGTCCATCACGTCACGATCCCTGAATCCGGTCAACTCGGCAAGATGCTCAACGACTTCAGACATGGCGCCCGACTTAGACACGAACAAGGCGCCACAAAGGGCGCCTTGCCTTGTTCCATGATGCCCCGGATCTGGTCCAGGATCGGCTTCTACTGCGTCACCGCAATTTGCGACGAAGTGTATCTGCCTATCAGATCCAAAAGCAGCTCTTCGTCATAGGGCTTGCCCAGGTAGTGATCGACGCCCAGCTCCTGCGCGTAGTCCTTGTGCTTTTGAGCGATGCGCGAGGTGATCATGATCACCGGCAGGCCGGCCAGACGCGCATCGGCGCGCATATTGCGCACCAGGTCGAACCCGTCCATGCGCGGCATCTCGATGTCGGACAGCACCACCGCCGGTAGCTCGTCGCCTGACAGCTTCTCCATCGCATCCATGCCGTCCTTGGCCAGCTGCACGCGGTAGCCCTCGCGCTCGAGCAGACGCTGTGTGACGCGACGCACGGTCAGCGAGTCGTCCACCACCAGCACCAGCGGCGCCAGCACCTCCGGCGCGTCCAGCGGCGAGGCCGCGCTGACCGCCGCCTGCTGTGCATGGCTTTGCGCCGCAGCGCCGTACCAATGCGCCAGCGCCACGGGGTTGTAGATCAGCGCCACATCGCCCGAAGCCAGCAGGCTGATGCCGGCCAGGCCCGGCACACCGCTGAGCTGCGGGCCGAGGTTCTTGATCACCACTTCCTGGTTGCCCAGCACCTCGTCGACATGCAGCGCCATGCGCTGGTGGGCGCTCTTGATGAAGACCACCGGCAGAGTGCGGCCCAGCAGCACGCCCCGGCCGCTGTGATTCATCAGGCCGCCCAACCAGTAGAAGGGCAGCGCCGTGTCGCCCTGCTGCAGGCTGGCATCGGCATAGGCCTGCTCGACCGTGTCCAGCGGCAGGCGCTGCACCGACTCCATCAACGCGGCCGGCACCGCGACCTTGTGCTCACCATAGCGCAACAGCACGACCTGGGTCAGCGCCGTCGTCAGCGGCACGTGCAGATCGAAGCCCGCGCCCTGCCCTGGCGTCGAATGGATGTCGACATAGCCGCCCAGGGTGCTGACCTCGGCCCGCACCACATCCATGCCGACACCGCGACCCGCCAGCTCGGTGACCTGGCTGGCGGTCGAGAAGCCCGGCGCGAAGATCAGCTCCATGAGCGCGCTGTCTTCCAGCTCCGCCCCTTGAGAGACCAGCCCCAGCATCTCGCCGCGCTCGCGGATCCGTGCGAGGTTCAGGCCGGCGCCGTCATCGCTGAAGGCCAGCAGCACCTCGTTGCCCTCCTGGGCCAGGCGCAGCGTGATCGTGCCGCTCTCGGGCTTGCCGGCGGCGACGCGCGCCTCGGGCGTCTCGATCCCGTGGCTGAGGCTGTTGCGCAGCAGGTGTTCGAAGGCGCCGGTCAGGCGCTCCAGCATGCTGCGGTCCAACTCGATATGGCCGCCCACAATCGTCAAAGTGGCCTGCTTGCCCGACTCGCGCGCCGCCTGGCGCACCACGCGGTGCAGACGTTCGGCCAGACTGGAATCGAACTCGACCATGCGGGTGCGCAGCAGATCGTCTTGCAGCTCGCGTGTCAGCCGCGACTGACCGGCCAGTTCGTCCTCGCCGAGCTGCACATTGCGCTGTAAAGATCGCTGCACAGTCGCCACGTCGTTGACCGACTCGGCCAGCATGCGGGTAAGTTCCTGGAAGCGGGTGTAGCGATCAAACTCGAGCGGATCGAAGTCGCGCCCGGCCAGCTTGGCCGCCTCCTGCTGCGAGCCCATCTGGCCCTCGGCCTGCACCTCCAGCTCGCGCAGCTGGCTGCGCAGACGGTCCAGGTTGTCGTCCAGATCGAGCAGCGCGCTCTTCATCTGGGCCAGCTCGGACTCCAGACGCGCGCGCCGGATGCTGACCTCACCGGCCTGGGTGGCCATGCGTTCGAGCAGTGCGCCGCGAACCCGCACCAGCGGCTGCGCCGACACGGCTGTGGCCTCCTCGGCTGCGGCCTGCACGCCCCGACCAAAGCGCGACCAGTCGATCTGCGGGCCGGCATCGAGCGCCAGCGGCTCCTCGGCCACCAAGGCCGAGTCCTCGGGCATGGCAGCCACGGGAACCACGTCGACCGGCTCGACTGGCGGCACCGGCACCGGCACCGGGGCCGGCTCTTTCGCTTGGGCCTCGGCAGGCCCTTGCTTGAGCCGGTGGCGCAACTGCTCGAAGCTGGCTTCCAACGCGTCGGCCTGCGACTGCAGCTCGCGCAGATCGCCGCCGTCCAGCTCGGGACGGCCCAGCAGGGACTCGACACTGGACTCGAGCTTGTGGGCCTGTTCGCCCAGCCCCATCGCGCCGCTCAGGCGCGCACCGCCCTTGAACGTATGCAGCGAACGCATGCAGGCATCGGCCCGGGCGCGGCTTTGCGGGCTGGCCAGCCAGTCGCGCAGGCTGGCATGCAACTGCTCCAGCAGGTCCTGGGCCTCTTCCTCGAAAATCGGGAACAGTTCGGTATCGATGTCGTCGGGCTGTCCGCCGACAAAGCCGGCTTCGTCCTTGGCGGCCAGCTCGGCGCGGACCGCGAAGTCCTGAAGCGCCGGCTCCGGCATCTCCAGGTCCATGGGCTCAGACTCGACAGGCAGGACCGGCGCCGGCTGATAGTCATGCAGCCGAGGCAGCAGATCGCCCTCGACAGTTTTGAGGAAGCCGGCGGCGAACTGGTGCAGGAGGCGGCGCAGATCGTCGGCCGCACCGACGAAGAGCTCGGCATCCTGCACCTCGTAGGAGCCCGCCTGGGCGGCGCGGCCCAGCGCATGCTCCAGCGCACGCGCCAGCGCGGACAGGTCCTCGAAGCCGACGGTGGCCGCATTGCCGGCCAATGCATGGGCGAGCGCCTCTGCGTCAGCCGGAACTGGCACGGCCAGCTCCAGCGCCCACTCGGCCAAGATCGTCGAGAGCCGGCGCGACAGCTCGTCGGCCTCGTTGAGGAATATGTTGAACAGGGTGATGCTGATGCGCAGCGGACCGATGACCTTGACGCTGTCCTCGGCCTCGATCTCTTCGATCGGCTCGGGCTCGACGGGCGGCACCAACTCCAGCAGCGGCGCCGCGGCGGAATGCAGCGGCGGCTCGACCTCTGGCTCGGGTTCGCCCAGATCCAGGCGCAGCTCAAACTCGGGCAGTTCGAACTCGGGCAGCTCTAATTCCGGCGCCGCATCGGCGCTCGACTCCGTTGGCGGCAGCAGATCAAGCACAAAGCCGGCATCGTCGGCGGACACCTCGGGCACGGGCAGGGTCTCCTGCTCGGGCAAAGCTTCCGCTTCCAGTTCGGACTCGGGCTCAACCGACGGCGGCAGCGCCGGCTCGACCACCGCCTGGGATAGCGGCTCGGGCTCGCTGCTCAGCGGCACCGCACCCGAGCTCGGCCAGTCCAGCGGCAGCACGCGACCTTCCAGGCGCAGCGCATCGGCGCTGTTGCGAAGGCCGTCGGGCTGATGCGGGCCGGGCCGGCGGCTGGTGATCGCTTCACACCAGTCCGCCAGATAGTCCAGCGCCTCAGCGGTGAAAGCCAGCAGTGCCGGGTCGGCGCCGGTCTGCTCGCCGATGCGGGTGTTGTAGAGCTGTTCGCAGGCCCAGGCACCTTCGCCGAAAGCGTTCAACCCGACCATGCGCGAGCTGCCCTTAAGCGTGTGGAAGGCGCGTCGCACCGTGGTCAGCTGCTCGAGGTTGTGGTGATCCTGCTCCAGCAATGCCAGCGCCTCGCGGGCATTGGCGATCACCTCCTCGGCTTCCTCCAGGAAGATGGGCAACATGTCCTCGTCGAGCTGCAGTGACGCGCTCACCGGCGCGGCGACCGGCGCGGCTGCGGGCGCATGCGCTTCGAGGAACTGGTTGAGCGATTGCGCGGCCTGGGCCAGCGCGGTGTCGAGCTCTTCGTCAGCCACCGGGGCCAGGTCTTGCGCCGACGGGTCCAGCGGCAGCGGCAGGGTCGGCAGGGCCTCGTCGAGCAGGCGCTGGGCCGATTGCGCGGCATGGGCAAGGCCCGGCTCGTCAGCGGCGCGGGCCTGCTGCGACAGCCGCTCGAGATCGCGCGCCAACTCCTCGGCTGGGCGCTCGCCATCGGCCGCGGCCTGGGCCGCCGCTTGCACCTGGCTCAGAAGGCTGGGTTCGGCAGCGCCGTCCAGCGGCGGCAGGCTGACTGCATCGCTGCGCCGGCCCATCACCGCATCGAGCCGGCCCGATGCCTCGTCGAAATGGAACATGCGCTTGGCCAGCTGTGGCTGGACGCTGAGCATGTCGATCATGAATCCCAGCGCACCCAGATTGTTGGCCAAGCGCTCGAACAGCTCGCGTGGGCCGGCCAACTCGGGATCGACCTCGGTATTGGCCAGCGCATCGACCTCGTCTCGCATGCGCACGGTGGCCTGGGCCGCCTGGTCCAGGCCCAGCACGGTCAGCACGCCGCGCATGGTCTGCAGCTGGCCCGGCACCGGGATCAGCACTTGACGCTGGCTTGGGTTGCGGAAGTACTCGTCGGCCAAGCGCTCGACCTCGGACAGGCTGGCGCGCAACTCGTGCACGACGCTGCCCAGGGTCTGGCGATCCGAGACACGGCGGTACAGATCCTCCATCCAGGCTTCCAGCGGCGCCGGCGGCTCGCCATGCGAGACCGCCTCGACCCGCTGCGCCAGACGGCGCACGCGTTCGGCCTGCTCGGGCTGGTCGAAGGCTGCGTCGTCCAGCGCCGCCTCGACGTAAAGCAGGCCGGTGGCCACCTCCATCGCAAGATCGGGCTTGGGCGGCTGGTTGGAACGCAAGGTCGCAACGACCGCGCGCTGCAGCGTCTCGCCCAACACCTCGCCGCTGGGGAAGAGTCGGCTCAGCGACTCGTTGAGCCCGGCAAACTGCTCGTCAAGGCCGGCCAGCCGGTGGGTCTCGCCCTCGGCCGCAGAGGACCAACTTTCCTTGGCCTGGCTGACACGCCGGCGCGCCTGCGCAACCCAGGCCGGGTCGATGCGACCCAGCGAATCGTCCTCGTAATCCCCGGCGGACTCGTCGCCCAGGCCGTAGACCTCGCGCACCGCCATCAGCCGCACAGCGGCGGGCTCGGGGCGTGCCTGGGCGCAGAAAAACAGAAGATCATGCGCCAGGCGCTGCGAGGCCGCCGCGCCGCCGGCACGCAACTGCGACAGCAGGCGCGAGCCCAGCCGCTTCGCATAGGTGTCCGGGTTCAGCAGACCCAGGGCCTGGGCCTGGTACTGAGCCGCCGCCAACTGCCACAAGGTCCGAGCCTGTGCTCCGGCGAGTCCGGCCGCCAGTCCGGCGCAAAGATCGCTGAGCAGGCTCGCATGCTCGGGCCGTGGTGAGCGCATCTGCTTGAGCAAGGTGGCCTCGAAGGCGCGGCGCACGGCCTCCGGTGCCAGCGGCTTGGCCACCGGGTCGACGGGCAGATCGCGCCAGGCGAACTCCTGTGGCCACAGATCGGCAGGGTGGATGCGCTCGGCGCCGTTGAGCGTTTGCAGCTCGCGGTAAGGCGGGAACAGCGCGAGGCTGGAGGTCTTGTTGCCGGCCAGCAGACGGGCCACAAAAGACAGCAGCGCGAAGTCGGCACGCTCGATGATCTCGACCGTCGGCAGATCGATGTTCAGCGGCTGCTGGGCCAGATTCTGCACCGCCGTCTCGGCAGCGCGTAGCACCGCGGCGCCGCCGGGCAGGCCCACCAGCACCAGCACGCCGGCGACCTGGTGCAACTGGGCGGCGGCCGCCAGCAGCGGCGGGCTGGCCGGCGCATCGATGCCCAGCACCGAGGCGCGGCCATCGGCTTCGCGCAAGAAGCGGCGCAGCGTCTTGTGAACCGACTCCAGCGAGCGGCGCAGCTCTTCCTGCACCCAGGCCAGCGGGCTGAGATCGGGCGGAAACTCGGAATCGCGCGGGAGGTCCATGCTTGCCTTGTCGTCTATGCTGGGGCGGCGCTCAGGCGCTCAACCAATCTTGAAGCGGGACACCGAAGCGCGCAGGGCCTCGGCCGAGCGCGACAGCTCATGCACCATCTGGGCCGTCGAGCGCGTACCCTCGCCGGTCTGTTCGGTCACGGCAAAGATGTGTTGGATGTTGGCGGCAACCTCGTTGGCGGCACGGGCCTCGCTGAGCGCCTGCGTCGAGATCTGCGCGATCAGTTGGTCCAGGCGGCGCGACACGGTGTCGATTTCTTCCAGCGCGCTACCGGCCGCATCCGAGAGTTTCGTCCCCTGCACCACACCGACGGTAGAGCGTTCCATCGCGGCCACCGCATCTTGGGTGTCGGTCTGAATGGTCTTGACCAGCGCGGCAATCCGGCGAGTCGCATCGCCGGAGCGCTCGGCCAGGCGCTGCACCTCCTCGGCCACCACGGAGAAACCGCGACCGGCCTCGCCGGCCGAGGCGGCCTGGATGGCGGCGTTCAACGCCAGCACATTGGTTTGCTCGGTAATGTCCGAGATCAACTCGGTGATCTCGCCAATCTCCTGCGAGCTTTCGCCCAGGCGCTTGATGCGTTTGGAGGTTTCTTGGATCGACTCTCGGATCGAGTTCATACCGCCGATATTGTTCTGCACCGCCTCGCGGCCGGTCTCAGCCGCCTGGCGCGACTGGCGCGCCACCTCGGCGGTCTGCTGGGCCTGGGCGCTCACCTCATTGATGCGACCGGCCATCTGCAGCACGGCCTCGCCGGTGGCGCGGATCTCGTGCAGCTGTTCGGTCGAGGCGGCCAGCAGCTCGGTCGACGTCTGGTCGACCTGGCCGGTGGTGTCGGTCACCCGGGCGGCCGTGCTCTGCACCTGGCTGACCAGGCTGCGCAGCTCTTCCACCGTGTAATTCACCGAGTCGGCGATCGCGCCGGTGATGTCCTCGGTCACGGTCGCCTGTTGGGTCAGATCACCCTCAGCCACCGCCTGCAGCTCGTTCATCAAACGCAAAATCGCTGCCTGGTTGGCATCGTTGACGCGCTTGGCTTCCTGTTCCTGAGCCTCGGCCTCGCGCTTTTGCGCCTCCGCCATCGCCGCGCGCTGGGCCTGACCGGACACATAGAGCCGCAGAAAACCGAGCGCGCCGACGACCAGCGCGGCCAAGGAGGCCAGCAGCAGCAGGCCGCTCCACCAGGTGATGCCACCGCCGCCCTCCAGCTCGGCGGCGATCTGCTCCAGGCTGCGACGCACCGGCTCACTATCGGCCAGGATGCTGGACTGGGCCTCGCGGGCCGACACCAGGCCCTGGAGATTCGACAGAATCGCGGCGGCCTGGGTGCGGGTGTCCTCGTACTGCTTGAGCAGGGTGTTCAGACGTTCACGCAACTCCGGGTCGCGGGCGCCGGGTAGGCGCAGCTCGGGGTTGCCCTTGAGCAGACCCTCAGTGATTTCCTTGAAGGTATTCAGGTCCTTGCCGAGCAGGAACACCGCCTCTGGGCTGACGCCTTCTTGGGTCAAGAACTCGTTAGCGCTCTTGCCGATGCGCTGGGTCAGCATCACTAACTGGCCCACGGCCGAGATCTCCCCCAGCGAAGCGCCCTGCTGCAGCGACAGCGAGGCGACTGCTTCGGCGCTCTCCAGCAGGTCAGAACTCTGGCGATTGATGCTGCGCAAGGCCTGGCCCACCTGGGTCAGCACCTTCTCCTGGGCCAGCACCACCTTGCCGTTCTTGTCGGCCCGGATGATCAGCGGCTCGACCTGATCCAGTCCTTGCTGGACCGCCACCTGGCCTTGGGCGCCCTCGCGCAACTGGGGCACGATGCCGGTCAGCACGCCGACGCTCTCGCGCAGCTCGCCGAAGGCCGCTGCATTGCCGACCAGGGCCGACGACACGGACTTGGCCATGCGTTGCGACTGCATCAGAGCCTGGCCGGTGGCGCGCACCTGGGCGGAGGTGCGATTGGCGTTGACCAGAATCAGACTGACGCTGGCCGCCGTGCCGATCAGGCCGAAGGCCACCAGCGCCGTCAGCAGGGCCTGGCGCCCGCCCTTGGCGGCCGGAGTGAACGCCGCCGCAGCGCCGCCTTCAGCCGCGACGGTGCTGGCAAAAGCGCTGCTGGTCTCGGGGAACTCGGTGCCGGCCATCTC
The DNA here is from genome assembly GCF_026241155.1 of Paucibacter sp. PLA-PC-4. Classification (GTDB taxonomy): domain Bacteria; phylum Pseudomonadota; class Gammaproteobacteria; order Burkholderiales; family Burkholderiaceae_C; genus Roseateles_E. The sequence continues at coordinate 66,045 of NZ_JAPFGP010000003.1, forward strand.
GGTCGGCACCGCCTCGGAAATGATGGAGGACTCGGAGCGCGGCGGCTCGCTGAGCGGCCCGCTGATCGTGCCCACAGGCATGGCAGCCGAGTGCGAAGATCCGGCTGACGCGCCAGCGGCGTCCTCGGTCTTGCCCAGATTCTTGATTTTGTCCAGGAAGCTCATCTCACCCTCGTGAAGTCGGTGGTTGACAGCGGCCGCTCAAGCGGAACGCTCAGGCCACAATCCGAAGAAACTGCTCGTGTCTGGCCAGCGCTTCCAGGTCTATCACCTGCCAACGACGGCCCTCTTGATCGCGCATCAGCCCGCCCGCAAAACGCGGCCGCGGCGTCGCCTCATCGGGTGTCTCGGCCTGCATCGCGCCGCGCAGGCCCAACAGGCGGTCGACCATCAGCGCGCAGTTGATGCCAAGATCGGGGTTGATTGCGATCAGCCGCGCCCCTTCCGAGCGGGTTACCGCAGCCGCCTCGCGCAGGCCCAAAAAGGCCGCCAAATCGACCACCGTGTGCAGCCCACCGCGCAGGTTGGCCACGCCCAGCAGCCAGGGCTGGGCATAGGGAACGGTCTGCAACGGCACCGGCGTGAAGATCTCGGAGGCCTGCAGCAGCGAGAACAGCAGCGGCATGCCGGCGCACTCGACCGCCAGCCAGCTCGCCTGCTGCGGCTGCTCGCGCGCGGCCTGCATGCGCTGCGCGAGGCGTTGCTGGAGTTCGCGCAGGGCTTGCTTATTGCTCATACGCGTTCAACCGAGCGCTTTGATCTTGGCCAGCAATTCCTCTGACTTGACCGGCTTGACCACATAGTCACGCGCACCCTGGCGCATGCCCCAGACCTTGTCGGTCTCCTGATTCTTGCTGGTACACATGATCACCGGCACATCGGCGAAACGCTCGTCGCGGGTGATCGCGCGGGTCAGCTGGAAGCCGTTTTGGCCCGGCATCACAACATCCATCAGGATCAGATCGGGTTTTTCCTCGGCCAGGCGCTTCATCGCCTCCTCGCCGTTCTCGGCGGTGCGCACCTCGTAACCGCGCTTGAGCAGCATCTCGCTGAGATGGTGCAACTCGGTCTTGGAATCATCCACCAGCAATATCTTTTGGATAGGCATCTCGTGCTCCTCGCGCTGCCTCTAAAGGGCATCCCTGTGGATTGAAGAAGTCAGCCGGCGCGGCGGTGCTGCTGCACCGCCTGCAAAAGCTGATCCTTGGTGAAGGGTTTGGTCAGATAGTCCTGCGAGCCCACCATGCGGCCTCGCGCCTTGTCGAACAGGCCGTCCTTGCTCGACAGCATGATGACAGGCACGCCGGCAAACAAGGGATTGCGCTTGATGATGGCACAGGTCTGGTAGCCATCCAGGCGCGGCATCAGGATGTCGCAGAACACCAGATCGGGCTGGTAGTCGCTGAGCTTGGACAACGCGTCAAAGCCATCTTCGGCCAGCACCACCTGATGGCCGGCCTGCTTCAGAAAAATCTCGGCGCTGCGACGTATCGTGTTGCTGTCATCGATGACCAGCACCTTGGAGATAACGCCCGCGTTCATGCCTGCCGGTGCCTGCGAGTCCAATGGAATTCTCCTAAAGCGAGGCCATGCCGTCGATCAACCAATCAGATACGCACCATCTCGAAGTCTTCTTTGCGAGCACCGCATTCGGGGCAGGTCCAATTCATGTCCACATCGGCCCAGGCGGTGCCCGGCGCGATGCCATGCTCCGGATCACCCGTGGCTTCGTCATAGATCCAGCCACAGATCAGGCACATCCAGGTACTTGCTTCGGTCACGGTGGGATCGCTTGCTCACTACAATGCGAAGATTGTAGCCAGCCCGACTTTGCCCCCCATGGGCAGAGTAGGCACGGATGCAACAGCCATTTCGATGCTTAGCGGTGCTTAGTCACGCATTGTTTGGGTCCCTGGTAACAGGACCTTTCATCCCTTCCTGACCATGAGCACAGCAGACTTCCCCACCGACCCCGCCCTGCCCCCCGAAGAGCAAGAATCCCCAGCACCGGCCTGCGTGATGAGCTTCAACGCCAGCGAGCCCAGCGGCGCCAGCGGCCTGGCCGGCGACATCGCCACCATTGCCGCGATGGGCGCGCATGCGCTGCCGGTCGTCACCGCGATCTTGCTGCGCGACACCGCCGAGGTGTTCGATCAGCATGTGCTGGACAGCGACACGGTGGTCGAGCAGGCACGCAGCATCCTGGAGGACGTCACGATCACGGCCTGGAAGGTCGGCTTCCTCGGTAGTGCCGAAGGTGTCAGCGCGGTGGCCGAGATTCTCAGTGATTACCCTGATGTTCCGCTGGTCGCCTATCTACCTGCCATCTCCTGGCTAGACGAGGAGCAGCAGCAGAGCTATCTGGATGCCTTGCGCGAGCTGGTGCTGCCGCAGACCCATGTGCTGGTCGGTAACCACAAGACCCTGACCGATTTTCTTCTGCCCGACTGGGACGCCGACCGCCCTGCCTCGCCGCGCGAGCTGGCCGTTGCCGCCAACCAGCACGGCGCCGAGCATGTACTGGTGACGGGCATCACCTTGCCCAACCAGTTCATCGACAATGTGCTGGCCAATGCCCAGGGCCCCATCACCGGCGAGAAGTTCGAGCGCTTCGAGGTCAATTTCATCGGCGCCGGCGACACCTTGTCGGCCGCCATCGCCGCGCTGCTGTCGGTCGGTGCCGAAGTGCACAGCGCCGTGGCCGAGGCCCTTTCCTTCCTGGACCAGTCACTCGATGCGGGCTTTAGACCCGGCATGGGTAACGTGCTGCCGGACCGCTTCTTCTGGGCCCTGCCGCCCGAGGACGAGGACGGCGCCGAAGCCACCCTGATCGACCCGCTGGAACCCCTGGTGGCCGACGAGCCCCCGGGCCGGCCGCCCCGTCGCATGCATTGAAGGCATGCTCCGCCCCCCTGTCTTCCCGATCATGACCACGAATCAAGACCTGTTCGAGCGCTCGCAGCGCGTCATTCCCGGCGGCGTCAACTCGCCGGTGCGCGCTTTTCGCGCCGTCGGCGGCACGCCGCGCTTTATCAAGCGCGGCGATGGTGCCTATATTCTTGATGCCGAGGGCCGACGCTATATCGACTACATCGGCTCCTGGGGCCCGATGATCCTGGGCCACGGCCACCCGGCTGTGCTGGACGCGGTGCTGAGCGCGGCGCGCGAAGGTTTCTCTTTCGGTGCGCCAACCGAGCGCGAACTCGAGCTGGCCGAAGAGATTCTGAAGCTGGTGCCCAGCATGGAGCAGGTGCGCCTGGTCAGCTCCGGCACCGAGGCGACGATGAGCGCGATCCGGCTGGCGCGCGGCGCCACCGGCCGCAGCAAGTTCATCAAGTTCGAGGGCTGCTACCACGGCCACACCGACGCGCTGCTGGTCAAGGCGGGGTCGGGTCTTGCCACCTTCGGCCACCCGACCAGTGCGGGCGTGCCGGCAGAGGTGGCCCAGCACACGTTGGTGCTGGAGTACAACAACCTCGCCCAGCTCGAAGAGGCCTTCGCACTGCACGGGCCCGAGCTGGCGTGTGTGATCGTCGAGCCGATTGCCGGCAATATGAACTTCGTGCGCGCCAGCATCCCTTTCATGACCCGCATGCGCGAGCTGTGCTCGGCCCATGGCGCGCTGCTGGTGTTCGACGAAGTGATGACGGGCTTTCGCGTGGGCCTGAGCAGCGCGCAAGGCCACTACGCGGGCCTGATTCCGGGCTTCAAGCCCGATATCAGCGTGTTCGGGAAGGTCATCGGCGGCGGCATGCCGCTGGCCGCTTTCGGTGCCAGTCGCGACATCATGAAGCACCTCGCCCCACTGGGCGGCGTCTATCAGGCGGGCACCTTGAGCGGCAACCCGGTCGCTACCGCCTGCGGCCTGGCGACCTTGCGAGAGATCCAGAAGCCTGGCTTTTTCGACGCGCTGACCGCGCGCACCCGCAGCTTGGTAGACGGCCTGGTGGCCGTGGCCAAAGACAACGGCGTGCCCTTCAGCGCCGATTGCCAGGGCGGCATGTTCGGCTTCTTCCTCATGCACGAGCTGCCGCAGAATTACGCCACTGTCATGACGACCGACAAGGAGCGCTTCAACCGCTTCTTCCACGGCATGCTGGAGGCCGGCGTCTACCTGGCTCCCGCGCTGTATGAAGCCGGCTTCGTCAGCGGCGCGCACAGCGCGGCCGATATCGATGCCACGCTGGACGCCGCCCGCAGCGCCCTGCGCTGAAATGGCAATCATGGCCCGCCGCTTCGATGCGGTGATCTTCGACATGGACGGCCTGCTACTCGACTCCGAGCGACCGATCCGCGATGCCTGGCTGCGGCTGTCCTCGCTGACCGAGGCCGACTACCTGCTGACCGTTGGCCGAAACCGGCAGGACAGCCTGGCCGTGCTAAGCGAGAAGCTGGGCAGCGTTGTCGAGGCAGAACGCGTCTATGCGGCGGTCGATGCCGAGATCGCAGTGCAGTTCCGTGACCGAGGTTTCGAGCTCATGCCCGGCGCGCTGGCTCTGCTGCAGCGGCTGCAGAGCCTGGGCGTGCCGCTCGCCGTGGCCTCGTCGACCCGCCATGCCAAGGTGCTAGAACGGCTTGATGCCGCCGGGATCCGCACATTCTTCGGCCCCATCCATGGCGGCGATCAAGTGGCGCGCGGCAAGCCTCATCCGGACCTGTTCGAGCTGGCCGCGCTCAGCCTTGGCATCCATCCTGCTAAGGCCCTGGTGTTCGAGGACTCAAGCTACGGCGCCCAGGGGGCTCTGACGGCGGGCATGGGCGTGGTCCTGGTACCCGACCTGAAGCAACCCGACCCGGCTATCGCCCCGCAGTGCCTGGTGCTAGGCTCCCTGAACGAGGTCCCGCCCCGCCTGCCCTCCTGGTTTAGAGACACCTGATATGCATATCCACATCCTCGGCATCTGCGGCACCTTCATGGGCGGCCTGGCCGCGCTGGCCCGAGAGGCCGGCCACAAGGTGACCGGCTGCGACGCCAATGTCTACCCGCCGATGTCCGATCAGTTGCAGGCTTTAGGCATCGAGCTGATACAGGGCTTTGGCGCCGACCAGCTGACGCTCAAACCCGATTTGTTCGTGATCGGCAATGTCGTGACGCGCTCGTCGGAAGGCCGCTTTGCGCTGATGGAAGCTATCCTCGACGCCGGTCTGCCCTACACCTCGGGTCCGCAGTGGCTGGCCGAGCATGTCTTGCAGGGCCGCCATGTGCTGGCCGTGGCAGGCACGCATGGCAAGACCACGACCACCGCGATGCTGGCCTGGATTCTTGAGCAGACCGGACTGGAGCCGGGTTTTCTTGTCGGTGGCGTACCGCTGAATTTCGGCGTCTCAGCCCGGCTCGGCAAGGGCAAGCCTTTCGTCATCGAAGCCGACGAGTACGACACCGCGTTCTTCGACAAGCGCAGCAAGTTCGTCCACTACCGGCCGCGCACCGCGATCCTGAACAATCTCGAGCACGATCACGCCGACATATTCCCCGACCTGGCTGCGATCGAGACCCAGTTCCATCACCTGGTGCGCACCGTGCCGCCGAGTGGCCGACTCGTCGTCAACGCCCGCGAGGAGGCGCTCAAGCGCGTGCTCAGCCGTGGCTGCTGGAGCGAGGTGCAGCGCTTCGGTGCACGCAAGGAAGAACCCGGCGCGCTGCGCGCCCGCGGCGAGCCGCAAGCCTTCGACGTGCTGCGCGGCAGCCTGAAGGTTGCCAGAGTGGAATGGGCGCTCAGCGGCGAGCACAACCAGCTCAATGCACTGGCCGCAATCGCCGCCGCCGAGCATCTGGCCGTGCCGCCCGAGCAGTCGGCCGCAGCGCTGGCGAGCTTCCAGAACGTGCGCCGACGGCTGGAATTGCGCGGCGAGGCCGCCGGCGTCAGGGTCTACGACGACTTCGCCCACCACCCGACCGCCATCCACACCACCGTCAACGGCCTGCGCCGCCGCATCGCGCCGAGCGAGCGCATTCTGGCCGTGTTCGAGCCGCGCTCCAACACGATGAAACTGGGCACGATGAAGGCACAGCTGCCCTGGTCACTGGAAGAGGCCGATATCAGCTTCTGCCATCAGGGCAGCGTCGACTGGGACGCCAAGGAAGTGCTGGCACCGATGGGCGGGCAGGCCCAGGTCTGCGCGGACATCGATGCGCTGGTAGCCGCCGTCGCCCGGGCGGCCAAGCCCGGCGACCATGTACTGTGCATGAGCAATGGCGGCTTCGGCGGCATCCACGACAAGCTGCTCAAGGCGCTGGCCAAATGAGATCGCGCTTTGTCGGCTAGGTGCTTAGCCCACTTTGGGTAGCGAGGCGCGCAGCACCCGGCTGAAAAACTCGCGGAACTTATCCGCGCCGAGCCGGTTGGAGTTGCCCGTGATCGGGTCCCACAACAGCAAGCTCTGATCCTTGTAGACCTCGCGTATCACGTACACATGCGAGTCGCGCACTTGCTTTTGCTTGTCCAGAAAAGACGTGTGGTCGTCCTCCTCACTGCGGCTCTCGGCCACCAGCACGGCATTCGGGTCGCGTTTGGCGGCACGCAGCATGGCGTGCAAGTGCACGGCGTCGATGTCCTTGACGGGCCTGGGCCGCACCACATCTTCCGTATCGTCCACCTCCGAGGCGACATCCTCGCGCTCGGCCTCGATGTCTTCCAGCTCTTCTTGACGAAAAGTGTCTTGCGCCCAACCGGACTCTGATCTTCCCAGCACACTCTTTGACTCGGTATCCCATTGCAGGGATTCGGGCTCCAACCCTGTCAGGTGGGCGATAGCGCGCGAGGCGGCCGCCATGTTCAGTCCGGCATAGCCGTCTTCGTCCCATTGCGCATAGGCCTTCTCGAGCAGCGCGGCCCAGATCGGCAATTCCTCAGCCAGACTGTGCTGGGGTTGGTTGTAGAGCGGCTTACCACTCTTGTCGCTTGGCAACCAGCGATCCACCACCACTTCCTCGCGCGCGCCGATCTGGTTGTCGTCGTCCAGGGCTGCGAACCTTGCACTGAAGCTGCCATCGCCGCGATCCCGCAGGATGTCGGCGATCAAAGCCTTGCCGCGCGGTGTGCCCGCAATCGCGGCTAGCGGCGCGAGGAAAAAGCAGTCATTCAAATCGCCCTGGCGCACATCCTTCATGCGTGGCCCTTTGCGCCCGAGCAGCGGCCCATGCGCCTTGGTCCAACTTCTGGGCACCACGCCAAGCTCCGGAACCTGGGGTGCTGGCTGACGCAGCAGGCGGTTGCTGCGCACAAAGCCGATCGCATCGTCACCATCAGACTCGCTGCCCTGCACATCCTCGTCATCGCTTTGGCTTTGGCCTTCATCCTCGCGGCGATCTTCTTGCGCGTCGTCCTCTTCCTCCTGATCCTGCCCGCTGTACTCCGCCACCTCGTCATAGACACCTTGCGTCCCCAGCACCCAGAGGCTGTAGCCGGCGGGGATCTTGCTCACGAAGTCGCGGTTTTCATCCACCAAGTCGACCTCCGATCCAGTGATGCGATGGCTGCATTGCACAACGGCCATGCTCGAGCCCAAGGGCCTGCGCAGATTCGCAAGTCGATGCCCTTGCAGCGGCATCCGGTCGCCGCTCTGCAGTCGCGCCAGCATCCTGTGCTCGGCCTGCTGGCGCGGTGACTTCGGCGCGGGCGCAGGGCCCGGCCCGACCGACCCCATCTGGGCTGCGGGCTGTCGCGCCAGCGCCGCGTCGTCAGAATTCTGACCGACCCTCATGCCCGCACCCACCACGCCAAATCACACATTGGTGACATAGCCGTAGTAGTGCCCGCTGCTGTCCTTGATCAGCGATGCCTTAACCGTCGCAGCGCATTCGCGCGCCTCGTCGTCGTCCTTGATCAGATCGAGCCGCACATAGACCGCGTCGCCCAAGATGCCCAGATCGGGGTTGTCACGCCCCTTGACTGCACGAAGCCAACGTTTGAGCCCTGATTGTTTGCCGCTGTGCATATTTTTGGCGGTCTGGGCTGAAATCTTGTCGCGCACCTTGCCCCGGACCTCGCTGAAGTGGCTGGATGCCTCGCGCTTGCCGGACGGCGCGTCCTCGACCTCAGCATCCTTATCGGACCGCAGGTCCAGCGCATTGGCAGCGCCCTGTTCGTCGAGCGCAAGGATGTCCTCCTCGGAGAAGCCCAGACGACGCAATTCGTCGTCGTCCTCGGCACGCACATCTTTGTGAATCAGGCGCATCAAGGCCGCATGCGCTTCACCGCTCAAGACCTTGGGATCGCCACCTCCCAGCGCATCCAGCGTCTGGGTTATCGGGTCGTAAGTGAGCAGGTGATCGGCGTCAAAATAGAGCACCTCGCCGCGCAACTCGGCCAGATCCCGGTTCAGGCTCCATTTCGCCTGCAGCGGCGCGCCGCCGGCGCCGCCAGGGGATCGAGATCGAGCGCCACGCTCTATTGGCAAAGCGCCAAGCGAGAGCGCCCGAGCACCCATCCGATCGGCTTCGCGTTCGAGCTGGTCGTCGTCATTGATCGCCACGCCGCGCGAATGCAGATTCGCACGCACCCGCCCCTGCTTTTGCTGCACAACGTGCCAAGCCTCGTGTGGGAGCTGCGCCTGCTGGCCCGGTGCCAAGTGGATATGCTGTCCCTGCGCATAGGCCAGCGCCCGCAATTGGGCCGGTCGCGAGGAATCGTAGTGCACGCGCACATCGTCCATGGACATCTGCGACAGCGACTCCAGCCCGGCTTGCAAGCCTGTCGGCAAGCTCGAGGACGCGCCACCATGCATCGCCGCGAGCTGTCGGACCTGATCATGTTGGCGCGGTCCGGACTGCAGGTTCTGCACGACCCGTCGCTGCAACTGCTGACGACTGGTCTGCACCCAGCCACCGCCGCCGCCTGAGCGATCGCTTGGCGTTAAAGCCGGCCCCGAGCCTGCCCGAAGTGAATCAAACTGATGACTCTTCATGCCTGAAGCCTCCTCCCAGCACGGTCAATCAGATTAGGGGCGGGCAGCGCGCATGTCTATCAGCAATATGCTGAGGACGCCGACACAGCGCGACACCGTGACCGGCCTCACCGAACCGAAAACCAGCAGGAGCGCCGTCATTGCGTGGCGGTGAATCGGCTCATCGAGCGGGCCCTGGCGTTGGCCGCCTCGACCTCGCGGTCGCGCGGCTCGGCCTGTGTGACCATCTCAGCTATCAGCCGCCGAGCGCTCGCGGCCACCTCGTCGACCGCACGCTCGAAGACCGCCGCATTGGCCTTGGACGGCACGCTGAAACCGCTGAGCTTGCGAACGAATTGCAGCGAGGCATCGCGAATCTCTAGTTCGGTGGCCGGCGGCTCGAAATTGAACAAGGTCTTGATATTCCTGCACATCGAGACGACTCCCTGAGGGCATGGTCAAGCAGCCCGATCGAATCCAGCATAGCCGCTACGATGCGAGCTCACTCCACCGCAAGCCCAAACGGACCATGCCACCATTGCCCCCCGACGAAGCCCCCGCCCTGCACGACAAGACCTTTGTGCTGCTGCTGGTGCTGGTGACCCTGGCCTTTGGCTGGATTCTCCTGCCCTTTTATGGCGCGGTGCTGTGGGGCACGGCGATGGCCATCGTCTTCGCGCCCTTGTACCGGCGCCTGCTCAAGCCCGCCAGAGGCAGGCGCACGCTGGCGGCGCTGGGTGCCATCCTCATCGTGCTGCTGCTGGTGATACTTCCGCTGGCCCTGGTGACCCTGTCGCTGGTGCAGGAGGGCACGGCGCTGTACGCGAAGAGCAAATCGGGCGAGTTCAGCTTCACGACCTATGTACAGCAGATCTATGCGGCGCTGCCGGTCTGGCTGACCCAGTTGCTGGACCGCTTCGGCCTGGGCAATCTCAACTTGCTGCAGGACAAGCTGGTGAGCGCGCTGAACCAGGGCAGCCAGCTGCTGGCGAGCAAGGCCCTGGGTTTCGGCCAGGACACTTTCGACTTCGTCGTCAGCTTCTTCATCATGCTCTACCTGATGTTCTTTGTGATGCGCGACGGAGAGCAGCTCTCGCGCCGCATCCGCGAAGCCCTGCCCTTGCGCGCCACCTACAAGCGCATGCTGGGTGAGAAGTTCACCACCGTGATACGCGCCACGGTCAAGGGCAATATCGCAGTGGCCGCATTGCAGGGTGCGCTGGGCGGCCTGGCCTTCTGGGTGCTGGATGTGCATGCCCCAGTGCTGTGGGCCGTGCTAATGGCCTTTTTGTCGCTGCTGCCGGCCGTCGGCGCCGGCCTCGTGTGGCTACCGGTGGCCTTGTACTTTCTGGCAACTGGCAATATCGCGGCCGGCCTGGGGCTGATCGCCTATGGCGTGCTGGTGATCGGCCTGGTCGACAACCTGCTGCGGCCGCTGCTGGTCGGCAAAGACACCAAGATGCCCGACTACATCGTGCTGATCTCCACGCTGGGCGGCATGGCCGTGTTCGGTCTGAACGGCTTTGTGATCGGCCCGCTGATCGCGGCCATGTTCATCGCGGTGTGGGACATCGTCGCAACCGAGCGGCGCGGCATGCACAACTAGAGGCGCCTGTCCCGCAGGCGACAGTGCAGCAGGCTTTTCTGTAGAGCCCCGCCTCTATCCCAGGGCCTTCACGCTTGGCGGTCCAGGCCCTGGGGGTTAGCCTTGTGCCACAAGACACAAGGAGACCGCTTTGGACCACAGCCTCAACGAGCGGCTGCAGCTCTGCTTGGAGTTGCAGCGCAGCGCTTTCCGCGCTGAGCCCATGCCCAGCCTGGCCACCCGGCTGGACCGGGTTTCGCGTGTGCGGGCGATGACGCGCCGGCACGCGGACGAGCTGGTGGAGGCGATCTCGCGCGACTTCGGTCATCGCGCCCGCCAGGAGACCCTGCTGGCCGATGTGTTCACGGTGGAGTCGGCGGCCCAGCATGCCAAAGCCCATCTGCGCGGCTGGATGAAGTCCAAGCGCATGCCCACCGCCCTGCATTTTCTGCCCGGCAGCAACCGGCTGTTGCCACAGCCGCTGGGCGTGGTGGGTGTGATCGCACCTTGGAACTATCCCTATCAACTGGCACTGAGCCCGGCGCTGGCCGCGCTGGCGGCCGGCAACCGTGTGCTGATCAAGCCCTCCGAACTGACCCCGCTGACCTCGGCCCTGATGGCCCGCATCGTGGCCGAGAATTTCGCGCCCGAGGAGATGCAGGTGATCTGCGGCGACGCGGCGCTGGCCCGCGCCTTCTCGGCCCTGCCCTTCGACCATCTGTTCTTCACCGGCTCCACCGCCGTGGGCCGGCTGGTAGCCCAAGCCGCCGCACAAAACCTGACCCCGGTGACGCTGGAGCTCGGCGGCAAGTCGCCCGTCATCATCGATGCCAGCGCCGATCTGGAGCGCGTCGCCGAACGACTGGCCTTCGGCAAGTTGCTCAATGCCGGCCAAACCTGCATCGCGCCGGACTATGTGCTCGCGCCCAAAACCATGGTCGAGCCGCTGGCCCAGGCACTGCAGCGGGCGATGCGCCGACTCTACCCGACCATCGCTGGCAATCCAGACTACAGCAGCATCGCGACCGAGCGCCACCATGCCCGGCTGCAGGGCCTGCTCGACGACGCCCGCGCGCGGGGCGCTCGGTTGCTGCCCAGCCATGACGAGTCTTCAGAGGGTCGCAAGCTGACGCCTCATCTGCTGCTGGACGTCAACGAAGAGATGGCGGTGATGCGCGAGGAGATCTTCGGCCCGCTGCTGCCCATCGTCGGCTGCGACGATGCCGACGCCGCGATTGCCTACGTGCAGCGCCACGAGCGGCCGTTGGCGCTGTACTGGTTCGGCAGCGACGCGCCAGCGCGCGAGCGGGTGCTGCGCGAGACCCATGCCGGCGGGGTCACCATCAACGACTGCATCTGGCATATCGGCCAGGAGGACCAGCCCTTTGGCGGCGTCGGCGCCAGCGGACAGGGCGCCTATCACGGCGTCTGGGGTTTCAACACATTCAGCGCACTCAAGCCGGTGTTCACGCAGCCGCGCTGGGCCGGCACCCGGCTTTTCTACCCTCCCTACGGCGCCACTTTCGAGCGTCTGCTGGGCCTTCTGAAGAAGATCGCATGAGCGGCGCCACGATGACGGCAGAGCAAGACTATCTGATCATCGGAGGCGGCTCGGCCGGCTGCGCGCTGGCCGGTCGTCTCAGCGAAGACCCGTCCTGCCGCGTCACGGTGCTGGAGGCCGGCGGTGCTGGCGACAGCTGGGTGGTCAAGACGCCGTTTGCCGGTGTGCTGCAAATCCCCAGCAAGCTCAACAACTGGGCTTTCCAGACCGTGCCCCAGGCTGGGCTGAACGGACGACGCGGCTACCAACCACGTGGCCGGGTGCTGGGCGGCTCCTCGGCCATCAATGCGATGGTCTATATACGCGGCCACCGCAGCGACTACGACGCCTGGGCTGCGGCCGGCAACCCCGGCTGGAGCTTTGACGAACTGCTGCCCTACTTCATCCGCTCCGAGAACAATACCCGGCTAGGTGCCCCCTGGCATGGCCAGGCCGGGCCGCTGCGCGTGGGCGATCTGCGCAGCGACAGCCCGCTGCATGCGGCCTGGCTGGAAGCCGCCCGCCATTGCGGCCATCCGGTGCTGGACGACTTCAATGCCGGCGAGATGGAGGGCCTGGGCGTCTACCAGGTCACCCAGCACCAGGGCGAGCGCTGGAGCGCCGCGCGCGGCTATCTGCACCCGCATCTGGGCAGCCGGCCCAATCTGCAGGTGCTCACCGGCGTGCGCGTGCTGCGCGTGCTGCTGGAGGGCCGACGCGCGGTCGGCGTCGAGATCTTGCACAACGGCCTGAAGCGCCAGCTGCGCGCCGCAAGCGAGGTGGTGCTGAGCGCCGGCGCGCTGCAGTCGCCCCAGCTGCTGATGCTCTCGGGCATCGGCGACGGCGCAGCACTGCAGCGCCTGGGCCTGCCGGTGACCCATCATCTGCCGGGGGTAGGCCAGAATCTGCACGACCACCCTGACTTTGTGTTCGGCTACTTGTCCGACAGCCTGGACACAGTGGGTATCTCGGCCAAGGGCAGCTGGCGCCTGCTGGAGTCCATCGCCCGCTACAGGCGTGAACGTCGCGGCATGATCACGACCAATTTCGCTGAGTGCGGAGGTTTTCTGAGCACCCGGCCGGGCCTGCCGGCGCCAAATATGCAGCTGCATTTCGTCGTCGCCCTGGTGCAGGACCATGCGCGCAAGCTGGGCCTGGGACACGGCCTGTCTTGCCATGTCTGCCTGCTGCGGCCGCACAGCCGGGGCACGCTGAGTCTGGCCAGCGCCGATCCGCTGGCCGCGCCGCTGATTGACCCGGCCTTTTTGCAGCATCCGGACGATGTGCAGCAGCTCGTCGAGGGCTATCGACTGACCCGCGAGCTGATGCGCGCACCCAGCCTGAAGGCCTTCTGGACCCATGAGGCCTGGACCCGCGAAGCCCATACGGGAGACAGCGATACCCAGATCGAGGCCTTGTTGCGCCAGCGCGTTGACACGGTCTACCACCCGGTGGGCAGCTGCCGCATGGGCAGGGATGCGCTGGCCGTGGTGGACGCCGAGTTGCGCGTGCATGGCATCGAGGGCCTGCGGGTGGTGGACGCCTCGGTGATGCCCCAGGTGGTCAGCGGCAACACGAATGCGCCGGCCATCGTGATCGGCGAGAAGGCTGCCGACCTGATGCGCGGCCGCGGCACGGCGACGGCCCGGCCGGTCCCGGTGCGCACGGAACAGGCAGCCTAAGGCGCGGGCCCAACAGCCGGCCTGTGCAGGACTGCACAGACTCGCCCGCAGCCGGCACCGCCGAGCCCCCGCTCTTGACATGGAGCAAGCTGGTGGTCTGACAGGGCCACTAAGCTGGGCCCGATTTCGCGAGGCAGGCCACCGGCTGCGCGCTGCCATCACATCACTTCAGGAGACGTCACTTCCGATGAACACCGCCGCACGCAAGACGCAGGACCGGGGCTTCTTCGCCTATCACGGCATCTGGGCGCCTGGCATCCGTCTGTTCCGCAGCCTGCGTTTCGGCAGCAAGGCCTCACTGATCTCGGCCTGCTTCTCGCTGCCGCTGGTCGCACTGATCGTGTGGCTGCTGGTGGTCAGCGCCGACACGGCCCTGCTGGCCCGAAAGAGCGCCACGCGCCAGCATGTCGAGGTCGCCCACGGCGTGCTGGTCTGGGCTTACGGCCTGGAGAAGGCCGGCATGCCGCGCGAACAGGCCCAGGCCAGCGCACGCCAGGCCATCGCCGGCCTGCGCTACGACGAGCAGGAGTACTTCTGGATCAACGATATGCAGCCACGGGTGGTGATGCACCCAAGCCGGCCCGAGCTGGAGGGCAAGGAGGTCGGCAGCCTCAAGGACCCCAGCGGCCGCTTCCTGTTCCAGGCCTTTGTCGACACCGTGCGCAAGCAGGGACGGGGCTTTGTCGACTACCAGTGGCCCAAACCGGGCAGCACCCAGCCTGTCAACAAGATCTCCTATGTGATGGGCTTCGAGCCCTGGGGATGGGTGATTGGCTCGGGCATCTATATCGACGACCTGATCGCCACCGAGCGCGCCTACGAGCTGAGGGTGGCGCTGGTGGTGGGTGCGGCCTTGCTGGTGGCCGGCTATTTCTTCGTCAGCTTCTTCAAGGTGATGGAGGGCGGCCTGAACGAGACCCGTCGCCATCTGCACGCTATGACTGAGGGCGACCTGACCACCTCGCCCTCGCCCTGGGGCCGCGACGAAGCCGCCCAGCTGATGCGCGACCTCAGCGCCATGCAGGCCTCGCTGCGGCATATGGTGCTGCGAGTGCGCCGTTCCAGCGACGAGATCGTGCACAGCAGCGACGAGATCGCCAGCGGCGCGATGGACCTGTCGGCCCGCACCGAGCAGGCGGCGGCCAATCTGGAAGAGTCGGCGGCCTCGATGGAGCAGATCGCAGCGACCGTGCGCACCAGCGCCGAACACACGGCCGAGGCCTCGGGTCTGGCACGCGGCAATGCCCAGACCGCAGCCGACGGCGGACGCGTGATGCAGGAGGTGGTCGAGACGATGGAGGGCATTCGCGGCGCCTCGGCCCGCATCGCCGACATCATCGGCACCATTGACGGCATCGCCTTCCAGACCAATATCCTGGCGCTCAATGCCGCCGTGGAGGCCGCGCGGGCCGGCGAGCAGGGCCGCGGCTTCGCGGTGGTCGCGGGCGAGGTTCGCATGCTGGCACAGCGCAGCGCCGATGCGGCCCGAGAGATCAAGACCCTGATCGGCGGCAGCGTCGAGCAGGTGGAGAACGGCACGACGATCGTACGCCGGGCCGGCGAGACGATCGCCCAGATCGTCGGCGGCTCGCAGCGCGTGGATCAGCTGCTGGGCGAGGTCGCCACCGGCACGCGCGAGCAAAGCATGGGCATCGCGCAGATCGGGCAGGCGGTCCAGGAGCTGGACCGGGCCACACAGCAAAACGCCGCCCTGGTCGAAGAGACGGCCGCAGCTGCGGCCTCGATGAAGCAGCAGGCCGATGAGCTGGCCGCCGAAGTCGGACGCTTTCGCCTGCCCGACGGGCTGCGCCTGGATGAGGCCCCGGCGGCAGAGGGCGCCAGCTTCGACTTCGACGGCGCCATCAACGCCCACCGTCAGTGGAAGGTGAAGCTGCGTCAGGCCATCGCCGAGCACGGCAAGCTCGATGCCGAGACGATCTGCCGGGACGACCGGTGCCCGCTGGGTCGCTGGCTGCATGGCGACGGGGGCCGACGCTGGCGCACCCGGCCCAGCTTCGTGGCCCTGGTCGACAAGCATGCCGAGTTCCACCGCACGGCCGGCGAGGTGGCACGCCGCATCAATGGCGGCCAGTACGAGCAGGCCGAACGTCTGATCGGCTCCGGATCGAACTTCGCCCGCATATCGACTGAGGTCTCGACCTTGCTGACCCAGGCCAAGCGCGATCTCTAAAGCCCTGTGCGGGCGCCGGGGATAATCCCCGCATGTCATTGACCGAAGCGACGGGCCTGCTGCTGGCCTCCCTGGCGCGCCTGATCACCGGCGCCCAGGGCCACTGGAAGGGCTGCCCGCCCACTGCCGAGCAGCGCATTTACTTCGCCAACCATCAAAGCCACTTCGACTGGGTGCTGATCTGGGCCGCGCTGCCGGCCGAGCTGCGCGCCGGCACCCGGCCGATCGCGGCCCGCGACTACTGGACCTCCAGCAAGCTCAAGACCTGGCTGACCTCGGCGGTGTTCAACGCCATCTATGTGAGCCGCACCCGCACAACACCCGATGAGGATCCGCTGGAGCCGCTGGTCGATGCGCTCGGTAACGGCGATTCGCTGGTGATCTTCCCCGAGGGCACGCGCTCCAGCAAGGGCGAGCCGCAGCCCTTCAAGGCCGGGCTGTTCCATCTGGCCCAGCAGTTTCCGCAGGTCCAGCTGATACCGACCTGGATAGACAACGTCCAGCGCGTGATGCCCAAGGGCGAGATCGTGCCGGTACCCATCTTGTGCACCGTCACCTTCGGCGAGCCGCTGCGGCTGATGCCCGGTGAGGACAAGCGCGACTTCCTCTCCCGCGCCCGCGCCGCCGTACTGGCCCAGCGACCGATGCAGGAGCGTGCGTGATGAAGGCGCTGCGACTGATGAGTGCCGGCGACCAGATCGCGCTGCTGTTTCTGATCTTGTTCGGCCTGCTGGTGCTGATCACCGCCGCAGGCTTCTTCTACTCGCTGCGCAGCACCGAGCGCAGTGAGGCGGCTGAGAACAACTGGCGGCAGTTTCGCCGCGACCTGAACGCCACCTGGGTCGGCTCGCTGCTGTTCTGGGCCGCCTGGGTCTCGGGGCCGCTGGGCGCAACCCTGCTGTTCGGTGTGCTGTCCTTTTTGGCGCTGCGCGAATTCATCACACTGATGCACACCCGCCGCGCCGATCACCGCAGCCTGATACTGGCCTTCTTCGTGCTCCTGCCACTGCAGTACGCGCTGGTCGGGAACCGGCATTTCGATGTGTTCAGCGTGCTGATTCCGGTTTACGGCTTCCTGGCCATCCCAGTGGTCAGCGCACTGGCCGACGACCCACAGCGCTTTCTCGAACGCAATGCCAAGATCCAGTGGGGCATCATGGTTTGCGTCTACGGGCTCTCGCATGCGCCGGCACTGCTGCTGCTGGACTTCAAGGGCTATGAGGGCCGCGGCCCCTTCCTGCTGTTCTTCCTGGTGATGGTGGTGGGCGTTGGCCAGATCGTCCAGGAGGTAGCGAGCAGATCGCTGCGGCGCCGCCCGCTAGCGCGCCGCATCAGTCGCAGCTTCTCCTTGCGGGCCTGGTGGCTGGGCCTGCTCGCGGCGGCCGTCACCGGCACCCTGCTGTACTGGATCACCCCGTTCAAGGCCGGCCAGGCGCTGGTGATGGCGGTCATCGCGGCGGCGGCCGGCACCATGGGCGGCCTGGTGATGAAGGCGCTCAAGCGCGACGCCGGCGTGGTCTACTGGGGCAACCGCAGCTCCATCACCGGCGCGGTGGGACTGTTGGACCGCATCGCAGTGCTGTGCTTCGCGGCCCCGGTGTTCTTCCATTCGGTGCGCTGGTATTTCAAGCTTGACCTCTGATGCGAATTCTCGGCATTGACCCTGGTCTGCAGACCACCGGCTTCGGCGTTATCGACGCCGACGGCCCGCGCTTGAGCTATGTGGCCAGCGGCACGATCAAGACCAGTGCGGTCGCCACCGGCGATCTGCCGGCGCGGCTGAAGATCTTGTTCGACGGCATCCGCGAGGTCGCGGCCACCTACCAGGCGCAATGCGCGGCGGTCGAGATCGTGTTCGTCAACGTCAACCCCCAATCGACCCTGCTGCTGGGCCAAGCCCGCGGCGCGGCGCTGACGGCCCTGGTGTCGTGCGATCTGCCGGTGTCCGAGTACACCGCGCTGCAGATGAAGAAAGCCATCGTCGGCCATGGCCATGCGAAGAAGGAACAGGTGCAGGCCATGGTGCAGCGCCTGCTGGCCCTGCCCGGCGAACCTGGCAAGGACGCCGCCGACGCGCTGGGCCTGGCCATCATGCATGCCCATGCCCGCGTCTCCTTCGATGCGATGAGCCGCAGCACCACCTTGCAGCGCCGCCAGCACGCGCAGTTCAAGGGCAGCCGGACGTATTGAACGGCCTTTGCCGACCCTGGCTTGACACCGTAGCGACTCCAGGCTTTCCAATACAGGCATCGACCGACTGATTGGAGCTCTCCGATGTCCGCCCACTGCTGTGAACACGAAACACCACCGGCCAGCCAGATTCTCAATCTGGGCCGCTACCGCAAGATTCTGTGGATCGCGCTGGCGGTGAATGCTGCGATGTTCCTGCTGGAGATCACGGCCGGCATTGCCGCGGGCTCGCTGTCGCTGCTGGCCGATGCGATCGACTTCGCCGGCGACGCGCTGAACTATGCAGTGTCGCTGGCGGTGCTGGCCTCGGCTGTGGCCTGGCGGGCTCGTGCGGCCATGCTCAAGGCCGCCAGCATGATGGGTTTCGGGCTCTATCTTTTGGGCCATGCGCTCTGGGCGGTCTGGCATGGCAAGGTGCCGGATGCGCCCACGATGGGGACGGTGGCCTTGCTGGCCCTGGTCGCCAATGTCGCGGTGGCATGGTTGCTCTACGCCTTTCGCGAGGGCGATGCCAATATGCGCAGCGTCTGGCTGTGCTCGCGCAATGACGCCATCGGCAATATGGCCGTGCTGGCCGCGGCCGCTGGCGTCTTCGGCACGGGCAGTGCCTGGCCCGACCTGGCCGTCGCCGGCCTCATGGCCACACTGGCCTTGCATGGCGGCTGGCAGGTGCTACACCAGGCCCGCGGCGAACTCGAGCATGGCGGCACTGCGACGCATGCTCATGATCATGGACACTGAGGCGCGCCGCACCGGCGACGTCTTCGATGTCGCCAGCTATCGCGCTCTGCTGCGACAGTACAGGCTCGTCCAAGAGCACGCACAGCGCTGGCATATCCTTGAAGCAGCGCATGTGGTTGGGCAAGCACGTCTTGGGCCACATTGGCAGACCCATGTCCTGATGCTGTGCTTTGCGATCAGCCAGCACGATTGGCGGGAAGCGTCAGGCCAGTTGCTTCGCCTGGCCTTGGTGCCGCTGGGGCATCTCAGCGGTCGGCTACCGCCCGGCAATCCGGGGCGCGCCACGGTCAGCGCCTTCGCTTCGATGTCGCTGCGCCCCGAACTGGCCGAGCTGATCCTGCAGGCGCGGGCAGAGTCGGCACGCTGACAAGCGCCGCTTCGCTTAGCATCAAGTATCGTTCTCGCCCGCGGAGTAGCCATGTTCGGCATTGCAGACTACGGCGCCTTTGTCGTCGCCATCATCGTCTTCCTGTTGATTCCAGGTCCGGGCAATCTGGCCCTGATCTCGTCCACCGGCAAGGGCGGTTTCAAGGGCGGGCTGGCCGCGACACTGGGGGTGATCGCCGGCGATCAGGTCTTGATGTGGCTGGCCGTGGCCGGCGTTGCCGCGTTGTTGGCGGCCTCGCCTCGAGTATTCGCCGGCGTGCAGTGGCTGGGCGCGGCCTATCTGGCCTGGCTGGGCTGGCGCATGTTGCGCGCCAAGCCGGGCGACGCGCCGGTGCTGCAGATCCGGCCGCGCCAATACTTTCAGCAGGCCCTGCTGATCACCCTGCTGAACCCCAAGGCCATCGTGTTCTACATGGCCTTCTTCCCGCTGTTCGTCGACCCGGCGCAGCATCAGGGCCTTGCAAGCTTCGGTGCGATGGCCGTGACGATTGCGCTGCTAACCCTCGCCTATGGCCTGATCGTGACGCTGCTGACCCAGCATCTGGCGGCCCGGCTGCGCGGCAATCCGCGCATCGGCCAATGGCTGGAGCGCCTGGCCGGCACGGTGCTAATTGGCTTTGGGCTGAAGCTGGCGCTATCGCGCTGAGTCAACAAAAAAGGGCGGCGCCCGTTAGCGCCGCCCCTGGCAATGAGGCTTGTGGCCTCAGGCTTGTTGCTGTTGCCGACGACGGCGCGCGATCGCACCGAGCGCGGCCAGACCGGCAAGACTCATCGCCCAGGTGCCGGGCTCGGGGACGGCGCTGATACTCAGGCTGCCCCCCATATCGCTGCCGCCGATCGAGTAGGTGAAACTGCTGGAACCGAAGAAGGACTGCAGGGCCAGCTGACCGCCACCTTGCGTCTGGAACAAGGCATTGGGGCCGATCAAGCTGCCGGTCTCGAACTGCACGTAGGGATCGCCCGCCTGACCCAGCGTGAAGCTCTCGCCCATGAAGTTAAGCGTCAGCGCGGTCAGGGCGAAACTGCCGTCAAAGCCGCCGGCGGCAACCTCGGCATCGTCAATCGAGAACTGGCCACTGAGCACGGCGGCGCCGGGGTTGGCATCAAAGCTGCCGCTGAAGTTGTAGGTCGCGGCCTGGCTGGCACAGGCCAGAGTCAGGGCCGCCAGGGCCGTCAGGGTTTTGCGGAACATGGGGATTCTCCTTGGAAGGCTCAGAACTTGAAGCTGGATGCGTTGATGGTGGCGCAGGACACGCTCTTGAGCTGAACCAATGGCTTGGTCCTGGTCGCACCGGCACGGCCGTCGGTGTCGATGCCGATGACGGCATTGGCGCCGGACATCGTGCAGCTCACAAAGCCCTGGCCCAGCGGATCGGCGCTAACAATGCTGCTGGCCTGAAGCAACTGGCTCAGCACCAGCACGTCCTCGCCAACGGCGAAGTCAGTGACCGTGTCGCCGGCATCTAGCATGCTGCGGTAGACAAACTGGTCGCGACCGGCGCCCCCGCTCAGGGTGTCGGCGCCCGCGCCGCCCTCGATCACGTCGTCACCGGCTGTGCCGACGATGGTGTCGCGCCCGCTTCCGCCGACCACCTGCTTGACCAGGTTCAGGCCCAAGACCACCGGATCATGGTCAGAGGACTTGTAGGCGTGGGGCTGGTAATAGTCGGGGCCGCAGGCCGCGCAGGCTGGCTGCTTGAACTCGAGGTTGTAGTCGATGATCAGCGGCTCGTCGGCATTGATGGCCCAGGGCTTGGCCGAGACGACCTTGCTATTCATCGAGGCCGTCGTCAGCCCATGGTCAAGGCGGCCGGCAAAGCCGTCGAACACATAGCTGTAGGCGGCCGGATCGAAACGACCGACCTGGTCGATGAAGGCGCCATCGCCGGTCAGCGCATGGATGGGATCTTCCTGCGCATAGGCATTCATATCGCCCAGCACGATCACATCCTGGGTGCCGGCTGCGGCCTGGATCTGGCCGACAAAGCTGCGCAGACGCTGGGCCTGATCGACGCGCGTTGCATTCCAGCAGCCTTGGCCGTCGCCCTGGTCGCCGTCGATGCCGCCCGAGGGGCAGCTGCCCTTGGACTTCAGGTGGTTGACGGCCACCGCGAAGCGCTCGCCATTCGGTGCGGCGAAGCCCTGGGCAAAGGTCGGACGGTTGTTGACCTCATTGGTATCCGACAGCGGCGCGCCCTGCAGAGTCAGGCGGCCAGGCTTGTAGAGCATGGCCACGCGGATCGCGTCGGTGCCGGTGTCAAGCGCGCCCTTGGGCACGACCTTGTAGACCGCCGAGCCCAGCTTGGCGTTGATCGCATCGGCCAGATTCTGGGCCGCGACATCGCCGTTGTTCTGGATCTCCATCAGGCCGACCACGTCGGCACTGATCGCGCTCAGCGACGCCACCAGCTTGGTCTGCTGGCGCTGGAACTCGGCCAGATTGTTCGCACCGCGGCAGTTGGAGGCCGAGCTGGCAGCGCCCAACGTACAGCCCTGGCCGCTCTGACCGGAAGCGGTCTGGCCGTTGGTGAAGGTGGTGAAGTAGTTCAGCACATTGGCGCTGGCCACCGTGTAGTTGCCGCCTGAGGCAGCGGGCGCGGCGGTGCGCGGGTTGCTGCGCTCGAACTGCACCGGCGCGGTAGGCTGCAGCTTGTACATCGCCGCGCCGTTCGAGGCGGCAGTGGCCAGGCCGAAGTCGATCACACCGGTCAGCGACGCGGCCGTGTCACCGGCACGCACCGTGTTGTCGGCGGCCAGATAAGGCGTCGGGTTCGGATTCTGCAGCGACAGGTTGTCGTCCAGCAGCAGCATGCGGCGCGCGTTGGCGGTGAACAGTGCCTGCGCCTCAGGCGTGCCGGGGCGATGCACATTGGTCGGGTTCAGCAGACGGCCTCCGGCGGCGATGGTCAGCTGGCCATAACGGCCCAGGAAGTAGTTCTGCTGGACCATCACCGGGCCAGCCAAGGTCACCAGCATGCCCTCATAGGCCTCCAGGCCGTCGTCGCCCAGGGCAGTCAGGTCGACCTCGACAGGCGTGATCGCGTGGCCGCTGCTGAGCACCGTGATGGAAGTCGGCGTGATCAGTTGCGTGATCGGGCGGGCCTGGGCGGCCGGGCTGCTGGCTCCGGCGATGAACTCGGACACTTTGGCCGTCAGGCTGATCTCCTGGCCGACCTGGGCGCTGTTGGCGGCGGCCGTGTAGACAAAGATGCCATCCGAGGTCGCGTTGTTGCCATCGCCGAGCTTGTCCTGCAGGTAAAAGCCGGTGCTGGTGACATGGGTCACGATGCCCCGGGTGCTGACGGTCTGGTCCTTCACCGGGCTTTGCGCGCCGCTGCCTTGGATCGTATAGATCGCCACCGGGGTACCCACCGGTGGCGGATCTTCGCCGCCACCGCCACCACCGCCGCTACCGTCGCAAACGTTTGGTGAGGAGGCGGAATTGCGCGGCGCAGCGATGCCGGCGGTGAAGTCCGCGCTGTTGACGTCGGTGTCGGTACAACCGTTCCCGGCACGCTGCGCAGCCGTCGTGTTGCTCAGGCCGGGAGCCGGAGCGCCCTCAACGGCAGTGCTGGCGCTACCGAAGCTGACCGCATCGACCAGTTGACTCGCGCTCGGGGTGCTGGTGGCGAGCGCAGCCGTGCCGGGCACCAGCGCTACCTTTCCGGCGGTTCCGCTCATCGCTGCAAAGCCAATATGGTCGGGAGTCGGCAGCGCCTGGGTACCACCGCTGCCCGCAGCCATCTGGATCAGGAAGTAGCGGCCGGGCTGCAGCGTGTAGTTGGGCAGCAGCGTCAGCGCGCCAGTCGAGGTGCCGAAGTTACCCGCACTGGAGGCATATTGCACCGACCAGCCATTCAGGCTGATCGGGTTTTTGCCGGCATTGAAGAGCTCGACGAAATCATGGGTCAGCGTCGCGCCGTTATTACCGCCACCGCCATAAACCTGGCTGATGACAACACCGCTGGCCGAAGCCAGAACCGCCGGTGCGGCGAAAGCCGTCAGCAGCAGGGTAACAAGAGGTTTGAGTTTCATGATGGGATGGGGAGGACACAAAACAAAAGGCCAATTCCTCGCCAAAGGCGGCCGGCGGACACCGGAATTGCTGGCAACCCGGTTTAGCGCCGGCTCTGCGAGCAGCGCGTCCCTAGATGCTAGCGGCAAGATATGACAGCCGAAGACACCGTAAACGCGGGGGGTAGTCGGCAAGGCGGCGGGCTTGACAGGCGACCTTTCAGGGTCTGCCCGGAGCAAACAACAGCGAAATTTGCGGCGTCACGCATTGCGCCCAAAAACGTTTGCGCAAGCCCTAAAAAATGCGCTGCCAGGATCGATTTCCTAGGGTTTCTACGAAACTCCATCGCCACCGAGAAACCCTCTGTCTCGATATGAAACAAACTAGGTGTTTTCACCAGGATCTCGAGATGGCCGGGCAAGCGGCAGTTTCGATGCACGGTTATAGGTGGATCTCGCACCGGAATGTGTCAAGGCCGTGACGCTTCGGATAATCGGCGCCATCTTGGTGCCCGGGTACTGCCGCTGCGATGTCGCCGCTGATTCTGCTTTTCTTTGTGCTGGCCTATTTCGCGCTGCTGCTGGGCGTGGCTTGGTGGACTTCGCGGCGGGCCGACAACCAGAGCTTTTTCATCGGCAACCGCAACAGCAACTGGATGCTGGTGGCCTTCGGCATGGTCGGCACCTCGCTGTCGGGCGTCACCTTCATCAGCGTGCCCGGCGCCGTTGGCGCCACCGCCTTCAGCTACTTCCAGATCGTGCTGGGCCAGTTCATCGGCTATGCGGTGATCGCCTTCGTGTTGCTGCCGCTGTACTACCGGCTGCAGCTGACCTCGATCTACGACTATCTGGGCCAGCGCCTGGGGCCGCGCAGCTACCGCACCGGCGCCGGCTTCTTCATTTTGTCGCGCACGCTGGGCGCCACCGCCCGGCTCTACCTCGTGGTGAAGATCCTGCAGGACGCCATACTTGAGCGCATCGGCCTGCCGTTTTGGCTGACCGCGCTGGTGATCCTTTTGATGATCTTGGCCTACACCTACGAGGGCGGGGTCAAGACCATTGTGTGGACCGACACCTTGCAAACCACTTGCATGCTTGGCGGCCTGATCGTCTGCGTGGCCTATCTTCTACGGAGCCTGGACATGTCGCTGGCGCAGAGTCTGGCGAGCATGGATGCGAGCGGGCTGTCGCGCGTGTTCGAGACAGACCCGAACAGCCGCTTCTTCTTTGGCAAGCAAATTCTGGCCGGTGCTTTCATTGCGATCGCGATGACCGGCATGGACCAGGAGATGATGCAAAAGAACATCTCGGTCAAGCGCCTGGCGGACTCGCAGAAAAATGTGATGGTACTGGCCACCATCATGCTTGGCGTGGTGCTGCTGTTCCTCTTTCTGGGCGGCCTGCTGCATCTGTTCGCGGCTCAAGCCGGGCTGGCAGCCCAGGGCGACGCTCTGTTCGCGGCTGTCGTGCTGAACCATTTGCCGGCCTGGGTGCAGCTGGTCTTCGTGATCGCGCTGATCTCAGCACTGTTCCCCAGCGCCGATGGCGCCATCACTGCGCTGACCTCGAGCTTCTGCATTGACCTGCTGAACCTGCAGCGCCGCGGCGACTGGAGCGAGGCCAAGCGCCTGGTCGTGCGCAAGCGCGTCCATCTGGGCTTTGCCGCGCTTTTCTTGTTGCTGGTAATGGTGTTCAAGTGGGTCAACAACCCCAGCATGATCGGCCTGATTCTCAAGCTGGCCGGCTACACCTATGGACCGCTGCTGGGCCTGTTTGCCTTTGGCATCCTGACACGGCGCTCGGTGCGCGACCGCTGGGTGCCGATGGTGGCGGTGGCTGCGCCGCTGCTGAGCTGGCTGCTTGACAGCCAGCAGCGCGCACTGTTTGGCAGCTACGAGCTAGGGTTGGAGCTGCTGCTGATCAACGGTGCGCTGACCTTTGCCGGGCTGTGGCTGCTGTCTCATGCAGCAAGCCGAGCGTCGAACTCGGCAAGGCAGCGCTCGGCATAGTCACGGAAATCGGCGTGCACCAGCGCCACCCGACCGGCCATCAGCTCTCGGGAGCGCCGGGCTTCCAGCAAATCACCGGCCACCAGCGCCGCCAGACCCAAGGCCTGATAGGCGAAGCAGTACTCGTAGTCGTCCGCAGCATTGGCCTCGCAGGCCTGCAGCCCGGCTCGCGCCGCCTGCAGTGCCAGCACACCCTCGCCAGCCGCCGCAGCGCACATCGCCAGCTGCCAGTCGGCCCGCTCGATCTGCAGCCAGCCGCCGGCACGCTGCCAGGCGATACGGGCCAGCTGCGCGGCCTCCAGCATCGCGGCGCAGGCCTCGCCGTCACCGGGCTTGAAGTAGTAGCGCAGATCGGCCGCCACATTGTTGGCGACCGCGGCCCAGGCCTGCTGGGCCTCGGCGTCATCGCCATGCGCCTGCGCCAGGGCTTGGGCGGCTTGCAGCAACGCTCCCTGCCCAGCAAAGTCACGACTGCGGGTGCGCGCCAACGCGGCGTTGTAGTGCGCGCGGATCCGATCAGGCGGGGTCAGATCTTGCCAGTCGGGGCTGCTGCCCGCGGCAAGTGCGATGGCCGCGCGGGCACGGGCTGCATCAGGCGGCAGCAGCGCCGCCAGGCCCTGGCCATCGGCAAGATGGCCCAGCAGGATGTGCTCGGCGGCACGCAGCCAGGCGTCGCGCTGGGCCGCATCGCCGTCCTCCAGCACACCTGCGCCTTCGCGCAACAGCGCGGCGGCCTCGGCCGGCTGTTCGGGGTGGATCTGCAACGCTTGCTGGGTCAGGTCTTCAAGCTGGCTCATAGGGGGCTGGCTCCGCATCTCGTGGCCAGCATTATTGGCACAATCCAGCCTCCTCGACACCCCGGGCTCCCATGACCCTGACCCAGCTGATCGCCGGCTTTGTTCGCCGGCACTGGCGCGCCTATCTGGCCTCTGCCCTGATGCTGGCAGCCATCGCGGTGCTGACCGTCTGGATTCCGCGCCAGGTCGGCGCAGTGGTCGACGCCATGGTGGCCGGCCGCCTGTTGGAGCAGGGCCTGTGGCGCGAGCTGGGCCTGCTCGCGCTGGCCGGCCTGCTGATCTATCTGTTCCGGGTCGGCTGGCGCATCGCGCTGTTCGGCGCGGCCTACCAGCTCGGCCGGGAGTTGCGCACCCGTCTCTACGAGCGCCTGACCCTGCAAGGTCCGGTGTTCTTCCAGGCCAAGCGCACCGGCGATCTGATGGCGCTGGCGACCAATGACATCGACGCGGTCGAGATGGCCGCTGGCGAGGCCTTGCTGGCGGCATTCGACGGCTCGCTGACCCTGATCCTTGTGCTGTCGATGATGACTCTGGGCGTCGACTGGCGCCTGGGCTTGGCCGCCCTGCTGCCCTTTCCGCTGATGGCCCTGGCCTTCTGGCGCATTTCCGACCATGTCCACCACGCCTGGAAATCGTCGCTGGACCGCTTCTCGCTGCTGAACCAGCATGTCCAGGAGGGCCTGGCCAGCGTGCGTACGCTGCGGGCGCTGGGCCTGACCCGGCGCAATGCGAGCCAGTTCGCCGCGCTGGCCGACAGCGCCGGCGAGGCCAGCTATCAGGCCCAGCGCTGGGAGGCCGCCTACGAGCCGGCGGTCGGCATGACGCTGACCGCCGCGATGGCGATAGCGCTGGGGCTGGGCGGCTGGTTGGTGGCGCGCCAGGAGCTGAGCATTGGCCAGCTCACCTCATTCACGATGTATCTGGGCCAGCTGATTTGGCCGATGTTCGCGGCCGGTTGGGTGCTGTCGCTGCTGGAGCGCGGACGCGCCGCCTGGAACCGGCTGGCGCCGGTGCTGGAGGCGCCGCTGACTTTGGCCGACGAGGGTCAGGGGGGGCTGCCGACTGGCGCCGAGATCGATTTCGAGCAGCTGTCCTTCGCCTACCCCAGCGAGGAGGCCACTCCACGCCTGGCGCTGGAGACGGTCAGCCTGACCCTGAAGCCCGGCCAGACCCTGGGCCTGGTCGGCCCAACAGGTGCCGGCAAGTCCACGCTGCTGCGCCTGCTTTTGCGCCAGTTCGAGCCCGGCAGTGGCCGGGTGTGCATCGGGGGCAAGAGCTTGCCGGAGATCGGTCTGGCCGCGCTGCGCAACTCCATTGCCTGGGTACCGCAGGAGCCTTTTCTGTTTTCGGCCTCGATTGCCGAGAACATCGCGCTGGCCAAGCCCGGCGCGAGCCGCGAGCAGGTCGAGCAGGCGGCCGAGCTCGCCGCCGTGCATGGCGACATCAAGCGCCTAGCGCAGGGCTACGATACCCTGGTCGGCGAGCGCGGCGTGACCCTGTCCGGAGGCCAGCGCCAGCGTGTCGCGATCGCCCGCGCCCTGCTTAGCGACGCGCCCATCCTGCTGCTCGACGATGCACTGTCGGCGGTCGACACCGGCACCGAGACGCAGATCCTTGATCACTTGCGCGAGCTGCGGGAGCAGCGCCCCGAGCGCTGCGTGATCATCGTTAGCCACCGGCTCAGCGCGGTGATGGAAGCCGATCAGATCGCGGTGCTACGCAAGGGCCGCATTACCGAGCAGGGCAGCCACGCGCAGCTGCTGGCTCTTGAGGGCTGGTACGCAACGCAGTGGCGCTACCAACAACTGGAGGCCAGCCTCGATGCCGCCTGAAGTCAAAGAAGAAGATAAGGAAGCCAAACCTTGGGCCTCGGTAGGCCTGTTGCTGGAGTCGGCCCAGGGCGAGCGCCCCACCCTGCTACGCGGGGTCGTCTGGCTGGTGATCGCGGCTGGGCTCGAAGCGCTGGGCCCCATCATCGGCAAGTACTTCATCGACCACTATCTGCTGCCGCGCCAGTTCAATGTCATGGCCATGGCCGGCCTGCTGGCGGCGTTGCTCTTGAGCGGCTGGGCAGCAAGCTGGATACGCTATGCACAGCTGACCCGCATGGCGGGTGTGGCACGGCGCTCGGTAATGCGGCTGCGCGAGCGGGTGTATGCCCATGTGCTGGCGCTGCCTATGGCCTTTTTCGACAAAGCCATCACTGGTCAGTTGGTCAGCCGAGTCACCAATGACAGTGAAGCCGTCAACCAACTCTACCGTCAGGTGCTCTATGTGATGCTGGACTCCAGCATCGTCGTGATCGGCTCGATGATCGCAATGGCCTGGCTGGACTGGCGACTGATGCTGATCGTCGCGATGCTTGTACCGGCCATGCTGATCATCATCACGCTGTACCAGCGCCTGTCCAGCAGCGCGGTGGCGCGCTCGCGCCAGCTGCGCAGCGAGATCAACGCCCATATGGCCGAAAGCATGGCCGGCATGGCGGTGCTGCAAGCCAGCAGCGCAGCGCCGCGCTTCGCCGAGCGCTTTGCCGACACCAACAGCCGCCAGTTCGGCGCCCGCATGGACGAGTTACGCGCCAACGCCTGGCTGCTGCGCCCGGCGCTCGACCTGTTGAACGTGCTGCTGATCGTGACCCTGATCTACGGCTTCGGTCAACGCCAAGTCTCCATGGGCCAGGGCGCGCTGGAGGTGGGTCTGCTTTATGCCTTCTTGGCTTACATCGCCCGCGTGGTCGAGCCGCTGATCCAGATCACGATGCAGTTCGGACAGCTGCAGCAATCGATGGTGGCAGCCGCGCGGGTGCGCACCCTGCTGCAGCAAACGCAGCCCGTGCCGCCGACCCAGACCGGCCTACAGATAGCGCGCGGCCATATCCGCATTGACGAACTGAGCTTCGGCTACGACCCGGCGCATCCAGTGTTGCATGATCTGAGCTTGGACTTCCCTGCCGGCAGCTTTGTCGGCATCGTCGGCCACACCGGTAGCGGCAAATCCACGCTGCTGTCGCTGCTGCTGCGCTTTTACACGGCCCAGAGCGGACGCATCGCGATCGATGGCCTGAGCCTATCGAGCCTACCGGACGAAGCCTTCCGCGCCGCCGTTGGCCTGGTGCCCCAAGAGCCCTATCTGATGGCGGCCAGCGCGCGCGAGAACATAGCGATGGGCCGCAACATCCCCGAGCACCAGCTGATCGCTGCCGCCAAGGCCGCCCGCATCGACGACTTTTTGGCCTCCCTGCCGCAAGGCTATGACACGATGCTGGGCGAAGGTGGTGCGCGAGTCTCGACGGGGCAAAAGCAGCTGATCGCGATGGCCCGAGCGTTGGCTGGCGCGCCGCGCATCCTCTTCCTCGACGAAGCCACCTCCAATATCGACAGCGCCACCGAGCGCGTCATCAGCGAAGCCTTGCAAGCGCTGCGCGGCCAGGTCACCGTGGTGGCCATCGCGCACCGCCTCTCGACGATACGCGAAGCCGACCAGATCATCGTGCTCAACCACGGCCATCTGGCAGAGCGCGGCACGCACGAGCAGCTGATGGGCCACAACGGCGGGATCTATCAACGCTTGGTGCAATTGCAGGCGCTGGATGCAGGGGTTGGGCAGAGTTGATCGACAATCCTCCAATGGCCCAAGGTAAACGAATCTCCGCAGACATTGACAGCGACGCGCTCCAGGCGATCAAGGAGATCGGGGCGGCCGCCAAGCAGGCCCGCCTGAGCGCAGGCGAGGGCCAGGCAGTTGCTGCCACGCGGCTAGGCGTTCATGTGCAGACCATCGCGCGCATCGAAGCGGGTGAGCCGGGTGTCTCGATCGGTCATGTAATGGGGCTGCTTGCGCTCTACAGCCTGGCGCTTAGCCTGCCGCCACCGCAGGGCGAAAAGTCGCCGCACTGACACTCAGAGCATCTCCACAACCCGCTGCACGATCAGCACCGCAAAGAAGCCCAGCGCCGCCAGCACGGTCCATTTGATGATCACCAGGCCACGCTGGCGCCAGACCACCTGGCGGGTGCCCGCGTACATCGCGAAACAAAGAATGCCGGCGAGCAACAGCAGGCCGACGAGGATGCGGAAGAACACCATGGGGGCGGACTGTACTACCAGGCCGGTGCCAACTCCGCGAAGCCCTGCGGGGCCTCGCGCTCGTCCTCGAAGCTGACAATCTCGTAGGCCTCGACATCGGCCAGCAACGCGCGAAGCAGCTTGTTGTTCAGCGCATGGCCGCCCTTGAACGAGGTGTAGGCGGCCAGCAGCGGATAGCCGGCCACATGCATATCGCCGATCGCGTCGAGGATCTTGTGTTTGACGAACTCATCGTCGTAGCGCAGGCCTTCGGCATTGAGCACGCGGTAGTCGTCGACGACGATGGCGTTGTCCATCGAGCCGCCCAGGGTCAGGCCGCGCGAGCGCATGGTCTCGATATCGCTGGTCATGCCGAAGGTGCGGGCCCGCGCGATCTCGCGCTTGTACTGGCCCGAACCCATATCGAACACATACTGCTGGCCGGTGGCCGCGACCGCCGGGTTGTCGAACTCGATCTGGAAACTCAAGGTGTAGCCGTGGTGTGGCTCCAGCCGAGCCCACATCAGCCGCTTGCCCTCGCCCTGGCGCACCTCGACGGTCTTTTTAACGCGCAGAAACTTCTTCGCGGCGTTCTGAAGCTCGATGCCGGCGCTTTGCAGCAGGTAGACATAGCTCGCGGCAGAGCCGTCGAGAATGGGCACCTCGTCGGCGCTGATGTCGACATACAGGTTGTCAATGCCCAGACCCGCACAGGCCGACAGCAGATGCTCGATGGTCTGTACCTTGGGGGCACCGGGGTCGCCTCCGGGGCTGACCGTGGTGGCCATGCGGGTGTCGCTCACGGTGTCAGCGCGCACCGGGATGTCTACCGGGGTGTTCAGATCAACACGCCTGAACACGATGCCAGTGTCGGGCGCAGCAGGGCGCAGCGTCATCTCGACCTTCTGGCCGCTGTGGATGCCGACGCCGACGGCGCGGGTCAGCGACTTCAGAGTTCGTTGCTTGAGCATGACGCGATTGTCCGTGATTACCCGAAGCCCTGCAGCCGTCAGCCTTTGGGGCGACTACGGGGCGGGCACGGGCTTGCGCTTGACCGGCAGGCGTAGGCTCAGCTGGGTGCCGTGCCCGGGCCGGCTGTCGACATGGACGCTGCCGCCGAGTCGGTGGGCACGTTTTTGCTGGCTGCGCAGGCCGCGGCCTTTCTGCGCGGTCTCCAGGTCGAAGCCCTGGCCGTCGTCCTCAACACGGATCTCGACCTTGTTACCCAGATCGCGTGTGGCGATGCGCACGCGCGAGGCGCGAGCATGCTTGAGCACATTGTTCAGCGCCTCCTGCAGCAGTCGCAGCACATGCAGCGCATCGGGCGGCTCCAGCCAGTCCAGCGGCGGCAGGTCTTGCACATCCCAGTCCAGCATCAAGCCGCCGGCCTGCAAGCGCTTGCCCAGGCGGTAGCGCATCGTCGCCAGCAGCGACACCAGATCGTGGCCCACCGGCTCCAGCGAATCGATCACCAGGCGCAGATCGTCCACGCATTCGCGCAGCACCTCGACCACTTGGTCCTGCTGCATGCTGCCCTGCTCCACAGCCACCATGGCAGAAAGCAAGGAGCTGCCCAGGCCGTCGTGCATGTCCTGCATCAGGCGCTGGCGCTCGAGCAGCAAGGCCTGCTGGCGTTCGGACTCACTGAGCCGCTCGTGCTGCGACTGCAGCTGCGCGCCCTGTTCGGCCAGGCGCTGGGCCAGCAGGCCGTTGGCCTGCTCGACCTGGCCCAGCGCGCCGGTATAGCGCCGCTGCACCGCATAGAGAAAGCTCGCGACGATCACCAGCGTCGCGAATGGCATTAGGTAGATGTGCTCACTCCAGCCCCAGCCGGCTAGCAGACCCAGATCATGCACACCAAGGCCCAGCCCCACTGCTAGGCACAGCGCGATCAGGCGCAGCTCGCGACTGCCCTCGCGCAGGGCCACGGCAGCGATGAATGCCGTCCCGACCGCGCCGACCACAGCATTGACCATGTGCTGCAGCACCAGCGGGTCGAGCAGATCGATCCACAAAGGCATGGTCAGCACGCTGCTGAGCAGCACGAACCCTCCGAGCAGCCGCTCGAACAGCGGGAAGCGTCGTTGCGCAAATCGCAGCGCAAACAAAAATGTCAGGGCCATCACCCAAGACATCGAGGCATGGGTCAACCACCAGAACCACTCGAAGCCCAGACGGGTGCGCGGAAGATCGATGTGATAGTGCAGATTGCGCACCAGCCAGACCACCGAGGCCATCGCAAACAGCAAGTAGGCCGGCTCCTCGCGTCGGCGCAGCCACAAACTGAACGAGAACAGGCCCAGCACCACCAGGGTCAGCCCGGTGGCCTGCGGCACGCCGATCTGCAGCGCCCAGCGGCGCTTGTACAGTGGCTCAAGATCCTCGCGTGCGCCCAGCCAGGCGCTGGAGACGGAGAAGAAGCTGTCCTTGAGCACTGGCGTCGCGACCACGACCTCAATCACCTGGTTCTTGTGCAGCTCTGTGAAGGCACCCGGAAACACAGCCCACAGTGGCCGCACCCATTGCTCGCGCGCGCCGCTCTGGTTGTCAAACACCGGCCGCCAGCCGTCCTCGGTGCGTACCAACACCGCCGCTGCGAGGCTGACCAGCTTGGGCATATAAAGCGCGACGCTGGTGGGCCAGCGCCCGTCCGGCGAGGTGTAGCGCAGCCGGTACCAGCGCATCTGATAGCGCTGGTCCTCGGCCATGCTGCCCCCGGCCTCGCGCTGGCGCACATCGGGCAGCACCACCGGCATCCAGGCCCGCGGATCGCTGGGCGGCTGCAGATGCGGCGGCAACTTACCGGTGCTGCCATCCATCGCGCGCAGCGCCGCCCACCAATCGTCGAGATCGGCGCGCGACCATTGCGAGACAGCCAACTGCGCGCCGGTGGCCTGCTCGCCGGCGCTGCGCATCGCTGCATCCGGCAGCCCGCCAGGCGGCTGCGCCTGCAGCGCGCTGGCGCTCAGCAGCGACAGCAGCAGCAAGGAGCGCAGCCAGCGCCTGGCAAGGTGCGAGATCTTGGACAGCCCCATACGCGCGTGATTATTTTTGCTTCTGGATCTGGGTATCCAGCCTGTGCAGTCACACCCCCGTGCAACTGCCGTGAGTCTGCCTGCAGAACAGGGCGCTGGCTATTGCTTTGCACCCGCAGACGAGACGACGCTGTCGCGCCGCCGCCGCACGAGCACGACCGGCAAAAACAAAAGCCCGCCGCGCGGCGAGAAGGAGGTGTCGCCGCCCGACGGGCTTTTACTCTTTGAAACAAGCGCACCCCGAAGGGCGCGCTTGGCGCTCAATCGGCCTGCTTGCGCAAAAAGGCCGGGATTTCGATCTCGTCCATGCCGTTGGACGACAGGGCCTCGACCTTGGCTGCGGCCGTACGGCCATGACGCCAGACGCTAGGCACGCTCATGCCGGCAAAGTCATTGCCGCCGCCGACCTGACCACCGGCCTGAGGCAGCGTGACCTGCTGGTTCAGCACCGGCAGATTGTCGGTCCCGGTGCGCATCTGCACCTGCGGCTGCACCACCGACAGCGGCGCTTGAACGCGCGCACGCGCCGAGGTAAGGCCCGTGGCGATCACGGTGACGCGCAGCTGGTCGCCCAGGCTTTCGTCATAGGCCGTGCCGTAGATGATGTGCGCATCCTCGGCGGCATAACGCTTGATCGCGTTCATCGCATTGCGGCTCTCGGCCAGCTTGAACGTGTTGCGGTTGGCTGCGATCAGCACCAGCACGCCGCGCGCGCCGGACAGATCGATACCCTCCAGCAGCGGGCAGGCCACGGCTGCCTCGGCAGCCTTGGACGCGCGGTCAGGGCCGCTGGCCACCGCCGTGCCCATCATCGCCTTACCGGGCTCGCTCATCACGGTCTTGACGTCTTCGAAGTCGACGTTGACCAGGCCCGGCATATGGATGATGTCCGAGATGCCGCCGACCGCGTTCTTCAGTACATCGTTGGCATGCGCGAAAGCCTGGTCCTGCGTGACGTCGTCGCCCAGCACATCGAGCAGCTTGTCGTTCAAGACGACGATCAGCGAATCGACATTGGCCTCCAGCTCGGCCAGACCGGAGTCAGCCGCCTTGGAGCGACGGTTGCCCTCGAACTCGAAAGGCTTGGTCACCACGCCAACGGTCAGGATGCCCATTTCCTTGGCGACGCGGGCGATCACCGGGGCCGCGCCAGTGCCGGTGCCGCCACCCATGCCAGCGGTGATGAACAGCATGTTCGCCCCCTGGATGGAGTCGCGGATGCGTGCCTCGGCCTCTTCGGCAGCGGCGCGACCCATCTCGGGCTTGGCACCCGCGCCCAGGCCGGAGGTACCCAGTTGCAGCAGTTGGTCAGCCTTGGAGCGGTTGAGGGCCTGCGCATCGGTATTGGCGCAGATGAACTCCACGCCCTGAACCCCTTGCGCAATCATGTGATCGACCGCATTGCCGCCGCCACCACCTACGCCAATCACCTTGATTTGGGTGCCTTGGTCAAACTCTTCGATCATCTCGATCGCCATATCAAACCTCCTTCAGCAATTGTGCAGTTGCCAATCGTTAAAAACTACAGGGGAAGCCCCTTTTTTTGAGTCGCTGCCGTTGTTTTCCGACATTTCGACCCGCTTACGCCGTCCCGGGGGCGTCACCCGTTCAGAAATTACCCAGAAACCAATCCTTGGCCCGGCCAATAATGGTCTTGACCGAACCCGCTTGCTGCGCCGCTTTCAAACCCCGAGTGCGCGACATCCGCGCCTCTTCGAGCAATCCCATCACCGTCGCCGAGCGCGGGTTGGAAACCATGTCGAACAGCGCGCCGCTATAGGTCGGGTTGCCTCGTCGCACCGGCTTCAGGAATATGTCCTCGGCCAACTCGACCATGCCCGGCATCACAGCCGAGCCGCCGGTCAAAACAATGCCGGAAGAAAGTAACTCTTCGTATCCGCTCTCACGAATCACCTGGTGAACCAGTGAGAAAATCTCCTCTACACGGGGTTCAATAACTCCGGCCAATGCTTGCTTGGACAGCATGCGAGGCGCACGGTCGCCCAGGCCGGGTACTTCGACCTGGTCCGCCGGGTCGGCCAGTAACTGCTTGGCCACCCCGTGCTCGACCTTGATTTCCTCGGCATCCTTGGTCGGCGTGCGCAACGCCATCGCGATATCGCTGGTAATTAGGTCGCCGGCAATCGGGATCACGGCGGTATGGCGGATCGAGCCGCCGGTGAAGATCGCCACATCGGTAGTTCCTGCACCGATATCGACCAGGGCCACGCCGAGATCGCGCTCGTCGGACGTCAGCGCGGCTGCACTTGAGGCGCTCGGATTCAGAACCAGCTGATCAACCTCCAAACCACAGCGGCGCACGCATTTGACGATGTTTTCCGCCGCGCTCTGGGCCCCGGTCACGATATGAACCTTGACCTCCAGACGGCCACCGCTCATACCAATAGGCTCTTTCACCTCATGGCCGTCGATGACGAATTCCTGCGGCTCGACCAGCAGCAAGCGCTGATCGTTGGGAATATTGATGGCCTTGGCGGTTTCCACCACCCGCGCCACATCGACCGGCGTGACTTCCTTGTCACGCACGATCACCATGCCGGTCGAGTTTTGGCCGCGGATATGACTGCCGGTAATCCCAGTGAAAACCCGAGAAATCTTGCAGTCGGCCATCATCTCGGCCTCTTTCAAGGCCTGCTGGATCGATTGCACGGTAGCGTCGATATTGACGACGACACCGCGTTTGAGACCGTGCGAGGGCGCCACGCCGAGGCCCGCAATGCGCAGCTCGCCATTGCCCAGCACCTCGGCCACCACCGCCATGATCTTGGCGGTGCCGATATCCAAACCAACGACTAAATCCTTGTATTCCTTGGCCATATGCCCCTCAGCGTATGTTTTCTTGTCTCAACGTTTCTTGGCCGCGCCCGTTGCCGGGCTCGGGCTCGTCGATATTCCTTGCAGCCGAACCGCATACCCGTCGTGGTGGCGCAGATCGGCGCTCAGTACGGCGGTCTGGTAGCGCGAGCTGATCTGGGTGATGGTGGCGGCGAACTGACCGAAGCGGGCCAGCACCTCGGCCTCGCTGCCACGGCCTAGCTCCACCACCGCCCCCTTTTCCAGCGTCAGGCGCCAGGAGCCGCGGCCGGACAGGTCCAGGCGCCGAGCCGACTCGCCGAGCTTTTGACTCATCGCGTTGAGCTGCTGCCACATGGCCAGCATCGCTACCGAACTGCCACCCGGGCCCGCCAACACCGGCAGTTCCTCATCTTCCACGTCGCCCAGATTGGCTTCGAAGACCTCGCCAAAGCTGTTGACCAGCGCCCGCTCGACGCTGGCCTCACTCTGCGCATCGGCACCCTCGGGCTTGGCTTCCCAATAGGCCGCCGGCCGGTGCTCCTCCAACCGCACCCGCAGCCGGTTCGGCCAGACCCGCTGCACCACCGCCGTGCGCACCCAGGGCACGGCCTGGAAGGCGCTACTGGCCTGTTGCAGATTCAAGGTCAAGAAAGTGCCCGAGACATGAGGCATCGCATTGGCACGCAGCGAGGCCACGCTGTTGCGCGTCACATCGCCCTCGACCTGGATATGCCGGATGCCGAAGATGGGCAAGCGCGCCAGTTGATGCAGGGCCAGGGCCAGTCCCGCCAGCACCAGACCGGCCAGCAGCAGCGCCGACACGCCATTCATCAGGCGGATGTCGGCCGGCAGCAGGGGTTGGGCGGCGGTGCTCATGGCGATGGGTCAGGCCCTGTCCAGCCGGGCCTGGGCCAGCAGCCACAGGCACAGCTGTTCGTAGGAAATGCCGGCGGCCTGGGCCGATTTGGGCACCAGCGAATGCGAGGTCATGCCCGGCGATGTATTCATCTCCAGCAGGAAGACCTTGCCGTCGCTGCGGCGCTGCATCAGGTCGGCCCGGCCCCATCCGCGGCAGCCAAGGCTGCGGTAGG
Organism: Paucibacter sp. PLA-PC-4; assembly: GCF_026241155.1. GTDB lineage: Bacteria > Pseudomonadota > Gammaproteobacteria > Burkholderiales > Burkholderiaceae_C > Roseateles_E. Next base: position 103,077 of record NZ_JAPFGP010000003.1, read on the forward strand.
CCGCCAGCACCAGCGCGCGGATCTCCTGCTCCTGGGCCTCGGGCAGCGTGCCGATGTGGTACTGCGTGGTGTCAGTGAAATACTTGTTCTGATAGTCGTAATTGCCTTCGGGCGCCTCGATGCGTATCACCGGCAGGGCCTGCGCCGTATCGCCCTCACCCAGCACCGGACAGGTCAGCTCCCAGCCGTCGATGAACTCTTCGAACAGCAGCTCGTCGTCGTAGCGGGCCGACAGCTCCACCGCGGCCTGCATCTGCGAATAGCCCATCACCTTGCTCAGGCCGATGCTGGAGCCCTCGTGCGGCGCCTTGACGAACAGCGGCAGACCCAGCTCGTCGGGCACGGTGCGCAGGCGCTCGCGCGTCAGTTCGTTCTTTTTCAGCGTCAGCCAGCGCGGCGTCGGCAGGCCATCGGCACGCCAAAGGCGCTTGGTGGTGATCTTGTCCATCGCGATGGCAGAGGCCATCACGCCGGAGCCGGTGTAGGGGATGGCCAGCATCTCGAGCGCACCCTGCACAGTGCCGTCCTCGCCGTCGCGGCCATGCAGTGCGACAAAGCAGCGCGCGAAGCCCTCGGCTTTGAGCTCATGCAGGCCGCGCTCGGCCGGGTCGAAGGCATGGGCGTCAACCCCCTGCGAGCGCAGCGCAGCAAGCACGCCCGGGCCCGACATGGTCAGCGAGACCTCGCGTTCGGCCGAGCTGCCGCCCATCAGTACGGCCACCTTGCCCAAGCTCTTGGGATCGATGTTCAGATTCATTTCACCAGTTCCACAGTTTGCGCAGGCACCGCGCCGATGGAGCCGGCGCCCATCACGATCACGACATCGCCGTCGCGGCTTTGCTGGGCGATGGCCTGCGGCAATGCGCGCACATCGGCAAGGAATTGCGCGCCGGCGGCAGCGGCAAGCGCCGCGCCATCGGCCCCGGCGATCACGCCCTCGCCCGCCGCATAGACTTCGGTCAGCAAAGCCGCATCGGCCTGAGCGATCACACGCACGAAGTCCGCGAAGCAGTCGCGCGTGCGGGTGTAGCGATGGGGTTGAAACGCCAGCACAAGACGTCGGCCCGGGAATGCACCGCGTGCCGCGCTCAGCACCGCCGCCATCTCGACCGGATGATGACCGTAGTCGTCGATCAGCGTGAACAGGCCGCCATCGGCAGCGCGCAACTCGCCATAGCGCTCGAAGCGCCGCCCGACGCCGCCAAAAGCCGCCAGCGCCGCGACGATGGGCGCGTCGGGCAGCTCCAGCTCCGTGGCCACAGCGATCGCCGCCAAGGCATTCAACACATTGTGGCGGCCGGCCAGGTTCAGGATCACCGGCAGATCTGGTGAGCCCTCGCGCTGCACGGTGAAGCGCATCTGGCCCCCGTCCAGCGCCTGCACATCCACCGCGCGCACGGCGTTGTCGGCACCGAAGCCATAGCGGACCAGCGGCCGCGACAACATCGGCAAAATGGAGCGCACGCCCTCGTCATCGCCACAGACCACGGCCGCCCCATAGAAAGGCATGCGGTGCAGGAACTCCACAAAGGCCAGCTTCAGCTTCGCGAAGTCGTGGCCATAGGTGTCCATATGGTCTGCATCGATATTGGTCACGACGGCCAGCGTCGGCAGCAGGTGCAGGAAGGAGGCATCGCTCTCATCGGCCTCGACAACGATGTAGTCGCCTCGACCCAGCTTGGCATTGGCGCCGGCGCTCATCAGCTTGCCGCCGATCACATAGCTGGGGTCGACACCGGCGGCGCTCAGCACCGCCGTGACCAGCGAGGTGGTCGTGGTCTTGCCGTGCGTGCCGGCGATCGCGATACCCTGCTGGCGGCGCATCAGCTCGGCCAGCATCACCGCGCGGTGCACCACCGGCACGCCGGCGGCGCGGGCGGCGATCACCTCAGGGTTGTCGGCCTTGACCGCGGTCGAGGTCACCAACGCCTGGGCGCCGACGATATGCACGGCGGCGTGACCGATGTGTACCTGAACGCCCATGGCGGCAAGGCGCTGCAGCATCGAGCTATCGCTCTGGTCCGAGCCGGAAACACGAAAGCCAAGCTGGTGCAGCAACTCGGCGATCGCGCCCATGCCTGCACCACCGATGCCAACGAAGTGGATGTGTTTCAACGCGTGCTTCATGTGCGCCCCTCATCCGACGGGTACGTCGGACGATCCCCCAAGGGGATAACCACGTGCTTGAGACGGCCCTGTGCTGCGCGGCTCACTTCACCATCTCCTCAATCTCATCGGCAACGCGGCTGGCCGCACGCGGCCGCGCCAGCAGCCGCGCCTTCTCGGCCATCGCCACCAAGGCCTCGCGCTCCATGCCCTGCAGCAGCGCGTGCAACTGCTGCGGATTGAGCTCTTCCTGCGGCAGATGGATGGCCGCACCATGCTGGGCCATGAAGCGGGCGTTGTCGCGCTGGTGCGAGGTGGTGGCAACCACCAGTGGCACCAGCAGCGCCGGCACGCCGGCAGCACACAGCTCGCTGACCGTCACCGCGCCGGCGCGGCAGATGATCAGATCGGTCTGGGCCAACTGGGTCGCCATATCATCGATGAAGGGCAACAGGGTCGCGTCGACGCCGGCCGACTGGTAGAGCGCCTGCACAGTGCTGAAATTGGCCTGGCCAGTCTGATGTGTGACGATGGGGCGCTCGTCCTCGGGCCACAGTGCCAGCGCCTTCGGGATGCAGTCATTGATCGCGCGCGCGCCCAGCGAGCCGCCGACCACCAGCACGCGCAGCCGCCCGGTGCGGCCGGCAAAGCGCTCGGCCGGCGGCGCAATCGCCTCGATCTCGGCGCGTACCGGGTTGCCGGTGACGACAGCCTTGGGTGTCGATGCAGCGGCCGAGCCATCGAAGCCAAAGCCGATACGGCGGGCAAAGGGCTTCAGGCTCTGATTGCTCAGCAGCATGGCCGCATCGGCATTGATCAGCATCAGCGGCTTGCCGCTCAGCCAGGCCATCAGCCCGCCCGGGAAGCAGACATAGCCGCCCATGCCCAGCACCGCGTCGGCGCTGCGCGTGACGAACACTTGACGCGACTGCACAAAGGCTTGGACCAGCTTGAACAGACCCTTGACCGTGTGCATTAGGCCCTTGCCGCGCAGACCCGAGAAGGCCAGCCTGTCCAGCGGGATGCCGGTGGGCGGCACCAGCTGGTTTTCCATGCCGCTCTCGGTGCCGACCCAGCTAACGCTCCAGCCGCGGCGCGCCATCTCGTCGGCGACAGCCAGTCCCGGGATGATGTGACCACCCGTTCCGGCGGCCATGATGACCAGGTGCTTGGTGCTCATGCGCGGCCTCCACGCATCAGCTGGCGGTTCTCTAAATCGATTCTCAGGACAATAGCCAGAGCCACGCAGTTCATCAGGATCGCCGAACCGCCGAAGCTCATCAGCGGCAGCGTCAAGCCCTTGGTCGGCAAGGCACCGAGATTCACGCCCATATTGATGAAGGCCTGGCCGCCCATCCAGATGCCTATGCCCTGGGCATAGAGGCCGGCGAACACGCGGTCCAGCGCGATCGCCTGGCGTCCGATGTGAAACAGACGGCGAGACATCCAGAAGAAGGCCGTGATCACGACGATCACGCCGACCAGGCCCAGCTCCTCGCCGATCACGGCCAGCAGGAAGTCAGTATGGGCCTCGGGCAGGTAGTGCAGCTTCTCGACGCTGGAGCCAAGGCCCTGGCCGAACAGCTCGCCGCGGCCGAAGGCGATCAGCGAATGGGTCAGCTGATAGGCCTTGCCCTGGGCGTACTTCTCATTCCAGGGGTCGAGGTAGGCAAAGATGCGCTCGCGGCGGAACTCGCTAAAGGTGATCATCAGCACAAAGGCGCCGACCAGCACCGCAACGATCAGGAAGAACATCCGGCCATTGACACCGCCCAAGAACAGGATGCCCATCGCGATCGCGGCGATCACCATGAAAGCGCCCATGTCCGGCTCGGCCAGCAACAGCACGCCGACCACACCCAGCGCCACCACCATGGGCCAGACAGCGCGAAAGAAGTTCTCCTTCACGTCCATCTTGCGCACCATATAGCTGGCGGCATACATGGCCATCGCCAGCTTGCCCAGCTCGGAAGGCTGGAAGTTCATTAGGCCCAGCGGCAGCCAGCGGCGCGCGCCGTTGACGCCTTTGCCGACGCCCGGAATCAGGACCGCGATCAGCAGCACCAGAGCCGCGACAAACAGCCAGGGCGCGGCGCGCTCCCAGCTTGCCACCGGCACCTGCACCACCACCAGCGCCGCCAACAGACCCAGCGCGATCGCCACCACATGGCGCACCAGGAAGTGGGTCGGCAGATAGCGGCTGAACTTGGGGTTATCGGGCAGCGCGATCGAGGCCGAGTACACCATCAGCAGGCCCAGCGCCAGCAGGCACACCACAACCCAGGCCAAGGTCGTATCAAAGCCGGCAAGCTTGGTCGGCTGGCCCGAGGACACGCTGACCCAGTCTCGCACCGGCACCTCGCCGGCGTTGCCACCATCACGCCTGACCAGGCTTTGCAGCCGCGCGCGCCAGTTCTGCAGGACCCCGTTCATAGAGACAAGCCCTCTTCCTGGGCCAGGCCCTGCACCGCATCAACAAAGACTTCGGCGCGGTGGCCATAGTTGCGGAACATATCGAGGCTGGCACAGGCCGGGCTCAAGAGCACACTGTCGCCGCTGCGCGCCTGAGCCAGGCACCAGGCAGTGGCGTCCTGCAGCGTCTCATGCGCCTGCATCGGCACGCCGCTGTGCTGCAGCGCGGCCGCGATCTGCGGGCCATCGCGGCCGATCAGGGCCACGGCGCGCGCGTGGCGGGCCACCGGCTCGCGCAGCGGGCCGAAGTCCTGGCCCTTGCCGTCGCCGCCCAGGATCACGACCAGTTGCGCTGGCGCGCGGTCCGCGCCCAGCCCGGTAATCGCCGCGACGGTGGCGCCGACATTGGTGCCCTTGGAATCGTCGTAGAAATCCACACCCTTGATGGTCCCGACATGCTCGACCCGGTGCGGCTCGCCACGATACTCGCGCAGCCCATGCAGCATGGGTGCCAGCGGGCAACCAGCCGCGCTGGCCAGGGCCAGCGCGGCCAGCGCATTGGCGGCGTTGTGGCGGCCGCGCACGCGCAGCGCATCGGCGGGCATCAGGCGCTGTATCAGCAGCTCTTCCTCGTCCTCACCCTTTTTCTTCTTGATCGTCTCATCAGCCTCGCGGGCGCGAACCAGCCAGCTCATGCCGGACTCCTGCACCAGGCCGAAATCGCCTGGATGACGCGGTTCGTCGAGACCGAATCGCACGAGCTTGCGCGAGACCAGCTTGGCCGCTCTGCCGCGTCCTTGCTGCACCTTGACCGGCGCCGGGACCATGGCCTCGACCAGCGCGTCGTCGCGATTGATCACCATCACCGTCGGGCTGTCGACTTCGGTGCCGAAGATACGAGCTTTGGCGCGGCCATAGGCGGCCATGTCGCCGTGCCAGTCCAGATGATCCTGGGTCAGGTTCAGCACCGTCGCGGCGGTCGGCTCGAAGCCCTGCACGGTGTCCAGCTGGAAGCTCGATAGCTCCAACACCCAGACTTCGGGCAGATGCGCGAAAACGGCCGGCTTGGGCGGCGGCGGTTTGATAGGCAGCGGTGCCTCATCGAGCATCGCATCGATGCTCTCCAGCACCGTCTGTTCGGCCGCCACCGTCACGTCCGGTGCTTCATCAGCATCCGTCGCTAGCGGTTCCAAGGACTGCACAGGCTCGGCGGCCGGCTCCAGATCCAGCGCCGCGCCCAAGGTCGTCAGCATGCTGGGGCCGATATTGCCAGCCATCACGACGCGGCGGCCGCAGCGCTCGATCAGCTGGGCGCACATACTGGTCGTCGTGGTCTTGCCATTGGTGCCGGTGATAGCCAGCACAGCCGGCTCGTAGCGGCGCTCGGCCTTCAGATCGGCCAGCGCGCGGGCGAACAGGTCCAACTCGCCCTGCACCGGCACCGCCGTGCCCTGCGCCAGATTCAGCAGCGGCATCAGCCGCGCATCCAGCGGCGACAGGCCCGGGCTCTTCAGCAGCAGTTGCACGCCCTTCAGCGCCGACTCGGGCAGCTCACCGTGGATGAACTCGACTTCGGGCAGCTGCTCGCGCAGCGCCGCCAGCTGCGGCGGGACCTCGCGCGAGTCCCATACCCGCGCTTGGCCGCCGCAGCGTCGGACCCAGGCAGCCATCGCCAAGCCGGAGTCACCCAGGCCGAGCACGAGCACCTTGAGTCCTTGCAGATGCTTCATCGCGCGATCACCTTAGTTTCAGGCTGGCCAGACCGACCAAGCACAGCAGCATCGTGATGATCCAGAAGCGCACGACCACCTGGGTCTCCTTCCAGCCCGATTTCTCGAAGTGATGGTGCAGCGGCGCCATCTTGAAGATGCGCCGACCGGTGCCGAACTTCTTCTTGGTGTACTTGAACCAACTGACCTGCAGCATCACCGACAGCACCTCGGCGACGAACACGCCACCCATGATGCCCAGCACAATTTCCTGGCGCGTGATCACGGCCAGAGTGCCCAGGGCGCCGCCCAGTGACAGCGCACCGACATCGCCCATGAAGACCTGGGCCGGATGGGTGTTGAACCACAGGAAGGCAAGCCCTGCACCCGCCATCGCAGCGCAGAAGATCAGCAACTCGCCGGCACCGGGGATATAGGGCAGCAGCAGGTACTTCGAATAGATGGTCGAGCCGGTCAGGTAGGCGAACAGGCCCAGTGCCGAGCCCACCAGCACTACCGGCATGATGGCCAAGCCGTCAAGGCCGTCGGTAAAGTTCACCGCATTGCTGGTGCCGACGATCACGAAATAGGACAGACCGATGAAGCCGAACACGCCCAGCGGGTAGCTGACCGTCTTGAAGAAGGGCACGATCAGATCGGCCTTGGGCGGCAGCTCGGTCGAGAAGCCACTCTGCACCCAGCGGGCGAACAGCTCAATCACACCTAGGATCGAGGTCTCGGAGACGCTGAAAGCCAGGTAGAGGGCCGCCACCAGGCCGATCAGCGACTGCCAGAAGAACTTCTCGCGGCTTCGCATGCCCTCGGGATTCTTGTCGACCACTTTGCGCCAGTCGTCAACCCAGCCCACGGCGCCAAAGCCCATAGTCACCAGCATCACGACCCAGACGAAGCGGTTACTCCAGTCGAACCACAAAAGGGTCGAGACACCGATGCCGATCAGTATCAGCACGCCGCCCATGGTCGGCGTGCCGCTCTTGACCAGATGCTGCTGCACGCCGTACTCGCGGATCGGCTGACCGATCTTCATTTCGGTCAACCGACGAATCACCCAGGGACCGAAAGCCAGGCCGATCAGCAAGGCCGTCATCGCCGCCATCACCGCACGGAAGGTCAGGTACTGAAATACGCGCAGGAAGCCCAGATCCGGGTACAGACCCTGCAGCCATTGGGCCAGACTAAGCAGCATGGTGCGCGCCCTCCTGATCCTGTGCCAACAAGGCGGCGACGACTCTTTCCATCTGCATGAAACGTGAACCCTTGACGAGAATGTTCTTGACCCGAGGCGCTTGGGCCAGTGCCGCGATCAGCGCCTCGGTCGTGTCGAAATGGCGGGCGCCGCCGCCATAGGCGCCGGCCGCGTCGGCACAGGCGCTGCCGGCTGCCCAGAAGGCGGCCACGCCGCGCTCGGCCGCATAGGCGCCGACCTCGCGGTGAAACTCCGGCCCCTGGCTGCCGACCTCGCCCATGTCGCCGAGGATCAGCCACGAGGCACCCGGCAGATCGGCCAGCACATCGATAGCGGCGCGCACGCTATCGGGGTTGGCGTTGTAGCTGTCGTCGATCAGCGTAACGCGCTGCCCCTGGCGACTCAGGCTCTTGAGCTGCGAACGGCCCTTGACCGGCTCGAAACTCTCCAGGCCGCGGGCGATGGCGGCCAGCGGTGCGCCGGCGGCCAGCGCGCTGGCAGCGGCCGCCAGGGCATTGCGGACGTTGTGCAGGCCGGCCACGCGCAGCGCCACCGGCGCGTCACCGGCCGGCGTGTGCAGCTCCAGTGCCCAATGGCCGGCACCCAAGGCTTCGCTACCCTGCCCCCCCGCTTGTACCCATTGGGCGCGGCCAGTGACATCGGCCTGGCCTTGCAGGGCGAAGCTGAGCATGGCACGCTGGCCGGCCATTGCATGCCAGATCGGCGCGCAGGCATCCTCGGCCGGAAACACCGCAACGCCTGCAGCACCCAGCGCTTCGATCGCCGCGCCGTTCTCGCGCGCGGCCGCCTCGACCGTCTGCAAAAACTCCTGGTGCTCGCGCTGCGCGTTGGTCACCAGCGCCACCGTCGGCCGGGCCATCGCCGCGAGCGGAGCGATCTCGCCGGGGTGGTTCATGCCTAGCTCGACCACGGCGGCACGATGCCAGACAGCATCGTCCTGGCGCAGGCGCAAGAGCGTCAGCGGCACGCCGATGTCGTTGTTGTAGTTTCCCTCGGTGGCCAGCGAAGCCGGCCCCAGCCAGACACGCAGGATGCTGGCGATCATCTGCGTCACCGTGGTCTTGCCATTGCTGCCCGTCACCGCTATCAGCGGCAAATGGCAGTGGCCGCGCCAGGCGGTAGCCAGAAGGCCCAGGGCCTGCTTGGCATCGGGCACCTCGATGCCGGACAGGCAGGCCTCGGCCAAGCCGCGCTCGGCGATCACGGCCACTGCGCCGCTAGCCGCTGCCTGGGGCAGGAAGTCGTGCGCATCGAAGCGCTCGCCGCGCAGCGCGACGAACAAGTCACCGGGGCGCAGCGTGCGGGTGTCGCTGTGCACTCGGGCGACCTCGATCTGGCCGTCACCGATCAGCCGTGCCTGCGGCAGTGCCGCCTGCAGCAGGTGGTGGGCTTGGGCCAGTGTCATCAGGGCTGCGCTCATTGTTTTTCTCCCGTCCAGCTGGCCTGCGCTTGCTGCGCCTCGGCCACATCGGAGAAGGGCTGGCGCACACCGGCGATCTCCTGATAGTCCTCATGACCTTTGCCAGCGATCAGCACGACATCGCGCGCATCGGCCCCGGCCATCGCCGCCGCAATGGCCGCGCGCCGGTCCTCGACGACCCGGTGCGCCACGCCGCTCAAGCCCTCGCCTATCTGGGCCAGAATTTGCGAGGGCGGCTCCTTGCGTGGGTTGTCGCTGGTCAGCACGACGGCATCGGCGAGGCGGCCGGCGATCGCACCCATCAAGGGGCGCTTTCCAGGATCGCGGTTTCCCCCGCAGCCGAAGACAGCGATGAGCCGGCCGCCGCGGGCCGCCGCCAGCGGGCGCAGCGCTGAGAGCGCCTTGTCCAGCGCGTCGGGCGTGTGGGCGTAGTCGACCACCGCCTGCGGCTTGCCCAATCCGTCGCCCACCCGCTGCATGCGACCGGGCACCGGGCTGATCTGGGACACGGCGCCGACGACGTCTGCCAGATCCACGCCCAGCGCACGCAAACCCGCGATCACAGCCAGCAAATTGGCCACGTTGTAGTCGCCGATCAGGCCGGTCTGCACCGTCAACACTTGCGGGCCGTCATGCAGCTCGAAGGCCAGGCCGCCATCGCGGTAATGCAGCCCATGGGCCGACAAGCGCGCCGTGCCGTTGACCGCATAGGTCCAGACATCGAGCCTATTGGTCAGCGCAGCGGCAAGCTCGCCGCCCTTGGGGTCGTCCAGATTGAGCACGGCTGCGCGCAGGCCCGGCCAGTCGAACAGCGCCCGCTTGGCCTCCCAATAGGCAGCCATCGAGCCGTGGTAGTCCAGATGGTCCTGGGTGAAATTCGTGAATAGCGCCACCTCGATGCGCGTGCCCGCCAGGCGCTGCTCATTAAGGCCTATCGACGAGGCCTCGATCGCGCAGGCCGTAAAGCCGGCATCCAGCATGCGGCGAAATCCCGCCTGCAGTTGCACCGGGTCGGGCGTTGTCAAGCCGGTGTTGACGATATGGCCCGGCGCGCCGCCCAACGGCGGCTCGCCGATGCCCAAGGTGCCGACCACGCCGCAGCGCCGGCCCAGGGCACCCAGGATCTGCGCCACCCACCAGGCAGTCGAAGTCTTGCCATTGGTGCCGGTGCTGGCGATCACCTGCAGGCCCGCCGCGCTGGGATGCTCGAAGTACTCGGCCGCGATGCGGCCGGTGCACGCCTTCAAGCCCGGCAGTGCGGCGACGCGGGCGTCATTGAAGTCAAAGGCCTCGACACCCTCGGCCTCGACCAGGCAGGTCGCGGCGCCGGCAGCCAGCGCCGCACGCACATGAGCGCGGCCATCCTGCGCATAACCGGGCCAGGCGATGAAGGCATCGCCCGGCGCGACCAGCCGGCTGTCGCTGCGAAGCTGACCGGTGGTCCACTCGCGCAGCCAGCGGGCCGCAGCCTCGGGAGATTTGAGTCGGGTGATGGGCATGGTCAGAAGCTCTCGTCCACGGCCAGCTCATGCTTGGCCATGATTTGCGGTTTGACCTCCAGATCGGGCGGCACATTCAGCAGCCGCAGGCTTTGCGCCACCACCTGACTGAATACAGGACCGGCCACCCTGCCTCCGAAATAGACGCCGGTGCTGGGCTCGTCCAGCATCACCGCGACGACGATGCGGGGCTTGGAGATCGGCGCGATGCCGACAAACCAGGAGCGGTACTTGTTGGTATAGCCCTTGCCTTCTTGCTTGTGCGCAGTGCCTGACTTGCCACCGACGCTGTAGCCGCTGACCTGGGCCATCGGCGCGGTGCCGCCGGGCGCGGCCGCCAGCTGCAGCATCTCGCGCACCTGCTGTGCGGTCTTGGGCGAGAACACCTTGATGCCGTGGGCAACCTCACCCTCAGGCTGCTTGATCATCGTGACCGGCAGCACCTCGCCATCGCGCGCGAACACCGTGTAGGCGCGCGCCAGCTGGAACAGCGAGGCCGACAGGCCGTAACCGTAGCTCATCGTCGCCTGCTCAATCGGGCGCCAGCTCTTGTAGGGCCGCAGCTTGCCGGTCACCGCGCCGGGGAAGGCCAGCTGCGGGCGCTGGCCCAGGCCGATGGCGGTGAACATCTCGTGCATCTCGCGCGCCGGCATCTGCATGGCCATCTTGACCGTGCCGATGTTGCTGGACTTCTGGATCACGCCGGCCACCGTCAGGTCGCCGTACACATGGGCGTCGGTCGGCGACCAGCCGCTGATGTTGACGCTGCGCGGTGCGACATTGATGATGGTTTCGGGCCGCACCCGGCCGCTCTCCAGCGCCAGCGCGGCGATAAACGGCTTCATCGTCGAGCCGGGCTCGAAGATGTCAGTCAGCGCGCGGTTGCGCAACTGGGCGCCGCTGAGGTTCTTGCGATCACCAGGGTTGTAGCTGGGGTAGTTGGCCAGGGCCAGGACTTCGCCGGTCTGCACATCCAGCACCACCACCGAGCCGGCCTTGGCCTTGTGCTCGGCTACCGCATCGCGCACCCTCTGGTAGGCGAAGAATTGCACCTTGGAGTCGACCGACAGATCGATGTCGCGGCCGTTGACGGCAGGCAGGCTCTCGCCGAAGTCCTCGACGACTCGGCCAAGCCGATCACGCACCACCGAGCGCGAGCCGTCACGCCCCTGCAGATCCTTCTGGAAGGCAAGCTCGATGCCCTCCTGGCCGCGTTCCTCGATATTGGTGAACCCCACCACATGGGCGGCGGCCTCACCTTCCGGATACTTGCGCTTGTACTCGCGGTCCTGAAATACGCCCTTCAGCGCCAGGGCCTTGATCTGGGCTGCGGTGTCATCATCGGCTTGGCGCTTGAGCCAGACGAAACGGGTGGCCGGATCGAGTTTTTTTTCCAGCTCCTTGGCACTGATGCCGAGAATCTTGGCCAGCGCGCGGCGCTTGGCCGGGTCGGCATCGACCTCCTTGGGGATCGCCCAGACCGAGGGCACGGCGACGCTGGTGGCCAGCACCTGACCCTTGCGATCGACAATGCGCCCGCGGCTGGCAGGCAGCTCCATCGTATGGGCATAACGGGCCTCGCCCTGGCGCTGATAGAAATCGGCCGCGACGAACTGCACATAGACGGCCCGCCCCAGCAAACCAACAAAGCCCAGCCCGACCAGTGCGACCAGAAAGCGCGAACGCCAGGGCGGCGTCTTTGACGCCAGTAGCGGGCTGCTGGAATAGCTGACGCTACGGGTGTTGAGCGAGCGAGCGCCGCCGCCCGTGTCGGGGCGCCACCAGCTCATCGCTGCACCCCAGAAGCGGCGGCACGGCCACCCTCGACCACCTGGGTCAGCGCCGGAGTGATTGTCTGCATGCGCAGGCGCTCGCGGGCCACCTGCTCGACACGCAGATTGGTCGCCTGCGCATGGCGCTCTGCCTGCAGCCGCTGGCTATCGGCCTCCAGGCGCCGAGCCTCGGCCTGCGAGCGGTCCAGAGCAGTAAACAGGCGGCGCGAGTCATAGGCGCTGCGAACCAGCAGCATGCCGCTAACCAGCACAGCAACGAGCAGCAGCAGGTTCAGCCGGCTCATCGTTTGCCTCCCTTGTGGCGCTGATGCTCGATGGGCAGCGGCGCCTCGGTGCGTTCGGCCACGCGCAAGATTGCCGAGCGCGAGCGCGGATTGGCGCGCACCTCGGTCTCGCTGGGCTTGATGCGACCCAGCGCCGTCAGCGCCAGCGCCTGAGGCTCGGCAAACGGCGCGCGGCGGTCGAACACTTCCTTGCTGTGGGCAGTGATGAAGTTTTTGACGATGCGATCTTCAAGCGAATGAAAGCTGATCACCGCCAATCGGCCGCCGGGAGCCAGCAGTCGCAGCGCCGCGTTTAGCCCTTGTTCGAGCTCCTCAAGCTCGGCGTTGACGTGAATCCGAAGCGCTTGAAATGTGCGCGTTGCAGGGTCCTGGCCCGGCTCGCGGGTTTTGACCGCGCCAGCCACGACCTTGGAAAGCTCGTCGGTGCTTCGAACAGCACTCCCGATTTCCCGGCGAGCAACAAGCGCCTTTGCAATCTGTGAAGCAAACCGTTCTTCCCCATAGTTGCGTATGACCTCCGCAATCTGGCGCTCATCGGCGCGGGCCAGGAAATCCGCAGCACTTTCGCCGCGGGTGGTGTCCATGCGCATGTCCAGCGGTCCGCTGAAACGGAAGCTGAACCCGCGCTCGGGGTTGTCGATCTGCGGGCTGGAGACCCCTAGATCCAAAAGAATGCCTTGCACCTGTTCGACGCCCAGCGCCGCGAGCTGTGCCCGCATCTCGGCAAAGGCCGAGTGACAGATGGAAAAACGCGGGTCATCGACCCGCGTATCGCCCGAGGTGGCTGCCGCAATGGCTTCGAGATCGCGATCGATCGCGATCAGCCTCCCACTCTCCCCGAGCCTGGACAGCAGCAGACGCGAGTGGCCGCCGCGGCCATAGGTGCCGTCGACATAGATGCCATCGGGCGAGGTCAGCACCGCATCGACGGTCTCATGCAGCAGCACCGTGGTGTGGGAGAACTCGGGGGTGGCGGTGTCCATTAGAAGCTGAAGTCCTTGAGGGCGTCCGGCAGTTCGGACTGCATCACCTGCGCCTCGTGGGCCGAGTAGGCCTGGGCATCCCAGAGTTCAAAATGACTGCCCATGCCCAGCAGCATCACGTCCTTTTGCAGACCGGCGGCCGCGCGCAGCTCCGGCGAGATCAGCACGCGGGCGGCGCCATCGATCTCAACGTCCTGGGCATTGCCCAGAAACACGCGCTTCCAGCCTGAAGCCGCCATCGGCAGCGCGGCGATGCGGTCGCGGAAGCTCTCCCAGGCAGGACGCGGGAACACCATCAAGCAACCCTCGGGATGCTTGGTGATGGTCAGCTGGCCGGCGCACAGCGCCTGCAGCACTTCGCGGTGGCGTGTCGGGACGGCCAAACGCCCCTTGGCATCCATTGCCAAGGCGCTCGCCCCTTGAAACACAAAATTCGCCACAGCGACCCACTAAATTGCACTTTTCACCACTTTACTCATCGAGTCACCATCGGTCAAGGTGAAACTCGATGTTTTCTCAATGAAATCAAGTACTTACATTCTTAAGTTCGAGTTCTCTTGCGAGCAAATGCATTCAAAAATAAGGACTTGCAAGATGCACTGAAAGTGGAAGATGAACTTGCCAGCACGCAAAACGTATCGGCAAAAGCCTGGGGGGAACCCCAACGAAGCGCGACAACTCCCCGATAGCCTCGGGTACCGCCTAACGACATCGGCAACTGCGGATGACTGCTATGGGCAGGAGACTGGAGAGCATCAGGCTCACCCCTCAGCATTGAGGCAAGGGGCGCCCGAAGGCTTCGGACTTTTCGTCACCCCCATGCGTGCTCCGGTTACTTCCGGCCGGAGCGGTTGCCGGGCGGGGCTTGCAACCACTGGAGAGTGCCGCCTTTTCACGGCGTACACCCTGAGCAGACGGCCAAACTAGCGAAATCGAAAACCAAAAGCTGACGCTAAAGGGCGATGGCCATCCATCTGACCCGGTCTCTTTTCCAAGAATCTGGTCCTGTATTTTTTGTGCAATACAGCGCACAGTCATGGCTCGTGAGAAAGCACGCTACTGGCATATCGAAATCATGGAATGGGTCCCAGCGGTCTTCATCGCATTCAAGGTCGGCGTGCTGAGCATTGGCATGTTCTACGCGGTCAAGTGGCACTACGACCAAGGACAGAAGAAGGGGACAGAGACGCAGCGTGCGGTACTTCGCACGAGCCTGAAGCTCGCCGCGTTGTTTGTGGTGTTGGTCGTCGTCCTGTTGCTCGTCACCTTCAGCGTTGGCACCAGGCTTGGCTTGGACTTGAACTTTCCATGATTGCAAAGACTGTCGTGGTCAAGCTTTTTCGGACGGTTCAATAAGGGAACTTCGATAGTCAATGGGCGGCAGCGCGTTGTTGCTCGTACTGGCTGGGGGATCGATAGCCCAGCGTCGACTGCAGTCGCACGGGGTTATAGAAATTGGTGATGTAGTCAGCGATGTCGGCCTGCGCTTCGGCGTGATTGGCGTAGTCGCCTTCCCGATCATGGAGCGTGCACACATGCTAGGTTCACCGCCAGTTGATCCGCAGGGAACAGCTCATGCATGCGCGCAGCCTGCGGCAACCCATGGGACACACAGCCCGGGCACAGCATCTAGAAGGCGTGTAGCGCGACGACACGGCCGCGCAGTTCTTGCAGCGCGATCGGCCGTGGCGTGTTGAACCACTGCTCGACCTGCAGCGGCGGGACCGGCTGCAAGTCGCGCGAGGAGACAGACAAGAGGGGGGTCGCAAACATAGGGCTCTCCATGGCCCCACCACCAAGGGCGGCGGGGCCGTTGAATCATCAGGCGGCCTGGCGGCGCAGCTTGACTGCCGGGAAATCGACCGGCACGGCGAAGGCCACGTTGACGTAGTTGGTGAACAAGTTCAGTGCCACATGGGCCAGGATCTCAACGATCTGCCCGTCGTCGAAGCCGACATCGCGCAGCGCCTGGACATCGGCATCATTGACCTGGGCACGGTCCTTGACTAGCTTGAGCGCGAAGCGCAACGCTGCAGCTGTCTGGGGGTCGGTGGACTCGCCTTGCTGCGCTGCGGCCATCTCGGCGGGCGTCGCGCCGGCCCTGCGGCCCAGCGCGGTGTGGGCGGCCAGACAGTATTCGCAGTCGTTGCTGTCGGCCACCGCCACGGCGATCTGCTCGCCCAGTTTGGCAGGGATCACACCGGCGCCGAGGGCACCGAAGCTGCCCCACATGCTCTTCAGCGCGGCGGTGGAGTTGGCGACGGCACGGAACATCGCGGGCGTGGCACCGAAGGCGCCGTGGATCTGGTCGAGCACGAGCTTGCGCTCGCCGCTGGTCTGGGCGGGATCGATCAGTTCAATGCGGGACATGATGGATTTCCTTTCGTAGGGGAACGGTGAACGGGTTTGTCTTGACTAGGCATCTGGCAGCTGCTGGGTGACAGTGTGCGCGGCCTTGCCGTACCATTGGACATCTATCGTCCAAACTACATACCTTTTCGTCCGACATGAATCGATTGCCGCTCGATCGTCTGTCCGGCCTGATGGAGCAGTTCAAGGTGCGGGCACGGCTGTTCCACCACGGCCCGCTGTGCGGCATCAGTCGTTTCCCGGCCGAGCCGGGGCGTGGTTTCCTGCATGTGATGCGGCGCGGCGAGCTGGAGCTGCGCCACGGCGCGAAGCACACCGAGCTGCCTCGCCGGCTGTTGGTGACCGAGCCAACCCTGCTGTTCTATCCACGACCGCTGACACACGAGTTTCGCAACCCTCCCGAGGACGGCTCTGACTTCGTCTGCGCCGAACTGGAATTCGATGGCGGCGACCACAACCCGCTGGTGCGCGCACTGCCGCCGCTGATCGTGTTGCCACTGGCGTGCGTCGAGGGCCTAGAACCAGCTCTGGCTCTGCTGTTCAGCGAGGCTGAACGGCTGCGCTGCGGCCACCGCCTGTTGGCCGACCGGCTGTTCGAGGTGGTGCTGATCCAGTTGCTGCGCTGGCTGATCGATCATCCGGCCGAGGCCGGCATCAGCCCGGGCCTGCTGAGCGGATTGGCAGACCCGCGCCTGGCCCGCGCGCTGGTCGCCCTGCATGAGCGCCCCGGTGAGCCCTGGAGTCTGGCGGCGATGGCGGCCGAAGCCGGCATGTCGCGCAGCTCCTTTGCCGCAGCCTTCAAAGCCGGGGTCGGGCAGCCGCCGGCCGACTATCTGGCCGGCTGGCGGCTCAGCCTCGCCCAGACCCAGCTGCGCCAGGGCCGCCAGGTCAAGCAGATCGCCGACGAGCTGGGCTACGCCAGCGCACCGGCGCTGTCGCGTCTGTTCAGCCAGCGTCTGGGCCTGTCGCCGCGCCAATGGCTGGAGCGTAGCAAGCAGTCGACGTCCTGAGGACTGCAGCGATCGCCGGATCCGAGCCCGAGATGTGCTCAAGCGCGCGAGGGCGCCGGCAGCCATAGGCGCACCAACAGCCCGCCGCCCGGCGCATCTTCCAGTGCCAGCCTACCGCCATGGGTCTGCAGCACGCTTGCCACGATGGCCAGCCCCAGACCGCTGCCGGCCTGGCTCTGGTCGGGCATGCGCGCAAAGCGGTGCAGCACCGCCTCGCGCCAGGAAGGCGCGATGCCAGGTCCCTGGTCGCTCAGGCGGGCGCAGATCTCGCCCGCCTCGCGCCACAAGCTCAAGCTGACGCGCCCGCCCTCGGGGCTGTACTTGATCGCGTTCTCGATCAGATTGCCGAACAGCGAGCCCAGGCCCTCTGCCTGGCCATCCAGCCAGAGCGAGTCCGGCAGCTCGCAGTCCATTTGCACGCGCCGCCCCTGGGCCAGGATGGCCGTCTCGGCCAGCACCTCGCCGACCAGAGCCGTCAAGTCGAGGCGCCGGGCCGGCGCCTGCGCCTCGGCCTCGCTTCGCGTCAAGGTCAGAAGCTGGTTGATCAGGCGCGTGGCACGGGCACTGCTGCGCAGCATGCCGTCAAGCAGCGGCGCAGCCGGTGGCGGCAGCGCCAGACGCTGCATCGATTCGGCATACAGACTCATCGCACTGAGCGGCGTGCGCAGCTCATGGGCTGCATCGGCCACGAACTGACGCTCTCGCGTGCGCGCCCCACGCAACCGGCCCAGCAGCCGGTTGATGGAATCCAGCAGCGGCCGCAGTTCGCGCTCGCGCGCCGGCAGTGTGATCGGCGACAGCTCCTGCTCGTCGCGCCGCGCCACCTCGGCGCTAAGCCGGCGCCAGGGCCGCAGCGCCCAGCGCACCGACAACCAGGCCGGCAGCACCAGCAGCGGAAGGCTGACGATCAGAGGCAACAGCAGGTAGCCGCGGCTGTTCAGCGCCACCATCACTGCCATGATGCCGTGGGGGTAGATGAAGCTGATCGCGACATTGCTGCCGCTGCTGGAGTGCACGGTCAGCACCTGCCAGCGGCCATCGTCGATCTCGATTTCTTTGAGCCCCTCGGGATGGCGCTGATACAGCGAGGGATGCAGGCCGTCGGTGGCGAAGACCTGGCTCGTGCCGCGCCAGACCAGCATGCCGGTGCGCAGCATCGGGTCGTCCTGTTCGCCGCCCCCCATGCGGTTCCACTCATCGACCTTGCCCAGCACGCGGTGCAAGGCCTCAGGCTGGTCGACCAGAGCCTCGGCCGTCGCCACCAGGGCCTCCATCGCCGGCACCG
This sequence comes from Paucibacter sp. PLA-PC-4, assembly GCF_026241155.1. Taxonomy (GTDB): domain Bacteria; phylum Pseudomonadota; class Gammaproteobacteria; order Burkholderiales; family Burkholderiaceae_C; genus Roseateles_E. The sequence goes on from NZ_JAPFGP010000003.1 coordinate 121,176, forward strand.
ACTGGCGCAGCGCCGTCTCCTGCTGGCTCTCCCGGACCACCAGCAGCACCAGGCCCAGCCAGACCAGGCTGACCAGCGCGATCTGCGCCAGCAGCAGGCCGCGCAGCACTGAGGGCTCGACCAGCCGGCGCCACCAGCCCTTCATCGGGTCGCAACGCTTTGACGATCCATCACATAGCCCAGGCCTCGTATCGTGCGGATATAGCCGTCGCCGATCTTGCGACGCAGGCTGGAGATATGCACATCAAGCACATTGCTCTCGGCCGCGCTGCCGGCCAGCACCTGATCTTCCAGAAAGCGCCGGGTCAGCACCCGATCGGCCCGCTTAAGCAAAGCCGCAAGCAGACGGAACTCGCTGGGCGAGAGCTCCAGCAGCCGGCCATCCACCGTCGCCCGCATCGAGGCCTCGTGCAGCAGCAGACCGCGCAGGCTCAGCTGTCCGCTATCCAGGCCATAGCTGCGCCGTGCCAACGCCCGCACCCGGGACAACAGTTCCTGCAAGGCAAAAGGCTTGACGAGATAGTCGTCGGCGCCGCCGTCCAGCCCGCGCAGACGCTCATCCAGGCCGTCGCGCGCACTGAGTATCAGAGCAGGCACAGCCGCCGACTCCTGCTTCAGCCAGGCCAGTAGCTCATGGCCGTCACCATCGGGCAGCCCCAGATCCAGCACCAGCAGGTCGGGCAGGACTCCGCGCAGCGCCGCGATCGCGTCGGCCAGGCGCCGCACCCAGACCACGCGGTAGCCCTCGGCCTCGAAAGCCAGGCGCACCGCGTCCCCCAAGTCCAGATCGTCTTCGAGCAGCAGGATGTTCATGAGCGCTGCGATTGGAGCATGTCCGCCTGAAGACTGCCTGAAGACGCGGCCGAACTCAGGCCCGCGTCATCGTCGCGTTCAGCGCCTGCGTCAGAAGGCTCAGACTCTCGGCCAGATGAGCGCGGCTCTCGACCGACAGGCCGCTGCGGCCCGCAGCCTGGCGCAGCTGGACCTGCAGCCGAGTGGCGTGATGGCGCAGCAGGCTCAGCGCGTCGGGCGGCAGGCTGGGCGAGCCGCGCGTCAGCAAGGTCTGTACCCGCTTCAGATGCTCCCGCTGCAGGTTGCGGCGCAGCCGGTCGATCTCGGCGCCGTTCTTGAGTTCGCTCCAGATTGCGCCCTGCAAGCTCGCATAGACCTCGCTGAGCGAAATAAGACCCCGGCGCTGCTCAACGGCCACATAAGCCGGCAGATCAAGCAATCGCTGCGCCGTCGGTGCGCCCAGCAGGCGGTCCAGCGCCCCCAGCTGCACCCGGGCGACCGAGGAAGGGATGCTCAGCGGCAGGCCGCGCAGATCGCGTTCGTTGTAATCCAGGCCCAGGCTGGACATGAACTCGGGCCGGAAGCGAAAGCTGTCGGCGCTGAAGATGCTGCTGGCTAGGAACTGCAAGGCCTCGCGCTGCTTGGCCGGATCTACTGGCGCGAAACTGGGCCGGCCAGTGCTGCCCGGCAGGTCGCGCAATGCCGTCATGCCGCCGACGTATTTGGCGCTGAGCTCGGCCACGGTGGCCAGCTGGGTCAGGCCAGCGAGCACCGAGCGGCGCGCGCGCAGCGGGTCGTCGCCAGGAAGAGGCTTACGGTCCTGCACGCGTGCCCAGAGTTCCTGCGAAAGCTTCAGACGCTTCTTGTAGTAGGCCAGTGGGTCGTTGCTGAGGTCAAAGCGATTGGCGCTCGGGTCCATGCCGTCGTACAGACCGCTGGTGCCGGCATCGATATCGTCGCCATAGGCCAGCGCGGGCTCGGTGCTGCGCGCGGCGATACGCGCCAGCTCAGCCACCTCGCCCTCCCTGGGCAGCGGCTTGTAGGCGTATTCAATGGCCCAATAGTCGTAAGGTCCCAGGGTCGAGCGGTGGAAGCCGGCTTGGGGCTCGCCCTTGAGCGCGATATTGACGGCCACATACTCCATCACCGAGTTGGAGATGCTGTGGGCATCGGTGAAGGCCTTGTCCTGCAGCTGTGCGGCAGTAATGCCGGTGGAGGCCTTGAAGTTGTGCTTGAGCCCGAGAGTGTGGCCTACCTCGTGCATCATCGTGCCCTTGATAGTGCTGCGCACAAAGGCCTCCACCTCGGGGCTGTCGGGCGCGATCTCGTCGCGTGCTTCCAGCAGATCCAGCGCGAACTCGGCCTCGGCAGCGCTGAACTCGCCATCCATACAGACCGAGCCGTCAGCGTGCTGGTGGCTGTAGCGGCCAATATCGTCGACGATCTGGCGCCGTGCGCCACGACCGAAGGCGTCGCTCAGGCCGATGTCGGCATCCAGAATCTCACCGCTTCGCGGGTCGCTGCGGCTCGGTCCGATATTGAAGCCGATGTCCGCGCCGACAAACCAGCGCACCGAGGCATGGCCGGCGTCCATATTGTCCCAATCGGCATCATCGGGCTGCTGCTTGACCACCAGCGCGTTCTTGAAACCGATCTTCTCAAAGGCCTTGTTCCATTCCAGGATGGCCTCGGCCACCACGGGGCGGTATTTCAGCGGGATGTTCTTGTCCAGCCAGAACGTGATCGGCTTGACCGGCTCCGACAGCGCGGCCGTCTCGTCCTGTTTCTCAAGCCGCCAGCGCTTGATGTAGTGCAGCCGCGGATTGGCCTTCAGGTCACCGCCCAGATCGCTGAAGGCGTCGCTGAAATGGCCCAGGCGCGGATCGGCCAGGCGCGGTGCCATCGGCGTCTCGGGCAGGGCCGCGAAGCTGTAGACATAGCTGACGAAGAAGCTGCGCGGGTCGGGCGTGGCCTGCGGTGGCGTCGGGGCCGGGCCGGCCGCCAGCGGCGGTGCCGGGATGCGCGGTGTCGCGAAATGGATGCGGGCGGTCAGCGTGGACAGGGCGGCGTCGGCACGCGCGGCCTCAATGAAAGAGTTGGCGCGGTCCAGCGTGAAGGGCAGGCGGTAGGCCGCCTCCACTTTGGTCGAGTAGCCTGGGATGTCGGACAACAGGAAGGCCGCGTCGACCAGCACAGACTTGCGCTCGGGGTGTTCGGCGCTAGCCAGCGTGCCGGCACCCAGCAGGCTTGGCGAGAAGGCCTGCTCGATGGCGCGCCGGGAACCCTGATCGGCCACCGCGCGGAACTGGGTATTCAGCGCGAACAATTGCAGTTGCTTGCCGACCAGCCGGAACTCGGCCAGCCAGGCCGGGCCCATCTGGCTGGCGTACAGACCGCGCTCGCCGACCGAGTTGGAAAAGTTGACGCTGAACAAAAAGGGCTTGTTCAGCGCCGCCTTCGGCACCTCGATCCAGACCTTGTCATCCTTGCGCCAAAGCGGGAACAGGCCCGCGTCCTGGCTGGCGCCCTCAATTACCTCGGCGAAGGGCTTGGGGGCCGCCGCAGTTGCGGCGGATGGCGGCGTCTGGGCCAGGCTGACGCCGCTGCTCAGCAGCAGGGCCAGCAGCAAGGCCGACAGAGGATGGTGGCAGCGTGTCATCTGGAGCAATTTCGTGCGTGAATCCTTGGAAACAAAAGCCGGCACGCGGCCGGCTTTTGTGAGGGGCGGGCCGCGGCGGCTCAGCTGCGCGTCATCGTCGCGCGCAAGGCCTCAGTCAAGCTGCCCAAGCTCTCGGCCAGGTGGGCACGACTCTCGACCGACAACGCACCATTGCCCGAGGCCTGACGCAGCTCGGCCTGCAGCCGGGTCGCGTTGTAGCGCAGCAAGCTCAGCGCATCGGGCGGCAGGCTCGCCGAGCCCCGAGTCAGCAGTGTCTGCAGGCGCTTCAGATGCTCACGCTGCAGATTGCGGCGCAGCCGGTCGATCTCGGCCCCGCTCTTGAGCTCGCTCCAGACCGAGCCCTGCACCGTCGCATAGACCTCATTGAGCGAGATCATGTTCTTGCGCTGGGCCGGCGCCAGATAAGCCGGGGTGTCGAGCAGCCGGGTCGCGGTGTTGGCGCTGAGCAGGCGATCCAGCGCCACGAGCTGCACGCGAGCGACTGCGGCCGAGAGATTCACCGGCACGCCGCGCTCCCACTCGTTGTAGTCCAGGGTCAGATTGGCCAGAAGCTCAGGACGGAAGCGGAAGCTGCTTTCGCTGAACAGCCCCGTCGACAAGAACTGCAGGGCTTCACGCTGCTTGGCCGGCTCGACCGGCTGGAAGGCCGGGCGGCCGGTGCTGCCGGGCAGATCGCGCAGCGCATGCATGCCGCCGACATACTTACCCACCAGCTCGGCCGCACGGTAGAGCTGGTTGAAGCCGGCCAGCAGCGCGCGGCGCTGGCGCAGCGGGTCGTCGCCGGCCTCGGGCTTACGGTCTTGCACGCGGGTCCACAGCTCCTGCGAGAGCTGCAGGCGCTTCTTGTAGTAGGCCAGCGGGTCGTCGCCGAGATCGAAGCGATTGGCCATCGGGTCCAGGCCGTCATACGGGCCGAAGCCACCGGCATCGGCATCGTCGGCATACGCCAGGGCGGGCTCGGTGCTGCGAGCGGCGATGCGTGCCAGCTCGGCTTTCTCCTGCTCCGGCGCGATCGGCTTGTAGGCGTACTCGATGGCCCAGTAGTCGTAAGCGCCCAGCGTGCTGTTGTTGAACGCGGCCTGGGTCTCGCCCTTGAGCGCGAGGTTGTAGGCGTTGTAATCCATCACCGAGCCAGAGATGCCCTTGGCCTCAGTCAAGGCCTTGTCCTTGAGCTGCTCGCGGGTGATGGTCGTCGATGCCTTGAAGTTGTGCTTCAGGCCCAGTGTGTGACCCACCTCATGCATGATGGTGTCCTTGATCACCGCCTGCACAAAGGCCTCGGCCTCGGGGCTGTCGGGCGCGATATCTCCGCGCGCTTCGAGTAGGTCCAGCGCGAAGTTCATCTCGGCGGCGGCCTCCTGCGCGTAGTGGCACTGGGCCGGCGCCTCGCCCACCTGCAGCCCCTGCCAGTTCTGGCTTAGCTGGGCCAAACGCTGCTCGCTCGACAGGCCGACGTCTTCGACAATCATGCGGCGCGAGCCGCGCGCGAACACATCGCTCATGCCGATGTCGGCATCCAGAATCTCGCCGCTGCGCGGGTCGGTGTGGCTGGGGCCAATCGCGAAACCGACATCCGCGCCGACAAACCAGCGGATTGACGCATGGCCGGCGTCCATATTGTCCCAGTTGGCATCGTCGGGCTGCTGCTTGGCAACCACGGCATTCTTAAAGCCAATCTTCTCGAAGGCCTTGTTCCATTCAACAATGCCGGCCTCGACCGCCGGCCGGTACCTGACCGGGATGTTCTTGTCCATCCAGAACGTGATGGGTTTGACCGGCTCTGACAGCGCGGCAGTCGGGTCCTGCTTTTCCAGGCGCCAGCGCTGCACATAGTGCAGGCGCGGGTTGGCCTTCAGATCGCCGCCCAGGTCGGTGAAGGATTCCATGAAGTGGCCCAGACGCGGGTCGGCATGGCGCACCGCCATGGGCGTTTCGGGCAGGGCAGCGAAGCTGTAGACATAGTCGACGAAGAAGCTGCGCGGGTCCGGCGTGGACTGCGGCGGCGTCGGCGGCGGCACTGGGCTGGGCGCGGGCACCAGCGGCGGTGCGGGGATGCGCGGCGTCGCGAAGTGGATGCGGGCGGTCAGCGTCGACAGCGCCGCCTCGGCACGGCTGCTTTCGATCGAGGAGTTCGCGCGGTCGATCGCATAGGGCAGGCGGTAGGCCATCTCCAGCCGGGTCGAGTAGCCCGGAATGTCGCTGAGCAGGAAGCCGGCATCGACCAGCACCGATTTGCGCTCAGGATGCTCGGCGCTGGCCACCGCGCCGGAGCCCAAGAGGCTGGGCGAGAAGGCTTGCTCAATGGCGCGCTTGGAGCCCTGCTCGGCCACCGCACGGAACTTGGTGTTCAGTGCGATCAACTGCACTTGCTTGCCGACCAGGCGGAACTCGGCCATCCAGTCCGAGCCCATCTGGCTGGCATAGAGGCCGCGCTCGCCGACCGAGTTGGCGATATTGACGGTGAACAACACCGGCTTGTTGAGCATCGCCTTCGGGATCTCGATCCAGACCTTGTCGTCCTTGCGCCAGATCGGGAACAAGCCGTCCTGCTGGGTGGCGCCTTTGCTGACCTCGGCGAAGGGCTTGGGCGCGCTCGGGTCTACCGGCGGCTTGGCAGCGGCTGCAGTCCCGGCCGGCGCGCTGGCGGCGGCGCCGGGGAAGTTCGGTGTGGCGGCCGGGGCCGCGGTCGTCGCAGCAGGCGCTGGGGCAGCCGTCTTCGGAGTCTCAAGGCTGGCGCAACCGCTCAGCAAGACGATGGCGGCAGCCACCGCCGACAGGCCCAGGCCCTCGCGCCTGGTGGGCGCGGGCTTATTCACAGACTTCTTCGCAACACTCATTCGGCACTCACTGGCGGCCGGCCGGGGCCGGTGGGCCCCCACGGCCAGCGGGGTTGATAGGCAGAGAAATAGGAAAGTCGGCAACTGTCTCTTGACGCCCGTCCGCAGTCAATGCGGCAGAACGCCAGCCGGCCTTCGGAAACCGTGCTTCATCGCATGGATTCGGGCGAGAATCGCACAAATGGACCGCAAAGACGCGCAGCGGACAGTTGCGGCGACGCAAATCGCTAGACTTCGCCGCCATGTTGCCCGAAGCCAAGATCACCACTCACCTGCTCTATCTGCATGGCTTTCGCTCCTCGCCACGCTCGGCCAAGGCCCAGCGTATGGCGTCCTGGGTGGCCGAGCACCGACCCGATCTGGTCTTCGCCTGCCCGCAGCTGCCGCCCTCTCCATCCGAGGCACTGGCTCTGGCAGAGGCACTGGTGGCCGGCTGGCCTCGCGAATCCATGGCTTTGATGGGCAGCTCGCTGGGCGGCTTCTATGCCACGGTGCTGGCCCAGCGCCTGGGATGCCCGGCCGTGCTGCTGAATCCGGCGGTCGATCCGGCGCGAGATCTGGCGAGCTACCTGGGAGAACAGGTCTGCTGGCAGGACCCGAGCCAGCTGTTTTACTTCAAGCCCGAATTCGTCGACGAGTTGCGCGCCCTCGCGCCCGGTGAGCTGAACCATCCGTCGCGCTATCTGGCAGTGATCGCCAAGGGCGATGAGCTGCTGGACTGGCGCGAGATGCATCAGCGCTACGCCGGCTGCCGCATCAAGCTGCTGGAAGGCAGTGACCACGGCCTGTCCGATTTCGACGACTACCTCCACGAACTGAGCGACTTCCTCCATCTATGAGACTTCAGAACAAGATTGCCATCATCACCGGCGCCGCCCAGGGCATCGGCCTGGCCACCGCGCTGAAATTCGCCCGCGAAGGCGCCACCGTCATCGTCTGCGATCTCAAGCCCGAGGGCGTGGCGGCGGCGGTCCAGGCCTGCGAGGCCGGCGGCGGCACGGCCCAGGGCCACATCGTCGACGTGACCGACCGCGTATCGGTGGACCTGATGGTGGCGTCGGTGCTTGAGTCCTTCGGCCGCATTGATGTACTGGTCAACAACGCCGGCATCACCAAGGACGCGCGGCTGCAGAAGATGACGCTGGCCCAGTTCGACGCGGTGATCGATGTCAATCTGCGCGGGGTGTTCCACTGCGCCCAGGCGGTCGCCGACATCATGTGTGCACAGGGCTCGGGCGTGATCCTGAACGCCAGCTCGGTCGTGGGTATCTATGGCAACTTCGGCCAGACCAACTACGCCGCGGCCAAGTTCGGCGTGATCGGCTTCACCAAGACCTGGGCCCGCGAGTTGGGACCCAAGGGCGTGCGGGTCAACGCGGTCGCGCCGGGCTTCATCGAAACGCCCATCCTGTCGACCATTCCCGACAAGGTCATCGAGCAGATGCAAGCCCATGTGCCGCTCAAACGTCTGGGCAAGCCCGAGGAAATCGCCAACGTCTACGCCTTCCTGGCCAGTGACGAGGCCAGCTATGTCAATGGCGCGGTGCTGGAGGTTTCAGGCGGGATGACGGTGTAAATTCGGCCTGCGTTCTGCCCTCCCCTCAACGCCGTCGGCCTTCGACGGCTTTTTCTCCACCGTCCCCCTTCCTTGCGTGATGTTCTTGCTTCGTCGGCCCAGCAGCCTGTGCTGGGTCCTGCTGGCGTGCGCCGCCCAGGCCAGCGCCTACCCTACCGCCGAGCTCGCCAAGCTCCCGACTTCCTTTAGCAGTTGCCGGGCTTTCTTCGCCGGGCAGCAAGCGCCAGCGGTGCCGCGGGCCCCGCGCCAGCGTGAGCTTTGCTTCAACGGCTTCGCGGTGCTGCACAGCGGCGACAGCAAGACCCCGGTCTTTGTGGCGCAACGGCTCAATAGCAAGGCCCTGGGCGGGGTAAAGCGGCAGAAGTCTGACCGCTTCTTTGCAGATGCTCGGCTGCCGCGCCTGGAACGTGCGGAGCTGGAGGACTACAAACGCTCCGGTTACTCGCGCGGCCATCTGGCCCCGTCCGGCGATATGGCCACCGAGGATGCGATGGCGCAATCCTTCTCTCTGGCCAATATGGTGCCCCAGGCGATACGCCACAACTCGGGCGCCTGGGCCAAGATCGAACAGGACACTCGCAAGTATGTGCAGCGCGCCGCCGGTGATGTCTATGTGATCACCGCGCCGGTATTCGCCAATAGCAGCCCGCGCATCGGCCCCAACGGCGTGCGCGTGCCCAGCCATCTGTTCAAGCTGGTGTATGACAGCCACACCGGGCAGGCCTGGGCCCATTGGCAGGCCAACCGCGACGACGAACAGGCCTCCCGGCCTATCAGCTACCAGGAGCTGGTGCGCCGCACCCGCGTCGAGTGGCTGCCCCGGCAAGCTGCCCGGCCCTGAGGCCCCGGGGTGATCTGCCGGCGCTCGCAGCCGCAGCCGCTGCCGCATCGGTGACAATCCCCCTATGTTTGCTCTGTTCGATGAAGCCGGAAAATTCCTCGCCGGCCGCGTGATGTCCGAAGCCGATAGCTCGATGCAGATCGAGTTGGAGTCCGGCAAGCGCGTCAAAGTGAAGTCAGCCAATGTGCTGCTGAAGTTCGAAAAACCGGTCCCGGCCGAGCTGATCGCCGAGGGCCAGCGGCTGGCGCAGGAGATCGATCTCGATCTGGCCTGGGAGTTTGCGCCCGAGGCCGAGTTCGGCTTTGCAGACCTGGCGCGCGACTATTTCGACGCCAAAGCCGGCATCACCCACCAGGCGGCGGCGCTGTTTCGCCTGTTCGAAGCGCCGCACTACTTCCGCCGTGCCGGCAAGGGCCAGTTCAAGAAAGCGCCTGAGGACATCGTCAAGGCTGCCCTCTTGGGCATCGAGCGCAAGCGCCAGCAGGCGCTGCAGATCGAGGCCTGGGCCGAGGAGCTGGCCGCTGGCCAGTGCCCGGCGCCGATCAAGGAACAGATCTACAAGATCCTGTTCAAACCCGACAAGAACGGCCCCGAATACAAGGCTGTGGTCGAAGCCACGCGGCGCGCCCACAAGGCGCCTCTGGATCTGCTGAAGGATGCCGGCGCGATCTCCAGCCCCTATCAGTTCCACTGGAAGCGCTTCTTGTTCGAGCAATTCCCCAAGGGCGTGGGCTTCCCGGCGCTGCAGGCCCCGCAAATCAAGGACGAGTTGCCGCTGGCCGCGGTGCAAGCCTTCTCGATCGACGACTCGGCCACCACGGAGATCGACGATGCGCTGTCGGTCCAGGGCCTGGGCACGGGCGAGGTGATCTTCGGCGTGCATATCGCCGCGCCGGGCCTTGCCTTCCAGCCGGACTCGGCCGTCGACAAGGTGGCGCGCGAGCGCCTATCCACCGTCTATATGCCGGGCTGGAAGCTGACCATGCTGCCCGACGAGGTGGTGCAGGCCTACACGCTGATCGAAGGACGGGACTGCCCGGCGGTATCCATTTACTTCACGCTCGACGAGGCGACGCTGGCGGTCAAGCGCAGCGAGACCAAGCTCGAACGCGTGCCCATCGTGGCCAATCTGCGCCACGACAAGCTCGACGGCATCATCACCGAGGCCTCGCTGAACGGCGAAGCCCCAGCCGACTACGCTTTCGCGGCCGAACTGGCGCTGTGTATGCGCCTGGCCAAGGTGCTGAAGGCGCAGCGCGAAGTCGTGCGCGGAAAACCGGAGAACTTCAACCGGCCCGACTACAACTTCCGCCTCGACAGCAGTACCGGCCATGAGCCAGACGGCAGCGAGCAGGTCAGCATCACGACCCGGCAGCGCGGCTCGGCGCTGGATCTGATCGTCGCCGAGGCGATGATCCTCGCTAACTCGACCTGGGGCGGCTGGCTGCATGAACTGGGCCTGCCTGGCATCTACCGCAGCCAGGCCAGCATGGCTCCGGGAGTCAAGGTGCGCATGGGCACGCGGGCTCAACCCCATGCCGGTATGGGCGTGGCGCAATACACCTGGGCCACCTCGCCGCTGCGCCGCTATGTGGATCTGGTCAACCAATGGCAGATCATTGCCTGCGCCCGCCACGGCCGCACGGCCGCGCTGGTGGCCCCGTTCAAGCCCAAGGACGCGCAGCTGTTTTCCATCATCTCGGGCTTTGACGCCGCCTACAGCGCCTACAACGGCTTCCAGAGCGGCATCGAGCGCTTCTGGACCCTGCGCTATCTGCAGCAGCAAGGCATCACCGAGCTGAACGCGGCGGTAATGAAGGACGGTTTGGTGCGCGCCGACGATCTGCCCCTGGTCTTCAAGACCCTGGGCTGCGAGGCCCTGCCGCGTGGCGCCCATGTGCGGGTGCGCATCACCGGCCTGGACGAGATGACTCTGGACGTGCATGCCAATTTACTGGCTCGACTCGATGATGTGGCCGAGACGGCCGAGCAGCCCGAAGCCGAAGATGAGGACGAAGAACCGGCCGGCGCGCTGACCCTGGCCATCGATCTGACGCCGACCGAAGGCGAGGCCGCCGCCATCGAGGCCAGCAGCCCCTGACGATGGCGCTGCGGCTCTCCAATCTGCAGATTGCGCTGCTGCTGTCCGTAGGCCTGCATGGCGGCCTGCTGACCCTGCGCATCGCCGATCCGGAGGGCTTTGATCGCATCTTCCGCGACACGCCGCTGGAGGTAGTGTTGGTCAACAGCCGCGGCAACGAGGCCCCCGTCAAGGCCCAGGCGCTGGCCCAGGCCAATCTGGCCGGCGGCGGCGAGGCCGACTTCGGCCGCGCCACCTCGCCGCTGCCGCCTTCTCGCCAGCCCGAGAGCGGCGACAGTGCCGAGCTGCAGCGCGCCCAGATTGCACAGCTGCAGGAGCAGCAGCAACAGCTGCTGGCCCAGTTGCGACGCGCGCTGGCCCTACTGCCGCCGCCTGACCCGCAGCGCGACCAAAGCAAGCCCGAGGCGATCGAGCAGGCAGAGAAACGCCGCCGCCTGATCCAGCTGCTGGCAGAGATCGAGAAACGGGTCAATGACGAGAATGCCCGGCCCAAGAAGCGCTACATCAGCCCGGCCACCCGCGAGGTCGTCTATGCCCAGTATTACGACCAACTGCGCCGGCGCATCGAGGCGCGCGGCACGCGCGACTTCCCCGAGCATCGAGGCAAGAAGCTCTATGGCGAGCTGACGCTGAACATCCATGTGGACTTGCGCGGCCGCGTGATCGAGACCGATATCGTTGCGTCCTCCGGCAACGCGGTGTTGGACCGGCGTGCGGTGGCCATCGTGCGCGCCGCTGGTCCCTTCGGCACCTTCAGCGCCGCGATGCGTCAGGGCGCCGAGGTGCTTGTGATCACATCGCGTTTTCGTTTCACCCGCGAGGACGGCCTGGAAACCACCTTGTCTGCCCAACCATGAGTACTGCACCCACCGACCGTTATGCGGTAGCCGGCAATCCGGTCGCCCACAGCCGCTCGCCGGACATTCATGCGATGTTCGCCGCCCAGACCGGCGAGCGCCTGATCTATGAACGCCTGCTGTGCCCCTTGGACGGCTTCGAAGCCAGCCTGCGTGGATTTGCTGCGTCAGGCGGACGCGGCTGCAATGTGACCGTGCCCTTCAAATTCGAGGCCCATGACCTAGCGGCGCGGCGCAGCCCACGTGCGGCGCTAGCCGGCGCGGTCAATGTGCTGCGCTTCGACACCGACGAGCAAGGCGGCTGGTTCGGCGACAACAGCGACGGTCTGGGCCTGGTGCGAGATATCGAGCACAACGCGGCACGGCCGCTGAAGGGGCAGCGCGTGCTGCTGCTGGGCGCTGGTGGCGCCTCGGCCGGCGTGCTGGGCAGCCTGATCGCGGCGCGGCCGGCCGAAATTCATCTGGCCAACCGTTCGACCGACAAGGCTCAGGCGCTGGTCGACAGCCATGCCGCCTGGGCCACTCAGCATGGCGTTCGCCTGGCCGCCAGCGGGCTGGACGGCTGCGGGAACGCGGGCGGCTTCGACCTGCTGATCAACGGCACCAGCGCCAGCTTGGGCGGCGCGGCGGTGCCGGTGTCGGCCGCCGTGCTCAAGCCCGGCGCGCTGGCGATGGATATGATGTATGGGCCAGCCGCCCAGGACTTTCTGGACTGGGCAGCTGCCCATGGTTTCGCGGGCCGCGACGGCCTGGGCATGCTGGTCGAGCAGGCCGGCGAGTCCTTTTTGATCTGGCGCGGGCAGCGCCCAGACACTGCGCCGGTGCTGGCCGCGCTGCGCGCACAGATGGCAGCCGCCCCATGATGGGCAAATTCACCCGGCTGCTAGCCCTGTTGCTGCTGGGCCTGCTGGCCCTGCAGCTTTACTTCGCCGCTCGCATCCTCTTGATGAATGTGCTGGACCCGCAGTCGACCAGTTTCCAGCGCTCGGAGATCTGGCGTCTGGCCAGCGAGAAGGGGCAGGTCTTGTGGAGCCAGCAGTGGGTGGATGAGGCCGATCTGTCCAAGAACCTGCGCCGCGCGGTGATTGCCAGCGAGGACGCCGGCTTTGCCGAGCATGCCGGCGTGGACTGGGACGCGCTGGAAAAAGCCTGGGAGCGCAACCAGAAGGCCGAGGCCCGGGTCGAGCGCGCCGAGCAGCGCGGCCGCTCGGCGCCCAAGCCAAAGATCGTAGGCGGCTCAACGATCACCCAGCAGCTGGCCAAGAATCTGTTCCTCAGCGGCGAACGCGATCTGCTGCGCAAGGGCCAGGAGCTGGTATTAACCCTGATGCTGGAGGGCCTGCTGAGTAAGCAGCGCATCCTGACCATCTATTTGAACAATGTTGAATGGGGCGAGGGCGTGTTCGGCGCCCAGGCCGCCGCGCGCCACTATTTCCGCGTCGATGCAGCCCGGCTGTCCGCCGGCCAGGCTGCCCGGCTGGCGGTGATGCTGCCGGCGCCCAAGCGTTTCGAAAAACGCCCCGCCTCGCCCTATGTGCTTTCGCGAGCTGCGACGATAGCGGCACGCATGGGCGCGGTCGAGCTGCCCGATTGAAGCCCAAACAATGGACGAATTCAGCAGTCTGAGTCAGGAGATCGCCGCCACCGCCGCCCGGCTTGTGGTCGAGGAGGGGCTGGAATATGGGCCGGCCAAGCAGCGCGCGCTGAAAGTTCTGGGCCTGCCCAAACGCACCGCCCTGCCAGGCAATGACGAGCTGGAAGAGCAGGTGCGCGACTATCTGGCCCTATTCTGCGCCGATACGCAACCGGCCGAGCTGGCCGCGCTGCGTGAGCTGGCGGCGCTGTGGATGGAGCGGCTGGCCGAGTTCCGGCCCTATCTGTGCGGCGCGGTCTGGCGGGGCACGGCCACCCGGCTGTCCAATATTCATCTGCAACTGTTCTGCGACGACAGCAAGTCGGCCGAGATCGCTCTGCTGAACTGGCGCGTCGACTACGAAGTCGGCTCGATCACGGGCCCGCGTGGCCAACCCATCGATGTGTTGACGCTTGCAGCCCCCTGCAAAACACTGGGCGAAAGTGTCACGGTGGCGCTGAGCATTCTGGATTTCGATGATGTGCGCGGCGCACTCAAACCCGACGCCAAGGGCCGCAGCGAACGCGGCGATCTAGGCGCTTTGCGCAAACTGCTCAAGGAGGACTCGTCTTGACCTCGATCAACAAGAGGCGGCTGCTGATCGGCGCCGCTGGCCTGAGCGCCGCGGCGCTCGGCGTCGGCTATGGGCTGCGCGGTAATCGCCCCGAACCCGTTTCAGCCGCCGCCAACACTTTTTGGTCATCGAGCTTCGAGCGCCCCGAGGGTGGTCTCCTGCAGGCCAGCAGCCTGCGGGGCAAGCCGCTGCTGCTGAATTTCTGGGCCACCTGGTGCGCGCCTTGTGTCAAGGAAATGCCCGAGCTTGACCAGTTCGCGCGCGAGCATCCGGGCTGGCAATTGGTCGGGCTGGCGGTCGATGCTCCGACGCCTGTGCGCGAGTTCTTGAAGAAGCTGCCGGTAAGTTTCACCATTGGCCTCGCCGGATTGACCGGCACCGAGCTGGCCCGCACACTGGGCAATCTGCAAGGCGGACTGCCCTTCAGCGTAGCTTTCGATGCTTCAGGCGAGCCATTCTGGCGCAAGCTGGGTGCGACCGATCTGGCAGAATTGCGCGAACTGGGGCGCAGTCAGACCTGAGTGGGCAAGCCCAAGCGCGGAGTCAGGTCAAGCGATATATTTTTAGCCAGCTGTCTTGAACAGACTCTAAAAAGCGTAAAGTCCAGCCTTTATCGCTTCTAGTGTCCAAGCTCTAATGCCTGAGGCACGCTGCAGATGCAGATTCTTGTACTTCACGGACCCAATCTCAATCTTCTGGGCAGCCGGGAGCCTGGGGTTTATGGCTCGCGGACTTTGGCCCAGATAGATGCTGATCTCGCAGAGATCGCAACGGAAGCTGGCGTCAAGCTGGAATCCTTCCAAAGCAACCACGAGGGTGCCTTGGTCGACCGCATCCAGGCAGCGGGCCGCGATGGTTGCCGCTTCATCATCATCAACCCGGCGGCCTACACGCACACCAGCGTAGCCATGCGCGATGCGCTGGCGGCCGTGGCGGTGCCTTTCGTTGAAGTACATCTGTCGAACATCCACAAGCGCGAACCTTTCCGGCACCACAGTTTTTTCTCTGCACTCGCCGACGGCGTGATCTGCGGGCTGGGTGCCCAGGGCTATCAACTGGCCCTGCAGTACGTGCTGACGGCATTGAAGAGCAAGTCGGAGGGGGCGGGCTGATCAAGCCCGTCATCGGCGCGCCGCAGCAGCGGCCGCACACTGAAACATAACAATCATCATCTCTGTTGGAGAAGCCTTATGGATCTGCGCAAGCTCAAGACCCTGATCGACCTGGTGTCCGAGTCGAATATTTCTGAACTTGAAATCACCGAGGCCGACGGCAAAGTGCGCATCGTCAAGTCCGACGGTTCGGTCGCCGCGCCGCTGGTGGCAGCCCCCGCCGTGGCCCCCGCTGCTGCCGCGCCCGCCGCCCCAGCGGCCGCTGCAGCCCCGGCCGCCGCGCCGGCGCCGGCGGTCGAGACCGGCCATATCGTCAAGTCACCGATGGTCGGCACTTTCTACCGCGCCTCCAGCCCCAATGCCAAGTCCTTTGCCGAACTCGGCCAGCAGATCAAGGAAGGCGAGCCGATCTGCATCATCGAGGCGATGAAGATCATGAACGAGATCGACGCCGACAAGAGCGGCACGGTCACCAAGATCCTGGTCGAGAACGGCCAACCGGTGGAATTCGGCCAGCCTTTGTTCGTCATCGAATAAGGCCTCGCGATGTTCAAGAAGATTCTTATCGCCAACCGCGGGGAGATTGCCCTGCGCATACAGCGCGCCTGCCGCGAATTAGGTGTCAAGTCGGTGGTGGTCTATTCCGAGGCCGACCGTGATGCCAAGTACGTCAAGTTGGCCGACGAGGCCGTCTGCATAGGCCCGGCGGCCTCGGCCCAGAGCTATCTGAGCATGCCGGCCATCATCGCCACCGCCGAGGTGACCGATGCCGAGGCCATCCATCCCGGCTACGGCTTCCTCAGCGAGAACGCCGACTTTGCCGAGCGCGTCGAGCGCAGCGGCTTCGTTTTCATCGGCCCGACCTCCGACAACATCCGCCTGATGGGCGACAAGGTCTCGGCCAAGCAGGCCATGATCCGCGCCGGCGTGCCCTGCGTGCCTGGCTCCGAGGGCGCCCTGCCCGAAGACCCAAAGGAAATCGTCAAGATCGCTCGCGCTATCGGCTACCCGGTCATCATCAAGGCGGCCGGTGGTGGTGGCGGCCGCGGCATGCGCGTGGTTCACACCGAGGCCGCGCTGGTCAATGCGGTGCAGACCACCCGCACGGAAGCCGGTGCAGCCTTCGGCAATCCGCAGGTCTATATGGAGAAGTTCCTGGAGAACCCACGCCATGTGGAGATCCAAGTGCTAGCCGACGGCCATAAGAATGCCGTCTGGCTGGGCGAGCGCGATTGCTCGATGCAGCGCCGCCACCAGAAGATCATCGAGGAAGCGCCAGCGCCGGGCATCCCGCGCCGTGTGATCGAGAAGATCGGCGACCGCTGCTCGGCCGCCTGCCGCAAGATGGGCTACCGGGGTGCCGGTACCTTCGAGTTCCTCTACGAGAATGGCGAGTTCTATTTCATCGAGATGAACACGCGCGTACAGGTCGAGCATCCGGTCACCGAGATGGTCACCGGCATCGACATCGTGCAGATGCAGATCAAGGTGGCGGCCGGCGAGAAGCTGCCCTTCACCCAGCGCAATATCACGATGCGTGGCCACTCGATCGAGTGCCGCATCAATGCCGAAGATCCAGTCAAGTTCACGCCCTCGCCCGGCCGTATCACGATGTGGCACCCCCCGGGCGGTCCGGGCGTGCGCGTCGACTCGCATGCCTATACCAACTACTACGTGCCGCCGAACTACGACTCGATGATAGGCAAGATCATCGTGCACGGCGACACGCGGGAGCAGGCGCTGGCACGCATGCGCATCGCACTGTCGGAGACCGTGGTCGAAGGCATTCAGACCAATATCCCGCTGCACCGCGAGCTGATGGTCGACGCGAAGTTCATGGAAGGCGGCACCAGCATTCACTATCTTGAAAGCTGGATGAGCGAGCACAAGCGATGAGCACACCCGACCTTCACGAGCTGGTGTTGATCTGCGGCGAGGACGAGGTCGAGACCGTCAGCGATGCGCTGGTCGAGCTCGACGCGCTGGCCGTCTCGGTCGAGGACGCCGACGCCGACACTGATGCCGAGAAGGCCCTGTTCGGTGAGCCCGGCATGCCGGCACCACGCGGCGGCTGGCAGCGCTCGGTCGTCAAGGCCCTATTCCCTGGCGAAGCCGAGGCCACCGAGGCCGCGACCCTGCTGCTAAGCCAGGACTGGGCCGGCGACGTCCATGTGCAGACGATCCAGGCGGTGATCGAGCAGGACTGGGTGCGGCTGACGCAGTCGCAGTTCGCTCCGGTGGAGATCACGCCCGAGTTCTGGATCGTGCCGTCCTGGCATGAGGCCCCTGCGCAGGCCAGCAAGGTGATGCGATTGGACCCGGGACTGGCCTTCGGCACCGGCACCCATCCGACCACCCGCATGTGCCTGCGCTGGATCGCCGCGCATCAAGATCTGGCCCCGACTTGGACGCGGGTGCTGGACTATGGCTGCGGCTCCGGCATCCTCGCGATCGGAGCGGCGCTTTATGGCGCCACCAATGTCGACGCGGTCGACATCGACCCGGCGGCCGTGACAGCCACGGTCTCGAACGCTCGCGACAACAAGGTGGCGGTCAATGCCGCCCTGCCCGACGCGGCCCAGGGTGAGTACCCGCTGGTGCTGGCAAATATCCTGGCCACGCCACTGAAGCTGCTGGCGCCGCTACTGTGTCAACACCTGGCCCCCGGCGCGCACCTGGTGTTGGCCGGCATCTTGGAGCGCCAGGCCGAGGATCTGAAGGCGGCCTATGCGCCATGGCTCAAGCTGGAGGTCAGCGACAGCGAAGAAGGCTGGATTCTGATGAGCGCGCAACGGGTTTGAGCCCTGCGCTCATGGCATGATTCAGCTCATGAGTCTTGCCACCCGTTGTACCGCTTGCGGCACCATCTTTCGGGTGGTGCAGGATCAACTCCGCGTCTCCGAAGGCTGGGTGCGCTGCGGCCGCTGCGCGGAGGTCTTCGATGCCCAGGAGCAGCTGTTCGACATCGACCGCGAACTGCCGCCGCCCTGGCCTGCTGCGGTCGCGCCTGCGTCGGAACCCGAGCCGCAGCCGCTGGCCGAAGTGCAACCCGTCGAAGCGATGGCTGTCAGTGCGCCGCCGCCCGACGCCACCACCTGGGTCGTGCCCCGCGAGTTCGAGGACGAGCCCGCCCCAACCTCACGAGAGGACGAACCAGCACCGCTGCCGCACTTTGCCGTTGGCGGCGCAGAGCCGCGCCGCGAGCCCATCTGGGACGACGCCATCAGCGTCGAGGCAAGCCCCGAGCCGGCCGTGCTGCCCGAATTCGAGGCCGCACCGATTGCCTCCACCGCCGCCCCCGAGGCCAGCTCGGCCCCTGACGTGCTGGTCGATGCCCGCTTGGCGGCGCTGGCCGCGGAGGTGGCCGCCCACGACACACCCGAGCACAAGGCGGTCGAGGCCAGCTTTCTACGCCAGGCCTCGTCCACCGCACGCTGGCAGCAGCCGCGCGTGCGCATCGCGCTAGGCGTGAGCGCCCTGCTGCTGCTAGCAGCCCTGCTGCTGCAGATAGGCCTGCAGTTGCGCAATGCCATCGCGGCCCTCTACCCGCCGAGCACACCGCTGCTGCAATCGCTGTGCGGTGTTGCCGGCTGCGAGCTGCAGCCTTGGCGGCGCATTGACGCACTGGCTGTCGAGAACAGTGGCCTGACACAGGCCGGCTCGGGCAATAGCTACAAACTCGCACTGCAGCTGCGCAACAAGGCCGCCTATGCGCTGGCCATGCCCTGGGTCGATCTGAGTTTGACCGATGCCAGTGGCGCCGTAGTTGCACGACGCATGCTCAAACCTACCGACTTCAATCTGAGCCAGCTCAGCATGAAAGGCGACAGCGAGCAGCAACTGCAGCTCGTATTCAGCACCGGTCGGCACCGCGTCAGCGGCTATAGCGTCGAAATCTTCTATCCCTGAGACCACGGCCGAAGCGGGCGTAAAAAAACCCGGCCGAGGCCGGGTTTGATGCCAAGGGCCGGAAGGCCCTGGCTTCTTAGGGCTTGCTGCCCGTCGGGAAGGGCCAAGCCGCTTGCGGGCTCAGCGCCGTCTTGGCGGCGGGTGCAGCGGCCGGCTTGGCAGCGGCAGCAGGGGCAGGGGCCGTGGCGGCTTTCTTGGCTGCAGGCTTCTTGGCTGCCTTCTTGGCAGGCGGCTTGGCAGCGGCCTTGGGAGCAGCGGCAGTAGCCTTCTTGGCAGGCGGCTTGGCAGCGGCCTTGGGCGCAGCCTTTTTGGCAGGCGGCTTGGCAGCGGCCTTAGGAGCAGCCTTCGGTGCAGCCTTCTTTGCCGGCGGCTTTGCAGCAGCCTTAGGAGCGGCCTTCGGTGCAGCCTTCTTTGCCGGCGGCTTTGCAGCAGCCTTCGGAGCGGCCTTCTTAGCGGGCGCTGCGGCCTTCTTGGCCGGAGCGGCCTTCTTCGCCGGAGCAGCAGCCTTCTTGGCGGGCGCAGCAGCCTTCTTGGCCGGAGCGGCCTTCTTCGCCGGAGCAGCAGCCTTCTTGGCCGGAGCGGCCTTCTTTGCCGGAGCAGCGGCCTTCTTGGCCGGAGCGGCCTTCTTTGCCGGAGCGGCGGCCTTCTTGGCCGGAGCCGCAGCCTTCTTGGCGGGAGCGGCCTTCTTCGCCGTTGCCTTCTTTGCAGTTGCCATTTCAGTTCTCCTTGATCAAGTGGAAAAAGCACTGCCCGCAGCAGACCGGTCCGCCACAGCGCAGTTATTCATCGTCCGGAAGTCGCCCAGGAGGAGCGCCCCGGTACGGTGAATGGGGTTGCGAGCACCAGCCAAAATTTCTAGGGCCATGGTCTTGGGTCTCGCGAATCTCTTGACCTCACAACAATCTGGGAACTGAACAGCATGCGGCACCAGCCTTGCTGCCTCAGCCAAGCCGCTTGCAGGCTGCTTTGGCCTTTGCCAGGCTCAGAACAAGCCACAGAGCTCGTTCTGAGTTCCAACTCAGTCCCAGGACAATGCGCCACCGGATTGGTACTCGATGACGCGGGTTTCAAAGAAGTTGCGTTCCTTCTTCAGATCGATCATTTCGCTCATCCAGGGGAAGGGGTTCTCTTCATTCGGGAAGAGCTCCTCCAGTCCGATCTGGGTGGCACGGCGGTTGGCGATATAGCGCAGATAGCCCTTGAACATCGAGGCGTTCAGGCCAAGCACGCCACGCGGCATCGTGTCCTCGGCATAGCGGTACTCGAGCTCGACGGCATGCAGGAACAGCGCCTTGATCTCGGCCTTGAACTCGGCCGTCCACAGATGCGGGTTCTCGGCCTTGAGCTGGTTGATCAGGTCGATGCCGAAGTTGCAATGCATGGATTCGTCGCGCAGGATGTACTGATACTGCTCGGCGGCGCCGGTCATCTTGTTCTGACGGCCCATCGCCAGAATCTGGGTGAAGCCGACGTAGAAGAACAGCCCCTCCATCAGGCAGGCGAACACGATCAGGCTCTTGAGCAGCGTCTGGTCGTTCTCGGCTGTGCCGGTGTGGAAGTTGGGGTCCATGATCGCCTCGATGAAAGGGATCAGGAACTCGTCCTTGTCGCGGATGGACTTGACCTCGTTGTATGCGTTGAAGATTTCGCTCTCGTCCAGGCCCAGCGACTCAACGATGTACTGGTAGGCGTGGGTGTGGATCGCTTCTTCAAAGGCCTGGCGCAGCAGGAACTGGCGGCACTCGGGGGCCGTGATGTGGCGGTAGGTGCCCAGCACGATGTTGTTGGCAGCCAGCGAATCGGCGGTCACGAAGAAGCCGAGATTGCGCTTGATGATGCGGCGCTCGTCCTCGGTCAGACCGTTCGGGTCCTTCCACAAGGCGATGTCGCGCGACATATTCACCTCCTGCGGCATCCAGTGGTTAGCGCAGGTGGCGAGGTATTTCTCCCAAGCCCATTTGTACTTGAAAGGCACCAACTGATTGACGTCGGTCTGACCATTGATGATGCGCTTGTCCGAAGCCTTGACGCGCGCGCCATTGCCCAGAACCTGAGCCGTTGCGGCGGACGCGGGGACGGCTTGGGTGCTGCTCACGGCGGCCGTTGTGGCGGGCGACGCGGTGGCTGCTGCGCTCGCGACCGGCGCAGTGCGCGGCGCGGCATTCGTGGTGACGCTGTTCGAGGGCTTCAGGTCTTCTTCCCAAACCAACATGGTGGACTTCCTATCGTGTCGAATTATCAGAGTGTTGTGTTCAAACACCAAGGACTTCTTGACATCAACACGCGATACGCGTTGCTGCGTCGCATCGCATTGGACGTGGATCAAAGCCCTCGGGGGTCAGTCGTTGAGGCCTGGATTTGCTTCGCAGGAAAACCCATGCATCAGCGTTTGAGCCGATGAACACTGGCATCGCGGGCACATGGACTTTTCGCGATGCCAGTGCTTTAACTTCAAGACCTTACTGGCAAGCCTCGCAATCCGGGTTGTCGATCGAGCAGAACTTCATGTCGGTTGCAGGCAACTCTGCCTCGACCGGCGCCGCAGCAACAGGCGCTGCGGACTGTGCCGAAACGGGTGCCGACAACATCGAAGCGCTTGCGCCGGACGACACCGAATTGAGCTGACCCGACTTGGTCACCGTGCTCTTCTCGGCCGACGACGCGCTCATCGTGCGCAGGTAGTAGGTCGTCTTCAAGCCGCGCAGCCAAGCCAGCTTGTAGGTCTCGTCGAGCTTCTTGCCCGAGGCGCCGGCCATATAGATGTTCAGGCTTTGGGCCTGGTCGATCCACTTCTGGCGACGGGCGGCGGCTTCGACCAGCCACTGTGTCTCGACCTCAAAGGCGGTCGCGTACAAGGTCTTCAGCTCTTCCGGCACGCGGTCGATGCGGCGCAGCGAGCCATCGAAGTGCTTCAGATCCATCACCATCACGTCGTCCCACAGGCCCAACTTCTTCAGGTCGCGCACCAGCGATTCATTGATCACGGTGAACTCGCCCGACAAGTTGGACTTGACGGACAGATTGCCGAAGCAAGGTTCGATCGATGCGTCGACACCAATGATGTTGGAGATCGTCGCGGTCGGCGCAATCGCCACGCAGTTGCTGTTGCGCATGCCGTGCTGGGCGATCTTGGCGCGCAGCGCATCCCAATCCATGCTGCTGCTGCGGTCGACCTCCACATAGCCGCCCCGCTCCTTGGCCAGCAGGTCCAGCGAGTCGATCGGCAAGATGCCGCGGTCCCACAGCGAGCCACGATAGCTCGAATAGCGACCCCGCTCGGCGGCCAGCTCGGTGGAGGCCTGGTAGGCGTAGTAGCAAATCGCTTCCATCGAACGGTCGGCGAACTCGACCGCCTCGTTGGAGGCGTAAGGCGTGCGCAGCGCGTAAAGCGCGTCCTGGAAGCCCATCAGGCCCAGGCCCACCGGGCGGTGGCGCAAGTTTGAGTCGCGCGCCTTCTTGACCGCGTAGTAGTTGATGTCGATGACGTTGTCGAGCATGCGCATCGCGGTCGAAATGGTCTTGCGCAGCTTGTCGTGGTCAATGCCACCGTCCTTCAGGTGCTGGGCCAGATTGACCGAGCCGAGATTGCAGACGGCGATTTCGCTATCGTTCGTGTTCAGCGTGATCTCTGTGCACAGATTAGACGAGTGCACGACACCGACATGCTGCTGCGGCGAGCGCACATTGCAGGCGTCCTTGAAGGTGATCCAGGGATGGCCGGTCTCGAACAGCATCGACAGCATGCGGCGCCACAGGTCTTTGGCCGGCATGCGCTTGAATAGCTTGATCTCGCCGCGGTCGGCCTTGGCCTCGTACTCGACATAGGCCTTCTCGAATGCGGTGCCGAACAGATCATGCAGGTCCGGGCAGGTCGACGGCGAGAACAGGGTCCAGTCGCCGCCGTCCATCACACGACGCATGAACAGATCGGGGATCCAGTTCGCCGTGTTCATGTCGTGGGTGCGTCGGCGATCGTCGCCGGTGTTCTTGCGCAGCTCCAGGAACTCTTCGATGTCCAGGTGCCAGGACTCAAGATAGGCGCAGACGGCGCCCTTGCGCTTGCCGCCCTGGTTGACCGCGACGGCGGTGTCGTTGACCACCTTCAGGAACGGGACCACGCCTTGCGACTTGCCGTTCGTACCCTTGATGTGCGAGCCCAGCGCGCGCACCGGGGTCCAGTCATTGCCCAGTCCACCGGCGAACTTGGACAGCAAGGCGTTCTCCTTCAACGCCTCATAGATGCCGTCCAGATCGTCCGCCACCGTCGTCAGATAGCAGGACGACAGCTGCGAGCGGCGGGTGCCCGAATTGAACAGGGTCGGCGTGCTGGACATGAAGTCGAAGCTCGACAGCACCTCGTAGAACTCGATCGCGCGGGTCTCGCGGTCAATCTCGTTGAGGGCCAGGCCCATCGCGACGCGCATGAAAAAGGCCTGCGGCATCTCGATGCGCACATCGTCAATGTGCTGGAAGTAACGGTCATACAGGGTCTGCAGACCCAGGTAGTCGAACTGCAGATCGCGCTCGGCCTTCAGCGCCGCGCCCAGCCGGGCGAGGTCGTACTGCGCCAGCTTCTCGTCCAGCAGCTCGGCTTTGACGCCCTTCTTGATATAGCCGGGAAAATACTCGGCATAGCGGGTCTGCATCTGCTCCTGCGTGATCTCGCCGCCGACTACCTCGCGGCGGATCGTGTGCAGCAGCAGGCGTGCGGTGGCACGGCTGTAGCCGGGATCCTTCTCGATCAAGGTGCGGGCGGCCAGAATCGATGCCTTGTAGACCTCATCGATCGGCACGCCGTCATACAGATTGCGCTTGGTCTCGGCCAGGATCGGCTCCGGCTTGACATCAGCGCCGAGGTTTTCACAAGCCGAGACGATCAGGCTTTGCAGATGCGCCAGGTCCAGCGGAATGCGCTGGCCGTTGTCAATCACCGTCAGGCCGGACTCCAACGCGGCAGCTTGGGCCACCTCACCCTTGGCCACGCGCTCCTGGTAGCGGCGCTCGCGATAAAGTACATAGGCGCGCGCCACCTCATGGTGACCACCGCGCATCAGACCCAGCTCGACATGGTCCTGCACATCCTCAATATGGAAAGTGCCGCCGCTCGGGCGCGATCGCAGCAGCGCGCGCACCACGTTCTCGGTCAGGCCATCGACCGTCTCGCGCACGCTGGCCGAGGCCGCGCCGCTGGTGCCATGCACGGCAAGAAAGGCCTTCATCAAGGCCACCGCGATCTTGCTGGGCTCGAACGAGACCACCGCACCATTGCGACGGATGATCTGGTAGGCCTGATAAGCGGTCTGCTTGGCCACGCCGGCCACTGCGGCGGGCGCTGGGGCAGCGGGAACGTCCGAGCGGGTCTGGGCTGCTGTGCTTTGCATAATTCCTCGTCTGTCTTGTTCGAATCAGAAATGGCAGGTCCGCGACACGCCAAGGGCGGCCATGGATCTGCGTTCGTTATTGCTGTCGTCGGGGCTTGGGGCTGTGCGACTGCGCGAGCCCACCGGGCGGGCCGCAGAGCCATCCTTCGTCCGCATCGCGAGCCAGGCAAAACACGGCGTTGTGCCGGTCACGCTGGGCAAGACGACTGCGAAGGAGTGGGGCATTTCAGTGCTTTGCCGAGGCTAGAAGGATAGCATGAAGAAACACTATATCTGGGGCCACCCAGCTCTTCAAGCACTACAGCTAGCGTCAAACCCGCATATCGAATCGGTTGACCGGCGCTCCCACACACGCTAGTCGCGCGCCGCAATAGGCCTTGCAGCGTCGCATCGATACCGCTCGCATCGCGCCTGCACCCAGCATTGATCAGGGTTTGAAATCAGACCCCCGCGACAGTCGTGGCCTGCAGCGCAAAACCGCCCGCCAGGCCGCGTCAGCAAAGGCTTTGATGACTGCGCTTCGAGCGGCGCTCAGTTGGCGTCAGCGCCCTCGCCATCGGCCGAGGTCGAGCCCTCGGTGATGCCCAGCCGTGCCATCCGGTAACGAATCTGGCGCAGCGACAAGCCAAGACTCGCACCGGCGGCCGTTCGATTGAAGCGGTGTCGCTCCAAAGCCCGTAACAAGATGCTTCGCTCGACCTCGTCAAGATAAAGGGCCAGGTCTTGAGGCAGTTCGGCCTGGTCGTCGGCCAGGTTGGGCAGTGGCGCCGCCGGCGGCACCTCCAGCACGTCCAGCGCCCCCAACTGCGAATCGTCCAGCAGCGATTCGGGCAGACCCAGATCCTCGGCGTCGATCAGCTCGCCACCCGACAGCGCCAGCGCCCGGTGCAGCAGGTTCTCGAGCTCGCGAACATTGCCCGGGAAGGCGTAGCGCGCCAGTTGCGACAGCGCCGCCGGCGTCAGCCGCGGCACCGGCGACACGCCGGCATCGCGGGCGATGCGCTCCAGCACCCGCTCGCTGATCGCAGCCAAGTCCTCGATGCGCTCGCGCAGCGGCGGCACACGGATCTGTATCACGTTGAGCCGGTAGAACAAGTCCTGGCGGAAGCGCCCAGCCGCCACTTCGGCGCCCAGGTCCTTGTGGGTAGCGCTGAGGATGCGCACGTTGACCGGCGCCTCGGCCACCGCGCCGACGGGCCGCACCGAACGCTCCTGGATCGAGCGCAGAAGCTTGCTCTGCATGGCCAGCGGCAGGTCGCCGATCTCATCAAGGAAAAGGGTGCCGCCATGGGCTGCCTGGAAGAAGCCCTCGCGGTCTTCGTTGGCGCCCGTGAACGCGCCTTTGCGATAGCCGAAGAACTCGGCCTCCAGCAACTGTTCGGGAATCGCGCCGCAATTGACCGCGACGAAAGCCTGGCTGCCGCGCACACTGCTCTCGTGGATGGAGCGCGCCACCAGCTCCTTGCCGGTACCCGACTCGCCCTGCAGCAGCACCGGTGCCATGCTGCGCGCCACCTTCTCGATCAGCGAGCGGACCTGCCGGATCGCGGTCGACTCGCCGGCCAGGCGCTGAAGCGCACCGGCCGGGGGCGCCAATGCTGGATCCTCCGCGCGCGCGCGCGATGCGGCAGCCGAGGTCGCCGTCGTTGACGCCCGTGCCTCGGCCTTGGCCGGCCTGGGGAGCTCGGACACCGACTGGCGTTCCGACGGCAGTTGCGCCGGCACCACCGAGGGCTGCCCCTGCGGCAGGCGCCCCAGCGCCGAGGCAACGACACTGCGGAACTGGCGCAGATCGACCGGCTTGGTCAGATAGTCATAGGCGCCGGCCTTCAGCGCCTCGACTGCGTTCTCGGCCGAGCCATAGGCGGTGATCACCAGCGCCTTCTCAGGCCGGCCCTGCTGCTCCAGCCAGGCCAGCACATCCAGGCCGCTGCCATCGGGCAGCCGCATGTCGGTGATAACGGCACTGTAGCGGCGCTGCCCCAGCCGGGCCAGCGCCTCCTCCACCGTGCCGGCGGTCTCCAGTTCATAACCCTCGCGAAGCAGGGTCAGCTCATAAAGTGTGCGCAGATCCGGCTCGTCATCGACGACCAGCAGGCTGAAGGCGGGATTGGCTGAGCTCATCAGGAAGAAGTCGGGGCAAGAGGCGCGTCGGCCGGCAGACGACGCAGGGTCACGACAAATTCATTGCCGCCCAGTGCGGCCGAGCGCTGGCTGCGGTAATCGATGCGCCCGCCATAGCGCTCGCACAACTCGCGGCAAATATACAAGCCCAGGCCCGAACCCCGGCTGCGCGTCGAGAAAAAGGGCTCGAACAGATGGCGCTCGACCTCGGGCGCGATCAGCTCGCCGGCGCTGAACACACCCAAGCTTACCCATTGCTCGGACTGCGCGCGCAGGCTGACCTGCACGCTGCGCGGGCCTGGTGTCGCATGGCGAAGCGCGTTGTCCAACAGATTGATCAGCACGCGACGCAGATGCTCGGGCTCAAAGCTGATGCGCAGCGCATGGACCGGCAGGCTCAGGCCCAGCGGGCTGTCCGGTCCCTCCGGCAGCTTGTTGGTGCGGGCCCAGTCCAGACAGGCCTCGCTGACCAGCGCACTGGCATCCACCGGCACCGGCTGCGGTGGCACGCCTGGCGCCACCTCCATCACATCGTCGACGATGCGCTTGAGGCGCTGCACATTGGAGCTGACCATCGCCGTCAGGCGCTGCGACTGCGGGTCGGCGCAATCCTCAGCCAGCAGCGCATTGGCCTGATCGATGGCGGCCAGCGGATTGCGGATCTCGTGGGCGATGCCGGCCGATATACGGCCCATTGCAGCCAGCTTCTCCTGGCGGCTGCGTGCCTGCAGATTGCGCACATCCTCGACGAAGAGCACACACAGGTCCTCGGTGCCATGCACCTCGCGCCGGCGCGTAAAACGCATACGTAGGCGCAGTGCGCGCCGCTCAGCCGCATTGAACACCAAGGCCACGTCGCGTCCCTCCTCCGGCCAGCCGCCGGCCGAGAAGGCCTGCTCCACCGCTACCACCAACGGCTCCCAAGCCGGCACGCCGCGCAGCTGAAAGGGCGCGGTGCGGACCATCTGCTGCTCGGCCAGCAGACCTCGCGCGGCCGGATTGGCGGCGCGCACATGGCCGCGCCTGTCCAGCACCAGCACGCCCTCGGCCATCTCGTCGATCACCAACCGGTTCAGCTGCGCCTGCTGACGCGCCAGCTCCATGCTGCCGCGCGCGGCGCGCTCCTCGCGCGCCAGCCGGTTGGCCAGCTCGCTGGCCAGCAGTCCGATCACAAAGAAGCCGACGCCCACGAGGCCGGCCTGCGTCATGCGTAGCCCCGGATCAGCCCCCTGCAGCACCGACCACCAGGCCACGCCCAAGGTCATCAGCGCCGCCATCGCGGCGGTAGCCAGCGCCAGCAGACGCGGTGTCAGCACACCGGCCATCAGCACCGGCAGCACGAACAGCGCACCGTAGCTGACCCCGGCACTGCGATCGAGCGCCAGCAGCAGGCCGAACAGGCCCAGGTCTAGTCCGATGCTGAGCCACCAGCGCGGGCTGCTGAGCAGGGCCAGCGACTGCGCCGAGGCGCCCCGCTGCAGGCGCGGCAACAGCCACAGCGCTACAGCCTCAAGCGCATAGACCCCGCTGAGCGCCAGGGTCCAGAACGGTGTGGTCGAGCCCAACAGTGCCGCCAGCGCCTGCGCGCCGACCAGGGCCAAGCCCAGCGCCGCGCGCGCCGCCAAAAAGGCCCGGTACAGGCGCTGGAAGGCGCTGCCGCCAGCGTGCGTAAGCCGGCGCGCCTGCTGAAAGAAGAACTGCGAGTCAGCCGCGTCCGCGGTGCCGGCCGAGTCCACGCCGGCGGCCGCTTCACCTTCTCCCTCTTGCGGCGGACCGAACCAGGATTGGTCGCGGCCATCGGCCATCGGCCCGCGTCGCTCGCTGCGGCGACGGTCACCACGTCGGCGGTCAGATCCGCGGCGATCCCGGTTCGACCGCGCCTCGCTCATGGAGTCTTGTCGGCCTCATGGGCCGCCCGGTGGGCGGCGCTGCAGAACACCCCCCCGAGCCCGGGCAGGGCCTCAGACTGCGGAAGATGCAGTCCGCAATGGGCACAGCTAACGATGTGCTGCGGCACAGCGGGTGGCGCTGGCGGCGCCGGCGGTGGTGCAGGCGGCTTCACACCGGGACGGCTGCGCTTGAAGCCCAACATAAAGAAGACCAGACCGATGACAAGGATGATCAGCAGGTACTTCATATCAATAGCCCGTGCCGCGTTGCAGCAGCACCTCCAACACGAAACGGGTGCCGGCGTAGGCCAGAAGCAATAGTGCCGCGCCGAAGTAGAGCCAGCGCGTCGCGCGCCGGCCACGCCAGCCGAACACACGCCGGCCGGTGAGCAGCCCAGTCAGCACCAGCCAGCCCAGCATGGACAACAGATTCTTGTGGTCCCAATGCCATTGCGGCGTGAACCACCAACCCAGCAGCAAGGCCAGTGACAGCACGACGACACCGGAGCCGACGAACTGAAAAGTCAGCCGCTCCAGGCGCAGCAGTGGCATGCCCAGGGTCGCCGGCCCTCGCGAGGACTTGAGCCGCATCTGCCGCTCCGCGCGGTTCAGCATCACCGCATGCAGCACCGCAACGCCGAACAAACCATAGGAAGCCAGGCCCAGCACCCAGTGCAGCGGCGCCCAGGGCGAGGCGGCCAGCGGGCGGCTCTCGCCCGGAAAGCTCCAGGCGAGCAGCACGGTAAGCGCGGCCAGACTGGCCAGCACGCGCCGCGCACCCGGCAACGGTACGAAGCGGCTTTCGACCAAATAGACCGCCAGCACCAGCCACATCGTCATCGACAGGGCCGGCGCAAATCCGAAGCGAGCGCCAGGTCTTGCCAAGCCGAAGCCAGCGATGTCCAGCACCAGTGCCCCCAGATGGAAGAGCCAGGCCAGCAGCAACACGGCACGCAGGCGGCCGGCGCCCGCCTCCGCCGATTCACCCATGCCGGCCGCCACCGCATAGGCCAGCAAGGCAGCCAAACTGCTCAAGCTCAACAGCATGGCGGGCAGCCCTTCGGACGCGAACGATAAAATCATGGCCACAGTGTACTTTTGCGCGCCCGCCTTGCCGGTCGGTGCGAACCTTGATGGCCTCCAATCTGACCAATCGCCTGAGCCAGCTCGTGAAAACGATGCGTGGCCAGGCCCGCATCACTGAAACGAACGTCCAGGAGATGCTGCGCGAAGTGCGCATGGCTCTGCTGGAGGCCGATGTGGCCCTGCCGGTGGTGCGCGACTTCATCGCCCGGGTCAAGGAGAAGGCGCTAGGTCAGGAGGTGGTAGGCTCGCTGAACCCCGGCCAGGTGCTGGTCTCGGTGGTACACAAGGAGCTGATCGCGACGATGGGCGAGGGCATCGCCGACATCAACCTCGCAGCCCAGCCGCCCGCCGTGATCCTGATGGCCGGTCTGCAGGGCGCTGGCAAGACCACGACCACGGCCAAGCTGGCCAAGCACCTGATCGAGAAACGCAAGAAGAAGGTGCTGACGGTCTCGGCCGACGTCTACCGCCCGGCCGCAATCGAGCAGCTGAAGACCGTCACCAAGCAGGCTGGCGCCGAGTGGTTCCCCTCGACACCCGATCAAAAGCCGCATGACATCGCGCTGGCCGCGATCGACTACGCGAAGAAGCATCACTTTGAGGTGCTGCTGGTCGACACCGCGGGCCGCCTGGCGATCGACGAGGCCCTGATGGCCGAGATCAAGGACCTGCACGCGGTGCTGAACCCAGTCGAGACGCTGTTTGTCGTCGATGCGATGCAGGGCCAGGATGCAATCAACACCGCCAAAGCCTTCAAGGATGCGCTGCCGCTGACCGGGGTCGTGCTGACCAAGCTGGACGGCGACTCGCGCGGCGGGGCCGCGCTGTCGGTGCGCCAGATCACCGGCGCGCCGATCAAGTTTGCCGGTGTGTCGGAGAAGATCGACGGGCTGGAGGTCTTCGACGCCGAGCGCCATGCCGGCCGCGTGCTGGGCATGGGCGATATCGTCGCCCTCGTCGAGGAGGTCACCAAGGGCGTGGACATGGCGGCGGCCGAGAAGCTGGCCAACAAGCTCAAGAGCGGCGACGGCTTCGACCTGAACGACTTCCTGGCCCAGATCTCGCAGATGAAGAAGATGGGCGGCCTGTCAAGCCTGATGGACAAGCTGCCCGCCCAGATGGCCGCCAAGGCCGGCCAGGGCGATATGGACAAGGCCGAGCGCGATATGAAGCGCATGGAGGGCATCCTCAATGCGATGACCGCCAAGGAACGCCACCAGCCCAGCCTTTTGATGGACGGCAAGAGCAAGGCCAGCCGCAAGCGCCGCATCGCAGCGGGCGCCGGTGTGCAGATCCAAGAGGTCAACCGCCTCTTGAATCAGTTCGACCAGATGCAGGGCATGATGAAGAAGATGAAGGGCGGCGGCCTGATGAAGATGATGAAGAAGATGGGCGGCATGAAGGGCCTGGGGGGCATGATGCCGCCCGGCATGAAGTGAACCCAGAAACCGAGCTACTCCAGTAGCGCCTGTGCAAACTCACGGGCATTGAAGGTCTGCAGGTCTTCCAGCTTCTCGCCCACGCCGACGAAGTACACCGGGATTGCGCGCTCGCGCGCAATCGCCGCTAGCACACCGCCCTTGGCCGTGCCATCGAGCTTGGTGACGATCAGGCCAGTCAGGCCCAGCGCATCGTCGAAGGACTTGACCTGACTCAGCGCGTTCTGGCCGGTGTTGCCGTCAACGACCAGCAGGATTTCGTGCGGCGCATCGGACTGGGCCTTGGTGATGGTGCGCTTGATCTTCTTGAGCTCCTCCATCAGATGCAACTGGGTCGGCAGGCGGCCGGCAGTATCGGCGAGCACCACATCACAGTTGCGCGAGCGGCCGGCCACCACCGCGTCGAAAGTCACGGCCGAGGGGTCGCCGCCCTCCTGGCTGACGATCTCAACCTGGGCACGGTCGGCCCAGACCGACAGCTGCTCTCGCGCCGCCGCGCGGAAGGTATCGGCCGCGGCCAGCAGCACCTTGGCGTTGGCGTCGGCAAGATGGCGGGTCAGCTTGCCGATGCTGGTGGTCTTGCCGGCCCCGTTGACGCCGACCACCATCATCACAGTCGGGCTGTGCTGCCCCACCGCCAGAGGCTTCTCAAGCGGGCGCAGCAGGTCGGTCAGCGCCTCGATCAGCAAGCCGCGTACAGCGGCCGGATCTGCAGCCTTGGCTTCCTTGACGCGGCGCTTTAGATCCTCGAGCAAAAACTCAGTGGCCTTGACACCGGCATCAGCCATCAGCAGCGCGGCCTCAAGCTCCTCGTACAGCGCGTCATCAATCTGAGTGCCGGTGAAGACCTGGGCGATGCTGGAGCCGGTCTTGCGCAGACCCTGGCGCAGCTTGTCCAACCAGCTCTTGCGCGGCGCTTCGGCGGTGACCGGCTCAACAACGGGCTCGACCGCCACGTCCGCCACCACCACGGGCGCCTCCGTCGGCGCAGGGGCCGAAGCAGAACCAAACTTCTTCTTGAAGAAACTGAACATCGATACGCTTCTCTAGAGAGCAAGGCACATTTTTCAAAAACATGCCGGGAGGGGCTTGCATTGTCTCCTAAAAGCTCGCTAGAATGGCGGGCTTGAGGCGCTTTAGCTCAGCCGGTTAGAGCGACGGAATCATAATCCGCAGGTCCGGGGTTCGAATCCCTGAAGCGCCACCAAAATAAGTGAACGGCCCGAGCAACCCTCGGGCCGTTTTGCTTTATCCGATCAACGCAGCCACTGGACACATACCATGTACCGCTGTGCTCTTCTTGCCTTCGCGGCCAGCACCGTTTGCATCTCGGCTCAGGCCCAGGTGCACCGCCCCTTCCCCGTGCAGGCGCTGCGCGGCGAGCTGGTGGTCTTGCAAACACCTCAGATCAGCCTTAACGGCCAGCCCGCCCGGCTGGCGCCCGGCGCCCGTCTGCGCGGCGAAACCCATATGCTGCTGCAGCCCGCCAGCGTCGCCGGCCAGAAGCTCATCGTGCACTACACGATGGAGCCCTCGTCGGGCATGTTGATGGACGTCTGGGTGTTGAACCCGGCCGAGCTGGCCAACAAGACCTGGCCACGCACACCGCAAGAAGCCGCGAGCTGGGCCTTCGAGCCGGCCACACAGACCTGGACCAAGCGCTGAGAGAGGCCAGCATGAGCGACACGAAGAAAGTATTCATCAAGACCTTTGGCTGCCAGATGAACGAGTACGACTCGGGCAAGATGGCCGATGTGCTGGGCGCGGCCCAGGGCTATGAAGAGACCAAGGACGTCGAGCAGGCCGACCTGATCTTGTTCAACACCTGCTCGGTGCGCGAGAAGGCGCAGGAGAAGGTGTTCAGCGACCTGGGCCGGGTCAAGCATCTGAAAGACAAGGGCGTGCTGATCGGCGTCGGCGGCTGCGTCGCCTCGCAAGAAGGCGCGGCCATCATTGAGCGCGCGCCCTATGTCGATGTGGTGTTCGGCCCGCAAACCCTGCACCGCCTGCCGCAGATGCTGGAGGCCCGACGCGAGCAGCGCCGCCCGCAGGTGGACATCAGCTTTCCCGAGATCGAGAAGTTCGACAATCTACCGCCGGCCAAGGTCGAGGGCGCCAGCGCCTTCGTCTCCATCATGGAAGGCTGCTCCAAGTACTGCAGCTACTGCGTCGTGCCCTACACGCGCGGCGAGGAGGTCTCGCGCCCCTTCGAGGATGTACTGACCGAGATCGCCGGCCTGGCCGACCAGGGCGTGATGGAGATCAATCTGCTGGGGCAAAACGTCAATGCCTATCGAGGCAAGATGGGCGACACCAGCGAGTACGCCGACCTGGCCCTGCTGCTCGAATACGCGGCCGAGATCCCTGGCATCCAACGCTTGCGCTTCACGACCAGCCATCCGAACGAATTCAGCCAGCGTCTGGTCGAGGCCTATGCCAAGGTGCCGCAGCTGGTCAACCACCTGCACCTGCCGGTCCAGCATGGCAGTGACCGCATCCTGATGGCCATGAAGCGCGGCTATACCGCGCTGGAGTTCAAGAGCACGATTCGCAAGCTGCGCGCGATCCGGCCGGACATCCGCATCGCCAGCGACTTCATCGTCGGCTTCCCCGGTGAGACCGAGGACGACCACGCCAAGCTGATGAAGCTGGTGCATGAGGTCGGATTCGATGCCTCGTTCAGCTTCATCTTCAGCCCGCGCCCCGGCACGCCAGCCGCAGCCCTGGAGGACACGACGCCGTACGACGTCAAGGTCCGTCGCCTGCAAGAACTGCAGGCCGCAATAGAGGCCAATGCCGTGAGGATCAGCGAGACCATGGTCGGCTCGACCCAGCGCATCCTCGTGACCGGCAATGCCCGCAAGGACGCCAGCGAGCTGATGGGGCGCACCGAGTGCAACCGCATCGTCAACTTCAAGGGCGCACCGCGGCTGATGAACCAACTGATCGACGTACGCATTACCCAGGCTTTTGCACATTCGCTGCGCGCCGAGGTCCTGATAACCGAAGACGCTAGCGCCTGAGCGTCAGTCCCCATTGCGGCAGCGCGATGGCCACGACCATCAAGGCATAGCCCAGCATCTTGCCGTCGCGACCCAGCAGCAACAGGGCCGCGACCAGACCCAGGCAGCCGCCCAGCGCGCCCCACAGCGCCAGGCGGCGCCAAGCCAGGGTCCTGAGTTCGCGGCGCCACAGCAGTTTGAGTCCGAACGCCGTCAGTGCGGCAACAAACCAAGCGGGCGCAAGGAAGTTGCCCAGGTGCCATACGACGTCCAGCAGATTCATAAGCCTGGGCTTGCCAAAGAGTAGAGAAGAAGAAAAAGTGGCTTGGAATTGATGCACATCAATCGCATGTGCGCCCCACAACAGCCCCGCCGGGGCACAGCCGAACGCCGAATTTTATAATCCCATCATGAGCGTGTTCGCCCTTGGTCTGAATCACAACTCCGCGCCGCTGGATCTGCGTGGACGTTTTGCGTTCTCGCTCGAACAACTGGCCCCGACCTTGCTGGGCTTCAAGGATCAGTTGCAAAGCGCGCAGACGCGCAAAACCGCAGCCGTTACCGAGGCCGCCCTGCTCTCCACTTGCAACCGTACCGAGCTCTATGTGGCCGGCAGTGCGGCCATGGTGCAGCCGGCCGTTGACTGGCTGGCCCGGGTCGGCGGCGTCGGCAGCAGCGCCTTGCTGAACCATGCCTATGTGATGGAAGGCGGTGCCGCCGCGCGTCATGCCTTCCGCGTTGCCAGCGGGCTGGACTCGATGGTGCTGGGCGAGCCACAAATCCTGGGCCAGCTCAAGCAGGCGGTGCGCGAGGCTGACCAGGCCGGCACCCTGGGCAGCACGCTGCACCAGCTGTTCCAGCGCAGCTTTTCGGTCGCCAAGGAGGTACGCAGCTCCACCGAGATCGGTGCGCACTCGATCAGCATGGCGGCCGCCTCGGTGCGCCTGGCCTCGCAGCTTTTCGAGGACCTGAGCAAGATCAAGGTGCTGTTTGTCGGTGCCGGCGAGATGATCGAGCTGGTGGCCACACACTTCGCCGCCAAGGCACCCAAGACCATGGCCGTGGCCAACCGCACGCTGGAGCGCGGCGAGAAGCTAGCCGGCCATCTGAGCGCCGAGGCGATCCGGCTGGCCGATCTGCCGCAGCGCCTGCATGAGTTCGATGCGGTGATTTCCTGTACCGCCTCCAGCCTCCCGCTGATCGGCTTGGGCGCTGTCGAACGCGCGCTGAAGGCCCGCAAGCACCGGCCGATGTTCATGGTCGACCTGGCAGTGCCGCGCGATATCGAGCCCGAGGTCGCGCAGTTGGACGATGTCTATCTCTACACGGTGGACGATCTCTCGACGCTGGTGCAAAGCGCTGGCGAGAAGCGCCAGGCCGCCGTTCAGCAGGCCGAGGCCATCATCGAGAGCGGCGTGCAGAGCTTTGTCCACTGGTTGGGTCAGCGCCACACAGTGCCGCTGATCCAGGCCCTGAACGCACAGACCGACGAGTGGCGCGCCCATGAGATCGCCAGGGCCCGCAAGCTGCTAGCGCGCGGCGAGGATGTCGACGCGGTGCTGGAAGCGCTGTCGCGCGGTCTGACCCAGAAAATGCTGCACGGCGCACTGGCCGAACTGCATGCCAGCGACGGCGAGCAGCGCGTGCAACTCGCGCAGACCGTCTCTCGCCTGTTCCTGCGCAGCAGCCCGCGCGGCACTTTCGACTCTGCGGCCGAGCATTAGCGGTTCTGAGGCCCGTCCCGGCAGCCGCTGCCGGCCCTTCAGCTCCACCGCCATCGCCCCCCATGAAAGACTCGCTGCGCCAGCAATTCGAACGCCTCGCCTATCGCCTGAGCGAGCTGGACACCATCTTGGCGGAGGGCTCGGTCGCCGCCGACATGAAGCGCTACCGCGCGCTGAGCAAGGAACAGTCCGAGGCATCGACCCTGGTCGGCCACTATCGCCAGTACCAGCAGCGCGAGGCCGATCTGGCGACGGCGCACGAGATGCTGGCCGACGTGGACATGGCGGAGATGGCGCGCGAGGAGATTGCGGCCGCCGAGGCAGACATCGCCCGGCTGCACGAGACCCTGCAGTTGTCCCTGCTGCCCAAGGACCCGGATGACGAGCGCCCGGCCTTCCTGGAGATCCGCGCCGGCACCGGCGGCGACGAATCGGCCCTCTTTGCCGGCGATCTGGCCCGCATGTATCTGCGCTTTGCCGAGCGCCAGGGCTGGAAGACCGAGATCCTTTCGGCCAGCGACTCCGACCTTGGCGGATACAAGGAACTGGTGGTGCGCATCGAGGGCGAGCAGGTCTATGGCCGGCTGAAGTTCGAGTCCGGCGGCCACCGCGTGCAGCGCGTGCCCGCCACCGAAAGCCAGGGCCGCATCCACACCAGCGCCTGCACCGTGGCGGTGATGCCCGAGCCCGACGAGGCCGAGGAGATCCAGCTGAACCCGGCCGAGCTGCGCATCGACACTTTCCGTGCCAGTGGCGCCGGCGGCCAGCACGTCAACAAGACCGACAGCGCGATCCGCATCACCCATCTGCCTACCGGCCTGGTTGCGGAGTGCCAGGATGACCGCAGCCAGCACCGCAACAAGGCCAAGGCCATGGCTGTGCTGGCCGCCAGGCTGCGCGACAAGGACAAGAACGAGCGCGCCGCCAAGGAGGCCGCCCAGCGTAAGAGCCTGATCGGCTCGGGTGACCGCAGCGACCGCATCCGCACCTACAACTTCCCACAAGGCCGGCTGACCGACCACCGCATCAATCTGACGCTCTACAAGCTGGACGCCATCATGAACGGGGACCTGGACGATGTGTTCCAGGGCCTGCAGGCGGCCCAGGCAGCAGAGCAACTGGCCAGCCTGGAGGGCCGGTGAGTCTGAGCGTGGCCACCGCCCTGGTTTTGTCGCGTGAGCGCGGGCTGGATCGGCTCGAAGCGCAGCTGCTGCTCGCCGAATTGCTCGACCGCGACCGTAGTTGGCTCATCACGCACGACCAGGACCTGTTGAGTGCGGAGCAGGCCAGCCGATTCGAGGACTGGCTGGAGCAGCGCCTGCAGGGCGTGCCGCTGGCCTATCTGTGCGGGCACAAGGAATTTCATGGCTTGCGCCTTCGGGTCAATGCTGACACCTTGGTGCCTCGGCCCGATACCGAAGTCTTGGTCGATTGGGCGCTGGAATTGCTGCAGGCCCGCGGACTGGCGCAGCCGGATTTGGTCGACCTGGGCACCGGCAGCGGTGCGATCGCGCTCGCGCTCAAGCACCGGCATCCGCAGGCCCGCGTTACGGCAGTCGATCTCAGCGCTGGCGCCCTGGCCGTCGCCCGCGCCAATGCCCACGCCCTGAGGCTGGGGGTCGAGTTCCAGCAAGGCGACTGGTGGCGACCGCTGGGCGGCCGCCGCTTCGACCTGATTGTGAGCAACCCGCCCTATATCGCCGGCACCGACCCACATCTGCCAGCCCTGCGCCACGAGCCGCAGGGCGCGCTGACGCCCGGTGGAGACGGTTTGTCGGCGCTGCAGACCCTGATCACCGGCGCGCCCGGGCATCTGCGACCCGGTGCCTGGCTCTTGCTGGAGCATGGCTACGACCAGGCCGAGGCGGTCGGCCAAGCCCTGGCGGCCCAGGGTTTCGAGCGGATCGAGTGTCGCCGGGACCTCGGCGGCCAGCCCCGCGTCAGCGGCGGGCGCTGGCCGGGCTGACACTGTCCAAAAAGCCACAACTGCCGGCCCATAGCGCCTCAGTTCGGTCTGCAGATTTTCGCTGACCGGGTTAGCATGACCTACGCCTGGACCTCAGGCGCCAGCTCACGAGGAGGTCGCCATGAGTACCGTCGCCCATGTCCTTGCCGCGAACCCGCGCTGGCTGATGCCATTGGCGCTGTTGCTGATGGCTGGCACTTGCGCCCAGGCGGAAGGCCTGAAGATCACCGCCCCCGAGATGGGCTCCTTGCGTTGGCAGACTCGCGTCCAACTGAGCCAGCTGGACAGTGTGACCGGGAGTTCGCGAGTGCTCAGCGCCAATCTTCTGGGCGACTACTACCTCACCGGCTCCCTGCTAGGCCCCAACACCCAAGGCGGCCTGCGTGCCACCGGTGGCCTGCTGATGGGCTCGCCAACACTGTCGCAAAGCAGCGGCGGCCTCGCACTGGGTCACAGCTCGCTGGGCATGGGCCAAAGCCTGGCGGTGGGCCAGCGCAGTGTCAGCCTGCTTGGCAGCGCGTTGCCCCCCGGTTTCGATTCCGGCCATGCTCGCTCCTATTTGGGCATCGGCTACACCGGCCAGTCGCTGCGCGGTGGCTGGGGCTTCAGTGCCGATCTCGGCCTCGCCAAGTCAAGTCCGCGCGAAGAGTTGCGCCTGGGCCGCAGCGCGCTGGGCTCGCAGAGCCTGGAAGACCTGCTGATGGACATGCGCTTTCGACCCGTGCTGCAACTGGGCCTGAGCTACAGCTACTGAGCGGGCAAAGCCCAGGGCCGGCAGGCATCGCCGCCCTCGCCGATAATGGGCGGCATGTGCCGGCTCGGAGTCGGCGCGCTTTCCACCACTTCAGGCGAGACGATATGAGCGACGTACAGCAACGCATTGACGAATTGGTCAAGAACAACCGGGTCGTGTTGTTCATGAAGGGCACGGCACAGTTTCCGATGTGCGGCTTCTCGGGCCGCGCGATCCAGATACTGAAGGCCTGCGGCGTCAGCGATCTGAAGACCTTCAACGTGCTGGAGGACGAGGGCGTGCGCCAGGGCATCAAGGACTATGCCAACTGGCCGACCATTCCGCAGCTCTACGTCAACGGCGAGTTCGTCGGCGGCTCGGACATCATGATGGAGATGTACCAGGCTGGCGAACTGCAGCAGGTCTTGACGCCCGCACAATGAACGAACCGAGGCTGGTCGTCGGCATCACCGGCGCCACTGGCGCGGCATACGGGCTGCGACTGCTGCGCCGCGGCCGAGAGCTCGGCCTGCAGACGCATCTGATCGTCACGCCGGCCGGCGTGCTCAATGTGCACCATGAGCTCGGGCTGGACCGCAAGGCACTGGAGGCCGAGGCCTCCTTCTCCTATGCGCCGGCCGATGTCGGCGCCTGCGTGGCCAGCGGCAGCTTCGCCACAGCAGCCATGGTGATCGCCCCGTGCTCGATGAAGAGCCTGGCGGCCATCGCCCACGGCTTTGGCGACAATCTATTGACGCGCGCGGCTGACGTGACGCTCAAGGAACGTCGCCGCTTGATTCTGATGGTTCGCGAGACGCCCTTCAACCTGGCGCATCTGCGCAATATGACGGCCGTCACCGAGATGGGCGGCATCGTCTTCCCGCCGCTACCGGCCTTTTATCACCACCCGCAAAGCATTGAGGAGCTGGTGAACGAAAGCGCCGAGCGGGTGCTGGAACTGGCCGGCGTCACTGGTGCCAAGCCCAAGGCCTGGGCTGGGCTGAAGGCCTAGACTTCCCCGGGCATCAGCCAGCGCTTGCGGTTGCCGAACACCGCATTCGGGTATTCGGCCCGGCCACGGCTGCCGTTGTAGCGACCCAGCGCCAGGAACATGTCGCCCCGCTCGCGATCCAGATAGTGGCGCAGGATCACGCAGCCAAAGCGCAGATTGGTCTGCATATGGAAGAGCCGAGATGCCTGACCATCGCCGATCAGACGGGCCCAGAACGGCATGATCTGCATATAACCGCGAGCGCCGGCCGAGCTGATCGCGTACTTGCGGAAGCCACTCTCGACCTGCACCAGCCCCAGCACCAAGGCCGGATCCAGACCCGCTCGCTTGCTCTCGTACCACAGGGTCTCGAGGAACTCGATGCGGGTCAGGCTCTCCGAGAGCCGGCGCTTGAGCCGCTCGCTCATCTCGCCCAGCCAGCGCAGATAGGCCAGCCGGTCTTCGACCCGATCGAAACGAGGTTTGGGCGGCGCACTGTTGGCGATGGCCGCCGACAAGGCCGAGCGCACAGCATCTGCCAGCGGCTCTTCGACCTGGGCGCCCGCCAGCACCCGTCCACCGGGCAGCGCCAGCAGCGCGCCCAGCAGCAGCCCGCGTCGATGCAGCCCGCTCAAAGCTTGAGCTTGCCCTTCAGAAGGCCGAGCACCTCGCTCAACGCCAGTTTGGTAGCCTCGGCATCGCGACGGCCCTGATACTCAACCTGCCCCTCCTTGAGCCCACGGTCCGAGAGCACCACGCGATGCGGCACGCCGACCAACTCCCAGTCCGCAAACATCGCCCCCGGGCGCTCGCCACGGTCATCCAGCAGCACATCGACACCCAGCGCCTGCAGTTCATCATGCAGTTGGGTCGCGGCTGCCTTGACCTCCTCGCTGCGATCCATGCCGATCGGGCAGAGGACGACGGTGAACGGTGCCATCGAGTCCGGCCAGATGATGCCGCGCTCATCATGGTTTTGCTCAATGGCCGCGCCCAAGATGCGGGTCACGCCGATGCCGTAGCAGCCCATCTCCATCGGTTTGGGCTTGCCAGTTTCGTCGAGGAAGTTGGCGTTCATCGCCAGCGAATACTTGGTGCCAAGATAGAACACATGGCCGACCTCGATACCGCGCTGGATGGCCAGCACGCCCTGACCATCCGGCGAGGGGTCGCCGACCACGACATTGCGGATATCAGCCACCAGGTCGGGCTCGGGCAGGTCGCGGCCCCAGTTGGCACCGGTGTAGTGAAAGTCGACCTCATTGGCGCCGCAGACGAAGTCGGCCATATGGGCGACGGTGCGGTCGGCAATGATCTTGACCGGTTTTTTCAGGTTGATCGGGCCCAGATAACCCGGCTTGCAACCGAAGTGCTCCTCGATCTCGGTCACGGTGGCAAAACGGAAACCGGCCTTCAGGCCCTCAAGCTTGCCGGCCTTGACCTCGTTGAGCTCGTGATCGCCGCGCAGCAGCAGCAACCAGACAGTGGACTTCTTGATGTCGCCCTTGTCGTCCAGCTCGTCGGTGGCAAGCACCAGGGACTTGACAGTCTGGGTAAGCGGCAACGCCAGCAACTCGGCCACGTCGGCACAGGTGCTCTTGCCCGGCGTCGGCGTCTTGCTCAGCGGCTGGGTGGCAGCGCCACGGGTGGCCAGCAAGGCCACGGCTTCGGCCAGCTCGATGTTGGCGGCGAAGTCGCTGGTCGGGCAGTAGACGATGGCATCTTCGCCGGTATCGGCAATGACCTGGAACTCGTGCGAGCGGTCGCCGCCGATGGCGCCGGTATCGGCCGCGACTGCACGGTACTGCAGACCTAGACGATCAAAGATCTTGCAGTAGGCGCCGTACATGGTCTCGTAGCTGCGACCGGCCGACTCGACATCGCGGTCGAAGGAGTAGGCGTCCTTCATCGTGAACTCGCGGCCCCGCATGATGCCGAACCGAGGGCGGCGCTCGTCGCGGAATTTGGTTTGAATGTGATAGAAGTTCTTCGGCAACTGCTTGTAGCTGCGCAGCTCCTGGCGGGCGATATCGGTGATCACCTCTTCGCTGGTTGGCTGGATGATGAAGTCGCGGTCGTGGCGATCCTTCACGCGTAGCAGCTCCGGGCCCATCTTGTCGAAGCGGCCGGTCTCCTGCCACAGCTCGGCCGGCTGGACCACGGGCATCAGCAGCTCAACAGCGCCAGCGCGGTTCATCTCCTCGCGGATGATGCCCTCGACCTTGCGAATCACGCGCAGCCCCATTGGCATGTAGTTGTAGATACCGGCGCCTAGGCGCTTGATCATGCCGGCGCGCATCATCAGCTTGTGGCTAACGACCTCGGCATCGGCGGGCGCTTCTTTCAAGGTCGAGACGAAGAACTGGCTGGCTTTCATGGCAAGAGCGAGGCCTGGCCCAAGGCCAAGCAGAGTCAAAAGGTGTGAG
Organism: Paucibacter sp. PLA-PC-4; assembly: GCF_026241155.1. Lineage (GTDB taxonomy): Bacteria > Pseudomonadota > Gammaproteobacteria > Burkholderiales > Burkholderiaceae_C > Roseateles_E. Next base: position 162,849 of record NZ_JAPFGP010000003.1, read on the forward strand.
GGTTAGCGAGGGTAATGCCCGAAGGGCGGCCCAATGCAATAATCGATCTAACTAAAGATTTGAGGTTGATTATGCTCGACCGTGAAGGCTTCCGGCCCAACGTCGGCATCATCCTGCTCAACCACAGGAATGAAGTGTTCTGGGGCAAGCGCATCCGCACTCATTCCTGGCAGTTCCCGCAAGGGGGCATCAAGCATGGTGAGACGCCTGAGCAGGCGATGTTTCGAGAGCTCCACGAGGAAGTGGGGCTGCTGCCCGACCATGTGCGCATCGTCGCGCGAACCCGCGACTGGTTGCGCTACGAGGTGCCTGAGCACTTCATACGACGCGATGCGCGCGGTCACTATCGCGGACAAAAGCAGATCTGGTTTTTGCTGCAGTTGATGGGTCGCGATTGCGATATGAATCTGCGCGCCACCGACCACCCTGAGTTCGATGCCTGGCGCTGGAATGATTACTGGGTACCGCTGGAAGCGGTGATCGAGTTCAAACGCGGCGTCTATCAGATGGCACTGACCGAGTTGGCCCGCTATCTGCCGCGGATCAACCACCACAACCGCTATCTGCGTGCCGGCATGCGGCCGCAGCATCGCGATTCGGGCCCGGCCGCTCAGCCCGACCCCTGCGCCCCGCCCCCGGAGACCAGTACCGAGGGGGACTGAAGCCCAAGCGGCCTGCCGTCAGACCAGCACCAGATTGTCCCGGTGGATCAGCTCGGGCTCTGCGGCATAGCCCAGCAGCCGCTCGATCTCGCCGGAGGCCTTGCGCGAGATCAGGCGCGCCTCGGCGCTGGAGTAGTTGGTCAGGCCGCGGGCAAGCTCTTGCCCGGCCGGATCGCGCACCGCGATCACATCGCCGCGATGAAACTCGCCCTGTACTTCGACGACGCCGATGGGCAACAGGCTCTTGCCGGCCTCGCGCAGCTTGAGTGCCGCACCGGCATCCACCGTCACCGCACCGCGCATCTGCAGATGGTCCACCATCCACTGCTTGCGCGCCGCTAGCTTGGGCGTACTGGCCAGAAGGGCCGTGCCTATGGCCTCACCAGCCGCCAGGCGCAGCAGCACATCGGGCTCGCGGCCCCAGGCGATCACGGTGCTCGCACCCGACCCGGCTGCGCGCTTGGCGGCCAAGATCTTGGTGATCATGCCGCCGCGACCCAGGGACGAGCCTGCACCGCCGGCCATCAGCTCCAGCTCAGGCGTGCCGGCCACCGCCTCGTCGATGAAGCGCGCATTTGGGTCCTTGCGCGGGTCGGCCGAGTACAGGCCCTTCTGATCGGTCAGAATCACCAGCGCGTCGGCCTCCACCAGATTGGCCACCAAGGCCCCCAAGGTGTCGTTGTCACCGAACTTGATTTCGTCGTTGACGACGGTGTCGTTCTCGTTGATGACCGGCAGCACGCGATGCTGCAGTAAGGTCAGCAGCGTCGAGCGCGCGTTCAGATAGCGTTCGCGGTCCGCCAGGTCGGCGTGCGTGAGCAAGACCTGGGCACTACCCATGCCTTGCTCACGCAGCTTGGTCTCGTACATCTGGGCCAGGCCCATCTGGCCGACGGCAGCCGCAGCCTGCAGTTCGTGGATCTCCTTAGGCCGGGTAGCCCAGCCCAGGCGCTTCATGCCTTCGGCGATTGCGCCGCTGGACACCATCACCAGTTCACGCCCCTGACCCGCGAGTGCGGCAAGCTGCCGACACCAGTTGCCGATGGCCTCGGCATCGACACCACGCCCCTCATTGGTGACCAGGCTGGACCCCACCTTGACGACGATACGACGCGCGTCCTTCAGCGCATGACCGCTCATGCCTGCTCCCGCTCGCCACCCTCCGCCGGTGTGAAGCGGATATCCGGCTCGACGATGACGCGCTGCTCGGCTGCCACATGATCATAGATCGCGTGGATCAAAGGCTGACAGCCCTCTCGGGTCAGCGCCGAAATCTCGAACACTGGGCCCTTCCACTTGTAGCGCTTGACGAAATCCTTCACACGCTTGGCACGCTCATCCTCCGGCACCATGTCCAGCTTGTTCAGCACCAGCCAGCGCGGCTTGTTGTACAGCGACTCGTCGTACTTCTTCAGCTCGTTGACGATGGCCTTGGCCTCGACAACCGGATCGACCTCGGGATCAAACGGCGCCAGATCGACCACATGCAGCAGCAGCCGAGTGCGCTGCAGATGCCTCAGGAACTGATGGCCCAGGCCCGCCCCTTCGGAGGCGCCTTCAATCAGGCCAGGGATGTCGGCGACTACAAAGCTCTTTTCGGGCGCAACACGCACCACACCCAGATTCGGATGCAGGGTCGTGAAGGGGTAGTCGGCGATCTTCGGGCGGGCATTGGAGACGGCCGTGATCAGCGTCGACTTGCCGGCATTGGGCTGCCCCAGCAGCCCCACATCGGCCAACACACGCAACTCCAGCTTGAGCTTCTTGGCTTCACCGGGCCAGCCAGGCGTCTTCTGTCGCGGAGCGCGGTTGGTGCTGGTCTTGAAATGCAGATTGCCGAAACCGCCGTCGCCACCCTTGGCCAGCAGCATCTTCTCTCCCGGCTCGATCAACTCGGCGATGACGGTGTCGGTCTCGAGATCCTTGATGATGGTGCCGACCGGCATGCGCAACACGATGTCGTCGGCAGCCGCGCCGTACTGGTCGGAGCCGCGGCCGGCCTCGCCATTACGGGCCTCGTGGCGGCGTGCGTAGCGGTAGTCGATCAGGGTATTCAGATTGACATCACCGACGGCCCATACGCTGCCGCCGCGACCGCCATCACCGCCATCGGGTCCGCCGAAGGGGATGAATTTCTCGCGGCGAAAGCTCGCACAACCGGCACCACCATTGCCGGCCACGATATCGATGGTGGCTTCGTCTACGAACTTCATATGCTTATCTGCGCCTTTTGAGGGCTATGGTAAGGCAAGGCCTGCGCGACCTCGCCCGCTGCCGCAGCCTCAAAAAGCAAAAGCCCCGGCGAGCCGGGGCTTCAGGTCGCTGGCGAACGGCTGCAGCGCTGCCGCCAGCGATACACGCGGTCAATCAGACCGGCGTGACGAACACCGTTTGACGGCTCTTCTCACCCTTGATGGCGAACGACACTTGGCCGTCAACCAGTGCAAACAGCGTGTGGTCCTTGCCGATACCGACATTGGTGCCGGGATGGAACTTGGTGCCGCGCTGACGCACGATGATGGAACCCGCCGAGATGGTCTGGCCGCCGAAGGCCTTCACACCCAACATCTTAGGTTTGGAGTCGCGGCCGTTCCGTGTGGAACCGCCGCCCTTTTTCTGTGCCATGGATTAGCTCCTTGAAACTGTTGGCGACGAAGAATCTGCTATCGATCAGCCGTTCACCGCGCTGATTTCCAGCTCGGTGAAGTTCTGGCGATGGCCTTGACTCTTCTTGTAGTGCTTACGACGGCGCAGCTTGAAGATGCGCACTTTGTCGTGCCTACCGTGAGCCACAACCGTGGCGGTAATGCTTGCGCCAGCAACCAAGGGAGTGCCGATCTTCAATTCAGCGCCGTTTCCGACAGCCAGAATCTGGTCGATCACAATCTCTTGGCCAACATCCGCAGCAATCTGTTCTACCTTGATCTTTTCGCCAGCAGCAACTTTGTATTGCTTGCCACCGGTTTTTATGACCGCGTACATATCAGCCCTTTCAATAAAACCCACCTGCAAGCACCCGCCGAGCGAGTGCGCGCAAGCATCAAACCCCGCACCGTCAACGGCGCAGAGCCCGCGAGTGTAGCATGCACCTGGGAAAACACCAAGATCAGTCCAGCAGCGCTGCCGCGAGCTCACACCGAAGCCCGGTCGAGCCCTCGCTGTTCCTATAATCCTTGCTTCGCCAAACAGAGAGCTGAGTGTGCACGCTGCGTCCGCCTCGTCCCCCTCCCCCGTCGCCGAGGTTCAAGCCAAACTGGACGCCGAAATGCGTGAGGTTGATGCCGTCATCGCGCAGCGACTGACCTCCGATGTAGCCCTGATCAATCAGATCTCCGGCTACATCGTGCATGCCGGCGGCAAGCGCATGCGACCCAAGCTGGTCCTGCTGTTTGCCAACGCACTGGGCTTCGACAAGCACGAACGCTTTGAAATGGCGGCTGTGGTCGAGTTCATTCACACCGCCACACTGCTACACGACGATGTAGTCGACGAATCATCGCTGCGCCGCGGCAAGCAGACAGCCAATGCGCTGTTCGGCAATGCCGCCAGCGTGTTGGTGGGAGACTTCCTCTACTCGCGCGCCTTCCAAATGATGGTCTCGGTGAACCGCATGCGAGTACTGGAGGTGTTGGCCGAAGCCACCAATGTGATCGCCGAAGGCGAAGTCTTGCAACTGATGAATATGCATGACCCGGATATTGCGGTGGACCGCTATCTGCGCGTGATCCGTTACAAAACCGCAAAGCTATTCGAGGCCAGCGCGAGACTTGGTGCCGTGCTCGCTCAAAGCACGCCAGAGATTGAAGATGCTTGCGCCGGCTATGGCCGGGCATTGGGCACCGCCTTTCAGTTGATCGACGATGTGCTGGACTACGAAGGCGACCCGAACGCACTGGGCAAAAATGTGGGCGACGATCTACGCGAGGGCAAACCCACGCTACCGCTGCTGATCGCTATGGAACGCTGTCAGCCTGCAGAGCGCATCCTGATACGCCACGCCATCGAACACGGCGAGGTCCAAGGCCTCAGCGACATCGTCAAGATCGTGCGCAGCACCGGCGCACTGGAAGCCACTCGCGAGGCCGCCCGCCGTGAGGCCGACCACGCCCGCGAGTGTTTAAATTCACTCCCCCCTTCAATTTGGCGCGAAGCTCTGCTAGAATTTTGTGCTCGGTCGGTTGACAGATCCTTCTAAGAATCTCCGACAGATCGAATCTTGAACGCTTGAGCACCTCAGGCAGAAGTTCAAAAAAATCGGGGTGTAGCTTAGCCTGGTAGAGCGCTACGTTCGGGACGTAGAGGCCGGAGGTTCGAATCCTCTCACCCCGACCAGAATTTTCCTTGTAAATCAACGACTTCTCAGGTCGCTTGGTCTGGGAAAAGTGCCACAAGTGGGTAAACGGTGGCAATGACAGATTGACGCGCTCGAAAGTGGGCGAATCATCTCAGCCAAGTTTGCCTATACGGAGTTCCATCAACTTTTGGAACTCCAACCATGGCTCACATCGAGAACTGCTCCCGCATGCAGGCCAAGGTCAAGAACCGCGACGACCTGGCCCGCCACGTCGCTCACAACCACGCCGAAGCCGCGCAGCCCTACTGTGTGACCCTGCGTGACCAGCAGCTCAAGCCGTTCGTGGCCCTCCTCGATGAGGCCTACATGGTGCGCTACTACGTGCACGGCAAGCGCAAGGGCTTCACTGCCGCTTCCGCCACCGAAGCCGAGGCGATTCAAAAGCGCATCGAGGCCGACCAGTACACCGGCCTCTTTGTTGACTACACCCAGGCGCACCAGACCAGCTTCGCCGACCTGCTCATCCGGTACCTGAAGGAAGAGGCACCTCGCAAGAAGGGCTTCGCGGTCATTGAGTACCAAATCAACATGTGGCTCGAGGACGCGGGCTACGAGCGACAGGACTTGGCCGCCACCCACCTGACGCCCACGGGCTTGGCCAAGCGTCTTGATGGTCGAACTTGCCAAGGAGCTTGGCGTCCACCCGCAGACTGTCGCCAGTCGACGAGCCGACCTACGACGCCCGCTTCGCGCACGGAGGGCCTTAAGCCCTGTTGACTCCGGTGCGTTCACAGTCTGAAGGCTGTTTATTGCATTTACAGCATTTAATTGGTAATCTTCAAAAACATATTGAATGCTGTAAATTCAGTTAACAGCCTAGGAGTTGTATGCCGCAGTTCACCGTGCGTACCGCCGAACAGTTGCCCACCCTGCTGCAGGCCTTCCGCAAGGAGGCCGGTCTTACACAGAGCGAGGTGGCGCTGCGCCTGGGCGTGACACAACAGACCTACTCCGCGCTGGAGCGTAACGCGGACACGGTCGGCGCCGCCCGGCTGCTGAAACTGTTGACCATTCTGGGCGTGGAGCTGGCGCTGGGCAAGCCATCTCCTGAACCTGTGTCGACCCAGAGCCAGACGCCCCCGGACGCCAACCAGCCCCGTTGGTGAGCCATGGGACGCCGCTCGCACACCCGAACGCTGGGACTCTGGATGAACGGGGCCTATGTCGGCAGCTGGAGTCTGACGCCGAACGCCCCGGACACGCTCCAGTACGACCAGGCCTGGACCCAGTCAGAGCAAGGGCGGCCTCTCTCATTGTCCTTGCCGTTCACGCCGGGCAACGCGCCCCACCGCGGCGCGAAAGTCCACGCCTACTTCGAGAACCTGCTGCCCGACAGCAAGGACATCCTCGAGCGCCTCGCGCGCCGTTTCGGGACCGGGTCGACCGGCGCGTTCGAACTGCTGGCCGAGATTGGTCGGGATTGCGTGGGCGCACTCGAAATCCTGCCCGAAGGCCAGACCTCCGCTGGCACGGCCCCTTTGCAGGCCGAGCCGCTGAGTGAGGCGCAAGTCGCCCGGGTGCTGCGCGGGACGACGACACCCAATGCGATGGGCTGGGGCGGCGAGGACGACGAGTTCCGCATCTCCATCGCAGGCGCCCAGGAGAAGACGGCCTTGCTACTGAGCGACGGGCACTGGTGCCTGCCGAGAGGCAGCGCCCCCACCACGCACATCTTCAAGCTCCCGCTCGGCCTGATCGGCGGCATAAAGCTGGACATGCGTGACTCGGTTGAGAACGAGTGGCTCTGTGCATTGATCCTGAAGGAGTTCGGCCTGCCCGTTGCGGCCTGTCAACCCATGCAGTTCGAGGACGTCAAGGCGCTGGTGGTCGAGCGCTTCGACCGTGCCTGGTGGACGTCCCCAACTGGTGACCGTCGCCTCATCCGCCAGCCGCAAGAAGACATGTGCCAGGCCACCGGGACGCCCCCGCAGGCCAAGTATGAGGCCGATGGCGGCCCGGGCATGGACCGCATCCTCGATCTACTGGACGGTTCCATTGCCCGCGAGCAGGACCGGCGCGACTTCTTCAAGGCGCAGTTGCTGTTCTGGATGCTCTGCGCCACCGATGGCCATGCCAAGAACTTCAGCCTGTTCCTGCGCCCGAGAGGTCGCTACCAGCTCACACCGCTGTACGACGTGCTGTCGGCCTACCCGGTGCTGGGCGAGGGGCCGGCGAAGATGTCGCCCTTCAAGGTCAAGATGGCCATGGCCGTGCGTTCCAAGAATGCACACTGGAGGATGCGCGACATCCAGCGCCGGCACTGGCTGGCGCTGGGCGCTCGCCACGGCATCGTGACAGAGAATGGCCAGTCGGCCCAGCACCTAGTCAACGACATCATCGCAAGCACGCCGCGGGTCATCAGCGCGGTGCGCTCGATGCTCCCAGCCAACTTCTCGATGCCGCTGGCCGACAGCATTCTCGATGGCCTGCAGGACGCAGCAAACCAGCTAGCGGCTCGGCCCTGACCGGGTGCGCAAGAGAACCAGCTCAATCAGCTTCGTTGATGGCGCCCAATCGCCTGTCCAAAGCAGAAATCTCTGGCTGGCTGGATAACGACAATCAGGATGTCCGCTCAGACGACATTCATGATGGCCGGTGGTGAAGAGTCGATAACGGTTGGCGGTTAGGCATCCGTTTAACAGCTTTAAAAACACGCTCTTGAGCCTCGGTGGCTCGCGCTTCACGAGCGGTAGTCGCCTCGCCGACTCCGGGCAAAGCCGTTCGTTTGAGGATTGCACTCAGGAACCCGTAGAAGTCATCGGGGTGCCAGAGGTCCCGTGCGCTGAATTTCACCGGCTGCGGCAGTAGCCCTTCCTTGATGTAGTGGTCGATGGTCTTGGTGCATCCGACACTAAGAATCTCGGCGACATCAGCTTTGGAAACCGGTTTGAAGCGGGCTACAGACATGACAGGCCAAAAACGAAATGACGATGTCTTGCGTAGACATCGTTTTTAGCCTGCCTTTGGCGCCCATCGCTCACCAGGCCGGCAACCCCGATTGAGTCGAATCCCCACTTAATTGCCTCAAAATTTGCGGCAAATAGGCCGCCACGGGCATCTTGAGTCGAATAGACTTCGTTTTCGACTCGGCCTTTGAGTTGAAAGTACCAATATTCGACTCACCACCCACGACCATGGCCGATGACCTTCGCTACGCTTGGCAGCAACCAGAGTGGCCAAACCTACGCTACGACGCGGTCCAGGTCGGCGGGGTCGTAGCCAAGGCACGCCGTGCACAAGGTGTAGTGGAGGGCAAGCTGGCTGTCCTGGGGTTCGACCAGCAACAGGAACTGGCAGCCGAGGCATGGAGCCAGGAAGCAATGGCAACTGCGGCCATTGAAGGCGAACGGTTGGACCTCGCTGCGGTGCGTAGTTCGGTAGCCCGTCGGCTCGGCGTTGGCGACCAAACCGGCCCCAATGCCCCGCGCAATGTCGAAGGTCTTCTAGACATCATGGACGACGCGGTGACTCGCTGCACTGAGCCGCTGACCCACGAGCGCCTATACGCATGGCAGGCCGCGTTGCTCCCGACGGGCTACTCCGGCATGACCAAAATACTGGTCGGCAGCTACCGCGTACACGTGGAGCCAATGCAAATCGTCAGCGGACGGGTTGGGCTCGAGCAAGTCCACTATGAAGCACCGCCTTCCATGCGCGTCCCGACTGAGATGGACCAACTCCTGGATTGGTTCAATTCCGAAGCTCAGGTCGACACGCTGGTCAAGGCGGCGCTCGCGCACCTCTGGTTCGAAACCGTCCACCCGTTCGAAGATGGGAACGGTCGAGTCGGCCGGGCCCTTGTGGACTTGCTTCTGGCACGCGACAGCGGCGAAGTCAGCCGGCTTTTTCGAACGTCGCAGCGTTTGCTCGAACGCCGCAACGACTACTACGCGCAACTCGAGAAGGCGCAGCAGGGTCGCGTCGACGTCACAGAGTGGGTCTGCTGGTTCGTCGAACAGATGCAGGCGGCCTGCGAGACCGCCTCCCGAGTCGTCGATGACACACTGGTCAAGGCTCGGTTCTGGCTCGAACACAACAGCAAGCCCCTGAACGAACGGCAGCGCAAGGTGCTGAACCTTCTCCTCAATGCTGGCCCGGGAGGCTTCGAAGGAGGGATGAGTACCAAGAAGTACGAAAACATCGCCGCAACATCCCGCGCAACGGCATCGCGCGAGCTCATCGAACTCGAGGCCATGGGCTTGCTCGAGCAGGTCGGCGGAGGACGGTCCACGCGCTACTACGTGAAGCTGCCTGGGTGGGTTCCATCAGCCACACCATGACGGACCGGAGCTTGCTTGCTGCAGCCGACTCAAGGGCTCACAACACGGCAACGAAGCCAGCGACCCAGAGACTCCACGAGCAAGACTTGGACGCTGAACAGGAGCCGTTCGACAGCTCAACCAACGGCAATACGGCTCGGTTACAAACCGGTTCCCTACTGAGTCTTGCAGGGCCAACGAAGCACTTCGCTCAGCACCCACTACGGATGCCGGTTCAGGGAATCAGCTAACCCCGGCTAGGGTGATTGACGCTGCGCGTATCTCCAGCGCGTCAAGATATTGAGGGTTATGGCAGCCCCTTCAAATCTCCCACCAAGTCAATTGCGGCAAGCAGCGCAACGTCACAAAACACCTGTGGTGATGCGTGTACGCATCAGTTTTCCCGCCTCGCTCCCCCAAGCGTGAGCTTGCACACGACTGGCAGGCTTTTCCAGGCTTTCACTCGGTTTACAGTGCGAAATCCTTGCGAGAAGATGAGCTGCTGAGATGGCGGATCTTTCGACCCGCCCTGCCGCCAGTCAATACCAAAGCCCGTGGACACCACTCTGATCGAGCCGCCTCATTCCGCGCTGTCCGGCGTCGCGCGCGTGCTCGTGCACGCCGGCAAGCTGCCAGTTAAGACCGCCGAAGACCTGGCGCGCCAGGCGCGCGAGAAGAAGATCAGCTTTGTATCGTCGGTAATGGCGGCCAATGCCGTCTCGCCAACCGACTTGGCCCACACGCTGTCGCTCGCCCTGGCCCTGCCGGTGCTGGATCTCAATGCGATGGACGTGCAGCGCATGCCCAGCAATGTGATCGACAACAAGTTGGCACAGCAATACCAGGTCGTGGTGCTGGGGCGGCGCGGCAACCGACTCTTCATCGGCGGCGCCGACCCGACCGATCAAGAAGTGGTCGAGAGGATCAAGTTTGCCACTCAGCTGGCACCCGAGTGGGTCATCGTCGAACACGACAAGCTCACCAAGATGCTGCAGGGCTCGGCAGCGACAGCGGCGGAAACGCTGGACTCCATCGCTGGCGGGGACTTCGATTTCGATATCGCCGAGGAGGACACCGGCGCGGCGCAGGAATCGGCCGCCGACATTGCCGATGTGGAAGACGCGCCTGTCGTGCGCTTTTTGCAGAAGATGCTGGTGGACGCGATCAATATGCGCGCCTCGGATTTGCACTTCGAGCCCTATGAGTACCACTACCGGGTGCGTTTCCGGGTCGACGGTGAGCTGCGCGAGATCACTCAGCCACCAATTGCCATCAAAGACAAGCTGTCCTCCCGCATCAAAGTGATCTCTCGGCTCGACATTGCGGAACGCCGGGTGCCGCAAGACGGCCGGATGAAGCTCAAGTTCGGCGCCAAGTCGATCGACTTTCGTATCAGCACGCTACCGACTTTGTTCGGCGAGAAGATCGTGATCCGGATTCTCGACTCGTCCTCGGCCAAGCTGGGCATCGAGGCGCTCGGATACGAGAAGATCGAGAAGGACCGGCTGATGGCTTGCATCCAGCGCCCCTACGGCATGGTGCTGGTAACCGGCCCGACCGGCTCGGGCAAGACCGTCTCGCTCTACACCTGCCTGAACATCCTGAATCAGCCAGGCGTCAACATCTCGACGGTAGAAGATCCAGCCGAAATCAACCTGCCCGGCATCAACCAAGTCAACGTCAATGACAAGGCCGGACTGACCTTTGCCGCCGCCCTGAAGTCTTTTCTGCGCCAGGACCCGGACATCATCATGGTCGGTGAGATCCGCGACCTGGAGACCGCTGATATCGCAATTAAGGCCGCGCAGACCGGCCATATGGTGATGTCGACACTGCATACTAATGACGCACCGACCACGCTGACCCGGCTGCTCAATATGGGCGTGGCGCCTTTCAACATCGCCTCCAGCGTGCTGCTGATCACCGCACAGCGTCTGGTGCGCCGACTCTGCGAGCACTGCAAGGCCCCGGCCGAATATCCACGCGAAGCCTTGCTGCGCGGCGGTTTCGTTGAGGAAGACTTGGACGGCAGCTGGAAGCCCTACCGCGCCGTCGGTTGTTCCAGTTGCAACAATGGGTATCGGGGTCGGGTCGGCCTTTACCAAGTGATGCCCATCACCGAAGCGATTCAACGCATCATCCTGTCCGAGGGAACGTCGATGGACATCGCCGTACAGGCCCAGGCGGAAGGCGTGCGGGATCTGCGCCAGTCGGGACTGGTGAAAGTCCGCATCGGGGTCACCACCTTGGAAGAGGTGTTGGCCGCCACCAATGAATGAAAAAACGCAGTCCGTTTGCAAAGCGGCCCGCTGAACATCCCGAGGAGAAACTATGGCGACCAGCGCAATAGCCAAGAGCGTGAAGGACTTCGTCTTCGAGTGGGAAGGCAAGGACCGCAATGGCAAGACTGTGCGCGGCGAGCTGCGTGCCGGCGGCGAAGCCATGGTCAGCGCGACCCTGCGCCGCCAGGGCATCCTGGTCAGCAAGGTCAAGAAGCGCCGGGCCAGCGGCGGCAAGTCCATCAAGCAAAAGGACCTCGCCGTCTTCACCCGGCAGCTGGCCACGATGATGCGAGCCGGCGTGCCGCTGCTGCAGTCTTTCGATATCGTTGCGCGCGGCAGCACCAACCCACGGCTGACCCGCTTGCTCAACGACATCCGCCAGGATGTCGAGACCGGTACCAGCCTGTCATCGGCCTTCCGCAAGCACCCGATGTACTTCGACGCGCTGTACTGCAATCTGGTCGAGGCCGGCGAATCGGGCGGTATTCTGGAGGCCTTGCTGGACCGGTTGGCGATCTACCAGGAAAAGACCGTTGCGCTCAAGAACAAGATCAAGTCGGCTCTGACCTACCCGATCGCGGTGCTGACCGTGGCCTTCGTTGTCGTCGCGGTGATCATGATCTTCGTGGTGCCGGCGTTCAAGGAGGTGTTCACCTCCTTCGGCGCTGACCTGCCAGCACCCACCCTGATGGTGATCTCGCTGTCGGAGTTCTTTGTCGGCTATTGGTGGGCGATTTTTGGTGGTCTGGGCGGCGGCATCTACTTCTTCCTCCAGTCCTGGAAGCGCTCGGTGAAGATGCAGCACGCGATGGACCGCCTGCTGCTGAAGATCCCGGTGTTCGGCGACCTGCTCTACAAGTCGGCAGTGGCGCGCTGGACCCGCACGCTGTCCACGATGTTCGCGGCCGGGGTACCTCTGGTCGAGGCGCTCGACTCGGTCGGCGGCGCCTCCGGCAATGCGGTATTCGCGGAGGCCACCGAGAAGATTCAGCGCGACGTGTCCACTGGTGCGGCCCTGACCACCTCGATGCAGGCCACCGGCATCTTTCCGACCATGGTGTTGCAGATGGCCTCGATCGGCGAAGAGTCAGGCTCGCTGGATCACATGCTGGCCAAGTCGGCCGAGTTCTACGAGGACGAGGTCGATGAGGCCGTCAAGGCCCTGTCCAGCCTGATGGAGCCCTTCATCATCGTGATCCTTGGCACCATCATCGGCGGCATCGTCGTCGCAATGTATCTGCCCATCTTCAAGCTCGGCCAGATCGTTTAAGCACAGACCTCTTGCATGACACAAGAAATCGAATGGCTGCTGTCCCCATATGGACTCGGCATACTGGGGCTGTGCATCGGCAGCTTTCTCAATGTGGTGGTACATCGCCTGCCCTTGATGCTGGAGCGGCAGTGGCTGGGCGATGCCGCAGCCCAACTCTGCGACAGCCCCGACCTGCAGAGGACGGGCCTGCCCAAGGGGCCCGCCGACAAACTGGCGACTGCCGCAAAAGACCTCGCCCTGCATCTGGACAAGCAGCCCAAGCTGGGCATTGCTACACCGCGCTCGCGCTGCCCAGAGTGCGGCCATCAGCTGGCCTGGCATGAAAACCTGCCGCTCATCGGCTGGCTGCGTCTGGGTGGGCGTTGCTCGGCCTGCAAGACCCGCATTTCGGCACGCTACCCGATCATCGAGTTGTTGACCGGCCTGCTGTTCGCTGCCATCGGCTGGCGTTTCGGCGCCCAGCCGCTGAGCCTGATGTGGTGCGCTTTCGCTGCCTGCTTGCTGGCCCTGGCGGCGATCGACTGGGACACCACCTTGCTGCCCGATTCGCTGAACCAGCCCCTGCTGTGGGCCGGCCTTCTGGCATCGCTACTGGGCTGGACGATTGGGCTGGACCAGGCCCTGATCGGAGCCCTGGTCGGCTATCTCTCGCTCTGGTCGGTCTTCTGGCTGTTCAAGCTGACCACCGGCAAGGAAGGCATGGGCTATGGCGACTTCAAACTGCTGGCTGCACTGGGTGCCTGGCTGGGCTGGCAAATGATTCTGCCCATCGTGCTAGGGGCCTCGGTGATCGGCGCAATCGTCGGCATCTCGATGAAGATGAGCAGCAGTCTGCGCGAAGGCCGCTACGTGCCCTTCGGCCCCTTCCTCGCCGGCGGCGGCTTGGTCGTACTCTTTGCGGGCTCGCAGCGGGTGCTGGGCTGGCTGGGCTGGGCCTGATGACCTTGCGGATCGGTCTGACGGGGGGTATCGGCAGCGGCAAGAGCACGGTCGCCGGCTTTTTGCGCGAGGCCGGTGCGGCCTTGATCGACACCGATGCGATCTCACGGCAGTTGACGGCCGCCGGCGGGGCCGCGATGCCAGCGATCACCGCCGCCTTCGGCATGCAGGCCCTGACGGCGGATGGCGCGCTGAACCGCGCTCATATGCGCGAACTGGCCTTTGCCGACCCCCAGGCGCTGCGCCGCCTCGAAGCGATCATGCACCCGATGATAAGTGCCGAGACCCGGGCTCAGGCGCAGGCGGCGCGCAGTGACCTGCTGGTGTTCGATGTGCCGCTGCTCGTCGAGTCGGGGCGCTGGCGCTCGCAGGTGCTGCGCGTGCTGGTGGTTGACTGTGACGAGGCCAGTCAGATCGGACGGGTCACGCAGCGCTCGGGGTGGACGGTGGCTGCGGTGGAAGCGGTGCTTCGGCAGCAAGCCAGCCGTGCGCAGCGACGCGCAGCGGCAGACGCGGTGATCCACAACGAAGGCCTTGATCTGGCCGGCTTGCGCGAGCAAGTCCTGACCCTTGCGGCTCATTGGCGCAGCGTCGCCAGCGTATGAAACAATAGCGCTCACCGGCGCGCAATCGGCGCCCGGCTTGCCTCCCACGCTGACAGACGAGGAATGGCCCCCTTGGTTCTCTACGAATACCCGTTCAACGAAAGCATCCGCACGATGCTGCGTCTCGAACACCTGTTCGACCGCCTGGGACAACTGATCCCGCGCGAGACGCCGCTGGACCATCATTTCGCCCTGGTGACGATTTTCGAGATCATGGATGTCGCATCGCGCGCCGATCTGAAATCCGACCTGCTCAAAGAGCTCGAGCGCCACAAGGCCCAGCTCAACAGCTACCGCGGCAATCCGGCCATCGCCGAGGACGCGCTCAACGAGGTGGTTGCCCGCATCGACCATGCCTACAGCGGCCTGAACCAACTGGTCGGCAAGGCCGGCCATGTGCTGACCACCAATGACTGGCTAATGAGCATCCGCAGCCGCATCAGCATACCCGGCGGCACCTGTGAATTTGATCTGCCGGCCTACTACACCTGGCAGCAGTTCCTACCGGCGCGGCGCCGCAACGACCTGATGCAGTGGACCCAGTCGCTCATGCCGCTGGCCGAAGGCCTTCAGGTGCTGCTGGGCCTGCTGCGCGACTCGGGCGCGCCGCACAAGGTGGCGGCCCTGGCCGGCCAGTTCCAGCAAAGCCTGGCCGCCGGCCGCGTCTACCAATTGCTGCGCATGAAGCTGGACCCCAGTCTCGGGCTGATCCCCGAGATCAGCGGCCACCGCCTGATGATCAATATCCGCCTGATGCGCCAGGACGAGGAAGGCCGGCTCAAACTGGCCCAGCAAGACACCAGCTTCGAGCTGACGTTGTGTGCCTGAATTTGTGATGACTTGTGATGACGACCGACGAGAGCAAAAAGCCGCCGCGCATCGTGCGCTGCCCCACCTGCGGCGGTGACAGCGTGTTCGCGCCCAGCAATAGCTGGCGCCCCTTCTGCAGCCAGCGCTGCCGCCAGATCGATCTGGGCGCTTGGGCCAGCGAGAGCTTCCGCGTAGAAGCGGCGCCGCCGCCCGAAGACCGCGACCTAGAGCAATAGGCCCAGGGCCTGCAGCTGCGGCCGCATTGCATCCGCGTCGCTGAACAGCAAGGCCTGCCAGCCGGCCGCCCGGGCCGCCTCGATATTGGCCCAATGGTCGTCGAGGAACAGGCAGCTCGCCGGCGCCACGCCGAAACGCTCGATCGCAAGGCGATAGATCTCGGCACTGGGCTTTGATTGCTTGACCCGACCCGAGAACAGCCCCGATTCGAACCACTCATTCAGCGGGTAATGCCGCTCCAGATGATTGGCATAGGGCTCGGGCATATTCGACAGATAAAAGAGCCGATGGCCCGCCTGCTTCAGCTCCTGGATCAGCGCCACCGTCCCGGGCAAGAGCTGTAGCTCGTCCGGCACCGCGCGCACCACGTGCGCGACTTCAGCATGAGGCCAGCCGGTGCGTGTGGCAACGCGATCAGTGACGGTCGCTGCATCGATCAGGCCCTGGTCGAATGCACCCCAATCGCCTGTGTAGTTCTGGAAGAACTCGGCCGCCACGGCCGTACCCGACTCGGCATCGACCACGCGGTGCGGCCAGACCCGCGCGAGAAAGCTCGCTGGGTGCCAGCGAAACAGCACACCACCGAAATCGAACACTACATTCATGCTCGCAGCCTTTGCAGCAGGCCGGCGGTGGAGGCATCCAGGCCAGAGGTATCGCCGCTGCTCAAACGCGGCAGCAAGCTGTTGCACAAAGCCTTGCCCAGCTCGACCCCCCACTGATCGAAGCTGTTGATGCCCCACAGCGCACCGCTCACGAAGACGCGATGCTCGTAGAGCGCGATCAGCGCACCCAGCGAGCGCGGACTCAACTCGTCCAGCACCAAAGTCGTGCTGGGCCGGTTACCAGGGAAGCTGCGGTGCCGGGCCACGGTCAGCGCACCCAGCGATTTAGACGCTGTTGGCGCCTTCTCGTGCAGCGCTTGCTCCACCGTCTTTCCCTGCATGAGCGCCTGCGACTGAGCGAGGCAGTTGGCCAGCAGCTTTTGATGCTGGTCCGCCAGCAACTCGGCCAACTGGCCGCCGATATGCGGGCCATGATGGGTGTGCCTAACCGCGAGGAACTCGACCGGGATCACATCCGTACCCTGATGCAGCATCTGGAAATAGGCATGCTGGCCATTGGTGCCGGCCTCGCCCCAGACCACAGGGCTGGTGCCGTAGGGCAAGGCCTGACCCTCTCGGTCCACACCCTTGCCATTACTCTCCATCTCCAGCTGCTGCAGATAGGCCGGAAGGCGCTTCAGGCCCTGGTGGTAGGGCGCGACGCTGCGGCTGCTGAAGCCATGAAAATTGCGATACCAGATGTCGATCAGGCCCAGCAGCACCGGCAGGTTGTGCGCCAGTGGCGCTTCCCGAAAGTGCCGGTCCATTGCATGGGCCCCGGCCAGCAAGGCGCGGAAGTTGTCGGCGCCGATCGCGATCGCGATCGGCAGGCCAATCACGGACCAGAGCGAGTAGCGGCCGCCGACCCAGTCCCAGAAACCGAAGCTGGTGTGGATGCCGAAAGCCGCCGCCGCCTCGGTATTGCTGCTGGTGGCGACGAAGTGGCGGGCCACATCGCTGCCGCCGCGCTCCAGAAACCAGGCCTTGGCGGCCAGGGCATTGGCCAGGGTCTCCTGGGTCGTGAAGGTCTTGGATGCGATCACGAACAGGGTCTTTGCCGGATCCAGATCGCGCAGCACCGGCGCCAGGTCATGCCCGTCGACGTTTGAGACGAAATGCAAGCGCTGCCCGGCCTGGGTGTAGGCATTGAGCGCGCCGACCACCATGGCCGGACCCAGGTCGCTGCCGCCGATGCCGATATGGACGATGTCGCGAAAGCCGCTGTTGGCCACATCTCGCACGCTCTCGGCAAAGGCCAGCATGCGCGCCAGCGAGGCCTGTACCTCGCCGCTGAACAGACCCTCGCCGGCCGGCGCGCGCAGGGCCGTGTGGAGTACGGCACGGCCTTCGGTATGGTTGATCGGCTCGCCCTTGAACAAAGCCTCGCGTTGCGATTCGAGCCCGCAGTCGCTCGCCAGCTGCAAGAGCAGGTCCAGCGCCGACGCATCGATGCGGTTCTTCGAAAGGTCGGCGAAGACCTCCGGCGCTTCGAAAGACCAGGCCGCAAAGCGGCCGGTATCGGCGGCAAAGGCACTGCGCAGATCAAAGGCCTGACCAGCCTTTTCATAGTGACTGCGCAAGGCGGCCCAGGCCGGGCTTTGATCACAACGCAAGAAAGTCATCAGCGGCTCTCTTCAATCATCTGGTCCAGCTTGGCCGAATCGACGGCAAACTGGCGGATGCCTTCGGCCAGCTTCTCTGTGGCCATGGCGTCCTGGTTGAGGGCAAAGCGGAAGCCCGCCTCGTCGAACGAAACGGCAGGGATGTCGGCAGCTCGCGCCGCCTCAGCATCAAGCGCACGGGCCAACGGCTGGTCGGCGGCCTGCAGCTGGGCCAGCAGATCGGGGCTGATGGTCAGCAGATCGCAGCCGGCCAGCGCGCGGATCTGTCCAATATTGCGAAAGCTCGCGCCCATCACCTCGGTGGCGATGCCGTGCTTCTTGTAGTAGTTGAAGATCTGCGTCACCGACTTGACACCAGGATCGTTGGCGCCGGCCTGGGCGACCTCGTCCCAGGCAGCGCCGGCACTCTTCTTGTACCAGTCATAGATACGGCCGACAAAGGGCGAGATCAGCTGGATGCCGGCCGCGCCGCAGGCCACGGCCTGGCAGAACGAGAACAGCAGAGTCAGATTGCAGTGGATGCCTTCGCGCTCGAGCTCGGCGGCGGCCTGGATACCCTCCCACGTCGAGGCGATCTTGATCAGCACGCGTTCACGACCTATACCCGCAGCCTCATACAAGCCCATGATGCGGCGCGCGCGCGCCAGGGTGCCCGCCTTGTCGAAGCTCAGGCGTGCATCAACTTCGGTCGACACCCGGCCCGGCACCACCTTCAGAATTTCCAGGCCGAAGCGCACCAGCACCTGATCGACGATCTCGTCGAGCGGCTTGCCCTGATGCGCCGCCACGGTGTCCTTGAGCAACGGCGCGTAGTCGGCCGACTGCACGGCCTTCAAGATCAGCGAGGGATTGGTGGTGGCGTCGCGCGGCGCGAACTGCGCCAGCTGCAAAAAGTTGCCGGTATCGGCGACGACGGTGGTGCAGGTCTTGAGTTGTTCGAGCTGATTCATGAGCGAGGTCCGTTGGTGATGCAGATCCCTTATTAGAACCGCCAGGGCGACACGGATTGACCCCTGGAAGAAACTCGTGCATCATAAATCCGGTAACTTCGTTACATCAACAAAACATTCCAACAGCACGCGCGCATGTCATTCGATCTCGTTTTCTTCGGCGGTACTGGCGATCTCACATGGCGCAAGCTGATGCCGGCGCTGTTCCAGGCCTTCCGCCACGGCAAGCTGCCCGAGGGTGGCCGCATTCTGGCCGTGGCCCGTGACGACATGCCCGACGAGCGTTATCGCGAATGGCTCAAGGAACGCTTCAGAGAGGTCGACGGACCGAAGCGCCCCAGTGACGAGGAGTTCGAGCGTTTCGCCGCGCTGCTGCACTACAGGCGCATGGACCTGTCCCAGCCCGAGCACTACCAGAAGCTCAAGGACTGGTTGGACGAGCGCAATGCCGATACCGTGGTGCTCTATCTGGCCACCAGCCCGCACCTGTTCACCCAGATCTGCGAGCAACTGGGCGTGGCCGGTCTGAACCAGCCGAAGGTGCGCGTCGTGCTGGAGAAACCGCTGGGCCACGACTTGGCCAGCGCCCAGCAGATCAACAAGGTGGTGCGCTCCGTGTTCGCCGAGGAGCAGGCCTTCCGCATCGACCACTATCTCGGCAAGCCCTCAGTGCAGAATCTGATGGCGCTGCGCTTCGGCAATGCCTTCTTCGAGCCGCTGTGGCGCCGCGAGAGCATTGCCAATATCCAGATCACATTGGCCGAAGGCCTGGGCGTGGGCACGCGCGGCCCTTTTTATGACGGCACCGGCGCCCTGCGCGACATGATCCAGAACCATGCGCTGCAGCTGCTGACGATGATCGCGATGGAGCCGCCCTCGACCAATGATGCCGACGCGATCCGCGACGAGAAGCTCAAGGTGCTGCGCTCGCTCAAGCCCTTCACCCCCGAGAGCGTTGCGCGCGATGTGGTGCGCGGGCAGTACCGCGCCGGCACGGTGGACGGCAAGGCCGTGGTGTCCTACCTGGACGAGGGCAAGATCCCGGCGGACAGCACCACCGAGACCTTTGTTGCGCTGCGCACCGAGGTGCAGAACTGGCGCTGGGCCGGTGTGCCTTTTTATCTGCGCACCGGCAAGCGCCTGGCGGCGCGCGACGCGCAGATCGTCGTCAATTTCCGCCAAGTACCGCACCCGATCTTCCCTGGACCGAACCAGCCGAATCGCCTGGTCATCAAGCTGCAGCCCGAGGACGGCCTGGAGCTTCAGTTGCTGGCCACCAAGGGCAGCGGCGAGGCCCTGACTCCGGTCTCGCTGGATCTGGACTTCGACAAGGCTTTTGCAGCCAACCGCGTCGGCGCCTACGAACGCCTGCTGTTGGACGCGATTGCCGGCCGCTTGAACCTGTTCGTACGCAGCGACGAGCAGGAGCAGGCCTGGCGCTGGGTCGAGCCCATCCTGGACGCATGGAAGCGCGACAGCGCCGGTCCACGCACCTACACGGCCGGCTCCTGGGGCCCGCCGGCAGCGAGCGCGCTGGTGGCACGCGATGGCTTCTCGTGGGCGGAAGAGCAGTGAGCATTCTTGAGCGCATCAAGGCAGCGCTGCCCGCGCTTCCGCCGGCAGAGCAGCGAGTCGCCAAGCTCTTGCTGATCGACGCTCGCGCCTTCGCCAGCCTGCCGGTCAGCGAGCTGGCCGACCGGGCCCATGTCAGCAAACCGACCGTGGTCCGCTTTTGCCGCAGCGTCGGCTATGACGGATTGGCCGACTTCAAGCTCAAGCTGGCCGGCAGCGTCAACGAGGGTGTGCCCTTTGTGCACCGCGCCGTCGATGAGGACGACAAGCCAAGCGACCTGATCGTCAAGGTAGTCGACAATGCGGTGGCAGCACTGCTGCACTACCGCAATGACGCCGCCAGCCACGCCTTTGAGCGCGCCATCACCGCGCTGGCAGAGTCGGGCCGCAGTGGCCGGCGCATCGAGTTCTACGGGGTCGGTAATTCAGGCATCGTGGCCCAGGATGCGCAGCACAAGTTCTTTCGCCTGGGGGTCAACACCGCCGCGTGCAGCGACGGCCATGTGCAGCTGATGAGCGCGACCATGCTGCAAACGGGCGACTGTGCCGTCATTATCAGCAACTCGGGCCGCAGCCGCGACCTGATGGACGCGGCCGAGATCGCGCGCAAAAAAGGCGCGACCACCATCATCATCACCGCCAGCGGCTCACCGCTGGCACAGATGGGCCAGGCGCCGGGCCAGATCCTGCTGGCGGTCGATCATCCGGAAGACTTCGACCGCTACAGCCCGATGGTGTCGCGACTGCTGCATTTGATCGCAATCGACATCCTGACCACCGGCGTCGCGCTGCAATTGGGGCAGAAGCTGCGGCCCATGCTCCAGGAGATCAAGCGGAATTTGCGCAGCAAGCGCTACGCGGCGTAATCAAGACGCCACAGGCCAGAGCAGCTCGGTCACGCCATACACCCGGGCCAGCTCCTGCAGCTTGTCGGGCGCGTTGTGGATCTGCAGGCTCAAGCCCTGCTGAGAACAAAGCCGCGCAGCACCCAGCAGCAGGGTCAGTGCGGTGGAGTCAAAATGGCGTAGCTCGCCTGCATTGAGCTGCAGCGCCTTGCCTGCAGCGTTGCCGACCTGGGCTGCCTCGGCCTGCAAGCCGGCCTGAAGATGCGCCCACAGCTGGGGCGCCTCATCGAGCCGCACCGACTCGGGCAGTTTCAGCATCGAGGCAGGCATCGACTCAGGACTTGGCGGCCGGAGCGGCCGCCGCCTTCTGGTTGCGCTCAGCCAGGGTTTTGATCAGCCCGTCGATGCCATTGGCGCCGATCTCCTGCGCAAAGCTGTTGCGGTACTGATCAGCCAGCCAGATGCCCAGCACATTGACGTCGTAGATGCGCCAGACATTGCCGGTCTTCTCAAGCCGGTAGTCCAGCTGGATCGGGTCGCCGCGGCCACGCACCTCGGTGCGCACCACCACCTCGGTATCGTCCGGGCTGGCGCGCAGCGGGCGCAGCGCGATGGTCTGGTCCTTGACCTGGGTCAGCGCACCGGCGTAGGTGCGTACCAGCAGGATCTTGAACTCGTCCTGCAGGCGCTTTTGCTGCTCGGGCGTGGCCTGACGCCAGAAGCGGCCGACGGCGGAGGCAGTCATGCGCTGGAAGTTGATGTGGGGCATCACCTTTGCGTCGACCAGGGCGATGATCTTCTGCACATCGCCAGCCTGGATCGCCTTGTCGGCCTTGACGGCCTCGATGGTCTCCAGCGACAGCTGGCGGATCAACGTGTCGGCGGCGCTGGCGTCGGCCGCCCGCGCCACCAGCGGCAGCGCGCTCGCGGCAGCCAGGCCCAGGGCCAGCAGGGTGCGCATCAGGCTACGTTTGTTTGCATTCATCGATCGGGATCCTTCTTGATTCAGGGGTTCAACTTCCGGCCTGCGGATCGCTCGGCGGCTCCGGGCTGATGACCTCATACTCGTCGCCGCCATCTTCCTCAAAGCTGCCACGCCGGGTCAGGTAGGCATCGCGGATAAACGTGTACTTGTCCAGTGCGATGCCGTCCAGCATCTCACCGGCGCGCAGAAAATTCGAGCGCGCATTGACGGCTTGCAAAACGGTGATGCCGAACTGCGCATTGCCGGAGTCGAGCAGCAGCGCCGGGCTGGCGCGCCGGTCGAAAGGAAGCGCAAACGAATCGCGCACCGACGACGGACCCAGCACGGGCCAAACGATATAGGCGCCGGTGCCGGTGCCCCAGCGACCGAAGGTCTTGCCCAGATCCTCGCTATGGCGCTCCAGCCCGACCTCGGTGCTGATGTCCAGCACCCCGCCAAAACCCAGCGTGGTGTTGACTGCAAAACGCATGGTCTGCAGCACGCCGGTCTTCAGGCGCCCTTGCAGAAACAGGTTCACCGCCGACCAGGCATCGCTGACATTGCCGAAGAAATTGTCCACACCCAGACGAGCCGGCGCCGGCACGACTTCGCTATACGCGGTGGCCACGGGCTTGAGAACGTTCTCGTCGATTTTCTCGTTGAAGCCGAAGACCTTACGGTTCCAGCTCTCCCAGGGATCGAGCTTCTGGCCGGGCGAGCCCGGCCCCTTGAGACTGGCGCAACCGCCAAGGCTCAAGGCCATGATGCTCAGCAGAGCCAGCCGACGCCAGGACGCGCCGGCATGGGATTTGTTCATTGCTTCTCTCCAGCAGCACTACCCATATCGGCCGCCTTGTTATTGATGAACTGGCCGATCAGGTTTTCAAGCACAACGGCCGACTGCGTCTGGGAGATGCGGTCGCCGGCAACCAAGTTTTTCTCCTCCGCACCCGGCTCCAGGCCGATGTACTGCTCGCCCAGCAGACCCGAGGTCAGGATCTTGGCCGAACTGTCCTTTGGAAAGGCCACATTCTTGTGCAGATTCAGAACAACGCGGGCCTGAAAGGTCTTGTCATCGAACTCGATGGATTCGACCCGGCCGATCACGACACCGGCGCTCTTGACAGCCGCGCGCGGCTTCAGCCCGCCGATATTGTCAAAGCGGGCCGTCACTTGGTAGGTCTCATCAAAGTTCAGGCTCAGCAGATTGCCAGCCTTCAGCGCCAGAAACAGCAGTGCCGCAGCCCCCAGCAGCACGAAAAAACCCACCCACGCATCGCGACGAGATTGCATGCCCATCTCTCCAGAATCAAATCGAAAACATCATGGCCGTCAGCACGAAGTCCAGTGCCAGGACCGCCAGAGACGAGACCACCACGGTACGGGTGGTGGCCTGAGAAACGCCCTCGGGAGTCGGCTTGCAGGTATAGCCCTGCAGCAGCGCGACAAAGCTCACCGTGACGCCAAATACAAGGCTTTTGATCACGCCATTGCCGACATCGGCCCAGACATCGACCCCGCCCTGCATCTGAGACCAGAAGGCGCCGGCATCGATGCCGATCAGCGGTACCGCCACCAGCCAGCCGCCGATGATGCCCACCGCCGAGAACACCGCAGCCAGCAAGGGCATCGCGATCACCCCGCCCCAAAAGCGCGGCGCCAGAACCCGCTTGACCGGATCAACGGCCATCATCTCCATCGCGGTGAGTTGCTCCCCGGCCTTCATCAGCCCGATCTCGGCCGTCAGCGACGTGCCGGCACGGCCGGCAAACAGCAGCGCCGTCACCACCGGGCCCAGCTCGCGCACCAGGCTCAGCGCCACCAGCAGGCCCACCGCCTCGGCCGAGCCGTAACGCTGCAATGTGTAGTAGCCCTGCAAGGCCAGCACGAAGCCGACGAACAGGCCCGACACGCCGATAATCGATAAAGAACGGTTGCCCAGGAAGAACACCTGCTCGCGCACCAACGAAAAGCGCAGCAAGGCCTGCGGGCTGCGCGCCAGCAGCAGGAAGAACAGGCGCGCGCTCGCGCCGATATCGGCCAACGACAGCCGCACGGCACGCCCGACAGGGGCAAAAATCATCGCTGACCTCCGACACCAAAATCCTCGGCCACCGGCACCGCAGGCTGGTGGAAATGCACCGGGCCATCAGGCTGGGCGCCAACAAACTGCTGCACCAACGGGTCTTCGCTGCGCCGCAGCTCCTCCGGTGTGCCCTGCGCGACGACACGGCCATTGGCAATCATCGCCACCTGGTCCGCAATCGCAAAAGTCTCATGCAGATCATGCGAAACGATGATGCTGGTCAGGCCCAGCGCGTCGTTGAGATCGCGGATCAGCCGCGCCGCCACGCCCAGCGAGATCGGGTCCAGCCCGGCAAAGGGCTCGTCGTACAGCACCAGATCAGGGTCCAGCGCGATTGCACGCGCCAGCGCCACCCGCCGCGCCATACCGCCCGACACCTCCGAGGGCATCAGATCGCGCGAGCCACGCAATCCCACCGCGTTGAGCTTCATCAGCACCAAATCTCGGATCATCGCTTCGGGCAGCCGGGTATGCTCGCGCAATGGGAAGGCGACGTTCTCAAACACCGAAAGATCGGTGAACAGCGCGCCGAACTGAAACAACATGCCCATGCGCCGGCGAACCGCGTACAGCTGGTCCTGATTCAAGCCCGCCAGATCCTGGCCATCGAACAGCACTTGGCCTGAGATCGGCTTGATCTGCCGCCCCAGCAAGCGCAACACCGTCGTCTTGCCCCCACCCGAGGTGCCGATCAGCGCCAGCACCTTGCCACGCGGCACCCGCAGATTGACCCGCTCCAAGATGACGCGATCACCGTAGCCACAACTGACGTCGCGGAGTTCGACTAAGGGTGCGTCAGAAACTGTCGAAACCGTGTGTTGTGGAGCCATGTGGGCACAAAAAGAGGGCCCTGGGCCCAGCTTGCAAAGTCGGCATCATAGGGGAAAGTACGAGTTGCCGCTGCTGAGGGTACCGCCTTTACGTCGCCTGCAAAAGGCAGCGAACGCTCCCATGAGGAGCATTCGGCATTGAGTTTCGTTACTTCCTCTTGCAGATTCCGGACCGGTCTGAACGTGAGGCATTTCACGAAAAAACACCAACGGGCGACAAGCGTTCACACAGCCCCGACTAACGGCACCACGAGATTTCGGCGAGACGAAACAATAGGGGCACAGCCGGAGAACCAGACCCATGTCGCTCATGAACCTCAGCCGCCAAACACGCCGCCCCAAAGGCTTTACCCTGATCGAGGTGATGGTGGTGGTCGCCATCATCGGCATTCTCGCCTCGGTGGCCTACCCCGCCTACAACGACTACATCGTCCGGGGCAGTCTGGCCGACGCGAACAGCGGTCTGGCCACCATGCGAGCGCAGATGGAGCGTCACTACCAGGACAACCGCACCTACAACACCGTCGGCGCATTCACGACGCCCTGTTCAGCGGCGGAGGCGGGCCGCACGTTCGGTCGCTTTGTTGTCAGCTGTGACGGCACACCCGATGCAGCAGGCTACGTCCTGCAGGCAGTGGGCACGGGCACCGTGTCAGGCTTCACCTTCAAGGTCAATCAAGCGGATGTCAAGAGCACGACGTCTGTGCCGCCTGGCAAGGGCTACTACACCTGCGCGACCAAGTGGCTGATGAAGAAAGGCGAGGCATGCTGATGCGACAGCGCGGCTTCACAATGGTCGAATTGATGGTCACGGTCGCGCTGAGCGTGCTGCTGATGAGTCTTGCCGCGCCCTCGTTCCGCACCTGGATCAGCAACGCCAAAGTGCGCGCCGTCAGCGAATCCCTGCAATCCGGCGTGCGCCTGGCGCAGGCCGAGGCAGTGCGCCGCTACCAGCAGGTGGTCTTCTTTCGAACCGAGCAGGCCAATTGCCCCCAGGCCACAACAGCCTCGGCCACTGGTGCTGTCTGGGCCATTCGCACTGTGCCGAACGCTGGCGGTGCTGCGGCCGAAACGGTGCATTGTGGGTCGCTGGTGGAAGCTGGCTCAGGCGTCGAAGTTTCCGGCCCGACGGCCATCTGTTTCAGCTCCAACGGGCGTCTGATGGCCAATGCCGAACCCGGCGTGGGCGCTCCGGCCTGCGCCATCAATGGCGCCGCCAGCGTTTACGACATCAGCGGCGGCACCAGCGAAGGCAGCCGGCCGATGCGCGTGCGTGTCAGCCTGGGCGGCAGTGTGCGGATGTGCGACAAGTCCAAGACCTTTGCCGCAGACACACCGGAGGGATGCCCCCCATGAATTCGTACCCACACCACCGGCGGCCCCCACAACGCGGCATCGCCTTGATCGAGGTGCTGGTCGCAGCCCTGCTGATCTCCTTTGGCCTGCTGGGGCTGATATCGCTGCAGTCGCGTGCCACCCAGTTCTCGGTCGGCGCCGATGATCGCGCCCGTGCCGCGCTGCTGGCCAATGAGCTGGCATCGGAGATGTGGGGGATCGGCAACGTCAATATCGATGCCGCGACGCTGACCAAATGGAAGGCCCTGGCAGGCGATCCGACACGCTCCGGGCTGCCCAGCGGGACAGTCACGGTCAAAGATCTCGGCAACAACACCATGAGGATCACTGTGGAGTGGAGTCCACCAAAGACCAAGGACGAGTCCAAGAACCGCTACACGACCGATGTAGCCATACCCGTCATCCCGCCTGCAGCAGCACCCCCTCCACCCGCCCCAGCGCCATGAACCCGATCAAACCCAATCAAATCCTCAGGCGTCGCCTGTCGCGAGGGCTGACCTTGATCGAGTTGATGGTCGCCCTTGTCATCGGCCTGACGCTGACCCTGGCGATGACCATGATTACCGTCCGCTATGAAAGCGGCAAGCGGGTCCTGGGCACGGCCAATGACATGACGGCCAACGGCAATTTCGTCTCCTACGAGCTCGACCGACAGCTGCGCAGCGCGGGCTCAGGCTATGTCCAGGGCTGGCGAGACAACCTCGGCTGCCTGCTCCGTGTATCTCGAAATGCGCAGCAGATACTGCCTCGTCAGGCGCCCTTCCCCGCCCCCTTCGCCGCCTTGCCCCAGCAATGGCGCCTGGCCCCGGTGCTTGTCTTCCCCGGCCCCGGCGACGGCGACTCGGATGTACTTGCCATTGCGACCGGCACCTCGGGCCTAGCCGAGACGACCTCCACCGTGCTGCCCAACTCAGCCACGGCCACATCCCTGCGCATGCCCAACACCGTCGGCATGCGCGGCGGCGATCTACTGCTGGTGGCAGAACCGGGTGTGGGCTGTATGTTTCAGGAAGTCGCCAGCCCCTTCGTCGGCGGCGCCACCCAGCAGCTCGACCTGGGTGGTGTCTATGCCAGCGCCGTTGTCGACGGCCTGGCGATGGCAGACTTCGCGACGACCGGAACTGCCTCTGTGGCGGCGCTCGGCAATGTGGCCGGCAACCAGCCTTCTTTTCAGCTGCTGGGTGTGAATGCCGAATCGGCCCTCGTGTCCTACGACGTTCTGCAACTCGGTGCGCAGAACACAGTGCAGGTGATGGCCGATGGCATTGCCGCCCTCCGGGTGCTTTACGGTATCGACAGCACCCCAGCCGATGCCCCCTTTATCGTAGATCAATGGGTGGCCCCAACCGGTAATTTCGCGCCTGCCGCGCTCACTGACGGTTCGGCAGCTGCCCAGGCCCGACTGATGAGCATCATGGCGGTGCGCGTCGGCCTGGTGCTGCGAAGCGACCGAGTGGAAAAGGAGGGCGAGGAGGTCACTCCCAACAGCCTGACGCTGTTCGCCAGCATGCCGGCAGCGCTACAGCGCAAGGTCGAAATCAGCAGCCTTCAGCAGCGGCAACGGCATCGCACGGTTGAGTTCACCGTGCCTCTTCGCAACATCATGCTGACGGTACGGCCATGAAACGCTTCCAAGCCCCAAAAATCCCAGCCCGCCAGCGCGGTGTGGTCCTGATCTTCGCGCTGATCGCCCTCGTGCTGCTGCTGGTCGGTGCAGTTGCGATGATGCGCTCCATGAATGTCTCGCTGACCAATGCGGGCAATATCGGCTTCAAGCGCGACCTGACCAACCAGGGCGAGCTTGCAATGAACGAGGTGGTAACGGTGCTCAGCACCGGCGCACTCAGCAGCGAAGCCGCCCGGCTTGCGGCCAATCAGGCCGAGAACTACAGCGAGGTCATTCTGGCCACCAATGCGCAAGGCGTGCCGCTGGCCTTGCTCAGCGACGACGCCTTCAGTGCCGTCGGAGTCGCCACCAAGGACATCAAGCCGGCCGACACGGGCGTCGAGGTGCGCTACGTGATCGACCGTCTGTGCAGCGACACCGGCGCGGTCGACCCCTCCCGCTGCAGCATGGCCGGCCCGCCCCCGCCGTCCGGCGTCAGTTGGTCAGAGCGGCTGCGTGCCGAGGACAGCTCGAGCGCCGGAGCCGGCGCTGTGCCGCTGCAGGTGGTGTACCGCGTCAGCATCCGTGTCAACGGGCCGCGCGGCACCCAGTCCTTCTTCCAATCCACGTTCACGAACAGCAACTGAGCGAAGCCGTGACCGGCCGTCCGCAGGAGAGTCTCATGAAAACCAAGCCAATCAGCGCGCCGGCACGCCGGTACTGCACCGGCCTGTTGCTGCTGTCCCTGTTGAACAGCAGCTGGGCCCAGATACAGCTCGCCGACCAGCCCGTGTTCTCCTCGGTCAGCGTGCCCGGCAATATGGCACTGGCCCTGTCGGTGGAGTTCCCGACCGCGATCAGCGTGGCACACAAAGGTGCGACCTACAGCAGCGCGAACGTCTATCTGGGCTACTTCGACCCCAACAAGTGCTACGACTACACCTACAAGTTCGACGACACCACGAAGGTGGATTCGAGCTATTTTTCTCCAGTCAGTTTGGCAACTTCAAGGACCTGTAGCGGCCAATGGAGCGGCAACTACATGAACTGGGCGACGATGCAGACCATCGACCCGTTTCGGTGGGCCTTGACCGGCGGCTATCGGTCTACCGACACTAAAAACGAGACCATTCTCGAGAAAGGCTGGGCCTCGGCTCAGGGCGGCATCGGCAACTTCCCTGATCGCGCGATCAGCCCGGCGGCGAACATACCCAAGGCCACGCCGGTGAACTGGACGACGTTCAACACGAAGACCTATGGCTTGGGCAATGTCATGCGATTTACCGCGAGCGGGAATCTGGCAGGCACCAGTCCCACGCCCTACGGCTCGACCAAGACCTTGGACCCTGCAAAGGTTTACCAACTCATGGTCAGGGTCAAGGTCTGCGATCCGGCGCTGGGCGTCGAAAACATGGAGAAGAACTGCACCAAATACTCGGACGGCAATTACAAACCTACCGGGCTGATCCAGAAATACTCCGACCAGATCCGCTATAGCGCCTTTGGCTATCTCAATGATGGCGATCTCAAGCGTGACGGCGCGGTGTTGCGCGCCGCGCAGAAGTTCGTCGGGCCCACGCGGCCGGTACCCGGAGGCCAGCCCCTCGCAAACGCCAACCCCGAGTGGAATGCCGAAAACGGCGTCATGAACCATAACCCCGACGCCGCCGACGCTGCGGCGACCCAAGATGAAACCAAGGTGACCGTGAGCAATAGCGGGGTCATGAATTATCTGAACCAGTTCGGCCAGTTCAACAAGAGCTACAAGACTTATGACCCGGTGAGCGAACTGCACTATGCCGCCCTGCGCTACTTCATGAATTTGGGCAATGTGCCGGCTTGGTCGTCGATGGGCAGCGCGGGCGAGACCACCAAGAAAGCCTGGGTGGACGGGTTCCCGGTTATCACGAACTGGGTCGAGCCAATGCTCTATTCCTGCCAGAAGAACTTCATCCTGGGCATCGGTGACACCAACAGCCATGCCGACCGCAACTTGCCGGGCGCGAGCGGCGCCTCTGAGCCCAAGCAGCCCGGCGAGGTGACGGACGACAAAATGTTCAATGCGGTGACCGCCACCAACAAAGTCGGTGAACTGCAGAACTCCAACAAGTCCCTGGGCACACAGCAGAACATCGCCAATAACAATGCCGGTGCGCTGATGGCCGGCATGGCCTACTACGCCAACACCAAGGACATCCGACCAGATGAGTCGAAATGGCCGGGTCGCCAGGCCGTCCAGACCTACTGGCTGGACGTGCTGGAAACCGGGTTCAAGAATCAGAACACCAACCCTTTCTATCTGGCCACCAAGTTCGGCGGTTTCACAGTGCCCGAGGGTTTCGATCCCGATGCGCGAACCACTGCACTGCCAGAAACCTGGTGGCGTACGAATACGGACACGGTAGGGACGAATGTGCCGCGCCCGGACAACTACTTCACGGCCGATCGCCCGGACCTGATGGTGGACGGCCTGACCAAGGCCTTCGCCAGCATCGCCTCCAAGCTCAAGGCCAACACCACCACGCTGCAAACCGCCATGCCCCAGGTCACGACCAGCGGCTCGGCCAGTTTTGCGGCGCTGTTCGACGCCACCACTTGGAGCGGTGAGTTGGTCGCCTCTAAATCGACCTTCGATGAGACCTCCGGAGCACCGGTGCAAACCGAGTCCTGGAGATTCTCAGCCAAGCTGGGCAACCAGGCCAAGGGCACCGGTTGGGACGGCGGCCGGGTGATCATCACCCACGACGGTACCAAAGGCGTGCCCTTCCGGTGGACCAACCTCGCGGCAGGCCAGAAGAGTGCCCTGGACACTGCTTACCGCAGCGGTGACGACAGCGGCGACTTCGTGAACTATCTTCGCGGCGAGCGCCAGTACGAGATATCGGTAGCCACCGACACCAACAAGAAGTTCTACCGTGACCGCAGCAGTCTGGTCGGCGATATCGTGAACTCCCGTGTGCGAGTCGTGGTGGAGCCCAACGAGCGCTACTCGGATGCCACCAACCCCGGCTACAACGACTTCAAGAAGGCTTACGCCAAGCGCAAGCCCATGGTCTATGTGGGCACCAATGCCGGCATGCTGCACGGTGTAGATGCCTCATCGACCACAACCGCCGGCAACGAGGTGTTTGCCTATGTGCCCGGCGCGCTGTATGACGGCCCGAACAAAACGCCCGCCGTCAATGGCTTGCAAGCCCTGGGCAAGCCCGAGTTCACCCACTACAACTACGTCGACGGCTCGCCGGTTGTGGCCGATGTCGATCTGGCCCGTACGGGGGGCGACAAGGGCACAGAAAATTGGCGCACCCTGCTGATCGGCTCGCTGGGCAAGGGCGGCAAATCCATTTTTGCGCTCGATGTCACCAATCCGGCCGGCATGATCGATGGCACAAATCCAGAGATGAGCACCGAGCCCAATGCTGCCACCAAGGTGCTGTGGGAGTTCAAAGACGACACAAGCCTGGGCTACACGTATGGCGAACCGGCCCTGGTCAAGACCCGCAAGCATGGCTGGGTGGTGATCTTTGGCTCTGGCTACAACAACGAAGACGGCAAGGGCTATCTCTTCGTCCTGAACGCAAAAACCGGCGCAAAAATCGCCAAGATTCCGACGAGCGGCGGCAAGGTTGAGGGCGACAAAGCAACGCCGCTGGGCTTGGCCCATGTGCAGGCCTACATACCGGATCTGACCGACAACACCGTCGAGACCGTCTATGCCGGCGACCTGCATGGCCAGGTGTGGCGTTTTGATCTGACCGACAAAGACGGCAATTTTCCGCCCGGGCAGTATTTCGCGCTGCTGGAGGACTCTGCCGGCAAGCCCTTGCCCATCACCTCACGACCCCTGGTTGTGATACAGCCCAAGACCAACAGGCGCTATGTCACGGTGGGCACCGGCCGCTTGCTGCACAGCACCGATAGCGGCAACACCCAGGGTCAGCGCTTTTACGCCATCATTGACGGCGTCGGCGTGCGCCACAATAAGCCGGAGGACCTACCGGCAGGCATCAGTTTCCCGATAGGCAATGCCAAACTCAGGCAGCTGACCGATCTGACACAAGAGATCGTGCTGGACCTGAAGAGCGAAATCGGCTGGTATGTGGACCTGGGTCGCCTGGGCGCTGGCGCCGGCTGGCGGGTCATCTCGGACCCAGCCTCATTCAACGGCATCGTAGCCTTCGCGGCCATGGTGCCATCCTCGGCCGACGCCTGCGCGCCGTCGGGCAGCAGCCGGGTCTATGCGATCGATCTGGGCAGGGGCCAGTCGACGTTCGAGCCCAATAACAAGACCTTCATCGATCTGGCGGGTGTTGTGACCGATCTGCGCTTTTACAGCGTGAGTGGCAAGCCCAGGCTGCTGGCAGGCACGGACACGGGCAAGATCTCCCCGCTGCCCGGCAAGTACAGCGGAAGCACCGGTCTGAGGCGTCTGAACTGGCGCCAAATCAAAGAATAAGCAACTCCAATTGCAAAGCGCCGGCATCAAGCCGGCGCTTTGTCGTTGGGGGCTCGGCTACAACGCTTCTCAGCGCGGCAACTCGCTCTCCCCCATCAGGAACTCATCGACCGCCCGCGCTGCCTGGCGGCCTTCGCGGATGGCCCAGACGACCAGGCTCTGGCCGCGGCGCATGTCGCCGGCGGCAAAGACTTTGGGCACATTGGTCTGGTAGCCGCCGGTGAAATCGACGGTAGCCTTGGCATTGCCGCGGTTGTCCTTGGCCACGCCGAAGGCGTCCAGCACGGTGGCGACCGGAGCCACGAAACCCATCGCAAGGAATACAAGATCGGCCTTCAGCACCTGCTCGGAGCCGGCCACCTCGACCATCTTGCCCCCCTGCCACTCGACGCGTACCGTCTTCACACCCGTGACTTTGCCCTTCTCGCCCAGGAACTCCTTGGTCGCGATCGCGAACTCGCGCTCGCAGCCTTCTTCGTGGCTTGACGAAGTGCGCAGCTTGATCGGCCAGTAAGGCCAGGTCAGCGGGCGATCCTCGACCTCAGGGGGCTGGGGCATCAGCTCGAATTGGGTGACGCTCTTGGCGCCGTGGCGGTTGCTCGTTCCCACGCAATCGCTGCCGGTGTCGCCGCCGCCGATCACGATCACGTGCTTGCCGTCGGCGCGGATCTGACCCTTGAGCTTGTCACCGGCATTGACTTTGTTTTGTTGCGGCAAAAACTCCATCGCGTAGTGGATGCCAGACAGCTCGCGGCCCGGCACCGGCAAATCGCGCGAGGTCTCGGCGCCGCCGGCCAACAACACCGCATCAAACTGGCTTCTCAGCTCGTCCGGGCTGATGCTCTCCTTGGCCCAGTTGGTGATCTTGCTGTCGGCCGGCAGCTCGGCCACCAGCACGCCGGTACGGAACACCACACCCTCGGCCTGCATCTGCTTGACGCGGCGGTCGATGTGGGACTTCTCCATCTTGAAGTCGGGGATGCCGTAGCGCAGCAAGCCACCCACACGGTCGTTCTTCTCGAACACCGTCACCGCGTGCCCGGCGCGTGCCAATTGCTGGGCCGCCGCCAAGCCGGCAGGTCCGGAGCCGACCACGGCCACGCTCTTGCCGGTCTGGGTCTTGGGCGGCTGCGGCTTGACCCAGTCCTCTTCCCAGGCGCGGTCGATGATGGCGTGCTCGATGGACTTGATGCCCACCGCGTCGTCGTTGACGTTCAGCGTGCAGGCCGCCTCGCAGGGCGCGGGGCAGATGCGGCCGGTGAACTCGGGGAAGTTGTTGGTGCTGTGCAGCACGGTGATGGCGTTGCGCCAATCACCGCGGTACACCAGATCATTGAAGTCCGGAATGATGTTGTTGACCGGGCAGCCGCTGTTGCAAAAGGGCGTGCCGCAGTCCATGCAGCGTGCGCTCTGGATCTTGGCCTGGTCGGCATTCAGGCCGATGACGAATTCCTTGTAACCCTTGACGCGAGTGGCGACAGGCTCATAGCCCTCTTCCAGACGCTCGTATTCCATGAAGCCGGTGACTTTTCCCATGACTTGCTTTCTCTCTTAAACCTTGGCAGCCGAGGCAGGCGCCTTGGCGTGAGCGATGGTGTCGGCAGCCTCCTTGGCTGCATGGATTTCACCCAGCGCACGGCGGTACTCGTGCGGGAAGACCTTGACGAACTTGGCGCGCGAAGCGGCCCAGTTGTCCAGGATGTCGCGGGCGCGCTGGCTGCCAGTCCAGCGGTGGTGATCCTCAATCATCTTCTTCAGGATCGCCTCGTCGGCCTGTTGCTCGGCGCCGGCCAGGTGGTGCCAGATCGCGCGCTCCAGCGTGGCTTCCTGTTCTGCGGCGGGCAGCACCTTGTCCAGGGCCACCATGGCCGGGTTGCAGCGGCCAGCGAACTCGCCGTCTTCGTCATAGACATAGGCGATACCGCCGCTCATGCCGGCCGCGAAGTTGCGGCCGGTCTTGCCCAGCACCACGACAGTGCCGCCGGTCATGTACTCGCAGCCGTGATCGCCGGTGCCCTCGACCACCGCCGAGGCGCCTGACAGCCGCACCGCGAAGCGCTCGCCGGCCACGCCGCGGAAGAAGGCCTCGCCGCGGGTCGCACCGTAGAGCACGGTGTTGCCGACGATGATGTTCTTGGTGGCGTCGCCGCGGAAGTCAATGCTGGGGCGCACGACAACGCGGCCGCCGGACAGACCCTTGCCGGTGTAGTCGTTGGCGTCGCCGATCAGATAGAAGGTGATGCCCTGCGCCAAGAACGCGCCGAAGCTCTGGCCGCCGGTGCCCTCCATCTGGATGAAGATGGTCTGATCCGGCAGGCCCTCGGGCTTGCGGCGGATCAGCTCGCCGGACAGCATCGCACCCACGGTGCGGCGCACATTGCTGACCTGTTGCATGAACTGCACCTTCTCACCGCGCTCGAAGGCGGGCAAGCACTTCTCGATCAGCTTGACGTCCAGCGCGCGGTCCAGGCCGTGGTCCTGCGTGTCGTTGTGGATGCGAGCCACTTCGGGCGGCATCACCGGCCGGTGGAACACGCGGGCGAAGTCCAGGCCCTTGGCCTTCCAGTGCGTGATGCCCTTCTTGGTGTCCAGCAGGTCGCTGCGGCCGATCAGCTCGTCGAACTTGCGCAGACCCAGCTGGGCCATGATCTGGCGCGCTTCTTCAGCGACGAAGAAGAAATAGTTGACGACATGCTCTGGCTTGCCGGTGAACTTGGCGCGCAGCAGCGGGTCCTGTGTGGCCACGCCGACCGGGCAGGTGTTCAGATGGCATTTGCGCATCATGATGCAGCCTTCCGCTACCAGCGGCGCAGTCGCGAAGCCGAATTCGTCTGCGCCCAGCAGCGCACCGATCACGACATCACGGCCGGTCTTCATCTGGCCGTCGGCTTGCACGCGCACGCGGCCGCGAAGACGGTTCAGCACCAGGGTCTGCTGCGCCTCAGCCAAGCCCAGCTCCCAGGGCGTGCCGCAATGCTTGATCGAGCTCCAGGGCGAGGCGCCGGTGCCGCCGTCATGGCCAGCGATCACGATGTGATCGGCCTTGGCCTTGGCCACGCCGGTCGCAATCGTGCCCACACCCACTTCGGACACCAGCTTGACCGACACATCGGCGCGAGGGTTGACGTTCTTCAGATCATGGATCAGCTGGGCCAAGTCCTCGATCGAGTAGATGTCATGGTGCGGCGGCGGCGAGATCAGGCCGACGCCAGGCACCGAGTAGCGCAGCATGCCGATGTAGTCGGTTACCTTGCCGCCGGGCAGCTGGCCGCCTTCACCGGGCTTGGCGCCCTGGGCCATCTTGATCTGTATCTGATCGGCGCTGACCAGATACTCGGTCGTGACACCGAAACGGCCGGACGCGACCTGCTTGATCTTGGAGCGCAGGCTGTCGCCTTCCTTCAACTCGTAGTCGACCGCGATGACCTTGTTGCCGATCACATCGCTGACCTTGGTGCCGGCGGTGATCTTGATGCCCTTGAGCTCATTGCGATAGCGCGCCGGATCCTCGCCGCCCTCGCCGGTATTGCTCTTGCCGCCGATGCGGTTCATCGCGACGGCCAAGGTCGCATGGGCTTCGGTGCTGATGGAGCCCAGCGACATCGCACCGGTGGCGAAGCGCTTGACGATCTCGGCCGCCGGCTCCACCTCGTCCAGCGGGATCGCCTTGCTCGGGTCGATCTTGAATTCGAACAGGCCGCGCAAGGTCATGTGGCGCTTGCTCTGGTCGTTGATCAGCTGGGCGTATTCCTTGTACGTCTCGAATTTGCCGGAGCGCGCGCTGTGCTGCAGCTTGGCGATCGCGTCGGGGGTCCACATATGCTCTTCGCCGCGGGCGCGCCAGGCATACTCGCCGCCGGCGTCCAGCATGGTTTCCAGCACCGGGTCGTCCCCGAAGGCGGCCTTGTGCAGGCGGATCGATTCCTCGGCCACCTCGAACACGCCGATGCCGCCGACCTGGGTGGCGGTGCCGCGGAAATACTTCTCGACGAAGTCCTTCTTCAAGCCGATGGCCTCGAAGATCTGCGCCCCGCAGTAGGACATGTACGTCGAGATGCCCATCTTGGACATGATCTTCGACAGGCCCTTGCCGACCGCCTTGATGTAGTTGTAGACCGCCTTGTCGGCGCTCAGATTGCCCGGCAGCTCGGCATGCATGCTGCTGAGCGTCTCCAGCGCCAGATAGGGGTGAACGGCCTCGGCGCCGAAACCTGCCAGCACCGCGAAGTGGTGCACCTCGCGCGCCGTGCCGGTCTCGACCACCAGGCCGGCGGTCGTACGCAGGCCCTCGCGCACCAGATGGTGGTGCACAGCGGACAGGGCCAGCAACGCGGGGATGGCGACGCGGCCGGCACTCAGGTGCCGGTCCGAGATGATCAGGATGTTGTGGCCGCTCTTGATCGCGTCCACGGTCTCGGCGCACAGCGAGGCCAGTTGCGCCTCAACACCTTCATGGCCCCAGGCCAGCGGGTAGGTGATGTCCAACTCGTAGGACTTGAACTTGCCGTTGGTGTGGGACTCGATGCCGCGCAAACGCGCCATGTCCTTGAAGTCCAGGATGGGCTGCGAAACTTCCAGCCGCATCGGCGGGTTCACCGCATTGATGTCCAGCAAGTTGGGCTTGGGCCCGACAAAGCTGTTCAAGCTCATCACGATGTTCTCGCGGATCGGGTCGATCGGCGGGTTCGTGACCTGGGCGAACAGCTGCTTGAAGTAGTTGTACAGCGGCTTGTTCTTGCTCGACAGCACGGCCAGCGGCGAGTCATTGCCCATCGAGCCGATGCCCTCCTCGCCATTGGTGGCCATCGGCGCCATCAGGAACTTGATGTCTTCCTGAGTGAAGCCGAAAGCCTGTTGGCGCTCCAGCAGCGCCGTCTCGAAAACCACGGGCTTGACCTCGGCCACTTCGATGTCGTCGAGCTTGACGCGGACGTTGTCGATCCACTGGCGGTAGGGCCGCGCGTTGGCGTACTGGTTCTTCAGTTCCTCGTCATCGACGATGCGGCCCTGCTCCAGGTCGATCAGGAACATCTTGCCCGGCTGCAGGCGCCACTTCTTGACCACCTTGCCCTCGGCAATGGGCAGGACGCCGGACTCGGAGGCGAGGATGACCAGATCGTCGTCGGTGACCCAGTAGCGGGCGGGGCGCAGGCCATTGCGATCCAGTGCGGCGCAGACCTGCCGGCCATCGGTGAAGACCATCGCGGCTGGGCCGTCCCAGGGCTCCATCATCGCCGCGTGATATTCGTAGAAGGCGCGGCGGCGCGGGTCCATCAGCTCGTGCTGTTCCCAGGCTTCGGGGATCATCATCATCGCTGCGTGAGCCAGCGGGTAACCGCTCATCGTCAGCAGCTCGATCGCGTTGTCGAAGGTGGCCGTGTCGGACTGGTGCTCGAAGCTGATCGGGTAGAGCTTCTTCAGGTCGTCGCCCAGCACCGGCGACTTCATCACGCCCTCGCGGGCACGCATCCAGTTGAAGTTGCCCTTGACGGTATTGATTTCGCCGTTGTGCGCGACCATCCGGTACGGGTGGGCCAGCGGCCACTCGGGGAAGGTGTTGGTCGAGAAGCGCTGGTGCACCAGCGCGATGGCCGAGACCACGCGCGGGTCGGCCAGGTCCTTGTAGTAGCTGCCCACCTGGTCGGCCAGCAGCAGGCCCTTGTAGATCACGGTGCGACAGCTCATGCTGGGCACGTAGTACTCGCGGCTGTGGGTCAGCTTCAGTGCCTGAATCGCGCTCGACGCGGTCTTGCGGATCACATAGAGCTTGCGCTCCAGCGCGTCGGGCACGATCACATCGGTGCCGCGGCCGATGAAGATCTGCCGGATGATAGGCTCTTTCTCGCGCACCGTCGGCGACATCGGCATCTCACGGTTCACCGGCACATCGCGCCAGCCCAGCAAGACCTGACCCTCGGCCTTGATCGCACGGGCCAGCTCCTGCTCGCAGGCCAGGCGCGATGCATGCTCCTTGGGCAGGAAAACCATGCCGACGCCGTACTCGCCCGGGGGCGGCAGCGTGATGCCCTGCTGGGCCATCTCGGCGCGGTAGTAGTCATCCGGAATCTGGATGAGGATGCCGGCGCCATCTCCCATGAGCTTGTCGGCACCGACGGCGCCGCGATGGTCGAGGTTCTCTAGGATCTTCAGACCCTGCTGAACGATGGAGTGGGCCTTGAGCCCCTTGATGTGGGCGACGAATCCGAGGCCGCAGGCGTCCTTTTCGTTCGACGGGCGATACAAGCCATGTTCGGCCAGGTCTTGGATTTCGGCTTGTTGCAACTCTGTGGCCTTGGTCATGGCTCTCTCCACGCTATCAGCAATGGCGCGAAGCGTACTGCGCCGCAGCAAAACCATCAAGTCCGATTAAATAGGGTCAGAGTAATTTAACAAGCCATCGAATCAAATCTCGGCAATTAATTAGGGACAGAGTCAGCGGCATGCTTTCGCGGGCGCCCCCGGCTTCGGGGCGCCATCGGGCGGTCGATCTGAGCAGCAAGCCCTTGCAAGAAGCCTGCCGAGCCCAGTGGCCAGCCTTTCAGGGCCGAGGCCGTCACTGCGCCGACCTCTTCGTCGCTGAGGCCCTGCTCCAGCAGTTCGCGGTAGGCCGCCTCACGCTCGAAAGGCGTGTTGCCCAGCGCCCAGTACATTGGATGCTCGGTGACCAGCGGATCGCGTCGGCGCCCCAGGTGGTGGGCGCAGCTGGACCAGAGGTAAGCGCCGGCATCACCCCACGTACCGGCTCGCAGCGGATTGAGCTCGATGTAGCGCGCGCAGGTGAGCAAATAGCGTTCGCCCTCGATCAGCGCTGCTCGAAAGCGTCCTTCCCACAGCGTGCCGCTGCGCCCGTGGCGATGGTTGAACCAGCCCACATAGCGTCGCCCCAGTGACTGCATCATGCGGCTCAAGCCATCCACTTGCTGCGGTGTGACCAGCAGATGCACATGGTTGTCCATCAGCACATAGGCATGGATCGCAACCTGATGGGTGAGCGCAGACTCCCGCAGGGTGGCAAGGAAGTACTCCCGGTCCTTGTCATCAATGAAGATGGCCTGGCGGTTGTTGCCGCGCTGAATGATGTGGTGCGGCAGGCCGGGCAGCACCAGGCGAGGAAGTCGGGCCATGAGATCAAGCAGTTAATGGAACCTGACCCCATTATGAATGGCCAGATCAGAACAGCTGCTTGCCGGTCAGGCGCTGGTGCTCGCGCAGTGCAAAACGATCGGTCATGCCGGCGATGTAGTCAGCACAGGCGCGGTGGGCGTCGTCCGTCTGCGAACGGTCGGCGGGCAGCTGGGTGCTGTCGTTGATGTAGATCTCGAACAGCTCGCGCAGCACCTGCTCGGCGCGCAGCCTCGTCTCCTGCACCTGCGGGTGGCGGTACAGCTTGGCGAAGAGAAAGCGTTTGAGCTCGGTGCTGGCGGCGCGCATCTCAGGGCTGAAGCTCACCAGCGGAGCCTGCGAACGCACGGCCTCGACGTCGGCCGGCGCCGCCGCATCCAAGGCGGTCTGACTCGCCTTGATGATGTCGTAGACCTGCTCCGACAGCATCCGGCGTATGGTTTCGAACAGCAGGCGCTTTCCCTTGAGTTGAGCAAACTCGGCGAGTGCCTGGCGCAGATAGCGCTGCACCAGCGGCACCTCCTCGAGTTGCTCCAGCTCGATCAAGCCGGATCGCACCCCGTCGTCGATATCGTGGGCGTTGTACGCCACCTCGTCGGCCAGATTACAGAGCTGGGCTTCGAGGCCGGGCTGCTGCCCGCAAAGAAAACGCGCCGCTACACCGCCCGGCTCGGCCACCTCCAGCAACTGCGCATTGCGCTTGCTGCAGTGCTTCAGAATGCCCTCGCGGGTCTCGAAGCTCAGGTTCAGCCCGTCGAAGGCCGGGTAGCGCTGCTCGAGCCGGTCGACCACACGCAGGCTCTGCAGATTGTGTTCAAAGCCACCATGCCCGCGCATGCATTCGTCCAGCACGTCCTGGCCCGCATGGCCGAAAGGCGTGTGCCCCAGATCGTGCGCCAGCGCGATCGCCTCGACCAGATCCTCATCCAGTTGCAAGGTACGGGCAATCGAGCGTCCGAGCTGCGCCACCTCCAGCGAATGCGTCAGCCGCGTGCGGAACAGATCGCCCTCGTGATTCAGGAAGACCTGGGTCTTGTAGACCAGGCGCCGGAACGCGGTGCTGTGGACGATGCGGTCACGGTCGCGCTGGTACTCACTTCGGGTCGGGGCCGGCGGCTCGGCAAAACGCCGGCCCCGGCTGTTGAGGGGGTCACAGGCGTAGCGGGCGAGCGGCATCGCGAAGGCTCAGGCAGCGTTGGCTTCTAACACCTCGGCCACCAGCGAATCCGGTGCACCGCGCATGCCGGCCTTGCCCAAGCCTTCGATCAGGACAAAGCGGATCTCGCCGCCCTCGCTCTTCTTGTCCACCCTCATAAGCTCCAGGTAGCGGGCGGCGCCCAGGCGTGGCGCCCGCACCGGCAGGCCGGCCGCCGCGATCAGGCGGCGCATGCGCGCGAGGAACTCAGGCGGCATCAGACCCAAGCGCACTGACAAATCGCTGGCCAGCACCATGCCGCAGCCGACGCCCTCGCCATGCAGCCATTCGCCATAGCCCAAGCCGGTTTCGATGGCATGGCCAAAGGTGTGACCGAAATTCAGGATGGCGCGCAGGCCCTGCTCGCGCTCGTCCTGGCCCACGACCCAGGCCTTGATCTCGCAACTGCGCTTGACCGCATAGGCCAGCGCCGCTTTGTCGCGCGCCAGCAGCGCGCCCAGATTGGCCTCGATCCAGTCGAGGAAGTCGGGGTCCGCGATAGGCCCGTACTTGATGACTTCGGCCAGGCCTGCAGCCAGCTCGCGGGACGGC
Organism: Paucibacter sp. PLA-PC-4; assembly: GCF_026241155.1. GTDB lineage: Bacteria > Pseudomonadota > Gammaproteobacteria > Burkholderiales > Burkholderiaceae_C > Roseateles_E. Next base: position 204,031 of record NZ_JAPFGP010000003.1, read on the forward strand.
AGGCTATCGAGCGTGTCCAAGTCCGCAATCACGCGGGCCGGCTGATAGAAGGCGCCAAGCATGTTCTTGCCCAGCGGATGGTTGATCGCAGTTTTGCCGCCGACTGAGGAGTCGACCTGGGCAAGCAAGGTAGTGGGCACCTGCACAAAGGGTACGCCGCGCATGTAAATGGCGGCAGCAAAGCCGGTCATGTCGCCGACCACGCCACCGCCCAGCGCAAACAGCACGGTCTTGCGGTCCGAAGCGCTGCCCAGCAGGTGGTCGACAATCTGATTCATCGTCGGCCAGTCCTTGTGCTGCTCGCCATCCGGCAGGACCACGGCATCGACCCGGCCGTAGTGAGCCAGCAGGCGGATGCGCAGCCGCTCCAGATAGAGCGGCGCGACCGTCTCGTTGCTGACGATCAGGGCCACCGCAGCCCGGGGCAAGCCTTGCCAGGTGGCCGGATCATCCAGCAGTTGCGGCCCGATCAGTATGTCGTAGCTGCGCTCGGCCAGCGCGATGGATACCGTGGAGGGGGAACAGCGATCACTACTCATAAGCAGCGAGTGTACGGGCGTGCCGCAGCGCTGTTTGTTCAGCAACGCTCCGCGCCCACCGTCGCCGCGACTCGAGCTGGATCCACCAAACCGGCCAGTTCCAGCTGCATCAAGATCATGTTGACCAAGGCATGCACCGAAGGCCGGCCGGTTTCCAAGACGAAATGCGCCGTGCGCCGGTACAGGGGATCTCGCTGGGCATAGAGCTCGCGCAGCTTCTTCAAGGGGTCCTTGACCTGCAGCAGCGGGCGCTGCGTGTCGTGGCGCAGGCGGCGAAAGAGCTCCTCAGGGGAGGAGCGCAAGTAGACCACCGTGGCGCGTCGATGCAGCACCTCTCGGTTGGCCTCGCGCAGCACCGCCCCACCACCGGTGGCCAGCACCATGTCTTGCGGGCTGCTGAGCAGCTCGGCAATGACCTCGGACTCAACATCTCTGAATCTCTCTTCGCCGTGCTGGTCAAAGAAACTGCGGATGCTCTGGCCCAGGCGGCTTTCGATTTCAGCATCGGAGTCCACACAAGCCACGCCCAATTGCCGAGCCAGCTGGCGTCCGACGGTGGACTTGCCACCGCCGGGCATGCCGACAAGAGCAACTACAAAGGACAAGACAGTTCGCCCATTCAGTTCGGGCTGGCGCAGTTGCCGGTAGTGCCGTAGGGGCTGAGCACAAACGGCGGAGCGCCCTCCTGCGTCAAGATATCGGCGGGCACGATAAGCAGCCGCGCAGTGCCCTTGAGCGTCCCAACCGTGTCGCCCTCAGCAGCCAACCGGCCAGTCCAGGCGGGCGGGCTCACGACCCCGGAGGCACTGACCCGGATCGAGAACTCGACCCAAGAACCAAAGCTCTGCGCATACTCGATTCGCAATGTCGCCATGCCGGCAGCGTTGGTCCTCGTCGAGCCGACAAAGCTGATGGACACGTCCGACTTTCGCGGATCCAGCTGACCGCTGCCGTTGACGTCCTCACCCGTCTCTATCGTTCCGTTCCGATAACCGACACCGACCGCATTGTCTTCGTTGATACAAGCGGCAAGCTCATTCTTCACCCAGGTGGATCCAACACGGTTCCAGAAGCCCTTGCGATAGGTCGGCAGGTCCAGCACAGCGGCCAGTTGGGCATCGGGCCTCGGGTTACCGGCCGCATCGACAACCAGCACAGTGAAGTCATGCGCGTACGTGTTTTGGTTGACGATCACCAGGTTGTTGGAGCCGATAGAGACCGACACCGCTTCCTCGACCACGGTCAGCGACACAGTACGCAGTCTTTCAGCTGGGCAAGCGGCAATCTGTTCAACCGCATCTGTCTTGCCGAAGCATGCGTAGATCTTCAATTGCTCGGTCGGGCTGGAGCGTCGGCCAGCGATAAAACTGGAAACTGCCACACCGTTTGCATCGGCCACGATCACCTTATCCTTGCCCGAACTGATGTCGCCATCGGTACCGGAGACATTCGCACCGAAACCAAGACGCACACGAACGTTAGGCACCGGTTCGTTCTTGTCACTACGGAACAGCAGCCGCAACTCCGAACGGTTGCTGGTGCTGCCCACCTGGTTCACACTGACCACCACCGGCGAGGCCGTGAACGTGGCCGACGCAATCATCGTTCCTGCCGGCACATCAGAGACGCTGGCGTCGATCTGCACGGTGCTTTCCAGTCGCACGCCCCCTGGTGCTTCCGACGCGATCAAGGTCGGGCCTGTGCCTGCAGCAACATAGGAATAAATGTACTTTCCCTGCGCATTGGTCTTGCCTGCACCGCTCGAGGTCCCCGGGCCCGACACAGTGATGTCAACATTCGCCATCGGATTCGAGCCCGAATCCGTCAGGGTGTACTCCACCTGCCCTGGAGAACCGGTCGTCAGTGTTGCCGGCAGCAAAGTCGCCGTCAAACGGGACCCGGTCACAATAAAGCTGGCCTCGCGAGAAAGGGCCCCAATATTGGCCGTGATTTTGATCGTGCGATTGGTGCGATTGGCCCCAATCCGAACCGAAGCTTTGGCCTGACCGTTGACATCGGTCGTCCCATTGCCCACGACGATGACCGCGCCAATGTCGTCAGCCACAAACCTCACGGGCAGACCTGGCACTGCGTTTCGTGCAGAGTCGACGGCCGTAACGGTCACCTCAACCGGGTCTGTACCGGTGTTCGTAACGTTCGTGCGGCTCAGTTCGATCGACATGTCGTTGGCCACGGGAACGACCACAACTGCATCGACGACGTTCAAAGTAACGCTCTTTTCGATCGTGCCGCTGACAGCTTTCAAGGAAATGCTGCGGTTGCCTTTCCCGCTTCCCAAAGACACCTGAGCAGTAAGCTGGCCCGTCGTCGCATCGGTGACGGCAGGAGCGCCTGTCAAGAACGCCGTATTTAAGGGATCAACCACCTGCAGGCTCACGGGCACACCGCCCGTCGCATTGCGAGCAGCGTCCAAAGAGGTGACCGTCAGTGTCGCCTGCTGACTGCCATCGTTGGCAACTGTTTCAGGACTCAACTGCAAGGCAAGATCTGCGACCCTAGATACAGGGGGAGTCGTCCCGTCGCCGCCTCCGACCACCGGATCACCCGAAGCCCCGCCACCACCACCACAGGCGCCGAGCAGCGCCGTCAGGCCGAGCGCCATGGCATAGCGCCACACGCTCGACTTCAGTACTTTGAAACTTGTCATTCGGTCACTCCTTATATACCGCCCCTCACATGGAGGACACGGCCTTCTCCCTATGTATGTGCATGCGGATGGCTCAACGCACGGTCACGCGATCATTCACAACTTTGGGTGTCAAGAAAATCAGCAACTCTGTCTTGCTCGATGTCCGCGACTTGTTGCGGAACAGGTGCCCCAGCACCGGCACATCGCCCAGCAGAGGAACCTGCGAGACGTCTTCCCGCTCATCCAGCGTAAAGATACCGCCGATCACCACGGTGCCGCCGTTCTCGACCAGAACTTGCGTCTGCACATGCTTGGTGTTGATCGCGTAGCCCTGCGGGGTCAAGGTGCCGCGGCTGTCCTTGTTGACATCTACATTCAGGATCACATTGCCCTCGGGCGTGATCTGGGGCGTCACTTCCAGCTTCAGGTTGGCCTTGCGGAACTGGATCGACGTCGCGCCGCTGGCGGTGGCCACCTGGTAAGGAAGCTCTTCACCTTGCTCGATCAGGGCCCGCACTTGATCGGCGGTCACAACGCGCGGACTGGAGACGATCTTGCCCTTGCCATCGGCTTCCAGTGCCGACAACTCGAGATTCAGGAAACGGTTGGCCGAAGCGCTGAACAGCGACAGCGCAAAGGTCGCTGCCGTGGCGCCACCGAAGCTGTCCGACGACACATTGGCCGGCAAGTTGACAAAGTTGCTGTTCGCGTAATTCTGCGCCACACCCTGGTTGGTCTGGGCGCCAACGGCCAGCGAGTTACCGCCTATGGTCACGTAGTTGCTGCCGCCGACGTTGTAGCCGGGAATGCCGCCTTGCAGGCCACGCAGGTCCTGCGACCCCAGCTTGACGCCCAGCGAGCGACCGAACTTGTCATCGGCCTCGACGATGCGCGCCTCGATCAACACCTGCCGCACCGGGACGTCGATCTTGGCAATCATCGCCAGGATTTCCTCCAGCTTGGACGGGATGTCGGAAACAAAGAGCTGGTTGGTACGGGTCTCGTAGATCACACTGCCGCGCGGCGACAAGATGCGGGTGTTGTTGCTGCTACCACCGCCACCACCACCACCACCACCGCCACCTTGACCGGCCGTTTGTCCAGTCAGGCCCTTGGCGACTTCTTCGGCCTTGGTGTAGTTGAGTTGGATGGCTTGCGTGCGGGTCGGCTCCAGCTGCGCGATCTGGGCCTTGGTTTCCAGGTCCAGCTTCTCCTTGGCCGCCAATTCGTCCTTGGGCGCGATCCACAAGACATTGCCGGACTTGCGCAGCCCCAGACCCTTGGCCTGCATGATGATGTCCAGCGCCTGGTCCCAGGGCACATCCTTCAGGCGCAAGGTCACATTGCCGGTCACCGTGTCGCTGGTCACCACATTGAAGTTGGTGAAGTCGGCGATCACTTGCAGCAGGGCCCGAACCTCGATGTTCTGAAAGTTCAGCGACAGCTTGTCGCCGGCATAGCCAGGCCCGGTCGTCAGCTTGTTGGGGTCGACCTTGACGGGTCGCACCTCCAGCACGAACTGATTGTCACTTTGGTAGGCACTGTGCTCCCAATTGCCCTTGGGCTCGACTAGCATGCGCACGCGATCGCCGTTCTGGGTTGTCGAGATGGTTTGCACCGGGCTGCCGAAGTCGGCGACATCGAGCTTGCGGCGCAGCCGGTCAGGCAGATTCGCTCGCAGGAACTCGACGACCAAATTCTGGCCCTGCTGCTGAATGTCCACACCGACCTGGTTGCTCGGCAGGTTGACGATCACCCGGCCAGTGCCATCGGCGCTGCGGCGGAAGTCGATGTCCTGCAAAGTTTGCGGTGAGCTGTTGAGGCTTTGCGCAAAATGCACAGGCTCGGCGCTGCTGCCCGGAGCGGCAGCAATTCCGGGTGCGCTGTCCAGCACGATCACCAGCGCATTGTCCTGGATCTCGGCGCGGTAGCCGGAGGGCTGACGCAGATTCAGCACCAGCCGGGTCCGGTCACCGGCCTGGGCCACATTGGCCGAACGCAGGTTGCCCTGATTGATCTCGACCAGATTGCGCCCCATCGCATTGCTGATGCCCGGCAGATCGATCGCGATGCGCGGCGGCGTCTGCACGGTGAAGCCCTTGGGCACCTCGACGAGCGGTTGAGTGAGCTCGATCCGCACCACCTCCACGCCCGCTTGCTGCACACTATTGATCGAGCGTATCGCGTTCTGAGCCCAGGCCTGCGCCGGCACAAAAACACATGCGCCGAAGGCCAAGGCCAGAGGTCCCGCTATATGGCGCCAGAGGCTCATCCTGATGGTCTCCTGAAAATTCTTCATCGTCCCGTCTCCTGCAGCTGGAGGGTACTGGTGCGTTCAATCCACTCGCCCGCAGCGTCTTGGACGACTTCTCGCAAGGTAATTTCGGTTTCGCTGATCTGGGTCACCCGCCCAAAATTCTGGCCCAGGTAGTCGCCACCCTTGATTTGGTGCAGCAAGTTGTCGACCCGCAGCAAGGCGTAGCGGCGGCTCTGACGGGTCAGACTCCCCACCATGGACATGCTGTCCAGGGGATAAGCCTCCAGCGGTTCGCGCCGGCGGTTCATCTCGGCGGCCAGCAAGGAGCTGGGCTGGGCAGCCTCCTGCTTGAGGGCCACGCTGAGCTTTTGAGTGCTGAAGGGGTCGACACCGGCCTGCGCCTCGTAGGGCTGTGGCAGGAATTTCTTTGGCGGCACCAGCGGGGCGACGGTGGCACGCGCAGACTTGCGCTCTTGCTCCATCCACTGCTGCAACTCGTCCAGATCGGCCGCACAGCCGCCCAACAGGGCCAGGCTCAGCATTGCCAGAGCGCGCCACCGGCGCTTACCGCAATCCATCACTTTTTGGCTCCCGCAGCCTTCTTCGCGGCCGCTGATTTCTTCTGTTCGGCCACTTCGCCGGCATCCAGATACCGGTAGGTGCGCGCAGTGGCCTCCATGCTCAGCGCCCCGCCAAGGTCTTTACCGGTAGGGGCAACCACGTTGAGGTTGTGCAAGGTGACGATGCGCGACAGATTGGACACATCGGCGGCAAACGAACCCACGTCGTGATAGCGACCGGACACGCGCAGTGCAATCGGCAGTTCGGCGTAATAGTCCTTCACCAGAATCTGACCGGGGCGAAACAGCTCGAACTGCAGGCCGCGCCCCAGGCCGGCCTGGTTGATATCGGAGAGCAAGGCATCCATCTCGGCTTTGCCGGGCAGCTGTTTCTCGAGCTGGGTCACATACTCCTCGACCTGGCTTTTCTGCTTGCGCAGCTCCGGCAGATTGACGGCCTGGGCGAGCTTGCTGCTGTAATCCTGCTTCAGATTGGGTTCCTTCTCGCGCTCGGCATCGAGTGCGGCCTGCACATCGGCAAGCACCAGAAACCAACCCAGCGCAATCACCACCAGGACCACGACGAAGAAAGCTGCCAGTTTCGGCAGCACGGGCCATTGGCCAGGTTCGTTCGGATTCAGGCCACGAAATTGTTCAGCCACGCCCTCGAACCAGGCATTGATATCGATATTGACGGAAGGTCGCTTGGTCACCATGACTCTGCTCAGCTCCTGTTGGGCGCCACCGCGCTGGCCGCACCTGCCGCCGCCTCGGCCGACGGCGTCTTGATGCTCACGCGCAGCGAAAACTCGAACAGGCGTTTCTGATCACGGGTATTGGCACTCAGATTGGCCAGCTTGATCTCAACGAGCTCCGGCTTGTCCAGCCATTCCGAGCCACGCGACGCATTGCGCAAAAACTCCGACACCCGCTCATTGGTCTGGGCAATGCCAGTCACCGTCACGACCTTGTCGGTCTGCCGAATGCTGGTCAGGTAAATCCCTTCGGGCGTGTGGCGCGCGAGTTCATTGAGCAGATGCACCGGCGTGTTGCGGTCGGTCTGCAAATCCTCCACGGCGCGCTGGCGCGATTTGAGGGCCTCGATCTCGGCGCGCAGATTGGCGATGTCCTTGATCTGCGCCTCCAGCGAACTGATCTGTGAGCCCAGATACTGGTTGCGTGATTGCTGCTCATCGGTCAGATGCAGCAACAAGGCCCAGGTCGCGGCGACCAGACCGGCACCAAGCAAGGCCGAGAAACCAACGCCGACAAAGAAAGCATTCTTGCGACGCTTGCGCTTCTCTTCCCGGTAAGGCAGCAGGTTGATCAGAATCACTGGAAAAACCTCCGCATCGCCAAACCGCATGCCGTCAGATAGGCGGGAGCCTCCCGGCGCAGCTTGGGCTCGCGCACGGCCGATCCCAAGCCCATGTTCTCAAACGGATTCACCACCATGCAGGCAAAACCCGTCAGCTCGGTGACGCGTTCCTTGAGACCCGCCAAGGTCGCAGTGCCGCCGGCCAGCATCACATAGTGAACTTTGTGGTGCGGCGTGCTGGTGAAGAAGTACTGCAGAGCACGGCCGATTTCCTGAGACAGGCTATCGACAAAAGGATTCAACACCACCGTCTCGAAATCCTCGGGCAACTCGTTGGAGAGTTTCTTTTGCTCGGCTTCCTCGAAAGAAAACCCATACTGGCGAGAAATCAGCTGCGTCAGTTGCGAGCCACCAAAGGCCTGATCGCGGTCATACAGCATCTCGTCATCGCGCAGCACCTTCAGGCTGGTCGTGTCGGCACCGATCTCGAACAAGGCCACTAGCGCATCTTTACCGGCATTTGGCAGATTCGTAATCAGTCGCCCCATCGCCATGCGCGAGGCGTGCGATTCGATGTCCAGAATCACCGGCCGCAAACCCGCTGCCTCAGCCAGGCCCTGTCTGTCCTGTACCCGATCCTTGCGCGAGGCCGCGATCAAAACCTCGACATCCCCAACCGAGGTCGGGCTAGGCCCGATCACGCAGAAATCCAGACTCACTTCATCGAGCGAGAAAGGAATGTATTGATTGGCCTCGGCCTCGACCTGGATTTCAAGCTCCTCGTCGCGCAGACCGGCGGGCAGCATGATTTTCTTGGTGATGACCGCCGATTGCGGCATCGCCAGCACGGCATCACGGGTGCGGGTGCCACTGCGAGCCACAACACGGCGCACAGCGTCGGCCACCTCGTCGAATTTCTCGATCTGGCCGTCGGTAATCCAGCCCTTCTCGAATGACTCGGTGGCAAAGCGCTCCAGCACCATTTCGCCGCTGGCGTTCTGACCCAGCTCTACGAGCTTGACGCTGGATGAACTGATATCCAGGCCAATCATGGGCGGATGCTTGCGACCCAGCAGTACGTCAAGTAATCCCATGACGCTTATTCCCCCAATTTGAGCCCCAACACGCTTTAGGAGCGCGGCACTATTAATAAGTTACTTGAATGCTAGCAGCAAAGCCTATGACAGCCCATGGTTTTGCCGCCACAGCCCGTAACACCACGTTGCGAAACATACACGCCTCTTGCACCCCTAAAAGCCTCAAATAAGACCCTGTTTCCGGCCAGTGGTGTCCGGATGTGACCGCCGGCCGGAAGCGGCGAGCCGGGCGAGCCTCTTCCTATAATCGCCCGACGCCATCCGGAGGCCCATGAGCGACGCCAAGAACAAAACCACGCGGGGTCATTCACCCGAGTCCGCACCCGTAACACCCAGTCACCCAGTCCTGCTGCTCGCTGGCCGAAGCCTCGCCTGGCTGGCCGGCCTGCTTCTAGCTGGCTGCGCCGGCGTGCTGCTACTGCTGGCCCTGGGGCTGGCCATGGCGTATCCGAATCTGCCCGATATCAGCGGCCTGACCGACTACCGCCCCAAACTGCCGCTGCGCGTGCTGTCGGCCGAGGGTGCGCTGCTGGGCGAGTTCGGCGAGGAGCGACGCAACTATCTGCCGGTCGGCCAGATCCCCAAGGTGATGCAGGACGCCGTCTTGGCCATCGAGGACGCGCGCTTCTACCAGCACGGCGGTGTCGACTACCTGGGCGTACTGCGGGCCGGACTGGCCAATGTCAGCGAGTCGCGCAGCCAGGGCGCCTCGACGATCACCATGCAGCTGGCACGCAATTTCTATCTCTCGACCGAGAAAACGCTGACACGCAAGATCTACGAGATCTTGCTGGCACTGAAGATCGAGAGCGCCCTGCCCAAGGACAAGATCCTGGAGATCTACATGAATCAGATCTTCCTGGGTCATCGCGCCTACGGATTTGCAGCCGCCAGCGAGGTCTACTTCGGCAAGGCCTTGAAGGACATCACGATCGCCGAGGCGGCCATGCTGGCCGGCTTGCCCAAGGCGCCTTCGGCCTACAACCCGATCAGCAATCCGCGCCGAGCCACCTTGCGTCAGCAATACATCATCGACCGCATGCTGGACAACGGCTTCATCAACGAGGAGCAGCACCACGCGGCCAAGGCCGAGCGCCTGCGCTACCGGCCTCAGATGAGTGAGAGCACCAACCATGCCGAATATGTGGCCGAGGCGGCACGCCAGCTGATCTTCAACCAGTATGGCGATGAGGCCTACAGCCGCGGCCTGAACGTGCACCTGACCGTGCGCGCCGATGAGCAAAACGCCGCCTATCGCGCGCTGCGCCGCGGCATCTTGGACTACGAGCGTCGCCAGGTCTATCGAGGCCCGGAGGACTATGTCGATCTCCCGGCCGACCCCAAGGACCTAGACACCCGCATTGCTGAGGCGCTGGCCGATCATCCGGCCAATGACGAGCTGCTGCCCGCCGTGGTGCTCGAGGCCGGTCCGAAGAAAGTCGTTGCAGCCTTGCAAAGCGGTGACCCGATCACCATCGTCGCAGAAGGCCTGAAGCCCGCCACCTCGGGCCTGGCCGAGCAAGGCAATCCCAAGACCCGCATCCGCCGCGGGGCCATCATCCGGGTGCTCAAGACGGTCAAGACCGGCAAGGACGGCGCCAAAGAGGAATGGACCATCACCCAGTTGCCCGAGGTCGAAGGGGCCTTCATCGCGATGGACCCGCGCAGCGGCAATCTGCGCGCGATGGTCGGAGGCTTCGACTACGCCAAGAACAAGTTCAACCACGCCACTCAGGCGTGGCGCCAGCCCGGCTCTAGCTTCAAGCCCTTCATCTATTCTGCCGCGCTGGAAAAGGGCCTGACTCCCAGCACCATCGTCAATGACGCGCCGCTGTTCTTCAGTGCCGCCAATACCGGCAGCCAGCCCTGGGAGCCGAAGAACTACGACGGCACTTTCGAAGGCCCGATGCCCTTGCGACGGGCGCTGGCCCGCTCCAAGAACATGGTGTCAATCCGTGTGCTGCAGTCGGTCGGCGTGCACGAGGCCCAGGCCTGGCTGACCCGCTTCGGCTTCGAGGCCGACAAGCACCCGGCCTATCTGACCATGGCGCTCGGCGCCGGCTCAGTGACGCCGATGCAAATGGCGCAAGCCTATGGCGTGTTCGCCAACGGCGGCCATCTGCTGACTCCGCGTCTGATCGCCAAGTTGACCGACAGTCAGGGGCGCGTGCTTTATGAGGCCCCAACACCCAAGGCCGAGGACACCCCACAGGTGATCGAGCCGCGCAATGCCTTCTTGATGAACAGCCTGCTGCAGGAAGTGACGCGCAGCGGTACCGCCGCCAAGGCCCAGGCCCAGCTCAAACGCCCAGATCTCTACGGCAAGACCGGTACCACCAACGACTCGATGGATGCGTGGTTCGCCGGCTTCCAGCGTGAGGTGGTGGCCGTGGTCTGGATAGGCTACGACCAACCGCGCAAGCTTGGCAGCCGCGAAACCGGCGGCGGCCTGTCGCTGCCGGTCTGGATCGAATACATGCAGTACGCGCTGCGCAATGTCCCGGTGTCCGAGTACAGCGCCCCCGAAGGCGTCGTCAATCTGAACGGCGAGTGGTACTACGACGAGTTCGCGGGCGGCAATTCGGTGCGTGAGCTCAGCAGCGATGAGGGCCACATGCCTCAGTCAGCCAGCGAGGACGAGAAGAAGAGCATCCTCGATCTGTTCAAGCGCTGAAGCTCAATGCCTGGCCGGCCTGAGCGCTGGCCAAGCGCGACAGAAGGGCATGAAACTCCTGGCCCTCGCGCTCCAGCCAGCGGCCGTCAACGTAGCGGAAGTGATAGCCGCCGGCGCGCGCCGCCAGCCACAGCTCCTGCAACGGCGGCTGGGTGTTCAGCACGATTTTGCTGCCATTCGGGAAACTCAGCTCCAGCAGACCGCCGGTCCGGTGGCTGTCGATGTCGATCACGTCCTGCTCCAGCCAAGCATCGACAGTGGCCTCGACACCGTCCAGCACGGCCCGGGTCTTGGCGTGGTAGTTGGCATCGTCGAGCGGGGTGGCAACAGGGGCGGTCATGACCGATAAACTCGCGGAATGAAAAAGACAAACGCAAGTGTAGGCCTGCTGTTGATCACCCTGCTGCTGACGGCCTGCGGCCAAAAGGGCCCCCTAACCCTGCCGGCCCCAAAACAGGCGGCATCGGCTCCCACGACTGGCCGCTAGATCCTGCCTTCCTCCACCGCGTGGCAAGCCACCTTGATGCCCTGAAAATCCTGTAGCGGCGGGCGCTCGGCCTTGCAGCGCTCGTTGGCATGGGGGCAGCGCGGATGGAAGCTGCAGCCGCTGGGCGGGCTCAGCGGGTTAGGCACCTCGCCCTGCACCGGCGTGCGAGCGCGTCCGCTCATATGGATGTCGGGAATCGCATCCAGCAGCATGCGGGTGTAGGGATGGCGCGGGCGGCCGAACAGATCGGCCTTGTCAGCCACCTCGACCAAGCGGCCCAGGTACATCACGCCGACCTGGTCCGAGACGTGTCGCACCACTGCGAGGTTGTGCGAGATGAAGAGATAGGTCAGGCCGCGCTGGCGCTGCAAGTCCTTCATGATGTTCAGCACCTGGGCCTGCACCGAGACATCCAGCGCAGAGGTCGGCTCATCACAGACCAGGAACTCGGGCTGGGTCGCCAGCGCGCGCGCGATCGAGATTCGCTGGCGCTGACCGCCGGAGAACTGGTGCGGGAACTTCTCGCGGTCGCTGGGCGTCAGACCCACCGACTGCAGCAGTTCGCCGACCCGCGCCTTCAACTCCTCAGCCTCGCTGATCAGGCCGTGCTCGCGCAGCGGCTCGCCGATGATGTCCTGCACCTTCCAGCGCGGGTTCAGCGAGGCATAGGGATCCTGGAAAATCATCTGCATGCGCCGGCGCAGGGCCTGGGCACCGGAGCCGGCCAGGGTCTGGGCGGTATCGATGCCGTCCACGCTGACGGTGCCGCGGGTCGGCTTGTACAGACCCACCAGCAAGCGTGCCACCGTGCTTTTGCCGCAGCCGGACTCACCAACCAAAGCAAGGGTCTTGCCCTTCTGGATGCTGAAGCTAACGCCATCAACAGCATGCACGAATTGCCTTGGCTTGCGTTCGACGACGCGGTTCAACCAGGGCTGCGAGACATCGAAGATCTTGGCGAGGTCCTGGACTTCAACCAGCGGGCGGCTCATACAACGGTTTCCTTCTCGGCAGCATGCAGCCAGCACGAGGCGCGGGTCGCGCCAGTGGCCAGCAGTTCGGGGCGCTCGGTACGGCAGCGGCCGAAAACTTTGGGGCAGCGCGGGTTGTAGGCGCAGCCATTGGGGATGGAGTTCAGGCGCGGCATCGCGCCGTCGATCTGCAACAGGCGCTCGCGGTCCTCGTCCATCGCCGGGATCGAGCCCATCAGACCGGCAGTGTAGGGATGCGCCGGCTTGTGGATCACATCGTGCACCGGGCCGATCTCGGCGACCCGACCCGCATACATCACCGCGACACGGTCGCAGGTCTCGGCGATCACGCCCATATCGTGGGTCACCAACATCACGGCCGCCCCCTGCTCCTTGCAGATGCGCTTGAGCAGCGAAATGATCTGCGCCTGGATCGAGACGTCGAGTGCCGTGGTCGGCTCGTCGGCCACGATCAACTTGGGCTCGGCCGCTAAGGCCAGCGCGATCACAACGCGCTGGCGCATGCCGCCGGAGAACTGGTGCGGATACTGGTCGATGCGCTGCGAGGCGGCCGGAATGCCCGTCTGCTCCAGCAGCTCGATCGCCCGCTTGCGCGCCTGGCTCTCGCTCAAATTCAGATGGGTGGTGATGGTCTCGATCAGCTGCTGACCCACCGTGTATAGCGGATTCAGAGAGGTCAGGGGATCTTGGAAGATAGCGCCGATCTGGCGGCCGCGGATCTTACGCATCTCGTCGTAGGGCAGGTTGTCGATGCGCCGGCCTTCGAGCCGGATCTCGCCCGAGGCGATGCGCCCCGGAGGGTCGAGCAGGCCGATGATCGACGCGCCGGTCAGCGATTTGCCGGCGCCGGACTCTCCGACAACGCCAAGGATCTCGCCGGGCGCGATGTCAAAATTAATGTCGTCCAAGGCCAGCAGGGTGCCGCGCCGGGTCGGGAACTCGACCCGCAGATGGCGAACTTCAAGAAGAGGTGCGGTCATAGGAAACTCTTAGCGCAGGCGAGGATTGAGGGCGTCGCGCAGCCAATCGCCGAGCAGGTTCACGGACAGGGCGATCAGGACCAGCATCACGCCAGGCCAGATCGTGATCCACCATTCGCCGGAAAACAGGAAGTCGTTGCCGACCCGGATCAAGGTACCGAGCGAGGGGCTGGTCGGCGGCACACCAACGCCCAGAAAGGACAGGGTCGCCTCAGTGATGATGGCGGCCGCGACCTGGATGGTTGCCAGCACCAACACCGGCCCCAGCACATTGGGCAGCACATGCTTGCGCATGATGCGCAGCGAGCTCACGCCGATCACGCGGGCCGCCTGCACATACTCCTTGTTGCGCTCCACCATCGTCGAGCCGCGCACCGTGCGGGCGTACTGCACCCAGCCGGTCAGCGCGATCGCGAAGATCAGCACACCGAAAGCCAGCGCATCGTGCGCATTTGGGAACATGGCCCGACCGACGCCGTCGATCAGCAGCGCCACAAGGATGGACGGAAAGGACAGCATCACATCGCAGACCCGCATGATGAAGGCATCGACCTTGCCGCCGACAAAGCCGGCGAGCAGACCCAGGCCCACGCCGATGATCATCGACAGCACGACCGAGGCCAGGCCGACGAACAGCGAGATGCGCGCGCCGTACATCAGGGCCGATAGCAGGTCACGGCCCTGATCGTCCGTGCCCAGCAGGTATTTCGTGCTGCCCCCCTCCATCCAGGCCGGCGGCAGGCGCGCATCCATCAGCTCCAGCGAAGCCAGGTCGAAGGGGTTGTGCGGCGCGACGAACTCGGCGAAGAGCGCGCAGAACACGCAGATGAAGGCGATCACGGCCGCGATGATGGCCGTCGGCGATGCGCGGAAGGAGTGCCAGACATCGCCATCGAAAAAGCGCTGCAAGGCATTCGGTGCAGCAGCAACAGGGGAACTCGGGGAACTCATGGCGTGGATACTCCGGACTCGCTCGGTGATAGGGGCAGGCCCTGCTCGACCAGGCCGGCGAAAAGCGCCGCGCCCAGAGGCAGAACCTCGTCATTGAAGTCGTAACGGGGGTTGTGCAGGCCGCAGTTCTCTGCGTCGGTGCGCGCCTGGCCCAGGCGCAGATAGGCGCCCGGCTTGACCTGCAGCATGAAGGAGAAGTCCTCCGAGCCCATGCTGGGAGGCAGCTCGCGATTCAGACGGGCCGCGCCGACCAAGCGCTCGGCGACATCGGCCGCGAAGTCGGCCTCTGCGGGCGAGTTGATGGTGGCCGGGTACAGGCGCTGATAGCTGACGCTGGCACTGCCACCGAAGCCCTGGGCCAGCGACTGCACCAGCTCGGCCAGACGCTGCTCGATCAGCAGCTGCACCTCGGGCCGGAAACTGCGCACCGTGCCGCTCAGCCGGGCCTCGCGCGGGATCACACTGAACGCGCCCGGCTCGCCGGCACGCAGCGAGCACAAACTGACCACGGCCTGGTCCAGCGGCGCCACATTGCGCGAGACCAGGCTTTGCACGGCCGTGATCACATGCCCGGCCATCAACACCGGATCGACCGCCAGATGGGGATGCGCACCGTGCCCGCCACGTCCGGTCAGCACGATCTCGACCTGATCGGCCGCCGCCATCATCGCGCCGCGATTGATGCCGATATGGCCGGCCGGCATCTGCGGCCAGTTGTGCATCGCATAGACCGACTCGACCGGAAAACGCTCGAACAGGCCGTCATTGATCATCTCGCGCGCGCCGGCGTAGCCCTCCTCACCGGGCTGGAAGATCAGCACTGCCGTGCCGTCGAAAGCCCGCGTCTGCGCGAGGTAACGGGCCGCGCCGATCAGCATGGTCGTGTGGCCATCATGGCCGCATGCATGCATCAGGCCCGGGCTGGCCGAGCGCCAGGCGAAGTCGTTGTCCTCCTGCAGCGGCAGCGCATCCATATCGGCACGCAGCCCCAACAGGCGGCCGCCCGCCCCGCCCCGACCATGGATCACCGCGACCACACCGGTGCGCCCGATGCCGGTGTGAATCTCGTCGACCCCGCACAGGCGCAAGGCCTCGACCACGCGGGCCGCCGTGCGCGTCTCCTGGAAACCCAGCTCGGGCATGGCGTGCAATTCGCGCCGCAGCGCGGTCAGCTCGCCATGCAGCGCACTGAGTCGCTGATAGGCCCCGCTCATCAATGGCCTCCGGCCTTGCCTTCGATGCGCAGGCGCGGGTCGACCGCGAAATAGAGCATGTCAACCAGCAGATTGATGGTGACGAAGATGAAGGAGATCAGGCACAGATAGGCGGCCATCACCGGGATGTCGGCGAACTGCACCGCCTGGATGAAGAGCAGGCCCATGCCGGGCCACTGGAACACGGTCTCGGTGATGATGGCGAAAGCGATCAGCGAGCCGAGCTGCAGACCGGTGATCGTGATCACCGGCACCAGCGTGTTCTTGAGCGCATGGCCGAAGTAGACCGCGTTATTGCTGAGGCCGCGGGCGCGGGCAAACTTGATGTAGTCGGTGCGCAGCACCTCCAGCATTTCCGAGCGCACCAGGCGCATGATCAGGGTCAGCTGGAATACCGACAGCGTGATCGCCGGCAGTATCAAATGCTTGAGCCCGTCGACGGTCAGCAGTCCGGTGGTCCAAGTGCCCAGTGCGACGACATCACCGCGGCCAAAGCTGGGCAACCACTTGAGCGTCACGGCAAAGATCAGGATCAGCAGGATGCCGATCAGAAACGTCGGGAGCGACACACCCAGCAGCGACAGCGTCATCAGCATCTGCGAGAGGAAGCGGCCGCGCCGCAGCGCGGCATAAACCCCCAGTGGAATCCCGACGCCCAACGCGATCACACCAGCCGCCATCGACAGCTCCAGCGTGGCCGGGAAACGCTCAGCGATCAGGGTCGAGACCTTGCGGCCCTGGCGCAGGCTCAGCCCAAACTCGCCCTGAACCGCATTGCCGATGAACTTGGCAAACTGAACCGGAAAGGGGTCATCCAGGCCCAGGTCCTTGCGAAGTTGCTCGCGCTGCTCCGGCGTCGCGTCCTGGCCCAGCAGGTTGGTCACCGGGTCGCCGACGTACTGGAACAGCATGAAGGCAATGAAGGCCACCGTCAGCATCACGGCGATGGCCTGGGCCAGGCGTCTCAGAATAAAAACTAGCATGTCTTGTTCGGCGCTTTGTCAGCAGAAAGTGTGGGGTGCATCGAGGCCATTGCTGAGCGCATGGTATGCATGAATCAGGCCAAGCCTTGGCATTGATTCTTCGAAGCAATGCACCCGCCTGTCACGGCAAGCGATGAGCGAGGCACCAAATCAGGGCAAGGTCATCTGGGCGCCATCATGGAGAAGTCTGCCCGGCGCGACAAACGGGAAAGCCCTGATGGGCCCGGCATGAAAACCGGCATCAGAACAGCAGGCTGCCGGGCAGGCTTTGCTGCTGTGCGTCGCGAAACACCAGCGGGCCGTAGCAGGCCTCGGCCCGGCCGCGGGTGTTGTCGGCATCGGTCATGAAGGCCGCGCCGATCAGGGGGCCGGGCAACTCGCCAAACGCACGGCGGTAGTCGGCCGCAACATCGCGCTTGAAGCGCTGCCAGCGCGGCTTGGCGCTGGAGCCGGAGCCCACGACGATCTTGCGCACCCGGTCACTGCGCCGGCTCACCACCACGGTCTCAGGTGCGGCCTCGGCATCCCAGACGTACATCAGTGTCGCGAAGGGTGGCGCCTCGCCGCTGAGGGTGTGGGCCAACTCGAACATCATGCGGTTGCGTGCCGACAAGCGACTTGCGTCGCCGTCGAAAGCCAACACCAGCCGCGCCGACGCATCGTCAGTCTCAGGGTCGGTCACTGTGGCGCCGCCCGGCTGGCCGGCAATCCACCAGTCGAACTCCAACGGGCCCAGCTGCTGCGGGTCCAGCTGCAAGCGGCGCCGCCACAGACTGGCTGACTGGTCGGCCTGCGCATGAACACAGGCCCTGCCCTCACGCCGGGCCAGGCTATAGCGGGTCGCCCGTTTGCCGGGGAGCTCGCGCGCCGACCAGCCCTCGAGGATAGGCTCCTGCCGCTCCCGCTCTGGCGTCTGGGCACAGCCCAGCATCAGTACAGCGGAGGCAAGCAGCAGGCAGGGTCTGAATCGGTACAGCATGGGAACAAACTAGAGCAGGGCGACCATCATCGCTCGGTGAAAAGTCACAGCAGGTGAGCGCACATAAAAAAGGCCGCTTTGCAGCGGCCTTGTGTTGACGGCACCACGGTGCCATCACGCCTTGAACATCCCCTCAGAAGCGGTGACGGATGCCCATGGCCACATTGTTGGAGTCCACGCCCGGCGCGCTGGTGAAGCCACCCAGGAAGCCAGCCTGGCCAGGGGCGGCCTGGCCCATGCCCTTGTTGTCGAAATGCGTCAGCACGAAATTCAGATCGGTGCGCTTGGACAGCGCGTAGCTATAGGCCACACCGTAGGAATCCGTGTCCGCATTGATACGGGTCTTGTCATCCAGGCGATTGAACGCCGTGTAGAAGGTGTGCTGCCCCATGGTCATGCGATAGCCGATGCTGAAGGCTGCGGCGTCCTGCACAAAGGCCGACTTGTAGTTGTTGACGAGACCATCGACATTGATCTGACTGGCCAACAGGGTACCGACACCGGGTGCTGCGGCGTTGAGCTGCGCCGCCAGGCCGGGCCGGACCTGACCAACCAGCGCCGTGCGCAAGCCATTCAGCAGCGCGGACAGACCAGAAGGGTTGGGGTCGGAAATGTCGTTGTACAAGAAGCTCACGGTGCCGGGGCCGACCTTGGCCGACGCACCCAGCGTGATGGAGCGCAGCGAGCGCTGGCCCAGCTCGTTTTCCTTGGAGTTCATGCCGACGCCGACACCGAAGGCATCGGTCTTGTACTGGACCATCGCGCCATAAAAGCGCCCTTGAGAGGTCGAACCCTCGCCGGCCGCCACCATCACGCTGGCCGACAAGCCGCCCTGCTGCATACGGTACTGCAGAGAATTGGCCTGCCGGATATCGATCACGGCGGGCACGGCAGCCACTTGACCAGCCGCCAGGCTGGATTGCGTGGCCATCGTGTCGAAGGCCGCATTCAGCTCATAAGCCGGCGTGTACTGACGACCGGCCAGCACCGCGCCAAAGGGCGTGACAAGGCCGACATAAGCCTGGCGATCCCAGAATCGCGCGTTGCCGATATTGACGCCAAACGAGGCCGCCGCAAGATTCCCACCCAAGGTGCTGGTCACGGTTTGCAGGGCCGAATTCAGACCCGCAGTCGCGCCGCCGATCAACTGCGCAGCCAGGGCCGGCGGGATGGTGCCGGGCAGAGTGAAGGTCGTCGGGGCAAAAATCGCCGACTGCTTGCCCCAGCGATCGGGCAAGAAGGTGGTGCCGGAGACGGGCGTGTTGCTATTCGTGCCGGTGTCCAGCTCCAGGCGATTCTCCAGCAGGAACAGCGCCCGATAGCCGCCGCCAAGGTCCTCATTGCCACGGAAGCCCAGGCGCGAACCATCCATGATCCCGCTCACCACCTGCTTGCGGGCGCCGCCAGCGATGCCCGAGGTGTAGCTGACGCCGCCATCCAGAATGCCGTACACAGTCACCGAGGATTGCGCCCAGGCGGCGCTGACGCTGCCGGCCAACAGGCCCAGAACCAGGAAGGTCTTTTTCTTGCTCATCAATGTCTCCTGCTTGAAAAATTCTTATGCTCGTATTCTGAGCCGCAGGGGCTTGGACAGGGCTCAGTTTGTGGCGACCGACCCACAGGCGATAACCCTGTCGCTTGTGCGACAAGCAGATCACGCCGCAGCAAGCAGGCGTAAAAAAACCGCCCCGAAGGGCGGTTTCGCTCAGACCACAAGCTCGCTTGCGCGAGCGCGGGATCAGAAGGTGTGACGCACGCCGACTTCGACGCCGCCGTTGTCGTTGCCGCCACCGATGGTCCAGGCCGACGGGCCCGACACCTTGAAGGAGGCACGGCCGTCATTGGTCACGCGCGACACGGTGCCGTAAATGGCGGTGCGCTTGGACAAGTCGTGGATGTAGCCCAGAGCGAACTGCTTGGAGTCACCAGTCACAGCCTCGGCTGCAGCGTTGGCGCTGGCGTTGATGTACGAAGCACGCAGAGTGCCCGAGCCCAGCGGCATCGAAGCGCCGATCAGGGTCACAGACTGCTTGCGGGCGCCAAACTTGTTCTGGGTGTAAGAACCCATCAGCTTGACCATGCCCAGGTCATACGAACCCGAGAAGGTCGTGCGCTTGAAGTCCAGGTTCGACGTATCCACATCGGCGTTCGAGAACGCGCCCGACACATTCAGCGGACCGGCAGCGTAGCCCAGGCGCAGGCCCAGGTACTTGTTGTTGGCGCCAGCACCCGTCGCGCCTTCACCGGCAGCAACTTCAGCCGAGCCGTACAAACCGCCCAGGTTGCCCGGCAGGTAATAGGCGACGATGTTGTCAGCACGTGTGATGCTGCTGGAGCCGCTGCCCAGAACATTCTGGAACTTGCTCATGTCGCCGACACCGTTGGTGCCAAACGGGTCGAAGTCGGCGTAGGCCGTGAACTGGTTGGTCAGGAAGCGGCCCAGGCGCACTTCACCGAAGCCACCCATCAGGCTGACCGAGGTGCGACGATGCCAGAAGCGCGACGCATTGGTCGTGCCGTCATCGGGATTGATCGCGGCTTCCAGCCAGAAACCGGCCTTCAGGCCGCCGCCCAGGTCTTCGACGCCGCGCACGCCCCAACGGCTGCTGTAGATGCCATCGGTACCCAGCGACTTGAAGGTCTTGCCGCCGCCCTTGTTGTAGCGCGCATTCAGGTCAACGCCGCCGAACAGCGTGACGGACGACTGTGCCGACGCAGCACCGACCATAGAGCCGAGCACGGCCAACGCAATCAGGGATTTCTTCATTCGTTTCTCCTAGGTTGAATAAGAGGCCCCGATCCGGGAAGCCCTCTTGCGGGGCTGATCAGGCCAACCTCCTCAGCGGAAGTTGCCGTATTGCACCAGAGCAAACCCTGAATGACCAGCCGACCGAGAGTAAAAACCAAGCCATCGTTGTCATCGCGCAACGAGACTGACGGGGTCAAATATCGTCACAGAACAGCAACACAGCACCAGCGGTTGACAAAGCGCAGTTTGACCCGACCAAACTCGGCCATCCCAGGGGTAAACAGCAGGGCCGCCCCTAAACTATCGGCGTATGAACGCCCAACCAAGACTTGACGCCAAAGACCGCCTGATTGCCAGCCTGGACAACGGCCTGCGTGCGTTGTTCGGCGCCTACACCGCCGGGCGCAGCACGCCCAAGGCTGCGACCGAGCCCATCGCAATGAGCGAGGCCGAGCGCAGGCAATCGGCGGCGCTGATGCGCGTCAACCATGTCGGCGAGGTGTGCGCCCAAGCGCTCTATCAATCGCAGGCCCTGGTCTGCCGCAACGAGCAGCTGCGCGCCCATTTCCACGAGGCCGCCGCCGAAGAAATCGATCACCTGGCCTGGACCCGCGATCGCTTGCAGGACCTGAACAGCCACGCCAGCTACCTCAACCCGCTTTGGTACAGCGGTGCGTTCGCACTGGGCGCGCTCGCCGGGCTGGCCGGTGACCGTGTCAGCCTGGGCTTTGTCGTTGAGACCGAGCGCCAGGTCGAGCAGCATCTGGCCGGCCACCTGCAACGACTACCGGCCAGCGATGCCACCTCACGCGCCATCGTCGAGCAAATGAAGCTCGACGAAGCCCGGCATGCCGAAGAGGCGCTCGCGGCAGGGGCCAGCGAGTTGCCGGCCCCGGTCAGGCGTCTGATGCGCCTGGCCGCCAAGGTGATGACGGTGACGGCTCACCGCATCTGATCAAACCTCGACCAGCTCGACGGATGTGGTGATCTCGGCCGTCTTGGCAAGCATGATGCTGGCCGAGCAATACTTTTCATGCGACAGCGCCACCGCCCGCTCGACCGCGCCCGGATTCAGGCCCCGGCCGCTGACAATGAAATGCATATGGATCTGCGTGAAGACCTTGGGGTCGGATTCTGCCCGCTCGGCCTTGACCTTGACTTGGCAGCCACGCACGTCCTGGCGACCACGCTTGAGTATCAGCACCACGTCATAGGCCGTGCAGCCCCCGGTGCCGGCAAGCACCGTCTCCATGGGACGCGGCGCCAGATTACGACCGCCGCCCGCCGGGGCCCCATCCATATTCAGCAGATGGCCGCTGCCCGTTTCGGCGACAAAAGCCATGCCATCGGCCCCCATCCAGTTGATCGTGCATTCCATCTTGCTTTGCCCTGTGACTTTCCACCGCCGCTTGGTGAAAAAATATTGCGGCGCAGCATAAGCTGCGAGTAGAATTCTAAGCAAGCAAACGAAAGCAAACGAACAAGTTCGCGCCTTTGCGCCTGTGCGTTTTTTTCATTGCACCCATTGTCTCCTCCACCGCCTCCATGGTGGATTCAGCCCGAGCCCGCAAGGACTCGGGCTTTTTTTCGTCCCAGTGCCGACGCAAAGCGCTGGCAGGCCCTGGCTTATGATGCTGCGCCGCAACACCAGCATTGGAGAGCATTCATGGCCGGCCCTGCACGGAAGCCCCGCACCACACGATCCACCAGCATGGGCAAGCCCGCCCTGATGCCCAGCGGTGACAGCTATCTGCAGCGAATTCTGAATGCCAAGGTCTACGAGGTAGCCGACGAGACTGCCCTGGATGCTGCCAAGAACCTCTCCAAACGCCTGGCCAACAAGGTGCTGCTCAAGCGCGAGGACACCCAGCCGGTGTTCAGCTTCAAGCTGCGCGGGGCCTACAACAAGATGGCGCATCTGAGCCCCGAGGCGCGCGCCAAAGGCGTGATTTGCGCCTCAGCCGGCAACCATGCCCAGGGCGTGGCGCTCTCGGCCAAGAAGCTGGGCTGCCGCTCCGTCATCGTGATGCCCGTCACCACGCCGAAGGTCAAAATCGATGCGGTGCAGGCGATGGGCGGCGAGGTCGTGCTGCACGGCGACAGCTTCACCGACGCTTATGGCCGCGCGCTGGAGTTGGAACGCGAGCAAAAGCTAACCTTCGTCCACCCCTTCGACGATCCCGATGTGATCGCCGGCCAGGGCACGATCGCGATGGAAATCCTGCGCCAGCATCCAGGCCCCATCGATGCGATCTTCGTCGCCATCGGCGGCGGCGGCATGATCTCCGGCATCGCCGCCTACATCAAGGCTGTACGCCCCGACATCCGGGTGATCGGCGTGCAGACCAAGGACTCGGACGCAATGCTGCGCTCGATCAAGGCCGGAAAGCGAGTTCAACTGCAGGACGTCGGCCTGTTCGCCGACGGCACGGCCGTCAAGCTGGTTGGCGAGGAAACTTTCCGCATCACGCAAGCCCTGGTCGATGATTACATCGTCGTTGACACCGATGCGGTCTGCGCCGCAATCAAGGACGTGTTCGAAGACACCCGCAGCATTCTGGAGCCCTCCGGGGCGATGGGCGTCGCCGCACTCAAGCAATACGTTGCCAAGACTGGCGCCAAGGGTCAGACCTTGATCGCCATCACCTGTGGCGCCAATATGAACTTCGACCGCCTGCGCTTCGTCGCCGAGCGCGCCGAGGTCGGTGAGCAGCGCGAGGCCCTGTTCGCGGTCACCATCCCCGAAGAGCGCGGCAGCTTCAAGCGCTTTTGTGAGCTGCTCGGGCCGCGCAGCGTGACCGAGTTCAATTACCGTATCTCGGACCAGAACGAGGCCCATGTCTTTGTTGGCGTCTCCATCACCAAGCGCGAGGAGGCCGACAAGCTGGCCCGACAGTTCGCCAAGCATGGCTTCCCGACGGTCGATCTCAGCGACAACGAGCTGGCCAAGCAGCACGTGCGCCATATGGTGGGCGGTCGCAGCGAGCTGGCCAAGAGCGAGCGGCTGTACCGCTTCATCTTCCCGGAGCGGCCCGGCGCGCTGATGAGATTCCTGTCCTGCATGCACCCGGAATGGAACATCAGTCTGTTCCACTACCGCAACCAGGGTGCCGACTACGGCCGCATCCTGGTCGGCATCCAGGTGCCGCGTGGCGACAGCGCGGCGCTGCGCGACTTCCTCGACTCGCTCAACTATCCCTACGAGGACGAAAGCAGCAACCCGGTCTACAAGCTCTTCCTGCGCTGAGCGCCGCGCCGGGCAAGTGCGGATGACGTCGCCAGTCGCATAGCCCAGAATCCAGCCCGTCATGCCCATCCACCAATCGCTGATCTCGCCGACCGCCAATTCCGAGCTCGAGCGCGCCTTGCGCGAGCGCGTTGACCGGCGCGGCGCAATCGCGGGTGGGCTGGGCGAGCTGGAGCCGCTGGCTGTACGCCTGGGCCTCGTGCAGAACACCCTCACCCCGCGCTTTCGCGACCCCGCCTTGCTGCTGTTCGCGGCCGACCACGGCATCGCGGTCGAAGGCATCGCCCTGCTGCACGGCCGCTCCACTCGCGAGCAAGCCCTGCTGGCGCTGCAGCACCGGCTACCGGTGGCGGTGTTCGCGCGTCAGCAAGGGCTCCAACTGACCGTGGTCGACTGTGGCATCGCCGAGCCGCTGCTGCCCCACGCCCGGCTGCTGTCGCGCAAGATCGCCCATGGCACACGGAATTCGCGCGTTGGCCCGGCGATGAGCATGGAACAAGCCCATGCCGGTGTGCGCGTGGGCATGGAGATTGCCGACAGCCTGAGCGGCAATGTGCTGGCCTGCGCAGGTCTCGGCCAGGGCTCGGAAGAAAGCGCGGCGCTGCTGCTGTCACGCCTGGCCGACAGCCCGCTGCGCGACTTCATCGTGTCCGGGCCCGATATGCACCAGGACGATCTGGCCCGGCTGCTGCATATCTTGCAAGGCGCCCAGGCGCGGCACCGCGAGCTGCAAGAGCCGATGGAAGTGCTGGCGGGGTTGGGCGGCTACGAGATCGCGGTCATGGTCGGCGCCATGCTGGTGGCAGCCAGCAAACGCCAGCTGATCATCGTCGACGGCATGTCCGCCTGCGCAGCGCTGAAGATCGCCGCACTGATCGCCGCACCGGTGACCGACTATGCAGTGTTCTGCCGCAGCCACGCGCATCGGGGCCTGGACGAGGCGCTGGCCCTGTTCCACGCATCGGCCCTGCTGGAGCTGGGCATGCAAAGCGCGGACGGCACCGGCGCCGCGCTGGCCTGGCCGCTCATACGCAGCGCCGGTACGCTGCTGACCGATCTGCACGAGCTGGCTGATCGGCCCGGCGCCATCGACTCGGCGCCGCTGCCCATGCTCACCCAGCCCCTGAGCACCGCAGGGGGCCCGCTGAGCAAACGCTGAAGATCAGCGGGTATTGCCAGTAATGCCGGTATTGCCATCCTGCCCGGTCTGGGCGGGCGGGAGCTCCGGCGGCAGTTGCTGCGCGGGCGGCATGACTGGCAAGGCCTGTTGTGGCGGCGGGTTGCTGTTGATCTGCGGCGGCGGCAGCGCGACGGCGGCCGGCAGGCTGCCGGTTGCGGCTGGCACCGGCGGCGCCAAGGTCAGGCGCAGGCTGACCACACCCTGGCGGCCCAGTGCCGCGGAATTACCGTCCAGCGCCAGCAGTTGCAACTCGCCATCGACGGCCGCACCGACCCGCACCGTGCGTGCCGGCGCGTTGTCCACCGTGATCACCGCGACGCCCTCGCCGGCATGGCGGCCACCGCTGTGCTTGGGCGCCACCAGGCCGACCAGCTTATAGCGCCCATCAACCGGTGCCGCCACCTCGGCCGCCGTCGCGACCTGTGGTGCGCCGAACAAGCGGGTCAGGTCGGCGCGCGGCCCCGTACCGTCGGCGGCTGGCAGCGCTTGCGGCGGCACAGGCAACGGCGCCGGTAACAGCTTCAGCAACCAGAAGGCGCTGCACAGGGCCAGCAGGGCCCAGACGGTAAAGGTCAACAATCGTGCGAGCATGTGCCGATTATGATTCATGCCAATGCGACAACCGGGCGCCTCCATGCCAAGCCTCAGCGTTAAAAAAACGTATCGCCGCCCGCGCGGCTTCACCCTGATTGAGTTGCTGGTGGTGCTGGTCATCATCGGCGTGCTGGCCGCCCTGGTCGTGCCCAATGTGCTGGACCGGGCCGAAGACGCCCGCGTCACCGCTGCACGCACCGACGTCAACAACCTGATGCAGGCGCTCAAGCTCTATAAGCTCGACAACCAGCGCTTCCCCACTGGCGAGCAGGGCCTGGAGGCCCTGGTGCGCAAGCCCAGCAGCGGCCCGGCCCCGGCCAACTGGAAGCCCTATGTCGAGAAACTGCCCAACGACCCCTGGGGCCGCCCCTACCAGTTCGCCAACCCAGGCGTGAAGGGCGAGATCGATGTCTACAGCTATGGCGCCGATGGCCAGGCCGGTGGTGAAGGCAAGGATGCCGACATCGGATCCTGGCAGTAGGGTGGTGTCCCTTGCCTGTGGATGCACAGTAGCTCCCCGCAGGGGACGCCGAACCTGGCTGGGCTTGCCCACCCTCGTTCAGCAGGGGCCGTCCGTGCGGCGGCCCAGCGGACGGCCAAAACGTCTCGCCCGCGGTTTTACATTGATCGAACTGCTGGTCGTGGTGGCCTTGATTGCGATCGCAACGGCCACCCTGAGCCTGGCGTTGCGCGACCCGGCCGGCGCGCAACTGGAACGAGAGGCCGAACGCCTTGCGGCACTGTTCGAGACCGCGCGTGCCGAGGCGCGTGCGGCAGGGCTGACGGTGCAGTGGGCGCCGGTCAACGACGACTCGGGCGACCAGTTCCGCTTTCGCGGCCTCCCCGAGCGCATGCAGCTGCCGCGCCGCTGGCTGGGCGATGCGGTGGCGGTGGAGATCGTCGGCGCCCGCTCAGTTCAGCTCGGGCCCGAGCCCATGGTTGGCGCGCAGCGCCTTCGTCTGAGCCTGGGCGCGCAGCGCATCGCTCTGGTGACTGACGGCCTGGGGCCGTTCGAGCCGCAGCACGAGCCCGAGACCGGCCAGTGAAGAGAACTTTGCAAGGCTTTACCTTGATCGAGGTGCTGGTGGCTCTGGCCATCGTCGCGATCACACTCGCGGCCGGTCTGAAGGCAGCCGGTGCGCTGACCGGCAACGCCGAACGCCTCGCCCAGGTCAGCGCCGCGCAGTGGTGCGCCGAGAATCAGCTCACCGAACTGCGCCTCACGCGCCAGTTCCCCGGTGTCGGTGACATCGAGTTCGCCTGCAGCCAGCTGGGCCGAGACTACGCCGGGCGCCTGGTCGTGCGACCCACGCCGAACCCGAATTTCCGCCGCGTCGATGCGCTGGTCGCCAATGATCAGGGCGTGCCACTGCTGAGCCTGTCCACCATCGTCGGAAGGTATTGAACGTGTACGAACGCGAACGCGGCTTTACCCTGGTCGAGGTGCTGGTGGCTCTGGTCATCATGGCGGCCATCGCGGTGATGTCCTGGCGTGGCATTGACGGCATGCTGCGCAGCCGCGACATCAGCCAAGGCAGCCTGACGCAGACCGAGCGGCTGCAAACCGTGCTCGCGCAATGGGAACAGGACCTGCGTTCGCTGCAGGACGGCGGCGGCGATGTCAGCCCGCTGAGCTTTGACGGCGCCAGCCTGCGCCTTACCCGCCAACAGCCCGACGGCCTGCAGTTGGTGGCCTGGACCGTACGCGAGGGCCGACTCTACCGCTGGGAGACAGCGACGCTCAACACCGTGGCGGCCCTGAACGACGCTTTGTTGCGCAGCCAGCAGGGCTTGGGCGACCAAGACCGGCAGCTGATGGCGCTGGACGGCGTCAGCGGCTGGCAGATGTTCTTCTATCGCGGCAATGCCTGGAGCAATGCTCTGTCCAGCGACGATGTCAAGCAAGCGTCCAGCCCAGCATCGGGTGTGACAGGCAACAGCCGGGTGCTGCCCAGTGGCGTGCGGATGGTTCTGCAGTTCGCACCCGGCAGCGGCCACGGCGGACCGCTGACCCGGCAGGTCGTGCTGGGCCCGCAATCATGAGCCACGACCGGAGCCGGGGCGCAGCGCTGTTGACGGCGCTGCTGATTGTCGCGCTGGTCGCCAGCTTGGCCTCGGCCATGGTGTGGCGCCAGTACCGTGCGGTACAGATTGAGGCCGCAGACCGCGCTCGCGCGCAGTCCGCCTGGATTCTGCAGGGCGCGCTGGATTGGGCTCGACTGATCCTGCGCGAGGACGCACGAGCCAACCGCAACGATCCCGTCGACCATCTCGGTGAGGTCTGGGCCGTGCCGCTGGCCGAGGCCAGGCTTTCGACCTTTCTGGCCGCGGACCGAACGAACGCCGGCGAGGGCGCGAGCGAAGACGACGGGCCCGAGGCCTTTTTGTCCGGCACGCTGCTGGATGCTCAGGCCCAATACAACCTGCGCAACCTAGTCGGCGGCGACGAGGCAGCCCAGGCCCTGGAGCTGCGCACCCTGACCCGCCTGTGCGAGAGCGCCGGCGTGCCGGCCGATACTGCCGCCAAGATCGCCAGCCAGCTGCGCGCCGCGCTGGCCGAAAAACCCGAGGCCCAGGCGCCGCTGCGCCCGCAGACCCTCGAACAGCTGCAATGGCTGGGCATCCCGGTCGAGATTGTGGCCAGGTTGCGCCCGGTGCTAACGCTGCTGCCGGCCCGCACACCGGTCAATCTGAACACCGCCCCGCGCGAGGTGATCGCGGCGCTGTTTGAAGGCATGGACTTGGCTTCCGCCGAGCGCGTCGTGCAGCAGCGCCAGCACTCACCAATGCGCAATCTGGAAGACGCCAAGGCCCTGCTACCCGAGGGCGTTGTGCCCAGCGGTGAGCGCGCCGCCTTCGTCTCCTCCTATTTCATTGTCAACGGCCGGCTGCGGCTGGAGGAACGGGTGCTGGAGGAGCGCTCACTGGTACAGCGCCGCGACCTTGAAATGCTGGTGCTGAACCGCCAGCGCGTCAACCTGGTGCTCGAAGCCGGACGATGAAACTTCTTGTATCAACTCTTCGCGGGCCGAGCGCCGGGGCCGCGCCCATGCCGGCCCGCATCCCCTTTGGGGATCGGCCCGAGTTTTCTTCGGGCGAAGGGTTCCATCGAACCAGCGTCGGGCCGACACAAGCTGCTCCTAGAATGCCCCACCCATCACCATGACCACCCTGATCCTGCTCCTGCCCCAGCGTGGCCGACTGCGCGCCCAAGGCCAAGCCGCGCCTGACGGCCTGGGCCGCGGCGAGCACGGCCGTGAGTACGACTATGTGCTAAGCCGCGATGGCGTCCAGGTGGCGGCCCAGGGTCGCAGCGTCGCCGCGCTGCTGCCGCGCGCCGACACCGTGATCGCGGTGCCCGCCGAGGCCGACCTGAGCTGGCACCGGCTGGCGCTGCCGCGCGCTGCGCGCGCCCGCCTACGCGCGGCGCTGGCCGGCACGATGGAAGAGGCCTTGCTTGACGATACCGAGAGCCTGCACTTTGCCGTCGAGCCCGAGGCCCAGCCGGGCGAGCAGGCCTGGGTGGTCGTCACTCACAAAGCCTGGCTGGTCGAGCAGTTAGCGCATCTTGAGCAGGCCCAGGTCTTCGTCGACCGGCTGGCGCCGCTGTCCTGGCCCGACGCCCAGGCACGTGGTCATTTCTTCGCCAGCGGGCGCGACCACGCCCAGCCTGATCAGTGCGGGTTGCGCTGGAGCCATGCGGATGGCGTCAGCACCTTGTGCCTGCAAGGAAGCCTGGTCCGCGATCTGTTCCCGGCTGGGGTGGTGCAGGCCGCTCGCTGGACAGGCGCGCCGGGCGTGATCGGCGCTGCGGAGCATTGGCTGGGCACGGCCGTAGCGCCGTTGTCTGATGCGGAGCGCGCGCTGCATGTGATCAACTGCCCCTGGAATCTGCGCCAGTTCGACCTTGCGCCGCGCACTCGCGGCATCCGCGCGCTGCGCGAGGTCTGGCGCAGCCTGATGAGCAGCCGCTGGCGCCCGGTGCGCTGGGGCCTGACGGGCCTGGTGGCGGTGCAGCTGCTGGGGTTGAATCTGTGGGCCTGGCAGCTCAAGAACGAGCTCGGAGTACGGCGCGCCGCGCTCAACCAGACCCTCAGCAGCACCCACCCGCAGGTGCGCGCCATCCTCGATGCGCCACTACAGATGCAGCGCGAGACCGAGCTGCTGCGCGCCAGCGCCGGCCGCGCCGGCGAACAAGACCTGGAAACCCTGCTGGCTGCTGCCGCCACCGCCTGGCCGGCCGAGCGCGGCCCGGCCGATGCGCTGTCCTTCGAGACCGGCCGGCTGCTGATCCCCGCTGCCGGATGGAGCGAGGCCCAGATCCAGCAGTTCCGTCGCCAGCTGAACAGCGAAGGCTGGCAGCTCGAGATCAATGATGGCCGCCTGGCCCTGAGCCGCGCCCGCGCCCTATGAACAAGAAGACACTCGGAATCGCCCTCAGCCCCGAGCAGGCGGCCCAATGGCAGCAGTTGAAATCGCGCTGGCAGGCACTGGGCGAGCGTGAGCGGACCATCGCACAGCTAGGCGCAGCCGCACTGGGCTTGCTGCTGCTGTGGAGCGTCGCGATACAGCCGGCGCTACGCACCTTGCGCACGGCGCCAAGCCAGCTGAGCCAGCTCGATTCCCAGCTGCAGCAGATGCAGCGCCTGGCGCAGGAAGCGCGCGAGCTGCGCGAGCAGCCGGCCGTGCCGGCGTCGCAGTCGCTGCAGGCGCTAAAGGCCGCCAGCGAGCATCTGGGGCCGGCGGCGCGCCTGTCGATCAGCGGCGAGCGTGCGGTGTTAAGCCTCAACGGCGTCGGCAGCGAGGCCTTGCAAGAATGGCTGGCCGTGGTGCGCAGCGCCGCGCGCGCGCGCCCGGTCGAGGCTACCTTGCAGCGCGGCCCGCAGGGCTTCACTGGCAGCATCGTGCTGGCGCTGGGAGCACCGGCATGATCAAGCCCCCGAGTCTGCGCTGGAGTCTCGGCGGCGCCCTGCTCGGTGCCTTGCTGGGCCTGATCCTGTTCGCGCCGGCGAGCTGGCTGGCGCGCGGCCTTGCCCAGGCCAGCGACGGACATCTGCTGCTGGCCGAAACCCGCGGCAGCCTGTGGAGCGGCAGCGGCGTACTGGTGCTCACTGGCGGTACCGGCAGCCGCGACGCCAGCCTGCTGCCCGGTCGCATCGAATGGACGCTAGCGCCCAAGGGCTTGGGGCTGCTGCTGAGCGCACGCCAGGCCTGCTGTATCAACGGTGAGCTGCAAATGCTGCTGCAACCGGGCCTGGGCAGCTTGGCGCTGAGCCTGCCGCAGCAAGGCGGCGACTGGCTGACGCGCTTCCCGGCCGCCTGGCTGGGCGGACTTGGCACGCCCTGGAACACCTTGCAGCTCGGCGGTGGCATGCGCTTGAGCGCGCGCGAGTTCCGGCTCGAGTGGGCGCAGGGGCGCTGGCGCCAGCTGGGCCAGCTGGACCTGGACTTCGTCAACTTGTCCTCGCGCGTCTCGACCTTGGCGCCGCTGGGCAGCTACCGCTTCAGCATCGCAGCCGATCCGGCAGCGGCCGGCGTCTCGACACTGCGCCTGAGCACGCTGGAGGGCGCGCTGTTGCTGAACGGCCAGGGTGTGCTCAGCGGCGGCAAGGCCCGCTTCCAGGGCGAGGCCCAGGCTGCACCCGAGCGCGAAGCCGCGCTGAACAATCTTCTGAACATCATCGGTCGGCGCCAAGGCGCGCGCTCGGTGATCTCGATTGGATGAATGAGATGATCAAGAAACACCGGCTCCTTCCGCTGCTGGCCCTGCTGGCCCTGGCCGCTGCTGCGCCGGCGCAGGCTCAGGCAACTAACGCGGCCGCGCGCGGCCCAGCGCTGAAGGCCCAGACCCCGGTGACGCTGAACTTCGTCAATGCCGATATCGAAGCCGTGACGCGGGCCATTGGCGTGATGATGGACCGCCAGTTCGTCATCGACCCGCGCGTCAAGGGCGTGATCACGCTCTACAGCGAGCAGCCGCTGAGCGTGCGCGAGGCCTATCTGAGCTATCTGGCGGGACTGCGAGGCCTGGGCTTCACGGTGGTCGAGGCCGGCGGCCTCTACAAGGTCGTGCCCGAGGCCGACGCAAAACTGCAGACCGGCGCGGTAGCGGTGGGCAGCAGCAGCCAGCGCGGCGACCAAGTGATGACCCAGATCTACAAGCTCAATCACGAGAACGCCAACAATCTGGTGGCCGTGCTGCGCCCGCTGATCAGCCCCAACAACACCATCAATGCAAACCCTGGCAACAACAGCCTGGTGATCACCGATTACGCCGAGAACCTGCAGCGGCTCACGCGCATCATCGCGGCAATGGACACGCCGTCCAGCACCGATATCGAGGTCGTGCCGCTCAAGCATGCCTTGGCCGTTGACATCGCGGCCCTGGTGCAAAAGCTCGGCGAGAGCGGCAGC
The DNA here is from genome assembly GCF_026241155.1 of Paucibacter sp. PLA-PC-4. Taxonomy (GTDB): domain Bacteria; phylum Pseudomonadota; class Gammaproteobacteria; order Burkholderiales; family Burkholderiaceae_C; genus Roseateles_E. The sequence continues at coordinate 235,896 of NZ_JAPFGP010000003.1, forward strand.
AGCGCCGTCGCGGGCGCGCCCGGCCAGGCGAGCGGATCGCTGAGCGTGCTGGTCGACCCGCGCAGCAATGCACTGATACTGCGCGCGGCCAATCCGGCCCGGCTGGCTAGCGCGCGCGCAACCATTGCAAAGCTCGACCAGCCCCTGCCAGACGGCGACGCGCCGGGCATCCGCGTCGTGCATCTGAAGAACGCCGAGGCCGCCAAGCTGGCCGTGGTGCTGCGCGCCGCCTTCGGTGGCGCGGGCGGCGGCGGCAGTAGCAGCACCGGCAGTTCCACCAACAATGCTCAGCTGACACCGGCCGCCCAGGGCACCATCAGCGCCACCGGCAGCGGATCAAACAGCAGCATAGGCAGCGGCGGCTCAACAGCCTCGAGCTCGCCGGTCAGCGCCTCTGCGGGGCCATCGACCGGTGGCTTCATCCAGGCCGATCCGTCGACCAACTCGCTGATCATCACCGCCGCCGAGCCGCTGTACCGCCAGGTGCGTGCGGTGATCGACCAGCTCGACGGCCGGCGCGCCCAGATCTATGTGGAGTCGATGATCGTCAAGGTCGATGCCAACAAGACTGGGCAGTTCGGCGTGCAATGGCAAAGCCTGTTCGGCAAGGACGGCGACAAAACCATTTCAGGTCTAGGCACCAACTTCGGCAGCGGCAATTCCAATATCGTCAACCTCTCGGCCGCAACGGCCGGTGGGCGCACCGCCATCGGCACAGCGGTCGCCGGCGGCGTCAACCAGGGCCTGAATATCGGCGTGTTGAAGAGAGTCAGCGATTTCTACACGCTGGGCGCCATCGCCAACTTCCTGGAGACACAGACCGGCGCCAACATCCTCTCCACACCCAACCTGGTGGCGCTGGACAACGAGGAGGCCAAGATCGTGATCGGCCAGAACGTGCCCTTCATCACCGGCTCCTTCACCAACACCGGCGCGGGCACCGGCGGCACGGTCAACCCCTTCCAGACCATCGAGCGAAAGGATGTTGGCCTGACCCTGCGCATCAAGAGCCAGGTCGGAGAGGGTGGCACGGTGCGCATGGTGATCTACCAGGAGAATTCGTCGGTGGTGCAAGGCGTCACCAACAGCGCCGGCCCGACGACCGATAAGAGCTCGATCGAAACCACGGTGCTGGCCGACGACGGCCAGATCATCGTGCTGGGCGGTCTGATGAAGGACGAATACAGCGACGGCGAGGACAAGGTGCCGGGTCTGGGCAATATCCCGCTGCTGGGCAGCTTGTTCAAGGGTGAGAACCGCAAGCGCATCAAGACCAACTTGCTGGTTTTCCTGCGCCCGGTGGTGCTGCGCAATCAGCTCGGCGCCGATCAGGTGACCCTGGACCGCTACGAGTCGATACGCGCGCTGCAGCAAAACGCCCAGCCCGCACCGAGCCCGGTATTGCCCGACACCGGCGCGCCAGTGCTGCCCATCCTGCCGGGTGCGCAACCGGCGGTACCCCAGCAAGGCAAGACGGACTGAGCGATGGCGATCCGTCACCCCCTCCCCTACGCCTTCGCGCGCACCCACACGGTGCTGCTGGAGGACGACGGCGCCCAGCTGGTGCTGTGGGCGCCGCCAGTGGTGACTCTGGCAGCGCTGTCCGAGGTGCAGCGTCTGTACACCATCGATCGCATGGAGCATGAGGCCCAGGCCAGCCTCGCCGAGCGCATTAACCGAGCCTATGCGGGAAGTGAGTCGAGCGCGGCCGTCGTGGTCGGCGAGGTCGAGAGCGCGGTTGACCTGAGCCGCATGATGCAGGACCTGCCGGCCGTCGAGGATCTGCTGGAAGCGGCCAACGACGCGCCGATCATTCGCATGCTCAATGCCCTGCTGACCCAGGCCGCCAAGGACGGCGCCAGCGACATCCATATCGAGCCCTACGAGCGCGCCAGCTCGGTGCGCTTCCGGGTCGACGGCACCTTGCGTGAGGTCGTGCAGCCCAACCGCGGTCTGCATGCCGCGCTGATATCGCGGCTGAAAATCATGGCCGAGCTGGACATTGCCGAGAAGCGATTGCCGCAAGACGGCCGCATATCGCTGCGCATCGGCGGCCGTGCCATCGATGTGCGCGTTTCCACCCTGCCCTCGGCCCATGGCGAGCGCGCGGTGCTGCGCCTGCTGGACAAGAGCGAATCGAAGTTCACGCTCGAAGGCTTAGGCATGAGCGGCGATGTGTTGAGCGCTTTCCAGCATCTAGTTCAGCAGCCACACGGCATCGTGCTGGTGACCGGCCCGACAGGCTCGGGCAAGACCACCAGCCTCTATGCCTCGCTGCAGACGGTGGACACCAGCACGACCAATGTGCTGACGGTTGAGGACCCGATCGAGTACGAGCTCGGCGGCATTGGCCAGACCCAGGTCAACACCAAGATCGACCTGACTTTCGCGAAGGCCCTGCGCGCCATCCTGCGCCAGGATCCAGACGTCATCATGATTGGCGAGATCCGCGACTACGAGACAGCCCAGATCGCTATTCAGGCCTCGCTCACCGGACACCTTGTGCTGGCTACGCTGCACACCAATGACGCGCCCAGCGCGGTCACGCGACTGATGGACATGGGAGTCGAGCCCTTCTTGCTGAGCTCCAGCCTGCTGGGCGTGCAGGCCCAGCGCCTGGTGCGAAAGCTCTGCGGCAATTGCAAGCGTCAGGGCTCCGATGGGCGCTGGCATCCGGTCGGTTGCCCGGCCTGCGGGCAGACCGGCTACAAGGGCCGCACCGGGGTCTACGAGCTGATGGTGGTGGATGACGAGTTGCGTGCGCTGATTCATCAGCGCAGCGCCGAGAGCGAGCTGCAGGCGGTGGCGCGAACCAAGGGCCTGCGCTCGATGCGCGAGGATGGCGAGCGGCTGATCAATGCCGGCATCACCTCTGCCGAAGAGGTTCTTCGTGTGACCCGCGACTGAGCATGAGTACACGCCCCCACGCTCACTTCGTTCGCTGCCCCCCTAGGGGGCGCTCAGTGCCCTTCGGGCGGCCGGGCGGGCACTGACATGCCAGCCTTCAAATACGAAGCCCTGAACGCCGCCGGCCGCAGCAGCACCGGTCTGCTTGAGGCCGACAGCGCGCGCGCAGCACGGGCTCAGCTGCGCGCTCAAGCGCTGGTGCCGCTGAGTGTGCAGTCGGTTGAACAGCAAGGGCAGGAGGGCCATGGCAGCCGCTGGAGCCGGCGTGTGCTCAGCGCCACCGCGCTGTCGGTCTGGACCCGCCAACTGGCCGGCCTGGTCGGCTCCGGCCTGCCGATCGAGCGGGCGCTGACCGCGCTGGCCGACGAGAGCGAGGATCAGCGCATTGCCGAACTACTGGCCCAGCTGAAGGCCGAGGTCAACGCCGGCGCCACCTTTGCGCGCGCGCTGGCCACCGCGCCCCGCGAGTTCGACGAGGTCTACCGCGCGGTCGTCGCGGCCGGCGAACAAAGTGGGGCGCTGGGCATGGTGCTGGAGCGCCTGGCCGACGATCTGGAGGAACGCCAGAACCTGCGCGCCAAGCTGATCGGCGCGATGGCCTACCCGGCCATCGTCTCGCTGATCGCCGTCGTCATCGTGATCTTTCTGGTCACCTATGTTGTGCCGCAGATCGCCACCGTCTTCACCGGCTCCAAGCGCGCCCTGCCCTTTCTGACCGTCGCGATGTTGGCGATCAGCGACTTCGTGCGCCAATGGGGCTGGGCCGTGCTAGCGGCCCTGGTGGTCGGTTTTAGTGGGTTATCGTGGATGCTGCGCAACCAAGCGTTTCGTGAACGCTTCGATGCGGCGATGCTGGGCGTGCCGCTGATCGGCCGGCTTGCGCGCGGCTACAACGCGGCGCGCTTCGCCAGCACGCTGGCGATGCTGGCCGGCGCCGGCGTGCCGATTCTGAAGGCCCTGCAGGCAGCGGCCGAGACCCTGGGCAACCGCGCGATGCGGGCCGACGCGCTGGACGCGCTGGTACAGGTGCGCGAGGGCGCGCCGCTGGGCTCGGCACTTGCCGGCAAGAAGCGCTTCCCGGGCATCCTCGCGATGTTCGCCCGGCTGGGCGAGCAGACCGGCTCGCTGCCGCAGATGCTGGAACGCGCCGCCCGCCAGCTTGGCACCGAGGTGCAGCGTCGGGCGATGGCAGCCGCGACGATACTGGAGCCGCTGCTGATCGTCGCGATGGGCGCCATCGTGATGCTGATCGTGCTGGCCGTGCTGCTGCCCATCATCCAGCTCAATACTTGGGTCAAATGAGAAACTGAACGGTGAACTATTGGGCAATCGGGGCTTTTCTCGATGCGCACAGTGGCCCACTGTTTGCTTGAATAGACCCGAGCCCTGCGGTTCAGGGCCTGGAGTCGGTTCATGAGCAGCTCTCACGCCATCGCCTGTGTGGCGCCCCGCATCCCGATTGCGCAAATGCGCAGTGTGTTCAGCGTCCACGAGGTCGAGCAAAAGCTCGCCAAGCTGCCCGAACGCGACCACGAGCCCTTGCGCAATACCTACCAGCGCATGCTGGACAAGGGCCCTCAGCGCTTCCAGGTCAAGCCCTCAGGTCTGCCGGCCATGGCCTCGCTCTACGAGGAACTGCCCAATTTTCATGAGGTGCTCGACGATGTGCGCCGCCAGATCGCGCTGTGCGAAGACAGCGGTGACCCGCTGGAGATCACCCCGCTGCTGCTCTTGGGCCCGCCGGGCATAGGAAAGACCCATTTCGCCCGCCAGATCGCCCAGCTGCTGGGCACCGGCATGGGCTTCATCTCGATGAGCTCGCTGACCGCCGGCTGGGTCTTATCGGGCGCGTCCAGCCAGTGGAAGGGCGCGCGGCCCGGTAAGGTCTTCGAAGCCCTGATCGACGGCGACTATGCGAATCCGGTGATGGTAGTCGATGAGATTGACAAGGCCGGCGGCGAGGTCAGCTACGACCCGTTGGGCTCGCTCTACAGCCTGCTCGAACACGACACGGCCGGCAGCTTCACCGACGAGTTCGCCGAGATCGCGGTCGACGCGAGCCAGGTGATCTGGGTCGCTACCGCCAACGACGCCCGCGCAATACCTGACCCCATCCTGAACCGCGTCAATGTCTACGAGGTGCAGGCGCCCGACTTCGCGGCGGCCCGCGCCATCGCGGCCCGGCTCTACAACGCTATTCGTGAACAGCACGACTGGGGCAGGCGCTTCGACGAGGCGCCCAGCGCCACACTGCTGGACCGCATGGCCGAGCTGGCGCCCCGGGAGATGCGGCGCGCCTGGATGACGGCCTTCGGGAACGCCAAGCTGGCCAAGCGCGCCACCGTGCTGTGCGAGGACTTGCCCGAGCCTGGGCTCAAGCGTAAGACCATCGGCTTCACCCACTGAAACCGAGGATCGGCCAGCATGACCCCTCTATGATGGGTCATGCCTGCAAATCTGGACGGCCAGCTGGTCGTCGCCATCTCATCGCGCGCGCTGTTTGATTTCGAGGAAGAGAACCAATTCTTCGAAGACGGCGATGACCGCGCCTACATGCAGCTGCAGCAGCAGCGCCTGGACCTCCCGGCCAAGCCGGGCGTGGCCTTCTCGCTGGTGCGCAAGTTGCTCGGCTTCAACACCGCAGCGGGGACGCGGGTCGAGGTCGTTGTGCTGTCTCGCAATGACCCGATCTCGGGCATGCGGGTGTTCCGCTCGGCCCAGCATTACGGTCTGAAGATCGAGCGCGGCGTGTTCACCCGCGGTGAGTCGCCCTGGCGCTACTTGCGCCCGCTGAAGGCCCAGCTCTTCCTGTCCGCCAACGAGGCCGATGTGCGCTCGGCGTTGGCGGCCGGTGTGGCTGCCGCACGGGTGCTGCCGCTGTCTGCCCATGCCTCGGACGCCCATCCCCACGAGCTTCGCATTGCCTTCGACGGCGACGCCGTGCTGTTCTCCGACGAGGCTGAGCGGGTCTTCCAGGCCGGCGGCCTGGACGCCTTCCAGGCGCATGAGCGCGAGCGCGTGCTGACGCCGCTGGCCGCCGGCCCGTTCAAGCCGGTGCTGGCCGCCCTGCACGGCCTTCAGCAGGACAAGACCGATGCAATGACGGTGCGCACCGCTCTGGTCACCGCACGCAGCGCCCCGGCCCATGAGCGAGCGTTGCGCACCCTGATGGACTGGCGCATCGAGGTCGACGAGGCGATGTTCCTCGGCGGCCTGCCCAAGGGCGAGTTCCTGCGCGAGTTCGAGCCCGATTTCTTCTTCGACGACCAGGCCGGCCATATCGCCAACGCCTCGGCCCATGTGCCCTCGGGCCATGTCGCAGCCGGTGTGACGAACCGCTGAAGCGCCAGGATGCTCCAGAATCGCGGGCCACCGACCTGCGATCCGACAAGGAGACCCATGCTTCGCTCGTTTTCCCTGCGCCATGCGCTGCTGCTTTCGCTCGGCGTGGCCGCCCAGGTCCATGCCCAAAACCCGACCAGCACGCAGGGCTTCTACCGCCAGCCGGCCTTGCAGGGCGAGGCGCTCTATCTGGTGGCCGAGGGCGATTTATGGCGAGTGGCGGCCAGCGGCGGCCGCGCCGAGCGGCTGAGCACCCACCCGGGCACTGAGAGCTCGCCGGTGGTATCGCCTGATGGCCAGTGGCTGGCCTTTGTCGGCCAGTACGACGGCGCCATGGGCAACGGCGGCGACATCTATCTGATGCCGGCCCAGGGCGGCCTGCCCAAGCGGCTGAGCTGGGAAGGCGTGGGCCTGCGCGTTTGGGGCTTCGGCCCGAAAGGCGAGCTGCTCTACACCGGACCGTCGCAAAGCGGCCAGCCGGTCAGCCAGCTCTATGCAGTCGATCCCACGACCTTGGCTCGGCGCGCGCTGCCGGTGGCCCAGGCCAGCGATGGCGCGCTAAGCGCCGATGGCAAACGCCTGTACTTCACCCGCAACGGCCTGCGAGGCGACAACGCCCGCCTGTACCGCGGCGGCGCAATTGCGCGGCTGTGGGTGCTTGATCTGGACAGCCGAGCCGAGGCCCGGCCGTTGTTGCCCGAAGGCCACAACGACAGCCGCCCCATGCCCTATCGCGACGCCGCCGGCCGAGCGCGCATCGCATTTCTGTCCGACCGCGACGGCAGGGTCAATCTCTGGTCGGTCGACGAACAGGGTCAGGATTTGCGTCAGCACACTCGCCACCAGGGCTGGGACATCCGCCATGCCTCGCTCGACGGCCAGCGCGTGGCGTATGCGCTGGGGGCCGATCTACGCATCGTCGATCTGGCCAGCCACCACGACCGCCCGGTCGAGATCCGCCTGGCCGGTGACTTCGACGCGCAGCGCCAGCGCTGGATTGCCAAGCCTCAGAGCTTTCTGACCCAGACCCGCATTGCGCCGGATGGCGAGCGCATGCTGCTCGGCGTTCGCGGCCGCCTGGCTACCCAGGGTACGGGCGCGCTGCGCCGGGCCGAGCTGCCGCAGCCGGCCGATGGCCGCTGCCGCAACGCCGAATTCAGCGCCGACAGCAAGAGCGTGTTCGCGCTCTGCGATTTCAGCGGCGAGGTCGAGGTCTGGCGTTTCGCCGCCAACGGGCTGAGCCCGGCCGAGCAACTGACGCGCGGTGCCACCGCCTTGCGCCAAGAGCTCTCAGCCTCGCCCGACGGCCGCTGGCTGGCGCACAGCGACAAGGAAGGCCGGCTCTGGCTCAGCGATCTGCGCGCCGCAAGCTCCGAGCCGCGCCTGATCGACCACAACCGCGTGGGCGGCGGTCATGAGGGGCTGGCCTGGTCGCCGGACGGCACGGCTGTGGCATTCGCGCGGGCCTTCGGCAACGCCGGCCGCGAGCAGCTGGTGCTGTACCGGCTGGCCGACGGCAAGACCGAGAAACTCAGCAGCGAACGTTACGAGAGCGGCTTCCCAGCCTTCACGCCGGACGGCCGCTGGCTGTACTTCATCTCGCGGCGCGAGTTCGCCGTCATCGGCAACCCGGGCCCCTGGGGGGATCGCAATATGGGCCCCTACTTTGACCGAGCCAGCAAGGTATACGCGCTGGCGCTGCAGCCGAGCCTGCGCTTTCCCTTCGCGGTGCCGGACGAGCTGGCCAAGCCCGAGGCGAAGCCCGACGGTAAACCGGAAGCCAAGGCACAGGCCAAACAGGCAGCCAAGCCCGACGCGAAGCCGCAACCCAAGCCGGCGCTGCCGGCCATCGAGTGGAATGGCCTGGCCGCCCGGCTGTACGAGGTGCCGATGCCGGCAGGCAACTACAGCGCGCTAAGCACCGACGGCAAGCGACTGTGGCTGCTGGATGCCGAGCTCGGCACCGAGCGCAAGACCAGCCTGAAGACCCTGGCCATCGACGACAAGGAGCCCAAGCCCGAGACGGTGTCCGCCGATGTGCGCGAGTACGCACTGAGCGCCGACGGCAAGAAGCTGATGCTGGTGCGTGGCGCGGCGCAGGCAGCCGTACCGGAAATCCTGCTGCTTGAGGCCACCTCCAAGCTGCCCGCCGAGCTGGCCCGCCACCAAGTGCGCTGGAGCGACTGGCAACTCGCCACCGACCCCAGGTCGGAGTGGCGCCAGATGTTCGCCGATGCCTGGCGCCTGCAGCGCGACCATTTCTACGACAAAGACATGCATGGGGTCGACTGGGCGGCGATGCGGCGCAAGTACGAGCCCCTGGTCGAGCGCGTCACAGAGCGCGGCGAGCTGGCCGAGCTGATGGCCCAGATGGTGGGTGAGCTGGGCGCGCTGCACAGCCAGATCGGCGCCGGTGATCTGCGCAGCGGCACCGAGGAGCCTGGCCTGGCCGGTCTCGGCGCACGACTGGCCAAGGTCGACGGCGGTCTGCGCATCGAACAGATCTACCGCAGCGACCCCGAGCTACCCGGCGCTGCCGGTCCGCTGGCGGCGGCCGGCCTGGGAATCAAGCCGGGCGATCTGATCACCGCCATCAACGGCCGCCCGGCCGACGCCGCCCCCGACGTCGCAGAACTGTTGCGCGGCCAGGCCGGCAAGCAGGTGCTGCTGGCGCTGAATGGCGCCGACGGCCGCGCCTATCAGCGCATCGTCACGCCGGTGCCGCAACTGCGCGAACGCCAACTGCGCTACGAGGACTGGCGCCAGGGCCGGGCCCAGGCGGTACAGGCCGCCGGCCAGGGCCGCATCGGCTATCTGCATCTGCGCGCGATGGGCCGTAACGACATCGCCGACTTTGCTCGCGAGTTCTACGCGCACAGCGAGCGCGAGGGGCTGATCATCGATGTACGCTTCAACGGCGGCGGCAATATCGACAGCTGGATCCTCGAGAAGCTGCTGCGCCGCGCCTGGGTCTACTGGCAGCGCCGCTCGCCTGAGGACAGCAAGCCCTTCGCCAATATGCAGCAAGCCTATCGCGGCCATCTGGTGGTACTGATCAACGAGCAGACGTACTCGGACGGCGAGACCTTTGCCGAGGGCTTCAAGCGCCTGGGTCTGGGGGTGACGATTGGCAAAACCACCTCGGGCGCTGGCGTCTGGCTGTCAGACCGCAATCGGCTGCTGGACAACGGCATCATGCGTGCGGCCGAGATGGGCCAGATGCTGGCCGATGGCCAGTTCATCATCGAGGGCCGCGGCGTGCAGCCCGACATCCCGGTGGACAACCCGCCCCGCGCTACGGCCCAGGGCCAGGACGCCCAGCTCGACGCCGCGATCGCCTGGCTGCAACAGGCGATGAACGACCGACCTCTGCGTGAGCCCCGGCCCGGCGCCTATCCGCGGCCCGTGCGGCTGCCCTGAAGACCGTTGACAACACCCGCTTTGCCGACTGCCCTACCATCACGCCCTTTTGATCCGACAAGAACGATGCAAGCCCCAGCCGATATCGCAGTGATCGGCCTGGCCGTGATGGGCCAGAACCTGATCCTGAACATGAACGACCACGGCTTCACCGTCGTCGCCCACAACCGCAGCACCGCCAAGGTCGACGAGTTCCTGGCCCACGAAGCCAAGGGCACGAAGGTGATCGGTGCGCACTCGATCGAGGAGATGGTCGCCCTGCTTAAGCGTCCGCGTCGCGTGATGCTGATGGTCAAGGCCGGCAACCCGGTGGACGAGTTCATCGAGCAGTTGCTGCCCCATCTGGAGCCGGGCGACATCATCATCGACGGCGGCAATTCGCTGTTCGACGACACCGCACGGCGCGTCAAGTATGTCGAGTCCAAGGGCCTGCTCTATATCGGCAGTGGCGTCTCCGGCGGCGAGGAGGGGGCGCGCTTTGGTCCCAGCATCATGCCCGGCGGCTCAGCAGCCGCCTGGCCGCATGTGAAACCCATCTTCCAGGCCATCGCGGCCAAGGTGGGCGGCGCTGACGGCCATCAGGCGCCCTGCTGCGACTGGGTCGGCGAAGGCGGTGCCGGTCACTACGTCAAGATGGTGCACAACGGTATCGAGTATGGCGATATGCAGCTGATCTGCGAGGCCTACCAGTTGATGCACGAAGGTCTGGGCATGACGCCGGCCGAGATGAGCGCGGTGTTTGCCGACTGGAACCGCGGCGAGCTTGACTCCTACCTGATCGAGATCACGCGCGACATCCTGGCCAAGACCGACGCGGACGGTGCGCCACTGGTCGACAAGATCCTGGACACCGCCGGCCAGAAGGGCACCGGCAAATGGACCGTGATCTCCTCGGCCGATCTGGGCATCCCGATCACGCTGATGGCCGAGGCGGTATACGGCCGCTGTGTTTCGGCGATGAAGGATCTGCGCATGCAGGCCGCCCAGGTCTTCGGCGGCGCCAGCCGCACGATGGATACAGAACGAGCTGCCTTCATCGAAGCGATCCGCCAGGCACTCTATGCCTCCAAGATCATCAGCTATGCCCAGGGCTATATGCTGATGGCCGCCGCCGCCGAGCAAAACGGCTGGCGACTGAACTACGGTGGCATCGCACTCATGTGGCGCGGCGGCTGCATCATCCGCAGCGCCTTCCTGGGCGACATCAAGGCCGCCTTCGAGCAGGACCCGCAGCTGCAGAACCTGCTGATGGCGCCCTTCTTCGAGCAGGCCATCAAGAAAAGCGAGGCCGGCTGGCGGCAAGTGGTGACCACGGCCGTGGCCAAGGGCATTCCAGTGCCGGCCTTCAGCAGCGCGCTCGCCTTCTTCGACAGCTTGCGCAGCGCCCGCCTGCCCGCCAATTTGCTGCAGGCCCAGCGCGATTACTTCGGCGCCCACACCTACGAACGGGTGGACCAGCCGCGCGGACAGTTCTTCCACACCAACTGGACCGGCAGCGGCGGCCGCACGGCCTCCAGCACCTACTCGGTGTAAAGCCGCAGGGGAGCCGGGGAGCTGGGCTCTAGGCCCGGCTCAGGCCAGCGTGACGCGTGCAAACTTGCGCTTGCCGACCTGCAGCACAAAGGTGCCGGCAGCCACCTTCAGGCCTTTGTCGCTGACGGTGGCGCCATCGATGCGCACACCGCCCTGCTCCACCATGCGCAGACCCTCGCTGCCGGAGCTGACCAGGCCGGCGGCCTTCAGCAGGCCGCCGATGCCCAGCGGCGCGCCACTGAGGCTGAGCTCGGGGATGTCATCGGGAATGCCGCCCTGGGCGCGCTTGTTGAAGTCGGCCTCGGCCTCGTCGGCCGCTGCCGCGCCGTGAAAGCGCGCGGTGATCTCCTTGGCCAGCAACACCTTGGCTTCCTTGGGGTTGCGCCCCGCCTCGGTCTCGGCGCGCAGCGCAGCGATCTGGTCCAGGCTCTTGAAGCTCAGCAGTTGAAACCACTTCCACATCTGCACATCGCTGATCGACAAAATCTTGGCGAACATCTGCGTGGCCGGCTCGGTCAGGCCCACATAGTTGTTCTTGGATTTGGACATTTTCTCGACGCCATCGAGCCCCTCCAGCAGCGGCATCGTCAGGATGCACTGCGGCTCCTGGCCATATTCCTGCTGCAGATGGCGACCCATGAGTAGATTGAATTTCTGGTCGGTGCCGCCCAGTTCCAGATCGCTCTTCAGCGCCACCGAGTCATAGCCCTGCATCAGCGGGTACAGGAACTCATGCACCGAGATCGGCGTCTGGGCGGCGTAGCGCTTGGCGAAGTCGTCGCGCTCCATCATCCGCGCCATCGTGTACTTGGCTGCCAGCTGGATCATTCCGCGCGCGCCCAATGGGTCGCTCCACTCGCTGTTGTAGCGGATCTCGGTCTTGGCCGGATCGAGCACCAGGCTGGCTTGGCGGTAGTAGGTCTCGGCGTTGTGCTTGATCTGCTCGGGTGTCAGCGGCGGCCGGGTGGCGTTGCGGCCCGAGGGGTCACCGATCATCGAGGTGAAGTCGCCGATCAGGAAGATCACCGTGTGCCCGAGGTCCTGCAGCTGGCGCATCTTGTTAAGCACCACGGTGTGGCCCAGATGGATGTCGGGCGCGGTCGGATCCAGGCCCAGCTTGATACGCAGCGGCTCGCCGGTAGCCTCCGAGCGGGCCAGCTTGTGCAGCCAGTCGGCCTCGGGCAGCAGCTCCTCAACCCCGCGCAGCGAGACCGCCATCGCCTCGCGCACCTTGTCAGTGACCGGATAACGCGTCGCACCGGCGGCTGCTGCGGAGGTCTGGGCGGCTGTCTCGGGTGTTCGCGATTCGGACATGTTCGGAATTTTGTGTGCGCAGGCCAGGGTAAAGCCTTGATTTATCGGGTTTTCTTGGCGTTCACGCAGCTTTCGCCTCGTTATACTCGCCGCTGTTTTTGCCAAATCCCCCCCAAATGGGGTGGTCGGGCAATCCCCAGATTCTAGTGGACACCCCCGGTGACCACGCCGGGTAGTCCGCGTGCGGCCCGGCACAACAACAGGGCTTGGGCATCTTGAGCGTGACAGACTGGAAAACGGAACTGAAGCGGGCGCTGACTGGCGCCGAAGCTTTCGCGGCCCGACACCCACGGGCACTGACCGGCACCGTGGTCGGCCTCCTGGGCGGCTTCGCCATCACCGCGTTCGGTATTGCGCCGCTGGCGCCGAATGCCGCCGACCTGCCCCGACAGCTGATCAGCGAGCCGGTCCAAACCCTGGATCTGGAAGAACAGCTGAGCGCCCTGGCCAGCCATCAGCTTTCGCTGGTGCGCAACGATGTGACCCGCGCCAGCGACACCGCCGATTCCCTGCTGCGCCGCATGGGCGCCTTCGATCCGGCGGCCGCCGAGTTCCTGCGTAAGGATCCGCTGGCCCGCCGCGTCCTGCAGGGCCGTGTCGGCAAGATGGTGCAGCTGAGCGCCGATGACGCCGGCACCGTGCAGTCGATGATCGTGCGTTTCCCGGCCGAGCTGGCCGAGCAGCAGAGCACCCACTTCAGCCGGCTGAGCATCCAGCGCGATGGCGACGGCTTCATTGCCAAGCTGGAAACCGCCCCGCTGCAAAGCCAGGTCCGCCTGGGCAGCGGCGTGGTGCGTTCCTCGCTCTTTGTCGCCACCGACGAGGCCGGCATTCCCGACGCGATCGCCTCGCAGATGGCCGATATGTTCTCCGGCGACATCGACTTCCACCGCGAGCTGCGCAAGGGCGATCGCTTCTCTGTGGTGTTCGAAAGCATGACCGCCGATGGTGAGCCGATCAACTGGGGTCAGGCCGCCGGCCGCGTGATCGCGGGCGAGTTCGTCAACAACGGCAAGAGCTACTCGGCCGTCTGGTACAAGGACTCAGCCAGCGGCAAGGGCAATTTCTACGGCTTCGATGGCCAGAGCAAGCGCCGCGCCTTCCTGGCCAGCCCGATGGAATTCTCGCGCGTAACCTCGGGTTTCGCGATGCGCTTCCACCCGATCTTGCAGAAGTGGCGCGCCCACCTGGGCACCGACTTCGGGGCGCCGACCGGCACGCCGGTGCGCACCGTCGGTGACGGCTTGGTCGAGTTCGCTGGCTGGCAAAACGGTTTCGGTAACGTCATCTATGTCCGTCATGCCGGGGAGCGCCAGACGGTGTACGCGCACCTGAGCCGCATGGATGTGAAGAAGGGCCAGCGCGTCGAGCAGGGCCAACGCATCGGCGCGGTCGGTGCCACCGGCTGGGCAACCGGCCCGCATCTGCATTTCGAATTCCGCGTCAAGGGTCAGCATCAGGATCCGCGCGTGATCGCTCGCGCCTCGGAGGCAATCACATTGCCGGCCAGCGCCAAGGCGCAATTCCAGCAGACCGTTGCAAGCGTCAAGAGCCAGTTGTCGGCGGCCGAGTCGATGGGCGTGGGCGTTAGCGGCGCCGATTGAAGCCCTGACCTGATGGGCGATCTGTTCATCGGACTGATGTCCGGCACCTCGCTGGACGGTGTCGATGCGGTGCTGGCACACCTCGATTCCGGCATCACCGTGCTGGCCCACAGCCACCAACCCTTTGATGCAGCCTTGCGCGCCGAACTGCTGGCCCTGAACACGCCGGGAGAAAACGAAGCCCACCGCTGCGCACTGGCTGCCAACGGCGTAGCCCGCTCCTACGCACAGCTGGTCGATGCGCTGCTGAGCCAGAGCGGCCACCAGCGCAGTGAGATCCGCGCCCTGGGCGCCCATGGCCAAACAATCCGGCACCGGCCCGGTGAGTTTGATGGCTGCGGCTACACCTTACAGCTCCTGAACGGCGCCCTGCTGGCCGAGTTGAGCGGCATCGCTGTGATCAGCGATCTGCGCAGCCGCGATCTGGCTGCAGGCGGCCAGGGTGCACCGCTGGTGCCGGCCTTCCATCGCGCACTGTTTGCACAGGACGGGCGCGATATCGCGGTGCTGAATGTCGGCGGCATCAGCAATATCAGCCTGCTGGCCGGCGACGGCAGCACCCGAGGCTTCGATTGCGGGCCGGGCAACTGCCTGATGGACCACTGGGTTGAACGCCAACTGGGCCAGGCCTTTGATGCCGATGGCGCCTGGGCGGCGACAGGCAGAGTACTTCCCGAGCTCCTGCAGGCCATGCAGGCTGAACCGTATTTCCAGCTATCGCCACCGCGCAGCACCGGGCGCGACTTGTTCAATCCCGACTGGCTGGCCGCACTGCTCGCGCGCCATGCGCCGCTTGCAGCCGCCCAGGACGTGCAAGCCACCCTGCTGGAGCTGACCGCCGCCAGCATCACCAACGACCTGCGCCGTCATGGGCCAGCATCGAGCGAGCTGCTGGTCTGCGGCGGGGGCGCGCTCAACGGCCTGCTGATGCGGCGCCTGCAGGCCTTGCTGCCGGGCGTGACCGTACTGAACACCGCCGCCCGGGGGCTGCCGGCAATGCAGGTCGAAGCTGCTGCATTCGCCTGGCTGGCCCAGCGTTTTGTCCAGGCACTGCCGGGCAATCTGCCGAGCGTGACCGGCGCCGTGGGGCCGCGACTGCTCGGCGCGCTTCATCCTGCCTGAGCGGGCATGCTCAAAAGTAGTAAAGCCGCCCGAGGGCGGCTTTACTACTTTGCAAGCAACAGGCCTCAGACCGAGAAGCTGGACCCGCAGCCGCAGGTGGTAGTCGCGTTCGGATTCTTGATCACGAACTGCGCACCCTGCAGGTCTTCCTTGTAGTCGATCTCGGCACCAGCCAAATACTGCAAGCTCATTGCATCGATCAGCAGCGTGACACCATTTTTGTTCATCTGGGTGTCGTCCTCGTTGACGGCTTCATCGAAGGTAAAACCGTACTGGAAGCCCGAGCAGCCGCCGCCCTGCACAAAGACACGCAGCTTAAGTTCCGGATTGCCTTCCTCGGCGACCAGATCGCGCACCTTGTCGGCCGCACTGTCGGTGAAGATCAGCGGCACCGGCATCTCGTCGGCACCGGCCAGGGGAGTTTCGAGAACAGCGCTCATAGGATTTCCTGATTGTTTAGTTCTGGGCAGTATTGTCTACGCAAACAGCGCAGCCATGACCGTCAAGGGTATTTATGGGCGACCAGAAATGAAACAAGGCCGCTGCGAAAACACAGCGGCCTTGTTGCCAACACGCCACCGAAGTGACATGCCAGAGGATCAGCGCTTGCTGAACTGCTTGCGACGACGCGCGCCGTGCAGACCGACCTTCTTACGCTCGACTTCACGCGCATCGCGCGTGACGAAGCCTGCGCGGCTCAGTTCGGGCTTCAGGGCTGCGTCATAGTCGATCAGCGCACGGGTGATGCCGTGACGGGCAGCACCGGCTTGACCCGACTCACCGCCACCGTGGACGTTGATCTTGATGTCGAAGGCTTCGCCGTTGTTGGTCAACATCAGCGGCTGCTTGACGACCATGATCGAGGTCTGACGGCCGAAATACTCGTCGACGGTCTTGCCGTTGACGATGATTTGGCCAGTGCCCTTCTTCATGAAGACGCGAGCGACCGACGACTTGCGGCGGCCGGTACCATAGTTCCAGTTTCCGATCATCAACCGCTCCTTAGATTTCCAGAGCCTTGGGCTGCTGAGCGGCGTGCGGGTGCGAACCACCTGCATAAACCTTCAGCTTCTTCACCATGGCGTAACCCAACGGACCCTTGGGCAGCATGCCCTTGACAGCCTTTTCCAGGGCGCGGCCCGGGTGCTTGGCTTGCATGTCCTTGAACTTGGTGGCGTAAATGCCGCCCGGGAAGCCCGAATGACGGTAGTACACCTTGTCATTGGCCTTGTTGCCCGTAACGCGCAGCTTGTCCGCGTTGATGATGACGATGAAATCGCCGGTGTCCACGTGAGGCGTGTAAATGGCCTTGTGCTTGCCGCGCAAACGGAGTGCCACTTCGCTGGCAACACGTCCGAGCACCTTATCGGTGGCGTCAATCACAAACCACTCGTGCGTCACTTCGGCCGGCTTGGCGCTGAAGGTCTTCATGAGATTACTTTCGAGTGCCTACAAACCTGTATAAAGGCTCGCAGGCGGTCGGATGGCTGATTCCTATCCTTGCCAGCCATTCGGTGCCGCTTATCAAAGGCGACCTCTCATGCGCTGTGCTCGGACTTCTTACCCGCAGCCAATGTCGGGAAAGCCCGCGAGTGTATCAGATCTGACCCCGCAATCAAATAGTCACCGCCCGAATCACGCACAGACGCCGACGCAGTCGATGTAAAATCAGGGTTTTCACCAATCCCTTCATCAGATCAATGCCATGACCGCGCCAGAGACACCCAGTCCGACAGCCGCCGAGCCATCCCCAGGCTGGGGACCTGCGGCGGCCCTGCAGCGCTGGGCGTCCTGGGTGCCGATCCGTTCGTTGGCACGCCGGCATCGGCGCCGCATCAAGGAGCATCTGCTGTCGCTGGACGTGCGCGACCGCTATCTGCGCTTCGGCTACCCCGCCTCGGACGAGCAGATTGCAAAGTATGCGATGGGTCTGAACTTCGACCGAGATGAAGTGCTGGGCATCTTCAACCGCCGGCTGGAGCTGGTGGCGATGGCGCATCTGGCTTACGAGCCGTCGCCACAACTCCCTGGCAAGCCAGCCATGGCCGAGTTCGGCGTCTCGGTGCTGGGTAAGGCGCGGGGTCGCGGCTTCGGTGCCCGGCTGTTCGAGCATGCGGCTTTGCATGCGCGCAATCGCGGCATTGACACCTTGTTCATCCATGCGCTGAGCGAGAATGTGCCAATGCTGCGCATCGCCCGCAACGCCGGCGCCAAGGTCGAACGTGACGGCTCGGAGTCGGAAGCCTGGCTGCGCCTGCCACCGGACACCGTGGCCTCTCATGTCGGCGAAGCCATCGAGCGCCATATGGCGGAGCTGGACTTTCAGTTCAAGCGCCATGCCCGGGTCTTTGGCAACTTCATCGACGGCGTAGCCGAGATCAAGTCGCAGTTCGACGACACGGGCAAGGCAGCCAAACAGTAACCCCCTCAATCACGGGACATCGCCCGCGCCTACCCCGTTTCCGGGGGTAGGCCCGGGGTTGCGTGTCACAATATTCAGTTACATTCAGCTGAATAAGCGCTTGATTAGAGGCGCATCCCCACTCATCGAGATCACGAGGGACATGCAAACCACCGTTCCGTGGATCATCGCGCTGGTCTTTGCCTGCGGCTTCGTCGCGCTGGCCCTGCTGTGGGTCTGGCGCCGGCCCAGCCAAGGCGCCAAGCCGCTACCCAGCGAATGGGCCCTGAGCGCTCGCCCGGTCTTCAGTACCGATGAGCGGCGCGTCTATCGCTTGCTCAAAGAAGCCCTGCCTCACCACGTCATCCTGTCCAAGCTGCCCCTGGTGCGCTTTTGTCAACCGACCGAGGCCAAGCAGGTGCGCTACTGGTTTGATCTGCTCGGCGCCACCCATGTGACTTTTGCGATTTGCAGCCCCAATGGCCGCGTGCTTGCGGCCGTGGACCTGGATGCGGAGCGCAATGCCTCCAGCCGCAGCCTGCAGATCAAGCAGTCGGTGCTGGGCGCCTGCCGGGTTCGCTATTTGCGCTGCCCGATCGATAACCTGCCGAGCGCGGCCGAGTTGCAGTTGCTCGTGCCCTTCAGCAGCAGCGCCTCGCGAGGTCCCCAGCCCGCACCGACACCAAGTTTGGCGCCGTCTCGCCCCAGCATCAGCAGCAAGACACCGCGCCGCAGCAGCCGCGAGAACCTCTGGCAGGACTCGGCCGTATTCCACGACTCTTTCTTCGCACCTGACAGCCGCTACGACAGCGTCGCCGTCACCCGCAGCGAAACACGGCCCGGCTTTCGCAACAGCCGCCCCTTCGGCGAGCCGCTGAGCGCCGACTCCCAGTACCCGGACGAGGCACCGAATGACATCGTCGGGGTGGTGGTTGACACGCCCCGGTACGGTCACCGTTAAGCTGCGGCACCGGCCACTTCGCTGCGGCGCCTGCCTCCGGCTCGGCGCCGCAGCCGTTTTTGATGAGCACTGACCACGATTTCAGCTTTGGCGACCTGACCCCCGAGTTCATGCTGGATGCACTCGATGCCGTCGGCCTCTATGGCGACGGCCGCATGCTGCAGCTGAACTCCTATGAGAACCGGGTGCTGCAACTGCATTTGGAGGACGGCCGTGTGGCGGTCGCCAAGTTCTACCGACCCGGGCGCTGGAGCGACGAACAGATCCTGGAGGAACATGGCTTCGCGCAGGAACTGGTCGACGCTGAGGTGCCGGTGGCCGCGCCGTGGGTGCTGGGCGCCTCCACACTGAGCCATTACCGTGGCCAGCGCTTCGCAGTCACCGCACGCCAGGGCGGACGCGGTCCGGAGTTGGAAGACCCCGAAGTGCTGACCTGGATAGGCCGCCTGCTGGGGCGCATCCATGGAATCGGGCGGCAACGGCCGTTCTCGCACCGGCTTCGCTGGGACAGCGCTCAACCCGGCCTGATCGCGCGCGATTGGCTATTGGCGCATGACAGCGTCCCGGTGGAAATCCAGCCGGCCTGGAGCGCTGTCGTGCAGCAATGCCTAGACGCGATCCAACAGGCCTTCGACGCGATTGCTGGTCTGCAGACGCTGCGCCTGCATGGCGACTGCCATCCCGGCAACATCTTGTGGACGCCCGACAAGGGACCACACTTCGTCGACCTCGACGATGCAGTGACCGGCCCGGCCGTTCAGGACCTGTGGATGCTGCTGTCCGGCGATGCCCTGAGCATGCGCCAGCAGCTGGCCTGCGTGCTCGAGGGCTATGAGACGGTGGCCGAGTTCGACCGCCGCGAGCTGGCTCTGATCGAGCCGCTGCGCACCCTGAGGATGATCCACCACAGTGCTTGGCTGGCCAGGCGCTGGGGCGACCCGGCCTTCCCGCAGGCCTTCCCATGGTTCGGTACCCCGAACTACTGGAACGATCAGGTGGCCAAGCTGCGGGAGCAGCTCTCGGCGATGCAGCCGCCCGAGGCACCGTCGATTCCCGACGAGGATTACCAGTTTCTGGACTGACGCCGCACGCCTGCGAACCTAGGGGGACGACGTGTTCTGGGAATTGACACCGCTGGCCGGCCACCGCTACACCATGCCCTCATGCCAACAGCAGCGCCAGCTGCTCAGGGAGGGTTCATATGCAACGCTGGTCTCGACTTCTCGGCCTTTGCTCACTGGCCTGCTGCGCCGCCTTCGCGCAAACCAAGCCAGTCCCTGGCCTGCATCAACCGCGCTCGGCAGCCACCGCTTCGCCAGCAGCAGCACCGGTCAAGCGCAGCGCAGCGCCGATGGCCGCGACCATAGAGAGCGGTCGGGTCTGCACAACGATTGACTTCGAAGGCGTCGGCAATCTGGCAGCCGTCCCCCCGGTGGCCGGCATCACCACGCCGGGCTGGCTGGGCATCATCGACTTTGATGCGGGAGGCACCGGCAACTTCGCCAACGAGCCGTCGCCGCAAACGATCGCGTTCTGGCTCGGTGGCAATGCGTCGCAACGCGATATCGTGTTGGCCAATCCGGCCTCGAAGGCCGAATTCTATTTCTCTTCCTTCGTCAACGTCCGTGTGACCGCCTTTGACGAAGCCGGTGTCGAGCTGACCAGCGCCCTCGGTTTGCCCAACTACAACACCGGCACCGGCGATCCGAACGGCAGTTTCAACCGATGGGACCCGATCAAAGTCGAAGTCGAGGGCAACAAGATAAAAACGGTGCGTGTCACCGGCAATACCGACCAGACCGGTATCGACAACCTGAAGATCTGCACCACGATAGGTATCGAGGCCGTCGAGGTCACGCAGGCGATCCAGCAGTACCAGTCGATCAAGGACTTGAAGGCCAGCCTGCAGGCGGGACGTGAAGCGCCGGTCCCCGTCATCGCCGGCAAGCCGGCCGTCGTACGGGTCTATATGAACAAGGTTGACAATGTCACCCCGGTGACGGTCAAGCTCAGCGGCGCAGTCAACCAGACCCGCCAGTTGGTACTGCAACCACAATGCGGCGCCGAAGATCAGCGACGCCAGCGCAATGGCTGCCAATCGCTTGACTTCTACTTCTCTCCTCCCGAGGGCGACTGGGATCTCAACGCCAAGGTGCTGGACAGTGCCGGCAATGTGCTCGAGTCGCATGACCTGCCCTTCAAGAGCCGCAAGACGGATGCGCTGGTACTGAAGGCCGTGTCGATCTGCGAGGCCAAGGACGCGGCCGGCAACTGGCTGTGCGCGGCAGCGAACACGCTTGCCGGCAATATCGGGGTGCTGCGCAAGCTCGCACCGACCTCATCGGTCACCGTGCAGGTCACCAACAGCTTTGTCAGGCGCGATGTCGCAACCTTCCCCTCGGTCGACAACTGGTGGCCGGTCGCGATCAAGGACGTTAATGATCTCTATGGCCTGTTCGACGGCATCGGCGATCTGTTCGGCACCCACACCGTCTACTACGGCATGATCCGGCCCGCCCTGCCCGGTGGCACCGGAGGTATGGCCCACGAGATCCCTGGCCGCGGCGCCGGCAGCCGCACCAGTGCGATCCGACTTGGCACCGAGACTGTGACCGAGGTGGTCGCGCACGAGGTTGGGCATACGCTGGGCTTGCGCCACACCAACACAGATGTGCCAGTGGCCGGCGCGGCGCCTCCGGGCTGCTACAACAAGGCCGTCGACGGCGCCACAGACTGGCCGTTTGCCAACAATCGCATCCAAAGCGCGGCGCGTCTGGAAGTCGGCTTCGATGTCGCCACACGCAAGCCGCTGGACCCGGACAACACTTATGACATCCTCAGCTACTGCGTACCGCGCTGGATTTCGCCGCAGCGCTACAAGACCGCGATCGCCGCACTGAGCGGCGGCGTGGTCACCAGCGCCAGCGTCACGCCCTCCCGAGCCCGCAGCACCATGACGAACACCGCCATCCGCAGCCCGCTGCAAGCCGTCGGCGGCTACTGGACCATCTCCGGCACTTTAATGGCCGCAGGCGTGCAGTTCGATGCCTTGTTCGAGGACGTGGCATCTGGTCCCGCCGGCGCCGGCACCGGCAGCCACAGGGTCGAAGTCCAGAGCGCAGCCGGCGCGACCCTGGCGCTGCGGCGCTTCACCCCGACGCGCTCTCACAGCGAAGGTCTGGGACCCGACATCGAAGGGCCGGCCAGCTTCTTCGCACTGCTGCCGATCACTGCCGGCGCGGCACGCATCGTCGTGTTCGATGCCGCCAATCTGCCGATAGGCAGCCTCGATCTCGGCGGCGACAAGCCTGTGGTCACCATCGTGCAGCCCGGGGGAGGTGTGCTTAGTGGGCCGCAGCGCATCGAGTGGACCGTCAGCGATGCCGACAGCACCGGCCACACCGCCAAGGTCTATTACTCACCCAACAACGGAACGGTCTGGTCGCAGATAGCCGCGGTCAGCGACAGCGCCTCTCTGACCGTGGACTTCGACCTGCTGCCGGGCGCGCAGGGCACGGGTCGGCTGATGGTGTCGGTATCCGATGGCATCAACTCTGGCTCCGCGCTGTCCGAACCCTTCAGCGTGCCGCGCAAGGGACCGAGCGCACTGTCCATCGTCTCGCCGCTGGCTAATCAAGCCTTCCCGCCTGGCGTGCCTGTGACCCTGGAAGGCCTGGCTTATGACGTAGATGACGGTATGCTGGACGGCGGCGCAGTGAGCTGGCAGTCCAATATCGGTGGCCCGCTCGGCAATGGTGCACTGCTGACCACGGACAAGCTCGCGAAGGGTTCGCACATCCTGACGATGACGGCCACCGACCGCGACGGCAACGCAGCCACGGCCACCACCACCGTCCACATCGCCGGCGCCGCGCCGAGCCTGAACCTGAATGTCAGCGGGCTCGATCAGTTGCCGACGACCTGTGTCGAAGCCACGATAGACCCAAAGATAGAGACCGGCAGCGTGGCGCTGAAGAGCGTCGAGTACAGCTTGGACGGCGGGCTCCAATGGACTGCGATTCCTCTGAATCGCCTGCCCTTCAAGCTGCTGGTGCCGGGCAGCGGCTTCATCCATCTGGTAGTTCGCGCCTATGACATTGCCGGCCAGTCGGCGGCCAAAGACGCCAAGTTCTTCATCAACTCGGCCTGTGACCAGGGCGGCCCGCCGCGCCTGGCGGGCACCGTCGTTGCCCAAGGCTTTGCCGCCACAGGCATCTACTTCATCGATGTGCAGCTGAGCAATAGCGGCCTGGGCCTGGCCCAGGCTATCCAGATCAAGGCCGTACGCCCCCGCACGCTGTCCGGCAGCGGCACGGTCAGCTACAACGGCGCACTGTCGCCGGCGCTGCCGATCACCGTGCCCGACTTGACGATGGGGCAGTCCAGCATCGTGCGGCTGCACTTCAATGTGCCGGCCTCAGTGACGCGCTTCAGCGTCGTCGAGGACGGTGTGATGACGGACAAGTTTGGGCGGGTTTTGAACTTCTCCATCTCGCAATCGGTCATTCCCAAGTAGGAGATCTGCATGACGACACACCACGTCGCCCGTCGACTGTCAGCCGCCCGCTCCGGGCTCGGCGCCCTCGCCTTCGCGACCCTACTGCTGGGAGCTCCCGCCGCATGGGCCCAGCAATGGAGCGCGGCCACCACGCCGCTCGATGGCAATATCGCCGGCACGGCCGGTGCCCGCATAGGCTGGGGCTACCAGATCGACAACCAGGAGGCTACCAACTGGTTGGTACTGACCGGCCTCAGTGCCGATGCCGTCCAGCATGCGGTGGCCGACTCGTTGTTCGATCTGCCAATCATCGCCCCTGGCGCTTCGGCCACGACGGCCTATGCCGGCGCCACCGGGCTCTACGCGCTGACCTGGGATGCGAACGCGCCGGTCGGCTTCGTCAACTTCGGTAGCTTCGTGCTCAGCGCCGAGTGGTGGGACGGCGACCCGCTCGCTGGCGGCCAGTTTCTGGCATTGGCCGACGATATATCGCTCAACTACTCGGCCGTTGTGACCCAGGTGCCCGAACTGCCACCCGCCGCAATGCTGCTGCTGGGCCTGGTGGCCCTGCGGCGGCGATTCAGCCGGGCTTGACAAGCACGGTCAGCGTATCGGAGCTTGATGCACAGACATCGAGCAAATTCTGGCCGGCGCGCAGCGTCGGGCGACCGGTGGCGCGCACCAGGTCGCCGACCTGGATGCGCAATCCCTGCGCGGTAACCTCGCTGCTGGCGCAGCGACGCTCGCCCTCACCGGGGTGGTAGAGCACCTGCCAAAGGCTCGCGTCGACCCTCACGGTCAGCAGGCACGCGCCGTCGCGCTCACAGCCACGGCTGTTCTCCAGCACCTTGCCGACGATGACCTGCGGCGCCGAAGCATCCGCAGCCGAGCTCGGGTCCAGTCCCAGCAGCAGCAGGGCCAGACAAAGAGACGGGGCGGTGGCCCTCATCGTATCGGCCCGGTGGCGTTCAGCCGAGCAGCATCGCGTTGACGCGCTTCACATAGGCGGCCGGATCTTCCAGATGGCCGCCCTCGGCCAGCACCGCCTGATCGAAGATGACGTTGGCCAGATCGTCGAAATGCACGCTGCTGTCGAGCTTCTTGACCAGCGCGTGATCTGCGTTGATCTCCAGGGTCGGCAGCGAGCTCGGCGCCGCCTGGCCGGCCTGCTTCAGCAGACGCGCCAAATGGCCGCTCATATCGCCTTCCTCGACGACGATGCAGGCTGGCGAGTCGACCAGCCGGGTGCTGATGCGCACATCCTTGGCACGGTCCTTCAGCGAGGCCTTCAGGCGGTCCAGCAGCGGCTTGTTGGCTTCGGCGGCTTCTTCAGCTTTCTTCTTCTCGTCCTCGTCCTGCAGCTTGCCCAGGTCGATCGCGCCCTTGGCCACCGACTGCAACGGCTTGCCCTCGAACTCGTACAGATGAGAGAGCATCCACTCGTCGACGCGGTCGACCAGCAGCAACACTTCGATGCCCTTTTTGCGGAAGATCTCCAGCTGCGGGCTGTTCTTGGCGGCCTGAAGTGAGTCGGCGGTGATGTAGTAGATCGCGTCCTGGCCGTCCTTGGCACGGCTCAGGTAATCCACCAAGGACACGCCCTCATCGGCATGCGTGGACGCAAAGCGCAAGAGCTTGGCCAGGCGCTCCTGGTTCTGATGGTCCTCGCCAATGCCCTCCTTCAGCACCGAACCGAAGTCCTTCCAGAAGTCCGCGTACTTGACCTTCTCGGCCGCGTCCTCGCTGTCGGCCAGCGCCTCCAGCATCGAGAGCACGCGCTTGGTCGAGCCTTCGCGGATCGCCTTCACGTCTCGGCTTTCCTGCAGCAGCTCGCGCGAAACGTTCAGCGGCAGATCGGCCGAGTCGATCACGCCCTTGACGAAGCGCAGATAGACCGGCATCAGCGCCTCGGCATCGTCCATGATGAAGACGCGCTTGACATAGAGCTTGACGCCGCCGCGCTTGTCGCGATTCCACAGATCGAAGGGCGCCTTCTTCGGGATGTAGAGCAGTTGGGTGTATTCGCTGCGGCCCTCGACGCGGTTGTGCGTGTAGGCCAGCGGCGCCTCTTGGTCGTAACTGATCTGCTTGTAGAACTCTTCGTACTGCTCTTGTGTGACCTCGCTCTTGCTACGGGCCCACAGCGCCGAGGCCTTGTTGACCGGCTCCCAGGCTTCGGTCAGGACCTGCTCGCTCTTCTCGGCGTCCCACTCTTCCTTGCGCATCAGGATGGGCAGGGAGATATGGTCGCTGTACTTGCTGATGATGGACTTAAGGCGCCAGGTCTTCAGGAACTCTTCCTCGCCCTCGCGCAGATGCAAGATCACATCGGTGCCGCGACCGGGCTTGCTGATGGTCTCGACCTCGTAGTCACCAGTGCCTTCCGAGCTCCACCGCACGCCCTCTTGCGGCTTCAGCCCGGCGCGGCGAGTCTCGACCGTGATGCGGTCAGCCACGATGAAGCCGGAATAGAAGCCCACGCCGAACTGGCCGATCAGATTAGCGTCCTTCTTCTGGTCGCCCTCGAGCTTGGCCATAAACTCGCGCGTACCGCTCTTCGCGATCGTGCCCAGATGGGCAATCGCCTCCTCGGCACTCATGCCGATGCCGTTATCGCTGATCGTGACGGTCTTGGCGGCCTCGTCGAAACTGACGCGCACCTCCAGATTTGGCGTGTCCTCGAACAGCTCGGCCTTGTCCAGGGCTTCGAAGCGCAGCTTGTCGCAGGCATCCGAAGCGTTGGACACCAGCTCGCGCAGGAAGATTTCCTTGTTGGAGTACAGCGAATGGGTGACGAGGTGCAGGATCTGCTTGACCTCGGCCTGGAAGGAATGGGTTTGCTTTTCCATCATGGCTTGTCGATATCGGTAAGAGAAAACGGCAAGAGCGCCGACAGCGCCCCTCATCTGGGGACGCCGCGGCGCTCTTTCAAGAGGAACTTAGTAAGACAGGCTCAGCTTCGGGATGTCAACGCGCAGCAGCGCCTTGCTCAGCGCGCCGCTGGCCGCGCGAGCATAGTCCAGCGCGAACGCGGCATCATCGAAGGCCTCAGGCCCGACGGCGGCGGCCACTCCGAGGATTTTGTCGGCGATCAGAACTTTGCCGGCGCCTCGCATTGGCTCGCAGCCGTTCTTGACGAACTGCTCATCCAACCAGAGACGGGCAGCCTCGAAGGACAGGACTTCACTGGCGTCGACCACCAGATTGATTTCCTTGTCCGGGCCGAACACGATCTTGACTTCGCTGCGCATCGCTTGCTCCTTGTGGCTGCGCCGATTTTCGCTCAGCCGCAAGAACTATTTGCGACTCGCCTTGACCGCAGCGCTCAAGACCTCCAGGACTTCCAGCGAGTCGTCCCAGCCCAGACAGGCATCGGTGATGCTCTTGCCGTACTCCAGCTTGGACGGATCATCCTTGCCCGGGCTGAACTTTTGGGCGCCGTCGTGCAGATGGCTCTCGACCATTACACCGAAGATCTGCTGGCTGCCCGCGCCCATTTGCGCCGCAATATCGCGCGCCACATCGAGCTGGCGCTTGTGCTGCTTGCTGCTGTTGGCGTGCGAGCAGTCGATCATCAAGGTGTCGTCCAGCTTGGCGGCCAGCAAATCCTTGGCGGCGGCGGCAACATGCTCGGCGTCGTAGTTGGGCGTCTTGCCGCCGCGCAGGATCACATGGCAGTCCTTGTTGCCCTTGGTTTCGACGATGGCCACCTGGCCATTCTTGTGCACCGACAGGAAATGATGCGGCCGGGCCGCCGCCTGGATCGCATCGGTGGCGATTTTGATATTCCCGTCGGTGCCGTTCTTAAAGCCGATGGGCGCGGACAGGCCCGAGGCCAATTCGCGGTGCACCTGGCTCTCAGTGGTGCGCGCGCCGATCGCACCCCATGAGATCAGATCACCAATGTACTGCGGCGAGATCACATCGAGGAACTCGCTGCCGGCCGGCATGCCCAGGCGGTTGATCTCCAGTAGCAGTTGGCGAGCGATGCGCAGACCTTCGTCGATGCGGTAGCTCTCGTCCAGATAGGGATCGTTGATCAGGCCCTTCCAGCCCACCGTCGTGCGCGGCTTCTCGAAGTAGACCCGCATCACGATCTCAAGCGTGTCGGCATACTTCTCGCGCTGCTTCATCAGCCGGCGCGCGTACTCGACCGCCGCGGCCGGGTCATGGATCGAGCAGGGGCCGATGATGACCAGCAGGCGGTCATCCTTGCGCTGCATGATCTTGCGGATATTGGCGCGGGTGCCGCTGATCAGCTGCTCCATCGGCGTGCCAGAGATCGGGAAGAAGCGGATCAGATGCTCAGGTGGCGGCAGCGGCGTGACATCGCGAATGCGCTGGTCATCGGTCTCGCTGGTCTTGTCCTGGGGCGAGTACCAGCGCTCGGCCTGATGCTGGGAGGTCGTCTTGGCGTTCATTGGGCTTGGCTCTTTCCGTTGCTGATCCGTGGGACGAAAAAAAACCGCCTGGGCTGAGCCCGGCGGTTTTTAGAGATTCGTTGCGTTTGACTTGCTTACGCGTTCGCCTCTCCGCCGCCGGTGCGGTGCGAGAACCAAAAGAAAGCAAAGTAAAACTTCGGCGAATGCATGGCACTGAATGTAGCACGGCGGCTTAGGCGCCGCCGTCGCGTCAAAACGTCAGCAAGCCCTGGTCAGGCCGTCCCGCCCACCGTCAGCCCATCGATGCGCAGCGTCGGCTGACCCACGCCCACCGGCACGCTCTGGCCTTCTTTGCCGCAGACGCCAACGCCGGTGTCCAGCTGCATATCGTTGCCAATCATCGTCACACGCGTCAGTGCATCGG
The DNA here is from genome assembly GCF_026241155.1 of Paucibacter sp. PLA-PC-4. Classification (GTDB taxonomy): domain Bacteria; phylum Pseudomonadota; class Gammaproteobacteria; order Burkholderiales; family Burkholderiaceae_C; genus Roseateles_E. The sequence goes on from NZ_JAPFGP010000003.1 coordinate 263,804, forward strand.
GGCCATTACCGATGATGGTCGCGCCCTTAACCGGGTACTGAATCTTGCCGTTCTCGACCCAAAAGGCTTCGCTGGCCGAGAAGACAAACTTGCCGGATGTGATATCCACCTGGCCACCACCGAAGTTGGTCGCGTACAAGCCCTTCTTGATGCTGGCGATGATCTCCTGCGGGTCCTTGTCGCCACCCAGCATATAGGTATTGGTCATGCGCGGCATCGGCACATGGGCATAGCTCTCGCGCCGGCCGTTGCCGGTCGGCCCGACCTTCATCAGGCGCGCATTCATCGCGTCCTGGATATAGCCCTTCAGGATGCCGTCCTCGATCAACACATTGCGCTGCGAGGCGCAGCCCTCGTCGTCGACATTCAGCGAACCGCGGCGGTCCGGAATGGTGCCGTCGTCCAGCACCGTGACGCCCTTGGCGGCGACGCGCTGGCCAATGCGGCCGGCAAAGACGCTGGAGCCCTTGCGATTGAAGTCGCCTTCCAGCCCATGACCGACGGCCTCGTGCAAGAGCACACCGGGCCAGCCCGAGCCCAGCACCACGGTCATCTCGCCGGCCGGGGCTGGGCGCGACTCCAGATTGGTCAGCGCCGCCGTGACGGCCTGATCCACATAGCTGGCGATCATTGTGTCGCTGAAATAGGCCAGGCCGAAGCGCCCGCCGCCACCGCCGCTGCCCACCTCGCGCCGGCCGTTCTGCTCGGCGATCACGGTGATAGACAGCCGCACCAGCGGCCGCACATCGGCCGCAAGCGTGCCATCGGCACGAGCGATCAGCACCACCTCATGTTCGGCCGCCAGGCCAGCCATCACCTGGGCCACGCGCGGATCCTTGGCACGCGCCATCTTCTCGGCGCGCTCAAGCAAGGCGACCTTCTCGGTGCTGTCAAGGCTGGCGATAGGGTCGGCATCGCCGTAAAGCGAGCGGCTGCCCGACACCACCGGTGAGGACGGGACCTTGACCTTCTTGCTCTGCCCGGCCGCAGCAATCGTGCGCACCGTGCGGGCCGCGTCCATCAGCGCCGCTTCGGAAATATCGTCGGAGTAGGCAAAAGCCGTCTTCTCGCCGGCCACCGCCCGCACGCCCACGCCCTGATCAATGCTGAACGAGCCGCTTTTGACGATGCCCTCTTCCAAGCTCCAGCCCTCGGCGCGGGTGGTCTGGAAATAGAGATCGGCGTCATCGACGCGATGCTCGGTGATCAAACGCAAGGCCTTGGCCAGATCCAGCTCGCTGAGGCCGTAGGGCTCCAACAACTGGCTGCGGGCCGCCACCAGGCGGGCAAGAGTGGGTTCGCGAGAGATCATGGTGGGCATTGTAGGAGCGAGCGGCCTAGCTCCACCGACCTCAGCGGCGCAGACCCTTGCGCACCAGGTGGATATGGTTACGCAGCGCGTAGAGCTCGTCGGTGTAGGACAGCGGCACAACGATCTTGCCGACCTTCTCCTCCAGGCTGTCGAGCTCTTGCAGCAGCGCGGGCGCAGCGGTTGGGTCGGCCTCCGCTCGCGCCTCAATCTCGCGCAGCTCGCCATACCAGCGGAACACCCGCGAGCGGATACGGAAGGCATAAAGCGGCGGTACCACGCGGGACAGCGGCAGCAGCACCGCAATCAAGATACCCATCACCAGCCACATGCGCTCCACCAAATTTGCGATCCAAAACGGAAGATAGCGCTGCAGCAGCGGCGCCGGCTCATTGATGGCACGTTCGCCCTCCTTGGCAATGGGCAGCTCGCTGTGGCGGGTGTTGGGGTATTCGCGCGCCCGGTTGAACCAGCCGGCCCCGCCGTGGATGGACTGGGCGTTCTGAGCGAACAGCTGCAGCAGCGCCGGGTGCGTGCCCTCGCGGGCCAGCAGCGAGGTGGTCGAGGCCACAAGGCGCACATCGTCGGATGGAATATCGGCGGCCAGATCGACGACCCCGCGCGGCAGGGTCTCGGGCGTCAGAAAGGCAAAGCGGCGCGCATAGGCCTCGCTCTGCGCGAAATCCATCAGGCGCACGCCCGGCGTCTGCAGCAGCATCTGCACCATCAGCGACTCGGGCGCCGAGGCGAAGACCAGCGCATCGAGCTCGCCGTTGAGAAAGGCCACGGTGGCCGGCGTTTGCGCCAGGTGCGAGAGTCGCACCGTGGACGGCTCCACCTTGTTGAGCGCCAGCAGCTTGTTGACCAGGCTGGGCACACCGCTTCCTTCGGTGCCGACATTCACGCGCAGGCCCTGCAACTGCGCCAGGCTGCTGAGTCGCGCGTCACTCGTGGTGGCCGCCTTCGCAGCCTTGGCGCCGCCCAAGCCAGCCGCCACTTTCCGGGCGGTGTCTGCGCGATAGAACAACCAGACCGGCTCGACGAACAGGCTGCCCAGCGAGAGCAGTTCTTGGCCCTCCTGCTGCACCACGCCGGGCTCGGCCGTGCCGCCCTGCACGAAGCCCAGATCGGCCCGACCTTCGCGAAGCAGCTGGAGATTGGCCGCTGAGCCCTCGCTGGGCAGCAGCAGGACCGCTATGCCATCGGCGGCCAGCGCCTTGGCATAGCGCTTGCCAAACTCCTCGTAAGCGCTCTGCGCCGGGCCGGTGGCTAACGTAACGCGCTTGGGCGGGTTGGGATTCAGCCACCAATAAGCCAGCACCAACAAGGCCACCGCCAGGATGGCGAAAGGCCCCGCCGACAGCATCAACACGCGAAGCGACAGCAGCGCACCGCGCAAGGCCTGAGGCATCTGACGAGCCGGCGGCACAGGCATCACTCAGTCCTCACGGGCCTTTTTGATTACCAGCGCCGCCTCATAGAGCCGGTTGCGCGAGGCGCCGCTCAAGTCCGAGGCCAGCGCCACCGCCTGCTTCAGCGGCAGTTCGGCCAGCAGCAAGGTCAGCGCACGCTGGGCTTCAGCAGGAATGTCGCCCTCAGCCGCGGCCCTGGCCGGGATCGCGTGCAGCACGAGCACGAACTCGCCGCGCTCGCGCTGCGCGTCGGCCGCCAGCCAGCCCGGCAGCGCGGCGGCGGCGTCGGTGTGCACGGTCTCGAACTGCTTGGTCAGCTCGCGGCAGACGGTGACCTGCTGCTCGGGGCACAACTCGGCCAGCAGATCGATCAGCGCCTTGATGCGGTGCGGCGCCTCGAACAGCACCTGGCTTCGCGGGCTGCCGGTCAGCGCTTGCAGCGCCGTGCGGCGCTCCATCGCCTTGGTCGGCAAAAAGCCGGCGAACTCGAAGCCGTGCGCGGTCGCATCGCCGGCCACGCTCAGCGCCGCCACAGTGCTGCTGGCACCGGGCACCGGAAAGACGCGCAGGCCTGCAGCGGCCGCAGCCGCGACCAGCACCGCGCCGGGGTCGGAGATGGCCGGCGTGCCGGCGTCGGAGATGTAGGCGATGCGCTCGCCGGCCTGCAGCCGGGCGATCAGCGCCGCGCTGCCCTGATGCTCGTTGTGCTGGTGCAGCGCGATCAGCGGCTTGTGCAGGCCCAGATGGCGCAGCAAGCCAGCGCTGACCCGCGTGTCCTCGCAGGCTACTGCGTCGACCAGGCTCAGTACATGGGCGGCGCGGAAGGTCAGGTCCGCCAGATTGCCGATCGGCGTGGCCACCACATAGAGCGTGGCTGCGGGATACTGCTGGCCACCGGCCGCTGCGGCGGCCGCCTGCAGCAGCAGGGAGGCATCGATGTTCGACAAAAAGGGCTCTCCCAATAGAAGCGGGGACACTGCCAAGGACCGGGCGGCTGCAGCATCTGCAGCAGCAAGGCCTGCAGTTGCTGGTGCGCAATTATCGGGTTGCCGCCATGACCAGCGCCCGGGCCGGCGAGGTGGAGCTGATTGTGCTTGATCGCCACGGCACCCTGGCCCTTGATGAGATGCGTCCCCGCGGGCCGGCCTATCGCATGACGGCGCGGCCGCCAGCGTCCCCTCCACCAAGCCACGTCGCCTACCCTGTGCGGCGCGCAGGGATCTGATGCGTGATGCCTCGCCACCGCCCTGCCGCTTCGATGGCGTCGCACTGGACGGCGAGACCATCGTATGGCGCCTGCCGCCGTGGACGCGGGCTAGGCGTTTTCCCTGGCTTATGATCCGCCTCAATGCTTGAACAACGGATCCAACAACAATTCTTCGAGAGCGCCGACCTACAGTACCAGGTGGCCGAGAGCCTGTCGCGGCCGCTGGCCGCCGCAGCTCAAATGCTGGTGGACGGCATCACCGCCGGCGGCCGGGTATTGTGCTGCGGGCTAGGGCTGTCGGATCTGGACGCCCGTTACATGGCCGCGCTGCTGGTCGGCCGCTTCGAGCAGGAGCGCCCCGGTCTGGCGGCATGGAGCCTGGACGCGCTGAGCCGCCAGGTCGATGCCACGGCCGCACTGACCCGCCAGATCCAGGCCCTGGGCCATCCCGGTGACATGCTGCTGCTCTTCGAGGCGCAGAGCGCCACCCGCGCCACCCATGGCGCCTTGCTCGACGCCGCCCATGCGCAAGAGATGAGCGTGATCGCGCTGACCAGCAATCTGGACGAAGACCTGCGTGGCGCCCTGCTCGATACCGATGTGCAGATCCGCGTGCCTCACAGCCGCGCCGCCCGGGTTGCCGAAGCACACCGTCTGCTCTCGCATTGCCTGTGCGATGCGGTGGACCTGCAATTGCTGGGTGCCGGTGAGTGAGCCGCACCCAAACCCTAGCCACTGGAAAGCTATGAAGCCGTTCTTGCCAAAATCCCAATCGCTGGCGCGCCGCGCCGCTGTGCTAAGCGCCCTTGGCGCAGCCCTGCTGAGTAGTGCCTGCGCGCCGCTGATACTGGGCGGCGCGATGGTGGGAGGCGTGATGATGAGCACCGACCGGCGCACATCGGGCACGCAGATCGAAGACCAGGGCATCGAGTTGAAGGCCGGCGCCCGGCTGCGCGAGCAGCTCGGCGAGCGCGCGCACATCAACGTCAACAGCTACAACCGCATCGCACTGCTGACCGGCGAGGCGCCCACCGAGGCCGACCGCGAGGCGGCCGAGCGCCTGGTGGCCCAAGTCGAGAACGTCACCCGCGTTCTCAATGAGGTCAGCGTGGCCGGCAAGAGCTCGCTGACCAGCCGCTCCAACGATGTGCTGATCGCGAGCAAGGTCAAAGCCAGCCTGGTCGATGCCCGCGACCTGATCTCCAATGCCTTCTACGTCGTCGTCGAGCGCGGCACGGTCTACATCATGGGCCGCGTCACCGAGCGCGAAGCCACCCGCGCGGCCGAGATCGCACGGGGCGTCAGCGGCGTGCAGAAGGTCGTGCGCGCGGTTGAGTTGATCAGCGAGGAAGAGCTGGCCCGAATCACCCCGAAGCCGGCACCGACGAAGTAGCTCGGCACCTGGCGAAGAGGGCTACTTCAGCCGCTTGATCAGACTGGAGGTGTCCCAGCGACGGCCGCCCATCGTCTGGACATCGGCATAGAACTGGTCGACCAGGGCCGTCACTGGCAGCTTGGCGCCGTTGCGGCGGGCCTCGTCGAGCACCAGGCCCAGGTCCTTGCGCATCCAGTCGACCGCGAAACCGAAGTCGAACTTGTCGTCGACCATGGTCTTGCCGCGGTTGTCCATCTGCCAGCTCTGGGCCGCGCCCTTGCCGATCACGTCCAGCACCTGTTTCATGTCCAGGCCGGCCTTCTGGCCGAATGCAATGGCCTCCGACAGGCCCTGCACCAGGCCAGCGATACAGATCTGATTGACCATCTTGGCCAGCTGACCGGCACCCGACGCACCGACCAGAGTCACGGCCTTCGCAAAAGCCAGAGCCACCGGCTGGATGCTCGCGAACGGCGCGGCATCGCCGCCGCACATCACCGTCAGCGCACCATTGACCGCGCCGGCCTGGCCGCCCGAGACAGGCGCGTCGACGAACTGCAGGCCGGCGGCCAGCGCTGCGGCGTAGAGCTCGCGCGCCACCTCGGCCGAGGCCGTCGTGTGGTCGACAAAGATAGCGCCGGCTCGCATGCCGGCGAAGGCCCCGTCGGCGCCGAGGACTACCGCACGCAAGTCATCGTCATTGCCGACGCAGGCGAACACGATGTCGGCGCCGGCAGCGGCGGCCACCGGCGTGGCTGCCACGCTACCGCCGTACTCCAGCGCCCAGGCCGTGGCCTTGGCGACCGTACGGTTATAGACCGTCACGGCATGGCCGGCACGGGCCAAATGGCCGGCCATGGGATAGCCCATGACGCCGAGGCCAAGAAACGCCACGTTGCGCGGCGGGATGGGTTCGTAGTTGCGGGAGGGTGCGTTCATGCACCCAACTCTAAACGATGGCTCAGATAATGGTCAGATGCTCAGTGCCTGACGACAGGTCGCCGGAGCGGGCCCGTTCGCTGTTGAGCTTGATCTGCAGGCGCAAATCGTTGACCGAGTCGGCATTGCGCAGCGCGTCTTCATAGGTGACCTTGTTGGCCTCGTAGAGATCGAACAGCGCCTGGTCGAAGGTCTGCATGCCCTGCTCGCGCGAGCGCTTCATGATTTCCTTGATCTCGCCGACCTCGCCCTTAAAGATCAGATCCGACACCAGCGGCGTGTTCAATAGGATCTCGACCGCCGCGATCCGGCCCTTGCCCTCCTGGCGCGGCAGCAGGCGCTGGGAAACCAGCGCGCGCAGATTCAAAGACAGGTCCATCAGCAACTGGCTGCGCCGCTCCTCCGGGAAGAAGTTGATGATGCGGTCCAGCGCCTGGTTGGCGCTGTTGGCATGCAAGGTGGCCATGCACAGATGGCCGGTCTCGGCGAAAGCTACCGCATGCTCCATGGTCTCGCGGTCGCGCAGCTCGCCCATCAGGATCACATCGGGCGCCTGACGCAGCGAGTTTTTCAGTGCCGATTCCCAGCTGTCGGTGTCGATACCGACCTCGCGCTGGGTGACGATGCAGTTTTTGTGCGGGTGGACGAACTCGACCGGATCCTCGATAGTAATAATGTGGCCGAAGGTGCTTTCGTTGCGGTGGTCGACCATGGCCGCCAGCGATGTGCTCTTACCAGAGCCGGTGGCACCGACCACGATGACCAGACCGCGCTTGGCCAGCACCACGTCGTTGAGGACTGCCGGCAGCTCCAGCGAGGCGATCGTCGGCAGCGTGGCCGGAATCGTCCGCAAGACCAGGCCCACATTGCCTTGCTGCAAAAAGGCATTGGCGCGAAAACGGCCGACACCCGCCGGCGAGATTGCAAAATTGCATTCCTTGTTGCGCTCGAACTCGGCCGCCTGTTTGTCGTTCATGATCGAACGGGCCAGCTGCAAGGTGTGCTGGCCGGTCAGCGGCTGCGGCGAGACCTTGGTGACCTTGCCGTCAACCTTGATCGCCGGCGGGAAGTCCGCGGTCAGGAACAGATCGGACCCTTTGCGCGAGATCATCAGGCGCAGCAGGTCGTTGATGAATTTCGAGGCCTGATCGCGTTCCATGATGTCCTGCAGTTGGTTCTATTGCTGAAAAAGCTCTACCGACACTCAACTGGCTGCGCCACATGAGTGTCGAGAAACTTCTCGGGCTAACCCGGAAAATTCTCAGGGAACTTCGCCTTGGAACGTGCCTCGGCAGGCGAGATGATGTTGCGCCGAACCAGATCGGTCAGATTCTGGTCCAGGGTCTGCATACCCTGGCTGTTGCCGGTCTGGATCGCCGAGTACATCTGCGCGACCTTGTTCTCGCGGATCAGATTGCGGATCGCCGAGGTGCCCAGCATGATCTCGTGTGCAGCGACGCGACCAGTACCGTCCTTGAGCTTGCACAGGCTTTGCGAGATCACCGCCACCAGCGACTCCGACACCATCGCCCGTACCATTTCCTTCTCGGCTGCCGGGAACACGTCGACGATACGGTCAACGGTCTTGGCCGCCGATGAGGTATGCAGCGTTCCGAACACCAGGTGGCCTGTCTCGGCCGCGGTCAGCGCCAGCCGGATGGTCTCCAGATCGCGCATTTCGCCGACCAGCACGCAGTCCGGGTCTTCGCGCAGCGCCGAGCGCAGCGCGTTCGCAAAGCTCAGCGTGTGAGGGCCAACCTCGCGCTGGTTGACCAGGCTCTTCTTCGACTCGTGGACGAACTCGATCGGGTCCTCGATGGTCAGGATGTGGCCGTACTCGTTTTCGTTCAGGTGGTTGACCATGCCGGCCAAGGTGGTCGACTTGCCCGAACCGGTCGGCCCGGTCACCAGCACCAGGCCGCGCGGCTTCAGCGCCAGCTCGGCAAAGACCTTGGGCGCATTGAGCTGCTCCAACGAAAGAATCTTGGACGGAATGGTCCGGAATACGGCGCCGGCGCCACGATTCTGATTGAAGGCATTGACGCGAAAGCGCGCAAGGCCCTGGATCTCGAAGGAAAAGTCGACCTCCAGCGTTTCCTCATAGGCTTTGCGCTGCGAGTCGTTCATGATGTCGTACACCATGTCGTGCACCTGGCGATGCTCCAGCGCCTCAACATTGATGCGGCGCACATCGCCGTGGACCCGGATCATCGGTGGCAAACCGGCCGAGAGGTGCAAGTCGGAGGCCTTGTTCTTGACCGAGAATGCCAGCAGTTGGGTGATGTCCATAACTCGAACGAATTAGCGTGGGCCATTATGGCGACGATCTCCAAGAACTTACAACAGCTGCAAGAGCGCATTGAAACGGCCTGTCAGGCTGCCGGCCGGCCCGTGCAAAGTGTCACGCTGCTGACGGTCAGCAAGACGTTTTCTGGCGACGCGGTGCGCGAGGCCTTCGCAGCCGGCGCACACCGCTTCGGTGAGAACTATGTCCAGGAGGGACTCGACAAGATCGCCGAGCTGGGAGATCTACGCTCGCAGATCGAGTGGCATCTGATTGGGCCCTTGCAAAGCAACAAGACCCGGCTGGTGGCTGAGGCCTTCGACTGGGTGCATAGCGTCGACCGCCTCAAGACTGCGCAGCGCCTGTCGGACCAGCGCCCCACCGCGATGGCGCCGCTGCAGATCTGTCTGCAGGTCAATATCAGCGGCGAGGCCAGCAAGAGCGGGGTCGCGCCGGCCGAGCTGCCGGCCCTGGCTCGCGCCGTGGCGGCGCTGCCACGCTTGCGCCTGCGCGGCCTGATGGCCATCCCCGAGCCCGCCGCCGACCTGCAGGCCCAGCGCGCGCCGCACCGTGCGCTGGCGGGGCTGCTGGCCGAGCTCAACCGGCAAGGCTTGGCCCTGGACACCTTGTCGATGGGCATGAGCACCGACCTGGAGGCCGCGATCGCGGAGGGTGCCAGCATCGTGCGGATCGGCACAGCCATCTTTGGCGGCCGCGCTGCCGCCATCTGAACGGGTAGTTTGCCACTCATCTGATCCTTCTCAAGGCGGCCGTCAACCGGCAGCATCAAGCCCATGTTTGCCCTGCCCTCAAGACTCTTCCTGACCCTGATGCTGGTCGCCGGCGCAGCTGCGGCGGTGCCGGTGCCGCCCGTCGAAGACAGCATCGCCCAGCGCGCCCAGGCCTGCACCCTGTGCCACGGCAAACAGGGCCGCGCCGCCGCCGACGGCTACCACCCGCGCCTGGCCGGCAAGCCGCAGGGCTATCTCTACAAGCAGTTGCTGAATTTTCGCGACGGCCGGCGAGACTACGGTTTGATGAGCGATCTGATCGCCCCGCTGTCCGACGCCTATCTGCTGGAGCTGGCCGGCCATTTCGCCCGGCTCGACCTGCCCTATCCGGCACCACAGGCCCCAAGCGTGGACTCCGCCACGCTGGCACGCGGCCGTGCGCTGGTGCTGCAGGGTGATCCGCTGCGCAAGCTGCCGGCATGCGTGCAATGCCATGGCGAGAAGCTCAGCGGCGTTGAGCCCTTCATCCCCGGCTTGCTGGGACTGCCACGCGACTATCTCAACGGCCAGCTGGGTGCTTGGCGCAGCGGCCAGCGCCGCGCGGTCGCACCCGACTGCATGGGACATATCGCCCGGCAGCTCAAAGTCGAGGAGATCAATGCCGTCTCGCAGTGGCTGTCCGCCCAGCCCATGCCGCCCGGCAGTAAACCCGCAGCGGCACTGCCCGCGCCGCTGCCAATCGCCTGCGGAGGCCTGCAATGAGGCTCCGCCCTAAGCGTGGGGCGATGATCGGCGTGCTGCTCGGCACGCTGGCCGCCCTACTGGTTGGAGCCCTGGCCTACGTGCTGAACCCCGAGGACGCGGACGAGCCAGCGGCCGGCCCGCTCGTGATGACGCCGGCCCTGGTCGAGCGTGGCGCCTATCTGGCCCGTGCCGGCAATTGCATGGGCTGCCATACCGCGCGTGGCGGCCAGCCCTATGCCGGCGGCCGCGCGATACCGACCCCATTCGGCGCCGTGTTCTCGTCGAACCTGACCCCCGATGCCGCTACCGGCCTCGGCTCATGGAACGCAGAGCAGTTCTGGGCCGCGCTGCACAGGGGCCGCGGCCGCGATGGCCGCCTGCTGACGCCCGCCTTCCCCTACACCAACTACGCGCTGGTGACCCGTGCCGACAGCGACGCGCTCTACGCCTATCTGCAAAGCCTGAGCCCGGTCGCGCAGCCCCATCGGGCTCACGAGCTGCGCTTCCCTTACAACACCCAAGCGGCGCTGGCGGTCTGGCGCGCGCTGTACTTCCGCCCGGCCGTGTTCACGCCCGAGCCTGAGCGCAGCGCCGAATGGAATCGCGGCGCCTATCTGGTCGAGGGCCTGGGCCATTGCAATGCCTGCCACGCGCCGCGCAACAGCCTGGGCGCGATCACCAACGCGCGGGACCTGAGCGGCGGCGCGCTGCGCGAGCTGGGCTGGTACGCGCCCTCGCTGCAGGACCCGGCCGAGGCCGGGGTGGCCGGTTGGAACCCGGTCGAGCTGCGCGACTGGCTCAAGCACGGCCGCAACGAGCGCGCCAGCGCGCTAGGCCCGATGAGCGAGGTGATACTGGGCAGCACCCAGCATCTGGACGAGGCCGACTTGCGCGCAATGGGCACCTATCTGCAAGCCCTGCCCCCTCAGAGCAAGGCCCGACCCCGGCAGCCCAAGCCCGACCCGGCCTTGCGCGAGCTGGGCGGCAAGCTCTACGAACAGCACTGCGCCAGCTGCCACGGCGAGCAGGGCGCAGGCGTGGCCGGCATCTATCCGGCCCTGGCAGGCAACCGCACGGTGACGATGGGGCCGAGCGACAACCTGCTTCGCGTGATGCTGCGCGGCGGTTATGCCCCTGCCACCGCCGGCAACCCACGCCCATTCGGCATGCCACCCTTCGCCGGCGTGCTGAGCGACCGCGAACTGGCGGCCATCGCCAGCCATCTGCGCAATAGCTGGGGTCACCGCGCCGGCGATGTGACGCCGCTGGACGTGCTGCGCGTCAAATGACCGACAAGACCTGACCCCATGAAAACCCTTGGTTTCGAGGTGTAACTGCGGCCTTTGTCACGGCCTTGCGCTGAGCTTACAAGCCCCCCCCTCAATTGAGGGTCATTGGCACCGATAGTCCGGCCACGCCACGTCCCGAGTGGCGTCCAAACCAATGACTAATCGAGGGATCTTCCAATGAAGTTTCTGTCACAGCTGCGCATCAGCCAGCGCCTGGCGGTGAGCTATGCCCTGCTGGTGCTGCTCATGATCGCGATCGGCAGCTTCGGCGCCGGCAACGCCAACCGCCTGGCCCAGGACCTGGACAGCACGGCCAACACCAGCCTGGTCAAGATCGCCAGCGCCAACGCGCTGGAGAGCAACGTCAACATCATTGCCCGCGCCGCCCGCGATCTGATCCTGCTGGACGAGGCGCGCCAGATCAAGCGCCAGAACGCGGCCATCGACGCTGCGGTGCTCGACACCGAGAAGCAGCTCGGCAGCCTTGGCGCCGGTGACGATGCCAAGGAGAAGGAGCTGATCTCCCAGGTGCGCGAGCGCGAGGCCAAGTTCATGGCCTCGGTGGCGAAGTTTCGCAAGGTGGCCGAGGCCGGCAATCCGGATGAGTCGCGCGAGAGCCTGATCACCGATGTGCGCCCGACCCAGCAGGCCTACCAGGACGGGCTCAAGAGCCTGATTGATCTGCAGTTCGAGAACGCTCGCAACCTGGCCGTGTCCGGCGGCGAGCTGGCGCGCTCCTCAATACTGATCACGGCGCTGCTGGTGGCGGTAGCGGCAGCGATCGGCCTGGGCGGCGGCTGGGCCATCGCCCGCTCCATCGTGCTGCCGGCCCGCAAGGCCCAGCAGGCGGCCCAGGCCATCAGCGCCGGCGACCTGACGCAGACCATTGTGGTCGACAGCAAGGACGAGCTCGGCGAGATGCTTCTGGCGATGCGTGAGATGCAGTCGGCCTTGTCGGGCGTGGTGCAGAGCGTCAGCTCGGCCGCCGGCGAGGTGGCGCACAGCTCGGGCGTGATCGCCGGCAGCAACATCGACCTGTCCGACCGCACCGCTCGCTCGGCCGCCAGCCTGCAGAACACCGCCGCCTCGGTCGAGCAGATCGCGTCCAACCTCAACGGCGCCAGCGAGCTGACCCGCAAGGCCTCCGGCATCGCCGCCAAGGCGCGCCAATCGGCCTCGGCCGGCGGCAGCGTGGTCGCCAAGGTGGTGTCGACGATGGAAGAGATCAGCGCCAGCTCCAAGAAGATCGGCGACATCATCGGTGTGATCGACGGCATCGCCTTCCAAACCAACATCCTGGCGCTGAACGCGGCCGTGGAAGCGGCCCGTGCGGGCGAGCACGGTCGCGGCTTCGCGGTGGTGGCCAGCGAGGTGCGTTCGCTGGCCCAACGCAGCGCTACCGCTGCTAAGGAAATCAAGGTGCTGATCCAAGAATCGTCCGTCAAGGTCGAGAACGGCACCAAGTTGGTCGACAACGCCGGCGTGACGATCCGCTCGGTGGTCGACGAGGTCAACAACATGGGTCAGCTGATCGAAGAGATCTCGCACTCGGCGCAGGAGCAGGCCGCCGGCGTCGGCGTCGTCAACAACGCGATGAGCGAGCTGGACCGTACGACGCAACAGAACACCACCCTGGTCGACGAGCTCAGTCGCTCCACCGACGAACTCAAGCAGAGCTCGACCAGGCTGCTCGACGCAGTCGGCTTCTTCCGCGCCGAGCCGGTCGCAGCCTGATCTCTGTACTCCTGCTTTTCCTCTCCCCTTTGATTCAAGAGGTTCCCATGACCAAACTCTCCACCCTTGCCCAAGCACTCGCCGCCAGCGCGCTTTTCATCGGACTGGCCGCCCAGGCCGCCGCACCCAAGATCATCAAGAAGGTGCCGCCGGAGTTCCCACGCGAAGCGGCCCAGCAGTCGATCACCAGCGGCGTGATCAGGGCAAAGATGTCGATCGACGGCGAAGGCAAGGTCACAGAAGTGGCCATCGTCGAGGCCGAGCCGCGCCGCGTGTTTGACCGCGCCGTGACCCGCGCACTGATGGACTGGCGCTTCGAGGCCAGCGGCGAAAAGCAGACCCACGAGGTCAAGCTGGTGTTTCGCAACGAAGAGTAAGTCCAGCGCCGGCGGGCCGCTGCCATCAGCGCTCGCCGGCCAGCTCACGCATCTTCTTGCGCAGCGCGCGCTCGCGCCGCTGCTCGTCCAGCCAGTCCTCGCGCAGACCGCGCCATAGTGAGGCCGCCATCAGCATGATGACGATGGTGAAGGGCAGGGCAAACACGATGGTGGCGGTCTGCACCGCCTTCACGCCGCCGGCCAGCAGCAGGCTGATCGCGATGCCAGACACCAGCAGGCCCCAGATCACTTTGACGCGCCGGCTCGGGTTGGCGTCGCCTCCGCTACTCATGATGCCGAGCACCAGCACGGCCGAGTCGCCCGATGTGACGAAGAACACCAGCACCAGCAGAGTCGCCACGCCCGACATCAGCCCGCCTAGCGGCAGCGCATCGAACATCGCGAACAAGGCGGTCGACACATCGGCCTTGACCGCCTCCGACAGCGGTACGCCCTGCCAGACCTCCAGATGCAGCGCCGTGCCACCGAAGACCGAAAACCAGATGAAGGCAGCCAGGCTCGGCGCCAGCACGGTGCCCACGATGAACTCGCGCACCGTGCGGCCCTTGGAAACTCTCGCGATGAAGAGGCCAACAAAGGGCGACCAGGAGATCCACCAGGCCCAGTAGAAGATGGTCCAGCCGCCGACCCATTCGCTGGCGCGAAACGGCGTCATGCGCAGGCTCATGCGCACGAACTCGCTGAGATAGCTGCCCAGCGTATTGGTGAAGGTGTCGATGATGGTGATGGTCGGGCCCAGCACGAAGATGGCTAGGGCCAGCAAGGCGGCGACGATCAAGTTCAGCGAGGACAGCCATTTGATGCCGCGCGCTACGCCGGTCACTGCCGAGCCGATGAAAAGCGCGGTAGTCACGACGATGATGCCCAGCTGAGAGGCTTGGCCGATCGGCAAACCAAACACCGCCTGCAGCCCGCTGTTGATCTGCAGCGCGCCTATGCCCAGCGAGGCCGCGACACCGAAGGCGGTGGCGATCACTGCCAGCACGTTGAAGACGCCGGCCAGGCGCCGCACCGGCCGCCACGGCAAGGCCTGCAGCGAGGTGCTGATCAAGGCCGCGCCGCCCCGGCGGAACTGAAAGAAAGCGATCGCAAGCGCCACGATGCTGTAGACGGCCCAGGGGTGCAGACCCCAATGGAAGAAGCTGTAGCGCATCGCCGCATTGGCGGCCTCCGGAGTGCCCGCGGCGATACCCGGCGGCGGCGCACCGAAATGCGAGATTGGCTCCGCCACACCCCAGAACACCAGGCCTATGCCCATGCCCGCCGCGAAGAGCATCGCAAACCAGGCCCCCAGCGAGAACTCAGGCTCGTCATCTTCGGCGCCCAGCTTGAGGCCGCCATAGCGGCTGAAAGCCAGCAGCCCCGCCAACAGCACCAGGCCCAGCACTACCCAAAGGTACAGCCAGCCGAAGTTGCGGGTGATCAGGGTCAGGACTTGCTCGAACACCGCGCCCAGCTGTCCCGGCGCTAGCAGGCCCCAGACCACAATGACCAGGATGACCCCGGCCGAGACAATCAACTGCATCTTGCCCTCCCATTCATTGGCGCAGGCGTAGCACCTTAGCAGGCCGGGCCAAGCCGACGTGTCGCGAAATGAGTTTGCCAACTCGCGCTCGCTGCCGCTATGCTCGAATCGCCCGACCTAGCGGACTCCACAGCCTCGGCGGGCCGCCATCAAGCCATCGCCACTTCTGAGTGGCGCGAGCCACAAGGGGGTGTCATGCGAAACAACGGGCCTGTAACGCAGCGCGAGTATTCGTTCCCAAGCGGTGAAACGCTGGTTTCCACGACAGACTTGCAGGGGCGCATCGTCTACTGCAATGCCGCCTTTGTGACGGTCAGCGGCTATGAACACCAGGAGATCCTGGGCCAGCCGCACAATATGATCCGCCACCCGGACATGCCGCCCGAGGCCTTCCGCGATATGTGGGAGACCATCCAGAGCGGTCAGCCCTGGTCGGCAATGGTCAAGAACCGGCGCAAGGACGGCGACCACTACTGGGTGCAGGCCAACGTCACCCCCATCATGGATGCACGCGGCCAGCCTAACGGCTTTATGTCGGTGCGCACCGAGCCGGACCGCCAGGCCATCGAGGCCGCCGAAGCGCTGTATGCCCGAATGCGCGAACAGGGCGAGGACGGGCCTTTGCGCCTGCGCCAGGGCCAGTTGGTCAATCTCTCGCTCGGCGGCCGGTTGCGCGAGGCGCTGCGCCTGAGCTTAGGCACCCGCATGAGCCTGACGGTGCTGCTGGTCGGGCTGGCGGGTCTGGGCTTGGGCCTGTGGCTCAGCGGCTCAGCCATGGCGTGGGCCGGCGCGCTGGCCATCGCGGTACTGGCCCTTCTGGGTAGCTGGTATCTGCGCGCTGTGGCGTTGGCACCTATTGAGGCCCTGGTCGACTTCGCCAACCGCATCGCCGCGGGCGACCTGACCCAGCAAATCAAGAGCGGCCGGCGCGACGAG
The DNA here is from genome assembly GCF_026241155.1 of Paucibacter sp. PLA-PC-4. Classification (GTDB taxonomy): domain Bacteria; phylum Pseudomonadota; class Gammaproteobacteria; order Burkholderiales; family Burkholderiaceae_C; genus Roseateles_E. The sequence goes on from NZ_JAPFGP010000003.1 coordinate 279,687, forward strand.
ATCGGCCGCGTTACCGCCGCATTGGCTCAGCTCAATGTCAACCTGATGTCCATCGTACGCGACGCCCGCGTCGGCGTGATGCAGATGCGCCAGAGCACGCAGGCCATCTCGGCCGGAAACCAGGACCTGTCGGGCCGCACCGAGTCACAGGCCAGCAATCTGCAGCAGACCGCTTCGTCGATGGAAGAGATCACCGCAACCGTTCACGCCAGCACCGAGATGGCGGCCACCGCCGCGTCCCGCGCCGACGCGGCACGTCAGATCAGCCAGCGCAGCGCGGCGGCGGTACAGGCAGTCTCGACGACGATGGACAGCATCGCCCAGTCGTCGGCCCGCATCGCCGACATCATCCAGGTAGTCGACAGCATCGCCTTCCAGACCAATATCCTGGCGCTCAATGCCGCCGTCGAAGCCGCTCGCGCCGGCGAGCAGGGGCGCGGCTTCGCAGTCGTCGCCGCCGAAGTGCGCACCTTGTCGCAGCGCACCACCGAGGCCGCCAAGGAAGTGCGCGGCCTGATCCAGGCCTCCAGCGAGCGGGTCGCCGAGGGCGGTACACAGGTACTGAACGCCGGTCGCGCGATGGGCGAGGTGCAGCAGTCGGTCGAGGAAGTGCACGGTCTCATCACCCGCATCAGCCAGGGCATGAACGAGCAACGTCAGGGCATGGACCAGATCAATGCGGCCGTAGCCCAGCTCGACAGCCTGACCCAGCAGAACGCCGCGCTGGTCGAGCAGGTCTCGGCTTCGGCCCTGGGTCTGAACGATAAGGCCCAGGAGGTTGCAAACTCCGTCAGCGTGTTCCGCCTGCAAGGCCAGGCGGGACTGGCCTTGCCGGATGCGGTGGCGCTGCGCAAGGTGGCCAAGGCCGCAAGGTCCTGAGCTGGGGCGGCGTCGCGAGCTGCACTACACTGGCCCCATGCGCCGCCTGCTGCCCCTCCACTGGCTCAGGGCCCTGATCTGGGGCCTGGCCCTGGCTCTGCCCCTGCAGGCCATGGCGGCGACTCTGATGCTGGGTTGCGGCGATCACGGTGGTCGTCACGCCACAGAATCCTCCACACATCATCCAACCCAGCAGCATGAGCACGGTGCCGACATCGAGCATGTCCATCACACCGAAGACATGCCGACCGGCCACCAGTGCAGCGCCTGTGCAGCCTGCTGCTTGGGGGCCGCACTGCCCACCGCCATGCCTGTTGTGGCCAATCCTGCTGGTCATGGCGTGCACATCGCCCGGGCCGAAGCAGCCCGACTGAGCATCATCATGGCCGGGCTCGAACGCCCGCCCAGACCCGTCCTCGCGTAAGCAGTCCGGCGCGCTCGGCTTGATGCCGGCTCGCCCTTTCTCTTCCGACTCTTTCCTCACGCGAGGATGCAATGACATCTGTACTGTCCTATATGGCGACCTGCCTGCTCGCAGGCGCCACCCTGAGCGCAGTGGCGCAAGCCAGACCCGACCCGACTGACCCCAGGGCCGAGGTGCCTGCGGCACGCCACCAGTCCGCTCTTCAACACTACAAACCCCTCAGCGAGACCGAACCGGCCGACTGGCGCGATGCGAATCGCCGGGTGCAGCAAGCCGGCGGCTGGCGCGCCTACGCGCGGGAAGCCGCTGCCTCGGCACCTGCCCACAAGCACTGAGGGCCGCCACATGAACCCTCTCCTGACGAGATCAGCGCTCGCGTGTGCCAGCCTGGCGCTGGCCGGCTGCGCCAGCCTGCAGCCACAGCAAGGTTTCGCACCGCTGCAGGCACAAACCCAGGCGCTGCTGAAACAGGATCTGCAGTGGCCGCGAGATGCCGAGCAGGCTGCGGCCCTGGACGCCCGCGTCGCCGAGCTGCTGGCCGTGCCGCTGACGGCCGATAGCGCAGTGCAGATCGCACTCCTGAACCACCACGGCCTTCGCGCAGAGCTGCACCAGCTGGGTGTGGCAGATGCGGACCTGGTGCAGCTGAGCCGGCCACTGAACCCCGGGCTGAGTCTGGGCCGCATGCGCCAGGGCAGCGAGACCGAGATCGAACGCGGCCTGCATCTAAATCTTGGCAGTTGGTTGAGCCTGAACCGGAGCCGGCGAGTTGGCGCGCTGCGCCTGCGGCAGACCCAGCAAGACCTAGCCCTGAAGGTTCTGGCGATTGCCGCCCAGGCCCGCAAATCCTACTACCAGGCCCTGGCCGCCGAGCAGCTGCGGCAGTACAGTCTGCAGGTGATGGAGGCTGCCGAGGCCGGTGCCGAACTGGCGCGGCGCATGGCCGCGGCTGGCAACCTCAACAAACTGCGCCAGGCCCGCGAGCATGGCTTCTATGCCGAGGCTGCCTTGTCCGTAGCACGTGCCGAGGCCCAGGCACGCAGCCAGCGCGAGGCGCTCATACGGGCGCTGGGCCTGTGGGGCGAGCAAACTCAATTCCGCCTGCCCGAACGTCTGCCCGAGCTGCCAGGCGCAGCGCGCGATCTGCCTGAGATCGAACGCCAGGCGATCGCCCAGCGCCTCGATGTTCAGGCCGCCAAGCGCGCAGCGGAGCTGCGCGCCAGCGAGCTGGGCCTGAGCCAGCGCACCCGTTGGATCAACGTGCTGGAGCTGGGCGTTGTCCGCAATAGCAGCAATGAAGAACCGACCCAGCGCGGCTTCGAACTGAGTCTGGAGCTGCCCTTGTTTGACTGGGGCCAGGCGAGGGTCGCGCGCGCCGAGAGTCTCTATATGCAGGCGCTCGAGCGCACCGCTCACACCGCGATCCAGGCCCGCTCAGAAGCCCGCGAGGCCTATGGCCGTTACCGCTCGGCCTTCGATATCGCGCGCCACTATGCCACCGAGATCCTGCCGACCCGGCAGCGCATCGCCGACGAAAACCTGCTGCGCTACAACGGCATGCTGATCGGCGTGTTCGAGCTGCTGGCCGATGCGCGCGCGCAGATCGGCGCGGTTGCGGCGGCGATCGGAGCCCAGCGCGACTTCTTCCTGGCACAGGCCGAGCTTGACCAGGCCTTGATTGGGCCGGCAGCTGCCAGCGCCCTGCCCTCTTCATCATCCACCGCCCCCGCTGAAGCCAGCGCCGGCGGCCATTGAAAGCACGACCATCATGGTTTCCCGACGCATTCTATTTCTCGGCGCCGGTGCGGTCGCCGCGACCGCTGTTTCGCGCGTGGCTCTGGCCGCCATTCCCGAGGCGGTGCAGCAGACCAGCGCCGCCACTGCTGCGCCGCTGATGCCGGCCACGGGCAGGCCGTACAACCCCGTCGTGACCTTGAACGGCTGGACTTGCCCATGGCGCATGCGCGACGGTGTCAAAGAGTTCCATCTGGTAGCCGAGCCGGTGGTCCGCGAAATGTGCGAGGGCTTCAAAGCGCATCTGTGGGGCTACAACGGCCAGTCGCCCGGCCCCACCATTGAAGTCGTCGAGGGGGACAGGGTGCGCATCTACGTGACCAATCGCCTGCCCGAGCACACCAGCGTGCACTGGCACGGCCAGCGCCTGCCCAATGGCATGGATGGGGTCTCGGGCCTAACGCAGCCCTCGATCAAGCCGGGCCAGACCTTTGTCTACGAGTTCGTCGCGCGCCGGCCCGGCACCTTTATGTACCACCCCCATGCCGACGAAATGACCCAGATGGCGATGGGCATGATGGGCTTTTGGGTCACGCACCCCAAGACCAAGCACCCGCAGATCGCCGAGGTGCAGCGCGACTTCTGCTTTCTGCTATCGAGCTACGACATCGATCCCGGCAGCTACACGCCCAAGATCATGACGATGACGGACTTCAACCTGTGGAGCTGGAACAGCCGCATCTTCCCCGGCATCGACACGCTGAATGTGCGCCTGGGGGACCGGGTGCGCATCCGCGTCGGCAATCTGACGATGACCAATCACCCCATCCATCTGCACGGCCACGAGTTCGAGGTCACCGGCACCGATGGCGGTCCGGTGCCCAAAGGCGCGCGCTGGCCCGAGGTGACCACCGATGTCGCAGTGGGCCAGATGCGGCAGCTCGAGTTCCTGGCCGATGAGCCCGGTGACTGGGCCTTGCATTGCCACAAGAGCCATCACACGATGAATGCAATGGGCCATGACGTCGACACGCTGATCGGCGTCGATCACAGTGGCCTGGCCGGCAAGATCACGAAGCTGATCCCCGACTACATGGTGATGGGCGAGCGCGGCATGGCCGATATGGGCGAGATGACCATGCCGCTGCCCGACAACACCGCGCCGATGATGGCCGGCCACGGCCCCTATGGCGGGCTTGAGATGGGCGGCATGTTCAGCGTGTTGAAGGTGCGCCGCGACCAAAAGGCGGGCGACTACAGCGATCCCGGCTGGTACGCCAAGCAGGCCGCGCCGGGCACGGTGGCGCGCGAAGTGCCCGCTGCCGTGACGGAGCCGCCGCGTGCGGCCCCGGCATCAGCCAAGCCCGCCACCGAGGTCAAGGTGCGCAAGCCCGGCCATCATCACTCTCATTGAAAAGCCCTGCAGATGAAAAGTATCCAGATCCATCTCCTGCTGTGTGCCCTGATGCTCAGCACGGGCCTGGTCCAGGCCCACGGCCCGCAGCCACACCACGGCGCTGCGATCAAGAGGGAGCAGCAAGCCTTCGGCATTGCGGGCGACGCAGCCAAGGTCGGTCGCACGATTGCCATCACGATGGGCGACGATATGCGTTTCAACCCCGATCGCATCGAGGTGCGAGAGGGCGAGACGCTGCGCCTGCGTATTCACAACAAGGGCCAGCTGCTGCACGAGCTGGTGATAGGCACGCCCAAGCAGCTCGACGAGCATGCCGTGCTGATGCAGAAGTTTCCCGGGATGGAACATGACGAGGCCCATATGGCCCATGTCGATCCGGGCCAGCGCGGCGAGATCGTCTGGCGCTTCAACCGTGCCGGCGAATTCGACTTCGCGTGTCTGATCAACGGCCACTACCAAGCCGGCATGCGCGGCAAGATCATCGTCAGACCGGCCGGCTCCAAGGAGGGCAACCGATGAAGACGGCACGGACACGCCGCCGCCTGCTACTGGCACTGGGCCTTGCCGCGACTGGGCTCTTGCAGGCTCAGGGACCCGCCCGTTCACAGGCCATCACGGTCTGGAAGGATGCTGCCTGCGGCTGCTGCCAGGCATGGGTCAAGCATCTCGAAGCGCATGGCTTCGCCGTCGAGCTGCGGGACATCGGCAACAGCCAGGCCCGCACCCGGTTGGGCATGCCGCAGGCCTTGGGTAGTTGCCATACGGCCCTGGTGGCAGGCTATGTAATCGAAGGCCACGTACCGGCTGGAGACATCCAGCGACTTTTGCGCCAGCGCCCTCTCGCGCTGGGTCTGGCCGTGCCCGGCATGCCGATCGGCTCGCCGGGGATGGACGGCCCCGCGTACGGAGGTCGGCGCGAGGCCTACGAGGTGCTGCTAGTGCACCGCGACGGACGAACCCAGACCTTTTCCCGCCACGGTTGAAAAATCCACAAGGACTCTTTATGAAACTGAGCCATCAACTCCTCATCGGCTTGCTGGCCGGCGCCAGCCTGCAGCTCTGCCAGGCCCAGACACCGACCCGGCAGCATGCGACGGCGCTGGCCGCCGACCTGGCCTGGGCCGAAGGCGAGGTGCGCCGCATCGACCTGGGCAAAAAGAAGATGACGCTCAAACATGGCGAGATCAAGAACCTGGACATGCCGCCGATGACCATGGTGTTCACCTGGGAGGACGGCGCGCTGCCGGCCGATCTGCTGACAGCGCTCAAGCCCGGCGACAAGCTGCGCTTCCAGGCCCGGATGGTGGACGGCAAGATCCTGCTGGTGGCGTTGCAGCCCTGAAGCGGCTGTGAATGGGCGGCGGCAGATGCAACAAAATGCACGGCAGAACCGGCCTCGGGGTCGATCCGCCAAAAACCACACGCTTTTGCTGGCATGCTGCTGCCCGTGCTGAAAACCATTCCGACATCACAGCTGCGCCTGGGCATGTTTCTCCACCAGCTGAGCGGCTCGTGGATGAGCCATCCGTTCTGGCGCTCGCGCTTTTTGCTGCGCGATGCGCGCGACATCCACAAGCTGATCGAGGCCGGCATCGCCGAGGTCGTAATCGACACCGATCAGGGCCTCGATGTGGCGCCCGAGCTGCCCCCCCCGATCGAAGCCCCCTCCGCAGCGCCGCCAGCCCCGCCTGAGCCTGAACTCATCCCGCTGCCGCCGGCGCATCCGGCCGTGGCCGACGCCGGCCCCAGCTATACCGAGGCGTTGGACTTGAGCCGCAAGTCGCTGGGCGCCGTCGTCGAGCTGTTCGCCCAGGCCCGTATGGGCCAGGCGCTCGATGCTCAGACCTGCCTACCAGTGGTCGAAGACGTGATGAGTTCGGTCAGCGACAGCCCCAGCGCGCTGATCAGCATCAGCCGGTTGAAGACGGTAGACGATTACACCTATATGCACGCGGTGGCCGTATGCGCGCTGATGGTGGGGCTGGCGCGGCAGATGGGGCTGTCCGACCATCTGGTGCGCGAGGCCGGCCTAGCCGGCCTGCTGCTGGACACTGGCAAGGCGGCGATGCCGCCGGAGCTGCTAAGCAAGCCCGGGCGGCTGAGCGACGAGGAACTGGCGCTGCTCAAGACACATACGCGCAGGGGTCATGAGATGCTGGGCAAGGAAGGCGGCTTCAGCGCTGCGGTAATGGATGCGGTCTTGCACCACCACGAGCGCATCGACGGCAGCGGCTATCCCGATGCCCTGGCCGGCGACAAGATCGCGCCGCTGGCCCGCATGGCGGCGATCTGCGATGTCTATGACGCCGTGACCTCACGCCGGCCCTACCGGGCGCCCTGGGACCCGGGTGAGGCAATGCGCCACATGGCCCAGGCCAAGGGCCAGTTCGATGCGCAGATCTTCCAGCACTTCGTCAAGGCGGTGGGCATCTACCCGGTAGGCTCGCTGGTGCGGCTGCAGTCGGACCGGCTGGCGGTCATCGTCGCGCAGGGCAAGGACTCGCTGCTCAAACCCAGGGTCAAGGTTTTCTACACCGCCCAGGAACAGCACCGGCTGAGCCCAGCCTTCGAGCTGGACCTCGCCGATCCCGGTGCAGCCGACAAGATCGTCGGCGTCGAGCCGCCCGCATCCTGGCGCTTCCAGGACCTCGAGCAGCTCTGGTTAGACCAGTAGGGCTGGCTGCTCGGCTTGTTGCTGGGCCTATTGCTCGGCGAACGCGCGTTCGATCACGAAGTGCCCCAGCTTGCTGGTCGAGCCTTCTTCGAAGTTGCGCGCTTCCAGCATCGCCTTCAGATCCTTCAGCATACCGGGGCTGCCGCAGATCATCACGCGGTCGTTGGTCACATCCAACTTGGGCAGTCCCAGATCAGCCTCGATCTTGCCGGTGGCCAGCAGATCAGTGATGCGACCCTGGTTGCGGAACGGCTCACGCGTTACGGTCGGGTAGTAGAGCAGTTGCTCGCTGGCGAACTCGCCGAGGAACTCGTGCTGGTGCAATTCCTTGGTAATCAGGTCCTGGTAGGCCAGCTCGTTCACATGGCGGCAGCCGTGCACCAGGATGACCTTCTCGAAGCGTTCGTAAGTCGCCGGGTCGCGGATCACGCTAAGAAAGGGAGCCAGCCCCGTGCCGGTGGACAGCAAGTAGAGGTTCTTGCCGGGGTGCAGATAATCGGTCAGCAGGGTGCCGGTGGGCTTGCGGCCAATCAGCAGCTTGTCGCCCGGTTTCAGATGCTGCAGCCGCGAGGTCAGCGGGCCGTCCGGCACCTTGATGCTGAAGAACTCCAAATGCTCTTCATGATTCGCGCTGGCGACGCTGTAGGCACGCAGCAGCGGCTTACCTTCGACGCGCAGGCCCAGCATCGTAAAGTGCCCGTTCTGGAAGCGAAACGCGGTATCGCGGGTGGTGGTGAAGCTGAAAAGCCGGTCGGTCCAGTGATGGACGCTCAGCACCTGTTCTTCGTTAAAAGCACTCATGAATGACGCGGGCTCTGGTAATAACCCGGAATTCTAACGAGCGCTGATGCGCTGCAGCAAATACCGCTTGCTTATATCCTTAAGCTTTGATGTCTAGCAAAGCCCCTTCGGCTCGCAGCTGGGTCTGCAGCACCCGCAGATTGGCCACATAACTGTAAGTGGCGCTGCGCTGTTCGACCAGCTCGCGTTCGGCAGAGACCTGGACTTGCTGGCTGCGTTCGACACCAGCCACCACGCCGCCCTCGGGCAGGCTGGTCTGCACCACCCGCTCGGGCCTAAAGCCCGGGGTCTGTAGATTGGCAGTATTGTGGGCCGACGCGCGCAGGCGCTCATTCGCGGCCGAGATGCCGGACAAGGCGGTGGACAGGCTGACGGACGACATGGCGAGCACTCCGAAGACAACAGGCGTGATGCCGGGATTCTTCCCTCTTCATCGGCAGCACGCCGCCAAACTTGAGAACAAAAGGGGATTTCCCCGTCATTTCCTCACACGCTGTGCGGTAGTGCAGCCCACTGCGAGGACAATCCCGCCCTTGCGCCACGCTCCGGTGGCGCGCCAATACCGAGGTGAAGATGGCGATTCAATGGTTCCCGGGTCATATGAATTCGACCCGGAACGCGATCCGGGAGCGGATGAAGGCGGGACTCGATGTGGTCATCGAGCTGCTTGACGCACGCCTGCCCGGCTCCAGCGCCAATCCCCTGCTAGCCCAGCTGACCGAGGGCAAGCCCAATCTGAAACTGTTGAACAAGCAGGATCTGGCCGATCCGGCGCGCACCGCGCAATGGCTGGCGCACTACAACGCCCGGCCCGAGACCCGCGCGATCGGCCTGGACGCCAGCGTGCCGGCCCCGGCGCGCGCGCTGATGAGCGCTTGCCGCGAGTTGGCGCCGCTACGAGGCGGCATGGCCAAGCCGCTGCGGGTGCTGATTTGCGGTATCCCCAATGTCGGCAAATCCACGCTGATCAACACATTGATGGGCAAGCGCGCCACCAAGACCGGCGACGAGCCCGGCATCACCAAGGTCGAACAGAAGCTGGTGTTGGAGAACGACTTCTACCTGTTCGACACACCCGGCATGCTGTGGCCGCGCATCACAGTGCCCGAGAGCGGCTACAAGCTCGCCGCCAGCGGCGCCATTGGCCGTAACGCCTTCAATGAGGAAGAGGTGGCGCTGGAGCTGCTGGACTATCTGCGTCAGCACTACGCAGGCCAGGTCGAGGCGCGCTACAAGCTCGAAGACGTGGCCGGGCTCGGCGACGAGGCCCTGCTGGAGGCCATCGGCCGCAAACGCGGCGCGATGCTGGGCGGCGGCCGAGTCAACCTGCAGAAGGCGGCGGAAATCGTGGTCTACGAGTACCGCCAGTCGCTGCTGGGCCGCATCACGCTTGAGACCCCCGAGGAATTCGCCCGCTGGCAGGCCAGCGGTGCGGCCATCGAAGCCCAGCGCAAGGACAAGAAAAAGCGCAAAGGCCCGGCCGAGCCCGATGCCGAGCCCGACCGAGATACCTGCCCTTAACGTCAGCCATCTGCCGTATCGGTAGATACCATCACCGGCAAGCCCCGTGACGGGCTTAGCATCCAGGCCATCCCCAGCCCGGAGCCCTCATGACGACGCAAGCCAGCAGCACAGCGGTGCTGGAACAGCAGCACAGCGATGCGCAGGAATTGCTGGCGCACAGCGCCAGCGCGCCCAGCGAGCAGATTTACGGCATCACCGAGCTGTGCGCCGAGTTCGGAATCTCGCAGCGCGCAATCCGCTTCTACGAAGACAAGGGACTGTTGGCACCGCGCCGTGTCAATGGCGCACGGATATACGGCCAGCGCGAACGGGCTCGACTCAAGCTGATCCTGCGCGCCAAGGCGATCGGCACCAAGCTGGTCGACATCAAGCAGTTCCTCGATCTGTATGGTCACCACGGCGAAGGCCGCGCCAGGCAGTTGCAATGGACGCTGGAACGCACCGACGCGGCCATCGTCGAGCTGGAACAAAAGCGCGCCCATATCGAGCTGACCCTGACCGAGCTTCGCATCATCAACGAAGCGGTGCGCCAGCAACTGGCGGTCCAGCAGGACTAACGATGTCCCTGCCCCTGTTCCGCTCCACCTGGATGACCGATGAGCACCGCATGCTGCAGGACTCGGTGGCGCGTTTGTTCAGGCAGCGCTGGTGCTGCGCTCGGTGGCCGATGCCAGTATCGGCTCGATCCTCGCCTGGGGTTTCGCGCCCTTTGGGGGCGGCACGCTGCAGTTCACCAATGCCCGCGGCCTGCAGGCCTTTATCGCGCGCACCCGCGAGCTGGCAGAGGTCCATGGCGCGCGCTTTGCGCCGGCCACCCTGCTGCTGGGCATGGCCGAGCGCGGCGAGCGCTTCGGGGCCGGCTGCTAGCCGCCACGCCTCTTCTTGCGCGCGGCCTGGTAGGCCTCGATCTCCTGCTTCGACAGGCGGTCGTCCTTGTCCGTGTCGGCCGCGTCGAACGCCGCCATGCGGACCTCGACCACCTCTTTGAAGGACAGACGCTTGTCCTTGTCGGCATCGGCACGGCGCAACGAGCCGAGCATGCCTCGCGCGCCCCGCGGCATGCTCTTGAGCTCTGCCTCGGTGATATGGCCATCGGCGTCCAGGTCCAGCGCATGCCAGGAGCGCGTCACATCCTTGTGAAACTCGTCGAGGTCGATGTAGCCGTCGCCATTGCTGTCCGCAGCCTGAGCCAGGCCGGCAGCGACCAGCAGCAGCGCCATAAGAGTTTGCTTCATCGCTTCATCCTCCCTCACCACCACCAACGTTGATTGTCGCCACCGTTGCAGTCCCACAGTTGGACCGCTTGGCCGGGGCGCAGTCGACCGTCACGCACATCCAGGCACTTGCCGTTCATGCGGCTGCGGACCTGGTTGCCGCGCGCTTGCCAGCGCTGGTTATCGCCACCGTTGCAGCGAAACGCGATCACCTCGGCGCCATTGTTGCTGTTGCCTGCGGCCACATCCAGGCACAGACCGGAAACCCGCAACTCGCCGCCGCGCCCCCAGTCAAAGCGCTGGTTGCTGCCGCTATGGCAGCCAAAGACGATGGCCCGTGCGCCCTCAACGGCGCGGCCGCTGATGTCCAGGCACAAGCCGCCACCCGAGCGTAGCTGGCGCCCATAGCCGCCGCCATTGTTGTCGTCCGGCCGGTTGTCATCGCGGTCACGGTCCTTGTGGTGGCTGGCCAGCAGGGCCAGTCCGGCAATCGCCGCAACGGCGGCGATTGCGGCGCCCGAGTTGGACGAGCGGTGCTCGCTGTCGGAGAAGTCGCCGCTGAGGGTGAAGCGAGCGCTGCAGCCGTTGTTGACCCAGACTTCCATGCTACTGAGGTCATAGCCCCAGGATCGGTTGAAGCGGCAATTGCCGGACAACTGCCGATCCAAGTCAACATCGCGGGTGCCAGCCGGCAAGCGCTGGGAGGTGTAGCCCCCGTCGGAGCGCAGTTCCACGCTTTGCTCGGCGGCCCAGGCGGGCGCCACCGGCGTAGCCAGCAATGCCACGCCCAGCGCCGTCGCCATCAGCCGTTGATGGGTCCTTACATGCGTCATCGTCGATCTCCCTTCGTTGCGAGTCAACTCTAGCGCGATTCGAGGTCTCGCCCATAGCGCCGTGCCCCCAATCGCCAGGACGCGCCATGCAATACCTGAACCTGCCGCACAGCCAGACGCGTGAATTATTCACGCGATGAAAGCATGACGCTTAAGTTTTTTCCTGCGCGGTCGCCCCTCCCCATCACCATGCCTGCCAGCAACAACAGCCCCCGATCCGGCATCAACCGAGCGAATCTCAGAAACGCGCCACCGCGCGCCGCGCGCAAACCTGTGGCTGAGGCCGTCGCGCCGGCCGTGCTGCCACGGCCAGTTGCTGTTGCACCGACCTCGGCCTTTGGGGAGTTTCTACAGATCGTCGGCGCCGCCGCGCTGCTGCTGGGCGGGCTGGCCCTGCTGTTGATGGGCGTTCAGATGATGAGCGACAGTGTCACAGTCGGCAAACACCTGGCCGAGGCCAAAGCCCAGCGCGGCGTGCTGGTCTGCCAGGACGGCCGTATGGTGCGTGGCGACGGCTCGCTGCGCGACATGATCCTGGCCGACGCCTACTTCAGCTGCACCGACTGGCGCACCTTGCAGAGCATCGAGCTCGAAGAGAAGAGCAAGTAGACCGGGCCGCTACTCGACGCCCTCGCGCCGCAACTGCGCGAGTATCACCATGCCCAGCAGCAGCACCGTCGCCGTCAGCCACAGCGCACCCCGGTAGCTGCCGCTGGCCTGAGCCATGGCGCCGGCCAGCGCTGGCGCGCTGACCTGGGCCACGCCATAGCTGAGCGTCAGCCGAGCCATCGCCTTGCCCGGATTGCCCGGCGAGCGCCGCCCCACCAGGGCCAGAGTCAGGCTGACAATGCCGATGAAGGTCGCGCCATACAGCAGGGCACCAGCCAGCGCCGCCGCCAGGCCATCCGACAAGGCCGGCAGCAACACCGAGACAACCTGCAAGCCAAAGGCCATCAGCAGGGCCAGCAGCTCGCCCAGGCGCCGCGCCACCCGGTCCCACAGAAACACCGCGGGCGTCGAGGCCATGCCCACCAGCAGCCATGCCCAGGGCCCTTGCCCGGCGAGCAGCGGTTGTCGCTCGACGATGGCGACGGTAAAGGTCGCGCTGATCACAAAGCCCCAGCCAGCACAGAAATAGGCTGCCACCATCCAGCCCATCCAGCGTCGCCCAGGGCCGCTGCCGGCCACCTGGGCCGTGGCGGAAACGGGCGGCACCGGTGGTCGCCAAGCCCAGGCGGGCAGCAAAAAGATCAAGCCGATGAGCGCGAAACCCTGCCACTGCGCGGCCCAGTCCAGCGCCAGCGCCGACATCGCCATTGCACCCAACGCTGACACGACGATGCCCAGGCCGAGTCCGGTGAAGTGCAGGCCCAGCTCGGGGCGCCGGCCGGCCCGCATCAGCCAGTTCAGCACCAGGCCCGAACCAAGCAGCATGCCGGCCGCGCCGCACAATCCGCCCAGATACCGCGACAGCGCCCACAGCCAGACGTTGCCGGCCATGCCCATCAGCACAGCGCTGAGCAGGGACAGCGGCAAGCCCCAGCTGTAGAGCCGCTGGCGCCAGCGCGCGTCCTCCAAGGTAGCGGCCAGCAGCGCGCCACTCATATAACCCAGATAATTGATTGCGGCCAACCAGCCAGCGGCCGCGTCGCTGAGCCCGGCCTGGGCCTGCATCAAGGGCAGCAGCGGCGTGTAGGCGAAGCGGGCGATGCCTATGGTCAGCACCAGGCCGGCAATACCGCCGACGATCACTTGCCAAGCCTGCAGGCCGCGATGACTGTTCATGGCCGGCAAGCCTAGCCGCAGAGCCGCCGCCGTGCTGTCGCTTTGGCGCGCCAGACTTGAAATCGCGCCCGCGCCGCCCATCTTCGAACCAAGCAAACTCCGAGACGCGCGCCATGGCCCTGCTCATCTTCTGTGGTCTGGCCCTGGCGCTGATCGTCTGGCTGGCCGCCCATCCCCTGCTACAGGCCTGGCGGCGTGAGCGCCTGCAGCGCCAGCCCTTCCCGCAGGCCTGGCGCCGTATCTTGCGTCGGCGCGTGCCGCAGATCGCACAGCTGCCCGCCGACCAGCAACTGCGTCTGAAGAAACTCATCCAGGTCTTCGTTGCCGAGAAGAGCTTCATCGGCTGTGCCGGCCTACGCATTAGCGACGAGATCCGTATCACCATTGCTGCCCAGGCCTGCCTGCCCTTGCTGGGCGCGGCTCGTGGCTTCTACCCGCAGCTGCGCCAGATCCTTGTCTACCCGAGCGCCTTCGTCGTCGACCGTGTCGCAGGCGGGCCGGCCGGCGTGCAGATGGAGCAGCGCCGCGCGTTGGCCGGCGAGTCCTGGAGCCAGGGCCAGGTGATTCTGTCCTGGCAGGACGTGGTCGAAGGTGCAGCCAACCCCGGCGACGGCCGCAATGTCGTGATCCATGAGTTCGCCCACCAGTTGGACCAGGTCAAGGGCCATGCCAATGGTGCGCCGCCGCTGCGCGACCGCGCCGCCTATGCACGCTGGTCGGTCGTGATGCAAGCCGAGTACGACGCGCTCTGCGCGCGCGCCGCACGCGGGGAGCCCAGCCTGATGAGCGACTATGGCGCCACCGATCCGGCCGAGTTCTTCGCGGTCGCCAGCGAGGTGTTCTTCGAGCAGCCATTGCTGCTGGCCCAGGCCCATCCGACGCTATACCGCGAACTGGCCGACTACTACCGCTTCCATCCCGCCGGAGCCCCGAACGAGAACTATTCCTCGTCGAGCGCCGCTTAGCGCGGGCCGCCCGCCCCTGCATCTGCGGGGGGCGCCGCTAAGATTCCCCGACGTGTCCGAGCCTGCGCGCAACGAGACACCAGACAGGGGAACCCACGCCATGCAAGCCACCACCGACGATCTAAGCCTTGACCCTCAGGCGGCCCAGGCCCTGACACAGTTCGCCCATGAGCTGCCCGACGCCTGCGAGCGTCTGGCCTATGTGCGACAAATGACCGAGCAGGCAGCCAACAAGGTGCTGAATCTGGTGGATGCAGCCCAGGACGATGCCGAGCAGGTGCGCCGCCAGGGCAGTGACCTGTCCGAAACCCTGGTGCGCATGGCCACCGCGCCTGAGCTGACAGTGGAGCGTGCCCGCGCAATGATGAAGCTGTGCGCCGCCTATGCGGCCACGGCCGCCAGCTTTGCCGGGCGGGAGAAGGCGCTGCACACTGAAATCATGATGGCGCAGGACTTCCAGGACCTGTCGGGTCAGGTCATCAACAAGGTGATGCGCATGCTGGAGCGCGCCGAGCGACCGCTGGATCAGCTGCTGTCCGGCAATGCGGTGGTGGCGGCAGCAGCGCCCGAGCAGGCGGCGCTGGAGGGCGTTCAAACACCCGACAAAGCGCTCAAACAGGACGATGTGGACGACCTGATGGCCTCGCTGGGGTTTTGAGGAGCCGTCCCGGCTCCCCGAATCAAACAACCAATCAGTAACGACGCTGCGGCGTCGTCGGCATCGGGCCGCGGCGCTCGATGTGACGGAAGGTGATGCGGCCCTTGGACAGATCGTAGGGCGACAGTTCCAGCGAAACCTTGTCGCCGGCCAGGATGCGGATATGGTTCTTACGCATCTTGCCCGAGGTGTAGGCGACCAGCTGGTGGCCGTTCTCAAGCGTCACGCGAAAACGGGTATCCGGCAAGACTTCGTCCACCTGGCCTTGCATTTCGATCAGTTCTTCCTTGGCCATGTGGGCGTTTCTCCAATTCAGTGAGGGCCAGCATACGCCGACCCGAGGCGATGTGCAGAAGATCTGCATTGTCGCGGGGCAAAACAAAACCGCCACAGCGCAAGCACTGCAGCGGCGAAGCCGTAGCATAAACGAGACAGATGGCTTTGGCAAGCCGTGGTTTAGAGGCCTTAGCTAACTCCACAAGTCCAGGGGCGGCTCCCGGGTCAGCGCACGCAAAAGATCGCTGCGCGACAGAAAGCCCTGCAGCGCGCCCTGCTCGTCCAGCACCGGCAGGCCCGGCAGGTGCAGGTCCAGCAGCAACTGAGCCACCTCGCGCACCGGGGTGTCGGGCTGGGCGGTCGGCACCGGGGTCCACATTGCGCTGCCCACCGGCTGAGCCAGACGCTCGGTCCAAGCCAGGCCATCGGCCGGATCCAGCGGCAATGTGTCAGGACGCAGCAAGTCGGCGCGCATGATCAGACCGACCAGCTGCCCCTTGGCATTGAGCACCGGCGCCTGACCGACGCCGGCACGGGCCAGCAGTCCCCAGGCCTCGCGCACTGTGGAAGCCAACGGCACGGTGATCATCCGGCGGCTCATCAGTTGCTGCACCAAGCTCAGCGGCTGGCGTGGCGGTGCGGCGGTCTGCGCATAGGCATTGAGCGCCTGGCGCGGCAGGGTTTCGGCAGCAAGCCCGCCAAAACCGCCCTCCTCAGCCAGGCGGCCGGCGATCACCGCAGCGGGCGGCGCCTGTTCCTCGCGCTCGACCCCAGCCAGTGCCCGCAGACGCGCCACCGCCTGCACCGGGCCCAGCTCGCGCACACGGTCCAGCGGCCCGCTGAACATACGCCCCTGCAATCCATAGACGGCAAACATGCCCGCAAGCATGGCACAGTCGGCGCTTTAGGCACAATGCGGCCCAGTCCCTAGCGCCCGTGACAATGACAATTCCCAAGCCATCCATCCCATTGCGCCTGCTGTTCGCCACGACGCTGCTGCTGCTGAGCGGATGTGCAGTCGTTAGCGTGGCCGGGGCAGTGGCCGGCGCCACCATCTCGGTGGCCGGCGCGGTGGTCAGCACCGGGGTCAAGGTCGGCGGTAAGGTGATCGAGAAGACCTTGGACGCCGTGGGTCCGGACGACAAGACCGACGCGGTCACCACCGAGTAGCCACCCCGGGGGAGCCGCGATGCAACTTCTCGGCAAACCCCGTATCCCGACACTCAATCTTGCCCTGCAGGGCGGAGGTGCCCATGGCGCGTTCACCTGGGGTGTGTTGGACGCCTTGCTGGAGGATGGCCGGCTGCGCTTCGAAGGCATCAGCGGCACCAGTGCCGGCGCGATGAACGCAGCCGTGATGGCCCAGGGCCTGATGAGCGGTGGTGCCGATGGCGCGCGGGCGGCGCTGCAGTCCTTCTGGACCGCGGTGGCCGCCACCGTGCCCGAGCATTTCACGCAAAGCTCGGCCGATGGCCAGAACATCAGCCTGGCGCCGATGTTCAAGCTGATGCTGAAGTGGAGCTACTACATGGCGCCCGAGCAGCTCAACCCCTTCGATCTCAATCCGCTGCGCGACATCATCTCCAGGCAGATCGATTTCGAGCGCCTGCGCAGGTGCAGTCCAGTCAAGCTCTTCATTGCCACCACCCAGGCCAATAGCGGCAAGCTGCGTCTGTTCCGAAATCCCGAGCTGAGCGCCGAGGTGCTGCTGGCCTCGGCGTGCCTGCCCACCGTTCACCGGGCCATCGAGATCGAAGGCGAGCCCTACTGGGACGGCGGCTATGCGGCCAATCCAGCGGTTTTCCCGCTGTTCTTCGAATGCCGATCCAGCGATGTGCTGCTGGTGTTGTTGACGCCGCTCAAGCACAAGTCGACGCCGGTCAGCGCCGCCGACATCCACAGCCGCGCGTTGGAGATCGCCTTCAACGCCACCTTCCTGCGGGAGATGCGCATGTTCGCCCATCTACGCGAGCACCTGCCCAGACGCTGGCTGAACCTGCAGATCGGCAGCCTCGAGCGGCGAACCCAGCAGCTGCGCTTTCATTTGATCGAGGCTGCCGATGTGCTTGGCGAGCTGCACGCCGACAGCAAGCTGGCGGCCAATCTGAAGTTCTTCGACATGCTCAAGAAGTTGGGGCGTGAACGCGCCCGGCAATGGCTGGACCAGCACCGCGAGCAGCTCGGCCGACGCTCCACGCTGGACCTCGGCACCGTGTTCTATTAGCTGGGGATAGGCAGGCGCCGCGCCGCGTGGCAGCCTGCCGGGCTCAATATCCTGAGGAGACCTTGATGGCCACCAAGAAGAAGGCGCCTGCCGCCACCAAGCGCACGCTGGACGCACGCCGCGACACGCTGGATTTTCGCGATCGCATGTACGTCTCAACCCTTGTCGAAGTGCCCTCACGGATCGCGCTGGAGGACTACCAGGCCCTGGAGGTACCCATCCTCGACCAGGGCCAGGAAGGCGCCTGTACCGGCTTTGGCCTGGCCACCGTCGCGAACTTCCTGCTGCGCCGCCGCAAGGTCGTGCCCGATCCGACACCGGTCAGCCCGCGCATGCTCTACGACATGGCGCGGCGTTACGACGAATGGCCCGGCGAGAGCTACTCGGGTTCGAGCGCACGCGGTGCGATGAAGGGCTGGCACAAACACGGCGTCTGCGCCGAGAGCGTCTGGCCCTACAAGCCCAAGCGCGGCGGCGAGAAGGGCCTGTCGCAGAGTCGGGTCGAAAACGCACAAGGCCGGCCACTTGGCGCCTACTTCCGTGTCAACCACAAAGACCTGGTCGCGATGCATGCGGCGCTCGCGGAGGTCGGCGTCCTGTTCGCCACCGCCTCGGTGCATGCGGGCTGGGACGCGGTCGGCGCCGACGGCATCATCAAACCCTCAGACCAGGAGCTCGGCGGCCATGCCTTCGCCATCGTCGCCTATGACGAACAAGGCTTCTGGTTGCAGAACTCCTGGGGACCGGACTGGGGCCGCCAGGGCTTTGCGCGAATCTTCTACGACGACTGGCTGCGCAACGCGACCGACGTCTGGGTTGCTCGCCTGGGCGCGCCGATTCGGTTGGCGACGCCGGCCGGCGAGCCGGCCGCTCAGCTCAGCGGTCCCTCGGGTGCGACCAAGGTCAGTCACATGGCCTTGCGTCCGCATGTGGTCAGCGTCGGCAACGAAGGCCGGCTGCGGCCCGGCGGCGAGTACGGCATGAACGAGGACGAACTGGCCCAGCTCTTTGCCAACGATGTGCGGCAGACCTTGGCGCCCTGGCCCAAAAAGCGCCTGCTGCTGTACGCCCATGGGGGACTGGTCAGCGAGCAGGCCGCGCTGCAGCGCCTGGCCGAGTACCGGCCGGCACTGCTGGAGGCCGGGGTCTATCCGCTTGCCTTCATCTGGCGCAGCGACTACTGGAGCACCATCAGCAACATCCTTCAGGACGCCGTTCGCCGGCGCCGTCCCGAGGGCGCCTTCGATGCGGCCAAGGACTTTTTGCTTGACCGTCTGGACGATCTGCTGGAACCGGTGGCGCGCAATCTGACCGGCAAGGCGGCCTGGGACGAGATGAAGGAGAACGCGCTGGCCGCCAGCCGCAAGGGCGGCGCGGCCCAGAAAGTCGCCGAGCATCTGCTGGCCCTGCTGAAGGACGAGCCGGGGCTGGAGATCCATCTGGTCGCCCACAGCGCCGGGGCTATCCTGCTGGCGCCGCTGGTGGGCCTGCTATCGGCCAAGACCAAGATCGTCAGCTGCACGCTGTGGGCCCCGGCCTGCACGACCGCGCTGTTCAAGAGCGACTATCTGCCCGCCATCAAGAGCGGCCGCATCCAGGACTTCGCGCTCTATGCGCTGGACGACAAGACCGAGAAGGACGACAACTGCGCCAAGCTCTACAACAAGTCCCTGCTCTATCTGGTCTCCAACGCCTTCGAGGCGCGCCAGCGGGTACCGATGGTGCAGGACGGCACGCCGATCCTGGGCCTGCAGCGCTGCATAGAGGCCGACGCCGAGCTGAGCCGGCTGTTCGCCTCGGCCAAGGCCGAGCTGGTGCTATCACCCGACAAGGCCGGTGCGAACCCGCGCAGCCGCGCCCAGCACCATGGCGATTTCGACGACGACCCGGCCACCGTGCAGTCGACCTTCGGCCGCATATTGCGCTCCGGCGGCAAGAGCACGGACAAGCTGGCGGCTATCGAGTTCGGCCGCTCGGCCTCGACCCTGCGCGATCTGCGGCTGCGGCTGGAAGACAAGGCGCGCTGAGCGCGTCCATCGTCAGGGCTGGCTCGGCGGCGCCGCGATCAGTTGGGCGAGACGCTGTAGCTGCTGCTCGTCGAGCCGCCCGGCCGTGCGCGCCAGCCCGAGCTGGCGGCGCGACAGCTGGCGGTAGAAATTGCCATGCTCGCCGCCCAGTGCGTCGAATGCGCGCAGATGAGCGGCCAGCACCCCGGTGTCAGCACGCGAAATCGGTCCTGCCAGCGCGCCGGCCAGACCGCGCGCCTCGGCCGCCGCCAGGGTGCCGCGCGCCAGCGGCAGCAGGGCCGGCAGGGTCAGGTCTTGCGGCAGGCCGGCGGCGGCCCAGACCTGGGCCGCCTCGTCCAGCATCGACAACAAGAAGCTGGCCGCAAAGCTGGCGGCGCCGTGATAGGCGGCACGGCTGCCGGCCGGCAGCGTCAGCGGCCGCATCTGCAGCAAACCGGCCAGGCGCTGCAACTCGCCCAGCAAGGGCAGCTGGGCTTCGATCGCGACGCAGGAGCCGGCCAGCAGCGCGGCGGACTGCTGCGTGTCGGCCGTGAAGATCTGCAACGGATGGAAACCGCCGACCACAGCGCCGGCCGCCGCTGCGGCCTCCAGTGCGCCGAGCTCGGTGGCGCCGCTGCAGTGCACGACCGCCTGGCCGCGTCGCCACGGCAGGCTGCGCGCCAGCGGCGCGATCGCGTCGTCGGGCACGGTCAGGAACACCAGATCGGCGGCCAGCGCGGCGGCCGTGTCATCACTGCGACCCAGCGGCGCCAGCACGGTCTCACCGGCAGTGCTCAGGGCCTGGGCCAGGCAGCGACCGAGACGGCCGGCGCCGATGAAGGCGATGGTGGGGGTAACGGTATTGTCTTCTTGCATCGGCCCAGTATGGCCCGAGCCCGGCGCTGGATTCAGCGCAGCAAGAAGTGATCGACCAGCAGCGAGCCGAACAGGCCGAACAGATAGACGATGGAGTAGCGGAAGCTCGTCCTGGCCAGGCCCTCGTTGCGCCGCAGCCGCCAGGACAGATCGGCATAACGCGCGCCCAGCAGCAGCGCGCCGAGCAGGTAGAGCGCACCGCTCATGCCTATTGCCACCGGCAGCAGGCTGATCGTCAGAAGGGCCAGGGTGTAGGCCCAGATCCGCCGGGTCGTGTAGGCCACGCCATGCAGCACCGGCAGCATAGACACGGCCGCGCGCGCATAGTCCTCGCGGCGATGGATGGCCAGGGCCCAAAAATGCGGCGGGGTCCAGATGAAGATGATCAGAAACAGGGTCAGCGCGCCGGGATCAAGCGCCCCGCTGACGGCGACCCAGCCCAGCAGCGAGGCCAGGGTCAGCAGCGCGCACAGCAGATTGGTCGTCGTCAGCAGCAGCAAGGCCATACCGGCCGTGCCCAGGACCAGCGCGAACAGCAGCACCTGGCCCCCGCTGAGCTTGCCGCGCGGCAGCGGGCGGGCCCGGGTACGGGCCGTCAGCGCGTCGATGCGGCGGTCCACCAGATGTTTGATCGCGGCCGCTGCGCCGGCCACCAGGGCGATTCCCAGCGGTGCGCCCAGCCACAAGGTCCAGGGCAGCGGCGTGCGCGCGGCCAGCAACATGCCCACCAGCACGGTGAACAGCATCAGTGCAACCACGCGCGGCTTGGTCAGCACTAGGTACTCGCGCCACAAGGGCCGACTGCTGGGCCTGGCCGCCAGCAGCGCGATTTCTTGTGAAGGCACCGACATCACAGCCGCATCACTGCGGGGCTTGCTGGGTAGGCGCCATGCCGGGTCGGTTCCGTCAATATGCCTGTGCGTGCGGCCTCGCAAGCGGGCACAAACCCGCCCGCAGGCAACAGCCGGCCCCGGGGGCCGTCGGCGGCGCAAGACTCAGGGTTTGACGAACTTGAGCGTCATGCGGTCACTCTCGCCGATCGCCTCGTAGCGCGCCCGGTCCTTGTCCTTGAGCCCATAAGTCGGCGGCAGCGACCAAACCCCGCCCTCATGGTCGGCCGTGTCCCTGGGGTTGGCGTTGATTTCGCTGCTGGCCGCCAGCTTGAAGCCGACGCGCTCGGCCATGCGCACGACATAGGCCTGCTGCACATAGCCGCTGTCGGCCTTCTCGTCCTGCACCCGTTCGGCCGGCAAGCGATGTTCGACCACACCGAACACGCCGCCGGGCTTGAGGCTGTCGAACGCGCTGCGGAACACTGCCTGTGTCTTGGCCTCGCCATGGCTCATCCAGTTGTGGACATTGCGAAAGGTCAACACCAGATCGGCCCCGCCCGCCGGCGCATAGGCGAGCTTGCCGGCACCGGCGTCGAACACGGTCAGCTGCACCTTGTCATAGACGGCCGGCTGCGCCTCCAGCTTCTGTTTCAGCCGCGCAGCACTGCGCTGGAAATAGGCCTGTGGCGACGCGGGATCGTCGCCTGCCAAGATCAAACGCCCGCGCTCGCGCAGATAGGGAGCCAGGATCTCGGTGTACCAGCCGCCACCGGGGCTCAGCTCGACAACGGTATCGGTCGCTCGCAGGCCGAAGAAGCTCAGCGTTTCATAAGGGTGGCGCCAGACATCGCGCGACACGAAGGCCGGCGTGCGCTGGGCGCCGGCAATAGCGGTCTTCAGCGCGGCATCTGCCTGCGCCGGCACGGTGCTGATCAGCGCGGCGGCGGCCAGCCCCATCGAGGTCCAAGTCTTCATCGGTATCGTCCTGTGCAACAGTCAAGCGGACGGCCAGTATGACCGGCCCCGACCCAGCTGCCGGAAGACACCTCAGGCGCCCAGATAGGCTTTTTGCAGCGCTGGATCGGCCGCCACCTCGGCCGCCGTGCCGGCCAGCACCACATGCCCGTCCTCGATCACGCAGGCCCGGTCGGCCAGCGACAGTGCCAGCGCTGCCATTTGGTCCACCAGGACAATGGTCAGTCCTTCCTCGCGCAAGCGCGCCAGCACCGCAAACAGGTCGGCGATCACCTTCGGCGCCAGACCCAGCGAAGGCTCGTCCAGCAGCAACACGCGTGGCTTGGCCATCAGGCCGCGTGCCACCGCCAGCATCTGCTGCTCGCCACCCGACAGCAGGCCGGCTCGCTGGTGCAGTCGCTCTCTTAAACGGGGAAAGCGCTCCAGCATCGCTTCGGCGCGCGCCTCCAGCCCTTTCGGATGCAGGAAGCCGCCCAAGCGCAGATTGTCCCGCACGCTCAGCTCCGCAAAGACCTGGCGGCCCTCGGGCACCAGCACCAGACCGCGCCGGGCGATGGCCTCGGCACCCAGATCGGTCAGGTCCTCACCGGCCAGATGGATGCCGCCCTGCACCGGCCGCTGCAGCCCGGACAGCGCGCGCATGAGCGTCGACTTGCCGGCGCCATTGGCACCCAGCACGGCCAGCAGCTCGCCCTCGCGCAGCTGCAGTTCGATACCCTTGAGCACGGGTGCCGCGCCATAGCCGGTGTGCAAGGCGCCGACGTGCAGCAGCTCGGCGCCGAGCTGGCGTTGATGCGTGAACGCCTGTGCTTCCAGCAGGCTGCCCTCCCCGAGATAGGCCCGGCGTACCAGCGGGTCGGCCTGGATCTCGGCCGGTGTACCCATGGCCAAGCGCTGGCCTGCGTCCAGCACCACTACATGGTCGGACACGCCCATCACCAGGCCCATGTCGTGCTCAACCAGCAGGACGCCGACACCGGCCTCGTCGGCGATGCGGCGCAACAGCAGGGCCAGGCGCAGCTTGTCCTCGGCCGATAGGCCCGCGGCCGGCTCGTCAAGCAGCAGCATGTCGGGATCGGTGGCCAGTGCGCGCGCGATCTCGACGACACGGCGATCGACATGCGGCAAATCGGCGGCCGGCAGGTTCACGTCGCCGCCGTAGCCGCAAGCGCCCAGCAAGGCCAGGCTGCGCTCACGCACCGCCGGTGTGCGCAGGCCGGCTGCGCCGAACAGCCCACCGAGGCGGCCGCGCAGGCAGGCCAACGCAACATTGTCCAGCACGCTCAGCGAGCCGAACAACTGCGAGCTCTGGTAGCTGCGGGCCAGGCCGGCACGCGCCACCGCATGGGCCGGCCGGCCCGCCAGCGACTTGTCACCCAGCGCAAACCCGCCGCTGCTGGGCGTGTAGAAACCGCTCAACAAGTTCAGCGCCGTGGTCTTGCCGGCGCCATTCGGGCCGATCAGGGCAGTCACCGCGCCGGGCCGGGCCTCAAAGCTCAGATCATGCACCGCGCGCACACCGCCGAACATCCGGCCCAGGCCTTCGGCGCTCATGCCTTGACGAACACGCGCCGAAAGCGGTAAGTTCACGCCACTGGCGATCAGCGGCATACCCCGGCGTTGCCACAGGCGCTGCAGCAAACCGGCCACGCCATCCGGCGCCACCCACAGCACGACCAACAGCAAGGCGCCGAAGAACAGCAGACGGTACTCCTCCATGCCGCTCAAGACCTCTGGCAGCAGGCCCACGATCAGTGCGCCGATCAGCGGGCCGATGGCCGATCCAGCACCGCCCAGAACGACCACCAGCACAAAGAGGATGGACTGCACGAAGGCAAAGCTGCCGGGCGTGACCATGCCGGCCAGCGGCGCGAACAGGCCGCCGGCCAGGCCGGCTAGACCGGCAGACACCGCGAAAGCCACGACCTTGATCGGCAGCGGCTTCAGGCCGATGGACTCGGCCGCGGTCTCGCTGTCACGCACCGCGCGCAGACCCGCACCCCAGCGGCCGCGAGCCAGCAGGCAGTAGCCGACGAAAGAAGCGGCCGCGGCGATCAGCGCCAGCATCGCTACCGCACGCTCGCCCGAGGCGAAGCTACCGAGGCCGGGCCCGCCGTAGCCCATCAGTCCGTTCTGCCCGCCTGTCAGGCCGCGCCATTCGGCAGCACCATGCTCGACGATGAAACCGAAGGCGATCGTGATCATCGCCAGATACGGCCCCTTGACGCGCAACGCCGGTAGCGCCAGCAGTGCGCCGGCGGCCGCCGAGGCCAGCAGGGCCAGAGGCCACGCGGCCCAGAAGCTCCAGCCGGCCGCGCCGGTCAGGATGGCCA
This sequence comes from Paucibacter sp. PLA-PC-4, assembly GCF_026241155.1. Classification (GTDB taxonomy): domain Bacteria; phylum Pseudomonadota; class Gammaproteobacteria; order Burkholderiales; family Burkholderiaceae_C; genus Roseateles_E. The sequence goes on from NZ_JAPFGP010000003.1 coordinate 304,118, forward strand.
CCGCATAGGCGCCAATCGCGTAGAAGCCGACATGGCCGAACGACACCTGGCCGGACAGGCCGATCAGCACATTCAGGCCTATGCCCACCAGGGCCAAGAGGGCCACCTGGGCCAGCACGAAGACGTAATAGCCGTTCAAGGTCGTCGCCAGTACCAATCCAGCGCCCAGCACCGAAAGGCCTGCAATCCAGGGCCAGGTCTTGCCTCCCGTCATACCTTCTTCACTTCCATGCGGCCAAAGAGACCATTGGGTTTGCAAGCCAGCACTGCGATGACGAGGGAAAAGCTGATGATCTGCGTGTAGCTGGAGCCCAGCGTGCTGGTGATCAGCGCTTCGCTGACGCCGAACAGCAGACCGGCCGCCATCACGCCCCAGGCGCTGCCAATGCCGCCAAGCATCGCCACCGCAAATGCCTTGAGCCCGAACAGCGTTCCCATGTCAGCATGCACATTGAACAGCGGCGCGATCAGCACGCCGGCCACGCCAGCGAACAGCGTCGATAGTGCGAAGGCCACCGCGATCACGCGCTGGATCGGGATGCCCATGAGTCGCGCCGCGGCCGGGTTCTGCACCACGGCCAGCATCGCAACACCCCAGCGCGTGTGCCTTGCCACCCAATGCAGCGCGCCGGCCAACGCCAGGCCCACCAGCGGGATCAGCAGTTGCAGCGGATAGACGCCCAGGCCTACTGCGCCGAGTTCGATGGGCGTCGTCGCCATCGGCGAGGGCAGACTGCGCGGCTCCTTGCCGAAGACGAACATCACGAGGTTGTCCAGCACGATGCCCAGCGCGACGGTGGACATCAGCCAGGCGTTCGAGCCGCGGGTCGCGAAGGGTCGTACCGCCAGTCGCTCGACAAGCAGGCCGTAGGCCGCGCAGCCCGCCAGCGCGAGCAGCGCCGCCAGCGGCAAAGGCCAGCCGGCGCCCTGCGCCAGCGCATAGCAGAGCACGGCCCCCAGCATCATCGAGCTGCCTTGGGCGAAGTTGACCGTGCCCGAGACCGCATGGGTGACGTGAAAGCCCAGAGCCATCAAGCCATACATGCTGCCCAGGCCCAGGCCGCTGATCAGCGCCGACAGATACAGCATCTCAGTTCGCGACCGGCAGGATGCGGTTGTCGATGAACTGGGCCCAGACGTAGTCGTTCTCGGTCACCGCGTCATGCACCTGGGCCGTGAAGGGCTTGTCATAGGTCTTGATCAGGCCTTCATAGCGGCCGATCTTGTAGAAGCCCTGGCGCACCGCGTCGCCTTGGGTCGAGCCGGCCGCCGTGATCGCCAGTGCTGCCAGTTGCATCGCGTCATAGGCATTGGCTACGCCAACCGCCGGCGTCACATCGTCAGGGCCCTTGATGTCCGCGTACTTTGCCATCAACGCCTTCATGACCTTCTCGCCCACGGCGTTTTGCTTGCCGAAGAAGCTGTAGGTCTGCACGAAGTGAACGCTCTTCGCATTCGGGCCGGCCAACTCGGTGAAGCGGCCGCCTGCGGGGCCCCAGTGAGAGACGATGGGCACCTTCCAGCCCATGCGGTCAAGCGATTTGACGACCTGGGCCGATGGTCCGACATTGCCGACCATGAAGAGGCTGTCCGCTCCGGCGGCCTTCAGACGGCTCAACTGCGGCACCACGTCGACATCATTGGCCTCGAACTTTTCGATGCCCACTGCCTTCATGCCCTTGGCGGCCAGTGCCGCGACAAGCCCCTTCTCATTGCTCTCGCCCCAGGGGTTGTTAACCAGAATCATGCCGGGCTTGCTGGCCTTGAAAGTGCTCTGGGCGTATTGCAGCATGGCCTTGTTGACGATCTCGTCGACGGCCGATACGCGAAAGGCAAAGTTCGGGTTGGCACCATTCTTGGTGATCGGCGTGCCGGCCGCCCACGGGCCCATGAAGGGCACCTTCTCCTGATTGGCCAGCGGCACCAGCGCCATCGACACCGGCGTGTCCAAGCCGCCGAACAGCACCGCAACCTTCTCCTTGAAGATCAACTCGCGCGCCGCCACCACACCCTTGGCCGGCGCGCCCTCGTCATCGCGCCGCACCAGTTCCAGTTTGCGACCGCCCAGCAGCCCGCCCCTGGCATTGATCTCGTCGATGGCCACCGCCAGGCCGCGCGTGATGGCCTCACCGGCACGCGCCGACTGGCCGGACAAGGCGGTCACCAGGCCGATCTTGATGGGCTCCTGGGCCTGCACCGGGCTCAGACCCAGGGCTGCGAGCGCGGCGGCGCAGATCAACAAGGGGCGGCGGGAAAGCTTGAAGGACATCGGAGGCTCCAGGGGTTTGAAGGATGACTCGCTGTAGCTCGCAAACTCCATGCCATGTCGACACATGGTCTGTTTATTGCAAACATGTAGATATACATATTGTCGACAATCAGAAAGTTCACCCACATGCCCGAGACCGTCAACCCCCATGCGCCACGCCGGTGCATCGCTGCACCATGCTGAACCCGCTGCCCACGCACGGCCGTTTTCACTACCGGCCCATCACACGTCGCCCACGTTGGACCTGGCCTAATGAAAAGCGCTTGGCTATCTACCTCGGTTTCAATGTCGAGCACTTCGCCTTTGGCGAGGGACTGGGCGCAGCGCTCGGCCCTGTCAGTCCCGAGCCCGATGTGCTGAACTACAGTTGGCGCGAGTACGGCAACCGGGTCGGCGCCTGGCGCTGCCTGGAGTTGTTCGACGACTTGGGCCTGCCAACAGGCGCGCTGATCAATACCTCGCTTTATCAACACTGCCCCGAGCTGGTGGCGGCTCTGCTGGCGCGCGGCGACGAACTGATCGGCCACGGCCACACCAATGCCGAGCGCCAGGGCGGCTGGGACGAGACTCGCGAGGCCGCGCTGCTCGCGGCCTGCCGAGATGAGATCCAGGCCCGCTCAGGCCGCCAAGCCACCGGCTGGCTTTCACCCTGGATCTCGGAGAGCCGGCTTACGCCCGATCTACTGGCCGAGGCCGGCTATCGCTATACGCTGGACTGGAGCCACGACGACCAGCCGACCCGGATGCGCACCCGCAGCGGCCGCCCGCTCTGGTCTATTCCCTACCCGCAGGAACTCAACGACATCCCGATGCTGGTGGCGCGGCAGATGGATGCCAAGGACTTCGCGCGGATGATTGTCGATAACGTCGACGAGATGCTGGCGCAGACCGAGCGCCATGACCAAGCCCTGGTGATGGGTGTCGCACTACACCCCTATTTGGTCGGCCAGCCCTACCGGCTGCGCCATCTGCGACGGGCGCTGACCCATATCGCAGAACGGCGCAGTGAGATCTGGCTGTGCACGCCGGGGCAAATCGCCTCGCACATGGAGACACTACAGATTGTTGACATCTAGTGGCGACAATCCAGCCACCATATCGACAGCCAACAACATGATCACAAGCCGCGCAGCCAAGCCCGAAGCCCCGCTCGACATCGAGGAGCGCATCTACCGCTCGGTGTTCGAGGGTGTGATGGAACAACGCCTGACCCCCGGCACCAAGCTACCAGAGGCGGCGCTGTGCGAGCTGTTTGACGTCAAGCGCGCGACGGTGCGCAAAGTCCTGCAACGCCTGGCCCATGACCACATCGTCGAGCTGCGCCTGAACCGCGGCGCCGTCGTCGCGGCGCCGACACCGGAGGAAACGCGCCAGATCTTTGAGGCGCGCCGCGCGTTGGAGGGGGCGCTGCTGGAACTGGCCGTCGAGCACGCCACCAAGGCCGACATCGCCGCGCTGCGCAAGCAGCTGGCCCAAGAACACGAGGCCATGCACCGCTTCGATCAGCCAGCCTGGGCACGCCTGGCCAGCAGTTTTCATCTGCAGGTCGCGGCGTTGGGACGCAACCCGGTGCTTCTGCGCTATCTGACCGAGCTGATCTCGCGCTGCTCGCTGATCGTTGCGCTCTACGAGCCGCCCGGCAATGCAGCCTGCGAGCATGAGGAACATGAGCGCATCGTCGACTGTATCGCCAGCGGCAATGCCAAGGGCGCGCTGAAGCTGATGCAAACGCATTTGCGCGAGCTCGAGCAGCGCATCGTGCTGCACAGCGAGCAACCCGAACCGAGCTTGGCTCAAAAACTTGGACTAAAAACCTAGATGGGTATCGCATGAACGTAGATTTCGCCGCCCTTACCGAATACCAGCGCTACAAGCTGATGGCCAGTCTGATCGTGCCGCGGCCGATCGCTCTGGTCACGACGGTCAACGAGGCGGGCGTCGTGAATGCCGCGCCCTTCAGCATGTTCAATATGTTGGGCGAAGAGCCGCCCATCGTGATGATCAGCGTCAATCGGCTCAAGGACGGCGCGCTAAAGGACACCGCCTCGAACATCCAGCGCAGCGGCGAGTTCGTCGTGCACCTGCCGGATGAGGCGATGGCCGAGGCCATGCACCGCTGCGGCGAGCGCCTGCCCCCGGATGTCAGCGAGCTGGCCCACGTGGGACTGAATGCGGCCCCCTGTCGGCTCGTTAAGCCGGCCCGCATCGTCGAGGCGCCGGTTGCGTTTGAATGCACCTTATGGGAGACGCTGGAGACCGCCAGCCGCCAGATCTTCATCGGCCAGGTGCGTTGGTTGCATGCGCGCGAGGGTCTGATCGATACGCAGACCTGGCGCGTGCGTCTTCAGGACTACCACCCGGTAGGCCGCTTCGGCGCCAGCTTCTATGTGCGCACGCGCGACCGCTTTTCGCTGGAGGGCGGCCAGACCACGCAGACCGCGATCGACGAAATCTGAGCCTGGGCTCTGACGGGCGCCTGATGCCTCTTTCGGGGGAGCCCGATCCCGACCGATCACGGCAGGACAAGGGCGCAGCTCAACACGAAGATGCAGCTGTATCCATTCGCCCCACTTGCCGACGAGGTCGACTCCCATGTTCAAACAGCTGGTAAATCAGGGCAACGAGCCACTCACGGCACGCCGCGACTTCCTTGAAGCCGCTGCGGCCCTGGGTCTGGGTGTGTTAGCCGGGCCGACGCTGGCCCATGGTGGCGACGGTCGCGCCGCGCCAGATATGGTCCTGCGTAACGGCCGCATCACCACGCTCGATCCGGCCAAGCCCGAGACCACAGCCATCGCGCTGAAGGCCGGCCTGGTGATGGCCGTCGGCAGTGATGCCGAGATCAGCAAGCTGGCGGACAGCCGGACCCGCATTGTCGACCTGGCCAAGCGCCGCGTGATCCCGGGCCTGATCGACTCGCATATGCACATCATCCGCGGGGGCCTCAACTACAACCTGGAGCTGCGCTGGGACGGCGTGCGCAACCTGGGCGCGGCGCTGGAGATGCTGCGCGAGCAAGCCGCGCGCACGCCCTCGCCGCAATGGCTGCGGGTGGTCGGTGGCTGGAACGAGTTCCAGTTCGACGAGAAGCGCATGCCCTCGCTGGCCGAGCTCAACGCGGCCGCACCAGACACGCCGGTCTTCGTGCTGAACCTCTACAACATGGCCTTCCTGAACCGTGCGGCGCTGCGCGCGGTCGGCTACACCAAGGACACGCCGCAGCCGCCCGGCGCCATCATCGAGCGCGATTCCAAGACCGGCGAGCCCACCGGGCTGCTGCTGGCCGAACCGAACGCTTTCGTGCTCTACAACACGCTGAACTTCGGACCCAAGCTCGACCCCGAGCAGCAGCTCAACTCCACGCTGCACTTCATGCGCGAGGAAAACCGCCTGGGCGTGACCTCCGTTGGCGATGCCGGCGGCGGCTTCCAGAACTATCCAGACGACTACGCCATCATCGACAAGCTGGCCAAGGAAGGCCGGCTGACGCTGCGCATCGCCTACAACCTGTTCCCGCAGAAAGCCAAGCAGGAGCTGGCCGATTTCCAGCGCTGGGCGAAGATGGGCAAGCCCGGCGACGGTAGCGATTTCTACAAGCTCAACGGTGCCGGCGAGATGCTGGCCTTCTCGGCGGCAGACTTCGAGGACTTCCTGATGCCAAGGCCCGAGATGCCGCAGGCGATGGAGGGAGATCTCGAGGGGGTGGTGCGCTTTCTGGCCGGCAATGGCTGGCCCTGGCGCATGCATGCCACCTACGACCAGACGATCTCGCGGGCGCTCGATGTGTTCGAGAAGGTGCATCGCGACTTGCCGATCGACAAGCTGGGCTGGTTCTTCGATCATTGCGAGACAGTCTCCCCACCAAACCTGGAACGCATCAAGAGGCTCGGCGGCGGCGTCGCGATCCAAAACCGCATGTCGATGCAGGGCGAGTACTTCATCCGCCGCTACGGCCTGAAGGCCACGGCCGAGACCCCGCCGGTCAAGCGCATGCTGGAGCAAGGCCTGCCGGTGACCCTGGGCACGGACGCCACCCGCGTCAACAGCTACAACCCCTGGCAGGCGCTGTACTGGCTGGTGTCGGGCCGCACCATCGGTGGCACGGTGATCTATCCCGAGGAGCGGCGCCTGGACCGTATCGCCGCGCTGCGCCTGATGACGGCCGACGGCGCCTGGTTCTCGCGCGATACCAGCAAGAAGGGCGTCCTGAAGGCCGGCGCCTTTGCCGACCTGGCGGTGCTGGACCGCGACTTCCTCAGCGTGCCGGAAGACCAGATCCAGGACATCACCTCGGTGCTGACCGTCGTGGCCGGCCAGCCGGTGCACGGCAGCGGCACTTACGAATCGCTGGCCCCGCCGCTGCCGCCGGCCTCGCCCGACTGGTCGCCGGTGCGCCGCTACGGCGGCTACCAGGCGCGCAAGAGCGCCGCCGTCGGTGCCTCCGAGCTGCAGAAGCGCTACCACTACGCGGCCATGTGCGCCTGCGCAAGCGCCTGCGGCCTGCATGGCCACGACCACCTGGCCGTCGCCAGCGCGGCCCGCAGCAGTGGGCCGGAGACCGGGGCATTCTGGGGCGCCTTGGGCTGCAGCTGCTACGTCTGAACCGCAGATCCTGGTCGCCGGCCACGGCGACCAGGTGCTCGGCCGGCTTTGGTCTAATGCCAGCCGATGTCCACGCCCACCGCCCCTCCCGCCGCCATCGGCTTCTGGCAGGCCCTGCGCTTCTGGCTCAAGCTGGGCTTCATCAGCTTCGGTGGCCCGGCGGGGCAGATCGCCATCATGCACACCGAGCTGGTCGAACGGCGCCGTTGGATCAGCGAGAAGCGCTTTCTGCATGCGCTGAACTACTGCATGCTGCTGCCCGGCCCCGAGGCTCAGCAGCTGGCCACGTATATCGGCTGGCTGATGCACAGGACTCGAGGCGGCCTCGTCGCGGGCGTCTTGTTCGTACTACCCTCGCTATTCATTCTGATCGCGCTGTCCTGGATCTACATCGCCTTCGGCGAGATGCCCTTGGTGGCCGGTCTGTTCTATGGGATCAAACCGGCGGTGACGGCCCTGGTCCTGCATGCCGCTCACCGCATCGGCAGCCGCGCTTTGAAGAATGGCTGGCTGTGGGGCATCGCCGCGGCGGCCTTCGCGGCGATCTCCGCGCTCGATGCGCCCTTCCCGCTGGTCGTACTACTGGCGGCGGTCATCGGGCACTTCGGTGGAAGCTATGCGCCGCAGGTCTTTGCCATCGGGGGCGGCCACGCGGCGGCCAAGCAGAGCTTCGGACCGGCGCTGATCGATGACGACACGCCGACACCCAGCCACGCGCGCTTCAAACGCAGCCGGCTGGCTCAGGTGCTCGCGCTGGGGCTGGGGATCTGGTTGGTCGCGATGGCGCTGCTGGTCTTGGGATACGGCTTTGAGGGGACCTTGACCCAGATGGGTTGGTTCTTCACCAAGGCAGCGCTGCTGACTTTCGGGGGCGCGTATGCGGTGCTGCCCTATGTCTACCAAGGTGCTGTCGAGCAGAACCAGTGGCTCAGCGCCGCCCAGATGATCGACGGCCTGGCGCTGGGCGAGACCACGCCGGGGCCGCTGATCATGGTGGTGGCCTTCGTCGCTTTTGTTGGCGGCTGGGCCCAGCAGGTGTTCGGACCCGACGCGCAGTTCCTGGCCGGTGCAGCAGCGGCCTGCGTGGTGACCTTCTTCACCTTCCTGCCCTCCTTCGTCTTCATCCTCGCCGGCGGACCGTTGATCGAGAGCAGCCATGGCAATCTAAGGTTCACCGCGCCGCTGACGGCCATCACCGCGGCCGTCGTCGGCGTGATACTGAATCTGGCGATGTTCTTCGCCTATCACGTGTTGTGGCCCCAAGGCATCGCCGGCCAATTCGACTGGATCTCGGCCCTGATCGCGCTGGGAGCAGCGCTAGCCCTGTTCCGTTTTAAGCTAGGTGTGATGCCGCTGCTGGGGCTCTGTGCCCTTGTCGGGCTGGGGTTGACGATGCTGGGCGGCCTGCCGAATGCGTCCTGATGCATACGACATCAGGCAAAACTTGAACGACGCCGGGTGCATGGTGAAGTGAGTTCTTGATGGCGAGCACCACATCTCATCTCCCTGCCCTCAAAGGAGGGCTGCTGGCCTTCCTCGCTGCGGCCCTGTTCGGTGTCAGCACGCCCTTTGTCCAGGAACTGGGCCTGGGCTTGGGGCCGTTCACCACAGCCGCCCTGTTGTATGCCGGTGCTGCCCTGGTCGGCGGCCTGCTGCGCCAATCGGTGAAGAAGGAAGCGCGCCTGCTGCGTACGGACCTGCCTCGGCTGCTGGCCGTCGCCTGTTTTGGTGCCGTCATCGGACCGGTCGCGATGGCATGGGGCCTGCAGCGCAGCAGCAGCACCGGTGCCTCGCTGATGCTGACCCTGGAGGCGCTGTTCACCGCCATGCTGGCCTGGCGGCTCTACGGCGAGACCATGGACCGCAGGGTCTGGGCGGCGATGTTGCTATTGCTTGCCGGCGGCCTCGTGCTGGTGGTCGAACAGGGTGTCAGCGGTGGAAGTCAGCTGCTAGGCCTGCTGGCCGTGCTGCTGGCCACGGCGTCGTGGGGCATGGACAACTCCTTGTCGCGCGCGCTGGCAGAGCGCGATCCGGGCCAGGTGGTTCTGATCAAGGCGGCGCTGGGCGCGTCGGCCACCGCGTCCTTGGCCTGGCTGTCTGGCGAGCCAATGCCCGGCCTGCTCGCCGCACTGGGTCTGCTGGCCATCGGAGCCACCGGCTATGGCCTGAGCCTGCGCTTTTACCTGCTGGCCCAGCGCGCATTTGGCGCCGCCCGCACCGGCTCGGTGTTTGCCTTCGCACCATTCATCGGTGCCTTTGCCGCCTATGCTCTGGGCGACCGCTCGGCAGGCCTGGGCATGGCGTTGGGCGGCGGGCTGATGCTGCTGGGCGTGGTCGTGCATCTGTCCGAGACCCATGGGCACGAGCACCAGCACGAAGCGTTGGCGCACGAGCATGCCCATCGGCATGACGACGGACACCACGACCATGCGCACGACCCCATGCCCAGCGGCGCCCACAGCCATCGGCATTACCATCGCCCGCTGAGCCACAGCCATGCCCACGTACCTGACATGCACCACGCCCACAAGCATTGAGACCCAGATGAGAACGCAACTGTCTTTGATCGCGCTGTCCGCCCTGCTGAGTCTGGCATCGTTCGCTGCCCGGGCCGAGCTGGTCGAGATCCGCTGGAACGAATCCGGCCGCTTCGAGCACAAGGCCAGCATCGCGCCGGCCCAGTTCGCCGAAGTCTGCGGCAAGCTATCCAAGGGCCAAACCATCGCCTGGAGCTTCCGGGCCGAGGCGCCGACGAACTTCAACATCCATTACCACGAAGGCCAGAAAGTCACCTACCCGGCCAAGATCGATGGCGCTGGCGCGGCGGAGGGACAGCTGCTGGCCGCCACCGAGCAGGATTACTGCTGGATGTGGTCCAACAAGTCCGACCGCGCGCTAACGCTAGAACTCATTTTGCAACGATAGAAAAGAAGGCTGCACGATGCACTACCGCTCCCTCGGCAAATCCCAACTCCAGGTCTCCACGCTGTGCCTGGGCACGATGATGTTCGGCGATCAGACCGATCTCGCTGAGGCGCGCAGCATCGTCGCCCATGCCCGCGAGCACGGCGTCAATTTCATCGACACCGCTGATGTCTACAGCACAGGAGCATCCGAGACCATAGTCGGTGCGCTGCTCAAGGACGGCGCCCGCCACGATTGGGTGCTGGCCACCAAGCTGGGCAACAAGATGTCGGGCCGGCCCAACGAGTCGCAGTACTCGCGCGCATGGATGTTGCGCGAATGCGAGGCCAGCCTGCAGCGCCTGGGCACCGATCATCTCGACATCTACTACCTGCACCGCGACTATCTAGGCATGGACTTGGAGGAACCGCTGCGCGCGATCGATGCGCTGCTGCGCGCCGGCAAGATCCGCTACTGGGGGCTGTCGAATTTCCGCGGCTGGCGCATCGCCGAAATCGTCCATCAGGCGCGGGCCCTGAACATGCCTGGCCCTGTGGTCTGCCAGCCCTACTACAACCTCCTGAACCGCCAACCCGAGGTCGAGGTTTTACCGGTTTGCGCCCACCATGGCATCGGTGTTGTGCCCTACAGCCCAATCGCTCGCGGCGTGCTGTCAGGCAAGTACGCACCGGGTGCCACACCGGACGCCGGTACGCGCGCCGGCCGCGGCGACAAGCGCATGCTGGAGACCGAGTTCCGCGAAGAGTCGCTGCAGATCGCGCAGAAGCTGATGGCTCACTGCGCAGGCACAGGGCGCTCCTTGAGTCATTTCGCGACCGCCTGGGTGCTGGCTCATCGCGCTGTCAGCGCGGTGATCGCCGGACCGCGCACCCTGGCCCAGTGGCAGGACTATCTGGGTTCGCTGGACTGCAGCATCGACCCCAAAGATGAGGCCCTGGTCGACTCACTGGTGACGCCAGGTCATGCGTCGACGCCGGGTTACAACGATCCGGCCTATCCCTTCCTGGCCCGGCGCTGAGCCGGATCAGCTCAGCCAGCGCTTGAGCCGGGCATAGACCGCCGGGCTGCTCAGCAGGTCCAGGTGGTGGGTGCCGCGTGCGACCCAGTGGTTCGAGGCAGGCAGGCGTAGCCGGCGCTGCGGATGGGTATGCCGGCCCAGCGCGCTGTCCAGTGGCACCAGCCCGTCCCCGAGCCAGCCTCCGTCGCTGCGCCCCAGCGTACCGGCCACCGCATAGCAGCCCACGCCTTGCGGCAGCGGCACGACGACGCGCCGGTCGCGGCCTACGAAGCGGCTTTCGCCGACCCAGTCGGCCTCCAGCAGATTGCCATGGCGCAGGTCGGTGATACCGGCGCTGCGCAGACCCGACAGGCGCGTGAACGGCGCCAGATAGGGGCTCAGCCCCAGGCCCTGGTGCAGCCAGTTGCCGGCCCGTTCCAGCGGCGCGCCATGATGCGGGCTGCCTAGAAAGACCAGGCGACGCAGCAGCAGGGGCCAGGCCATATCGCGCTGCAAGGCCTGCTGGACCGCGCTGCGTGCGAGCAGGCCGCCCATGCTGTGGCCAATGATGGCCAGTTGTTCGACCGGCTCAGGCCAGCGCTGCAGCAGGCGCTCGAGCTCCTCGGCCAGGGCCAGCCCGTTGGCCGAGATATGTAGGCCGCTGTTGTAGCGCGCATAGATGGGTGTGAAGCCCTGCTCGTCGGCCAGCGCCTGGCCATGATCATGGCCATCGCGCAGCCACTGCTGGTCATTCATACACAGGCCATGGATGAGCAGCAGCGGCTTCGGACCGCTGCCCTGAAAGCGCAGCGTCATCTGCTGCGCCAGCGGGTTGCCGCTGCGCAGCAGATGGTCGCCCAGCACGCCGTTGAGCGCAGCTACCACGGCCTCGCGGCGTCGACCGGATTGGGCGTCGGGCGCGTCCTGTAGCTGCTCTTGCAGGCGGGCCAGCGCCGCGTCCAGGCCAGCCCCCACCAGGCCGGTCGTGCCGCGGATGCTGCGATAGACCAAGCCCGTGATGCCGCGCGTCGGCGCGTCCGCCACCTGGCCCAGCGGCGGTGACACGCGTGCGATGCGGCCGTGCAGGCTCTCGACCAGGCCGGTTACGCCACCGACCCCGTCGGTGATCAGGCGCAGGCCGCCGCGCAGATCGCGAATCAGGGCGGCCGGTCGTCGGGATGGTTTCTTCATAGTGCTCTCCGGGTCGCGTCCATGCCCCATCATGCCCGCAGCGCCGGGCTGTCACGGTCGGGCGGTTACATTTACAGGTCATCGGCGACAGACAAAGAAAAGCGGTTTCAGATGCTCCGACAGGCACAGGGGGACCTTGGTTGGGGTCCGGGTGACAGTGTGAATGGGTGGCGGATCACCGAATCCCTGCCCGGCAGCCGGCGCAACGGCGTGCTTCGGGCGGTCGATGCCCAGGGTCAACGGGCCGTGCTGGTCTACTTGCGAGCGGCCATGCCCAGCGCCGCCGAGCTGGCGCGCTTTCGCTACGAGTTCGAGATCGCGCGGCGCTTCGACCACCCCCATATCTTGCGCCCGGACGCCCTGGCCAGCCATGCAGGCCGGCCCTATATGCGCCTGCCCGACCTGGGCCTGCAGACCCTGAGGCAATGGCTGATCAGCAGCGCCGCCCCGCTGAGCCAGCCGGACGTGCTGCGCCTGGGCCTAGCCCTGGTCGATGCCTTGGAAGTCATCCATGAGCAAGGCGTCGTACACCGCGACCTGCATCCGGGCAATGTGCTGCTGTCACAGCACGACGATCCGCTAGCGCGCATCCTGCTTGGCGACTTCGGCATTGCCGCCGAAATCGCCCAGGAACGCGCGCTGTTGCTGCGCGCTGACGCGCTGGACGGCAGCCTGGCCACACTGGCACCCGAGCAGACCGGCAGGATGAGCCGCGATGTCGACTACCGGGCCGACTTCTACAGCCTCGGCGCCACGCTGTACGAGGCCTTGACCGGCTCGCCGCTGTTCGATTGCCAAGACGCCGCCCAGGCCGTCCATGCCCATCTGGCCGTGCCGGCGCCGCTGGCCACCGCTCGGCGAGCCGACGCCTCGCCGGCGCTGGCAGCCCTGCTGGAGCGCTGCCTGCAGAAGGAACCCGAGGCACGCTACCAAAGTCACCCGGCTCTCAGGCAAGACCTGGCCCTGTGCCTGGCGGCCTTGACTGAGGGCCGCGAACCACCCCATTTCATGCCGGGCCGGGGCGACCGCAGCGACCGATTCCAGCTCAGCGGCCGACTCTATGGGCGCGAGAGCGAGCTGCGCCAGCTCGGCGCGGCCTTCGAAGCCGCTGCCGCCGGCGCGAGCCAGCTGGTCGGTATCGCCGGCCTCTCGGGCATAGGCAAGACCGCGCTGGTCAACGCAGCTCAGCGCAGCCTGATGGCCCAGCGCGGCAGCTTTGTCGCGGCCAAGTTCAACCAGTTCGGTCAGCATCAGCCCTACGGCGCGCTGCTGAGCCTATTGGCCCAGCGCGCCGGGCAGATCCTGGCCCAGGCACCCGCACGCCAGCTGTTCTGGCGGGAGCGCCTGTGCCAGCGTCTGGGAAGCGCGGCGGCCGTCGTGGCCGAGGCCATCGCCGAATTCAAGCCGCTGCTGGGCGAGCCAGCCGTGCCGGTAGCACTGGCGCCCTCCGAGGCCGAGAGCCGCTTCATGCGCAGCCTGCGCCTGTGCCTGGCAGCACTGGCCAGCGAGGACGAGCCGCAGACCCTGTTCCTGGACGACCTGCAATGGGCCGACCGCAGCTCGCGTCGCCTGCTGCGCGAGTGGGCCGGCGATACCGAGCTGCGCCACACGCTGATCGTGCTGGCCTGGCGCGACAACGAGCTGCCCCTCGAGCACCCTCTGAGCCAGGACCTGGTCGAGCTGCGCGCGCTGGGGCCTCGTTTTCTGGCGCTGTCGATCGCGCCGCTAGGCGCCGGTGAGATCGGCCAGTTGCTGGCCGACAGCCTGCATAGGCCGGCCGCCGAGGTCGCCGAACTGGCCACGCTGTGCCTGGCCAAGACCGCCGGCAACCCTTTCTTCCTGCGCCGCTTTGTCGAAGAACTGGTGCAGCGCCGCCTGATCCATTTCGACCTCGCGGGCCAGCGATGGGATTGGTCGGCGGCGCAGATCGCCCAAGCCCAACTGGCGGACAATGTCGTCGAGCTGATGCTGGCGCAGCTTCAGCCCCTGCCCGAGGCCTGCCGCAGGATGCTCTCAGTCGGCGCCTTCCTGGGTGGGAGTTTCGACCTGGACACGCTGGCCACCGCACTCGACCGCCCTGGCACCGAGGTCGCCACTGGCCTGCTGCCGGCGCTTCAGGCCCAGTTGCTGGTGCCCGGTAACAAGCTCTACCGCTACGCCGCCCATCTGGCGCCGAGCGAGCAGGCGGTGCGCTATGCCTTCGCCCACGACCGCGTGCAGGAAGCGGCCTGGCGCCTGGTGCCCGAGCACTCCCGGGCCCGTCTGCACCTACAGATCGGCCGCCTGCTGCGTTCGCGCCACCAATCACCTGCGGCACTCCCCTTCCATGTTTTGAACCATCTGAACGCCGCTGAGACCCTGATCTCAGAGCCCAGCGAGCGCGCCGCGTTGGCCGTGGCCAACGAGCAAGCCTCACAGCAGGCGATGAATGCGGCCGCCTTTGATCTGGCAGCCGACTTTGCCGAGATGGCGCTACGCCTGCAGGACGAGACGGCCTGGGCCGGGCGGCCTGAGGCGCTGCTGGTCGTGCATCTGCAGGCGGCCCGCATGGCGTATCTGAGCGGCCGGCATGACCGCATGGACGAGCTGCTCGCCGCCGCGCTGGCCAGGCTCAGCGAGCCGGCCCAGCGCGCCCGGCTGCTGGAGGTGCGCATCGAGGCCAGCTATGCTCAGGGCCAGCTCAGCGATACCTTGGACTTGGGCCTGCAGGTGCTGGCCATGCTGGGCGCCGAGCTGCCGCAGGCCGACTCGCCGGCCCAGGTGGTGGCCCTGGTCGCGTCAGTTCGCGACGAGCTCAACGCGCTGGGCCTGCCGGCGCTCGCCGCGCTCGCGCCGATGAGCGACGCGCGCATGCTGCAGCTGATCTCGATCAGCGCCAAGATGACGGCCGCCGCCTATATCGCGCGGCCGGCCCTGCTGCCGCTGCTGACGGTGTTCCAGGTGCGGCTGATGATGACCCACGGCCATGTGCCGGGGGCGCTGTCGGCCTACTCGGTGCTGGGCTTGATGTGGGCCGAGTTCCTTGGCGACTATCGCCAGGCCTATGCGCTTGGCCGCCTGTCGATGCAACTGGTGCGCGAGCACGGGTGGCTGCAGGTCTACGCCCACGCCGGCTTCTCCTTCAACGCCTTCTTGCAGCACTGGATCGAGCCGCTGAGCCAGGGTCTGCCGGGCCTGATGGAGACCCATCGCAACGGCCTGGAAGGTGGCAATCTGCGCCACGCAGGCCTGGGTCTTTATGTGCATGACTGCCATGCCTTCCTCGCCGGCCAGCCGCTGCCGGCGCTGGCGCAAAGCCTGAGCGTGCATCGCGATACGCTGCAGCGCATGCGCCAGCCGGTGGCCGCCGACTATCAGGACGCGCTGCTAGCCCTGGTGCAGGAGCTGCTGCTGCCGACGCTGCCGGCCCTGGCGCTGGAAAGCGGCCCCTGCTCCGGCCGTGCACTGGCGGCGGTCTACCAGCAGCGCAAGGACCAAACCGGACTGATGTTTCTGCACGCCTGGCGCGCGTTGCTGCACTTTTTGGCCGAGCGCCCGGCCGAGGCCTTGCTGGAGGCGCGCTCCGCCAGCGCGTTGTTCGCCGCCGCGCGAGGCATGCATGCGGTGCCGCTCGTGGTCTTCATTGCGGCGCTGGCCGGGCTGCGCTGCGCCGGGGCGGCGCGCGAGGCAGCGCTGGCCGAAGCCGAGCTGGCGCTGCACAAGCTCGGCCGCTGGAACGAGGCCGGCCCCGGCACCTTCAGCGCCAAATACCATCTGCTGGCGGCCGAGCTGGCCTGGGCGCGCGGCGAGGACGCGCTGCCGGCCTTCGATGCCGCCGTAGCCAGCGCCGAGCAGCCGCTGACTGGCACCCCGCTGGACGCCGGGCTAGCGCACGGCGCGCGCGGCCGCTACCTGGCAGCCACCCGGCCTCATGAGCCAGCCGCCGCGCACGCAGCACTGGCTCAGGCCCGACTGAACTGGCTGCAATGGGGCGCGCCGGGGGTGGCACAGCGGACCCTGCCGACGCCAACACCTGAGGCACCGCGCCGCAGTGATGCGGTTGACGTCAGCAGCCTGATGAAGGCCATGCAGGCCATCAATGCCGAGGCCGAGCTACCGCGCCTGCTGCAGCGGCTGCTGCGGGTGGTCGGAGAGAACGCCGGCGCGCAGCGCGCCGCCATCGTGCTGGCCAGCGGACACAACCGGGCCGGCGCCGGCGCCGAGCCGCGCTGGACGCTCAGGGCCGATGTCGGCCTCGGCGACACCGAAGGCCAGATGACGCCGCTGGCGTTAGAACAGGCAGGCGGGCGGCTTCCGCTGAGCCTGCTGCGCCGCGTGCTGGCAGGGGGCAAGACCTTGCTGATCGACGATGCGCGCAGCGCGCTCGATGCGCAGCGCGAGCCCTACTTCGCGGCGCGCCAAGCCCGCTCGGTCCTGTCCACACCGCTGCTCAAGCAGGGGCACACGGTCGGCGCCCTCTACCTAGAGAACGCGTCGGCGGCCGGCGTCTTCACCACCGGCCGCGTCGAGTTTCTGGAGCTGCTGTGCGCCAATGTCGTCAATGCAGTGGACAACGCCCGCCTGGTGGCCGAGCTGCAGGACCTGACGACCGGGCTGGAGCAGCGCGTCGAACAGCGCACGCAGGAGCTGCGCGAGAGCGAACAGCGTCTTCGCACAATTCTGGACAACGCTCCTGTGCCGATGACCTTGACGCGGCGCAGCGATGCGGTGCTGATCTATGCCAACGAGTCGGCCGCACGCCTGGCCGACCGGCCCCTGAACGATATCGTCGGCCGGCCGGCCGAGTCCTTTTACCGCGACCCACAGGAGCGCGCGCGGCTACAGGCCAAGTTCCTGCGCGAGGGTCGACTGGTCGATGAGGAGGTCAGCCTGCTGGGCTCGGGCGGCAGCGTGCTGTGGGTGATGGTGTCCATGGTGCCGGTCAGCTACAACGGTGAGCTCGCCGACCTGGCCACCATCGTCGACATCACCGAGCGCAAGCAGCTGGAACTGGAGTTGCAACGTCTGGCCACAACCGATGCGTTGACCGGCGTCGCGAACCGGCGCAGCTTCATCGAGCAGGCCGAGCGCGAACTGGAGCGCGCGCGCCGCCACGGCCTGCCGCTGGCCCTGGTGATGATGGACATCGACCACTTCAAGCGCATCAACGACAGCCTGGGCCATGCTGGTGGCGATGCTGCGATTCGCCAGGTGGTGCAGGCCTGTGCGCAGTTGGTGCGCCGGCTCGACGTGATCGGTCGGCTCGGCGGCGAGGAGTTCGCGCTACTGCTGCCGCAGACCGAACTGGCGGCCGCGCAGCCTCTGGTTGAGCGGCTGCGCGGACAGATCGCCGCCCTGATGCCCGACCATGAAGGCGGCGCACTGACCGCCAGCTTCGGCATCACCGCGCTGCGTGCCGGAGACTGCCAGGTCGACGAGCTGTTGCTGCGCGCCGACGAAGCGCTCTACGCCGCCAAGAACCAGGGGCGCAACTGCGTGGTCAGCCGCTGATGTCGGCCAGCTGCAGATCGCAAGCGCTTTGCATCGTGCCGCTGACCAGGGCATAGACGGCCAGCCAGGCGGCGCGGGTCTCGGCGTTGAAGGCCGGACCCAAGCCCTGGGCCAGGGTCTTGATCAGTGCGGCGCCGACAGTCTCGTAATGAACGGCCTGCACACCGTAGCCGCCATGGCGCGCCCCGAGCTGGCGCAGCACCGGCAGCAGCCGCTCGGGCTGGTCCAGCAGGGCCACGGCCGCGCCGATCATCTGCATCAGCTTGTGGCTCTGGGCCTGCATGTCGCCGTGAAACAGGCGACGCAGCCCGGGATCCGCCTCGAACAATTTCCCGTAGAACAGCGCGCCAGCCTGCTCGGCGATCGGCTCGATCAGCGCGAAACTGCGACGCACCAGCGAAATCTGGGTGGTACGGAGGGACATGGAAGGCTCCAGTGATTGCACAGCCACCAGCTTGCGCGGCGTCCGTATCAGGACGGTTGCGAGGCAGCCGCCGCTTTGTTGCCTTTGTTGCGGCTTTCACTAGATGAAATTAAGTGCGATTCGCGCTATCCTCAAGCTGTTGTTACAGACACGTCACAGGTTTCACATGCACGCGCTCAAGCCCGTCCGCTCAGAAGCGAGCACTGACATGGACAGCGCCCCCGATGCGGAAGTCCAGGCCGCCGAACGCGCCCTTGCCGAGGGCGAGGCGCAGCGATGCCGTAGCCTGGTCGAGCCGTTACTGGCAAAGAATGCACTGGACTGGCGCGCCCGTGCGCTGCTGACGCAAGCGCTGGAAGCCTTGAGTGAACAGCACACCGAGGCCGGCGAGCATGCGCAGGCCTTGGCGCTCTACCAGCATTTCCATAAGGTCGTGGTCGAGGGTTTGCAACTGCGCTTGACGCGCAGCGACAGCCAGCCCGATGCCAGCCAGCAGGACGCTCTGACCGGCCTGGCCCGCCGCGAGGCGCTGGAGCTGCGCCTGCCGCCGATGATGCAGCAAGCCCTGGCCGGCAATCGCGGCCTGTGCCTGGTGCGTATGGAGCTCGATCCGCTGCAGCCTTCGCGCGTCGCACTGACGCCGGGTCTGGTCGATGCGGTGTTGCGCGACGTGGGCGCCATCGTGCGCGCCCATTGCCGCGCCAAGGATCTGGCGCTGCGCTACAGCGCCGAGTCGCTGGTGCTGGTGCTCAGCGAGGTGGAGCTGTCGACCGCGCGCACGGTGTGCGAGCGCATCCGCCGCGCGGTCCAGGCCCATGACTGGGCGCCGCTGCATGAGGAGCTGCGTGTCGGCGTCAGCCTGGGCATGACGGCGCTGCGCAGCGGTGACAGCATCAACCAGCTGATGGCCCGCGCCGAGGCGGGCCTGATCAGCGCCCGGCGCGACGGACGCAATTGCGTGCGCACCGGGGTGCTGAGCTGAGCGCTGCTCAGACTTTGCGGCGACGTGCCACCCAGCCGACTGCGGCCAGACCAGCCAGCATCAGCGCATAGGTTTGCGGCTCGGGCACGGCCACGGTGATGCTGAAGACATCACCGACCTGACGCCCGCTCAGGTCCAGGGTCCAGTCGCCAGCGCCGGCCTGCAGCAGCGGATTGCCGATGTAGAACTCGGTGGTGACGCCGGGGCCGCCGAACTGGGCCCACAGCGCACTGCTGTTGCCGCCCCAGCTCTGCACCGCCTGGAAGCCGTCGGTCGTGACCGTGCCCTGCGGCAGTGAGAAGCTGGCCCCGTCGAGCTGGACGCTGACGTCGCCAAAGCCCAGGCCGGACAGATTGCGCACGACGGAGTTGAAGCTCAGCAGGGGGCTGGCCAGGTCCTGGGCCTCGACGGTGAAGTTCAGCGTGACGCTACCGCGGGTGGCGAACTCCAGATCGAAGAACAGCTCGCTGGCAGTCACGAAGCTGGCGTCGACGGCGGCTGTGCCTTGGGCGCCGGTGTACTGGGCTGCTTGGACTTGGGCGGCCAGGGCCAGCAAGGCGGCGGCGATGAGGGTGGTTTTCATTTGCGATTCCTTGAATGTTTTGCAGCGGGCTTAAAGCGAACCGTTGCCCCAGGGGCCGGTGATCGCCAGCGTGATGCCTGGGGTCTGGATGTTGACGAAGAGGTAGCGGCCGGTCGGGTCGAAGCAGGCACCGCAGAACTCGGAGCTACGGCGATCGCCGGCCAGGCTGGCGAGCTTGCCAGCGGCGCTCAACTCGGCAGCGCTCACATTGACATTGTTCTTGCAGAAGATGAAGGTGTCGCCTTCCTGGGTCAGACCCATTAGACGGCTGCCGAAGCCGAAGCTGTCGGTAACGCCGCCGCCGTCCTCGCAGATCACGATGCCGCCGCGCGGGCTCACCGTCAGGTTGTCGCCGGCGTCGCCGACCACTTCGGAAGCACTAGAGTAGATGCAGGTGATGAGTTGGCTGGCCAGGTCCAGCTCCCAGATCGCGCCACGGTTGACGGTGCCGCCCGAGGTGTCCATCACATACATCTTGCCGGCGTAGTACCAGATGCCTTCGCCGCGATTCATGCGCAGCGCGCCCTGGGCCCAGCCCTGTACGAAGGGTCCGGCGCAGTTGCTGATCGTCGTACCGTCGACGGCGGTAGCGGTGCCGCGGTTCTGGTCAGGGTTGGCGATGTCCACCCACTCCAGCTCATAGGCCTGCTCGAGTTCGGCCGGTGCGATATTGATATTGTTCTGGCCCTTGACCTTGGCCATCTGCAGCTTGCCGCCCTGGGCCAGGCTGCCGAGCTTGCCGGGGTGCACATCGGGGATGTAGCGGTAAAAGCCCGACTTACCCGAGCTGTCCTCGGTCAGGTAGGCATATCCATTGGTCGGGTCGATCGCGACGGCCTCGTGGGCAAAACGGCCCATGCCGATGATGGGTTCGGCGCTTGTCTGGGCCGGATCGGCCGCGCACTCGAACACGTAGCCGTGCTTGCGGCCGGCGCTGCTGATACTGTCGGAGCCGACCTCTTCACAGGTCAGCCACGTGCCCCACGGCGTGATACCGCCGGCGCAGTTGGTGCGGGTGCCGCCGAGGTTGGCGTCAATGCGGGTGAAGGCGCCGTCGCGGAACACCAGATTGGTGGTGCCGCCGTTGGAGAAGCCGCTGCCGCTGTCATAGACGGCCGGCGCGCCGAAGAAGCTGGCATCGCTGCCGGTACTGACCTCATGGTTGCGCACCAGCACCAGCTCGGTGCTGCGGCCAACTTTGCGGCTTTGCACCACGCCCATACCGTCGTGCGCTCGCGGGCAGGGTTTGCCGTTGCTCATCGCATCGCCTGTCCAGCCATAGCTCTTGTAGCTGAAGCCCGGCGGCAGTTGCAGCAGCGGCAGGCCGGTCGTCAGGTCGTTGACCGGAGCGATCGGGCCGTAGGCGCTGTCGATCAGCACCGTGTTGCCGGCGGCGGCGGCCTCGCGGGCATGCAAGGCACCCAGGGTGGCGATGAAAGGCAGTGCGGCCGAGGCCGAGGCGCTCTTGAGCAGGCCACGGCGCGAAGGGGAAAAACTGGACGCTAGGGTCAGGTCTTGCTGGCTCATCAGAAATCTCCAGAGATGGCGTTGGCTGTCAGACTTGCTGCCTTGAGGGGGCAGGCAGCGGACGCGATTCTCTGGAGCGCTGATGTCAGCAGTACGGACGCAAAAGAGCCGATCGGACTAGGCCAATACCCTGCTCGTGCGCCGAAGGGTCAGAAGGGGTTGAGCGACTTCTCGCGCCGGTAATGCAGATAGCCGACGCTGGCACCGCTGCGCAGGCCCACGCCCAGACGGATAGGCGCCAGCGTGATGCCCTTGTTACGCTGGTAGTTGATGCCGGCGCCGCCGATGTAGTAGAGGCTGCCCTCGACACCGGGGAAGCGCTGGTAGATGGCCGCCGCATTGGGCAGCTTGTAGACCAGGGTGAAGACCTTGGATGCATTAGCGCCGGCGTCCAGCCCGATCGACGGACCGGCCCAAAAAACCCGCGCAGTAGCGCCGCCTTTCATTTGCAGCTGACCATCGCCATAGCGCAAGCCCACGGTCAGCGCGGCCGAGGCTTCCTCGCCCTTGATATACGCATTCGGCCGGCCCTGCTCCTTGAAGGCCTTCTCGATCACCTTGGCCAGGCCTTCGGTGGTGCTGCCGAAGAACTCGGTCGCGGCCTTCAGTATCGAGTCCTCGTCAAAGGTTTTAGCCTCGTCCTCGGCGGCCAGCAGTACGGTCGGAGCGAGTGCCAGGCAGCCGGCGCCGAGACGGCCCAGCGCGCTGCGGCGATCGATATGCAATGTCATCAGGCGTTCTCCTTGAGGGGATCAACACTAGCGTAAAAACCCAGGAACATCTCGACACTGTCCAGCAAAACCTGTTGCTGCAGTGCCTCGGGCAAGGGCGGCTGGCCCATCGCCAGTTGGGGCCAGAAGGCGAAGGCCTTCAGCAAGCCCTGCAGTTGCTGGGCGGCGTACTGCGGATCGGCCGGGCGGAGCCGGCCGTCGGCCTGGGCGGCGGCGATCCATTGCTGCAGCCCCTGCTCTTTCTCGCCAAGTCGCGCCACCATCGCCTGGGCGCGCTCCGGTGTGTGCATCATCTCCGCCATCACGACTCGGGCGAGATCGATGAAGCTCGCATCATTGAGCAGGCGCAACTTCAGGCGCAGTAGCTCCAGAAGTTGCTCGCGCAGGGGCCGTTCGGCCTTGTAGATCGGCTCGCCCAGCGCCTGGCTGCGCTCCCACAACTGCTGCAGGATGGCCGCGAACAGCTCGTCCTTACTTGCGAAGTGGTTGTAGACGGTGCGTTTGGAGACCTCGGCAACAGCCGCAATTCGGTCCATGCTGGTGCCACCAAACCCATGCTGGCGGAACTCGACGAGCGCCGCCTGCACGATAGCTTCGCGCTTGCGGTCGGTCAGTCGGCTCGGCGGCGACAGCTCAGACATGGGCATCAATCCTTGGAAATCGCTGAATTTTACACCGCATGGTTTACTTTTATCAGCAAGGAACTACACTGTGTAGTGTATTTTTGTCGCCTCCCGATGCCACGCCTTTTCCTCTGCCTGACTCTCTTCAGCCTTGTCCTCATCATGACCTACAGCCTTCTGAAAACCTGCTGCACGCCTGCCACCAGCCACTACGCCGGCTCGCCACAATTCCTTGGCGGTAAGTTTCGCAACCCGGTGCGTCCGCAGCGCATGGGCCTGGGCAAGACACTGGCCGTGTTGTGGCGTTTCCTTTTCGACAAGCCCGCCGATGCCAGCCCGGCGCAGCCGATTCCGGTGCTGTCCCTGAGCCGAGCCGAGCTGCTCACTGCGCCCGAAGGCAGCCTGTACCGGCTTGGCCACTCGACTATGTTGCTGAAGTTAGAGGGCGAGTTTTGGCTGACCGATCCGGTGTTCGCTGAACGCGCTTCGCCGCTGAGTTTCCTCGGCCCGAAGCGCTTTCATGCGCCGCCGATCAGCCTGGACGATCTACCGCCGATCAAGGCCGTGATCCTGTCGCACGACCACTACGACCATCTGGACCGCGTGGCGGTACTGGCGCTGGCGGCC
This sequence comes from Paucibacter sp. PLA-PC-4, assembly GCF_026241155.1. GTDB lineage: Bacteria > Pseudomonadota > Gammaproteobacteria > Burkholderiales > Burkholderiaceae_C > Roseateles_E. The sequence continues at coordinate 327,089 of NZ_JAPFGP010000003.1, forward strand.
AAGACCGACCTGTTCCTCACGCCACTGGGCGTCGGCGACACGCTGATCAGCTGGGGCATCCCGGCGGCTCAGGTGCGCCAGCTCGACTGGTGGCAGGAAGTCCGGGTCGGCGCGCTGCGACTCGTCGCGACGCCGGCCCAGCATTTCTCGGGCCGCGGCCTGCGCGACGGCAACCGCAATCTGTGGGCATCCTGGGTCATGCTTGGCGAGCGCCAACGCGTCTTTTTCAGCGGCGACAGCGGCTACTTCGCCGGCTTCAAGACCATCGGCGAACGCTTCGGCCCCTTCGACTTGACCTTGATCGAGACCGGCGCATACAACAAGGACTGGGCCGATGTACATATGCAGCCCGAGCAAAGCCTGCAAGCCCATCTAGACCTGCGCGGCCGCCATTTGATGCCGGTGCACAACGGCACGTTCGATTTGGCATTGCACCCCTGGCAGGAACCTTTCGAGCGCATATTCGCACTCGCGGCCGCGCAGGGCGTGGCGCTGACCACGCCGCGCATGGGTGAGCGCATAGCCATCGGCGCGCCGCCGCCTGCACAGGCCTGGTGGCGCGACTGAAGCCCGGCCAAGCGGGCGGCCGGCGTGAACAAAGCCTCACTCCGGCGCTGCAGCTGGCGCCTAAACTGGCTGCCTTGGCATATCGACTCATAAATTCAGCGCCCGGGAGGCTCCGCATGTCCGATCAAACCCAAGCTCGAGTCCAGTCTTCATGAGCGGCAGCGACCTGCCCAAGCTGGCCCGGGCGCTGGAGTATGTGGATCTGGCCGCCGCCCTGTATCTGGCCGGCGGCAGCGACCACGCGGCCCGGCTGCTGGCAGCGGCGGCCGAACAACTACTTGGAGATCTGTGCCGCCTGCTCAACGAGCAGGAGCAGAGCGAGGAGCTGCAGGCACTGCTTCGGCGAGTCGCCGAACGCTACGCCGCACCACGCTTTGACGCCCGCGGCCATGCCCAGGCGCGCGGCAACCAGCAGGCGCTGGCCCGTGCTGGCGAGATGGGCGGGCTGGCCGGCGAAGAGGCCCGCCAGGAGACCGCCGCGCTGCTGCGCGCCGCCTGGTATCTGCTGGAATCGATGGGACTGGAAGCGGTGGCGCCGCAGCGCCTGGAACAGGCCATCGACCGCAGCACGATTCACGGTCAGGACGACATCTGATCTGCTAGCATCAATTGCACCCTTCGTCAGCTTCGGGAGCCCATCATCAACACCGAACGCCGTCACTTCGCCCGCGTCGCCTTCGATACCGATGCGCAGCTGACCACCACCGCCGAGCGCCTGGACATCAAGGTGCAGGATTTGTCGCTCAAAGGCGCCCTGCTGCGACTGCCGCGTGCCGGTGCAGTCGCGGTGGGCGATCCCTGCTTGCTAAACATCAGCTTGGCCCAGATGGAGGTGGGCATCGCGATGGCAGGCGAAGTGGCCCATGTCGAGGGCGAGCATGTCGGTTTGCTGTGCCGCAGCATCGACATCGAGAGCATCACCCATCTGCGCCGCCTGCTGGAGATCAATCTGGGTGACGCCGCGCTGCTGGAGCGCGAGCTCAAGGCCCTCATCGCGAACTGAACGCTTCAAACTAGGGGCAGGTCTTGCCCAATAGTCCGTTCGGACTACTGCTCCTACGCTGCCTCGCGTCGAGGTGTCATATCGCGCCGCGACGATACGACAACTTCAGAGGAGCAAACCATGCAAGCCAAACTGACCCTGGCCGCTCTCGCGGCCGCACTCTTGCTGGGCGCCGTGCCGGCCCAGGCCTGGAACACGCTGGACGGCCAGGCCCCCATCATCATCGCCCACCGCGGCGCCTCGGGCTATTTGCCCGAGCACACGCTGCAAGCCTACGCCAAGGCCATCGAGCTAGGCGCGAACTACATCGAGCCCGATCTGGTGATGACCAAAGACGGCATCCTCGTAGCGCGCCACGAGCCCACCATCGGAGCGACCACCAATGTCGCCAGCATCGCCGGCTTCGCCGGGCGCAAAACCACCAAGACGGTCGACGGCGTCGCGACCACCGACTGGTTCGTCGAAGACTTCACACTCGCCGAGCTGAAAACCCTGCGGGCCGTGCAGCCGCGTGCAAACCGGCCGCAGGAGTTCAACGGCCAGTTCGAAATCCCCACGCTGGACGAAGTGATCGCACTCGCCAAGGCAAAGAGCCTGGAGACCGGCCGCACCATCGGCATCTACCCAGAGCTCAAGCACTCGACCTATATGCAGGGCGTGTCGCAGGGCCTGGGGCTGGACAAGCGCTATTTTGAGGACAAGCTGGTCAGCACCCTGCACGCCGCCTACGGCAACGACGCAGCGGCGCCTGTCTTTATCCAAAGCTTCGAGGTCGGCAATCTGCAGTACCTCAATACCCGTACCGACATCAAGCTGGTGCAGTTGGTCGATGCCGACGACGTCAAGCCCGATGGCTCGATGTCCCTTGTCGCGCCCTACGACCAGCCCTTCGATGTCAAGGCCGCCGGTGGTCTCTTGACCTTTGCCGATCTGGTCAGCAATGTCGGCCTATCCTTTGTCGCCACCTATGCCGATGGCATCGGCCCCTGGAAGCCGTATCTGCTGCAGACCGTGGCCGACGGCGTGGATCGCAACGGCGACGGCACCGTCAACGGCCTGGACCGCCTGGTAGTCGGCAGCACCGGTGTGATCGAAGCAGCCCATGAGCGCGGACTGCTGGTCCACACCTGGACCATGCGCGACGACGCCGGCATCCTTGGCTTCGAGTCCGGCCAGGCCGAGATCGAGGCCTATCTGCGCCTGGGCGTCGACGGTGTGTTCACCGACTTCACCGACACCGGCGTGGCAGCGTTGGCAGCCGTGCCTGAGCCGCAAACCTATGCCTTGATGACGGCCGGCCTGGCTCTGCTGTGGACGGCCAAGCGCCGCCGCGATCAGAAAAACAAGAAGTAAGGCTCAGGCCTCGATGAAGCGCCGCAGGATGGCATAGGCCTCCTGCGGCTTGTCACGCCATGTGCCATGGCCGGCGCCGGGCACGCTGACGAAGCTCGTCAGCGCCGCCGGCAGCGCCGCGGCGATTTCGCGCGCATCCTCGACCGGGCAGACCGGGTCCTCGTCACCGGCCAGCACCAGCACCGGGCATTGCGCGCCCGCCAGGCCGGGCAGCAGATCCAGCGCCTGCTTCTCGCCGGCAACGAAGTGCAAGAGGATGTCGATATTGGCCAGCACGCGCTCGCCGGCCTGGGGGTCCAAGGGCTCGCGGGTGTTGTAGAGCTTGCGGCAGGCGGCCCAGTAGGCTTCCCAGCTGGCCTGATCGGGTCGGCTCCAGAAGGCCTCGGCACAGGCCCGCGCCTGCGGTCCGCCCAGACGCTGGAACATCGCCAGCTTGCGCTCCATCCCCATGTGGTGAGAGGTGCTGGACAGGATGACCTTGGACGCATGGCTCGGGTGGCGCGCGATGTAGCGCTGCGCGACAAAACCGCCAAAGCTCTGGCCCAGCACAATAGGCTTGACGATGCCCAGCGCGTCCGAGAGACGCACGATATCGTCGGCCCAGGTGTCCAGCGTCCATTCCTCGCGCGGCCGGGCATCGCTGCGGCCATGGCCGCGATGGTCGTAATAGACGATCTGCGCCAGATCGGCCAGGGCCGAGAAGCCGGGCTTGAAGGCACTGTGATCAAAGCCTGGGCCGCCATGCATGCAGATCAGCGTGGGCTTCTCCCGCATCGCCGGGCCATCGGGGACCAGGCCCGGACCCTCCACATCCACGAACAAACGCACGCCGGCGCCGATATCAATCTTCATTCCCGACTCCTCGTTGAAGGCCCGCAGTATGCAGGGCAAGCGGCGGGGCGGCACCTTTGACACGGGCTGGGCCGGATTTCATCCCCGCCCAGCCGATTTCGTCGCATCGTCTGGCGAGGCCCCAAAGCCGGCGCGAGAATCCAACCATGCCCACCCCGCCCACCCAAGCCACGCAGACCGCTCGGCAGGCCTTCGTGCAGATCTTCAATCTGCGCGTGATTGCCGTGGTGTTCTATTTTTGTCTGCTGATCGCAACCTCTCGGGCCCTGTCCTGGTACACCAGCAATGACATGCTGGCCGAATGGCTCTACTCGCTGGTGCGCTTCACGCGCCAGAACCTGATCACCGGTCTGATGCTGCTGCTGGCGATCGCGCTGGCGGAGGCCTGGCTAGCGCGGCCGCGCCGGTTGCCGATGCTGTGGCGCGGTCTCGCAGTGGCCGGCGCTGCGTTCACCAGCGCGCTGGTGCGCCATTGGGTGGCCAATCTGGGTGACGCCGGCGCGCAGTTCAAATGGAGCTGGGCCATCTCGACCACCTTGCTGTGGATACTGCTGGGCGGCGTCGCCTATGCCCTGCTGGTTGCGGCGCGCGGCGAACGCCAGACCCGGCAGCAGTTGCTGGCCACCGCCCGCCAGCACGAGGCCCTGCATGCCCAGCAGCTCGAGGCCCAACTCTCTGCGCTGAATGCGCAAATCGAGCCGCACTTCCTGTTCAACACCCTGGCCAATGTCAAACGCCTGTACGAGACCGCGCCGGACCGTGGCCGCGACATGTTGGTCAGCCTCATCGCCTACCTGCGCGCCGCCCTGCCCAGCATGCGGCAAAGCGAGTCGACACTGGGCCAGGAGCTGGAGCTGGTGCGCAGCTATCTGACGATTCTGCAGATGCGCATGGGAGAGCGCCTGAGCTTCGAGATCGAGGCCGAGCCCAGCCTGCTGGCCGCCAGCCTGCCGCCGATGGTTCTGCCAACGCTGGTCGAGAACGCGATCAAGCATGGCTTATCGCCGCTGCCCGAGGGTGGCCACATCCTGATCAGCGCTCATGCCCAGGCCGGCGAGCTGGCCGTCGAGGTCCGTGACGACGGTCAGGGCTTTGCCGCCAGCGGCGGCTCCGGTGTTGGCCTGGCCAATACCCGCGCGCGGCTGGCCGCCTTGTTCGGCGGCCGTGCCGCGCTGGAGCTGGAAGCGCTGGTGCCGCGTGGCGTCGTCGCTCGGGTGCGGTTGCCAGTTCGGCTACTGCCAGGGTTGCCTGCCGGAGCGGCCGCATGAGCGCGGTCCTGACGGCCGCTCCGTCGCCCGGCTCGGGGCTGGCCCACGTGCTGGCCTCCTGGCGCTCGATGACTTTGGCCGAGCTGGGCTGGTTCAGCCTGATGGGCCTGCTCTACGGACTGATCGACCTGAGCAGCCTGGCGTATATCGAAGACGACAAGCAATGGTGGCTGGCCCTGACGCGGCAGCTGTTCTCGCCGGCCATCGTGACCCTGCTGCTGATGCTGTTCTGGCTACCGGCCGCGCGCAGCGATCCCGATCATCCTCAACGCGCTTGGCGCCTGGGCCTGGCCACCTTGGTCGGCTCAATGCTGGCCCTGCTGGTGCTGTGGGGCTTGGTTCGGGTGCTGGATTGGCCTTCGGTCAACGAGTTGATGCGGCAGCGCAAGGGCGAAATCAAGCATGCCCCCATGCTCTGGAGCCGTTTTCTCGGCGACGGGCTCTCGGCCTTCATCCCTTGCGGACTGACCGTCGCCCTGTTCGAGATGCAGGAGCGCCGCGGGCGTGCCCAGGCCCGGCTGCAGCGCATGTTGCATGAGCAAAGCGTGATGGCGCGCCACGCCATGGCGACCCGCCTGGCCGCGATGCAGGCTCAGGTCGAGCCGCAGTTCTTGTTCGAAACCCTGGTCGATGTCGAACAGGCTTATGACCGCGCCGACCCCGAGGCGGCGACTCAGATGGAACGGCTGATCCGTCATCTGCGCGTGGCGCTGCCGCGGCTGCGTGAGGCCGGTGGCAGCCTGGAATCGGAGGCCGAGTTACTGGACAGCTATCTGGCCGTGGTGGCCGGGCGCAGCAAGGCGGTGGTGCATTTCAGCGCGCAGTGGCCAGCGTCCCTGAATGGCTGCGCGCTGCCACCGATGCTGCTGCTTCCGCTACTGCAGCGCGCGCTGCGACTGGCCGACGGCCTGCCCGGCCGCTGCACCCTGGCCGCCGAGGCACTACCTCGTGGCGGCTTGCGCCTGCTGCTGGCCTTTGACAAGCCCGGCCTGTGCGGCGACGACGAGGAGTTACGTGCGCTGGCTGAACGCGTGCGCGCACTCAGCGGCGGCCCGGCCCGATTGATCTGCCGCAGCAGCGAAGACGCCACCCTGTTCACGCTGGAGTTGAATCCATGAGGTCTTTGAGCGCACCTACGGCTGTGGTGGCCGAGGATGAGGAAACACTGCGCCTCGAGCTGATCGAGCGCCTGGGCCAGCTCTGGCCCGAGCTGGTCATCGTCGGCGAGGCGAGCGATGGCGTCGAGGCGCTGCGACTGCTGGACCGGCACAAGCCGGATGTGCTCTTCCTCGACATTCAGATGCCCGGTGCCACGGGCTTGGACGTGGCCCGGCAGGTGGCCGGGCGCAGCCATGTGGTCTTCGTCACCGCCTATGACCAATACGCGGTGGCGGCCTTCGACCAAGGCGCGGTCGACTATGTGCTCAAGCCGCTGGTCGCCGCCCGGCTGTTCACCGCGATCGGCCGGGTTAAGCAGAGACTGGCCGGCCCGCCAGCCGATCTCGGCGGCGTGCTGAGCCAGCTGGCGGCCAGACCCGACCCCGGGCAGCGTACGCCGCTGCGCTGGATCAATGCCTCGGTCGGCCAGACGCTGAAACTGATCACGGTCGACGAGGTGCTGTACTTCCAGTCCGACAGCAAATACACCCGGGTCGCGACGCGCGACAGCGAGGCCCTGATCCGCAAGCCGCTCAAGGAGCTGGTCGACGAACTCGACCCCCAGCAGTTCTGGCAGATCCACCGCTCCACCCTGGTCAACGCCGCTGCCGTGGCCGGCGTCACCCGCGACTTCCGCGGCCGCCTGCAAGTAAAGCTCAAAGAAAGCGCCGACACCTTGCTGGTGGCGGAGAGCTATGCCCATCTGTTCAAGCAGATGTAGACAGCTCGGCTGTCTGCGACGAAATGCAGTTTCGCTGGGATGGTCTACCACCGTGCGGACCGCCGCTGCTCATACAGTGGCCAATGCCGTCGAACGCCCCGCCATGCCCGAACGCCGCCCTCTGCTGATTGCCAGCTTGCTGGCCGCCTGCCTGCCCCACCCGAGCCGCGCTGATGCCGCTCTCAAACCACCCCCCAATCTGATCCGCCTCGATGACCGCTGGCTGACCGCCGGCCAGCCCTCGGCCCAATGGCTTGGCACCTTGAAGCAGCAGGGCATAGACGCCGTGCTCTATCTGGCCCCGCCCACGGTCGGCGACGCCTTGGCGACTGAGCCGGACATTGTGCGCGACCAAGGCCTGATGTTCGTCAATGTGCCTGTGGTCTGGGACCGCCCCAGCGTAGCCGACTATCGAATCTTCGAACGCCAGATTCGCAGCTGGCGGACTCAGCGGCTGTCGGTGTTGGTGCATTGCCAGGTCAATATGCGGGCGTCCGTCTTCAGCTTTCTGTACTTGGTGATCAACGAGGGCGCGGTGCCCGAAGACGCCTGGTCCGCGGTCATCCGGCTCTGGACACCCTACGGGCCATGGAAGCGCTTGGTGCAGGAACTGCTGGCGGAGCAGGAGATCGTCTTCAACCCATTCTGAAAAGGCCGATGCGTCCATCCAGGCCCGGCCTCAATGCTCCACCATCTTGTTTTCTCCGCGTCGCCTTGGCTTGCGCACAAGACCGGCCGGGGCGGCATTTACCCTGGCCATGGACTGTCACCAAGATGACCTCCCCCGTCGATGCCTGCCGCACACAATCAACCCGCTAACCGGAAGGAGACAAATCATGAGCGAGCCGCAGCAAAGCCACTACCGCATCTGTCCTTTGTGTGAGGCCTGCTGCGGGCTGGAGATCGTCACACAGGGAGCCAAGGTCATCAGCATTCGCGGCGCCGCGCAGGATGTCTTCAGCCACGGCTATATCTGCCCCAAGGGCGTCTCGCTGAAGGACCTGCACGAAGACCCCGACCGGCTGCGCACACCGTTGATCAAAAACAGCGCCGGTGAGTTCGTCGAGGCCAGCTGGGACGAGGCGTTTGTCGAGATCGAGCGCCGTCTGCTGCCGATACTCCATACGCACGGCCGCGACGCGGTGGCCGCCGTGATCGGCAACCCCAGCGCTCACAAGATCAGCCTGCTGAGCTACTTCCCGCGCCTGGTCAAGGCCTTGGGCTCGCGCAATGTGTTCTCGGCCTCGACCCTGGACCAGATGCCCAAGCAGCTGTCCAGCGGACTGATGTTCGGGCACTGGTTATCGGTTCCTGTGCCCGATATCGAGCGCTGCGACTACCTGCTTATGCTGGGCGCCAATCCAATAGTCAGCAACGGCAGTCTTTGGACCGTGCCCGACTACCGCGGCAAGGCCAAGGCCATGCGCGCACGGGGCGGTCGCATCGTCGTGGTCGATCCGCGCCGCAGCGAGACTGCGGCCAAGGCCGATGAGCACCTGGCGATCCTTCCCGGCGGTGATGTGTTCCTGCTGCTGGGCTTGGCCCACACGATGTTCGACGAGGGCCTGCTGCGGCTCGGCCGGCTCTCGCCCTACGTCCAGGGTTTGGCCGCGCTGCGGCAGGTCTTACTGGACTATCCGCCCGAGCGCATGGCCGCCAGCTGCGGCATTGATGCCGCCACCCAGCGCCGCCTGGCCCGCGAGCTGGCGCTGGCGCCGCGCGCCGCCGTTTACGGCCGGATCGGCACCTGCACGCAGCGCTTCGGCACGCTCAACAGCTGGCTGGTCGATGTACTCAATGTGCTGACCGGCCAGCTCGACGCGCCAGGCGGCGCGATGTTCCCGAAGGCGGCCGCCTTCGCCGCCAACACCCTGGGCCAGGCCGGCAGCGGCAGAGGCATCAGCACCGGTCGGCGCCGCAGCCGGGTCTCGGGCGCGCCCGAGGTGTTCGGCGAGCTGCCGATCACCTTGCTGGCCGAAGAGATCGAAACCGCTGGTGAGGGTCAGGTGCGCGCCGTCATTGCGATCGCGGCCAATCCGGTGTTGTCCACGCCGAACGGCCCGCGCCTAGGCGCTGCACTCGACGGGCTGGATTTCATGCTCAGCCTGGACATCTACCTGAACGAGACCAGCCGCCATGCCGATGTGATCCTGCCCGGGCTGTCGCCTCTGGAGGACCTGCATTACGACCTGGCCTTTCCGCAGTTCTCCTACCGCAACCATGCGCGCTTCTCCGGCCCGGTGTTCGTCAAGCCGGTCGGCCAGCCCGAGGAATGGGAGACTTTGCTGCGCTTGGCGGCCATGACCGAAGGCCGCGACTGGCGCGGGGATTTGCTGGCGCTCGACGATGCAGCGATTGCGGCCGATGTGCAGCGCCTAGCCGGCGACCATGCGGCTGCCGTACTCGCTGCGCTAAAGCCCTGGCGCGGCCCTGAGCGCCTGGTCGATCTGGCGCTGCGGAGCGGACCTTATGGCGACGGATTCGGAAAGAACCCGCAAGGCCTGACACTGGCCAAGGTACGCGCCGCGCCGGGAGGCATCGACTTGGGCGAGTTGCAGCCGCGCATCCCCGAGCTTCTGCGCACACCCTCGGGTTGCATCGAGCTCGCGCCGCCTTCGCTGCTGGACGATCTTGGCGCTGTCGATGCGGCACTCGATGCGCCCGTGCCGGAGCTGCTGCTGATCGGGCGACGCGACGTGCGCTCGGGCAATAGCTGGATGCACAACCTGCCGACCCTTGCCAAAGGACCGGAACGCTGCACGCTGCTGGTCCACCCTGACGATGCGAAGCGCTACGGCCTCGACGAGGCGGACATGGCCCGGCTCAGCAGCGCGGCGGGCGAGTTGCGGGTGCGCGTAGCGCTGAGCACGGACATGCGGCCCGGCGTCGTCAGCCTACCGCACGGCTGGGGCCATGACCTGCCCGGCAGCCGGCTCTCGCTGGCGGCGCAGCGGCCGGGCGCCAATATCAATGTGCTGCTGGACGACGGGCTGCGCGACCCGCTCTCTGGCAATGCGGTGCTCAGCGGCGTGGCGGTACGTTTGGCACCGGTCTCAATCAGTTGAGGTTGATGGAGCACTACTGTGGTATACTCGGCGCATAGATACGCACAAGACCGTTTCTTCAAGGTCTTCAATCTGCAGCCCCGCATGATCGTTCGCGAGCGGCTCGCTTCAGTTTCAACTCCCGTTTGACTGTTCTTGAGTGTTTCTGTCCTCGCCGGCTATGTGGCCGCGAGGTGGTTTTTTAATTTGTTTCCAAAGGAACACATCATGACGACTATGCAAACTGGCACCGTGAAATGGTTTGACGACGGCAAGGGCTTCGGCTTCATCACGCCGGAAGACGGCTCCAAGGACCTGTTCGCCCACCACAGCGAAATCAAGAACAACGGCGGCTTCCGCACTCTGGCTGAAAACCAGAAGGTGGAATTCGAAGTCAAGCAAGGCCCCAAGGGTCTGCAAGCTTCGAACATCCGCGGCCTGTAATTGGCTGTCGATGGTGACGCGTGAGCGTCACCCGCTTTGATGCAATCAAAGCAAAACGGTGGGTCGGTTCAACCCGGCCCACCGTGCTTCAAATACCTGCCAAGACCATAAAAAGAAACCGGCAAGTATTCAATGGGCGGCCTCCCAAGCCAATGCCCTGACCTATCGAGGTCACAAACCAACGAACACCGTCGATGAACGATACACGCGCCAGCCCTGCTGATGCGGTAGATCTTCATTCGAGCGTTCAATCCTCTATCGCGCCGAGACACAGCGTCCTGGCGCACACCTCCATGAACAATATGCACAAGAACAGCATAGAGGTGGGCAAATACCTTGTCTCACCAATGATCAAAACCCAAGCCGATGGCAGCTTTGCCGCCTCGGTCTCGATACGCTCCGGCCGCGGTATGGCCAGCCATGACCGCGTGATGCGCTTCACGCCGCGCTTCCTGAGCCAACGCGCTGCACTGCGATACGCCACCGACGAGGGCCTGGCCTGGATTCGCCAAACGAATTGACGCGACTCGGTCCGACACAATGAACAACGCCTCCTTTGCGGAGGCGTTGTCGTTTCAGGGCTGAGCCTGGTCAGGACTGGCTCACCCCGCCCCCCAGCACTTTGTAGAGCTGCACGCCGTTGAGCAGTTTGGCCAGGCGCACCTGCACAACCGCCTGCTGGGCGGCGAAGCTGGCGCGCTGCGCGTCAAGCAGCTCCAGATTGTTGGAGGCGCCGTTGGCATAGCGCAGCTCGACCAGCTTCAGACGCTGGCCCTCGGCCTGCGCCTGGGCCTGCTGCGCCAGCAACTGCTCATCCAGCGTGGCGCGTCCGGCCAGCGCATCGGCAACCTCGCGGAAGGCGGTCTGCACCGCCTTCTCGTACTGCGCCACGGCAATGCCCTGGGCTGCTTTGGCAGCCTCCAGATTGGCGCGGTTTCGGCCGGCATCGAACAGCGGCATCAGCGCCTGTGAGGTGAAGGTCCAGGCGGTGTTGCTGAACAGCTCGGACAGCTGGCTGCTGGCCGTGCCGAGGCTGGTGGTCAGTGTGATGCTGGGGAAGAAGGCCGCGCGCGCGGCGCCGATATTGGCGCTGGCCGCGATCAGCTGCTGCTCTGCCTGCAAGACATCGGGGCGCGTCACCAAGACCTCGGACGGCAGACCGGCCGGCACATCGGCCAGCTGCAGCGCGGCCAGTGCCTGCCCCTGCGGCAGCGCCACCGGCAGCGGCTGACCCAACAGCAGCACCAGCGCATTCTCGTCCTGATCGCGCTGGCGCTGAGTTTGGGCGACGGTGGCGCGGGCAGCGGCAGCGGCTGACTCGGCGCTGCTAAGGTCCAGCGCCGAGGCCGCGCCGACGTCGTAGCGCAGCCGGGTCAGGCGCAGGCTGTCCTCTCGTGTGGCCAAGGTCTGGCGGGCTAGCGCCAGCAGCTCCTCATCGGCCTGCAGGGCCAGATAGCTGGAGGCCACACCGGAGACCAAAGCGATCTGAGCGGCGCGGCCGCCTTCGACCGTGGCCAAATAACGAGCCATCGCCGCGTCGCTTTGGTTCTTGATCTTGCCGAACAAGTCCAGCTCGAAGGCGGTGATCTGCAGACCGGCCTGGTAGTTGCGCGTGCTGCCGCCATCGGCGGTCGGCTGGCGGCTGCCGGAAAGGCCGACACCGACGGTCGGCAGACGATTGGCGTCAGCCACACGGGCCAGCGCCCGCGCCTGCTCGACGTTGAGCAGCGCCACGCGCAGATCGCGATTATTCTGCAGCGCCAGCTTGATCAGCGCGGCCAGCCGTGCATCGCCGGCATAGAACTGCGGCCAGGCCAGCTCGGCCGCAGCCTGACCGGTGGCGGCCGCCGGTGCCGGCCAGCTCTGCGCCACCGGGGCGGCCGGACGCTGATGCGCGGGTGCCAGATTGGCGCAGCCGGCCAGCAGCAGCGCGGCCACGGCGGCGCTGACGAGGGTCACAGGATTGTTCTTATGCATCTCAGATTCCTTCGGCGTCGCGCACCGGATTGGCTTCCAGCTCGTGGGCGTACATCTTGCGCTGCCGCTCACTGCCCTTGAACACGCGCCGCACCACCAGGAAGAACACCGGCACGAAGAGCACGGCCAGGAAGGTCGCGGTCAGCATGCCCGAGAGCACGCCAGTGCCGATCGCGCGCTGGCTGGCCGAGCCGGCACCGCTGGCGAAGAACAGCGGGGTCACACCCAGGATGAAAGCCATCGAGGTCATGATGATGGGACGGAAGCGCAGATGGGCGGCTTCGAGAATGGCCTCGACCAGGCCCTTGCCTTGGGCCTGCAGGTCCTTGGCAAACTCGATGATCAGGATCGCGTTCTTCGCCGACAGACCGATGATGGTGATCAGGCCAACCTTGAAGTACACATCATTGGGCATGCCGCGCAGGCTCGCTCCCAGCACCGCGCCGAGAATGCCCAGCGGAACGACCAGCAGCACCGAGAACGGGATTGACCAGCTCTCATACAACGCGGCCAGGCACAGGAACACCGCCAGCAGCGAGAACGCCAGCAGCACAGTGGCCTGGGCGCCCGAGAGCTTTTCCTCGCGCGACAGACCGGTCCACTCATAGCCGATGCCGGCCGGCAGCTTGGCGACCATCGCCTCCAGCTCCTTCATCGCATCGCCGGTCGAGGCACCGGGCGCGGCGTCGCCGGCCAGGCGCATCGCCGGATAGCCGTTGTAACGGGTGGCCTGCATCTGGCCGCTGATCCAGCGGGTCGAGGCGAAGGCCGACAGCGGCACCGACTTGCCCTGGGCGTTGTTGACGTTCAGGCGCAGCAGGTCCTCTGGTTGCATGCGGGCTTGAGCGTCGGCTTGCACGACGACGCGCTGCAGACGACCCTGGTTCGGGAAGTCGTTCACATACGACGAGCCCAGCTGGGTGCCCAGCACGGCGGCGATGGCGTCATAGCCGATGCCCAGTGCATTTGCCTTGTCTCGGTCGATATCGATCTGCAGCTGGGGCGCATCTTCAAGACCATCGGGGCGCATGCCGGTGATGATCTTGCTCTGAGCCGCCATGCCCATAAGCTGGTTGCGCGCCGCCAGCAAAGCCTCGTGGCCCAGGCCAGCGCGGTCTTGCAGGCGCAGCGCGAAGCCGGTGGCCGTGCCCAGCTCGGGGATGGGTGGTGGCGAAAGCGGGTAGATGAAGGCGTCGCGCACCCCCATCATCATCGCGCCGAAGGCACGGCCGGCCAGCGCGCTTGCGCTGTTCTCGGGCTTGGTGCGTTCTTCCCAGGGCTTCAGCGGCACGAACACCAGAGCGGCATTCTGGCCTTGGCCGGAGAACGAGAAACCGATGACACCGATGGTGGACTGCACCTCGGGCTGCTTGAGCATGAAGTCCTCGACCGACTTGACCGCTGCCTCGGTACGGGCCGCCGTCGCGCCCGGGGGCAGTTGCACATTGACGATCAAATAGCCCTGGTCCTCATTGGGCAGGAAGGAGGTCGGCAGGCGCAGATAGAGCCAGCCCACCACGGTGACGATGGCCAGAAAAGCCACCATCATGCTGGGGGCGCGCTTGAGCAGCTTGGCGACCCAGCCCTCATAGCCTTTGGCGGTCCGGGAGAAGCCACGGTTAAACCAGCCGAAGAAGCCGCGCTTGCCATGGTTGTGGCCGGCCTCGACCGGCTTCAGCAGGGTCGCACACAGCGCCGGCGTCAGGGTCAGCGCCATCAGCGCCGACAGCGAGATCGAGGCCACCATGGCCAGCGAGAACTGGCGGTAGATATTGCCGACCGAGCCGCTGAAGAAGGCCATCGGCACGAACACCGCCACCAGCACCACGGTGATGCCGATGATGGCGCCCGAGATCTGGCCCATCGCCTTCTTCGTGGCCTCGCGGGGAGACAGCCCCTCCTCGCTCATGATGCGCTCGACGTTCTCGACCACGACGATGGCGTCGTCGACCAGAATGCCGATCGCCAGCACCATGCCGAACAGGGTCAGCACATTGATGGAGTAGCCCATGCCCAGCATCACCGCGAAGGTGCCCAGCAGGGCCACCGGAACGACCAGGGTGGGAATCAGCGTGTAGCGCCAGTTCTGCAGGAACAGATACATCACCAGGAAGACCAGCACGATGGCCTCGACCAGGGTGTGCACCACTTGGGTGATAGAGATGTCGACGAACTTCGACGAATCGTAGGGCGTCTCATAGATCACGCCCGCCGGGAAGAAGCGCTCCAGCTCGGCCATGCGCTGCTTGACGGCGGTGGCCGCCGCCAGCGCATTGCCGCTGGGCGAGAGCTGCACACCGATGCCGGTGGACGGCTTGCCGTTCAGGCGCGCATAAGTGCTGTACCCCTGCCCGCCCAGCTCAATGCGGGCGACGTCCTTGAGCCGCACGCTGGAGCCATCGGCATTGGCGCGAAGCACGATATTGCCGAACTGCTCGACGTTCTCCAGCTGACCCTTGACCACCACGGTGGCAGACATGGTCTGGCTGGACAGATTGGGCAGATCGCCCATCGTGCCGGCCGGCACCAGCGCGTTCTGCGCACGGATTGCGGCATTGACCTCGGCCGGGCTGATGTTGAAGGACAACATCTTGGCCGGCTCCAGCCAGATGCGCATCGCGCGCTCGGTGCCGAAAAGCTGGGCCTGGCCGATGCCGGGAATGCGCTGGATCTCGGGCACGATGTTGCGCGCCGCGTAGTCACCCAGGGCCACCGGATCCATCGAGCCATCCTTGCTGGACAGCGTGACGAATAGCAAAAAGTTGCTGCGTGCCTTGTCGACGCGCACGCCTTGCTGCGTCACCGCCGCCGGCAGGCGCGGGTTGGCGCGCGACAAGCGGTTCTGAATCTCGACCTGGGCCAGGTCGATATTGGTGCCGGGCTCGAAGGTCACGGTGATCGCACCTGTGCCGTTGGCCTGGCTGACCGATTCCATATAGGCCAGGCCGGGCGCGCCATTGAGCTCCTGCTCGATGACCGAGACCACGCTCTCATCCAGCGTCTTGGCCGATGCCCCGGGATAGGCCACATTGATGGCCAGCGAAGGCGGCGCGACGGTTGGGTACTGCGCCACCGGCAATTGCGTGATCGCGACCCCGCCGAAGACCAGGATGAAGAGCGCAATCACCCAGGCGAAAATCGGGCGGTCGATGAAAAAACGTGCCATAGCTGAGTCCTGCCTGTCTTAGCGGCTGGCGGCCGAGGCCGGGGCGGCGGCTGCGGGCGCCGAGCTCGCCGGCGACCAGGGCACGGGGTTGACCGGTGCGCCGGGCACGAACATCTTCTGGAAGCCGTCGGCAATCACCTTCTCGCCGGGCTTCAGGCCATCCAGCACCACCCATTGGTTCCCCTGGGCGCCGCCGATCTTGACCGGGCGCTGCTGGGGCTTGTTGTCGGCGCCGACCACCAGCACCGTGTCGCCGGTATTGCTGCGCGTCACCGCCTGCTGCGGCAGCAGCATAGCCGCCGGCCGCTCGGCCTGTGCCAGGCGCACCCGCACATACTGGCCGGGCAGCAGCGCGTTGTCGGCATTGGGCACTTCTGCGCGCAGCGAGACCTGGCCCGATGTCGCGTCCACCGTCAGATCGGTGAACAAGAGCTTGCCGCTCTTGCTGCTGCCGTCGTCGAGCAGCACCTGCACCTGAGCGGCATTCGAGCCAGCCGAGCGCAGCTGGCCGGCCGCAAGCGCACGCCGCAACTGCTGCACCTCATTGGCGCTTTGCGTGAAATTGACATAGACCGACGAGGTCTGTTGGATCAACGCCAGCTGGGTGGCCTCGGCGGCGCTGACCAGCGCGCCCTCGGTCACCAGTGCACGGCCGATGCGACCGGCGATCGGTGCGCTAACGGCGGCATAGTCCAGATTGAGCTTGGCCGTCGTGATCGCGGCCTTGGCGGCGGCGACATCGGCCTCAGCCTGCTTGGCGGCAGCCACGGCCACCAGGTACTCCTGCTGGCTGATCGCCCGGGCCTCGACCAGGGGCTTGTTGCGCTCCGCCTGGGCCGCCGCCTGGCTCAGATTGGCCTGCGCCTTGGCCAGTTGGGCCTGGGCACTGTCATAAGCAGCCTGATACGGCGCGGGATCGATCTGGAACAGGGCCTGACCCGCCTTGACCTCGGCGCCTTCGGTGAACAAGCGCTTGAGCACGACGCCGTTGACACGGGCTCGCACCTGGGCAACACGCTGGGCCTCGACCCGGCCCGGCAGTTCGGTCTGCACAGCCACCGGCTGCAAGGCCGTCGTGACCACACCCACCGCCGGTGGTGGCATGCCGCCACCCTGGGCCGGGGCTGCGCCTTCCTTAGAACAGCCCAGCAGCACGGCGGCGATGGCCACCGTCAGCGGGGCCAGATAGAGCACACGGCTGCCCAGGGTGAGTGGGGCGGGCTGCTGTTGGGATGATGCTGAACAGATCACGGGTGGGGCCTCTCTTGAAATTTCCGCTTGTGCGCCTCGCGGCCGATATGGGTACGACGGATGACGCCAGCAGCTTGAACTCGGGGTTGACCCGGAGTATATACACATACATTCATGGATGTATGTAAACCCGTATAAAATCCTGGGGTCATGGCACGCAAAACCAAACAAGAGGCGCAGGAGACGCGCCACCACCTGCTCGATGCAGCGGAACACCTGTTCCTGCGGCAAGGGGTGTCACGCACCTCCTTGCAGCAGATCGCCGAGGCGGCCGGCCTGACCCGCGGCGCGGTCTACTGGCATTTCAAGGACAAGGCCGAGCTGTTCCAGGCCATGATGGACCGCGCCACGATGCCGCTGGAAGAGGGCATGAGCCTACAGTCCGAGGGCGAGGCGCCTCCGCTGACCCTCAACGAACTGCGCTGGGGCCTGGTCAACATCTTCCATTGCGCGGTCCATAACGAGCGCACCCGTCGGGTCTTCGAGATCGCGATGAAGAAGGTCGAGTACACCGGCGAACTGCTCGCTTTGCAAGAACGCAAGCTCCTAGCGATGCAGAGCTGGCGCGCCCAGAACCGCGCGGCCTTCGAACGCGCCATCGCCGAAGGCCTGCTGCCGGTCGGCCTGAATGTGTCCCTGGCCGCCGTGGCCCTGGTCGCCCTGGTCGACGGGCTGCTGCACCAGTGGGTGATCGACCAGGACGGCTTCAACCTGATCGAGGTCGGCCAAACCGCCGTCGAGGGCTTTCTCGGCAGCCTGGCCCGCGGCAACGATGCGGGGCTGCTGCCGCCGCTGAGCGAGGCCGAGCACGCCCGACTGGGCCTCGCTGGCGCATGCAGCAACGTCCGGCAGGCGGAATAAATACACCGCCAATCCCCTTGATTTGCACTGGCAATGACCGGGTTTGCCCGAGGTCAAGGACAATAGCGGGTTGCCCGCCAGCCCCACCGCCATGTCCGCCCACACCACCATCGCCCCGCCCAAGCCCAACAAGGCCCTGACGGCCTACCGTCCGTTCTGGGCCAAGCGCTTCGGGCCGGCACCATTCCTGCCGATGAGCCGGGCCGAGATGGACCAACTGGGCTGGGACAGCTGCGACATCATCATCGTCACCGGCGATGCCTATGTGGACCACGCCAGCTTCGGCATGGCGGTGATCGGGCGCACGCTGGAGGCGCAGGGATTTCGGGTCGGCATCATCGCCCAGCCCGACTGGCAGAGCGTCGACCCCTTCAAGGCCCTGGGCAAGCCGAATCTGTTCTTTGGCGTGGCTGCTGGCAATATGGATTCGATGATCAACCGCTACACGGCCGATCGCAAGATCCGCTCCGACGACGCCTACACACCCGGCGGCCAGGGCGGCAAGCGGCCCGACCGCGCCACGCTGGTCTACACCCAGCGCTGCAAGGAAGCATGGAACGAAGTGCCCATCGTGATCGGTGGCATCGAGGCTTCGCTGCGACGCATCGCACATTACGACTACTGGAGCGACAAGGTGCGCCGCTCCATCCTGGTGGATGCCAAGGCCGATCTGCTGGTCTATGGCAATGCCGAGCGCGCCATCGTCGAGATAGCACATCGGCTGGCACGGCGCGAGCCGATCGAGAGCCTGACCGATGTGCGCGGCACCGCCTTCATGCGCCGCACCGATGATCCGACTTCGCACGAATGGTTCCAGCTTGACTCGACCTCGGTCGACACGCCGGGTCGCATCGATGAGTTAATCAGCCCCTACCAGACCATTGAAGAGACGGCCGCCGACCAGGGCGCCTCCTGTACCAATGGCGCACCGAGCGGCGAAAAGCCTGCGGCCGACGCGCCCAAGCCCATCACCATCCACCGCCCGGCCAAGATCATGCTGCCGCCGCGCGACAAGACCGTAATCCGCCTGCCGGCCTATGAGCAGGTCAAGAGCGATCCGGTGCTCTATGCCCATGCCAACCGCGTGCTGCATCTGGAGACCAATCCAGGCAATGCCCGCGCGCTGGTGCAGCGCCACGGCGAGCGCGATCTGTGGATCAATCCACCGCCGATCCCGCTGAGCACGGCCGAGATGGACCATGTCTTCGACCTGCCATATGCTCGCGCGCCGCATCCCAGCTATGCCGACGCCAATGGCAGCCACGAGGGCGAGACCAAGATCCCGGCCTGGGAGATGATCCGCTTCTCTGTCAACATCATGCGCGGCTGCTTCGGCGGCTGTACCTTCTGCTCGATCACCGAGCATGAAGGCCGCATCATCCAGAGCCGCTCGGAAGACTCGGTGATCCGCGAGATCGAGGAAATGCGCGACAAGGTCAAGGGCTTCACCGGTGTGGTCTCCGACCTCGGCGGCCCAACCGCCAATATGTACCGCATCGGCTGCAAGTCGCCAGAGATCGAGGCCGCCTGCCGCAAGCCCAGCTGCGTATACCCTGGCATCTGCTCCAACCTGAACACCAACCACGATCCGCTGATCAAAATGTACCGCCGCGCGCGGGCCTTGCGAGGCGTCAAGAAGATCCTGATCGGTTCGGGCCTGCGCTACGACCTGGCAATCCAGTCGCCCGAGTACGTCAAGGAGCTGGTGACCCACCATGTCGGCGGCTATCTGAAGATCGCGCCCGAGCACACCGAGGGTGGGCCACTGTCCAAGATGATGAAGCCGGGCATCGGCACGTACGACAAGTTCAAGAAGATGTTCGAGCAGGCCAGCGAGGAGGCCGGCAAGAAGCAGTACCTGATCCCCTACTTCATTGCCGCCCACCCAGGCACCTCCGACGAGGACATGATGAATCTGGCGGTCTGGTTGAAGAAGAATGGCTTCCGTGCCGACCAGGTGCAGACCTTCTACCCGAGCCCGATGGCCACGGCGACGGCCATGTACCACTCGAACAAGAACCCTCTCAAGAAGGTCACCCACGACAGCGAGACGGTGGACATCGTGCGCGGCGACCGCCGCAGGCGACTGCACAAGGCCTTTTTGCGCTACCACGATGCCAACAACTGGCCGCTGCTGCGCGAGGCGCTGAAGACCATGGGTCGGCCAGACCTGATCGGCAATGGCAAGCACCACTTGATTCCGACCTTCCAGCCGGTCACCGATGGCAGCTACGAGAGCGCGCGGCGCAAAAACTCGACACCCACCGGCGTCAAGACCTCGGTCGCCAAGCCACTGGCTAAGCAGGCATCGAGCACCGCGCTGCTCAAGGGTCAGATCTTGACTCAGCACACCGGCCTGCCGCCGCGGGACACCGGTAGCCGTCCGCCGCGGCCCGCAGTAAGGAAGGCCAAACCGGGACGCTGAGTTCAGCGGCTCGGTGGCGGCGTCCGGCGCCACAGCGCCAACAGCCGCTGCCCCAGCCGCCACCAGCCAAAGCCCCGGGCCGCAAGTCCCAGCAGCCGGCTCGGCCGGCGCAACAGCAGCAGGGCCGCCCCGCTGGCAAGCAGCCGGCCCGTCCAAGGCACGCCGCGCAGCCAGGCCCAGGCCTGCAGGCCGCGGTCGGCCCACAGTAGCGGCGTCTGCAGCGCCCGCCCGTCTTGTTGCAGGGCTGCGCGCAGCTCGGCGCTGCGCAGCCGCAGCTCCAACTGGCGCTGGCGGACCCTCGCCTCGGCCAGGCTGAACATCAGGAGCCCCTCAGCGCGTCGCGATCGCGCGCCAGCTCGGCCACGCTGGCCGCGAACATGCCGCCGGGCGTGCTCATCTGCTCCCGTGCCTTTTGCCACAGGCCGTAGGCTCCGCCGACATAGACCAGGCCCAGCAGCAAGGCCGCCAGCCAGCGCCAGGGATCGGGACACAGCAGCACCAGCGCGACACTCAGCAAGCCCAAGGCCAAGGCCACCAATACCAGGGCCAGCAAGGCCCGCAGCAAGGCGGTCAGCAGGCGCAGCTTCTCTGCCTCCAGCTCGGTACCCAGCAGTGACAGCCGCACCTGCAGCAGCTCCAGGCCGTGCTCGCCCAGGCGCTGCAGGGCCCCAATCAATCCACCGGACGGCGCCGCATCCGCCTCGTTCTTGTTGTCCATGCCATCTCCTTGGTCTCGACTTACCGGCCAGCTTAGCGGC
The DNA here is from genome assembly GCF_026241155.1 of Paucibacter sp. PLA-PC-4. Lineage (GTDB taxonomy): Bacteria > Pseudomonadota > Gammaproteobacteria > Burkholderiales > Burkholderiaceae_C > Roseateles_E. The sequence goes on from NZ_JAPFGP010000003.1 coordinate 347,937, forward strand.
AATATCACGGAGCTGCGCTGCGGTTGTTGTTAGCTCGTCGCAGGATGCGGCGGCAAATCGTCTATAACGAGCGCAAACGGTCAAGAGCGATAGCGCCGATGTGCGGCCTGCCCTTCTTCCCCTAATCTAGGAGATTGCCGCCACAGAGCGGCAGCACAGGATCCAACCCATGCCCGACAACATGCATCAAGCCAGCGCTCCAGAGGACGATCTGCTGGAGTTCCTGGACCATCCGGAAGGTGCAGACCAGGCCGAACACGAGCCGCTGAGTCCGTGGCTGGTGCTGATCGTCGACGACGATGCCGACGTTCACAAGGCCACCGAGCTGGCCATGCAGGGGCTGAAGATCGAAGGCCGGCCATTGGCCTTCCTGCACGCCAGCTCGGCCTCGCAAGCGCGCGCGTTGATGAGTCAAGAGCATGATCTGGCGGTGGTGCTGCTCGATGTGGTGATGGAGTCCGAGAACGCCGGCCTTCAGCTCGTACGCCAGATCCGCGAGGAACTGAACCAGCATGCGGTGCGGATCGTGCTGCGCACCGGCCAGCCCGGCTACGCACCCGAGATCGAGACGGTACAGGCTTATGACATCAACGACTACAAGACCAAGTCCGAGCTGACCCGTACCCGGCTCTATACGGTGCTGACCGCCGCGATCCGCTCGTACAAGCAGATCTGCGCTCTGGAGGCGAACCGCCAGGGTCTGGAAATGATCGTCGAGGCCAGCACCGAGCTGAGCCGGCTGCGTGGCCTACACCGCTTCGCCGAAGGCGTGGTGACCCAGCTCTGCGCCTTGCTGGGCATCTTGCCCGAAGGCCTGGTCTGCGCTCAGGCCGGCACTGATGCCGGCGGCAAGCTCGGCGATGTGCGCATCGTCGCGGCGGCAGGTCAATACAGCGGCCTGATCAACGCGCCGCTGGCCTCGGTCCAAGTGGTCACGGTGCGCGAACGCCTGCAGCGCTGCCTGCAGCAGCGCCGCCATCTGTTCGAGGACGGCACCTGCCTGTATTTCGGGCTGGCCAGCGGGCGCTCGATGGCGGCCCTGGTCGATGTGGGCCGCGAGCTGGATCCGATGGAGCTGCAGCTGCTGCGCGCCTTTTGCTCCAACATCGTGGTCGGCTTCGAGAACGTGATGCTCTACAGCCAGCTGCTGGACCACGCCTACAGCGACCAGCTGCTGCGTTTACCCAACCGGGTGCGCTTCATCGAGCTGCTGGACCAAAACCTCAAGGATCCCGCCGGCATCACGCTGGCGTTGATCGATCTGGACGATTTTTCCGACGTCAACGATGCTTTCGGCCACGGCTTTGGCGATCAGGTACTGCAGTCGGTGGCGCTGCGCCTAGGCGAGACCCTGGGCCTAAACACCTCGATGGCCCGGGTCGCTGCCGATGTATTCGGCCTGATGGGGCCTGAGGCGCTGGTCAACAGCGACAGCATCCGCGCGGTCTTTGCCGAGCCCTTCGATGTGGCTGGAGAGCGCCTGCAGATCTCGGCCACAACCGGCCTGGTGCGGCTGGCCGAGTCCTCCTCGGTGGGCTCCGAACTGCTCTTGGACGCGCAGATCGCGCTCAAACGTGCCAAGCAACAGCACCGCGGCGCCTCGCAGTACTTCTCGCCAGCCATGGGCACCGATGCGCGCGAGCGCTTCAAGCTGCTCAAGGGACTGCGCGCCGGCTTCGAGGAAAACCGGCTGTTCGTCGTCTATCAGCCCCAGGTCGATCTGGCCAGCGCGCTGCCGCTCGGTGCCGAGGCCTTGCTGCGCTGGCGCACAGAGGACGGCAAGTTCGTGCCGCCCGACCAGTTCATCCCCTTGGCTGAGCAAAGCGGGCTGATCATCAGCATCGGTGAGTTTGTATTGCGCACCGCCTGCCATCAGCTCAAGCGCATGGAAGACCAAGGCTACAGCGATTTCCGCATGTGCGTGAACATCTCACTGGCCCAGTTCCGCCACCCCGGCTTTGTCGCCAGTCTCAAGAGCGCGCTACAGGACACCGCCGTCAACGCCAGGAATCTGGAGCTGGAAATCACCGAGTCGATGGCCATGGAGGACACCGAGTTGGTGCTGCATCTGCTGGCCGATATCAAGCGCACCGGCGCCACCGTGGCGATCGACGACTTCGGCACCGGCTTCTCCAGCCTCAGCCATCTGCGCCAGCTCGACGTCGAGCGGCTCAAGATCGACCGCGCCTTCGTGCGCGAAGCCCAAAACTCCAGCGCCGGCCTGACGATCGCGCAGATGGTCATCAACCTCGGACGCGGCCTGGGGCTGACCGTGATCGCCGAGGGCGTGGAGACCGAGCAGCAACGCCAGCAACTGCTGGCGTTGGGCTGCCATGAGGGCCAGGGCTGGCTGTTCGCCCGGCCGATGCCGGCTGAACAGTTGGAGTCCTGGATGCAGCAGACCCGGGCGCCGGGCCTGCCATTGCAAATCAACGCCGGCTGATGAGCAGGCCCAGCAAGAGGCCCACGCCAGCGGCCACGCCCATCGCCTGCCAGGGGTTGTCGTGCACATAGGCATCGGTGGCGCGGCCGGCGGCACGCGCCTTCTCGACCGCAGCGTCCTGCAGGTCATGCAGATTGCGCTTGGCGCGATCGAGGCTGGCCTGTACTTTTGCACGCATTTCGCTCGCGCCCTCGCCGGCTTGACCGGCCGTGGCCCGCAGCAGGCTCTCGGCCTCGGCCACGACGGCATGCAGATCGCTCATCAGACGATCTTTCTGGCTTTGCTGGGTTTCGATCATGAACCTCTCCTGGTGGGTTGAAAACTAGCCATACCTTACCGCGTTTTCCCTCACTGGGCGACCAGCAGGCTCACGGCCGCTACATGCTCACGGCCCAGTGCTTCGGCTACTGCCGCGTGGGTGATGTGGCCGGCTGCCACATTTAGGCCGGCCAGCAGATGCGGGTTATCCGCCATCGCACGGCGCCAGCCCTTGTCGGCCAACGCAAGCGCGTGGGCGATGGTGGCGTTGTTGAGCGCCAGCGTCGAGGTGCGGGCCACCGCGCCGGGCATGTTCGCGACGCAGTAATGCACGACGCCGTCGACGACAAAAGTCGGCTGTGCATGGGTGGTGGCATGCGAGGTCTCGAAGCAGCCGCCTTGGTCGATCGCCACGTCCACCAGCACCGCGCCCTGGCGCATCTGCGCCACCATCGCCCGTGTCACCAGCTTGGGCGCGGCCGCGCCCGGGATCAGCACCCCACCGATGACAAGATCGGCCGCCAGCACCGCGTCCTCCAAGGCTTGCGCGCTGGAGAACAGGGTGGTGATGCGATTGCCATAGACCAGGTCAAGCCGACGCAATGCGTCGACATTGCGGTCCAACACGGTGACACGTGCGCCAAGGCCCACCGCCATCTGCAGGGCATGGCTGCCGACGACGCCGGCACCAATGATGACCACATGGCCGGGGGCAACACCCGGTACCCCACCGAGTAGCACGCCCATGCCGCCCTTGCTCTTTTCCAGATGCGCGGCGCCGGCCTGGATGGCCATGCGCCCTGCCACTTCGCTCATCGGCGCCAGCAGCGGCAGGCCGCCGCCGGGGCCGGTGATGGTCTCGTAGGCGATGCAGACCGCGCCAGATCGCTGCAGCGCCGCTGCCTGCTCGGGATCGGGCGCCAGATGCAGATAGGTGTAGAGGATCTGGCCCTCGCGCAGCAGCACGCACTCCTCGGGCTGCGGCTCCTTGACCTTAACAATCATCTCGGCCCATGCGAACACCTCGGCCGCATCCTGCGCGAGCCGCGCGCCAGCGGCCAGGTACTGCGCGTCGCTCAGCCCGATCGCCGCGCCGGCGCCTGCCTGCACCAGCACCTGGTGGCCGCGCATGCTGAGCTCGCGCACGCTGGCCGGCGTCAGGCCGACGCGGTACTCATGATTCTTGATCTCGCTGGGGCAGCCAATGCGCATGAGGGTCTCCGAAGCTTGTGTTTGGAGACCGTCTTGTACGACCGCCTGGCCCAGCTGTGAAGCAGCATTCGAGTCGCTTCAGTGGCATTAGACCGGCTTATCTCAACGCAGCTGGAACACCGCGACCGCCTGCACCAGTTGCTGAGCCTGCTGCTTCAAGCTCTCGGCCGCAGCGGCCGATTCCTCGACCAGGGCAGCGTTCTCCTGGGTGGCCCGGTCCATCTGCGAAACGGCCTCGCCAACCTGCGCCACACCCGAGCTCTGCTCGCTGCTGGCGGCGCTGATCTCGCCCATGATGTCGGTGACGCGGCGGATCGAGGCCACCACCTCCTCGATAGTGCTGCCGGCGCGGTCTACCTGGCTGCTACCCAGCTCGACCCGCTCGACACTGGCGCCGATCAGCGACTTGATCTCCTTGGCCGCTTCTGCCGAGCGCCCGGCCAGCGAGCGCACCTCGCTGGCGACGACTGCGAAGCCACGACCCTGCTCGCCGGCGCGGGCCGCCTCGACGGCCGCATTCAATGCCAAGATATTCGTCTGAAAAGCGATGCCATCGATCACGCCGATGATGTCGGCGATCTTTTTCGAGCTCTCGCTGATCTCGCGCATCGTGCCAACCACCTGGCTGACCGCCTCGCCGCCCTGGCCCGCCACCTGGGAAGCGGCCAACGCCAGCTGATTGGCCTGCTGGGCATTGTCGGCATTGCCTTTGACGGTGCTGCCCAGCTGTTCCATCGACGCGGCAGTTTGCTCCAGTGCCGAGGCCTGCTGCTCGGTCCGAGACGACAGATCGTGGTTGCCCGAGGAGATCTGGGCCGAGGCCGTAGCGACGCTCTCGGCGCCATCGCGCACCTCACGCACGATGGCTGCCAATCGAGCCTGCATCTCGCGCAGCGCATTCAGAAGGCGACCGGTCTCGTTGCTGCCACCGGCCGAGATCGGCAGCGACAGATCGCCGGCGGCCACGCCGCTGGCCACCCGCACGGCCTCGTTGAGCGGCGCGGTGATCGAACGGATCAGCCACCAGCTCAGGCCCAGCGCCAGACCCAGCGCTGCGCCGATCAGCAGTCCCATCTGCAGCTTGGCACTGCGTGCCTCCTGCTCGGCCTGCTGGCTGGACAGGTCCATCAGCTTGTTGCCCAGCGTGATCAGCTCGTCGGCGGCCGCCATGTAGGCCTGCTGCTTGGGCTTCATGTCTTTCAGCAACACGGCCTTGGCGGTCTCGACATCACCGGCGCGCAAGGCCTTGGTGACCTTCTCACGCTCGATCCTATAGGCGGCACGGGCCTCGTTGAGCTTGGCGATGCCGGCCTTGCCACCCGGCGTCGTCATGATCTTGGTCATCGCGTCGATGGTGGCGCCGGTCGACTTGGAGGCCGCGTCGATGATGGCGAACTCGGCCTCGATATCGGTCGGCTCGGTCATGATGGCCAGATTGCGCAGCGACAGCGCCACCTGGCTGTTGGTGGCCTTGATCGAGTTGAAGGCCTTAACCTTGGGATAGCGGTCTTCCATCGCCAGCTTGAAGTGGCTGTCCATCGCGTCCAGCTTGGCCCAGGCCAGCAGGCCCAGGAGCAGAATCAGCACGGCCATCGCGCCAAATCCGAGACCCAGTCGGGTCGATATCTTCATCTGGTCTAAGTTCATCAGTGTCTCTCTGAGTTGGGGTTCCTGCAGCCAGTAGGCGACGCTTGCGGGCTCCCGGCTCGCATGAAAAAACCCCTTGTTACCCTTCATACGGCGCCCCGCTACGCAGAGCGCCCAAAGCGCTCGCTGAGCGCACTTCGGCCGGGCTTTGGGCCACAATCGGCGCCACCGCAAACCAGTCAGGGAGTGATGGATGTCAGCCTGCAAAATCCTTGTCGCCCAGGGCGGCGGACCGACGGCGGTGATCAACCAGTCGATGGTGGGTGTGGTGCTGGAGGCGCGGCGCAGCCGCGCGGTGGACCTGGTCTACGGCGCTCGGCACGGCGTACGCGGCATCGTGAGCGAGGACTTCGTCGACCTGACCCAGGAGACCAGCCACAACCTGGAGCTGGTCGCGAACACGCCCTCGTCCGCGTTGGGCTCGACTCGCGACAAGCCCGACGCTGCCTACTGCCACAAGATCTTCAAGGTGCTGCAGGCCCACGGCATTAGCCACTTTTTCTATATCGGCGGCAACGACTCCTCGGACACGGTGCGCATCGTCGCCGAGGAAGCCGCCGCTGCCGGCTATCCTCTGCGCTGCATCCACATCCCCAAGACAATAGACAATGACCTGGTCGGCAACGACCACACACCAGGCTTCCCCTCGGCAGCGCGCTTCGTGGCCCAGGCTTTCGCAGGCGCCAATCTGGACAATGCGGCGCTGCCTGGCGTCTATTTGGGCGTCGTGATGGGCCGCCACGCCGGCTTCCTGACCGCCGCTTCGGCGCTGGGCAAGAAGTTCGCCGATGACGGCCCGCACCTGATCTACCTGCCCGAGCGGGTGTTCGAGACCGAGCGCTTCCTGACAGATGTGAAGACCATGTACCAGCGTCATGGCCGCTGCGTGGTGGCGGTCTCGGAAGGCATCCATGACGCCTCTGGCGCCCCGATGCTGGCCCAACTGGCCCGCGACCTGGAGCGCGACGACCATGGCAATGTGCAGCTCTCCGGCACCGGCGCGCTGGCCGATCTGCTGTGCGAGGAGGTCAAGAGCAAGCTGGGTATCAAGCGCGTGCGCGGCGACACCTTCGGCTATCTGCAGCGCAGCTTCATCGGCTGTGTGTCGGATGTCGACCAGCGCGAGGCCCGCGAGGTCGGCGAGAAGGCGGTGCAGTTCGCCTTCCACGGCGACCGCGACGGCTCGGTCGCGATAAAGCGCACCGGCTTCTACTCGGTGGACTATGAGCTTCTGCCGCTGGCCGCCGTGGCCGGCAAGACCCGGGTGATGGAGGACGAGTTCATCAGCGCGGAGGGCACCGATGTCACCGATGCCTTCCGCCTCTATCTGCGTCCGCTGCTGGGCTCGGGCATGCCCGATGCGTTCCGGCTGCGGCCCAACCCGGTCGCCAAGGTGCTCAATAAGAGCTGATCAGCAGCCCAACATATCGGCGAGTTCGGTCAGGCTCTGCGCCTCGTAGTCGACCGGTCCGAAGGCCCGGCTTTCGCCACGCCCTGGGCCTTGCTCATCGGGTCGGGCGATGAAAGCCGTGGCCAGGCCGGCTGCCCGGGCGGCTGCCAGGTCCGCGCTGTGGGCGGCCACCATCAGGGCATCCTCGGGCGCGGCGTCGAAGGCCAGCACGGCCGTCAGGTAGACGATGGCCTTGGGCTTGTAGTCGCGCGCCAGCTCGGCGCCAGTGATGGCGTCCCAGTGCCAGCCGTTCTGTCGAGCGAGATCGGCCATCAGCGAGATATTGCCGTTCGAGCAGGGCGCAAGACGAAAGCGCTGGCGCAGCCGTTGCAGCGCTGCACCGACATCGGGCCAGGCCGCCAACCGGTGCCACGCCAAGTTCAGCTCGCGTCGCGCCGTCTCGTCCAGGTGGTCTAGCCCGAAGTCCTTGAGCACCAGGTCCAGATTGCGCCGGTGCAGCACATCGAGCTTGCAAAAGGGCAAACGACCGGCCCTTACCTCCTCCATCGCCGGCTGGTACTGAGCCCGCCAAGCCTCGGCGAAGGCTTCGGCGCGCGTTCGCCCCAGCAGCGGCAGCAGCTCGGCCCCGATCGAGCCGCGCCAGTCGACCAGGGTGCCGAAGACATCGAAGAGCAGGACTTTAGGCATGGGCCATTGTGCATGGCCCGGTCTCTCGTCGTCTCTCAGAAGTTGCGGCTGGCCGCCAAGGCCAAAGTCGGCTGGTTCTTCTGTTGCACCAGCGGGCTGCCGGCGGCATCGCCGCGCAGGCTGGCGACACCCAGCTTGGCGAAAAGCTGCCAGTCGGCGCCAAGCTGGTAGCTGGCCTGAGCGAACAGGCCCAGGCTGTGCAGGCCGGCGCCGACCTGGTGCGGCCGAAGTCCCGAGGCCCGGGCCTGAGCGCTGTTGATGCCAAGCAGTGCCTGGCCCAGCCTGGCATCCAGAAGCTTGGCCGAGGCTCCGAAAGCCAGTGCCAGGCCGGGAGTGGGCAGCAAGCCATAACCGGCTTCGAGCTCTACGCTGCTGCCGCGCGCGCCGGGCCTGCTGCCCTGACCCAGCCGCGTGCTGCTGACCGCATTGACGAACACCGGCCCCAGCGCCAGCTCGGCACCCAGGCGCAGGGCCGGCGCCACCTTGACCTCGTCGAGCGCCTGCACGCGAGGGCCATCCTTGCGGCGGCGCTGATGCATGTCGACGAATAGCGCGGCGCTGACGCTGGCGCCCTCACCCAGCTCGGACTCGTAGCCGACGCCGCGCAGACTGCCGAGGAAGACATGCTTACGCCAGCGCGCCTCTATCAGTGGCGCGGCCAGCACGCGCTGCTTGTCGGCGCCGACATACTTAGGCTGGGCCAGCGCGGCCACGCCGCCGCGCAGTCGCCAGTCGCTGTCGGCAGCGGCGGCCGGAGCGCAGGCGGCCAGCAGGAGCAGGGGCAAAACAAGGCTAACTCTCATGACGGTTTCGGTCTCGCAGTTGATGACGCCAGTCAGTGTGCAAAGCCGGTAATGAAGCAGCGATGAAGGGGGGCGCGCCTCGCATGAAGCCTTGATGAAGGCCTGCGGTGGTGACGCCACGGCGATGCGCTGGCGGCGCTTCTAGAATCCGCTGCCGTCGCCGGCGCCGCCCACCAAGGAGGGGCAAACCCACCATGTCCAGCATTCTTCTGATCGAAGACGACCTGCCTCTGGGGCACTCACTGCAGCGTGTGCTGAGCATGGCCGGGCACCGGGTCGTGTGGCTGCGCAGCGCAAGCGACGCGAGGCGCTTTCTCTGCGAGCTGCCCTTCGATCTACTGCTACTGGACATCGGCCTACCCGACGAGAGCGGACTGGCGCTGCTGGCCTGGTGGCGCGCGCTGGGCCGGGCCACGCCGGTGATGCTGATCACCGCGCGCGACAGCGTCGAGGAGCGGGTCGAGGGCCTGGACGCCGGCGCCGACGACTATCTGGGCAAGCCCTTCGCGATGGAGGAGCTGCTGTCGCGGGTGCGTGCGCTGCTGCGTCGCCACAGCGGCCAGTCCAGTAACACCTGGCAGCTTGGCGAGCTGGTGATAGACACCGCGCGCCGGCGCGTGCTGCTGGCCGAGGCCGAGGTCGCCCTGTCGGCGCGCGAGTACGACATCCTGCTGACCCTGGCGGCCGAGCCAGGCCGGGTACTGACGCGCGAGCAGATCGAGCGCGGCCTCGGCGGCGGCGAGCTGCTGGACAGCAATGCCATCGATGTCCATGTCTACAAGCTGCGCAAGAAGCTGGGCAATGATTGGATCGCCACGGTGCGTGGCGTGGGCTACGTGCTGGAGGCGCCGGTCTGCGCCGCCTCCTCGTGAAGCCGGCGGCACGCTGGGCGCCGGCCTCGCTGAGCAGTCGCCTGATCGCCTGGCAGGCGTTTGCCCTTTTTGTGGCCTGGCTGGTGCTGGCCGGGCTGCTGACCTGGCGCGGCATCGCCTGGGGCGAAACCGATGTGGAGGCTCGACTGCAGCAGATGGCCACGGTGCTCGCGTCCGCAGCGGCCAGCCCCGAGGCCGAACTGCCGCAGCGCCTGAAGGCCACCGACGATGCGGTGCTGGCCCTGCTGGGTCTGGACGGGGACGTTGGCTCGGGCTTGCATCCGGCCTACCAGGTCTGGGACGCTCAGGGCCGCCTGCTCTATCGCAGCGCCAACGCCCCGGCCACCCGCCTTGACGCCGAGCCTGCGGCGGGTGAAGCCGCGCGCTGGCTGGTGCAGCGCGCGGACCCGGGTGAGGGGCGAGTGCTGCTGATCGCCGAGCCCCGCGAGGTCGCCCTCGGCGCGGTGCTGCCGGTGCTATGGCTGGTCCTGCAATCCCAGCTGGGAGTCTTCCTCTGGCACGGCCTGGTGATCTGGTTCAGCGTGCGCGCCGGCCTGCGCCCCCTGGCCCTACTGGCCCAGCGCATCGCGCGGCGCGGCGCCGGAGATCTGGCGCCGGTGCAGGTGGACAAGCTCTACACCGAGACCGCTCCGCTGGTCAGCGCGCTCAACGGCCTGCTGGCGCGCGAGGGCCAGCGCCTGGAGGCCGAGCGGCGCTTTCTGGCCGATGCGGCGCACGAGCTGCGCACGCCGCTGGCCGCCGCCAGCGCGCAAGCCCACCTGCTGCTCAGCGAACACGAGCCGCAGGCCCGCGCCGAAGCGGCCGGCGCGCTGCGCGCCGGCATCGCGCGGGTCTCGCATCTGCTGGCCCAGCTGCTGACCCTGGCGCGCGCGGAGACCACGGTGCAAACGCTCAAGCCCGAGCGCCTGGACGCCGCCGCGCTGCTGCGTGAGCGAATCGCTCAGCTAGCCCCGCTGGCGCGCCAGCGCGGCATCCAGCTGGAGCTGCTGGCACCCGATCATCACGACGCGCTGCTGGAGCGCAGCGGCTTTTGCTCCGTGGTCGACAACCTGGTGGACAACGCGATCCGCTACAGCCCGGGCGGAGCACGGGTGGAAGTGCACCTTGCAAACCTGGCCGCTCGCATCGCGGTGACGGTACGCGATAACGGACCCGGCCTTCACCCGACCCAGCGCGAGCGGGTGTTCGAGCGCTTTTATCGCGTGCCGGGCAGCACCGAGCAAGGCACCGGCCTGGGCCTGGCCATCGTCAAGCGCATCGCCGAGCGCGAGGGCGCATCGCTGGCCTTTGTCGACGGGCTGGACGGCCGCGGACTGGGGCTCAGGATAGGCTATCCGGCCACGTGAGACTCAAGCGCAGCGCCCGTCCTGCAACTCGCCCAGCCGCACGAGGCTGTAGCTGTCTTCGGGCCGGTCGCTGCGTGCCAGGGCCTGACGCAGCGCCGGCAGCAGTGTGCAGTCGAGATCGGGCAGGCCCAACAGGCCCTGGATCACGTAGACATCGCGGGTCTGCGCCAGCAGCTCGCGCCGCAGCTCGGCCGGCAGGGCCGGGTTGGCGGCGAACTGGCGATCCAGATGCGTGATGCTGCGCGGCCGATGGTAGAGCTCGCGCAGCAACTCGGGCGGCGTGTTCGGATGGCGGGCCAGATCGCTAAAGAAGTAGTCTGGATTGGCAGGCCGGCGGTAGATGCGGGCCAGGGTGTCGGGTCGCGTTTGGGGATGGCGTGCCACGCTCAGCACAATGCCGAAGTCCGCCGAATCGGCCAGGCGGTCCAGAGTCGCGGGCGGGACCTGGGGCTGCTCCAGCAGCGGCAGCAGCCAGGCCCGGTCCTGCGCATGGCGCTGGACCAAGGCCTCGATCTGCGCCCCCTCCCCGCCTGGATGCTGTGCCAGCATGGCCTGAAGGGCGGCCTTGTTGCGCTCGATCTCGGCGCGATGCGCGGCGTTCTGGGCCGCGCGCTGCTGGTTGTGTGCCCGCGTCTGGAACCCCTGGGCCAGCAGCAGCACCGGCCCGGCCAAGGCAGCCAGCAGAGCCAGACAGCCCAGGCCCGCACGCCAGCGGCGCGGGCTGTGGCGAGCGTTCGCGCCCGCCCAGCCCAGCACACCCGCGGCAAGCGCATAAAAAGGCAGGGGCAGCAGGCCTAGCGCGCCGGTAGAAGACTGCGACTGGAACACCGCCCAGACCCCGCAAGCCCCCACGGCCAGCGCCAGACCCAAGCCCTCGGCCAGGCCGCAATATCGCCGCTTCCAGAGCAGCCAGGCCAGGCCCAGCAAGGGCATCAGCAAGAGCGATAGCGGTAGCGCGAGAAAGCCGAGCATCAGATCCCCAGGGCAGTCCGCGTTTTTACATCAGCTGCAAGCCACCCAGTTCACGCCGTCCCGACTGCACTCCTTCAGCCTTGTCTGGTCGGCGCGGGTGCTTTCGCGCGTCCACTCGCCGACATAGCGGTCGGTCTGCACGCGCAGCGCGGCGCTGTCATCGGTCTTGCGCTTGTGCCAGTAGATGAAGCGTTCCTCGCCCACTACGGGCGCCTCAACGCGGTAGTCCAGCGGTGCCAGGTGCTCGACCAGATGCGCCAGATCCAGCGTGGCGGCCTTGTCCTTGAGGTTAAGCCAGCCGGCCAGCGGCCCGCTGCTGGTGGCCTCGGGGCTCAGCGAGAACCGGGCATCGTGACTGACGCGGCTGATGTGGCCGTCAAGGAAAGCGACCCGGTAGCTACGCGCCAGCGGCGCCTCCAGCCCGTTGGGCGCGCGGCCGAGGCATTCGGAGGGCTCCGCCGCATCGACGGCGGCGGCGGTGTTCGCCAGGCTGTACTCGACGCCCTGGCTTGTCTTGACCGTCACGATCTCCTCGAAGCTGCAGTAGGCGGCGGCCCTGGTGGTGTCCCAGTGCTGGGTGCCCCACTTGCGCAGCGTGTAGCGCCCCTGGCCCCAGGGGCTGATGCTCTCTTCACGCAGGTGGTAGACGTTGCGGATCTGGCTCAGGTCCTCGCTCAGGCCCACCAGCTCCTGCAGGTAGCGATCTCCCGGCAGCCAGACCTGGCTGCTGCGCAGCCAGCCTTCGGTGTTGTGGTGCCCGGCTTGGCCGTACCAGACTTCGGCGCGCAGGAAGCTGGCGTCCGGGTGGCGGGCCTTCAGCAGCTGGCGGTGAGCAAAACCAGCCTTGAGCCCCTTCACAATGTCCTGGGCGATCAGGTAGGCGGCACGGTCCTGGGTCTGGATGAAGTCCGCGTGGATGCGCTGCTCGGACAGGTTGTGGCGCTGAACCAGCTCCTGCATCACGCTGCGGATCTCCAGGCTCAGGCCCTCGCGCAGGCTCTGGTTCTGCCGCAGGGTCTGGCAGCTGCCGAGCCCGGGCTGCGTAGTCGAGAGCCGGCCCTCGACCTGGGCCCAGATCGCCGTCGTCAGCGGCGAGATATTCATCAGCTGATCCACGCTAAGCGCCTGCAGGCGGGGTGCCACCGCCATCTGGTAGGCGGCGCTGACCGGGCCGCTGTCCTCATCAACGGCGTCCACCGGCACATCGACATAGAGCGTCGCATAGGGCAGGCAGGCACGGTCGCCAGCACTGAGCTCCAGCTGGTAGGCACCGGCCTGCTGCGAGACGGCGCTGGGCTCGCCGGTATCGCGGACGCGGTTGCCGTTGAGGTCCAGCCAGACGGTGGCGCCGCGCACATAACCGTCAATCACCCGGCCGACCAGCGGCTTGACGGCAGGCACCGGTGGGGGCGATGCTGGGGTCGAGCCACCGCCACCTCCGCAGCCCACCAGCGCGCCGAAGGCCAGACACAGCAAAGCCTTCGAGGCCGCGCGCTCATTCCTATTCATTGCTTCTTCAACTCCCTTGTCCATCAGCATCGCCGCAGCGGCGTGAAGCCGGTGTGAATTTCTACTTTCGATCGCGGCAAGAATGCAAACCCTGTGCCGGCGAAGGCGCCGAAGAATAAAGTTGTTGATCAGGGACTCGAAGCAAGGCCGCCATCCCCTCCCGGCGTCTGCGTACAGCAGCGGACAGTGCCCGGAAGGGGCTGAGGGCCTCGCCGACGCCACAAGTGCCTGGTCTTGACGTGTCTGGTGGGCTGCGGCCACCATGGCGAACCACAGTCGTACTAGACGGACAAGGAGTTGCAAGCATGGGACAAATGATCGATTTCCAGCGCCCCGACGGCGGCACGAGCAGCGCCTGGTTGGCCGAGGCCGGCACGGGCCGGCCCGGGCTGATCCTTATCCAGGAATGGTGGGGGCTGAACCCGCATATCCGCGAGCTGGCTGAGCGGTTTGCGGCCGCCGGCTACACCACCCTGGCGCCGGATCTCTATCGGGGCCGTATCGCGGCCGATGCCGACGAGGCCAACCATCTGATGAGCGGCCTGGACTTCGCCGACGCCACCCACCAGGACCTGGCCGGCGCGCTCGGCTTTTTGCAAGCGCGCTGCCCCAGGATCGGCGTGCTGGGCTTCTGCATGGGCGGCGCGCTGACCATCGCGGCCGCAGTGCATCTGCCGGGCCTGGCCGCCGCATGCTGCTTCTACGGCATCCCGCCGGCCGAATTCGCCGACCCGGCCAAGATCGCCATACCGCTGCAAGGCCATTTCGCCGAGCGCGACGACTGGTGCACGCCGGCCACGGTGGACGGCCTGGTCGCCGCGCTGAAGGCCCCGGCCGAGATCCACCGCTACCCGGCCGACCATGCCTTCTTCAACGACCAGCGGCCAGAGGTGTTTGATGCGGCCAGCGCGCAGCTGGCCTGGCGGCGCACGCTGGACTTCCTGGGCCGGACGCTGAGCCTCCAGTAAGGCCGGGCGCAGCCCGGCCCGGGGGGCGATCAAAAACCCGGCAGGTCCTTGAACTCCACCGTCTTGTCGCTGAACTGCACCTGCTCGATGCTGCGCACGATGATGACGGCGCCGTCAGGGCTGCCGCTGAGCGCATGGGAATCTGGCTGGCTGCCGTTCGGCGCCAGATGGCGGTAGGGCCCGTAGGCATTGAGGCGACTGAGCTGGGCAGAGGTGCTTGGGAAGCCGACGATCAAGGTGTCGCGGGCAAGCCCGCCATCGACGCGAGAAAGGGTCTTGGCCGCCGACTTGAGCTCGACCACATCGTTGCCGGTGCCGCCGACGATGGTGTTGGCTGCGCCAGGCTTGCCGACGATTCGGTCTGCGCCGGCCCCACCGTAGAAGGCCGCATGGGCTTGCGCTGCGCCGGCCCCTTGGCCCATGGTAGACAGATCGATCTGCCGCGGGGCATCGCCGCCGACGGTGGCACCAGTGGTTTCGACCAGCAGGTCCACCAGGGTTGACGCCGCACCGCCGCTGGCCTCCACCTTCACGAACACGGCGCCGTCGCGCAAGGCCAGCAGCTCGTAGGCCAGCGGATCATCAAGCGGATGCACGCGATCGAGCTCGCCCAGGCCGGCATAGAGCTGGTAGCCCGCCGCGTCATAGACCGTCAGATTGCCGGCCCATTCGTTGCTGCTGGAGAATCGGTAGAAGTGGCCTTGGCTGATCTCGATCCGGTACAGCCCAGAGCCCAGCAGCCTAGCCTGATGGGTCCAGCCATGCGCATTGCCGGCCGCCGCCACCGCGTAGGCCTTGTCGTCCACGGATCGGGCCTTGCCCGCCTCCGCCTCCTGCAAACGCCACTCGATGTCGTAGCCATTGGGCTTGGCGATATAGGGTGAGTGGGCGGCCAGGGTTGGCGTGGGCGTGGGCGTGGGCGTGGGCGTGGGCGTCGGCGTTGGCGTTGGTGTTGGCGTTGGCGTTGGCGTTGGCGTTGGTGTGGGTGTGGGTGTGGGTGTGGGTGTGGGTGTTGGTGTTGGTGTTGGTGTTGGTGTCGGCGAATCACTACCGCCACCGCCGCAGGCAGCGAGCACGAGTGCCAGCGCCGCTGCCGACCAGGCACTCGCGCGCCCATGACCGTGGGTATGGACTTTCCTGTTCTTCATCGATCAAGTTCTCCCAGATGTTCTCTTGCTTGTGCGTCTGATACGCAGGCGGCAAACCCGACCGCCTGGTGCCAAAGGCAACGCTGCCGGCCACAAGAGGGCATACCGCGATTACCGACGCTTACAAGCAAGCTTGCCTCCTGCCGACGCCTTTGCGCATCGGCTAGCAAGACCTGACCCCAGCAGGGCTTGGCAACGCCCTGCCCGCCCCTACTCCCAGCGCCAGTCCGCTGACAGCCAGCCCTGGCGGAACAGCTCCTGCTGGCGGTGCCAGGCGGGGTCCTGTAACTTGCAGCGGCCGCCGTCCTCGGGCGCCCAGCTGCAGCCCATCGGCGTCAGCGCGTCCTTCATGCGCTGGATCAGGGCCGCGTCCAGCGGCGCCTCGGGCGCCATCGTCGGGGCGAGCTGCTGCTTCAGGTGGATCAAGCGGTTCAGGGCCTGGGGCGCCAACCAGGAGGTGGTGGCGTGGAATAGGGGGCCGAGATCCAAGCCGTAGACCGAGTCGGTGATCAGCGGCGGCGCGGCATTGACCCTGGGCGGGAAATTGCCATCCATCATGCCGGTGCTGATGAACACATCGATCCAGCGGCGGTCGTCCGCATTGGGCTCCAGCACGGCGGGGCGCTGGGCACCGGTCACGCCGTCGGCGGGCAACTGGGCAGTTGCAGGGTGGAAGAGGCTCACGCGCACCCGGTTGGCCAGCGGCAGGACCTCCAAGGGGTGGCTGGTCGGCGAGAGCATCACCCCCGCCGCCTGCACCCCCAGCACGCCCGGGCTCTCGAACAGCGCCGAATACAGGGGCCGGAAGGCCATGATCAGCCCCTGCGCGTCGCCGGCGCTGAGCGCGCTGCCACAGGCCAGCGCGGCCCAGCTGTCAGGCAGATTCGAGGTATCCAAACCGCCGGACAGGTTCACATAGTCCACTCCGTGGCGCTGCAGCACGGTGTTGAGGCTCTGCGCCATCTGACGCACGCCCAGCTCCAAGGCGGCCCAGTCTTTGGCGCAGGCGCTGGCCCGGTGGGCCTGCATCACGGTGTTGATCGGGATCGGGTCCAGCACCACGAAGCCGGCCTGCGGATTGGCTTCCACCAGCTGGGCCAGCACCATATTGCCGTGCGGGACACGGTCCACCATCGCGAAGTCCCGGTGTCCGCTCAGCAGGGGCCGAAGCGCCCTCAGCCAGTCGGCCGGCACAAAGCTCGGCCGCTGCTGGCCGGAAGCGTCGCGGTATTGAAATCCGTCGATGGCACGCAGCAACTCGGCGCCCCAGCGCGGCGTGCTCGGGATCACCGGATCATGGGGCTCCACCAGGCCGGAGCTCTCGCTGACCCGGTAGTAGCCCAGCATGCGCGAGCGGTAGCGCAGCGTGGCGGCATGGCCAATACCGTCGTCGATCAGCAGGATAGTCTGGTCGGCCCGCAACTTGACGGGCAAGGCCTGACCCTGGGAAAAGCGGATGTCCTTGAGCTGCTCGCAGGGTCCGGTCTGGCTCTGGCTGCAGTTGATTGGCTCAATCTTGGCCCTCTGCTCGGCCACGAAGACCTCGACCTGCTGTCGCAGCAAGGCCTTGTCGATGCCCACCGGATCGGTGACCGGTGGCGGCGGCGGTGGTGGCGGTGGGGGTGATGGCGGCTCACCGCCACCACCACCCCCGCAAGCGGCCAGCAGGAGCGCCGCAGCGAGCGCGCTCAGCCCTGCCCCACCGCGTGCGCGGCGACACTTGTCGTAGCTCATCGATTCATCTCCCTGAATATCTGTCGGGCGTCCTATCGGCGTCGTCCGGTCTGTGCCAAGACTGAGCCGCAGCCGGATGGACCGGCTGGCCTCGGGGCGATTCTGGGGGGCGAATGATGAGGCCAAGCTGAAGAAGTGTTGCCGGCGTGCGCGCAACGCACAGCCCTGGCCGGCCGCAGGCGGTGGCTCAGATCTGCAGCACCACCCGGCCGTCGATGCGGCCCTGCTTCATCGCGGCGAAGATGTGGTTGATGTTCTCGATCTTGTCGGTCGAATAGTGCGCACTGACCTTGCCCTCGCCGGCGAACTGCAGGGCCTCCTGCAGGTCCAGCCGGGTGCCGACGATGGAGCCGCGCACGGTCTTGGCGTTGAGCACCATATCGAAGATCGGCAGCTCAAAGCTGCCCGGCGGCAGGCCTACCAGGGACATGGTGCCGCGCTTGTGCAGCATCGCGAGTCCCTGGGCGAACGCGCTGCGCGACACCGCGGTGACCAGCACGCCATGAGCGCCGCGCAGATGCTTCTGCACCTCGGCCACCGGGTCGCCCGTGGCCGCATTGAGGCACAACTCGGCACCGAGCTCACGGGCCAGCTGCAGCTTGTCTTCGGCCACATCGACGGCGATCACATGAAAGCCCATGGCTTTCGCGTACTGCACCGCCATATGACCCAGCCCGCCTATGCCCGAGATCGCGACCCAGTCGCCGGGCTTGCAGTCCAGCATCTTCAGGCCTTTGTAGACCGTCACGCCGGCACACAGCACCGGCGCGGCCGGTGCGAAATCCAGCGCCGCCGGCAAATGACCCACATAGCCGGGGTCGGCCAGCACGTACTCTGCGAAGCCGCCGTTGACCGTGTAGCCGGTCATCTGCTGGCCGTCACACAGCGTCTCCCAGCCACCCAGGCAATGCTCGCAATGGCCGCAGCTCGTGTGCAGCCAAGGCACACCGACCCGGTCACCCTCCTTTAGAAAGTTGACGCCGGCCCCGACCCGAGCCACATAGCCCGCGCCCTCATGGCCAGGAATGAAGGGCAAGCTGGGTCGGACCGGCCAGTCGCCTTCGGCCGCATGCAGATCGGTGTGGCAGACCCCGCTGGCCATCACCTTGACGAGCACCTGGCCCGGCGGCACCTCGGGCACATCCACCTCGTCGACTTCCAGCGGACGGCCGAACTCGCGCACCACCGCAGCCTTCATCTTCTCCGTCATGGCAACACTCCTGAGCAAGAGGATCCTGCTCCTGAGTGTCACCGCTGTGGCGCCGGTCGCCTTGATCTGGATCAGCCCGCGCGCTTGGCCAGCAGGGCCCGCGCGACGCGAGCCACCGGCAGGCGGCCCAACGCGCTGGAGATGTACGCGCTGGCATCGACCAGTTTGTCGATGTCGATGCCGGTCTCGATGCCCAGCCCATTGAGCATGAAGAGAATATCCTCGGTCGCAACATTGCCGGTCGCGCCCTTGGCATAGGGACAGCCGCCCAGGCCGGCGACGCTAGCGTCGAAGGTGTGCACGCCCAGCTCCAGGCAAGCGTAGATATTGCTCAGCGCCTGGCCATAGGTGTCGTGAAAATGGCCGCTGACCTCGACCAGCGGATAGTGTTTGAGCGCCCGCTCCATCGCAGCCTGCACCTTGCCCGGCGTACCGACGCCGATGGTGTCGGCCACGCCCATATGGTCGACGCCGATGCTCTTCATCAAGAGCACCACACGTTCCACCTGGTCGGCGCTGATCTCCCCCTCGTAAGGGCAGCCCAGCGCACAGGACAGCGCGCCGCGTACCTTGATACCGGCCTCGTGCGCGGCGGCCACCACGGGGGCGAAACGCTCGATACTCTCGGCGATGCTGCAGTTGATGTTCTTCTGCGAGAAAGCCTCGCTGGCCGCGGCGAACACGACAATCTCGTCTGGTTTTGTCGGCAGCGCTGTCTCTAGACCCTTCATATTCGGCGTCAGCACCGAATAGCGCACGCCGGGCTTTCGCGTGATCGCCGCCATCACCTCAGCGTTGTCGGCCATCTGCGGCACCCATTTCGGGGACACAAAGCTGGTGACCTCAATCTCCTTGAGCCCCGCGTCCTGCAGCATCGCGACCAGAGTCGCCTTGTGCTCGGTGGACACAGGCTGCTTTTCGTTCTGCAGGCCGTCCCGCGGGCCGACATCGACGAGGGTGACTCGATTGGGCAAGCTCATGGTGATTACTCCATTCTGAGAAGTTCGGCACCATCGCCAACCTGATCGCCGACCGCGAATAGCAGCTCGGCCACCACGCCGTCACGCGGCGCATTGATTGTGTGTTCCATCTTCATCGCCTCCATCACCGCCAGCGCCTGGCCTTTGGTGACGGTGTCGCCGGGCTGGGCCAGGAAGGACACCATCTTGCCGGGCATCGGCGCCGTCAGCCGGCCAGCCTCAGCGGCCCCTTCGCCGGCATGGGCAATCGGGTCGATCTCGGTCAGCAGGGCAGAGCCTAGCGGCGCGAACACCGCCACCTGCTCGCCCAAGGCATAGGTCTTGACCATCACGCGCTGCTGGGCCAAACCTTCACCGAGCAGCAGTTCGTGGCTTTCCAGGCTGGAGGAGTTGACGGCAAAAGCCTGCGCCTGGCCCTCGACGGTCAGCTGCATGCCGCCATGGTGATGGCGCGACAGCAGCACTTCGTGATGCGCACCGCCCGTCTCCAGATCGAAGCGACGCGCCGAAGCGCCATACATGCGCCAGCCGTCGCGCCGACTCCAGGGGTCGCTGGTCTGCAGGCTAGCCTCATGGGCCAAGGTGTGTGCGACGACGGCCGCCGCAGCGATGGTCAGCGGCAGGCCCGCTTGCTCGAACAGCGCGACGCGCTCTCGCTCGATCAGGCCGGTATCCAAGTCCGCGTTGGTGAACGAGTCCGTGGCGGCGCAGCGCCGCAGAAATGCCACATTGGTCTGCAGTCCGACGATGTGCGTGTCGCGCAGCGCCGCATCGAGGCGCGCCAAGGCCTGGGCACGATCTTCGCCCCAAACGATCAGCTTGGCCACCATCGAGTCGTAGAAAGGGCTGATGGCATCGCCTTCGCCGACACCCGAATCAATCCGCACGGCGCCGCGCTCGAAGCTCACGTGGGCCGGCCAACGCGCCACGCTCAAGCGGCCGGTGGCCGGCAAGAAGCCGGCCTCGGGGTTCTCGGCGCAGATTCGGGCCTCGATTGCGTGGCCGTACATGCGCAGCTGATCCTGCTTCAACGGCAGCGGCTCGCCCGAGGCCACGCGCAGCTGCCACTCCACCAGGTCCTGGCCAGTGATGGCCTCTGTCACCGGATGTTCGACTTGCAGCCGCGTGTTCATCTCCATGAAGTAGAAGCGGCCGTCCTGTTCGCAGATGAACTCCACCGTGCCGGCGCCGACATAGCCGACCGCCTTGGCCGCCGCCACGGCGGCATTGCCCATCTCGGCGCGGCGCTCGGCGGTCATGCCGGGCGCGGGCGCCTCTTCCAGCACCTTCTGGTGGCGGCGCTGCACCGAGCAGTCGCGCTCAAACAGATAGACACAGTCTCCCTGCGTGTCGCCGAAAACCTGGATCTCGATATGGCGAGGCTTTTGCACATAGCGCTCGATCAATACCGCATCGTCGCCGAAGCTGCTGATCGCCTCACGCTTGCACGAAGCCAGCGCCGCATCGAACTCTTCGGCCTTCAGCACCGCTCTCATACCTTTGCCGCCACCGCCGGCGCTGGCCTTGATCAGCACCGGAAAACCGATGCGCTCGGCCTCGCGCTTGAGCAGCGCCGGGTCCTGATCAGCGCCGTGATAGCCGGGCACGAGGGGCACGCCGGCCGCTTCCATCAGACGCTTGGACTCCGCCTTCAGGCCCATGGCCTGGATGGCCGAGGCCGGCGGGCCGATGAAGACCAGGCCGGCGCTCTTGCAGGCGGTGGCGAACTCCTCGTTCTCGCTCAGAAAGCCATAGCCCGGATGGACTGCCTCGGCCCCGGTAGCCTTGGCGGCATCGAGGATGCGCTGCCATTGCAGATAGGAGTCGCGCGGCGCCGGGCCGCCAATCAAGACGGCCTCGTCACAGGCCTGCACATGCTTGGCACGGGCATCGGCTTCGGAGTACACCGCCACGGTCTTGACGCCCAGGCGACGGGCGGTGGCCGCGACACGGCAGGCGATTTCGCCGCGATTCGCGATCAGGATTTTCTTGAACATGGCAGGTCTCCGGGAAGTCTTGGTTTGATGGGGTTCAGTGGCAATGGCCGCAGGCCGCAGGTTCTGCGGCCTCGGCCGCCAGGCCGGCCTCAGTCGCGCAGCGCATGCCCAGGCGGTCCAGCAGCGCGCGATCCCTCTCCGCCTGGGGATTGCTCGTTGTCAGCAGCTTGTCGCCATAGAACATCGAGTTGGCGCCAGCCAGGAAGCACATCGCCTGCAGCGACTCCGGCATCTCCTCGCGGCCGGCCGACAGGCGCACCATCGCGCGCGGCATCGTGATGCGCGCCACCGCGATCGTGCGGACGAACTCAAAGGGGTCTAGCGCGGCGGTGCCGGCCAGCGGCGTGCCCTCCACCTGCACCAGGTTGTTGATCGGCACCGACTCCGGGTACGGGGCCAGATTTGCCAGTTGCACGATCAGGCCGGCGCGCTGGCGGCGGGTCTCACCCATGCCGACGATGCCGCCGCTGCAGACCTTCAGGCCCACACCGCGCACGCGGTCCAGCGTGTCGAGCCGGTCCTGGTAGGTCCGGGTCGTGATGATCTGGCCGTAGAACTCGGGAGCGGTGTCGAGGTTGTGGTTGTAGTAGTCCAGGCCAGCCTCGCGTAGTTGCTCGGCCTGGCCGTCGGCCAACATGCCGGCGGTCAGGCAGGTCTCCAGGCCCATGGCCTTGACCTCGCGCACCATGTCACCGATCTGCTCCAGATGGCGCTCCTTGGGCGCGCGCCAGGCCGCGCCCATGCAAAAGCGCGTCGCGCCATTGGCCTTGGCGGCGCGGGCCGCCTCCAGCACCTCGTCTAGCGGCAGCAGCTTCTCGGCCTTGAGCCCAGTGTCGAAATGAGCCGACTGCGGGCAGTACTTGCAGTCCTCCTCGCAACCGCCGGTTTTGATCGACAAAAGCGTGGACAGCTGCACCGCATTGGCATCGAAGTGCTCGCGGTGCACGGTCTGAGCGCGGAACAGCAGATCGTTGAAGGGCAGCTCGAACAGTGCGGCGACCTCGTTGACGGTCCAGGGCTTGGCGTTACGGCGGTCGGCGTCGGTGGTCGGCGTCAGGGTTTGGATCTGGTTCATAGGGGGACGTCTTTGAGGTGCGCGGCCACGGCCGCGGGAGTCGGATCGGGAAGCCGGGGAACATGACCCCAACAAGGCACTTGCAGGCCGGCCGCCAGCGCCGCGAGATTGTCGGCCACATGGGGCATGGCCGGGTCCACCGTGTTGGCCACCCAAGCGGCCAAAGCGAGACCGCGAGCGCGTATGGCTTCGGCCGTTAGCAAGGCATGATTGATGCAGCCCAGCCGCAGGCCGACGACCAGGACCACGGGTAGGGCCAGATCCACCGCGAGGTCGGCGGTGTCCCAGGAGTCGGTGAGCGGCACGCGAAAGCCGCCGACGCCCTCCACCAGAACCAGATCGGCCTTGGTGGCGGTGCTGCGGATCGCAGCCAGCAAGGCGCCCCGCTCGATGCTGTGACCCTCCAGCCGCGCGGCGATATGCGGGGCACAGGCGGTGCGCAGCTGCAACGGGCCCACCTCATCAAGACCCAGGCCCAGGGCCTGGGCAGCATGCAGCTGACTGACATCCTCGTTGACCCAGCACCCCTCGCTGTTCTGGCTCTGGCCGGCGGCGAGCGACTTGATCGGCGCCACGCGCTGGCCAGCCTGCTGCCAGGCATGGGTCAGCCCGGCCGTGATCGCGGTCTTGCCGATCTCGGTGTCCGTGCCGGTGATGAAGAAGCCCTTCATTGGATCGCAGTCTCCAGCGTGGCCAGCAGCCGGTCGACATCGGCCACCGTGTGCGTGGCGCACAGCGTAATGCGCAGCCGCGCCTCGCCTTTGGGCACGGTCGGCGGGCGGATGCCCGGTACGCGCAGGCCTTGATCCTCCAGCAAGGCGGCGAGGCGCATCACCTCGGCATTGCCGCCGACGATCAGCGGCTGCACCGGGGTTTCGGAGGCGGCCAGACGCCAACCTAGCTGCGGATGGCTCGACAGTAGTCGGGCCACGCCGTTGCGCAGCCGCGCCTGCAGATCGATCAGCGACGCGCGGCGCTGCGCGCCGGCCTCGCCCTCGATTAGATCCAGGCTGGTCTGCAACGCATGGGCAACAGCCGGCGGAGAGGCGGTCGTGAAGATATAGGTTCGTGCGGCCTGCAACAGGTACTGGATCACGGTGTCGTGCGCCGCGACAAAGGCGCCGGCCAGCCCGGCCGCCTTACCTAAGGTGCCAACCACGATCAGCCGTTCGCTGCGCAGCTGGAAATGCTCCAGCGCGCCGCGCCCCCGCTCGCCCAGCACGCCGAAGCCATGGGCATCATCGACGATCAGCCAGGCGTCGAACTCCTCTGCAAGGCCCAGTAGATCGGGCAGCGGCGCGATGTCGCCGTCCATGCTGAACACCGCGTCGCTGACGATCAGCTTGAGCCGGGCCGTGCTGGCCTGCAGCTGCGCGCGCAGCTCGGCCAGATCGGCGTGGGCATAGCGCCGGGCCTGAGCCTTGGCGAGGCGGCAGCCATCGATCAAGGAGGCGTGGTTCAGCGCATCCGAGAAGATCTCGGCCTCGCTATCACCCAGCGCGGTGATCACCGCCAGATTGGCCATATAGCCCGTGCTGAAACCCAGCACCCGGGCCTGTGGGATATGCGGCGCGAACCACGCGGCCAGGCGCTGCTCCAGCTGCTCGTGCGCGATCGAGTGGCCACTGATCAAGTGCGAGGCGCCGGAGCCGCCGCCATAGACCTGCGCGCCCTCGGCCAGCGCCGCTCCTAGCCGGGGCTCGGCCGCCAGGCCCAGATAGTCGTTGCTGCAGAACATCAGCAGCTCGCGCGTGACGCCATCGGCGCCGCGCACCAGCTGTTTGGCCGCAGTGGGGCTTTGCGCGACGCGCAGGAAGCGGGTCAGGTCTTGCGCGGCGATCGTGTCGAGCTTGGCCTGCAGGTGATCAATTAGCATGGCTGAGCACCTCATTCAGCGTAGCCCGCACCGCCTCGAAGAGAAACTGTGCGGTGGGAGCATCGATCAGATAGGGCGGCATCAGGTAGACGGTGTGGCCTATCGGACGTATCAATAGCTCATGGGTTCGCGCTGCCAGATGGAAGCGCTCGGCGAATCCGGCGCCGGCATCGATCACATCGAAGGCCAGCACCATGCCGCGCTGGCGCAGGCCTGCGATTCGGGCATCGTCGGCCAGCGGCTCAAAAGCCTCGGCCAGCAGGGCCGCCTGCTCGCGGTTGCGCGCCAGCTGGCCGGCATCGAAGCGGTCCAACACCGCATTGGCCGC
Source organism: Paucibacter sp. PLA-PC-4 (assembly GCF_026241155.1). Lineage (GTDB taxonomy): Bacteria > Pseudomonadota > Gammaproteobacteria > Burkholderiales > Burkholderiaceae_C > Roseateles_E. Next base: position 372,434 of record NZ_JAPFGP010000003.1, read on the forward strand.
CGCGCAGGCTAGCGCATTGCCGGTGTAGGAATGCGAGTGCAGAAAGCCGCGCGAGACGTCCTCGCTCCAGAAAGCCTGGTAGACCTCGTCCGTTGTCAGCACCAGGGACAGCGCCAGCGTGCCGCCGGTGATGCCTTTGGACATCAGCAGGAAGTCGGGCCAGGACGCTTGGACTTGCTCCCAGGCGAAGAAGGTGCCCGTGCGGCCGCAACCGACCGCGATCTCGTCGGCAATCAGGTGGACCTCGAATTCGCTGCACAGCGCGCGCAGGCAGCGCAAGTAGCCAGGCTCGTGCATCACCATGCCGGCGGCGCCCTGGATCAGCGGCTCGACGATGACAGCGGCGATGTGGGCGTGGCGCGCTTCGAGCAGGGCTCGCATCGCCGCCAGCGCCGGAGCCTCGTTGTTCAGGCGACTGTCGGGCGACTCGACGATGTGGGCGCGCATCAAGAGCGGGTCATAGGCATCGCGAAAGATCGCCACATCGGTGACAGCCAGCGCGCCAATCGTTTCGCCGTGATAGCCGTTCTTCAGGCAGACGAACTCGCGCTTATCGCCACGCCCCCGGTTGCGCCAGCTGTGAAAACTCTGCTTCAGCGCGATCTCGACAGCTGACGCTCCGTCGCTGCCGAAGCACACATGGCCCAGCGCCCCGCCGGTGCGCGCGCTCAGTCGCTCGGCCAGACGCACAGCCGGCTCATGGGTGCAGCCGGCCAGCATCACATGGGGCAAGGTGTCGAGCTGCGCCTTGATCGCCGCGTTCAGCCCTGCATCGGAGTGGCCGAAGAGATTGACCCACCAGGAGGAGCAGGCATCGAAATAGCGCTGGCCCTGATGATCAAACAGCCAGGCACCCTCCCCGCGCGCGATCGGCAGCGGCGGCAACTTGGCGGCCCGCGCCATCTGCGTGCAGGGATGCCAGATACTGCCCAGGCTGCGGCGCTGCCAGTCTTCTTGTACAGCCAAAGACATCGGAGTCAGTTCAGCCACGAAGGCTTGCTCTTGTTCAGAAAGCTCTGCACGCCCTCGCGCCCCTCGGCGCTGGCGCGAATGTCGGCGATGCGGCGTGCGGTGTCGTCGCGCAGCGCGGGCGTGATCGGCTCATGGGCCAGGTCCTGCACCAGCTTCTTGCAGGCGCGCACGGCGGCCGGGCCGTTGGCTATCAAGGCCACCGACAATGCATCGACCTTCTCGTCCAGCGTGTCGGCCGTCGCCAGCTCATGGACCAGGCCCAGGCGTTGCGCCTCGGTGGCAGAGAAACGTTCTGCCGTTACGAAGTAGCGCCGCGAGGCCTGCTCGCCCAAGGCCCGCACGACATAGGGGCCAATGGTGGCCGGCAGCAGGCCGAGCTTGGCCTCGGACAGGCAGAAGCCCGCCGTGTCGGCAGCGACGACGATGTCGCACACCGACACCAGACCGACGCCGCCGGCATAGACATCGCCCTGCACGCGCGCGATGACCGGCACCGGGCTGCTGTAGATGGTCCACAGCATCTCGGCCAGCAGGCGGGCGTCGGCATGGTTTTCGTCCCAGCTGAAGCCGGCCATGGACTTCATCCAGTTCAGGTCGGCGCCAGCACAGAAGGCCTTGCCCTCGGCGGCCAGCACGATGGCGCGCAGCGTCGTGTCCTGCCCCAGCGCCGCAAAGGCCGCCGTCAGCTCGGCGATCAGGAGCTCGTTGAAGGCATTGCGCACCTCGGGGCGATTCAAGGTCACGCGCGCCACATGGCCTTCGCGGCGGATATGCAGGGTATTCGTCATCATGGCTCTCCGAGTGTCTTAACCATCAGCACGCTGGCGTAGGTCTTGCCATCCCATTGCACCTCGCCGACCTGGGCATAGCCCCGCTTGGCATAGCGGCGCTGCAGATGCTGGGCCGGCTTGGCGGTGTCCAGCGCGACATGGGCAAAGCCGCGTTCGACGGCCCAGGCCTCGGCGGCATCCATCAGGCGCTCGCCCAGACCTCGGCCTTGCAAGTCCGGGTCGACCGCGAACTGCGACAAGATGGCCGTGTCCTCGCGCAGATACCAAGGTGTAGCCAGACTCCAGGCATCCCGCTCGGGGCGATAGGGTCCGCGCATATTGACCGTGCCCACCAACTGCCCGCCAGCCTCGGCCACCAGGCAGCCGCCGCCGGCCACCCGCTTGGCGGTCAGCTCGACGCTCTGGTCCACCGCGGTGAAGTTCCAGCCCTGCGCGCCCAGCGCGGCATAGGCCTTGTGCAGCAAGGCGGTCAGGCGCTCGATCGAGTCGCCGGCGGCCAGCGGCCGGATCGTGATATCCGTCGTCGTGTTCAATGGGTCCATACCTTGAGCCCGCACCGGGCTTCCAACGCGTCGAAGTCGCGGGCCTTGTGCGGCAGCGCGTAGTAGTTCTCGATGCTGATGGCCGCCACCAGCACATCGATGCCGCTGCGCACGGTGTAGCCGGCGGCGCGACGATCGCGGTAGTGCTGAGCGGCGGCCAGCGCCGTGTCCTCGCCGCCGCAGATCTCGATGCTGAGCCCCCGCATCAGCAGGCTGGTCTGGCGCAGATCGCGCTCATGCCGTAAACCGCGCAAGACCTCGAACAGCACCAGATCGGGCACGACGATGCGCACCTCACGATGGTCGCGCAGCTGGGCCAGCTGATTGACGGCCGGATGCTCGGCTCCGGCGAAAAAATCTATCCAAACGCTGGAATCAACGACCAGCACGGTTCTCTTTCCCCGGCTGCGGCTCGCGCGCTATCAGCGCCCGAGTGGACTCGGCAGTGGGCGCGCTCGTCCAGTCCACGCTATCGTCACCTTCCCACTGGAGCTTGCCGCGCCACTTGAGAGTCTCACGGTAGGCCGACTGGCGCGCCAACAAACGCAAGCCCGCCTCGACCGCCTGCTTCTTGGTCTTGAAGGGGCCGGCGTGTAAAGCCTTGGCCATCAAGTCGTCATCAAGTTCGATATTGGTGCGCATGATATGTACCCTGAGTAGATTTCACACACGTCATACGCTTTACATCCGGAACACGCCAAACTTCGTCTCGGCCATCGGCGCATTCAGCGCCGCCGACAGACCCAGGGCCAGCACCCGACGCGTGTCGGCAGGGTCGATCACGCCGTCGTCCCACAGCCGCGCCGAGGCGTAATAGGGATGCCCCTGGTCCTCGTACTGCTGGCGGATCGGCGCCTTGAAGGCCTCTTCCTCCTCGGAAGACCAAGTTCCCCCCTTGCCCTCGATGCCGTCGCGCTTGACCGTGGCCAGCACGCTGGCGGCCTGGTCGCCACCCATCACCGAGATGCGGGCGTTGGGCCACATCCACAGGAAGCGCGGGCTGTAGGCGCGGCCACACATGCCGTAATTTCCGGCGCCGAACGAGCCGCCGATGATGATGGTGAACTTGGGCACCGCGGCGCAGGCCACCGCCGTCACCATCTTTGCGCCGGCACGGGCAATGCCCTCGTTCTCGTACTTGCGGCCCACCATAAAGCCGGTGATGTTCTGCAGGAAGACCAGCGGGATCTTGCGCTGACAGCACAGCTCGATGAAGTGCGCGCCCTTGTTGGCGCTCTCGGCAAACAAGATGCCGTTGTTGGCGACGATGCCCACTGGCATGCCCTCTATATGGGCGAAGCCGCAGACCAGGGTGGCGCCATAACGGGCCTTGAACTCATCGAACTCCGAGCCGTCGACCACGCGGGCGATCACCTCGCGCACATCGAAGGGCTTGCGCGTATCGGTCGGGATCACGCCATGCAGCTCCGCCGCGTCGAACAGCGGCGCGCGCGGCGCCTGAGTCAAGAGCTGGCCCTCCTTGCGCCAGTTCAGCGCCGCCACCGACTGGCGCGCCAGCGCCAGCGCATGGGTGTCATCATTGGCCAGATGGTCGGCCACGCCGGACAGCCGCGTGTGGACATCGCCGCCGCCCAGGTCTTCGGCGGAGACGACCTCGCCGGTGGCAGCCTTCACCAGCGGCGGGCCGCCCAGGAAAATCGTGCCCTGGTTCTTGACGATGATGGTCTCGTCGCTCATCGCCGGCACATAGGCGCCGCCGGCCGTGCAAGATCCCATCACAACAGCGATCTGCGGCACGCCCTGGGCGCTCAAATTGGCTTGATTGAAAAAGATTCGCCCGAAATGATCGCGGTCCGGAAACACCTCGTCCTGATTCGGCAGATTGGCACCGCCGCTGTCCACCAGATAGATGCAGGGCAGGCGGTTCTGCTGCGCGATCTCCTGCGCACGCAGATGTTTCTTGACTGTGATCGGGTAGTAGGTCCCACCCTTGACGGTGGCGTCATTGCAGACGATCAAGCATTCGACGCCCGAGACGCGGCCGATGCCGGCGATCATGCCGCCGCCTGGCGCGGCGTTATCGTACATATTCAGACCTGCCAGCGGCGCGATCTCCAGAAAGGGCGTGCCCGGATCCAGCAGCATCTCGACCCGCTGGCGCGGCAACAATTTGCCTCGAGCGGTGTGCTTGGCGCGGGCCGCCTCACCGCCGCCCTGGGCGATCTGCTCCAGTCGCGAACTGAGATCGGCGATGAGGCCGCGCATCGCCTCGGCATTGGCCTTGAAATCCGCCGAACGGGCGTTGAGCTTGGTGGTGAGGACGGCCATCTTGTCTCCAGAGCGGCCCGCCTCAGCACAAATTCTGAGTCAGGCTCAATTCATGTTTTTGCAACCTCTCCGAAGCTGCGAGGACGTGAGAATAGTTCAGAGCGGGCAAGCATGCAAGCAGGCTTGAGCTTTACTCAAGAATTGAGCACAATTGCGCCACGATGAACACCGTCACCCTGCCCACCCAACGCCGCGCGCCCGCAAGCGCCAAGGCCGAGCAGCGCGTGCGCGACATCCTGAGAGTCGGCCGCGCGGTGTTCGCCGAAGCGGGCTATGAGCGCACGACCACCACCGAGATCGCCCAGCGCCTGGGCATATCCGAAGCCACCGTCTTCACCTACTTCCGCAGCAAGCGCGATCTGTGCATGCGGGTCATCGGCGACTGGTACGACGAGATCATCGGCGCGATTGAGACTGGTCTGCCGCGTGACCAGCCAGTGCGCCAGCAGCTGGAGTTCGTCGTACATACCCATCTGCGCCTGTTTCTGATCCAGGGCACAGGGTTGTGCGCACTGGTGCTGTCGGAAGGCCGCACCAAGAGCGTCGCCGGCCAGGAACTGGGCGAGGCCTTCACCGCGCTGCAGCGCCGCTACACCGCGCCGCTGATGGACCTACTGGCCCGCGGCCAGGCCAGCGGCGAAGTGCGTCGCGACGTCCCCTTGCGCATGCTGCGCTCGCTGGTCTTCGGACCGATGGAGCACATCCTCTGGGAAGCCATCACAGTGCAGCGACCCATCGACATTGAGGCCAGTGCCCGCGATCTGGTGGCCCTGCTGTGGCCGGCGCTGCAGGCACCGGAGCAGGAGCTACAGCAACTGCGACGGCTGCGGCAGGATTTGCAAGACGCCCTGGCACGCGGCTGAGTCCGGCTTATGCCAAGATCGGCGCCGGCGCCGATGCGGCGCGGACGAGGTAGCAGATGAAGCTGTCCGAAGGCATACGCAAGCACGGGTTCAAGCGCTGGTACGAGCGCGAACTGCTGAGCGGCCATGCCCATCTGGTGCTCGCTTTTTTGAGCGCGATCGGCTTGATGGCGGCCTTCGAGGGTTTCTTCACTTTTCACAGCCTGGCCGACAAGCTGATGGACGTGGCCAGCATCGCGCTGTGCGGCTTGGCCGGTGTCTGGGCGCTGCGCCGCTACCTTTACCTGCTGGCTCATGCCGAGCACATCGCCCATCAGGCCGAGTGCCCCGGCTGCGGCAGCTATGCGCGCTTCGTACTGGTGGGCGCCGACAGCCACGGGCTGCAGGTGCGCTGCCGTCAGTGCGAACGCGTCTGGCCGATCAGCGAGTAGTCCCCTCACGCCTTCCGATAATATGAGCCGACAAGAGCGCCGTCCGCGCGCTCGGGGGGCGCCAGATGACATCGCGAAGCGACACATGGCTATGGCCGGCGGCGGCCGTGCTGGCCGCAGCGGCCTTGCCGCTGCAGGCACAGACGGCCCAGGCCCACTGGAACTACCGCATCCAGCCGGGCGACACCTTGATCGGCCTGACCGAGGCCTATCTCGACGGCAAGCACAGCTGGCGCGATCTCCAGCGCCTCAACCAGGTAAACGATCCGCTAAAGCTGCCGCCCGGCGGCACGCTGCGCCTGCCGATCGCCTGGCTGCAGCGCGAGGCCAGCGTTGCCCGTGTGCTGTTCACCCAGGGCGACGCCAGCCTGCTGCGCCCGCCCGACCCGGCCGCCGCACTGAGCGTAGGCACCGAGCTGCGTGCCGGAGACCAGCTGCGCACCGGCGCCCAATCTTCGATCAGTCTGCGCTTTGTCGATGGTTCGCGCCTGCTGATTGCACCGGACAGCCGCCTGACGCTGGAGCAGTTGTTGGTCTATGGGCGCAGCGCGCTGCCGGCCATGCAGTTGCGCCTCGATCAGGGCGGCGCAGACAGCCGCGTCCAGCCCGACGCCGCAAAGCCGCCCCGCTACGAGATACGCACGCCAAGCGTTAACCTGGGCGTGCGCGGCACTGAGTTCCGCGTGCAGCTAGGCACTGCCGGCCAGACCCGCGTTCAGGTGCTCAGCGGCGCGGTAGCCGCCGACCGGCAGACCCTGAAGGCCGGCCAGGGTGCGCTCGCCCAGCCCGGCCAGCCGACAACCGTTCGAGCCCTACTGGCCGCGCCGGTGCTGCAGGGAGCGCCGATCACGCTGAGCAGCCTGCCGCCCACACTGGCCTGGCAGCCGCTGGACGGCGCCAGCGCTTACCGCGCCCAAATCTATGCCGAGGGCGACTTCGACCGGCTGCTGCTCGACGGCGTCTTCCCGACGCCGCGAGCCCGTTGGGCCGATCTGCCAGACGGGCGGTACACGCTGCGCGTGCGTGCGATCGACGCGCTAGGCCTTGAGGGCAAGGCCGCCGATGCCTTGTTCACCCTGAAGGCCCGTCCCGAGCCGCCGTTCAGCCGCGCCCCTGCTGCCGAGGCAGTGGTCTACGGCGACAAGCTAACGTTGAGCTGGACGCGCGCGCTGGCCGCTCAGCGCTATCGTCTGCAGGTCGCGGAAAGCGCCGACTTCGCCAAGCCCTTACATGACCGCAGCGATGTCGCCGGCACCGAGCAAGACCTGACCCTGCCGCCAGGCCGGTATCACTGGCGGCTGGCCAGCATCGCCGCGCCGGACGATGCCGGGCCCTTCGGGCCGGTGCAGAGCTTCATGCTGCGCCCGCTGCCGCCCAGCCCGGCAGTCGCGCCGCCAGAGCTCGCGGAGCAGCAGTTACTCTTCCGCTGGCAGGCCGGCGAGCCCGGGCAGCGCTACCAGTTGCAATGGGCACGCGACCCCGAATTCAAGCAGGAGGTGCAGGAGCTCGTGGTCGACGCGGCCCAGGCCGCGCTGCCGCGCCCCGGGCCGGGAACCTATTACCTGCGGGTGCGCGCGCTAACGGCCGATGGAACCGCCGGCCCCTACGGCAGCGCCCAGCAGTTCGAGGTTCCGCGCTCGCACTGGTTCTGGCTGCTGCCGCTGGGTCTGCTGATGCTGGCGCTTTGAGCCACCGGGCATCGAGGGCAGCCTGACCATGACCGGCCAGCGCACACGCCTGCTCCGACCGGGCCTGGCCGCCTGGCCGCTGCTGGGCCTGCCGCTGGCGGCCCTGCTTTGCCTGGGCACCGGCTATCGCCAGCTGGCCGATCCGCTAGACGATCTGCAACTGCGCCTGAGCGCGCCCGAACCGATTGACGAGCAGGTGCTGCTGGTCGATATCGACGACGCCTCGCTGCGGGCGCTGCAGCCGCGCCTGGGTGGCTGGCCCTACTCGCGCGAGGTCTATGCTCTGGCGCTGGACTGGCTGCGCGAGGCCGGCGCCAAGATCATCGTGTTCGACATCGTCTTCGGCGGCAGCCGGCCAGGCGATCCCGAGTTTGCGCGCGCGCTGAGCGAGCGATCCGACACCGTGCTGGCGGCCGCCGGGCTGCAGCAGGCTGTAGAGATCGACCGATCGGAGAGCTCGCTGCTGGCGCGCCTGTCGGTGCCACTAGAGCCGTCCACGCCGGCCATCGCCTGGCCGGCCCTGACCTTGCCGAGCGACAGCCTGCAGCCGCGACATGTCGGCGTGATAACGGCGCCGCTGGACGCCGACGGTCGCTTGCGCCGCCTGCCGCTGCTGCACACGGCCGAGGGCCGGTTGCTGCCCTCGCTGCCGCTGGCCGCCCATCTGCGCCAGCAGGGCAGCGAGCGCTGGGAGCTGGACGCGGCGCAGCGGCGCCTGAGCGTCGGGGCGCTGAGCTGGACACTGGACGAGCAGGGCCGACTGCGCCTGCGCCTGCCGGCGCAGCCCGACACCCTGCCCCGGCTCGGTTGGAACGAGCTAATGGAGGCGGCGCTGGGCGCTCGCGACGACGCCGTGCTGCGCCAGCGCCTACAGGGGCGCAGCGTCTTCATCGGTAGCAGCGCCTTCTTCGCTGACGCGGTGCTCACGCCGCAGGGCCAGCTCTCGGGCACCCAGCTGCAGGCCGCCAGCTATGCCGCGATGGCGCGTCCAGAAACCTGGCTGCGTCCCGCGCCGGTGCCTTGGCAAGGCCTGCTGTGGCTGATGGCTACGCTGCCGGCGCTGTGGACCGCCGGCAGCGGCCGGCCGCTGCTGAGCCGCCATGCGCTGGCTGCGGCCGGCGCGCTGCTGTTGCTGGCAGGTGCGGCGGCCTTGTCGCTAGAGCGGCAAGTCCTGACCCCCTTGCTGGGACCGCTGACCGTACTCGGTCTGGGCATCGTGCTGACTGGCCTGGCCCAGCTGCGCTGGGAGCAGGAGCAGAACCGCAGGCTGCAGTACGAGCGCCAGGTCGCCGAGGCGGCCAACCAGGCCAAGAGCCAGTTCTTGGCCAATGTCAGCCACGAGATCCGCACACCGATGAATGCGGTGCTGGGAATGGCCGAGCTGCTGGCCAAGACCGAACTCAACCCCGAGCAGCGCCGCTATGTCGATGTGTTCCGCTCCTCAGGACAAGCATTGTTCGAGCTGATCAACGACCTGCTGGACATCTCCAAGATCGAGGCCGGCCGCCTTAGCCTGGAGTCCGGTCGCTTCAGCCTTCGCGAGCTGGTCGGGCAGACGCTGGCCATGGTGCAGCACCGTGCGGCTGCTCAGGGCCTGACGCTGGCGCTGGACTTCGATGCCAGCGCCGAGGGCTGGGTTCAGGGCGATTCCAAACGGCTTGCCCAGATTCTGCTGAACCTGATCGGCAATGCGATCAAGTTCACCCGCGAGGGCGGCATCACAGTCAGCGCGCGTCGCGAGCCTGACGGGCTGCTGGTGATCGAGGTGCGCGACACCGGCATCGGCATCGCGCCGAGCAAGCACGAGCTGATCTTCCAGCCCTTCTCGCAGGCCGATGGCAGCGTCACGCGCTTTTTCGGTGGCACCGGCCTGGGGCTGTCGATCAGCCGCAGCCTGGTGCAGATGATGGGCGGGCGCATCTGGCTCGACAGCGAGCCTGGCCAGGGCTCGGCCTTCTTCATCGCGCTGCCGCTGCCGGCCGTCGAGCCGCCCGAGCCCAGCGCGGCGTCAACCACCACCTCGCCACTGACGGAGGTCCCGCCCCAGCACATCCTGCTGTGCGAGGACAACGAGGTCAATGTGATGGTGATCGAGGCCATGTTGCAGCCCCATGGCCACCACATCACGCTGGCCGAGAACGGTGCGCTGGGCCTGCAGCGCCTGCGCGAGCAGGCCTTCGATCTGGTACTGATGGATGTGCAGATGCCCGGCATGGACGGCCACAGCGCGACCCGCGAGCTGCGCCGACTGGAGGCCGAGCATGGCTGGCCGCGCACGCCGGTGATCGCGCTGACGGCTCATGCATTCGGCAGCGACGCGCTGCGCAGTCTAGAAGCCGGCTGCGACGACCATCTGACCAAGCCGATCAGCCAGGCAGAGCTGCTGCAAGCCCTGGCGCGCCATGGCCGGCCGGCCGAGCAGCCGCCTCCCGGGGCGCGCCTGGCGGGGATGGTCGAAGCACAGTGGCTCGGGTCACTGGACGAGCGGCGCCTGAGCCATGCGCGGGTCTTCCTCGGCGCGTGGCGCAGCAGCTGGGCTCTGGCCCGGGCCGGCAGTAATCTGCAGCAGTGCCAGCATCTGGTGGCCGATCTGGCCGAGCTGGCCCAGGCGCTGGATGCCGACGAACTGGCCCGCGCCGCCCGGGCCTTGGGTCAGGTCTTGCCTGGCGACGAGGCAGCCCTGATGGATGCCGCCCAGGCACGCGTTGAAGCAGCGCTGACGCCGGTGCTGACAGCGCTGGGTCCGGGCTGAGGCGCGAGCGTGCAAGCGCGGCGCAAACGGTGTAGGCTCGCCGCCACCTCCAGCCCTTCATTCCCCGCAAGAGGAACACCCGATGATCAAGTTCACCGTCAACGGCAAGCCCGTTTCGCTCGACGCCGACCCCAATGAGCCCCTGCTGTGGGCGCTGCGCGAAGACCTGCAGCTGACCGGCACCAAGTTCGGCTGCGGCATGGCGCTGTGCGGCGCCTGCACCGTGCACCTGGACGGCCAGCCGATCCGCTCCTGCTCGACCCCGGTCTCGGCCGCCGCCGGCAAGAAGGTCACCACCATCGAAGGCATCTCAGCCAGCAAGACCGGCAAAGCCGTGCAGGCCGCCTGGGTCAAAATCGATGTGCCGCAATGCGGCTACTGCCAGAGCGGCCAGATCATGAGCGCCTGCGCGCTGCTGGCCGCCAAGAAAAAGCCCAGCGATGCCGACATCGACAGCGCGATGAGCGGCAACCTCTGCCGCTGCGGCACCTACAACCAGATCCGCGCGGCCATACATGACGCCGCCGGCTCGCTGGCTAAGGGAGGCTGATCATGACGAGCACCAACCGCCGCCAATTCCTCCAGTCAAGTGCCGTTCTGAGCCTGGGTTTTGCGTTGCCGCTGCAGGGCGCCCGCGCCCAGGCCTCCAATACCTTTGCGCCCAATGCCTGGCTGCGCATCACCCCCGACAATAAGATCACCGTGATCTGTGGCTCGGCCGAGATGGGCCAGGGCGTGTTGACCGCGATACCCATGATGGTGGCCGAGGAACTGGACGCCGACTGGAAGCAAGTCGGCGTCGAGCAGGCCCCGGTCGACCAGGCCTACAACAACCCGATGTTCGGCATGCAGGCCACCGGCGGCAGCACCACAGTGCGCGCCCACTGGCTGCCGGTGCGTCAGGCCGGTGCGGCCGCGCGCGAGATGCTGGTGGCCGCCGCCGCTGCGCAGTGGAAGGTCGAGCCAGCCAGCCTGCGCACCGAGGGCGGCCATGTGATCGGCGCCGGCGGCAAGAGGCTGGCCTACGGAGCGTTGGTGGAAGCCGCCGCACAGCAGTCGGTGCCAGCCAAGCCGACCCTGAAAGCCAGCAAGGATTTCAAGATCTTGGGCAAGCCGACGCGCCGCCTGGACACGCCGGCCAAGGTCAACGGCAGCGCCAAGTTCGGCATCGATGCCCAGGTCGAGGGCATGCTGGTCGCAGTGATGGCGCGCGCGCCGATCGCTGGCGCCAATCCGAAGAGCTTCAGCGAGGCGAAGGCCCGCGGGATCAAGGGTGTGCAGCAAGTCATCACGATACCCAGCGGCGTCGCGGTGTTGGCCGATGGCTACTGGGCTGCCAAGCAGGGGCGCGATGCACTGGAGGTTCAGTGGGAACTGGGCACGCATGCCGACCTGTCCAGCGCCAAGGTCAGCGCGATGCTGGCCAGCGCGGCCGACAATGCCGAGGCGGTGGCGGTCGACCAAGGCAATCTCAAGGATGCGATCGCCACCTCCGACAAAACGCTGCGCGCGAGCTACGAGGTGCCTTATCTGGCCCATGCCTGTATGGAGCCGCTGAACTGCCTGGCCTGGGTCAAGGGGGACGAGGTCACGATCTGGGCCGGAACGCAGAGCCAGGGCCCGGCGCAGGGCATCCTCGGCCAGGTGGCCCAGGCCACACCGGCCAAGGTCAAGGTCAACACCCTGCTGCTGGGCGGGGGCTTCGGCCGCCGCTTCGCACCCGACTTCGCCATCGACGCGGTGCTACTGTCCAAGACCAGCGGCCGGCCGGTTAAGCTGATCTACACCCGCGAGGACGATATGGCGGCTGGCTACTACCGCCCGGCCTCGCTGGTGCGTTTTGAGGCTGCGCTGGACGATAAGGGCCAGGCCACCGCACTGCGCGCCGACATCGGCAGCCCGTCCATCATGGCGGCCTCGGGCTTCATGAAGATTCCGGAGAGCGGCGTCGACGCAATGGCGGTCGAGGGTCTGGCCGACCAGCCCTATGACATCCCGAACCAGCGCATCGCCTACGGCCGCGCCGAACCCGGCCCGCAGGTCTGGTTCTGGCGCTCGGTGGGCCATTCGCAAAACGCCTTCTTCATCGAGAGCTTTGTCGACGAGATGGCCGCCGCGGCCAAGACCGACCCGCTGCAATTCCGCCTGGCCCTGCTGGCCAAGAAGCCACGCCACAAGGCCGTGCTTGAAGCGGCGGCCGCCAAGGCCGGCTGGGGCAAGCCGTTGGCCAAAGGGCGCTTTCGCGGCATCGCGGTGGCCGAGAGCTTCGGCAGCTATGTCGCCGAGGTGGCCGAGATCTCGGTGGCCGAAGATGGCACGCCCAAGGTGCACCGCGTGGTCGCGGCCGTCGATTGCGGCCAGACCGTCAATCCGCTGACCATCGCGCGCCAGATCGAGGGCGGCATTGTCTATGGCCTGTCGGCCGCGCTGTACGGCAAGATCACGCACAAGGACGGCCGGGTCGAGCAGGGCAATTTCCACGACTACCCGGTGCTGCGCCTGAGCGAAATGCCGAAGGTGGAAGTGCATATTCTGCCCAGCCAGGAAGCGCCAGGCGGCATCGGCGAACCCGGCACGCCGCCGATCGCGCCGGCCCTGGCCAATGCGATCTTCGCGGCCACCGGCAAGCGCATCCGCAGCCTGCCGATCGACACCGCGCTGCTAAAGAAGGCCTGATCGAGCGGGCCGCTCTCTTCATCGATGCTCCATCGCAATGGCACCACAGTAGCCGCCATCATGAAGCGAGGAACGTCGATGAAGCTCCATTCGAGGTCGGCGGACGCGCCGAGACCAAGGTAGCGGGACCCAGCGATCTGCATATCGAGCGCCTGCGCGCGCAGCATTGGCAGGCCTGCCTGCAGGGTTCGGGGCGAGGCATGGCGCCGGATGGGCGGGTCAGCAGCAGTGGCGCAGAGAGCTGCTACTGCGGCCTTATGCCTCGGGCGGTGTGGCCTATGCCGGCGAACCCGCGCTGCAGCTGCGCCAGCTTGGCTCCGGCGGCGCGCGCTCGCGCAGGTCTTGAGCCAGGGCTTCAGGTTTCGGCGGGCTGCAGCGCCGCGCCGCGCACCGCCTCGATCAAGGCCTGCACCAAGGTCAGATCCTCGGGGCCCATCAGACCGGCCCGCATCAGCGAGGCACGCTCCAGCTCGCGCAAGCGCCAGGCGAATTCGCGCACCAGGGCCAGCACCTCCTGCTGCACCTCGGGATCGCTGCGCGCCAGCAGGCGCAGCACATGCTCGGGCCCGTGCAGGTCCAGGCCCGCACTGCTGAAGGACTGCTGCAGCTGGTCGATGCGTTGCCCGCACAGGGCCAGCATGCTGCGTAGCTCGGACGAGCCCTCGCTCAGCCGCTCGCGCAGCTGCGGCCGGATCTCGCGAAAGCGCTGCAGCAGCTCCGACACACGCAGCGCCTGCGGCAAGGCCGCCTCAAGGCTGCGATGCTCATCGGCCAGATGACCGCTGGCATCGCTGGCTCGGCCGGCGGCGCGCAAGGTCTCCAGCAGTGCCGGGCCGAACTCGCCCGGGATCAGGCGCGTCGCCACGCTGGCATGGGCCACTATGCTGGACCCGCTCTCCAGCAAGCCCATCAGCCACTCGGCCGCCGCCAAGACCTGGGCCTCGATGCCGAACTGTTCGCCGGCCAACCCGCGCGGGTAACCAAAACCATCGAGCCGCTCGTGGTGGCTAAGCACGAGCTCCGCCAGCGCCGGCCCCGCGCCGTCCATGCGGTGCAACACCCGCTGGCCGACCAGCGGATGGGTGACGATGTGCTTCCACTGCTCAGCCTGCAGCGGCGTGTCGCTGCGCAGGTAGATGGGGTCGATATAGAGATCGCCCACATCGTGCACCAGGCCGGCCAGCGCGAGCCGGCGCTGAGCCTCGATATCGCCACCGAGTAGACGCCGCGCCAGCGCCCGCGCCATCAGGGCCACGCCCACCGCATGGCGCAGCCGATCTGCGCCGCAGTCGGCATAAACGCTCAGAAGCGATTGCAGCGGGGCACTCAGGCGCAACCGGGTCAGCGCCAGCGGCACCGCCGGCTCACCACCGCACAAGGCGAGCAGCAGCGGGTAGTCGTCCAGCAGGGCCGCAGCGACAGGGCCAAAGCGATCCGACGCCAAGCCTCCCTCAACCAGCAGGCAGTCCTCCAGCGGCTTCGCCAGCTTGTGCTGAAGTAGACGCTCACGCGTCGCCTCGTCCAGCTTCGCGCCCTTAGCCAGCAGCTTCTGGCCGCTGCCGCTGACGATATCCTCGCTGGCCTCAACAGCACCGCGGCCAGCGCTAACCATCACATGGTCGAGGTAGTGCGGGTTGACGGTCGCGCTGTCCATGAGCCGCTCCCTGATGGTCCTGGCCGATTGTGGCGGCGACCGGCCGCCAAAGTCCAGGGCCTTAGCCGGCTTCGGTGGCCGGCGTGTAGCCCGCTTCGCTGAGCGCCCGGACCAGCACCTCGCGGCCCAGCTCGCTACTGATGCGCACACGCCGGGCCTCGCGTTCAAAGTCCAGCGTCGCTGCGGCATCCAGCGCCTTGACGGTTTCGGTGACTGTGGCGACGCAATGGCCGCAAGTCATATCGGGCAGATGGAATTGGTACATGGTGCTTGTGCTCCTGTGGATGAGGGATGTTGGCAGCATAAAGTCTGCCATCGTGGCAAGGTCAACACCGATTGGGAGCTTGACCTTCCCATAATGGCAAGCTCCAGACTGCCCTCATGAACACCATCACCACCCCTCCCATCACCACTCTGCCCATCAGCGGCATGACCTGCGCATCCTGCGTCGGCCGTGTCGAGAAAGCCCTGCGCGCGGTTGCAGGCGTCAGCAAGGCTGACGTCAACCTGGCCAGCGAGGCCGCGACCGTCGCCGGCCCAGCCAGGTTGGACGCGCTGCGCACGGCCATCGAGAAGGCCGGCTACGGTCTGCGGGCACAAGATTTGACCTTGGCGATCAGCGGCATGACCTGCGCCTCCTGCGTCGGGCGGGTCGAGAAGGCCTTGCGCAAGCAGCCAGGCGTACTGAGCGCCGAGGTCAACCTAGCCACCGAGACCGCCAGCGTGCGCCTGCTGACCGGCCAGTCGACCGATGCGCTGCTGCAGGCCGTCGCCAAGGCCGGCTACAGCGCGGCGTTGAAAGAGGATGCCGCGGGCGAGGTACGGCCGGCCTGGGCGCAAAGCGGCTGGCCAGTGCTGATCGCGGCGCTGCTCTCCGCCCCGCTGGTCGTGCCGATGCTGGGCATGCTGGTGGGCCGGCACTGGATGCTGGATGGCTGGCTGCAACTGCTGCTGAGCGCACCGGTGCAGTTCTGGCTGGGTGCGCGCTTCTACAAGGCCGGTTGGGCCGCCGCACGGGCCGGCAGCGGCAATATGGACCTGCTGGTGGCGCTGGGCACAAGCGCGGCATTCGGCCTGAGCCTGTATCAGCTGCTGGACGGCGCCTCGGCCCATGCGCTGTATTTTGAGTCCTCCTCCGTGGTGATCACCTTGGTGCTCCTGGGGAAGTGGCTGGAAGCGCGCGCCAAGCGCCAGACCACGGCGGCAATCCGCGCACTGCAGGCGCTGCAGCCACAGACTGCCCGCGTCATTCGAGATGACCGCGAGCAAGAGTTGCCGCTGGCCGCACTGAGCCTGGGCGACGAGCTGATCGTGCGGCCGGGTGAGCGCATCCCAGTCGACGGCGAGCTGCTGGAGGGCCGCAGCCAGGTCGACGAATCGCTGATCACCGGCGAAAGCCTGCCGGTCTCCAAGCAGCCCGGCGCGCGGCTGACCGGCGGCAGCGTCAACGGCGAGGGCCTGCTACGCCTGCGCTGCACCGCACTGGGCGCCGAATCGACGTTGGCCCGCATTGCACGCATGGTCGAAGACGCGCAAGGCCACAAGGCGCCTATCCAGCGCCTGGTCGACCAGGTCAGCGCGATCTTTGTACCTGTGGTGCTGGTGATCGCGCTGATCACACTGCTGGGCTGGGGACTCGTTATCGGCGACTGGGAACAGGCCTGGCTCAATGCGGTCGCGGTGCTGGTGATCGCCTGCCCCTGCGCGCTGGGATTGGCCACACCGGCCGCCATCATGGCAGGCACCGGTGTCGCCGCCACCCACGGCATCCTGATCAAGGACGCGCAGGCGCTGGAACAGGCGCACCGGCTGCAGCTGGTGGCGCTGGACAAGACCGGCACCCTGACCGAGGGCCGGCCGCAGCTGATCGCGGCCGAGGGAGCGCCGGAGCTGCTGCGCCTGGCCGCTGCGCTGCAGGCGGGCAGCGAGCACCCGCTGGCGCACGCGGTGAGGGTTGCGGCGCAAGACCTTGCTCTGCCCGCCAGTGAAAACCTGCGCGCGGTCGCCGGGCGCGGTGTCCAGGCGCGCGTCGAGCAGCAAGACCTGGCCTTAGGCAGCGGGCGCTGGATGCAGGAGCTGGGCGTAGACCTGCGCCCGCAGCAGGCCCGTGCCGCCGCCTTGCAGGCCGAGGGCCGCACCGTGTCCTGGCTGGCGATGATCGGCGAGCAACCGCGACTGATCGGCCTGCTAGCCTTCGGCGATGCATTGAAGCCCCAGGCAGCCATCGCCGTGCAGCGCCTGCAGGCGCTGGGCATACGAACCCTGCTGCTCAGTGGCGACAACGCCGGCAGCGCCAAGGCGGTGGCCAAGACCCTGGGCATTGACGAGGTGCGCGCCGAGCTGCTGCCCGAGGACAAGGCCCGCATCATCGCGCAACTGAAGGTCGATGGCCGGCATGTCGCAATGGTCGGTGACGGCATCAACGATGCGCCGGCGCTGGCGGCAGCCGATGTCGGCATGGCGATGGCCACTGGTACCGAGGTTGCAATGGCGGCGGCCGGCATCACCCTGATGCGCGGCAATCCGGCCCTGGTCGCCGATGCGATCGATATCTCCAAGCGCACTTACGCCAAGATCCGGCAGAACCTGTTCTGGGCCTTTGCATACAACGTCGTCGGCATCCCGCTGGCGGCGCTGGGCTATTTGAACCCGGTGATTGCCGGCGCGGCGATGGCGCTGTCCAGCGTCTCAGTGCTGGGCAATGCGCTGCTGCTGAAACGCTGGAAGGGAGTTGCAACATGAGCACGCTCTTCAATATCGGTGAGGCGGCCGCGCGCTCGGGCGTCTCGGCCAAGATGCTGCGGCATTACGAGTCGCTGGGCCTGCTGCCTCAGGTCGCGCGCACCGAAGCCGGCTACCGGCTCTATTCGGACAAGGAGGTGCACACGCTGCGCTTCATCCGCCGCGCCCGCGACCTGGGATTCTCGATCGCCGAGATCACCGAGCTGCTCAAGCTCTGGCAAAACCGAGGGCGCGCCAGCAGCGAGGTCAAGCGTATCGCACTGGCACATGTGGCCGACCTGGATCGCCGCCTGGCCGAGATGACAGCGATGAAGCGCAGTCTGGAAGCCTTGGCCAGTTGCTGCCACGGCGACGAGCGGCCCGACTGCCCCATTCTCGACGGTCTGTCTGAGGCATGATCGCGCTGTGACCAAAGGAGCCTTTGATGGCCTTGATTGAACGTTTCACCGCAAAACAAGGCGAGGTCGGCGGCCTGCCGATCAGCCGCGCCTTGCCGGTTGTGGGCCGCCGCACCGTCGGCGCCTGGTGCTTCATGGACCATGCCGGCCCGGCCACGCTGGCGCCGGGCCGGGGCATGCGGGTCGGCCCGCATCCGCACACCGGGCTGCAGACCTTCAGTTGGATGATAGAGGGCGAGATCCTGCACCGCGACTCGCTGGGCAGCGAGCAGGTCTTGCGCGCCGGCCAGGTCAATCTGATGACGGCCGGGCGCGGAATCTGCCACTCGGAGGAATCGCTGACCGATAGGCTCCAACTGGCCCAGCTTTGGATTGCTTTGCCGGAGCACAGCCGATTTACCCCCCCGCGCTTCGAACACTTCGCCGAGCTGCCGCAGTTGAGCCTGGGTGGCTTCGCGGGCACGCTGCTGGTCGGCAGCCATGACGGCGCGCGCTCGCCGGTGCCCAGCGATACCGAGCTGCTGGGCATGGACCTGGCCTGCGTCGCGGCGGCTGTGACTGAGCTGCAGGTGCAGGCCCATTTCGAATATGGACTGATGGCTCTGGAGGGCGAGCTGACGCTTCAGCTGGACAACGGCGAAACCGCCTCACTGCAACCCGGCGAGCTGCTGTATCTCGCACCCGGCCAGACCCGGCTGTTGCTGCGCAGCGCGGCGGCCGCGCGGCTGCTGCTGCTGGGCGGCCCGCCCTTCCCGGAGCCGCTGCTGTTGTGGTGGAACTTTGTCGGTCGCAGCCCCGACGAGATCCGCCGTTTCGCGGCCGACTGGAACGCCGGCCTGGGCTTTGGAGAGGTCAGGGGCTATGACGGCGCGCGCCTGCTGGCGCCCGACGTGCCGGCGCTGCGCGCGCCCTGATCTCAAGGGTCGAGATCGATCTGCGCACTCGGCTCGGCGCTGATGCGCGGGCCGAAGCTGCTGATCTCGGAAAGCGTGGCATTGTGGTGCTCGCGAATGGAGGCCGCGCTGGCATGCGATTTGTCGTGCGTCGTGTGCGCATCGGCCGCCAGCACGACCTCGAAACCCAGCGCGGCGGCGCGGCGCGCGGTCGTGTCCACGCAAAACTCGCTGGCATAGCCGCACAGCACGACGCGCCGGCTGCCATGCCTGGCCAGCCAGTCCGCCAAGCCGGTGCGCAAAAAGGAATCCGGCGTGGTCTTGCGCAAGAGCGCATCGCCGACGCCGATATTCAGCTTCGACTCCAGCAGCCAGCTGTCCGAATGAAACGCAAGCAAGCCCTCGGCCGTCTCATGCTGGATGAAGGCCACCGGCACGCCTTGCTGATGTGCCCGGGCGGTCAACGCATTGATGCGCGCCACCACCGCATCGGCCTCAAAGGGCCGCGGCTCGGGCTCGAACAGCCCGCGCTGCACATCGATGACAAGAACAGCGGTTTCGCTCATGGACGACTGCCCTCACTGCGGCCAGGCCGGAAACCACCAGTCTATACCCGGCCCGCCGCAGCGATGGCACACTCAGGCCAACTTCCCCGTCTGGAAGTCACGCACCGCCTGCATCAGCTCCGCCTGCGTGTTCATCACGAAGGGGCCGTACTGCGCGATCGGTTCGTCCAGCGGCTTGCCGGCAATCAAGATGGCGCGGGTCGGCTCATCGCCGGCGCTCAGCCGCACCCCATCGCTGCCCGGCGTGTTGGCCAGTATCGCCATGCGCTGCGGCGGCACCGTGCAGCCGGTCTCGAAACGCAGCGCGCCACGATAGACATAGACAAAGGCGTTATGCGTCTCGGGCAGCAACTGCTCGAAGCTCGCACCGGGCTCCAGGTGCAGGTCCAGGTACAGCGGCTCGGTGTGCTCGCGCTGCACCGCACCTTTGACGCCATGGCTCTCGCCGGCGATCACGCGCACCTTG
Source organism: Paucibacter sp. PLA-PC-4 (assembly GCF_026241155.1). Lineage (GTDB taxonomy): Bacteria > Pseudomonadota > Gammaproteobacteria > Burkholderiales > Burkholderiaceae_C > Roseateles_E. The sequence goes on from NZ_JAPFGP010000003.1 coordinate 392,157, forward strand.
ACGCCGTCCCGTTCGAACTCCGGGATCTCAGCGCTCGGGATATCGCGGTACCAGGGGTCGCGCAGCTTGTCCTTGGCCGGCAGATTCAGCCACAGTTGGAAGCCTTCCATCCGGCCTTCCTGCTGCTCGGGCAGCTCGCTATGAATCACGCCACGTCCGGCGGTCATCCACTGCACACCACCGCCCTCGATCAAGCCCTCATTGCCAGCCGAGTCGCGGTGCCGCATCCGGCCTTCAAGCATGTAGCTGACGGTTTCGAAACCGCGATGCGGATGGTCGGGAAAGCCGGCGATGTAGTCATCGGCCTGATCCGAGCCAAAGGCATCGAGCATCAAAAAGGGGTCCAGGCGGCGCTGCAAGGTGTTGGTCAGCACGCGGGTCAGCTTGACCCCGGCGCCGTCGCTGGTCGCCTGGCCGGCGACCAGGCGCTCCACCGCGCGCGGCTGGGTCAGCTGCGATGTCAGGGTGGTGGTGCTCATGGTCGTTGCTCCTTGTCGATAGGGAAAGAAAGTGAATTAGACCGTAGCCGGGTTGAGCAGCTCGGCGATCTGCGCACGGGCCCCCGCCACCGCGGCGGCTTCCGCATCGGGGCCCATCGCCAGGCCTTCGGCATAGATGAAGCTGACATCGGTCATGCCCAGGAAGCCCAGCACGGTCTTGAGATAGGGCACCATCGTGTCGCTGGGCTGGTCGCGGTAGACGCCGCCGCGGGCCAGCACCACATAGACCTTCTTGCCCTTAACCAGGCCTTCGGGGCCGTTGGCCGTGTAGCGGAAGGTGGTGCCGGCGCGGGCCACCGCGTCGATCCAGTTCTTCAGCTGTGTCGGAATGCCGAAGTTGATCATCGGCGCACCGATGACGACCACGTTCTGGGCTTGCAATTCGTTGATCAGCGCATCGTTCTCGGCCACGCGGGCATTCTGCTCGGCGCTGCGCGCATCGGCCGGCGTGAACAGCGCGCCCAGTGCGGCCTCGTCCATCACCGGGGTTGGGTTCAGCCCCAAGTCGCGCACGGTGACACTGGCGCCGGGATGCTGGGCCTTCAGTGCCTCGACCAATTCGCTGGCCAGGCGGGTGGAGAAAGAGCCCTGGCCGTCCTGGACACGACGGGCGCTGGAGTTGATTTGCAGAACGTTCATGGTGGTGCTCCGGTAGAGGGTTGCGTCGTCGTCTTGACGATGACTCCAATGTATTGGGCAGACCCGCGAGACAGAAGACGGTAGTCTGGATAAGATCGTTCCATCAACGAGACAATCAACCCCGAATGAGCCTGGACGCCGACGACTTGCTACTGTTTGCCCGCGTGGCCGATGCCGGCTCCTTCAGCCGGGCCGCCGAGCGGGTCAAGCTGCCCAAATCCACCGTCTCGCGCCGCCTAGCGGCACTCGAAGAACGGCTGGGCGAGAAGCTATTGCAGCGCAGCACCCGCCGCCTGACACTGACCGAATTCGGCCAAGGGGTGCTGGAACATGCCCGGGCGGTGGCCGCCGAGGTGGACGGCGCGCTGTCGCTGGCCCTGCACCGGCAGCAGCGCCCGACCGGGCGGCTGCGGGTCTCGATGCCGGCCGACTTCGCCCACCAAGCACTGGCGCCGATGCTGTGCGCCTTTGCCCTGGAGTATCCGGAGGTGTCGCTCGAGCTGGACCTGTCGCCTCGGCGGGTTGATCTGATCGCCGAGGGCTTCGATCTGGCAGTGCGTATGGGCGATCTGCCCGAAGACAGCCAACTCGCCGCGCGCCGTCTAGCCCTGTTCACGAACAGCCTGTATGCCGCCCCCAGCTATCTGCGCCTGCATGGAGAACCGCAGCTGCCCGAGGCCCTGGGCAGCATGCATGGACTTATGATTCTGTCGCGCTCCGGCGAGCCCATGCCCTGGAGCCTGCGTCGTGGCAGCGAGGGTCAGGCGTGGCAAGGCGTGCCCGACAAGCGCAGCCTGGTCAACGCGCCCGATATGCTGCTGCGCCTGGCCTGTGCCGGAGTCGGCATCACGGCCGTGGGCGACCACTTCGCCCAACCCTATGTCAGCCGCGGCGAGCTGGTGCGCGTGCTGCCAGACTGGGAGCTCGCGCCGGCCGCCTGCTGGGCGGTCTTTCCCGGACGTCGGCTGATGCCGCTACGCACCCGGGTCTTTATCGAGTCGATGGCCACGGCGCTGTCGGCCTGCCCGGGCCAGTGATATTGCATCACTCCGGTGGCCGGAAACCAATCTCCACCGTGGCCACCCGGGTCTTGTTGATCGGCGCGAAGCGCCAGCGCGCCACTGCCGCCAGCACGCTGGCGACCAGACGCTGATTGCTGGACTTCAGCACCTCGGGTGCCTGCACCGACCCATCGGGCTGAACCTGGAACTGCACCAGCACCGAGCCGGTGCCACGACCGCGCAGTAGCACCGCCGGGTACTCTGGCTCGACCCGTTCGATAAGCCGCAGCGGCTCTTCCGGCGGCTCGGGATCGGGCGCCGCCGCCGCCAGCGCCGCGACCGCCGGGCTAGGAGCGACCGGGCTGGTGGCGGCCTGCGGCGCGAGTGCCACCGCCTGCGTGATTGGCTCGGGCGCCGCTGCAGGCGCGGCAGCCACGAGCGGTTGCTCGGGCCCAATCATGGGCTCTGCGTGAGACTGAGCCAGCACCAGCCGCGCCGGCTCTGAAGGCGCTGGCTTTACAGCGGGCGGCGCCTGGCTCGCTGACGGCCGTATCGGCACCGCCGCCTCGGCAGACGGCGCCGCTCTGGTCTTGGGCGGCGCCTTGTCAGCATGGAAACGTATCCACTGGTAGACCTTGTCGGCATCACGCTTGGCGCGCTCGGCCGCACTGAGCTTGGCCTTGGCCTCGAGATCGCCGAGATCCTGCGCCAAGCCGAGGCCGCCGCTCAGGGTCAATGCCATGGCGAGCCCGGCAAACACGCCGGTCCTGTGATGCGGCAAGCTGATCTTCATCCATCCCTCCCTGGTCTGGTGTGGACACCGCGGCAGGTCTTCTGGATCGCCGCATGTGCGTCAAGCGCCCGAAGTGTAGGCAGCAAGCCCCCCGGAACAGGCCCCGGGTTTGCACCGACTATTGCCAAACTGTTCACACCTGACCCTATACTGCGCGCCTGCTCCGGGGTGCCCTGTTGCGCTGCATCGAGAAAATATTCTTGATGCAGCGTCGGGCTGAGATGTGGTGGAAGCCATGGTCCCGCTGAACTTGATCCGGTTTGTACCGGCGTAAGAAGAGCCTGCTCGCCTCCCCATGCCCTGGGCGCGAGCCCTGCCCGTTTCGTGCGCCCGTCCCCAGCCGTTCCAAGACCAGTCTCCGGGGTTCACCTGGAGACAGTCATGAACCGCATAACCGAACCGACCACGCTGGATCAGAGCATTGCGCTGAGCCGCGAACCCCTGCCCGCGTCGACCAAGATCTATCTGGCCGGCGAGCGCCATCCCGACCTGCGCGTGCCGATGCGCGCGATTGCCCTGACGAACGGCGAGACCATCACGGTCTACGACCCCTCCGGCCCCTACACCGACCCTGCCGCCGCCATCGATGTGCGGCGCGGCCTGCCCACGCCACGCGCCGCCTGGGTCGAGGCAAGACAGGACACCGAGGCCTACGAGGGCCGCCGCATTCAGCTGATCGACGACGGCTTGCGCGACCAGGCCCAGCAGCTCAAGCTGCATGAGATCAGCGCCGGCCTGCAGCGAACACCGCGCCGCGCCAAAGGCGGCATCGGTGCCAGCCACAACGTCACGCAGCTGCACTACGCCCGACGCGGCATTGTCACGCCGGAGATGGAGTTCGTCGCGATCCGCGAGAACCAGCGCCATGAATGGATGCGCGAGTACGACGCGGACGCCGAGCGCGAGACCCGACTGAAAGGCCATGCCTTCGGTGCCAGCATTCCTGATGTGATCACGCCCGAGTTCGTGCGCGAGGAGATCGCCCGTGGCCGCGCCATCATCCCGGCCAACATCAACCACACCGAGCTGGAGCCGATGGCCATCGGCCGCAACTTCCTGGTCAAGGTCAACGCCAATATCGGCAACTCGGCCGTCACCTCGTCCATCGAGGAGGAGGTCGAGAAGATGGTCTGGGCCACGCGCTGGGGCGCCGACACGGTCATGGACCTCTCTACGGGCCGAAACATCCACACGACGCGCGACTGGATCGTACGCAACAGCGCCGTGCCCATCGGCACCGTGCCCATCTACCAGGCGCTGGAGAAGGTTGGCGGCGTGGCCGAAGAACTGACATGGGCGTTGTTCCGCGACACCTTGATCGAGCAGGCCGAGCAGGGCGTCGACTACTTCACCATCCATGCCGGCGTGCGCCTGCCCTTCATCCCGATGACGGTCAAGCGCCGCACCGGTATCGTCTCGCGCGGCGGCTCCATTCTGGCCAAGTGGTGCATCGCGCATCACCAGGAGAACTTCCTCTACACGCATTTCGAGGAGATATGCGAAATCATGAAGGCCTACGACGTCAGCTTCTCGCTGGGCGACGGGCTGCGACCCGGCTCGCTGTCAGACGCCAACGACGAGGCCCAGTTCGCCGAGCTGCGTACCTTGGGCGAGCTGACCAAGATCGCCTGGAAGCATGATGTGCAGACCATGATCGAGGGCCCCGGCCATGTGCCCATGCACCTGATCCAGGCGAACATGGCCGAGCAGCTCAAACACTGCGACGAGGCACCCTTCTACACGCTAGGCCCGCTGACCACCGACATCGCGCCGGGCTATGACCACATCACAAGCGGCATCGGCGCCGCGATGATCGGCTGGTTCGGCTGCGCGATGCTCTGCTACGTCACGCCCAAGGAGCATCTGGGTCTGCCCGACCGCGACGATGTGAAGGCAGGCCTGATGGCCTACAAGATCGCTGCACACGCAGCCGATATCGCCAAGGGCCACCCTGGCGCGCGCGCGCGCGACGACGCGCTGTCCAAGGCCCGCTTCGAGTTCCGCTGGACCGACCAGTTCAACCTCGGCCTGGACCCCGACACCGCCCGCGAGTTCCATGACGAGACCCTGCCCAAGGACAGTGCCAAGGTCGCACACTTTTGCTCGATGTGCGGACCCAAGTTCTGCTCGATGAAGATCACGCAGGAGGTGCGGGAATACAGCGAAGGCATGAAGGCCAAGAGCGCAGAGTTCAAAGCCCAGGGCAGCGAGCTCTACATCCCCATCAAGTCTGAGTCCTGAACCGATGGCACGCATCGCCATCGCCGGCGCCGGCCTGGCCGGCCGCCTGTTCGCCTGGGCGCTGGCGCGGGCGGGGCACCGCGTCGAGGTCTTCGACCCCGCGCTCGGCCCCGAACCCCGTTTCGACGCGCAGGGCGCGGCCGCCTTCACCGCCGCCGGCATGTTGAGCCCGCTGGCTGAGCAGGAATGCGGGGGGGAAGCGATCGCCACCCTGGGCTGGCAAAGCCTCGCCCTGTGGCCCAGCGTCGTTGGCCAATTCAAAACGGCGGTAGGCTTCAGGATGCAGGGCAGCCTGCTGCTCGCCCATCGCAGCGACCGGGGCGCGGCGGCGCGGGCGCTGGCCCGCATGCCCGGCGCTCAAGATCTGAGCTCGGATCAGCTGCGCGCGCTTGAGCCGGCGCTCGCGCCGGGGCTGTGTGCCTGGCTGCTGCCCGGCGAAGGCCTGATTCACCCCATCGAAGCGATGGCGGCTCTGCATGCCCAGGCGCCCGGCGTTGCCTGGCATTGGCAGCAGACAGTGAGAGCTGTCGAACCTGGCCGCCTGGAGTTGGACGACGGCCGGCATGCCCACACCGACTGGGCCATCGACGCGCGCGGCCTGGGTGGCAGGCCAGACTTGCCGAGCCTGCGCGGCGTACGCGGCGAGGTGGTGGCGCTGGACTTGCCGGGCCACGGCCTCCTTCGTCCGCTCCGCCTGCTGCACCCGCGTCACCGCGTATATCTGGTGCCGCGCAGCGGGCATGAGCTACTGCTGGGTGCCAGCGAGATCGAAAGCGAGGACCGTAGCCCGGTCAGCCTGCGCAGCGCAGTGGAGCTGATGGCGGCCGCTCATAGCGTACTGCCGGCGCTGGCCGAGGCCCGAATCGGCCGGCTGGACCGTCATCTGCGCCCCGCCCTGCCCGACAACCTGCCGCACAGCCATCACGAGCCCGGCCTGCTGCGACTGAACGGCCTGTACCGCCACGGCTGGCTGCTGGCGCCCGCCCTGGTACAGCGCCTGCTCGGCCAGAGCGGTCTCGCTTCCCTGGAATCCACCCCATGATCACCATCCATCTGGACGAACAAGCGCTGCAGCTGCCGCCCGGCAGCACGCTGGCAGAGCTGCTGGCCCGGCAGCAGCGCACGCCCGAGAGCGTGGCCACCGCCCGCAATGGCGAGTTTGTCGCCCGCGAAGCAAGACCTGGCACGGTGCTGCGCGACGGTGACCGGATCCTGCTCTTCAAACCCATTGTCGGAGGCTGATATGGATGATGGACTGATCATTGACGGCGTTGCACTGCACAGCCGGCTCTTCCTCGGCACCGCCGGCTACCCCAGCCCACAGGTCCTGCAGGACGCGATACTCGCCAGCGGCACCTCGCTGCTGACCGTGGGGCTCAAGCGCACCCTTCAGTCGGGCGACAACGGCGCGCTCGCGCAGGCCCTGGAGAGTGCCCGAGCCCAGAGCGTGCGGTTGCTGCCAAACACCGCCGGCTGCCGCACGGCACGCGAGGCGGTGCAGCTGGCGCAGATGGCGCGCGAGCTCTACGGCACGCACTGGATCAAGTTGGAGGTGGTCGGCGACGAGCTGAGCCTGCAGCCTGACCCCTTCGAGCTGCTCGCGGCCGCCAACGAGCTGGTGCGCGCGGGCTTCACCGTCTTCCCCTACTGCACCGAGGACCTGATCCTGGGCCGGCGCCTGCTAGACGTCGGTTGCGCCGTGCTGATGCCCTGGGCCGCGCCTATCGGTTCGGGCCAGGGGCTGACGAATCTGCAGGGCCTGCGCACGCTGCGCGAGCGCCTGCCCGAGGCGCTGCTGATCATCGATGCCGGCCTCGGCGCGCCCTCCCAGGCCGCGCGGGCGCTGGAGCTGGGCTTCGATGCCGTGCTGCTAAACAGCGCGGTGGCCCAGGCACGCGACCCGGTGGCGATGGCCAAGGCCTTCCGCGATGCGGTGCGCGCGGGCCGCCAAGCCCGGCTCGCCGGGCTGATGGCGCCGCAGGAATTCGCAGTGGCCAGCACGCCGGTCAGCGGCCATGCCTTCCTGCTGAGCTGAGCACCATGAACGAAGTAATCCATCCCCATCCCAGCCTGCCCTCGCCCTGGGTCCAAGCCAGAGACCCCGGCTCCGACCGCGCACCGCCCTGGACGCAAGACCCGACCCCGCCGGTGGTCTGGAGCGTGGCTGGCACCGACAGCGGCGGCGGTGCCGGCCTGTCGGCCGACACGCGCGCAGCGGCAGCGCTGGGCGTGCATCTTTGCCCGGTGGTCGCGGCAATTACCGCACAGAACTCGGTCGGAGTGCAGGCCGTATTCCCGCTGCCCGGCGAGCAGTTGCAGGCCCAGCTCAGCTCGCTGGCCACCGACATGCCGCCGCGCGTCATCAAGACGGGTCTGCTGGCCAGCGTCGCTGCGGTGCGCTCGGTGGCCGAGATGGTCGATGCGCTGCGGCGTGAACGCGGCTTCGTTGGCTTGGTCGTCGATCCGGTGCTGTGCTCCACCGCCGGGGGCGCCTACTTTGCCGATGAGGCGCTGATAGCCGCCTACCGGGAGTGGCTACTGCCCCGCGCGAGCCTGGTAACACCAAATCGCCGCGAGGCCGCTCGCCTGACCGGACTGACCGGACTGACGGACGACGTGCCGGCCATGGCCGCAGCGCTACGGCAGTTGGGTTCACTGGCCGTCTGCATCACCGGTGGGGACGACGCCGCTGAGCTTGCGCTTGACTGGTGGGACGGCATACTCAGCCCCTGGCAGCCCGAGCTCGGCCGCACGACCGGCTGGCTGGCGCTGCCCCGCGTGGCCACGCGCCATCACCATGGCAGCGGCTGCAGCTTCGCCACTGCCGCTGCCGCCGCGATGGCACGCGGCTTCCCACTGCCAGACGCGACGGTGCTGGCCAAGATGCTGAGCTGGACCGCGCTGCGCGACGGCCATGCCGCCGGCGCCGGGGCTGGTCCGCTGCGGCCGGGGCCGGCCTTCATCGCCGAGCCACAAGCGATGCCGGTGATGAGCTTCGGCGCTGAGCCACTGGATGCGGCAACGCTGATCCGCTGGGGCCGGGTATTGCGCGGCGAGGTCAAGGCAGACTTTCGCTGTGGACTCTACGCGATCACCGACGACGCCGCTCGCGTGGCCGAGCTCGCCGGCGCGGGGCTCTTCCCGCAGATCCAGTTGCGGGTCAAAGCCGAGGCCCAAGTCGGCCAGGATCTTCGCATGGCGATACGCGCCGCCTTGCGAGACGCGGGGTGCGGCAGCCAGCTCTGGATCAACGACCACTGGCGCCTAGCCCTGGAGGAAGGGGCGATGGCTCTTCACCTGGGGCAGCAGGACTGGGCAGCGCTGCGCGATGAGGAACGCAGCCTGTTGCTGCGCGAGCGCGAGGTCTGCGGCCTGAAGCTGGGCATCTCCAGCCACAGCCTTTGGGAGCTGGCGCGCGCGCGCGGCCTGGCGCCCAGCTATATCGCCTGCGGCCCGGTCTGGCCCACCACGACCAAGGACATGCCCTGGCTGCCGCAAGGTCTGAGCCAGCTGCGATGGTGGACTCGCATGGCCGGAACGCCGGTGCTGGGCATCGGCGGGGTTCTATCGACCGCACAGGCCGAGCGAGTGGCGCGAACCGGTGTGGCCGGCGTCTGCCTGGTCAGCGCGCTGAATCAGGGAGCTGCGGCTTGGACCGCTTACAGCGAGGCGTGGATGCGCGGCCAGTGGGCCAATTGAGTCACTGCGCTGTACGCTGATCTGCGGTCAGCGCAGCGCACCACTGGACTGCAGGCGCTGTCGCTCGTCTTCGCTGTAACCAAGCTCAGACAGAAGCTCATCTGCATGCTGGCCACGCAGCGGTGCAGCGAACGGCTCAGGGCCAGGGGTACGGCCGAACTTGATCGACCGCGTCAACCCGCGATACCGGCCCAACACAGGATGCTCTACGGTGCTGACCATCTGCTCGGCCAGCACTTGAGGGTGATCAAACATGTCCTCGATGCGCCGCGCCGCCGCACAAGGTACTTCGTCGCCGAACAGCGCCTCCCATTCGAGCGCAGTACGCTGGCGTAAGGCCTGGTGCAGCCTCGGCACCAACTCGCCGGCGGTCTGGGCACGTTTGCGCACGCTGTCAAAGCGCGGATCATCAGCCAGTTCAGAAAGGCCAACCTTCTGGCAAAGCGCCTTCCAAAAGCGCGCAGTGTTGGCGGAGACGTAGAGATGCCCTTCGCGCGTCGGGTGAATGCCCGTGACGCCGCCAGAACGCATATCGCGGCCGATGTCTAGCGGCTCGCCCTCGGCCCAGATCAGCCGGGCCGACTGCATCGTCAGGGCACTGCGCAGCAGCGAGATGCCGACATACTGGCCCAGGCCGCTGCGTTCGCGCTCGAACAGCGCGGCCGCCACGCCCGAGGCGACCAGAGCCGCCGCGTAATAGTCGACCACCGAGCCATAGATGATCTCCGGCGGCCCGCCCGGCTTACCCTGCAGCGCGCACATGCCGGTCATGGTTTGCAGCACTTGGTCATACCCTGCCTTGTCCTTCATCGGCCCACCTTCGCCGTAGCCGGTGACGGCACAGTAGACCAGACGCGGATTGATCAAGTTAAGCTGCTCGTGCGCGATACCCAGCCGCTCGGGCACCGAGGGGCGGAAGTTATGGACCAGCACATCGGACTCGCGAACCAGGCGCATCAGCACGGCCAGACCCTCGGGCTTCTTTAGGTCTAGTGCCAGGCCGAGCTTGCTGCGGTTGACGCCGAGAAAGGCGCGGCTCTCGTCCTGCAAGGTCGAAGGATAGCTGCGCAAATTGTCGCCGTCGGGCGGCTCGATCTTGATGACCTCGGCACCCTGGTCAGCCAGGATCGAGCAGCCATAGGGCCCGGCGATATAGGCGCTGAGGTCGAGGACCCTCACGCCGCTGAGCGGGCCGCGGGGCCCAGTTCGGTCGGCCCGCGGGTGGTCTGTCGGTGAAGCTTTGCTTGCCATGGATCGGAATCAGGGGGTGTTCGTGCTGACGGTGGCGGTGCGGGCCTGTGGGGGTGCCAGCGACAGCCAGCTCAGACGCCAGCTGCCGTCCTCACGGCCTCCGCAGCGGTAATAGGGGCTGAAGGTCAGCGGCGGGCGATAGCCCAGATGCAGAAGGATCTCGGGGCCCTCGTCGCCGCGCGCGACCGGCAGCACCTCGAGCCATTCTTGCGGCGGCGTATCGGGCAGCCGGATCGTCTCCTCGGTCTTGAAACCGTCGATCAACGTTGTCGCATAGACCAGCGGCCCGCGACTCAAGGCGAAGTACTCGAAGCGCAGCACCTGCTGCTCGACCGGCGAACCATCGGGCGCGCGCGACTCCTGCGTGTTCTGCTGTAGCCGTCTGTGCGTCACCACGGGCATCGGCAGCTCAAGCAGCAACTCGTCTCCGCTACACCAGCGGCGCTCCACCCGCAGAAACTGGCCCGGCTCGAGACGCAGTCCTAACGCCTCGCCATTGAGTTTGAGCTGAGCTCCCTCGGCCCAGGCCGGGATGCGCAACTGCAGCGGGAAGGCGACGTTGCGCTCAACCTCGCTGAGAAGAAGGTGCACGCGGCCGTCAAATGGGTAGCCCGTGCGCTGCTGGATGTGTACCGTGCCGGCGGCAGGCAGTTGCACGGCGGCGCTGCCCGGGCTGTAGAGATTGACGCTCAGGCCGCCATCGGCGGTGACGCCATAGGCCAACGCCGGCAGCTCCTCGACGGCCAGCGCGCCGCTGGACTTGCAGCAACGCCAGTAAGTCGTGTGAACGCGCCGGCCGTTCGGGAACGAGTAGTAGCACCAGTCCTCACCGTTGGGTGCCATTGCGCCTAGCAGGTCGTTATAGGCCGTGCGCTCGATCTCCTCGGCATAGAAGGCCTCGCCGCTGATGCCCAGCAGCTCACGGTTGAGCTGCAACCAAGCCAAGGTCGAGCAAGTCTCGACATAGGCCTGCGGCTCGAAAGTGCCGCGCGCATTGAAGACCTCGCGCGAACGGTGGGCGACGCCTCCACAAGGCCCCCCGCCAAGGCTCAGATGATGGTCGCGGATACTGCGCCACAGATTGTCGACGGCTTGCCGGCAATCGTCGCGGCCGGTTGCCTTGTGCAGCTTGGCCAGCCCGACCAGGTTCCAGGCCAACTGGTAGGCCTTGCCGGTGGCGATCTCGGATGCGTCGACGCCGGCCAGCGCGCGGCGCAGGAGGGCCAGCTGTGGATGCGCATCGGCCTGCTCGAGAATGGTCTCGGCCAGGGCCAGATAGCGCGGGTCCTGTGTCGCCAGGTAGAGGTCGACGGCCGGGTCGAGCAGCACGGTGGCCGACATGCCGTGATGGTTGCCTAGCGTCGTGATGTCGATGCCGCGGTCGACGATGCTGTGCCAGCACAGATCGCCTATGCGCCGTGCGGCGGCGAGATAGCGCGGCTCGCCCAGCACCCGGTGGGCTTCGAGCAGACCCAGCAGCAGATAGCTGTGTGTCCAGATGTCCCAGGTACGCAGCGCCGGCTCGCCGTTCCAGCTCAGCGGCTTGGGCGGCTGCGGCACCATGAAGCGGCGTTCGGGCGCATAAGTGCCCATATAGCCGTCGGCCTGCTGGCGCTCGACCAGGTGGTCGGCCACATGGCGCAGTTGCTGGGTCAGCACCGGGTCCTGTGATCGCGCGCAAGCCTTGGCGGTGGCGGCCAGCCATTTGCCGGCATGTTCGCCGTACCAGTCACCCTCGTGGTTCTGCGCCACGCGCGCCGGGTCGAAGATGGCGATCGCCGGGCTGTCCGAGCCGGTGATGAACCGGCTCAGGCGGCCGCGCCGGTTGGCCTCGAGTGCGCGGCCCAGCAAGCCGCCGATCTGGTTGGCCGAAGTGAACTGCTGGGCGGGCAGCGGGCGGTTCATCGGGCGTCCACCACGCAGCGGAACCCGATGCCGGCCGAGCGGTCCTTGCAGGGCGCCATCAACAAGTACTTGCCATGCTGGTCGAGCCGGTACGCTTGCGGAAAATACCAGTGCGAGGTCTGCGGCAGATAGCTGCTGCCGCCGCGCAGGATGGCCGCGCGCGTGTGCTCGTCCCGGTACTCGTCGGTCCATTGCCACACATGACCGACCATGTCCTCGACGCCGAAAGGGCTGGCGCCGCGCGGATGTGTGCCGACATCAGCCGGCGCACGCATCGTACGGCCTAGATCGGGCGCCGGGACAGCGGTGGCATCCCAGGCATTGCCCCAGGGATAGAGCCGGCCATCCTGGCCCTGAGCGGCATACTGCCATTCCCATTCGCGCGGCAGTCGCTTGCCGGCCCAGGCCGCATAGGCCCGCGCGTCCTCCAAACCGACCCAGGTGACGGGCTTGTGCTCCCAGCCCGGGCGCGGCGCGCCGTCTACCCAGTCGCGCAAGAAATTGTGGGCGTCGCGTGGCGCATAGCCGCTGGCATCGACGAAGCGCTTGAACTCGGCATGGGTCACCGGATGGCGATCGATATGGAAGCCCTGCAGCACCAAGCGGCGGCGGTGACCACGGCGGGCGCTGTCTTCCCAAGGGTACTGCACATCGACGCCGGCCCAGGTCTGGCCTTCGATCTCGATGCCGCCGACCACGAAGTCGAACTCGGCGGCGGGGACAGTGACCATGCCTGCGGGCGCGACGGCCTGCGGGGCCGTCGCTGCGATCTCGACCAGGGCCTGCGGGATCGCACGCCATTGCGCCGACAGGCTTTGCAGCGGCGTCTTCGCGAAGCTGGCGGCCCGCTCGAGATGGGCGGCCAGCCCATCGCTCGACTGCCCGGCATCAAGCGCCAGCACCGCGCCGTACCCACGCGACTCCAAGCCAAGCTCGATCAGAGCCTGGCCGGCGATGATTCGCGGCCGCAGCTCGGTGCCGTTCCAGAGGTCGTAGTAGCGTCGCCCCTCGACATGCGGCAGGGCCATCTGCTCGCCGTCAATCGCGTACTCGTGGCGATTGACCAGGGTCCACAAAACCCTCCCCTCTAACGGAAACCGGCTGGCGAAAACGCCGGCCTGCAGTGTTGGCGCATAGGGCCGCCAGTCCATACTGACCATGAAGGGAGCGAAGGCGCGCTGCAGGGTCGCGATGCGGCGCAGGGTTTCTGCGTCGCGCGGCGTCAGCTGGTTCCAGATGCCCCAGATGTTTTCCCAGGCGTTGTAGCCGATGCCGTTGAAATGGATGTACTGCAGGTCGTTGCTGCGATCACGGCCCCAGCGGTTTTCCACATTGATCATGTGGCGAGGCTCCAGCCACTTCCACTTGGCCACCGAGGGGATCACTGCGTCCGGCACCTTCTTGCCCCAGCTCTGGACATTCCAGATCAGCTGTTCCTCCGACGAGATGGTCGACTCGGGCTGCAGCACGATCGGGCAGCCGACCGCCTCGCAGGCATCGAAGAACGCGCGTGGCACGCCGTTATAGGTATCGCCGTTGATGCCGTCCGCACCGACCTGGCGGATGACATCGGCGATCGCATGCCAGTCGCGCTGAGCCTGCGAGCGCGTGCCGTTGTCCCATGGCTTGGTCGGCAGGAAGACACGCACACCGCGGCGATGGAAGGCGTCGATCGCGCCCTTCAAGCCCGCCAGCCCTCCGGGCAGGTCGTGCGCCAGATCGGTCTGGTTGCGGTCGTCGACGCCGATATTTGGGTAGATGTACCAGATCAGTACGCTGTCGATGCCGCCAAAGCGGGCCTCGAGATCGTCCAGATAGCGGTCGACCGTGTACTCGCCCTTCAAAGGGTCGTAGAAGTAGCGATCCTCGACCATCATTTGGGCGTGGACGAAGTTGCGTTGCGCCCATTGAAGCTCAGACCGGCGGTAGTTCGCGTCGTCGTAGCCGATCCGGATCAGGTGCTCACGACGCCAGTCGATCAGCTCGCGGATCCAGTCCTCGGCCGTGCCCTTGGCATCCATTTTCCAGTGGCCAATCTCGGCAAAAGGCCAGCCGGGCGCCTTGCCCGGTGTAGGCAGGTAGCGACCGGTGGTCACATGGGAGAAGCGGAACTCGGTCGCGATTGGGCGTCGGTCGTCGTCGCCTGGCGGCGACAGATGGTCGGTATCGGAAGTCATGCGGCTATCGTAGAGAGCAAAGCGGGAAGTGGGTATCGATCAGGCAAGTGCGCCAGACAGGCCGCAGTACTCGGCCAGGGATTCGTCCCACACCTCGGTATCCGCGCGGGCCCGCAGGAAGGAGTCGACTTCCTGCTGTGTCGGCACGCTGGCCTGGGCACCGAGCCTGGTGCAGGCCAGCGCCGCGGCCGCGCTGGCGCGCCGTAGCGCCTGAGGCAGTGGCAGCCGCTGGTGCAGCGCGGCCACCAGCACACCGCAGAAAGTGTCGCCGGCGGCCGTGCTGTCGAGCGCATCGACCGCGAAGCCGGCTTGTAGATGGAAGTTGTCGCCCAGCTTCGCGCAGCAACCGCGGGCCCCTAAAGTCACGACGACGCAGGGCACGTCCAGACGGCCCAGTGCCTCGGCCAGATGAGCTGTGGGACCGGCGATCGCCGCCAGCTCGCCCTCGTTAACAACCAGTACGTCGATCGCTCCGAGCAGCGCAGCAGGGATCGCGCGGGCCGGCGCGGCGTTCAGCACCACCCGAACGCCGGCCGCGCGAGCGCGGCAGGCATAGTCGGTCACGGTCTCGATCGGCGTCTCCAGCTGCAAAAGCAGATGGCTGACGCCAGCCAGCGAGGGCAGATGCTCTTCGCCGAGACATTGGTTGGCGCCGGGCGCAACCGTGATCGCGTTCTCCGCCAGGTCGGACAGGCAGATGAAGGCGCTGCCGGTAGCCTGGGTCGCAACCCGCAGCACATGCAAATGCACGCCGGCGTCGCGCAACGAGTGCTCGATGGGCGCGGCGGCGGCATCGTCTCCCAGCGCCAGCAACATCTGTGTGGCCACGCCGCCTGCTCGCGCGCAGGCCACCGCCTGGTTGGCACCCTTGCCGCCGGGGAAGGTGGCCAGGTCCCGGCCCAGCACCGTTTCGCCGGGCGCCGGCACATGGGCGGCGCGGACCACGAAGTCGAGATTGGCAGAGCCTGCCACGAGGATGGTGCTGCTTGGCGTGTTCATGGAGGCAGGGTCGAAGTCGAGTTATCGGTGCAAGAGCGGGACAGGAAACCGGACTTCGGCCCCGCCCCGATGAAGCTCAGAACTTGAACGTGTGGGTAATCGAGTACACGCGGCCGCGCCCGGACCAGAAGTTCTTGTAGCCCGCCAGTTGCGACCAGCTGAGGATGTAGAACTTGTTGGTCAGATTCTCGACACCGGCGGTCAGCTTGCCGTAGCGACCGAAGTCGTAGTTGGCGCCGAGGTCGAACAAGGTGTAGCCGCGCGTGCGCTCCTCGCCGCTCTTGCCGATGTTGAGGTCGCGAGACATCAAGCGCGTCGCACCCAGGGTCACATCGCCCTGCGGCGCATACTTCCAGGTCACGGAAGTCGCGAACTTGTCGGGATTGACGTCATTGACGCCCATGCGCTTGTCAAGCGGACCGTCCTTGACGAAGGTTGTCTTGCCGAGAATGCGCGAGAAAAGGCCGGTGAGCTTCCATTGCCTGTTCAGGTCGATGTCGCCCGCAAACTCTAGGCCCTTGATGTCCACCGGTGCCCGATTCATCACGAAATCATTCGTGACCGGGTCGATGGAAAGCGACACGCCGAGGTCTGAGCTCGAGTCATAAATGGATGCGCTGAAGCTGGCGCTCTGGCCGCGCCAGTTGACGCCGATCTCCTTGTTTTTGACCAGGATGGCCTGCAAGTCGAGGATGCCATCGACCGACTGCCCGGGCTTGTTGATATTGCGCAGTGGGATTCCGACGTTGGGCAGGCTGAAGCCCTTGCCGGTCGACACGAACATCGACCAGCTCTCGGGCAGGCGCAACACGGCGCCGATGTTGGGCAGATTGGCCGTGTAACCCAGCTTGCCGCCCTGCACATTGACCCGGTTGCGATAAAAGGTCGTTGTGTAGCTGTCGACGCTGAGTGTGCCGTCTTCGCGACGCAAGCCGCCGCTGAGTGTCAATGGACCCAGGTCATAGGAGAGCTGAGCATAGGGCGCTGTGCTCTTGTAGAGCATCGGCGGCACCCACAAGCGATTGGTCAGCGCCAGGCGTTGCTGGGCCTCGTCCTCAACGAGGTCGACACCGGCACGCAGCTCCAGGCCCTGCACCGCGAAGATGTCGGCGCGCGTCCACGAGGTACGCAGCCCCCTCTTCTCCGTATATATCTCCGACTGGTCCCACAGCTGGCCGAGCGGCGCGATCAGTGGGTCCTGTCGATCCTCACCGTTCTCAGCCGGATAGCGCATCGCCTGCTCGGCAATGTAGGCGTCGGCGCTGAAGACGCCGCCAAACAGCTCGTTATGGCGGTAGGAGATCGTGTATTGCTTGAAGTCGTTGAACTCGGGCCGCGAACCGGGAATTTGGCCGCGCTCCGAGGTATTGGTCGAACCGGTCTCCCGGTCACCCTCGACCAGGTAGTAGTTGCCCTTGCCTTCGATCTTGAAGTTGCTGGCTGAGACCTGCACGCGCTGGTTCTTGTCAGTGCCGAAATCGAAGCCGGCCTTGACGAACAGGTTGTTTGCCTTGGAATCGGCCACCGAACCGCTGGTATTGAGGCCGACTCGGCGTGGCTGCGCGTCATAGGAAATGCCGCGGTCAATGCGAGAGGCCGACACAAGCAGGTCGTAGTTCTCATCCTTGCGCATGAAGTTCAGCCCGACCTTGAAGCCGCCGCTGTCGTCATGCCCCTGGGTCGTATAGCGTGTGATCAGCTCGAATTCGTTGCCTTGCTTGGTCGGCGTTTTCGAGATGTAGTTGATGATGCCGCCTGCGGCGCCGACGCCCTCCGAGGCCGACGGGCCGTTGATCACCTCGATGCGACCAACCACGCCCATGTCGGTGAAGGTGGCACTGCGGCCACCCTCGCGCAAGGGCGAGCCTTGCGGCACGCCATCGAACAGGCGCAGCGCGATCCGGCCGCGCAGGGTCTCGCCGGTGTTGCTCATCGCCTGCGACGATTCCGAGTAGCCGGGCACGCTGCGCGCCAGCACCGCGCTGGCATCTTCGGTCAGCGCCAGCGTGTGGGCCACCTCCGCCTTGCCGACTACGGTAATGGCGCCAGGAATCTTGTCGATCGCCTTGGCCGTGCGCGAGCCGGTGATGATGGTGGTGCCAAGGCGCTGCGGTTGCGCGTCCGGCGCGCTCGCGGCGCTGGCGGGCATAGGCGCCGCTGCTGGCTGGGCATAGGCCGACGAAACGGCCGAGGCGAGCATCAAAAGGGTCAGGGAGGAAGGGACTTGTCTCATATTGTTTTGTCTCTGTTTGGGGAAGGACGGGGAATCGCCGCGGCCTTGCGGCCCGGGGCTCCGGCCCGTCGCGGTCGATGCGGCGCCGACCGTCCCGAGCTGGGGACGCCCGCAGTCTCAGTGATGCGGAAGCAAAGAAAAACTACGCTGCGCTATGTTCAGCCAGTAGTGTTTATTGCTTGCCGCGCCCCGAGCGGGCGCGCGCTCACTCGGGCTTACGCATGGTCTTGAATATGTAGGGCAGGCCTTCGCGCAGCGCCGGTTGCCAGATCGGCCAGTCGTGCTCGCCATCAACAATGCGCAGCTGGGCCTTGATGCTGCCGATGCGTGAAACCCGGTTGAACAGCAGATGCGCCTCCATGTCGATGTCATTGAGCGCCTCGGCCGGATTTGGCTCCTTGTACTCGTCGTCGCCGGCAGCGATGAACATCTGCAGCGCCATGTTCTTCGCGGCAAAGCCCGGCAGTAAGGCCGGGTAGGTCTTGGACCGATAGATCTCATCGACAAACAGGGTGTCGCCGCTGCCGAAAGCCCCGAACTCGCGCGTGCTCGATCCTGCCGGCGGCAGCGGCGTGTAGACGGCAGGGCTCATCACAATGCTGCCGCTGAACAGCTCGGGGTAGACCAGCGCATAGCGCAGTGCACCGTAAGCCCCCATCGAATAGCCCGCCAGAGCTCGCGCTTCGCGGTGCTGGATGGTGCGATAGTTCGCATCGATATAGGGCAGGAGCTCGTTGATAATGCCGGTCTCGACCTTGGCGCCGGGCAGCTTTGCATTGCTGTAGGCAGAGTCGACGTAGTAGCCGCCGCGGTCGCTGGACGGGGCGTCCGGCATGATCCCGATGAAGGCCGGAATGGTACCGGCGGCGATCAACTCGTCGAACATGGCCTGGTTGCGGCCCCAGGCTGACAGGCTGTCGCCGCGGCCGTGCAGCATGTAGACGACCGGGTAGCGAAGCCCCGAACCGGCATAGCCAGCAGGCAGATAGACCTTGACGTAGCGCGTGCCGCCGAGCACCGCGGAGGCGAAGCTGATCTCGGTGATCGAACTGGCTGAGGGGCCGGGCGGCGGCGGGGCTGGTGGAGGTGTCGCGGCCTGTGCGTCTCCTCCGCCGCAGGCCGATAGACTCAAGCCACTGAGCACGACCGCGCCGATACCTCCGGCGCCGCGCAACAAGCCACGCCGGCTCATTGCGGCAGGCTCGCCGGGCCACGGCCCGGGGCAATCGAGCGAGGACATCGCAGGGGCTTCGACCTTCGGGTCGGTAGACGTGTTCTTCATGTTGTCTCCTGTTAGGAGAGGCAGAGTCTGGGTGCGGTCACGTCGCCCAGGAAGTAGATGCGGCTACGTTCACACGACAGCTTTCTTTTCGTCCTGGTGGCTGCCAGCGCTACAGCGACTCAGCAGCCCGCGCCCTGGTGCGTGTGCATCGCCGCGCGGGCTTCCTGCAGAAATGCAGTGACGAGGCGGATGCGTATCGTCGAGCGCGACCAGACGATACCGATGCGGCGCGGCTCGAAGGCCCGCGGCAGAGGAATGCGCACCAGTTGCAGCCCCTCGGGCCAGGGGCGCGCCCAGTCCGGTACCAGCGAGACACCGAGGCCGCGATCGACCATAACTGCGATTGCGTTCAGCGCGTTAAGCTCAAAACGCTCTCGCGGCACGATGCCGGCCAGGCGCAGGTACTGGTCGGCCTGCCGTCCACCCCATTGCTGGCGGTCGTAGCGGATCAGCGGCTGGCTGGCCAGTAGCTCGTGAGGGTCCCGACCTGCCATGCAGGCCGGCGCCAGCACCACCAGCGGCTCTTCGCGCAGCAGCTCCCAATCGCATGTCTTGGGCAGGATGAAGGGGGCTTGCAGCACGATGGCAGCATCGAGTTCGCCGCTCTCGACGCAGCGATGCAGCTCGGGCGAGTAGCCTGGCTTGATGAAGACCTTGATGCGCGGAAACTTCTCCACCATGCGCGCCAGGATGTCGGGCAGCATGCCCGTCAGCGCATTGGTGCCGGCACCCAGACGCAACTCGCCGGCGGTCGCGTCGTCATTGGCGACAGCGCCGAGATCGGCAACATCGCGCAGCAAGTCGCGTGCGCGCTGCAAAATCCGCGAGCCCGGCTCGGTGACACTGACGGTGCGTCCGGCTCGGGCGATCAACGGCGCACCGATCTCGCGCTCAAGTGTGCGGATCTGTTGGGCCACGGCGGCCGGCGTGATGTTCAGCACCCGCGCGGCGGCCGCCATCGACCCATGGTCGACCACGGCAACAAAGGTGTTCAGGAATTGCGTGTCCACGGGTCTCGCCTCAAGATCGCCGAGGCTACACCAGCACCAGCTCCCCAGACGTTGCGATTCGCACGACTGTCGGGCGACTCAGGCCTGGTCCGCATAAATCGTCAGGCCCTTCAGCGAGCGCGTCGGCGCCGGGAACAGCAAGCTGGCCAGATAGCCGATGACGATGCACAGCAGAATCGAGATCGCCAGGTAGAAATAGGGATGGACCAGCTCCATTGACCAGGCCATCGTGGTCAAGACGATGCTGGATCCGATCCCTATGGCCACCCCCTGCGAGTTGGCTCGTCGCGTGAACATGCCCAGGGTGTAGGCGCCAGCGAAGCCGCCGCCGAGCAGCCCCGCTAATTCGATCGAGACATCGAACAACGAGTGGATGTCGTAGCGCGACAGCACAAGCGCGACGCCGATGCCGGCCAAGC
The DNA here is from genome assembly GCF_026241155.1 of Paucibacter sp. PLA-PC-4. Taxonomy (GTDB): domain Bacteria; phylum Pseudomonadota; class Gammaproteobacteria; order Burkholderiales; family Burkholderiaceae_C; genus Roseateles_E. Next base: position 412,306 of record NZ_JAPFGP010000003.1, read on the forward strand.
CGACGGCCACCGTGATGATCTCGGCGAACAGCACACTTTTCTTGGGTGTCGGGTTCTTGGCAAGCTTCTCGTAGAAGTCGACCGAGGCCAGCGTTGCCACACTGTTGATGATGCTGGACAACGTCGACATTGCCGCGGCAAAGATGCCGGCAATGATCAAGCCGGTGACACCTACCGGCAGCTCGGCGGCAATGAACAGCGGAAAAGTCGCGTCGATCGACAGCATCGGGTTCATCCGCTCGGGGTTGGCCCGGTAGTAAACGAACAGTGCCGTGCCGATCGAATAGAAGACGAACCCACCCGGAATCATGATGGCGGCGAAAGCCCAGATCGACCGGCCTGCCTCCTTGTCTGACTTTGTCGACAAGGTGCGCTGCATCAGCACCTGATCTTTTGGGAAGGTCAGCACGACATCGAACAGCACCAGGAAGATGAAACCCCAGACCGTGGCCTTGGTCAGATCGAAGCTGAAGTCGAATAACTTGGTCTTATCCTCGATCATCGCCACTTGCCAGAACTCTTCGAAACCGCCATTGAGCTGGTAGATGATGAAGCCGATCGCGAAGATCGCACCACCCATCATCGCGAAGACCTGTACGAAGTCGGTCCAAACCACCGCCTTCATTCCGCCCAGCGCGGTGTAGGCAATTGTGAAGCCGCCCATGATCAGGATGCTCCAAACCACGTCCAGACCAGTGATTGTTGCGATCGCCAATGCTGGCAGAAACAGCACCACGCTCATCCGGCTACCCACCTGCATGAGGATGCACAGCGCGCTGGCTAACATCCGGATGGCCGGATGAAAGCGTGTCTCAAGGTAATGGAAAACCGACATCAGATCGAGCCGGCGCAGCAAGGGAACGATCCAGACGGCGACAAACATCAGACCGACGACGGCGATCAAGTTGTTGGTCAGATATTGCCAGTTGGTCTCGAAAGCCTTGGCCGGAATCGCGATGAAGCTGATCGAGCTGGTATTGGTCGCATACAGGCTGACGCCAGCAGCCCAGAACGGAATGCTTCGGCCGCCGACAAAGAAGTCCGAAGTTGAGTTGCGCTTCTCGCGAAGATAGAAGTACAGCCCGATGCCAAGCATCGCTGCCAGATAGACCGCGATCACAAGCCAGTCCAGCCAGCGCAGCAGATGTTTGCCCGCCTGAATCTCGGCGAATAGAAACTCGCCGCGCGCCGCATGGGCACCGGGCTGCCACCAGACCAGTCCGTTCTTCCAGGCGGTGCTCAGCGGCGCCTCCTCGCCCACAACTCTGACGGACGGGGTCGACAGCCTGGCCCAGGACCCGGTGATGGTCTGGAAGCTCATCAAGCGCGGCGGCCCGTCGGGCCGCGCGGGATCGGCCAGCAAATAAAGCACATGGGCCTGGCCGATGGCGCGGCCGGCGCCGCTGAGCACTCGGCCCGGCACCGTACCGCGCTCGGTCCAACCCTGGTCGCTCGACCAGCGCAGCAGGCGCGTCGCTCCCCCATGATCGACAACACTGAGGAAGAGGGCCGCAGTCTGAGCGACAAGGGAGGTGGGCTGCCCGGTGCCGGGCCAGTCGGCCAGGCGCGCCCAGGCCGTGTTGCCGGGTTTGTACTGGAGCCAGCGAGCCTGGCCATCGGCCTGGCGGCCGACCAAATAGAGCACCTCGTTGAGCACGGCGATGCGCGCGCTCACCAGCGGCACAGGCAGCGGCGGAAGCTGTGCAGTCTGCAGACGCCCTTGCGTCAGACTCAAGCGCTCGACATAGGCTGGCCGTTCGGGCTGACGACCGGCACGAAGCACAAAGGTATGGGCCTCGGCTCCTGCGCTACCGACAATGGCGCCGCCGGACGGCGCATCGAGCGGCTGCCAACTCTGAGCATCAGGTGCCAGCAACCAGGCTTTGCCCGCCCCCAGCGCCAGCGGCCGCCCCTCGATGCTCAGCAGGGCGTCGACAGGGGCGGCCAGCGCCGGGAGCCGGCTCTCGAGCACGGTTGCCAGGCTCTCGCCCGCCTGAGCCAGCATAGGCATGGCGAGCAACAGGAGCCAACGAGCGAGCAAAAGTACGGGCCGTGTCGCAATGGAGAAAAGAGTCATTCGGCGGAGAGCCCAGAACGGAGTGGGAAGCGCAGCGTCAGCGCGCGGAGAAGCGAGCCGCGGCAATGAGTCGCTGGGCACGCTTGAGGAATGGCGGGTCGATCATGCGGCCGTCGACGAGAAAGGCGCCGCGCCCAAGCGCCGCCGCCGTTTCGGCCGCCTCGACCACGCGCTGCGCGTGCGCCAGCTCGGCGCTGCCGGGCTGGAAGACTTCGTTGGCGGCCGCGATCTGGCTCGGGTGGATGCAGCTCTTGCCGACAAAGCCCAGACGATGGGCCATCTGCGCCTCGGCTAGAAAGCCGGCCGCATCCTGTAAATCGGCAAAAGCACCGTCACAGGCCATCACGCCGCCCTCGGCTGCCGCCAGGCTCAGCGCGAGCATCACCGCATGGACGGCGGCCCGGTCGCTGCGGGCGATGCCAAAGGGCTCGAATAAATCGCCCAGTCCCAGTTGCAGCCCGGCCACGCGGGGATGGGCCGAGGCGATCTCAGCGGCATGGCGCAGCGCTCGCGGTGTTTCGATATTGGCCAGTAGCGCGAGCGGCTGCGCGATGCCGCGGGCGGCCTCGACGTCAGCCAGCGCTGCTGCGGCCGCCCGGATGTCGGCCGCCGACTCGGGCTTGGGCAGATTGACCATTGACAGACCCGGTCGCAGCAGGGCCTGCAGATCGGCATCGAAGTGCGGCGAATCGAGCGAATTGACACGCACGATGATGCACTTTTCTGAGGCGCGCAGCGCTGCCGAGTCTAGAAAGGCGGCCACCAAGGCACGCGCCTCGGCCTTGCGAGCCTCGGGCACCGAGTCTTCCAGATCGATCGAGATGGCATCCGCCTGGCTGGCAAGAGCCTTGTCGAACAGCTCGGGGCGAATACCGGGAACAAACAGTTTGCTTCGCATGGGGCATTTCAGGTTGCCCGCAGTATCAGCGCGTTAGGACGCAGGAAAAATTGCGCTGCGACACTTTCAGAAGATGCTTTTTGTACGCTCCGGCGCAATGCTGTCGGGCCCGACTCCGCCCCACGCTACAGTCCCCGCCATGGCATATGAACTCCACTACTGGCCGACCATTCAGGGTCGCGGCGAATTTGTGCGGCTGGCGCTTGAGGCGGCCGGTGCGGTCTATATCGATGTCGCCCGCGGATCGGAGGATGCGGGCCAGGGTCTGCCGGCGATGCTGCAGCATCTGCAGGAAGCACGCCAGCCGCATCCGCCCTTTGCACCGCCCTTTCTGAAGGACGGCAACTTCATCATCGGCCAGACCTCGGCCATCCTGCACTACCTTGGCAGCGAGCTGAAGCTATTGCCGCGCAGCGAGCAGCTGCGGGCGTGGACCCAGCAGATCCAGCTGACCATCGCCGATATGGTGACCGAGGCGCACGACTCCCACCATCCGCTGGGCCCCGACCTGTACTACGAGGACCAGAAGCCCGAGGCGCTGCGGCGCGCCCAGGCCTTCTGCAAAACCCGCCTGCCCAAGTTCCTGAGCTGGTTTGAGGCCATCGTCCAGCGCAATCCGGCCGGCACGCGCCACCTGGTCGGCGGAAAGCTGAGCTATGCGGATCTGTCGCTGTTCCAGCTGCTCGAAGGCCTGCGTTACGCCTATCCAAAAGCCACGGCCCGTGTGCTGGTCTCTACGCCTGGCGTCGTCACTCTGCACGATCGCGTCGCCGCGCTGCCCAAGGTCGCGGCCTATCTGCGCAGCGAGCGCCGCATCCCGTTCAGCGAGCAGGGTATCTTCCGCTGCTATCCAGAGCTCGACGCCGGCTAGGCCGGTGGTCCACTATCCGTCGACCTCGGCCCGACGGTAGTCGCCCAGTTCAGCCCTGACCCCCAGCGCCTGCATGAAGGCCGCCGGCTCAAAGCCCTCGTGCCGGTAGCGCTGCCGCATATGGGTCTTGGCCGCGCTCATGTGCGCGGCGCTGGCCCATTCCACCAAAGTCAGCACATGCAAGACATCGGCGGCGCTGTCCGGCTCCTGGATCAACACCAGATGCTGTTCGCAGCCGGGCAAGGCACTGAGCTCGGCATCGACCCGCTCGACCTGCTTCAGGAAGCTGCTCAGCGCAGACGAGGGCACGATGAATTTGTCGACGCGATAGCGCGAGTCGGTGGAAGTAGTGGCATGGGACATGGCAGACCTCAGTCGTGATCCGGCCCGAGCCCGCGCGGACATCGCGCGGCGCCGAACAGGAGCAGAGCAAAGTGTCAGACCTCAAGTAATGTTAAGGTCAAGAAGAATCCACGACAAATGAAAGGACAAGCGATGGCAATCGCCTTGGAGTCCGCCGGTATAGCGCCGACGCTGTCGGTCGGTGAGGTGGCGCGGCGCAGCGGCGTGGCGGTCTCGACGCTGCATTTCTACGAGACCAAGGGCCTGATCAGCAGCAGCCGCAGCGAGGGCAATCAGCGCCGCTATGCGCGTGAAGTGCTGCGCCGCGTCGCCTTCATCCGCGTGGCACAGCGAGTCGGCATCGGGCTGGCCGAGATCGGTACTGCGCTGGCCGCGCTGCCGCCCAAGGCGGCGCCCAGCCGCGCTGACTGGACCCGGCTGTCGGCCAACTGGCGCGGCGAGCTGGACGAACGCATCGCCCAGCTCAAGAAGCTGCGTGACACGCTGGACGACTGCATCGGCTGCGGATGCCTGTCTATCGACCGCTGCCGGCTGCGCAATCCGCACGACCAGCTCGGCGACGAGGGATCGGGGCCGCAGCGGCTGTTAGTCAAGCGCTCGCGCTAAGACGGTGGCGCTTTAGCAGCCTTTGACGGCCCCCACGCCCCTCAGAAAACCGCGCCGCACCGCACCCGCAGCGATGGCGGCCGCGACCTTGCGGGACTGGCGCTCGGCGCCGCTGAGTTTGCGCACCCAGCCGCGAAATGGCACCACGCCCTCGGCGGTGCGCCTCAGCGCGCCCAGGGCGGCATCACCGGCCGCATCGCTGCCGCGTTCGATCAAGCTGGGATTGCCGGGCTGTGGTGGCGCGTCCAGATCGGGGCCCAAGGCCTCGTCGAGAGCACGCAGTTCTTCAGCCACTGCGGCACAGACCTGCTCGCTCGGAGGCAGCGCGTAAGGTGTTTTCAGGGCTTGGCTCAGCACGGCCGGGATCTGCGCGCTTAGTAGATTCAGATCGTTCAGCGGCGCGCTCACCGCCTGCACCGCATCCGGCTGTTTGGAGGCGGCGCAGGCGCTCAGCAAGGCGGAAATAAGGGCAAGGGGCAGGATCGAAAGAGGGGGTCTGTTTGTCATGGGCATTGTGGCAACGGATCTTACGACGCTGGCGCCACGCATATCTGTTTCCTGCATGTCCTGCTGCGCCAGCTTTCGTTTGCCGCGCCAGGGCGGGGCCCTAAGCTCGCGCTTCACCATCGTCATCAAGGATCCGCCATGAGCATCAGCGCCATCAATGTCCGCAACCAGTTCCGCGGCACGATCAAGGAAGTCATCGAGGGCCCGGTGGTCTCGGAGGTCGACGTGCTGACGCCATCGGGCCTGATCGTCACCTCGGTCATCACGACCCGCTCGGTCAAGGAGCTGGGTCTGGTGCCGGGCAAGGAAGTGGTGGCCCTGGTCAAGTCGACCGAGGTCTCGATCGCAACCCTGTAGGCTGCCGGAGGCCACCATGGTCGCGCTCTACCGTCCGCCGCGCCTGCTGATCATCCCCGGCCTGCATGACAGCGGGCCCGCGCATTGGCAGACCTGGCTGCAGCAGCAATACCGCGATGCGCGCCGCGTCGTGCAGCGCGACTTCAGCAGCCCCAATCTGCAGCGCTGGGCCGAGCGCATCGGCGCCAGCCTGGATAGCGCCGGCCCCGGGGAGTGGATTGCGGTGGCCCACAGCTTCGGCACGCTGGCGCTAGCCCGGCATCTGGCCGACAACCCCTATTCACCTATCCGCCAGGCCCTGCTGGTGGCCCCGGCCGAGCCAGACAAGTTTGGTCTGGCTGAGTCGCTGCCGCAGCACCGGCTGGGCCGGCCCATGACGCTGATCGCCAGCGACAACGACCCTTGGATGACCGCAGCCAGCGCGCAGCGCTGGGCCACGCGATGGGGTGCCGGATACACCAAGCTCGGCCCGGTCGGTCATATCAACACCGAGTCCGGTTTTGGGCCATTCCCGCTGGCCCGGCGCTGGGTCGAGTCGGCGCGCGCCCGTGCCGCACGCGAACAGCGAGCCCTGCATGCTGCGTTCGGCGAGTGGTCTTTCGCGAACTGATCCATGACTGGGAGCAACGCAGTTTTCCTGGATTGCTTATTCCAGATAAACAAATACCAAAACTGTCGTTCCGCGAATGAGCGCTTCTTGGCACTCTTTGGATCTTCGCACTCAGACCTTAGTGTCGCAACAGCATCGCCGTGCTCACTCCGTCCTTCAACTCACCGCCACTCGATCCTGCATCGGCACGCCTGGCCCCAAGAGTGCCCAGACCGCGCCGGACTCTGCCGGGCTTTGCCCCGACCCTGGGCTTCACCGTCTTCTATCTGTCGCTGATCGTCCTGATCCCGTTGTCGGCGGTCTTCATTAAGGCTGGCGGCCATGGTTTCGAGGCCTTCTGGGCGGCGGCCACTGCGCCGCGTGTCGTAGCCTCCTACAAGCTCAGCTTCGGCACCTCACTGCTGGCGGCGCTGATCAATCTGGTGTTCGGTCTGATCTTGGCCTGGTCCCTGGTGCGCTACGAGTTCCCCGGAAAGAAACTCGTGGACGCGCTGGTCGATCTGCCCTTCGCGCTGCCTACCGCCGTGGCCGGCATCGCGCTGACTGCGCTCTATGCCGGCAACGGCTGGATCGGTTCGCTGCTGGCGCCCTACGGCATCAAGGTGGCCTTCACGCCGCTGGGCATCCTGATTGCGCTGATATTCATCGGCCTACCTTTTGTCGTTCGCACGGTACAACCAGTTCTGGAGGACATGGAGGCGGAGCTGGAAGAGGCAGCGGCGGCGCTGGGCGCTCATCGCTGGCAGACCTTTCGCCTGGTGATCCTACCGATGCTCCTACCGGCCCTGCTGACCGGCTTTGCGCTGGCCTTTGCTCGCGCCGTAGGCGAGTACGGCTCGGTGATCTTCATCGCCGGAAATATCCCCATGGTCAGCGAGATCACGCCGCTGATGATCATCGCCAAGCTCGAGCAATACGACTATGTGGGCGCGACCTCGATCGCCGCCGTGATGCTCATCTTCTCCTTTGTGCTGCTGCTGGCCATCAACGGCCTGCAAGCCTGGAGCTCGCGTCGCAACGGACAACAAGGAAAACGCTGATGGCCGGCGCCGCTACATCGACCCTGACCGTGTCTCGCAAGCCCGGCGGTCTCTATCAAAGCAATCCCGCCACCCGCGAGGCGCCCTGGGTGCGGCGCACCCTTCTGACCCTGGGTCTGGGCTTCTTCCTGCTGTTCCTGGTACTGCCGCTGATGACGGTGTTCATCGAGGCGTTACGCAAGGGCTGGGAGGTCTACTTCGCCGCGCTGCTGGAGCCCGATGCGGCCTCGGCCATCTGGCTAACGCTGACGGCGGCGGCGATCTCGCTGCCGCTGAACCTGGTGTTCGGCGTCAGCGCGGCCTGGGCGATTGCCAAGCACGACTTCCGCGGCAAGCAGCTGCTGATCACCTTGATCGACCTGCCCTTCTCGGTGTCGCCGGTGGTAGCCGGCCTGGTCTTCGTGCTGCTGTTCGGCGCCCAGGGCTGGTTCGGTCCCTGTTTGCAGGGCCATGATGTGAAGATCATCTTCGCGGTGCCGGGCATCGTGCTGGCCACTGTGTTCGTGACCTTCCCCTTCATCGCCCGCGAGCTGATCCCACTGATGCAGGCTCAGGGCCGCGACGAGGAAGAGGCCGCAACGGTGCTGGGCGCCTCGGGCTGGCAGACCTTCTGGCGCGTCACGCTGCCCAATATCAAATGGGGCCTGCTCTACGGCGTGATCCTGTGCAATGCGCGAGCGATGGGCGAGTTCGGTGCGGTCTCGGTGGTCTCGGGCCATATCCGCGGCTACACCAACACGCTGCCGCTGCATGTGGAGATCCTCTACAACGAATACCAGTTCGCCGCCGCCTTCGCGGTCGCCTCGCTGCTGGCCCTGCTGGCCCTGCTGACCCTGGTCATCAAACAAATCGTCGAGTGGAAAGCCCACTCCCAAGTCAAGGAAGCGCCATGAGCATCCAGGTCCGCAATATCCACAAATCCTTCGGAAGCTTCACCGCGCTGGGCGATGTCTCGCTCGACTTTCCGACCGGCGAGCTGGTCGCGCTCTTGGGCCCCTCGGGCTGCGGAAAGACCACCCTGCTGCGTATCATCGCCGGCCTGGAGACGGCCGACCGGGGCCAGGTTCTGCTGGAGGGCGAGGACGCCTCCGACACCCATGTGCGCGAGCGCCAGGTCGGTTTCGTGTTCCAGCACTACGCGCTGTTCCGCCATATGACGGTGTTCGACAACGTCGCCTTCGGCCTGCGCGTCAAGCCGCGCAAGCAGCGTCCCAGCGAGAGCGAGATCAAGAAGAAGGTGCATGAGCTGCTGAACCTGGTGCAGTTGGACTGGCTGGCCGACCGCTACCCGCCGCAGCTTAGCGGCGGCCAGCGCCAACGCATCGCCTTGGCCCGAGCACTGGCCGTAGAGCCGCGCGTACTACTGCTGGACGAGCCCTTCGGAGCGCTCGATGCCAAGGTGCGCAAGGAGCTGCGCCGCTGGCTGCGCCGGCTGCACGACGATCTGCACATCACCAGCATCTTCGTCACCCATGACCAGGAGGAGGCGCTCGAGGTGGCCGACCGGGTGGTGCTGATGGACCATGGCAAGGTCGAGCAGGTCGGCACGCCCGCCGAGGTCTCTGAGCGCCCGGCCACGCCTTTTGTCTACGGTTTTCTCGGCACCACCAACCGCTTCGAGGTCGAGGGCAGGCCGGCCTTCGTGCGGCCGCATCAACTGCAAGTCCATACCCAGCCGGGTGGCGAGGGCTGGTCGGCCCAGGTCTCTCGGGTCCTCAGCTTTGGCGTGGCCAGCCGTATCGAGCTGGTCGGTGCCGACGGCCAACATCTTGAGGCCGAGCTGGTGCGCGAGCAGGCCGAGGCTCTCAACCTGCAGCCAGGCCAGCAAGTACGCTTGACGGCTTCCAGCCTGAGCGCCTTCGAATCATGAACTTCCAGCAACTGCGCATCATCCGCGAAGCGGTCCAGCAAAACTTCAACCTCACCGACGTGGCCGAGGCGCTGTTCACCTCGCAGTCGGGCGTCAGCAAGCACATCAAGGACCTGGAGGACGAGCTGGGCGTGGCACTGTTCGTACGCCACGGCAAGCGATTGCTGGGCCTGACCGCGCCCGGCAAGGAGCTGGCCGTGATCGTCGAACGTATGCTGCTGGACGCCAAGAACATCAAGCGCCTGGCCGAGCAGTTCGCCGATGCCGATGTCGGCCAGTTGAGCATCGCTACCACCCACACCCAGGCTCGCTATGCACTGCCCCAGGTGGTGGCGCGCTTCAAGGCCGCCTATCCCAAGGTCCATCTGGTGCTGCACCAGGGCAGCCCGGCCGAGATCGTCGCGCTGCTGGAGTCGGGCGAGGCCGACATCGGCATCGCCACCGAGGCGCTGGGCAAGAACAATGCCTTCGTCACCTTCCCCTTCTACGACTGGCACCACGCGGTGGTCGTGCCGCAAGGGCATGCGCTGGCACAGGTGAGCGGGCAAGACCTGAGTCTTGAGCAGGTCGCGGAGCACCCGCTGATCACCTACCACCAGGGCTATACCGGCCGCGAACGCATCGACGCGACCTTTGCCGCCGCCGGGCTCGCGCCCGACCTGGTGATGTCAGCGCTCGATGCCGATGTGATCAAGACCTATGTCCAGGTGGGGCTGGGCGTAGGCATCGTCGCGGCGATGGCCTTTGAGCCACAACGCGACCAGGGGCTGCAGTTGCTCGATGCCTCCCATCTCTTCGAGGCCAACACCACGCACATCGCGCTCAAGCGCGGCCACTACCTGCGGGGCTATGCCTATCGCTTCCTGCAGGAATGCGTGGCCGACCTCAGCGAGGACGCGGTGCGCGCCGCGCTGAGCGGGGACTAAGCGGTGTTCATATCCTTAGCGGAATAAGTTGGAGGACAAGCAGCGCGGGACTCTCAATAATGAAAAGCAAATAACGAGAACCTCTTGCCGTGAATTTCCAACAACTCCGATCCGTCCGCGAGGCCCAGCGCCGCAGCTTCAACCTGACCGAGGTGGCGCAGGCTCTGCACACCTCGCAACCCGGCGTCAGCCGCCAGATCCGCGAGCTGGAGGACGAGCTGGGCATTGACCTCTTCGTGCGTGCCGGCAAGCGTCTGACCGGTCTGACCGAGCCGGGCCGCCAGGTCATGCCCATCGTCGAGCGCCTGCTGCACGAGGCAGAGAACCTGCGACGCGCAGGTGACGATTTCGCCCGCGCCGGCAGCGGAGCGCTGCGCATCGCTGCGACCCATAGCCAGGCCCGCTATGCGCTGCCGCCAGTGGTGCGTGACTTCCGCGCCGCCCACCCCGATGTGATGCTGCATATGCAGCAGGGCTCGCCGGAGCAGGTGGCCAAGCTGCTGCTGGACGGAGAGGCCGACGTCGGCATTGCCACCGAGGCCCTGGCCCAGTTCGACGAGCTGGTGGCCTTGCCCTGCTATCGCTGGACCCACACCATCGTAACGCCGCCGGACCACGCGCTGGCCCGCGAAGCTTCTGAGGGTCAGGTCTTGACGCTGGAGCGCCTGGCCAAGTTCCCAATCATCACCTACGAGACCGGGTATACCGGCCGCTCGCACATCGACGACGCCTTCCGCGCCGCCGGTCTGGATATCGATGTGGTGCTGGTGGCCATGGATGCCGACGTAATAAAGACCTATGTGGACCTGGGCCTGGGCGTTGGCATCGTCGCGGCAATCGCCTACGACGAGGAGCGTGACCGCCACCTCGCTGCCATCGACGGCCGCCATCTGTTTGCCGACAACATGACTCGGCTGGCGGTGCGCCGCGATGCCTATCTGCGCGACTATGTCTATGCCTTCATTTCGACCTTTGCCGCACCGCTGACGCGGGCCGCTGTCGAACACGCGCGCCAGGGCCAACTCGCGGCCTGAGCGCCTGCCCTGCAAAGCAAAGCAACTCTTCTTCGTTCACAAGCGCGCAGGCGCTCTCTAAAGTCAAGTCTCCCCGCCAAACCTCAAATCAAGAAGGCCCATGCCGTGAACGCCATCCGACGCACCCTGTCCCTGCTCACCCTCAGTGCCCTGCTTGGCACCGCGGCCCAGGCACAGACCACCCTGCTCAACGTCTCTTACGATCCGACCCGCGAGCTCTACCAGGACTTCAACGCTGCCTTCATCAAGCATTGGAAGGCAAAGAGCGGCGAGAGCCTGACGGTCAAGCAATCGCATGGCGGCTCTGGCAAGCAGGCCCGCTCGGTGATCGATGGCCTGGAGGCCGATGTCGTGACGCTGGCCCTGGCCTATGACGTCGATGCGCTGCACGACAACGCCAAGCTGATCCCGGTTGACTGGCAAAAGCGCCTGCCGCAGAACGCCAGCCCCTACACCTCGACCATCGTGTTCCTGGTGCGCAAGGGCAATCCGAAAGTGATCAAAGACTGGAACGATCTGGCTCGCCCCGGCGTCGAGGTCGTGACCCCAAATCCCAAGACCTCGGGCGGTGCCCGCTGGAACTATCTTGCCGCCTGGGGCTATGCGCTAGCCCAGCCGGGCGGAAATGCCGACAAGGCCAAGGACCTGGTCAAGCGCATCTACACAAACACCAAGGTGCTGGACTCCGGCGCGCGCGGCTCGCTGACCAGCTTCACCGAGCGCGGCATCGGCGATGTGCTGATCTCGTGGGAGAACGAGGCATTCCTCGCAGTCAAGGAACTCGGCCCGGACAAGTTCCAGATCGTTACGCCCAGCCTGTCCATCCTGGCAGAGCCGCCAGTCGCGGTGGTAGACAAGGTGGTCGACAAGCGCGGCACCCGCAAGCAGGCCCAGGCCTATCTGGAGTATCTGTACAGCCCCGAGGGTCAGGAGATCGCCGGCAAGCACTATTACCGCCCGCGCGACCCCAAGATCGCCGCCAAGTTCAGCAGCCAGTTCGCCCAGGTCAAGCTGATCACTGTCGACGAGGTGTTCGGTGGCTGGCGCACGGCCCAAAAGACCCACTTCGCCGACGGCGGCGTTTTCGACCAGATCTACACGCCGGGCGGTCGCTGACAAGACCTGCCGCCTACATCAATTGTCTCCTCGATAGGCAGAGTCTTATCGACCTCAACCCCGGCGCGCTATGGCGCGCCGGGGTCTCACTCAGCACTCTTGCATGCCGCTAATGCACACGAGCCTGTAGCCAGGAGATCAACGCCTGTTCCGGCATCGGGTGTGCACCGAACCAGCCCTGCGCCGTGTCACAGCCGAGCTCGTGCAGCAGGTCCCACTCCTCGGTGGTCTCCGCGCCCTCTCCGACGGTGGCAAGGCCGAGATTCTTGCCCAGGTCAATCGCGGCCTTGAGTAGGGTTAGCGTCGTGCTGGAACTCGCTGCCCCGCGCACAAAGCTCCGATCTATCTTCAACTCCGATACGGGCAGCATATGCAGGTAGGCCAGCGACGATTGCCCCGTGCCGAAGTCGTCGATCGACCATTCGAAACCCAGCGCATTGATCGCACGCATCCGGTCGATCACTGTGGCCGGATCTTTCATGACCGCACCTTCTGTTAGCTCCAGGCGTATGTCTTCGGCGCGGGCGCGCGTTGTCTGCAGAAGGCTGGACAGGATGCCGGGGAAGCCGCTGGCACCGACATCATGCACCGACACATTGACGGCGATCTGAGAGACAAGCCCCGCGTCACGCAGCTGCGCGGAAAGCCGCATCGCCCGCCGCAACACCCACTCGGTGATCCCTCTGATGTTGCCGGTGCTCTCGGCGAAAGGAATGAACTCTGCCGGCGGCACCAGGCCTCGGGTGGGATGGTTCCAGCGTATCAATGACTCGAAGCTAGTGACTGCGTTGTCGGCCAATCGGAACTTGGGCTGCAACAGCAACGAGAACTCTCCTTCTTGAGCAGCGCGCTTAAGTTCGGAGATAAGTGACAGTTGCCGGAGATCTGCCCTGATGAGGCTGGGTTCATAGACCGTCCATCCGGCATCATTGCGCCGACCCTCGTGCAGGGCGATCTCGGCATGATTCATGAGCTTGTGCATTGAGAGTCCGTGCGCGGGGCAGTGGGCGACACCCCAGGCTGCACTGATGTCTACCCACTGCCCGGCAACCTCTAGTGGCTTGGCGAACATGTCTGCGGCAATACCGCCGAGCAGACTGATGTCGCCACGCTCGCCGGCCAGCACCAGCGCGTACTGGTCTGCGTACACACGACCGGCGAGGGCATGGTCGAAGCGGATACAGGCCTCGCCCAGACGATCGGCGACCGCCTGCAGCACAGCGTCGCCAATCTCCCGGCCCAGCGCCTCATTGATCGCGTTGAATCGCCGAACGTTCAGCATCGCCACCATTGGCTTGAGCCCGCGCGCGATCCAGGCGTCGCCTACTGTGATCAGCCGTTCACGATTACCCAGTCCCGTTAGCCGGTCGCGTTGCGCGGCTTCGACAGCCCGTGCACTGTCGTCGGTTTGGAACTTCGCGGCGACCCGCCGCACCGCAGCAATCTCTTGCTTTTTCTCCTGTTCCAGGCGTCGATAGCGGTCCATCAGCCGATAGGCCTGCTCCCATTGGCCTTGTGCTGCGGCCAGCTCGGCGGCCATCCACCAGAAGCGTGGCGCTAGTGTCCGGTCGCTGCGGGGCATGGCTTGCGCCATGGCCATGGCCTCGCTCATCGCGGCGGCCGCCTGCGCGCCTCGTCCTTCGGCCTGGTGGTGCATGGCTCGGGCCATAACCAGCAGGCAGCGGAGATCATCGCTGTGCTGATCGGACGGCGTGAGCTCCAAAAAATCGAGATAGGCACGGGCCTGTGGTGCCTGCCCCAGGCGGGAAAAAGTCTCTGCGCCGAGTGCATGGAAGTGCGCCACAGTCGGTCCGTCGAGCTCCGCGATCTGGTCTGGAAAGGACCAGACGCGCAGCAGCGGCAGGATCTTTTCAACATCACCGGCCGATGCATAGATCTCTGCCAGGATGGCAACGGCACTGAAGCGAACCCAACCGCCCAGATCGTTACTTGCCAGCGACTGCTCAAGATAATGGCGAGCCTGCAGCTCATCGCCCGCCAGGAAGAAGGCGATGCCGAGATTACTGATGGCCGCTGAACGTATGGCGCCGTGGTCTATCTCGTTGGCAAGTTGCAGCATGCGGCAGGCTTGCTGCATATAAGCCGCCGGCTTGCCGTCAGCCTGGTACAGCAGCAGCGACGTACCCATCGCCGCATGCTGTTCCAGCGGGTCCTCCAGGCGATTAATTTCGGCGCTCAGTTGCTCGTAGGCAGCAAGGGCAGCCGCCGTGTCGCCGCCAAAATTGGCGACTCCGAGTGCGAAGCTTCTGGCGATCAGGTAGCCCGAGCGGTCGCCGAGGACCAACATGCGGTCCGCAAGCTCCGTGTAGCGATGGGCGGCGCGCGCAGAAAGCGGCTCATGCCGCAGCAGCAGCAGGCGCATCCTCAGCGCCAGACGTTCATCGCCGGCCGCGTGCGCGAGATGACGCTCCGCCAGTGCGGCTGCGGCGCCCCGCGATCCGAAACGAGCGAGCCAGACATCTCTGAATGCTCCAGTATGTGCGTTCGGGTAGGCCGGCAAAGAAGACTGTGACACTGCTTGCCTCGGGATCAGCGCTACGGCACCACATTCTATGTTCTCGACAATAAGCACCATATCGACTTCATTTGAAGCTGCGGGCTGGCGCACGGCCATCGATCAGCCCGACGACAATACGCCTGACCTGGCTTGTGAGCTGATGAAGCGATCAGTCATCTGCTCCCTCGGACATGACATCTGAGCGAAGGACATATTTGGTTCCGGAGATCACTTCTGCTCCCTCATGCGATTGGTCATGATCGAAAACCAAGGCCATACCGCGTTCCGGCACAACCTCTGTCCAGCGGAACCTTGTTCCCCCACCTTGGTAGCCATCGTTCAAATAGATCATGAACGTCAGAATGCTGCGGTGGCCATGGCTGTTGCTTACCGGCCCGTCCGCGTGCCACCTGAACCGCTGCCCCGGCACATAGCGGTAGTACCTCAAGCGCGGATTCAGTCCGACCAACCGCCGACCCATCATGCGTTCCGGCAGAACTGGTCCAACTCGTTTCCACAAGTTCGCGGCAAGTTCGTCTTCTTGGACGATGGCTCGATCATTGTTTCGCACCCGAAGATCAACCACGCCCTCGCCGCCACGCTCAATTCCGGCGGACTCGAAGCCGAGCGCTTCTGCCTGAGCGATCTGCGCCTCGCATTCCTCGCCCGACAGGAAGTCGCGAACGACATAGACCCCTATCCCGATCATTTCGAACTTCAGCATGATTCGTGTCGCTCCCAGATGGAAAACGTGTGGATGAGCTCTATCAGGCCCTCAATCGCGTCGTTCATCGCTTCGAGATCTTCGGCAGGAATCCACCACTCGGTATGGCGCGCAGCTCCCACGACGCGCGTCGGGTATTGGTCCATAAAGTCCTTGCGCACATGAAAGCGCGTGACAAAGCCGGCTCCACTGCTCGGGACGTTCCAGTCACGAGCAATCTCGATGGCGTATTGCTCGTTGGTCACGGGGTAGAAGATCGGTTGGTCGGGCAGGCGGGGCGGCCAGCGACGCCAGCCGCTACTCACCACCAACTCCAACTCCATCGGCCCCGTGGGTCGGTACAGCGTGATCGTCTCGCTCATGGCTCCACCTGCAGGAACTCGGCGGGAACGCCATCGACCAACCAGACGCCGTTGGCGGAACAACGGAACTCGTGGCCCAGCTCGGCCATCCGACGTGTGTCGATACGCAGCACCACGGGCGCGCCATAGCGCTGACCGACGGACACCGCAGTCTGCCGATCCTGCGTTAGGTGCACATGGTGACGGGCGCGACGTTCCAGACCGAAGCGCAGGATCGTTTCGCTGAATCGGGAGGCCGTGCCATGGAACAGCACGTCGGACGGTGTCACCGCCGGCAGACCCAGGTCGACCTCTATGGAGTGCCCTTGATTGGCACGGATGGACTGGCCATCCTCGCTAAAGGCAAAGCGCTTCATGTCGCTGGTCGCGACGACTTCATCCAGCACATCGCGCGAGATGGGCCGCCCGGCAGCCGCCGCCTTGCGGAGCAGTTCATCGACAGGCGTCCAGCCGGCCTCGTCCAGCTCCAGGCCGGGGCGCTGTGGCTCGTGCCGAAGCACAAGGCTGAGAAATTTGCTGATCGACGTCAGCTCGGCTTTCGTATTCATGGTTCTTTCTTTGCGCATTCGATACCCAGTGCCAGTCACATGACCAGGCACCCTTGCGTATCCGCCACCGTCACCATCACTTCGACCCCTGCTGTGAAGCGCAGGAAATCCGCCTCCATGCCGTCCGAGAAGATGACGCCGTTCTCAGGCATGCGCGAGCGCAGGCTCAGGGGCCTGCCCTTGGTCACCTGGCCATACACCAGCGTTGCCTGCGCGCGCTTCATCGGAAACGGCTCCCGGACTGCAAATGTCAGCCGATCGCTATCCCAGTCCATCGGCTTGTACTCGCCGCTTCCTCGGCCACCGGTCGCTGCCGCAAGGGCCTGCGATCCGGTCATCACACTCTTCAACCACGCGGTCGATCCTAGCCCCGTCGAAACGATGACGCCCGAGGAGGACTGCTGCTCACGACTGTCTCCGATAGCAATGTCATACAGGGCCGAGGTGTGGCTGCGCGGACCAATGAAGAGGTCGTTGACCGCTCTCAATGTCTGCCCATCCGACAAGCGCGCCTGAGCCATGGTGACAGCCTTGGTCGGGCGACGTCCGTGCGCGACGTCGACGAGCAACGCATCGACGTGGCTCGGCTCAAACGGCAGCAGCAGTCCATCCCAACGGCTGGGCTCCGGGTTGATGCCCACCAGGGGCTGGCCCTCCAGATACTTCATCGTATTGGCGACCAGGCCGTCTTGCCCTAGAGCCACCACGATGTCGTCCGGCGCGAACACGTAGTTCGGCAGATGTGCCCGATCCAACACCTGGTGCCGTCCCCAGCCTCTGAGTGCCTCGCTCACCAGACCCAGGCTCTTGCCGTAGGCCATGTTCTCCTCGACATAGTCGGTGAAGTCCGCCCCAAGATGCTCGATGTAGAAGCGCGCCTGAGCCAGCGTGTGGTACTTGGCCACCAACTCTTCCAGCCGCGTCTTGCGCGTCACCAGCACGACCTTGCGTTCAGCGGCTGAGCTCACGATTGCTCCTGGGTGCCTCGTCCGCGGCTGCCGTGTTGTGGCCCAGCAGTACCTGCAGCAGCTCCGGCGCCATATTGAACTGGCCGATCCGCTCGGCGTTCTCGGCAATGCCGCCAAAGGCCTGCGCGATCAGCTGGGCCGGCTGCATGCCGACCGCTGCCAGCGCTTGCACTATGCGCGGGTCAGTGTGGCTCAATGCTGCCATGACACTGGAGACACGGTGCGCTTCGGCTTCGGCCAAGGTGCGGCTGTTGCTGGCCTGCCCAGCGACAAAGGCCTTGCGGCTTTCCTCCAGTTCCACGTCGGAGCTCATCTGCTCGGCTCGCAATGCGTTGTCCTTGCGCATGAGCGCGGCCTTGGCCTCTAGCTTGGTCTCGCTGATTTCGCGCCGCTTCTGCTCGACGGCGACCTCGGTGTCCAGCTCGTTCTGCCGGATGGCGCGTTCCTTCTCTACGGCTGACATGCGCCGCGCGTAGACGGCATCGTCGGCCGCGCGAAGGTTGGATTCGCGTGCTTCGGCTTCCAGGGCGCGAGCGATGTCCGGTGTGGGCTTCACGCTGAGGATCGAGATACCGAGAATTTCCAGGCCGAGCGCTTCGATTTCAGGCTGTACGCCCAGCTCGCGTTGCGCAGTGCGTGCAATCAAAGCAGACGAGCGCAGCGCTTGCTTGAGGTCGAGAGCCTGGACAGCCTGCTGGACGATCACCTCGGCCTGCTGCGCCACGCGGTCCGCCAAACGAATCGGGTCTTCGGAGGCGTAGGTCTTCCCATCAGGGCGCAAGGAGAAGTCCATCATCGCCGCGGTCCGCTGCGGCGCATTGATGCGATAGGTCACCTGGCCCTGCACGGTCACGCTTTGAAAGTCCGCCGTGACCAGGTCGAGCATGAAGGGGCGGTCATGACTTGCGACGGGCACTGCCACCAAGGTCGTGGCGGGTGCGTAGTAGAAGAACGACAGGCCGGCGCCTTGGCGCGCCAGCTTGCCTCCTCGGAACTGCATCAGGTGAGTGGTCGGTTGAGACTTGATGAATCGAATGCCGAACATGAATTCCTCCTTGGCTGGTTATTAGTTGTTCAGTACATCTTGCATAAGATGTACAGTACAACCAACATTCATGAGCGTCAAGAGGTTTCATGCCATGGCGGCCAAGACACCACAGATGAAGAAGGCGAGCGCAACACCTGCTCCGCGGTCGCAGGCGATCGACTTCCCTCGTCCGTACACGACAGTGGATGTGGTCATCTTCACCGTTCTGGACGATGCCCTAGAGGTCCTGCTGGTACAGCGCCCCTCTGGCACGATGGAGCCTTGCCCTGGTCAATGGGCGCTGCCTGGCGGCTTCGTCAACGTTGACCTGGACGTGGACCTGATGGCGTGCGCTCGCCGCAAGCTGCTGGAGAAGACGGCCGTGAGCAGCCCCTATCTGGAGCAGCTTGGAAGTTGGGGCAGTGCAACCCGCGACCCACGCGGTTGGTCGGCCACTCACGCCTATTTCGCCCTGATTCCTACGCAAGACATCCAGCTGGCCAAGGGCGCCAATGCCGCCGACGTCGCCTGGTTCAAGGTGGACGATCTGCTGAAGAGGCCCCGGCTGGCCTTCGATCACAGCGAGATACTGCAGACTGCGGTGGAACGGCTTCGGAGCAAAGTGGAATACACGTCCTTGCCGGCCTTCCTCCTGGCAGAACCTTTCACGCTGCCGCAGCTCCAGAAGACGTACGAAGTCGTGCTCGGCCGCGCCGTGGACAAGAGCGGCTTCCGGACTCGCATGATCGCAGCCGATTTCCTGGAAGAGGTCGGTTTCGTTGAAAGCTCGTCGAATCGACCGCCGATGGGCTATCGCCTCAAGGATCGCTCGGCGCCCGTCTTCTTCCCGCGTACCTTCAGCCCACGCGGCGGGGACTGAGGCCCGCAATGTCCATTGAGCTTTCACGACCGCGAACTGCTTGCAGACGAAATCCACGCGGCCCAGCCTAATCTGTTCTTCTCGGTGCACGCCCTTCAAGCCATCGGAGCCGCCATTGAGGAGATGGAAGTCGTCCTGAACATCTTGCTGGTCTTCTACAGCGCGATGAAGATGAACGACACGGCCTGGCCGGTCATCTCTGAAGAAGTCCAGGATCGGGGCCTTGAGCGCATCACTGCACGTGCGCGGTTCATCGAGGGGCTCTCGCCGCGCAAGCAGGAGCGCGCAACCGCCGATTCATTCGCCCGCCACACTCAGCCGCAGCTGCTTGCCTACGTGTTTGGCAAGCTCACAGAGCACGGACTCAACACGGTCAAGACCGAGGCCGAGAAGATGATCCTGCTGGTGGATATGCAGTTGCTGGTCTGGCTGGCATCACCCTGCTTGGGCTCGTCATATCCGTCTATGACAAGCAGATCTCGGCTTGGATCGAACGGCAGGATCAGATCACCAAGGAATCGGCTGAGGCCTACCGCCAGGCGCGCACGAAGGCTGAGGCAGAGCAAGCAGAGCGGGACCGGACGCGGGAGATCGCCGATCAGGAGATGGACAGACTGGCTGCCGAGCGCCTGCGTCGAGAGCTCGCGTAGCGCCCGCCTACTTCCCTTGTTCGGTCGCTGTGGCCAGGCTCTCACCGACCCTAGGCCACGTTCTGTTCAAGGCATCCAAGCCAACGTCCAAGGCCTTGCGCCAAGCCGGTCCGCGTGCACGTGTCGAGGCGATCATCTCGATGATGGCGTCGGGATCGCGCTGCACGAAGTAGTCGATCAGTGCCGCAGCCTGCGCGATGTCCTTCTTGGTCTTTGATCGGCTGTCCCCGGTCCGTTCGGCGGCCACGAGGAGCTTGCCCACGGCATAGGCGGCTGGCGCTGGCAGGTTGACGACGATGGCCGAAGTACCGCCTAGCAGGGCCGCGGGAATGGGAGCTTCAAGCGCCAGCTCCATGAAACGCAGCGGCTGCAGCGTCACGTTCAGCGCCCGGCATTCGACCGGCTCGTCACTGGTGCGCGTCCGGGAGGTCAGCCAGTCCAGATCGAAGTCCGGCTCGTCCGGCTTGACGTACCGTGTTCCAGAGTTCACCGGCACAAAGCCCATCTGCAGGGACTCGATCGCGGAGTGGGCATCGACGCGAGCGTCCGGCGCCACTGCCAATGAGAGGTTTCTGCCCGCGTGGGCGAAGTCCCGGTCGACTGTCTGGCCAGGATCACCCCAGAGCACGCCCAGCACGTTCTGGTAGGCCAGGAAGGCATGTGTTCCGACCACAAGGGCGCCGGCTGAGAACACGCCGTGATCGGCGAGGCGCTTCAGCACGCGGAAATGCTTCGGCGCCACGGTGTAGCAGCCCAAGGCTGCAGCCGCGTTGGCCAACTTGCGCAAGTGCGCCTGGTTCGCAACCACCGTCTCGTCGTGAGCGGCTTCGATGAGCGCGCGGGTTGCCTCGTCATCCGGACCGACATAGATCTGCTCGAGGCCGGCCGGGCCCTTGCGCTGGTAGTAGTGGTACCGCTTGCCGTGGATCAGCTTCGACGCGAAGCCGCCTGGAAGGTCGGCGGGCGATCGATTGAGCTGCGCCATCCGGGCTGCGGAGAGCACGGAGGAGTAGGCGGCCTGCGCTGCCAGGCTGTTGTCGACGAACATGCTTTTATACTACCTTTTCTAGCGAGGTAGTACATCAATTTCTGACCAGGGTGTTAGAAGTCCGTCAAAGCCGACGGGACTGCATCAGACGACCTCCAAGACTGCGCTGCGGTCGTTGTTGCCACATTGCTGCTCCTGGTCGCAGGCCGAGGTGCGGTCGTGCACGCCGGATTCCCCAGTCCAGCCGAGGACCTGGGCGCGAAGAGGATCGACCTGACCGCCTGGCTGGTCAAGCACCCACTGACCCGCTGCGCAGCGGCCAGGTCGGACGAGGCTAAAGATCTGGGCGCGAAGCTGAGCTGGGCCGCACCCTAGCAATTCAAGCCCGCACAGACGCGCGACCCGCACCAGCCGGCCCCGCTTGTTTACGACATTTGCGCATGAACGGTAGCAGCGGAGGATGCCGCAACAAATTACAGTCTATGTTTACGACTTTATTGACCTGTTTACGACTCTAATTGTCGAGAACAGCAGTTGTTCCTGGCAATTAAAGTCGTAAACGCGTGCCTCGCCTCGGCGCGGCTTTGCAAGGATGTGATCGGTTTCACCGCCGAACCAAAGTCGTAAACAACAACCAGAATCCTTGCGGTGGCCGAACTCGAAGAAAAGACCGAAGGCCTGGCGATGAGCCATGACACCTTCAGCCGCAACACGAGGAATCAGCTCAAGCAGGTGTTTGATGCGCTGCGCGAGCTGATGACACCGCCCGACCCGCCCAAGCGGCCTACTGGGTTCGTCACGCATGAGGACAAGGACAGCAAGAAGGCCTCAGGGGTAAGAGCTAAGATTTAACCTCGGCGCCCTCAACCAGACACCCTAAAGCAACAGCAATGAATGACTCCACTTACTCGCGGGTCAAGGCCAAGTGCCTTGGTTGTTCATTGCATTTCGTGTTGTGCACATGGCACCCTCAGCGGCACAGCGCCAAGTCGCTCTACTGCCCAGAGTGTGGGCAACATGAGGGCCAGTTCCTTGTATGGATTGAGCGCGTATTCGGAGTCGTCGGCCAGGAAGTCCCCGGTGACGCGACACCGCATACAGGCTGATCAGTTTTGCTTTGCCCTTATCTCGCCCCAATACTGATCGGGGCTGCACTCCTCGATCGACAGCGGGTGCATCTCTAAGCACAAACGCCAGTCAGCGACTGACTGATCGTCGATCATCACGTTCGGCTTCGGAAGAAACGCTTGGAACGACTGCTCAATTCCAAGCTCCACAGCGCTTTGTCGCGCGTACTCGCCTCCCCCCGAACTCCAACAATAGAGCACAGCTCCAGCAGCCTTCAATTGCCGAACGTGCTCGACAACTCGGGTCATCGGAATGCGCTTCGAGCCAACGCTCCGAACAAGGGTGTCGTCCACATCAACATAGACAACCAGCGGAACGGCAATGGCAGCGGTCACGGTTGAATCTGTAGGTTGCGCATTGGCACTCGCGGTCGGGTTAACGGCGCCGTCCAGGGTTGAATTGGTGCGGGTTTACCGCAAAGCATACCAGCGATGTATCGATGATTGCCATCAACGATGACATTACCGTCCACGTGAATCGGTGGAATGGGCATACCGGCTTCAATGTCACTGACCCAACTCTGTACTGCACTAGCAGAGACGGTGGGCTGAAGAGTGTTGGCGATCACTGAAAACTGACCCACCTGCAAGGGCGGTGATCGCGCAAATCTGACCCACGTATCGACACTGACCTGCTCAAGGCTGAGCGGGGAATCAGGAGTGATCAACGTGGGCATGTTGGC
>NZ_JAPFGP010000040.1 GCF_026241155.1 Paucibacter sp. PLA-PC-4
CAACGTGCTCACGGTGGCTTGGTTCGACCGCCTCGGATTACCTCGCCTCTCATGACCTCAAGCTCTCGAACCGCCCGGTGCGGACCCGCATGCCCGGTGGTGTGGGAGGGGTGGAGTCGATAATGACCCCCCCCTATCCCGATTGAAGGCAAGGATGGACAAAGAATCGGCTGCGCGGAGCGCCAGCGAGGCGGCGATCGCACGTTTCGTCGAGATGCTGTGGATCGAGGACGGTCTGGCCGCCAACACCCTGGCGGCCTACCGGCGTGATCTGAGTCTGCTGGCCGACTGGCTGGCGCTTGAGCATGGGCTGGCGCTGGATGCCGCGCGGGAGCTGCATCTGCTGGGCTATGCGGCTGCCCGTCATGAGGGGAGCCGCGCGACCAGCTCCAACCGCCGCCTCAGTGTCTTCAAGCGCTACTACCGCTGGGCCCTGCGAGAGCTGGCCCTGGCAGAGGACCCGACCCTACGCCTGGCCAATGCCCGCCAGCCGCTGCGCGTGCCCAAGGTACTGAGCCAAGCCCAGGTCGAGGCCTTGCTTGCCGCGCCGGATGTGGAGGATACGCTGGGCCTGCGCGACCGCGCGATGCTGGAGCTGATGTATGCCAGCGGCCTGCGAGTCAGCGAGCTGGTCGAGCTCAAGAGCGTGCATGTGGGATTCAAGGAAGCGGTGCTGCGCGTCACCGGCAAGGGCGCGAAGGAGCGTCTCGTGCCTTTCGGCGAGGAGGCGCACAGCTGGTTGCTGCGCTATCTGCAAGAGGCCCGAGCGGTTCTGCTGAAGGGCCAGCGCTGCGATGCCCTGTTTGTCACGATTCGCGGCGATGGCATGACGAGGCAGATGTTCTGGAAGCTGGTCAAGAAGTACGCACTGCAGGCTGGCATCACCGCGCCACTGTCACCGCACACGCTGCGCCATGCCTTCGCCACCCATCTGCTCAACCACGGCGCCGATCTGCGCGCGGTGCAGCTGTTGCTGGGCCACGCCGATCTGTCGACCACGCAGATCTACACCCATGTGGCACGCGAGCGGCTGAAGGCGATCCACGCGGCACATCATCCGCGTGGCTGACCGTGGTGCAGGCCCAAGCCCGACAAGCTATGCGGCCGCTTCCAGCGGCTCGAGCTCCGAGGCCTTGATTCCCGCCTGTGGCGACAGCAGCGCCGGATCGAATGTCTTGAACGCCAGGCCCTGCCTGAGCCGCTGCGGCCAGTCGGGGTTGGCCAGCGCGCCACGCGCCAGTGCCACCAGGTCGGCCCCGTCGCTCAGGCTTTGCAGGGCACGCTCGGGCTCGTGCAGGCCGCCGTTGGCGATCAGGCTCAGCGTGGGCAGGCTGCGGCGGGCCAGGCTTGTCAGGCTGGGGCCTTCGCCGCCAAAGGCCGGACGCCAGGCCTCGTAGGCCGTCAGATGCAGATAGTCGAGATCGGCCTGGGCCAGCGTGCCGAACAGGCGCAGCGCATCGGCCTCGGCGCCGGCCCAGCGGTGTTCGAAGTCATTGACCTTGGACTGCGAGAGGCGCAGACCCACCGGCGCCTCACTCCCAACCGCTTGGCGCACGGCCCGGCTGACCTCGATGCTCAGCCGGGCCCGGCCGACGATGTCGCCACCCCAGCCATCCTCGCGCTGGTTGCTGTAGTCGGTTAGGAACTGGTCCAGCAGATAGCCGTTGGCGCCATGAATCTCGACACCGTCGAAACCGGCCACCTCGATCGCCAGCCGCGCGGCCTGTGCGAAGCCGTCCACGACTTCGGCGATCTCTGCCTCCGACATGGACTGCGGCAGCCGGTAGGGGCCGCTGCCGTGATAGAAGGCCATCTGTTCGCCCTTGGGCTGGATGGCCGAAGGGCCGACGCTGGTGTCACGGAAGCGATTGGCCTGGGACAGAGCACCGGCATGCATCAGCTGCGCCACGATGGCTCCGCCCGCCTCGTGCACTGCGTCGACGATGGGCCGCCAGGCCTTGGCCTGGCAGGCATCGCTCAGGCCCGGCTGCCCGGCATAGCCCTGAGAGAAGGCCTGGTCGGTGTAGAGGCCCTCTGTGATCAGCAGACCGAAGCCGCCCTGCGCGAAACGCAGGTAGTAGCGCTGCATCGCCGCGCTGGCCAGGCCGTCCTGCGTCGCGCTGACCCGTGTCATCGGCGCGAGGGCCAGACGGTTGGGTAGACCCAGTTTGCCGAGGCGCCAGGACTGGAACAGGGCATCGTGGGCCGTCATGCTGCGGTCCCGGCGGTGTCGGCGATGGCAATGGCCTCGATCTCTATCATCGCCTCCGGCGTGTAGAGGGCCGAGACCTCGACGATGGTGTCGGCTGGATAGGGCGCGCTGAACCAGTGGCGGCGCAGTGCGACGATCTTGGGGAAATGGCTCATTGAGGTCAGGAAGATCGTCACCTTGACGATCTGGGACAGATCGGAACCGGCGGCCACCAGCGCGCGGCGCAGATTCAGCATCGCTTGCTCGGCCTGCCGGTCGAAATCGCCTTCGCCGACGATGCGGCCGTCATCGCCGACGCCGGCCTGGCCGGACACATAGACCAGACCGCCTGCCTTGATAGCCTGGGACAGCAGGTAGGGCGCATAGGGATCGGGCTGGGTGTGGACTTGTTGGAGTTCCATGGGCTTTCTTGATAGGTGATCTGAGATCATCTGGTGAAGCCGATCTCCACCAGTGAAAGCCAGTTTCTCTCGACGTGTTGGGCCTGACAAACGGTCAATATTCAGGTGATGGATGAATTGAAATAAGCTATCGACCGATGCGAAAACTACCACCCCTGGGCATGTTGCGGGCCTTCGAAGCCGCCGCGCGGCGCCTGAGCTTCAAGGATGCGGCCGCGGAGCTGCATGTGACGCCGACGGCAGTCAGCCACCAGATCAAGCAACTCGAAAGCTATCTGTCCCTCAAGCTCTTCGAGCGCGGCACCCGCAAGGTGATGCTGACCGCGCAGGGCGCGCGGCTTTACCCCGTGCTGCGCGAGGGGCTGGATGATTTCGAGCGGGCGCTGGAATCGCTGCGTCACAAGCCGGGTGGGCAGTTGGCCACGCTGTCGTCCACCGTGGCCTTCATGGCCCGGCGGCTGGCGCCTCGCGTGGGTGCTTTCCGTGCCAGCTACCCCGACTGGCAGCTGCGGCTCAGTGCCAGCAACGAGTTGGTGGATCTCGATGGCGAGGCCGATGCGGCGATCCGCTACGGCAGCGGGCACTATCCGGGCCTGGTCGTCGAACCTCTGATCCAGGACTATTTCGCGCCGGTGTGTGTGCCAGCCCTGGCCGTCGCTGCAAGGGCCGGACTGGACGGCGTCGCCCTGTTGGACTTCGACTGGGGCGCCAGGGTGCGAGACGATCCGCGCACGCCCAGCTGGCGCCGCTGGGCCGATCTGCTCGGCGGCGACATCGGGCTCGGGCAGAGCCTGTCCTTCACCGATGAGATCCATGCGGTGCAAGCGACCCTGGCAGGGCAGGGCGTGGGCCTGCTGAGCCTGACCCTGGTGGCGGAGGAGCTGGCCTCGGGTGCACTGTTGCGGCCTTTCGAGGCCTTGCTGCCGGGATACCGCTTCGACCTGGTCTACAGCCCGCGTGCGGTCGAGCGTCCGGCCACCGTGCGGCTGCGTGAATGGGTCAGGCAGGAATTCGCCGGCCCGCTCAGCGCACCGGCAGCGGGGCCGGCGGCTTGATCTCTTCCAGGCAAATCATTGAGCGGATGTCGGCGACGCCGGGGATCTGCATCAGCCGATCGGTCAAGAACTGCGACAGGCTCTTCAGGTCGGCGGCGACGACCTTCAGCAGGTAGTCGCAGTCGCCCGAGACGGTGTGGCATTCCAAGATCTCGGGGAAGTCGCGGATCAATCCCTCGATCTCGCGTACGCGGCCGAAGGCATCTGCCTCGACATTGAGACTGACAAAGGCGGTCACGCCCAGCCCCAGCGTGGCCGGCTGCACCATGGCGCGGTAACCGCGCAGCACGCCGCGTTCCTCCAGCTGCTTGACCCTACGCAAGGTCTGCGGCGGCGACAGGTGGATGCGGGACGCCAGGTCTACATTGGACAGGCGACCGTCGCGCTGCAGGATTTCGATGATGCGCCGGTCTATGGTGTCAAGTGTGGCTTCGGTCATGGTGCGGCGGATTCTCCAACAGCGCCGACAATCCGGCCATGGACCATAGCTTTCTCTCCGCCTTCATTCTCTTGCTGCTGGTGCTGGACCCGCTGGGCAGCCTGCCGATCTTCATCCCCATCATGCGCGCGGTGCCCAAGCCGCGGCGCAAGCTGGTGGCGCTGCGCGAAGTCGGCATCGCTTTCGGCGTGCTGTTCGCCTTCATGTTCGTCGGTGACGCCTTTTTGCGGGTGATGCATCTGTCGGAGCGCTCGTTGGAGGTGGCCGGCGGTGTGATTTTGCTGATCATCGCGATCCGCATGATCTTTGGCAGCAGTGGCGAGTCGGCCTATGGCCTGGAGCCGGGCCGCGAGCCCTTCATCTTCCCGCTGGCCGTGCCCTTGCTGGCCGGCCCCTCGGCGATGGCCACCGTGCTGCTGCTGGCTTCGCGCCAGCCCGATCGCATCTGGGAGTGGATTGCCGCGCTCACGGCGGCCATGGTGGTCTCGGGTCTGACCCTGATTCTGGCCGACCGCATCCGCAAGCTTCTGGGCGACTCGGTGGTGTCGGCGATCGAGAAGCTAATGGGCCTGGTGTTGACCGCGATCGCGGTGGAGATGGTGCTGGCCGGGCTCAAGCGCTATTTCATCGGCGGGCTCTGAGAACGTGCCGCCACAGATCCACGATACGAAAACGAGATTTCATATCGTGATAGTTCGCCATGTTGCGCCGCGCCATTTTTTCTCATTATGAAGAAGATGTTTTCATAATCCGGCATATAAATCGCAAGCTATTGATTTTTAAGGATAATATTTTTAGTCTTATATAAGACACAACACTTCCGCAAGACGGAGGCGAGGACTACGCTTAAGGCATCGATTCCTTCCTACCCCCAACCGCTTGCAGGAGTACTTCATGAGCACCTTGACCCGTGAACAGCAAATCGCCGCCCTCGAAAAAGACTGGGCCGAGAATCCGCGCTGGAAGGGCGTCACCCGCGGCTACACGGCCGCCGACGTCGTGCGTCTGCGTGGCTCGCTGGCTATCGAGCACACACTGGCCAAGCGTGGCGCCGAGAAGCTCTGGGGCCTGGTCAACACCGAGCCCTTCGTCAACTCGCTGGGCGCGCTGACCGGCAACCAGGCCATGCAGCAGGTCAAGGCCGGTCTGAAGGCCATCTATCTGTCGGGCTGGCAGGTTGCCGGTGATGCCAACAGCAATGGCGAGATGTACCCCGACCAGTCGCTGTACTCGGTGGACTCGGTACCCAAGGTTGTGAAGAAGATCAACGCCACGTTCGCGCGCGCCGACCAGATCCAGTGGAGCGAAGGCAAGAACGACATCGATTACTTCGCGCCCATCGTGGCCGATGCCGAAGCTGGCTTCGGCGGCGTGCTCAACGCCTTTGAGCTGATGAAGGCGATGATCGAGGCCGGTGCTGCCGGCGTGCACTTCGAAGACCAGCTGGCCGCAGCCAAGAAGTGCGGCCATATGGGTGGCAAGGTGCTGGTGCCGACCCGCGAGGCGGTGGCCAAGCTCGTCGCCGCCCGTCTGGCCGCCGATGTGATGGGCACGCCCACCGTGCTGCTGGCGCGCACCGATGCCGAGGCCGGCGACCTGGTGACCAGCGACATCGACGACAACGACAAGCCCTTTTGCACCGGCGAGCGTACCGTCGAAGGCTTCTTCCGCACCCGCAACGGTCTGGACCAAGCCATCAGCCGTGGCTTGGCTTATGCGCCCTATGCCGACATGATCTGGTGCGAGACTGGCAAGCCTGACCTGGCGTTTGCGAAGACGTTTGCCGAGGCCATCCATGCCAAGTTCCCCGGCAAGCTGCTGGCCTACAACTGCTCACCCTCGTTCAACTGGAAGAAGAACCTGGACGACGCGACGATTGCCAAGTTCCAGCGCGAGCTCGGCGCGATGGGCTACAAGTTCCAGTTCATCACGCTGGCCGGCTTCCACAGCCTGAACTACTCGATGTTCAACCTTGCCTACGGTTACGCCCGCAACAATATGAGCGCCTTTGTCGAGTTGCAGGAAGCCGAGTTTGCCGCCGCCGAGAAGGGCTTCACGGCCGTCAAGCATCAGCGCGAGGTCGGTACCGGCTACTTCGACGCGGTGACTACGACCATTGAGCGCGAGGCGTCGACCGCCGCGCTCAAGGGCTCGACCGAGGACGAGCAGTTCTTCGACGCCAAGCATGGTTGATTGATAGATAGAGCCCCTGCATCCGGGGCTCGCATCGCCGGGCCGGCCTCCACAAGAGGTCGGCCTTTTTGCTGGCTGGTCCGTGCTCAGCCCTGCAGGGCCAGCCACCAGCGTATAAAGAAAGGCATCGGCCTGTGGCGCCCGCTGCGCCGGCTGTGCATCGTTGGTTCCGCCTCGGCGGGCCTTCTTGTCAGTGGCGTTGCCAGCGGTGGCAGGGTCGGTGATTGATTCATACCGAACATATGCTGCCCACGACGCCGGCCTGCGGGTGTCAGCAATGGAAACAAAAGACTTCGGTCCATGACCCGCCTCCTGTCTTTGAACACTACTCCATTGCAGCCGATTTGCCGCTTGCCAGGCATAGGACGCCGGCTGTAAACGCTGTCGGTAAATGGATGACGCGAGCCCTCAAGGCGCCCGTCCTCAGACAGCCGGATCCGGGCTGCGTATCATGGCCAAATGAACATCCTTATCCTCGGCGCCGGGCGAGTCGGCGCGAGCGTTGCCGAGAGCTTGGTCTCGGAGAAGAACGATATCACCGTGATCGACACGGACCCGCAGCGGCTGAGCGAACTGCAAGATAGGATGGATTTGCGTGGCATCGCCGGCAACGGTATCCAGCCCTCGGTGCTGGAGGCGGCCGGCGCCCGCGATGCCGACATGCTGATCGCCTGCGCGCCTAATGACGAGACCAATCTGGTGGCCTGCAAGGTTGCCCACGAAGTGTTCAGCATCCCGACCCGCATCGCCCGGCTGCGCTCTTCCGAATTCGCGCAGGGCAGCTCCTTGATGGCGGCCAATGGCTTCGCAGTCGATGCGGTGATCTGCCCCGAGGAGTCGGTCACGCGCACGATACGCCAGCTCATTGAGTATCCCGAGGCCCTGCAGGTGCTGGAGTTCGCGGGCGGTGCGGTCAGTCTGATCGCGGTACGGGCGATGGTCGGCGCGCGCCTGGTGGACCACAAGATGTCCGAGCTGCCGGCGCTGATCCCGCAGTTCGAGATGCGTATCGTCGCGATCTACCGCAAGGACAAGGCTGGCGGCGATCAGCGCATAGCCTGCGATGGCGATACCCGCATCGAGGCGGGCGATGAGGTCTTTGTACTGGCCGCCACGCGCGACATCCGCAGGGTGCTGGAGGCTCTGGCGGGGCGCGACCAACCAGTGCGTCGCGTGATGATTGCTGGCGGTGGCCGTGTCGGTCTGAGGCTGGCGCGGGAGATCCAGGATGACTGTCGGCTCAAGATGATCGACACTGGCTTTGCGCGCTGCGAGTACCTGACCACCCAACTAGGCAGCCAAGCCCTGGTGTTGCATGGCGACTCCACCGACGAAGATCTGCTGGAGCGCGAGCAGGTCGACGAGACCGACCTCTTCGTCGCTTTGACCAACGATGATGAGGACAACATCATGGCCTGCTTGCTGGCCAAGCGCATGGGCGCTCGCCGGGTACTGGCCCTGATCAACCGGCGTGCCTATGCCGATCTGGTGCAGGGCACGCAAATCGACATCGCATTGTCGCCGGCGCAGACCGTGATCGGCGAGCTGCTGGCCTATGTGCGGCGCGGTGATGTCGAGTCGGTGCACAGCCTTCGCCGTGGCGCTGCCGAGGCGCTTGAAGCGGTGGCCCGGGGTGACCGCAAGACCTCCAAGGTGGTGGGTCGGCGCATTGAGGAGATCAGCCTGCCCAAGGGAGCCCAGATCGGCGCGATCGTGCGCACAGCGCAGGATGCGCAAACCCCTCAGCGGGTCGTGATCCCGCATCACGACACCGTGATTGAGCAGGATGACCATGTGATCGTGTTCGTGCCGCGCAAGCGCATGGTGCGCGATGTCGAGAGACTCTTCCAGGTCAGCGCGACTTTTCTCTTCTGATGGCCTCGCCTCTCGCTGTATTGGCCCTGATCGGGCGCATGTTGGTGCTGTTTGCGCTGATGATGGGGGTGCCGCTGGGTTTTGCCTTGGTGCAGCAGGACGCCGGCATTGAGCCGTTTGCCCGATCGGCGTTCATCACGCTGGCGGCTGGCGTTGCGCTGAGCCTGGTGATGCGGCGCTTCAGACGCGAGTTGCAAGCGCGTGACGGCTTTGTGCTGGTGGTGATGACCTGGCTTCTCTTGCCTGCCTTTGGCGCGTTGCCGCTATGGTTGGCGATTCCGGGCTTGGATGTCACCGATGCATATTTCGAGGCGGTTTCGGGCTTCACGGCCACTGGCGCCACCGTGCTCAGCGGCCTGGATGAGCTGCCGCTGAGCGTGAACGTTTGGCGCTGTTTCATGATGCTGATTGGCGGTCTAGGCATCATCGTGCTGGCGGTGGCTATCTTGCCGATGTTGGGTGTTGGCGGTGCTCAGCTGTTCCGTGCCGAGATGGCCGGTCCGCTGAAGGATCAGCAGAAGCTGACGCCGCGCATGTCGGAGACCGCGCGTGGACTCTGGGTCGTCTACTTCGTAGTCTCGACCAGCTGTTTCTTCGCCTACCGCTGGGCCGGCATGAGCTGGTCCGATGCCTTCATGCACATGTGTACGACCATGGGCCTGGGCGGCTTTTCCTCGCATGACCAGAGCTTCGGCTACTGGAACTCGCCGCTGATCGAGACGGTCGCGATCGTCTTCATGCTGCTGGCTGGCGTGAACTTCGCGCTGTACTTCGTGGCATTGCGCCAACGCTCGTTTCGCGCTCTTTGGTGCGATATCGAGCTGCGCGCCTTTTATCTGGTGGTGCTGGCGGCAGTCGCCGTGCTGACGGTATTTCTGATCATGCATGAGGTCACTGCCGATGCCTGGAAAGCCTTGCGTTACAGCGCCTTTCATGTAGTGTCGCTGGCTACCACCACCGGCTACGCTGCCACCGATTACGAGCTGTGGCCGGTGTTCGCGCCGCTGTTGATGCTGCTGCTGGGCTGTTTTGCCACCTGTGCCGGATCGACCGGCGGAGGCATCAAAATGGTTCGCATGCTGCTGCTGCTGAAGCAGTCGACGCGCGAGCTGGTACGCATCATTCACCCCAATGTAGTCAATCCTGTGGTCTACGGTGGCCGTGTCGTCAGCCCACGGGTGATGCAAAGCGTGATCGCCTACATGATGCTTTATGGTGCCAGTCTGGTGGGTTTTACCATGCTGCTGCTGTTCAGCGGGCTGGACGTCGTCACCGCCTTCACGGCGGTGGTGGCTTGCTTGAATAACATCGGGCCGGGTCTGGGCCTGGTCGGGCCGACCCAGCACTTCGGCGTGCTAACCGAGTTCCAGACTTGGGTCTGCACCTTCGCGATGCTGCTGGGTCGGCTTGAATTGCTGAGCGTGCTGGTGCTGTTCACGCCACAGTTCTGGCGCACTTGACACTCACAGGGAGTCGATCAGCATCCGTCGGTAGTCCTCGCGCGTGGCCATGCGCGGGTTGGTCTTGTGGCAATGATCCAGCATCGCGCCGTCAATGACGCGCTCGAACAAGTCTTCAGCTACTCCCAGCGCCGCCAGGCCCGAGGCCAGACCCAGACGCGCATTCATCGCACGCAGTTCCTCGGCCACTGCGTGGCCGGCTGCATCGCTACCGGGCAGCCCCATGGCCTGGGCCATGCGCTGCAGCCGGCCGTCCTGATGCAGGCTGGGGTGCTGGGCATTGAATTTGACGACGGCCGGCAGGAACACCGCGTTCAGTGTGCCGTGGTGCAGGCGCGGGTTCACACCGCCCAGGCTGTGGCTGAGCGAATGCACGCAGCCCAGGCCCTTTTGGAACGCCATCGCGCCCTGCATGCTGGCGCTCATCATGGCCCAGCGCGCCTCGCGGTCGGCACCGCTGCCGGTGGCGCGCTCGATCGCGGCCCAACCTCGTCGCAGGCCTTCCAGCGCGATGCCATCGGCCGGCGGGTTGACGGCGGCCGACATAAAGGTCTCCATGCAGTGCGCAATCGCGTCCATGCCGGTGGCGGCGGTCAGCAGGGCCGGCAAGCCCAGGGTCAGCTCTGGATCGCAGATCGCGGCTTTGGGCATCAGCTCCCAGCTGTGAAAGCCCAGCTTTCGGCCATCGTCGACGATGATGATGGCGCCGCGCGCCACCTCGGAGCCGGTGCCGGCCGTGGTCGGCACCGCGATCACCGGCGCCACCGCCTTGGTGATTCTGGGGCTGCCGCCCTCAATGGTCGCGTAGGTCTTCAGCGGCCCCTCGTGCGTCGCGGCAATCGCGACGCCCTTGGCCAAGTCCATGCTGGAGCCGCCGCCGATGGCTACCAGGCCGTCACAGCCGAGTTCCCGGTACATCAAGGCAGCGGCGCGCACCGCCGCCTCGTTGGGGTTGGGAGGCGTCGCGTCGAACACCGGCGGCCATGCGGTGTCGGCGGCGCCCCAGGCGGCCAGCGCCTTGGCCAACACGCCGGCAGCGCGCACGCCGGCGTCGCTGATGATCAGCGGCCTGCGGATGCCGACGCGCTCGCACTCCTGCGGCAGCAGCGCGGCGGCGCCGAAGTCGAATTGGATCTGGGTCAGGTACTGGATCAGGGCCATCGCTCTCGTCTCCTTGGGGCTCTGGCACACTGCGCGCCAGTGCCCCGAGCGTAGTTGTTGGAGTTCTTGTTGAGTAGCACCTTGTTGACACCGCGCATGGCCGGTGTGTTGGCGCGCATACACCGCGCCAATCGCCCGCCGTTTCACAGCCTGAGCCCCAAGCAGGCGCGCATCGCCTATCTGATGGGAGCCGAGATCCTGGATCTGCCGCGCGCGCCGCTGGCCCGCATCGAGAATCTGCAGGTGCCCGGCGCCGAAGGCCCGCTGGCCGCCAGGCTTTACGCGCCCAAGACACGGGACGAGGCCCGGCTGCCGGTGCTGCTGTATCTGCACGGCGGCGGCTTCACGATAGGCAGCCTGGAAACGCACGACAGCCTGTGCCGCCAGTTGGCGCTGCGCTCGGGCGCGGCGGTGCTGGCGCTGGACTACCGGCTCGCGCCGGAGCACCGCTTCCCGGCCGCTGTCGATGACTGCTGGGCGGTGATGCGCTGGCTGGTCGGCGCGGCCGACTCGCTGGGCCTGGACGGCAGCCGGCTGGCGGTGGGCGGCGACAGCGCCGGCGGCACGCTGGCGGCAGTCTGCGCGCTGCATGGGCGAGATATGGGCCTGCCGCTGGCGCTGCAGCTTCTGATTACGCCGGGCACGACGGCCCATGCCGACACCGCCTCGCACAAGCTGTTTGCCAACGGCTTTTTGCTCGATGCGGCCTCGATCGCCTGGTTCTTTGATCACTACATCGCTCACCACCACAAGCGCGACTGGCGCTTCGCGCCGCTGGAGGC
Source organism: Paucibacter sp. PLA-PC-4 (assembly GCF_026241155.1). Classification (GTDB taxonomy): domain Bacteria; phylum Pseudomonadota; class Gammaproteobacteria; order Burkholderiales; family Burkholderiaceae_C; genus Roseateles_E. The sequence goes on from NZ_JAPFGP010000040.1 coordinate 11,579, forward strand.
CGAGGACCACGGGGGCCTGGCCCCGGCCTGTGTGCTGCTGGCCGAATGCGATCCGCTCATCGACGAGGGCATTGCCTATGCCGACCGGCTGCGTGCGGCCGGCGGCCAGGTGCAGCTCGAGCTCTATCGCGGCGTGACCCACGACTTCATCAAGATGGGCCGTCAAATCCCCGAAGCCCTGCTGGCGCTGGATGCCTGCGGCCTCGCGATCAAGGAGGCCTTACAGCCATGAGCGCCATTTCTGCTTCATCCACGCCGCGTCGTCGCGACTTCCGCTTCTTCGAGCGGCTGCGCGTACGCTGGGCCGAAATCGATGCGCAACACATCGTCTTCAATGGCCATTATCTGACCTATTTCGACACCGCGGTCGGCGGCTACTGGCGTGCCCTGGCCCTGCCTTATGCCGCGACGATGGCGGAGCTCGGCGGCGATCTGTTCGTGCGCAAGGCAACGCTGGAGTACCTGGACTCGGCCCGTTTCGAGGAGTTGCTCGATGTGGGCGTGCGCTGCGAGCAGGTCGGCAACAGCTCGATGCGCTTGCACTGCGCTGTGTTTCGGGGCGAGGACTGTCTGGTCCATGGCGAGCTGGTCTATGTGTTTGCCGATGCCGCGAGCCGCACACCCAAGCCTGTGCCGCAGGGCCTGCGCGACTTGCTGACCGGTTTCGAGAAGGGCGAGTCGATGGCGCGTGTGCGCGTGGGCGCCTGGGCAGAGCTTGGCGCCGATGCCCAGCACATCCGTCAGGCCGTGTTCGTCGACGAGCAGAAGATCCCCGCCGAGATGGAGTGGGACAGCGCCGACGCCAGCTGCTTACATGCGGTGGCCTACAACCGCTTGGGCCGGGCGCTGGCCACCGGCCGCCTGCTCGAACACGTGCCCGGTGTGGCCAAGATCGGGCGCATGGCGGTGATCGCGGCGCTGCGCGGCAGCCGCGTCGGGCGCGAGGTGTTGGAGGCGCTGATGCAGGCGGGCCGCGAGCGCGGCTACCGCGAGGTGCTGCTGCACGCCCAGCTGTCGGCCGAGGGTTTTTACACCCGCGCTGGTTTTCAGCGCCGTGGCCCTGTCTTCGACGAGGCCGGCATCGCCCATGTGGAGATGGTTCGGGCGCTGTAGCGCTCCGAGGGTGGGCTACTTCAGCCCGCCGCTGAGGAACTGCTGCAGGCGCGGGCTCTGCGGCTTGAGCAGCACCTCGCGCGGATTGCCTTCTTCCTCGACCTTGCCCTGGTGCAAAAACATCGTGTGGGTCGAGACCTCG
>NZ_JAPFGP010000041.1 GCF_026241155.1 Paucibacter sp. PLA-PC-4
CTCTCCGGCGGCAGCATGCGTGCTACCGCTCTGTCCTTGAATGCTTGTCCGTACCTTGCCAACTCGTTCTCACTGCGCCCCCAGGTTCATCGTTCTATCGGGGCGACAAGTATTTTGACGCGGGGGGACATCCCCCTGTACCGACAGAGCGGTATCTACGCCCGCGACGGCGTCGAGATCGACCGCTCCACCATGGCCGGCTGGGTCGACCGCGGCGATCAGCTGCTCGACCCACTGGTGGCTGCACTCGGACGCTACACGCTGGCAGGATCCAAGGTGCACGCGGACGACACGCCGGTGCCCGTGCTCAGCCCCGGCCTGGGCAAGACCAAGACCGGGCGGCTGTGGGTATACGTGCGCGACGACCGGCCGGCAGGATCGAAGGACGCGCCGGCGGCCTGGTATCAATACTCACCCGACCGTAAGGGCGAGCATCCTCAAGCCCACCTCAAGAACTACCGTGGCATCCTGCAGGCCGATGCCTACGGCGGCTGGATCAAGCTCTACGACTCAGGCAAGGTGACCGAGGCTGCTTGCTGGGCTCACGCGAGACGGCCCTGGTGGGATCTGTATCCGAGCACAGGCAAGGCCGAGGACTCCATTGCCGCTCAGGCACTACGGCGCATCGCGGCGCTGTACGCGGTGGAGAAGGACATTCGAGGCCAGCCGCCCGATGTGCGCCAATCCCAGCGCCAGGCGCGGGCTGGTCCGCTGCTCGACGAGATGCATGCCTGGCTGAGCAGCCTGGTCGGGCGCGTCTCGGCCAAGTCCGAGCTCGCCCAGGCCATCGGCTACAGCCTGGTGCGCTGGCAGGCGCTGACGCGCTACCGCGACGACGGGCGCATCGAGATGGACAACAACGCGGCCGAGCGCGCCCTGCGCGGCGTAGCCCTGGGAAGAGGCAACTTCCTGTTCATGGGCTCGGATGCCGGCGGCGAGCGCGCGGCAGCAATCTACAGTCTGGTGGAGACGGCCAAGCTCAACGGTTTGGACCCGGAAGGCTACCTGCGCGAAGTGCTGGGCCGCATTGCTGATCATCCGATCAACCGCATCGACGAGTTGCTGCCGTGGAACATCGGGCGGCACGACAACGAGCAAGGACAGACAGCCCGCGCCCTAGCCGCTTGAGGACGGCACCGCGCGCTGGCATCAGAGGAATCAGGCGTGAACTCGCAAGTCAACGACCCCCACATGATCGACGCATTGCAGGCGGCATCGAGCCTGCAGCTCTACCAGCTCAAAGCCATCATCGAAGGCATGCTGGCCGATCCGCGGCGCGGCCTGGCAGCTCGCGCGAGTCTGCATCTCGGTCAGCCCGTGCGCTTCGTCGACTTCCGGGACGGACAGATGCGCAGCGGCAAGATCATCGCCTTCAAGGACACCCAGGCCACCGTGCTCGAACATGGCACGAAGCGAACCTGGAAGATCCCCTGCGTGTCGATGCAGGGCTACACCGAAGCTGAGCGGCAGGACGAGCAAGCGGCGTACGTGCCGCCGCCCGAACCCGCCACCGCGACGACCAAGACCCGCGAGTTCCAGAAAGGGGACACCGTGACGTTCGAGGACCGCGACGGTCGCAACATCACAGGCGTGGCCGTGCGTATCAACCAGCGGACCGCTACGATCGGCACGGGCGACGGCGGGAGTTGGCGTGTGCCGTTCCACATGCTGCGCCACGTGCTCGACATCTGACCCCTGCCAACTTCAACACGCTGCTCGAGTCAATGGGGCCTTGGGGCCACGCTTACATTGAACCGCGTGGCTAACGTCGTCCAGCTTCGGTTGGCCAAAGACTGCGCCCGCCGCTACTGCTCATTGGCCTGCGTCCAACATGATGGCAACGTTTCCATCGCCCGGCGGGCGATCCTCTCAAGCGGCATGCCACAATCAAGCTGGTCTCGGGCATGCTGACGTGTTCGGAGAGTGCATTGACTCGGGGTTGGTGATTGATGAAAACACGCGCAACGCTTGGCGCACTCTTTACGGTATGGCTCGTAGCCTGTGGAGGCAGTGGTAGCGAACTTAGCGAGACACCCAGCCATGCCGTCGGCGGGACAATCGCCGGATTGGCTTCTCAGGGGTTGGCGCTGGCCAATGGATCCGATGCGGTTCAGCCTAAGGCAGGAGCGACGCGGTTTGTGTTTCCGATTGCGGTACGGGAGGGCGCTAGCTATGCAGTGAGCCTCACGGCGCAGCCCACTACGCTTGATCAGTTTTGTGCGGTCAGCAATGGCCAGGGCTTGGTCGGCAGAGCAGACATCGACAGCGTATCCGTCGAGTGCCATGCCACATCCTGGGGTGCTACAAGATTCTCCGCGGCTAACCTCCCTGCCATTCCTGGCGCGTTCACCCTCGCATCAGACAGGAACGGGGGCTGGTATGTTGGTCAGTCCCATGTCATCCACCATGTGCTCGCTTCCGGTGATGTGAAGACTATCGGCCCTGTCGTCAACGACCCAGCCGGCAATCAGATTTACATCGGCTATATCAGCGGACTCGCGGTTGGGCCAGAAGGCATCTTGTACCTAACCGACTGGAGGGCCAACAAGGTATGGAAAGTCGTTGCGGACGGTGTCGTCTCCGTGGTCGCAGGCTCAGGACGTGACGAGTCCGTCGATGGTCTAGGGACGAATGCTGGAATTCCGTCTCCTCGGGCCATTGCCACCGATGAACAAGGTAACTTGTATGTGGCAGAGGACTCCAGGCTAAGAAAGATCACTCCCTCGGGTGCGGTCAGCACCCTTGCTGGGTCGGGACTCTTCAACTCGGTCGACGGTATCGGCAAGGCGGCAGCCTTTGCTTTGTTGAGCGGGTTGGTAGTCGACAAGTCGGGCAACGTCTACGCCACGGAAACCACGGCGGGCAATATCCGGAAGATCACGCCGGATGGGGTCGTGACCACGGTGGCGGGCTCGACCTCGCTCGGATTTGCTGATGGCACGGGCCGCGCCGCATCCTTCGACCGACCTTATGGCATCGCCTTGGACGACACAGGCAATCTGTTCGTCGCCGATATAAGCAACAATAAGATTCGCAAGATTTCAGACGGTGGGCGCGTGACCACGCTGTCCCTGGTGGACGCGAATGGCCCAGTGGTGCTCGACTCACCAGTTGCCGTCGGTGTGAGTACCAGGGGCGATCTTCTGGCAATGAGTTCGGCGTCAGGCACGATCACACGGCTGGTAGCTAAATAGTTGAAGGCCGCGCTGTGGCGTGCGGCTTTGGGCGGAGGTTGTGTGAGAACTCAATCTGACCGGAATTGGGCGCATGAGGTTGCCGCGCGCGGTGCTCAGAGGTCTGTTTCGGGCCGTATGGACGGCGAAACAATTTTGGGAATCAGAACTGCGTCACCTGGCTTGGCGCATTTGCTGAGGCTACTGAGCGCGCAAAAGGGCTGTATCAAGCCCTGATCAACCGCATGGCGGCTATCAGCTGTTCAATTCCCAGGATGTTGAGCACTCGCTTGATGTTGTAGGCCAGCACGTGCAAGCTCATCTCCGTGCCAACGTTGGCCAGCCTCCTCGTTAAGAAGTGCGTCGAGCCCATCCAGTGCTTGAGCGTGCCGAAGACGTGTTCGACTGTGCGCTTGCGTACCTTCATGGCATCGGGGTTGCGATCCAGGCGCTGCTGTACGGCTTTCAGCACCGACTCATGCTCCCAGCGTGAGATGCGCCGATGTTGGCTGGGCGTGCATTGGGCTTTCATCGGGCATTGCCCGCAGGCACTGCTCCAGTAGCGGTGCATCAGCAGACCACCCTCCAAGCGACTGAACCGGTAGATCGCACGCTGCCCCGCCGGGCAGCGGTACTCGTTATCGCTGGCGATGTAGACGAAGTCCGCCTTGTCGAAGCGGCCTTCAGCCCTGGCGCCTGAGGTCATGGGCTTGGGCAACA
>NZ_JAPFGP010000042.1 GCF_026241155.1 Paucibacter sp. PLA-PC-4
GGGGTTGTTGTGGTTTGTCAGTCAATATTGGCTGTTGTTCTTTAACAATTTGTAGAGTCGAATCAGCGTTGTCGACGGAAAGTTCAGTTCTTTGTAAAGGGGCTGGACACCGTGCCGTCGGCAACATTTTGATTGCGTCAACATAGACTTCAACTGAGCAAGAAATTGTTTAGGTATGAAGAACGGCGTAACGCGTGAATACTCAATAACGTATGGACCGATGAAACGGGTCTGTACGAGTTCTTGACCGACAGTGCAGTCAGCGCTGTCAAAGTTATAGGGTCAAGTGACTAAGTGCATGTGGTGGATGCCTAGGCGATTACAGGCGACGAAGGACGTGATAGCCTGCGATAAGCTTCGGGGAGCTGGCAAATTAGCTTTGATCCGGAGATTTCCGAATGGGGAAACCCACCCCGCGAGGGGTAACGCATACTGAATACATAGGTATGCGTGGCGAACCGGGTGAACTGAAACATCTCAGTAGCTCGAGGAAAAGACATCAACCGAGATTCCGAAAGTAGTGGCGAGCGAAATCGGAGTAGCCCTTGCGTTTTAGCAGTTGGCATATCAGAACGGAATGGAAAGTCCGGCCATAGCGGGTGATAGCCCCGTATGAAAAATGTTGATTGTGGAACTAAGCGCAAATAGAGTAGGGCGGGACACGTGAAATCCTGTCTGAATATGGGGGGACCATCCTCCAAGGCTAAATACTCGTAATCGACCGATAGTGAACTAGTACCGTGAGGGAAAGGCGAAAAGAACCCCGGGAGGGGAGTGAAATAGATCCTGAAACCGCATGCATACAAAAAGTAGGAGCCCGCAAGGGTGACTGCGTACCTTTTGTATAATGGGTCAGCGACTTACATTCAGTGGCGAGGTTAACCGAATAGGGAAGCCGTAGAGAAATCGAGTCCGAATAGGGCGAATTAGTCGCTGGGTGTAGACCCGAAACCAAGTGATCTATCCATGGCCAGGATGAAGGTACCGTAACAGGTGCTGGAGGTCCGAACCGACTAATGTTGCAAAATTAGCGGATGAGCTGTGGATAGGGGTGAAAGGCTAAACAAACTTGGAAATAGCTGGTTCTCTCCGAAAACTATTTAGGTAGTGCCTCAAGTATTACCATCGGGGGTAGAGCACTGTTATGGCTAGGGGGTCATGGCGACTTACCAAACCATTGCAAACTCCGAATACCGATGAGTACAGCTTGGGAGACAGAGCACCGGGTGCTAACGTCCGGACTCAAGAGGGAAACAACCCAGACCGCCAGCTAAGGTCCCCAAAATTGGCTAAGTGGGAAACGAAGTGGGAAGGCTAAAACAGTCAGGATGTTGGCTTAGAAGCAGCCATCATTTAAAGAAAGCGTAATAGCTCACTGATCGAGTCGTCCTGCGCGGAAGATGTAACGGGGCTAAGCCAGTTACCGAAGCTGCGGATGTGCAATTTATTGCACGTGGTAGGAGAGCGTTCTGTAAGCCTGTGAAGGTGGGTTGTGAAGCCTGCTGGAGGTATCAGAAGTGCGAATGCTGACATGAGTAGCGTTAAAGGGGGTGAAAAGCCCCCTCGCCGAAAGCGCAAGGTTTCCTACGCAACGTTCATCGGCGTAGGGTGAGTCGGCCCCTAAGGCGAGGCAGAGATGCGTAGCTGATGGGAAACAGGTAAATATTCCTGTACCGATCTGTAATGCGATGTGGGGACGGAGAAGGTTAGCTCAGCCGGGTGTTGGATGTCCCGGTTCAAGCGTGTAGTCGTGCTCTTTAGGCAAATCCGGAGAGCTTAGATGAGGCGTGATAACGAGTCTGCTTGCAGACGAAGTGAGTGATACCCTGCTTCCAGGAAAAGCCACTAAGCTTCAGTTACAGATTGACCGTACCGCAAACCGACACTGGTGCGCGAGATGAGTATTCTAAGGCGCTTGAGAGAACTCTGGAGAAGGAACTCGGCAAATTGACACCGTAACTTCGGAAGAAGGTGTGCCTCTAGTCAGTGAACCATTTACTTGGGGAGCTAAATGAGGCCGCAGAGAATCGGTGGCTGCGACTGTTTATTAAAAACACAGCACTCTGCAAAGACGAAAGTCGACGTATAGGGTGTGACGCCTGCCCGGTGCTGGAAGATTAAATGATGGGGTGCAAGCTCTTGACTGAAGTCCCAGTAAACGGCGGCCGTAACTATAACGGTCCTAAGGTAGCGAAATTCCTTGTCGGGTAAGTTCCGACCTGCACGAATGGCGTAACGATGGCCACACTGTCTCCTCCAGAGACTCAGCGAAGTTGAAATGTTTGTGATGATGCAATCTCCCCGCGGAAAGACGGAAAGACCCCATGAACCTTTACTGTAGCTTTACATTGGACTTTGAACAGATCTGTGTAGGATAGGTGGGAGGCTTTGAAGTAGGGACGCTAGTTTCTATGGAGCCAACGTTGAAATACCACCCTGGTGTGTTTGAGGTTCTAACCTTGTCCCGTTATCCGGGATGGGGACAGTGTATGGTGGGCAGTTTGACTGGGGCGGTCTCCTCCCAAAGTGTAACGGAGGAGTTCGAAGGTACGCTAAATACGGTCGGAAATCGTGTTGATAGTGCATTGGCATAAGCGTGCTTGACTGCGAGACTGACAAGTCGAGCAGGTACGAAAGTAGGACAAAGTGATCCGGTGGTTCTGTATGGAAGGGCCATCGCTCAACGGATAAAAGGTACTCTGGGGATAACAGGCTGATACCGCCCAAGAGTTCATATCGACGGCGGTGTTTGGCACCTCGATGTCGGCTCATCTCATCCTGGGGCTGTAGCCGGTCCCAAGGGTATGGCTGTTCGCCATTTAAAGAGGTACGTGAGCTGGGTTTAAAACGTCGTGAGACAGTTTGGTCCCTATCTTCCGTGGGCGCTGCAAGATTGAGAGAGCCTGCTCCTAGTACGAGAGGACCGGAGTGGACGCACCTCTGGTGTATCGGTTGTCACGCCAGTGGCATCGCCGAGTAGCTAAGTGCGGAAGAGATAACCGCTGAAAGCATCTAAGCGGGAAACTCGTCTCAAGATGAGTCTTGCCGGGGCCTTGAGCCCCCTGAAGGGTCGTTCGAGACCAGGACGTTGATAGGCTGGGTGTGGAAGCGCAGTAATGCGTTAAGCTAACCAGTACTAATTGCCCGTGAGGCTTGACCCTATAACTTTGACAGTTCAAGCGATGGAAACATCACTGAACTCGTGCAAGGACTATTGAGTAGTCAAACCGTTATACCGTTCTTCAGAAGTCTGTTCATTGACTTGAACACTTGAACGCAATCAAAATCAAAGCTGATTCGACGCGCAGTACACCAAAACTTGGTATACTGCGCAGCTCTACAAATTGGGTGTCTTGTTCAGCGTTGAACAAGTCGCCAACCAGTCAAGCCTGATGACCATAGCGAGTTGGTCCCACTCCTTCCCATCCCGAACAGGACAGTGAAATGACTCAGCGCCGATGATAGTGCGGATTCCCGTGTGAAAGTAGGTCATCGTCAGGCTAATAT
>NZ_JAPFGP010000043.1 GCF_026241155.1 Paucibacter sp. PLA-PC-4
CCCCCGGCAGGGCGATCGGGCTGCTCATCGGGCGCGACAGCACGCCGCGATGGCCGCCACCGGCCTCGCGGCGCGCCCAGCCGGCCACCACCAGGCGCATATCCTCCGCGCGCGGCGTGGCGCACAGCGCGACAAGCAGACCGTCGATGTCCTCGACCAGGCAGCGCTCCAGCGCGGCCATCTGGCGCAGCCGGCGCGCGGCATAGGCGCTGCCCGGCGCGTCCAGCTCGAGCAGCATCAGGGACAGCGGCTGGCCCAGGTCCAGGCCGAAGCGCTCCGCGCGGTCGGCCAGCTCGCCGGGCTCGTCCTGGCGCGGCGACAGCAGGGCGCGCAGCAGAGCCGCCGTGTCGCGGCTCTGCGCGGCCTCGCGCCGCTCCTGCGAGAGCAGCACGATGCCGATCACGCTGGAGCTGCGCTCGAAGGTGCGTACCGCCAGCTCCGACAGCGTGCCGGCATGGAACAGGGCCAGCGCGCCCAGCATGCCGTCGCCGCCGATCACCGGCATCACGCGGCAGCATTCGCCGCCGGCCTCGTACGCGGGCACCGAGCGGCCGATCTGGCGCGCCCGGCTCAGCGCCCGGGCCAGCTCGGCACTGCGCTCGCCATGCGGCGCATAGGCGGCCGCGCCGGCGCCGCCGTAGCCGGCCGCCGCGCCGCGGCTCAGCACCTGGGCGGCCTCGTCCAGCACCAGCACGCTGCCGCCCAGGCGCTGGGCCACGGACTGGCACAGCGTGGCCAGCGAGGCGCCGCGCGCCAGCAGCGAGGTCATTTCCTCGTGAGCATCGGCGGCGGCCTGCACGTCGCGCGCATGGTGCTCCAGCGCGGCGCGCGCCTCGTCGGCCTGACGCAGCGCGGCGCTGACCCGGCCGAAGTCGCGCGCGTTCTTCAGCGCCACCGCGCCATGCGTGGCCAGGGTGCTGAGGATGGCCAGGTTGTGCGCCGTGTGCATTCGCGGGTAGCGGTCCGCCACGAAAAGCAGGCCGATGACCTCGTCCTCCCAGATCAGCGGCACGCCGGCCAGTGCGGTGATGCCCTCGTCGCGGAAGGTGCCGTCCAGCCCGGCGTCGTGGTTGAAGCGCTTGTCGTTCAGGTAGTCGGGCGTCGTGAAGGGCTGGCGGGTCGACATCACGATGCTCACCACGCCGCGGTCCCGGTTCACCACCATCGCGGTGGTGCTGGGCGCCAGCGAACCCTCGGCGACCACGACCCGGAACAGGCCCTGCTCGGCGTCGAGGATGGACAGCCAGGCCAGGTCGGCGCCCAGCAGGGTGCGGGCGCGCCGCACGATGGTGCGCAGCAGCCCGTCCAGTTCCAGCCGGCTGGACAGATCCTGGGCCGATTCGACCACCGCCAGCAGGCCCTGCTCGCGCTGCTGCAGCAGCTCCAGCCGGTTGCGCACCGCCATGGCCATGCGCACCTGCTCGACCAGCGAGGCCTTGGCGGGCGATTCGGGCAGGCCGTCGGCGGCCGCCAGGCGCAGGGCGAATTCCTCGGCCGAGGCGCCTTGATGCAGCAGGGCGACCAACTCGCCGGCCATCTGTTCGGCAGTCTCCATGAAACGCTTCGGGGTCTGGATGTCGACCCGAGGTTAGCAGACCCCCCCGCACCGGCCCGCCCCGTCGAGTGGTATCAGATGACATATCCAGCCATGTTCTTGTGTGATCCGCGCACACAAGCCCGTCATGGCGGGACCGGGCGGCCGCCGCGGCCTGCTCCGGCGCTGAAGCCGTGCGCCGCACCGTGGCCCGATCACAGTAGAAGCGCGGGTTTTGTGTGCACCGGCCACATAGGGCCGGCCGGGGCGAGTGCGCAGACTGGCGGCACGTTTTCTCGCCCAGTGCCATGCCTCTTCACGACACCCTCCGCCCCCAGCCGGACCTGCGCGTGCTAGTCACCGCCGGCGCCAACGGCATCGGCGCGGCCATCGCCCGCGCCTTCCATGGAGCCGGCGCGCGCGTCCACATCTGCGACGTCGACCGCAGCGCCCTCGACCGCCTGGTCGCCGCCACGCCCGGCATCACCGGCAGCATGGCCGACGCCTCGGTCGCGGCCGATGCCGACACCGTCTTCGACGATGTGCAGAGCCACCTCGGCGGCCTGGACGTGCTGATCAACAACGTCGGCATAGCCGGCCCCACCGGTGCCATCGAGGACCTCGATACCAGCGGCTGGGAGCGCACCGTCTCGGTCAACCTCAACAGCCAGTTCTATTTCGCGCGCCGCGCCGTGCCGCTGCTCAAGGCCTCTGGCCGCAACCCCTGCCTGATCTCGATGGGCTCGGTCGCCGGGCGTCTGGGCTACGCCTTCCGCACGCCCTATGCCGTGACCAAATGGGCCGTGGTCGGCCTGACCAAGTCGCTGGCCATCGAGCTCGGCCCGCAGGGCGTGCGCGTCAACGCCATCCTGCCCGGCGTGGTCGAGGGCGAGCGCATGGACGGCGTGATCGCGGCCCGCGCGGCGGCGCTGGGCATCGGCGTCGACGCGATGCGCCAGCAGTACCTCGACAAGATTTCCCTGCGCCGCATGGTCACGGCCGATGACGTGGCCGCGACCGCGATGTTCCTGTGCTCGCCGGCGGCGCGCAACGTGACCGGACAGGTCATCAGCGTGGACGGCAACGTCGAGTACCTCTGACCCCATACCAACAACCGGAGACAAGCCATGACTGCATCCCATCGCCTCGCTGCCCTGCCCGCGGCCCTGCTGATCGCCACCGCCGCCCAGGCCGCGCCGGTCAAGATCGGCCTGCTGGAGACCCTCTCGGGCCCGCAGGCCTCCACCGGCCAAACCTTCCGCGCCGGCGTGCGCTACGCCATCGACAAGATGAACGCCGCCGGCGGCTGGAACGGCGAGCCGGTGCAGCTGGTCGAGTACGACAACCAGGGCGGCCCGGCCGGCGCTTCTGACAAGCTCAAGGCCGCGATCGCGAACGGCGTGCAGATCGTCGTGCAGGGCGCCTCCTCGGCCATTGCCGGCCAGATCACCGAGGACGTGCGCAAGCACAACCTGCGCAACCCGGGCAAGGAGCTGGTCTTCATCAACATCGGCGCCGAGGCGCTGGAGCTGACCGGCGAGAAGTGCAACTTCCACCATTTCCGCCTCACCGGCAACGCCCAGGTGCGCACCAAGGTGCTGGTGCAGGGCATGAAGCAGGCCAAGGCGCTGGGCGCCAAGGTCTACTCGATCAACCAGAACTACTCCTGGGGCCAGGACATGGAGAAGGCCATCGTGGACAACGCCGCAGCCGGCGGCTACACGGTGGTCGAGAAGACCCTGCACGACGTCAACAAGATCCAGGACTTCGCGCCCTATAT
>NZ_JAPFGP010000044.1 GCF_026241155.1 Paucibacter sp. PLA-PC-4
ACCCGAACGCCTGCTGGGACACGGTCGGCTTCTACGGCACCGACTATGCGAAGAAGTCGGGGGTGCAGTTGGCGGCCATCAAGGCCATGGTCGATCGGCTCGCTGCTGCCAGCCACTGAACGGCAAGCTGTGCTGGGCAGGCTTGGCCGAGCGTCGTGCCGGCGCGCCGCCAGCCGCTTCGGTCCGAGCCGGCCCATGGAGTCCAGACGACCGCGCCATCGGCTCTGCTTTCCGCAGGCGCTGTCGTCTTACTGAGCCATCGGCAGTTCATAGCCAACCAGAGCTGCGCAAAGCGGCAGCAATTGGGAGACCGTTCCTGGCCGGGAGCGCCATTTCATGGCCGTCCCGGTAAGCCGCAGGTCGGGCTATGAATCTTTGCCGGCCAAGGTCAGCTTCACGCGCCGCCGCCTACTTCACGCTGTCGGCCAGGAGCTGCCGTTCCACAAACTCGACACTCGTCGAGTTCAAAGACCTTGCGGCGGCGCGCAGCGGTCCGTCAAATGCACACGCGCAGGATTTCGCAGAGCATGTCCAACGCGCCCGCCGACAAGAAGGGCGACCGTAAGACCTTGTGTTCCCCTGGCAAGGCGGCCCGCACGAGAGGCTCAACTAACTTCAGTCCGGCGTCGCTGTTGGTCAGCAGAACAAGACCATCGCCCGAGCCAGGCACGGCCATCACAAACGCGCGGTAGCCCGGGTTATTGCCCCACTGCCAGAACCGTACGCCGTCTGCTGACTGCTCCAGGCCCCAGCCCAATCCCCATGCCAGGTTGAACTGCGACTCGACGTCCACCGGTGAGTCGGCTGCCATCTCCAGCAGGGCCGGATCGCGTAGCCATGCGACGACGAAGCGCGCGTAGTCGTCCACGGTGGTGTAAAGGCTGTACGCCGCCACCGGCTTCTGCAAGGGAACCACCTTGCGCGGTATCCCATTGGCCATGGTGCCTGGCAGCAAATGCTGGCCGATCTGGGGTGTCCAGCGGTAGCTGCTGCGGCCCATGCCCAGCGGGGTGAAGACCTGCTCATGCATGACTTCGTCCAGCGGCCGCTGCATCACGGCTTCGACGGCCCGCTGCAGCAGCACGTAACCTTCTCCGGAATAGGCCCAGCGCTCGCCCGGTGTGCCTTCAAAGAGCAGCGGACCCGATGCCCAGTTGGGCAGCCCGGCAGTGTGCTGCAACAGCATACGCACAGTCACAGCGCCCAGCCGAGGGTCCGTCACGTCGTCGCTCTTGGCTGCCATCTCTGGGTGCAGCGGATTGAAGGCATGCCGATAGCCTTGCGGCAGGTACCTCAACACCGGCGCGTCCAGCGCCAGGTGGCCCTGCCGCACCAGCTTGAGCACGGCATAGGCGAACACCGGTTTGCTCAGTGACGCGGCCTGGAACACGCTGTCAGGCCGCACCTGCAGCGCGGGATCGCAGCCGGACGCAGTTGTGATCGACTGAAGTTCGCGCTGGTGGAGGACGGCCACCGCCGCGCCGCAGACATGGTGCTGCTGCGCCAGCTGCGCCAGCCGCTCGGCCGGGGTGGCCGGTGCAAGGCTAGCGTCGGACGGCGAGGCACAAGAAGTCATCAGAATCAGCGCCGCGAGCCAGGCATCGCGGCAAATCCACTGCTGGGCAGAAATCAGGCATTTAGACATGTCGACAGCCTACCGGACGCGAGGCGCTCAAAGCGCAATCGACAGCTGCTTCAACACCTCGGCCAGTGCTTGGTCGATGCATCCCAGGGCCCAACTGGTGACTATCGAGTTGCGCGTGCGCCGACCACCGATTTGGTGAATGACCGCTCCGGCTTCTAGGGCCGACCGCAACGGGTCGGCTTCAGCCCGTCAATACGCGCCGGACCGGTTGCTCAGAATCGAACTTCGGTCGCCACTTGTCGAAGGGCTGGTCTCAGATGAGCAGCGGTCATACATGGCACCGCCGGTCGAGTGGCCGGTCCTGATCGAAGCAGCCGCTCAGACGGCCGGCCGCGAATGCCTCTGACCAACCTTTATGTACAGCTGTGCATAACAGCCTCTTTCGGTCTTTGCCTCAAAAACCGTCGCAAAGGTTTCGGTCCTGCACGGAGCTGAACTGCCGAGCTTTTGACGCGCCCGCGCCTCTAACTTGGGAAGCGCGAAAACTGCCGCCGCACCAAGTAGCTTTCCCTCTGCCTCCAAAGCGAGGCAATCATCGAGCTGCAAGGAATCTACTTCACAGTCTTTGAGTAGCGCGCGTCGACCCTAGCGCAGAACTCACCAAATGTGAGCTCCAGCGCCGTGGATATTCTGTACAGCACGCTGATCGTGGGTTGCTTGCGCCCGACTTCGATCAAAGAAATGTATGGGCGATCGAGTTCGCTACGGCCCGCAAGATCTTCCTGGGTCAACTCCAGTTCAAGCCTCCGAGCCTTTACCTCGATGGCCAAAGCTTCGATGAGTTCTTGATTCCGGCTGGGACGCATTGCCGACAAGTGTTTGCATTGTGTACACTAAAGACACGTGTCTATAGACAGCAAAACGCGAACTTGTGACTGAGCGTCTAGCCCGAGTTTGGAGATGCCGTCGCTTGCCAGCCGCTATCTCGTGGAGGCGATCAGATGATGAACACCGATGTCAAACATGACAGCCGGACAGCATTGGCGCTTTGCTGGCGCTACTGCTGCGCAACATTCGACGAGCAATCGGTCAAAGTTCTGGCTGCCGATGGATCTGCTCGCGACCTGACGGTGACCTGGGCCGTAGGCGTGCTTGCGGACGGCGACTGGGAAGTGCTGGGTGCCTGGCCCGGGACTGCAGTCGGCCTGACGTGCTGGCCGGACGTCTGGGAGGACCTTGACCGCCGGGGCGTCGACAAGATTTCACTGGTGTGCGCGTCCGATGTTGATGCCCAGACCGTGTGCTCGGGCATCAAGGTGTTGCCACCGTTCCAGCGGATTCTGGGTCAGGGCGATGTGCCTGCTGCTTCCAGCCTGGGTGGGCTCCGCGCTGAAGCACGACGTGCCGTCCGTGAGGCTTCTGGCGTTCGTGCAGCTCGTCTTGCGCTGGAGCGCCTGCTGGCTGGTTCTGGGGCGGGCAGGGCGGCCGTGTTGGCGCCCAACTGGCCCGAGGTGCTTGATGGGCTTCGGCCGTTCTATGCGCTGCGCCCTCATCGCCGGGCGGTGGTACGCGCAGGCGACGAGTACCTGGAGCAGCTGGGGCATGGCTTGCGCCGCGCCGTGGCTCGCCATGGTCCCTTTGCCGATGTTGCCGCGGCGGTGTCGTTCGTGAGTCAGACGCTGTCTCGGGACGAGTTGCGGCTCAAGTTCTCCA
>NZ_JAPFGP010000045.1 GCF_026241155.1 Paucibacter sp. PLA-PC-4
GGTCGCACGTCACGGCCGTCACGCTCAACCCGGAGCGCGAATCGGTCGTCACTGCGGCCTCGCGTTCCCGAAATACTCAGCCATTGGCTGCATGAATGAGGCGACAGGTAGCTTGACGCGCGCCGCGGCCACCCTTGGGAGGCGGTGTTCGCTGCTTGCAAAGCTCTGGTCTTGCACGTCAGGGATCGCTCCGGCCGGCCCGATCTTGATGGTCTGCCACTGATGCGTACTGTGTTCTCGAAGAACGCCCCAATCCTCCGCTTCAACGCCATGGCGAACATCACCGACGCGGATGAGCAAGAGGGAATGATGCATCTTTTTGAGGGTGCAATCATGGCTCTGCGTAACCCCGGAGGTCATTCATTCCCTACCGGCCCCGACTCCCACGCTCTTCAATACATCGAATTGATTAGCCTGCTTGCGGAACGGACTGACGAGGCGACGCGTGGCCCATAGAGGTTTCATATTTCGATGCCCGTTTGCGAGAGACCAGAGGCGGCCGCAGGTAAGGGCGTGGGTTGGACCAAGCCCTTTCGCGCGTAGACGACGGCTATGTAGAGCTGATAGTTGACAGTGGTGTGGCACCCAAATAGGGCTGCCGGCTGCCGGCTGCCGGCGTCTACAGCATGCAGCAGCTGGGAACTCATATCAACAAGGAGGACGAGATGGTTGCGCCTACGGAAGACTTCGAGCTGCAGTTCCAGCGGCTCGCGAACAAGCTTGATGGCAGGTTGGCTGGCCGGCTGCGGACTGAGGGGCTATACCTAGTCCGACGTGGCATGGAACCCGATTGGGCAATCACCGCGTACTTCAGCAGAAACAAGGATGGCAACGATGTCGAGTTTGCAATCCTTCCATCGCGAATCGCCGACAAGCCGTTCAGCGCTAGGCAAGTTGAGGCTTGGCTGGATGTACAGAGCCATGAGCTCGGCGGTCGCGTCGCCAAGGGGCGCAACGGCATGCAGTGTTGGAACAGAGGATTCACGTTCGCAGCATCGCTGGAGCTCCTTGATAGGTTGCTTAGCCAGTACAAGCCGTTGGTTGAGCAGCGTTGGGTCATCCCCTTGGCTGTCAAGGAGGTGCCGCTGGTCTCAACGTCTCCAGCAGGCGGTAGCGCTGATCCCCGGGACGTCACGATTGCGATTGAATGGCCGGCTGTCACTGACAACGGCGTTGACTGGTCAGCAGCTACGGAAAGGCTGACGCTAAGCCTTGACTCGCTTCATAGCGGCGAGCGGATCGAAACCATTGAGTCCTACCCGGATTGGACCCCTATCGACTACTCAGCAGAGTGCGTCAGCTATGAGCGGCACGACGGAAATCATCTTGTCACGCTTCTGTATGCGCGCGATGGAAACCAAGAGGTTGATGAAGGCGGCATTCGATGGGGCACGACGCGGCTGAGATTCGCGGATGACCTTTCAAACGCTTCGGCCGTCTTCGAGCCGACAGGTGGTGTGCCGGTGCACGCTACTCGATGTGTACTTGGTACGGGCAGTCTTTACGAGAACCTCTCGCGAGCACAGCTGTCAATCCTCTTGCGACCCAGGCAAGCTAGGCTGCGCAGGCAACTCCTCGCGGAGGGGGCGCCCTTCTCGCTTTGCGCAGTCTCTGGAGAGGCGCTGCCAGAAGCCCTTGAGCTCGCTCACGTTATCGGCCATGCTGAGCGAGGTGCGTGCAGGTTGAACAACGCCATGCTGCTGAGAGCCGACATCCATGCGTTATTCGACGCAGGCAAGCTGCGCATCTGCTCCAACCACGGAACCATTTCTCTTGTCGACGTGCCCCGAGAGTCTGGATACCACGCCGCCCGCGAAAGATGGGCGCTAAGGCTGCCGGACGCCATATTCGGCCGGATAGCTGGCGCCTTGCGGCAGCGAGATGAAATGCACGCCTAGCGCTAGATGCTTGGCAGCACCGTTGTCTCTGAGAGCTGCATTTGAGATCGCGAAGATGTCGTTGGCGAATCGCCGACATGAGCACTCGGTTGCTGGGGAGTGTCAGAAAGTTTGTGTGTGAGGCATAGCATGTCGACTTGGAGCATGAATGCCACGCAAGAAGAAAACAGAAGCCCTTACGGGCAATGCGGCGCAGCCGCAATTCTCAGCCGCAGCGCTTGAGCAGTTGATCCCTGGGCCGGTGACGCCGGCCGAGCTGGAGAACATCTTCCAGCAGTTCAAGAAGGCTGTGATGGAGCGCGCCCTGGGCGCGGAGATGAGCCATCACCTGGGCTACGCACCCGGCCAGGTCAAGCCCGAAGGGGCGGCCACCAATCACCGCAACGGCAAGAGCACGAAGACCGTCTTGACCGACGTTGGTGCGCTTCGCATCGACGTTCCACGCGACCGCGAGGGCACGTTCGAGCCGCAGCTGATCGGCAAGCACGAGCGGCGCTTCACGGGCTTTGACGACAAGATCCTGGCCATGTACGCCCGCGGCATGACTGTGCGCGAGATTCAGGGCTACCTGGCCGAGATGTACGCGGTGGACGTCTCGCCCGACCTCATCAGCCGCGTCACGGACGAGGTGATGAGCGAGATCACGGCCTGGCAGACGCGCCCTCTGGAGCCGATGTACCCGGTGGTGTTCTTCGACGCGCTGCGCGTCAAGATTCGCGAGGATGCCGTGGTGCGTTCCAAGTGTGAACGCTGATCTGGAACCGCATCTATTCGCTGGTGAGGTATCGGATTTGATCCTGGGTTGATTGAGCTCGTGAAGAGGGGTGGCGCCTGGCTAGCCGCCCTGCAGGGCGGCTAGCCAGGCGAGGCCCATACGGTCGGCGGGATGCCGACGCTGCCTAGGCAGGTCGTAGGCGGTGTGTGGCTGCAGGACAGCAGTCTTCAGGACGCGACTGCGCTGATGAGGCGTTCGGGATACAACAACGCTCATGCCGAAGAAGGTGGGCGCGGTGACGGTCCCTCTTGCCGGGAAGCCAGACGACCGTACCGCGCCCTACACCGTGCCGATGAAGGCGGTGCCACATAAGTGTGGCTCGCTTCGGGCGATTCCGTCCAGCACCTTCGGTTCGCCGAGGTGCGCATGGATCATCCCGCTCGCCTGTTTCTGTGCGCGCGGTGTCTTGCTCAGGTCGTCCTGTGCAGTCACTGTGACCGCGGCAAC
>NZ_JAPFGP010000046.1 GCF_026241155.1 Paucibacter sp. PLA-PC-4
TTCTTCGGTTACGCCGTGTCGGATGCGACGCAGGCCTGGCTGCTCTACCAGGGCGTGCTGTTCGTGCTGGTGATGATGTTCATGCCCGAGGGCCTGGTCGGCCTGGGCGGCGCGGCGGCGCGCCGCGTGAATCAGTTGGGAGCGGCGCGCGCGCTGCCCCTGCTGGGGCTGTGGCTGCTGGCGGTGCTGCTGCTGGCGGCCGGCACGGTATTCCTGGTCGAGCTGCTGCAGCGCCTGTGCTCGCAGGACTACCGCGCACTGGCGCGGGCCGCGGCCGACTGGCCGCCGGTGACGATGTTCGGCCGCGGCTGGGCCGCGCTGAGCCCGGCCACCTGGATCTGGCCGCTGGGCCTGCTGGCCGGCGGCGGCGGCCTGCTGGCCTTCTCGCAACGGCGCCTGCGGGGCAAGGAGGCCCGGCCATGAACGCTCCCATCCTGCAACTGCGCGGCCTGGCCAAGTCCTTCGGCGAGACCGAGATCATCCGCGGCGTCGACCTGGAGCTCGCGCCCGGCGAACGCCGCGCACTGATCGGGCCCAACGGCGCCGGCAAGTCGACCCTGTTCCACCTGATCTCGGGCAACCTCGCGCCCAGCGCCGGCGCGATCGCCTTCCAGGGCCGCGACATCACCGGCTGGGCGCCGCAGCGCATCAACCGGCTGGGGCTGGCGCGCTCCTTCCAGATCACCAACATCTTCCCCAAGCTCACCGTGTTCGAGAACATCCGCCTGGCCGTGCTGCGCCAGCAGCCGCGGCCGACGGCCTTCTGGCGCCGCGTCGACCGGCTGCCGGGCCTGCGCGAGGCCACCGAGGCCCTGCTCGAACGCGTGCGGCTGCAGGACCGCGCGGCGGGCCTGGCCGGCGAGCTGAGCTATTCCGAGCAGCGCTCGCTGGAGATCGCGATGACCCTGGCCTCCGACCCGCAGCTGATCCTGCTGGACGAACCGATGGCCGGCATGTCCGGCGAGGAGACCGACTACACGATGGAACTGATCCGCGAGGTGACGGCCGGCCGCGCGCTGCTGATCGTTGAGCACGACATGGACGTGGTGTTCAAGCTGGCCGACCGCATCAGCGTGCTGGTCTACGGCCAGCTCATCGCCACCGGCACGCCGGACGAGATCCGTCGTCACCAGGGCGTGCGCGAGGCCTATCTCGGCGAGGAAGCCGGCGAGGAGGTGGCGGCATGAGCGAGCTGCTGAAGGTCGAGAACCTCAACGCCCATTACGGCAAGAGCCATATCCTGCAGGGCGTGAGCTTTGGCGTCGGCCAGGCCGAGGTGCTGAGCCTCTTGGGCCGCAACGGTTCGGGCCGCTCCACCACGCTGAAGGCCGTGATGGGCCTGGTGCTGCCCAGCGGCGGCAGCGTGCGCCTGGCGGGCCGGCAGCTGGCCGGCGCCAAGCCCAACCAGATCTGCCGCGCCGGCCTGGCCTATGTGCCCGAGGAGCGCGAGGTGTTCGCCAACCTCACCGTCGACGAGAACCTGCGCATGGGCGAGCAGCCCGGCGCGGCCGGCGCTCCGCGCTGGACCGTGCAGCAGATGTTCGACTACTTCCCGCGCCTGAAGGAGCGCCGCCACACCCGCGCCGGCAGCCTCTCCGGCGGCGAGCAGCAGATGCTGACGATCTGCCGTTCGCTGCTGGGCAACCCGCGCGTGATCCTGATCGACGAGCCCACCGAGGGCCTGGCGCCGATGATCGTGACCCAGGTCGGCGAGTGCATCAAGGACATGCGCGCCCAGGGCGTCTCGGTGGTGCTGGTCGAGCAGAAGCTCGCCATCGCGCTGAAGGTCTCGGACCGCGTCTGCGTGATGGGCCATGGCCGCATCGTCTTCGAGGGCACGCCGCAGCAGCTGCAATCCGATCCCGCCCTGCTGGCCCAGTGGCTGGCCGTCTGAAGGAAACTCCATGTCCGACAAAGTCATCATCTCCTGCGCCGTCACCGGCTCGGTCCACACGCCCACCATGTCGCCCCATCTGCCGCTGACGCCGGAGCAGATCGCCGCGCAGGCGATCGAGGCCGCCGAGGCCGGGGCAGCCATCCTGCACCTGCATGCGCGCGATCCCGCCGACGGCCGGCCCACGCCGGATCCGGCCGTGTTCGACCAGTTCGTGCCGCGCATCAGGGCCGCGACCGACGCCGTCATCAACATCACCACCGGCGGCAGCACCCGCATGACGCTGGAGGAGCGCCTAGCCTATCCGCTGCAGGCCGCGCCGGAGATGTGCTCGCTGAACATGGGTTCAATGAACTTCAGCATCCACCCGGCGGCGCGCAAGTACCAGCAGTGGCTGCACGACTGGGAGAGGCCTTACATCGAAGGCATGGAGGACATGATCTTCCGCAACACCTTCCGCGACATCCGGCACATCCTCCAGGTGCTGGGCCGCGAGCGCGGCACCCGCTTCGAGTTCGAGTGCTACGACGTGGGCCACCTCTACACGCTGCGGCATTTCGTCGACGAGGGCCTGATCGAGGGGCCGATCTTCCTGCAGTGCATCTTCGGCATCCTCGGCGGCCTGGGCACCGACCCGGAGAACCTGGTGAGCATGCGCACGACGGCCGACCGCCTGTTCGGCCGCGACGGCTACCGCTTCTCGGTGCTGGGCGCGGGCCGCCACCAGATGCCGCTGCTGACCATGGGCGCCGTGATGGGCGGCCATGTGCGGGTGGGGCTGGAGGACAGCCTCTACCTCGGCCGCGGCCAGCTGGCGCGCAGCTGCGCCGAGCAGGTGCGCAAGATCCGCCGCATCCTCGACGAGCTCTCGCTCGAGATCGCCACGCCCGCCGAGGCCCGCGCCATGCTGGCGCTCAAGGGCGCCGGCGCCGTCAACTTCTGAAACCCATCCGGACCCTCATGAAGAAACTCCTGCAAAACCGCGTTGCCCTGGTCACCGGCGCCGGTGGCGGCCTGGGCCGCGCCCATGCCCTCGAACTGGCGCGCCATGGCGCGCGCGTGCTGGTCAACGACATCGCCGGCCAGGACTTCGGCGCCGCCGCGCGCGCCGTCGTCGCCGAGATCC
>NZ_JAPFGP010000047.1 GCF_026241155.1 Paucibacter sp. PLA-PC-4
AGGACTTCCTGCACGGAGCGGGTGGCCTCGACGTCCTCGCGCGGCGCGGCGTTGCCGGCTGGCTGCACATCGAACTGCGCCCCCTCCACCGTCATTGCGCGAATGCACCAAGCCGACATTTCGCGATTGACCGTATCGCTGATTGCCTCCACAGCGAACCTCGTCGCCGCCAGTTCGCTGCCCACTCCTAGAGCCCGGCCACAGGCAGGGAGTAAATTGACGACCCGTCCAAAACGCCGCTGGCGCATCTGCGGCAGCACGGCACGAGTCGACGCCAACATCCGCAGCAGGGTTTCGCAGCTGCCTAGGTTGAGCTCTGGCATGCCCTGTGACGAGCCGACCGCATCAGGGTGACCTGGCCGCATCAAGGCCGCTGCGTTGACGAGGACATCGACGCGATCCAGAGGCTCGACAGCGCGGGCCACTGCCCCGCTTGCCCGGCTCCCGGTAAGGGCCGCCACCGGGACAGGATGCAAGCCAGGGTGAGGTCCATGCCTGCGATGCAAGGCGTCGACATCAGAAGCGCTCGCCAATACAGTGTCTCCGGACTTGAGGGCGCTGAAGGCGATGGCTGCTCCCGGCCCCTGGTCCGCCCCAGTAATAAGCCAAACCCTCATACCGTCCGCACGATGGGAGAAGGACATATCGCCCTGCTCACAACAGCGTACGGCCACTGAGACGAGGCGTCGAGTACCAATCCTCACTCGCCCTTTGGATAGCGCTTTGCATCATGTCCACATCCGTGTTTCTGAAGTTCTAAAGGCACACACTCTCTGGTGTGAGAGAGCCGCACCGCCAGCCAAGTCCGTGTCTGTGCATACGGGGCCCCGCCCGATGCCGAGCTCGACAGCCAAGACACAGACCAGGCCCGGGGATGCGGGCTCAGTGGCCAAACAAGTCGGGCAACGCACGCCGAGTTGCCTCCTCCGAAGACACGTGAAGTCGCCAGAAGCAATCGGCGCGCTGGGGCCCTTTGAGCTTGCCGTCAGATCCCGTGAGTGGCCCGAATCTCCTCGACCGCCCGCTCACCGATGACGACGCAAGGCGCCATCGTGTTGCCGCTGGTGACGTGGGGCATGATGGATGCGTCAGCAATACGCAGCCCCTGAACGCCATAGACCTTCAGTGCCCCGTCGACAACCGACATCTCGTCACGCCCCATCTTGGCTGTGCATGACTGATGCCAGTACGTGACTGCAGCATTGCGTACATAGTTCTCGAGGTCCTTGCCAGACAGCTTGCCTGGCAGTCGCTCACCCGTAACCAGGCCCTTGAACGCGGCCTGGGAGCCCAACTCCTGGACCAGCCGAATGTTCTCAAGAGCGCCTCGCAGATCATCCGGATCTGCCAGCGTATTGGTCTGGATGATCGGTACATCCGTCGGGTTGGCGCCGGAGAGGGTGATGCGGCCTCGACTCTTCGGGTGCGCGAGGCCCGCAAACATCGTCCAGCCATGCGCCGGCACACCCAGCCCTGCCGTCTCGGCACTCGGAACAGGGAATTCCACCTGGCAGTGGAACATGTCAGGCAGACGCAGCGCGCTGTCGCTTGACCAGTAAAGCGTTGCTTCTGAGCCGCCGTAGCCGACTTGCTGGGGGCGCTCGTACTCAAAGATGACCGCAAACGAGACGTGATCCTGGTGGTTGGATCCGACCCCCGGCAGGTGTTGAACAACGGGAATGCTGTGCCGCCGCAGTTCGTCCTGCGGACCGATCCCCGACTGCATCAACACCTTGGGTGTGTTCACGGCACCGAGCGACAGGATCACTTCGCGCTCAGCGCTGAAGCGCTCAGTGCGCCCGTTGCGAATGGCGTCCACGCCGATCACCCGCTTGCCGTCAAACACCAGGCGACTGACGACCGTATCGGTCAGCACCGTGAGATTGCGTTGCCCGCGGCGCGGATGAACATATGCCCGATAGATGGAGTTGCGGCGTCCATCCTTGACGATGAGGTCGTTGATCGCAGCGCCGCCACGGCCCTCCATCATCTCCCCATTGGGGTTATCAAAGGTGGGGATGCCGATCTGGCGGGCGGCGTCGAGCAATGCACTGGCCACCGGCTGCGGGTTGCGGGCAGGGCCAACATGGACCGGGCCGCCGACACCTCGACGCCTCGCATCGGGCGTGCCCGCATAGTTCTCCACCCG
>NZ_JAPFGP010000048.1 GCF_026241155.1 Paucibacter sp. PLA-PC-4
TAGATCGAGCCCGAGGGGCAGGAGGCCACACAGGCCGGGTTCAGGCAGTGCTCGCACAGCCGGGGCAGGTACATCATGAAGGTATTCTCGAACTGGCCGTAGATGTCCTTTTGAACCTGTTCGAAGTTGATGTCCTTGCTGCGCTTGGCGAATTCGCCGCCGAGGATCTCCTCCCAATTGGGGCCCCACTCGATCTTCTGCATGCGCTGACCGGTGATCAGGCTGCGCGGGCGGGCCGTCGGTGGTGCCTTACTCTTGGGGGCCGACTGCAAATGGTCGTAGTCGAAGGTGAAGGGCTCGTAGTAATCGTCGATCTGCGGCAGGTTCGGGTTGGCGAAGATCCGCATCAGGAGTTTCCACTTGCCGCCCTGGCGCGGCTCGATCTGGCCGTTGGCCTTGCGGATCCAGCCGCCGTTCCAACGTTCCTGGTTCTCCCATTCCTTCGGGTAACCGATACCGGGCTTGGACTCCACGTTGTTAAACCAGGCGTATTCCATGCCCGGCCGGTTCGTCCAGACGTTCTTGCAGGTGACCGAGCAGGTGTGGCAACCGATGCACTTGTCTAGGTTCAGCACCATGCCGATTTGGGCGCGGATCTTCATACGTGTTCTCCTTCGGTGGCGGCGAGTTCGTCGTCCATCCAGTCGATCTTGGACATCTTGCGCACCAGCACGAATTCATCCCGGTTGGTGCCGATGGTCCCGTAGTAGTTAAAGCCGTAGCTCAGCTGGGCGTAGCCGCCGATCATGTGGGTCGGCTTGGTGACGATGCGTGTCACCGAGTTGTGGATGCCGCCACGCGTGCCGGTGATCTCGGAGCCCGGCGTGTTGATGATTTTTTCCTGCGAGTGGTACATCATCACCATGCCGTTCTTGACCCGCTGGCTGACCACCGCGCGGGCCGCGATGGCGCCGTTGGCATTGAACAGCTCGACCCAGTCGTTGTCGACGATGCCGGCACTCCGGGCGTCGTCCTCGCTGAGCCAGATCACCGAGCCGCCGCGGTTGAGCGTCAGCATCATGATGTTGTCGCTGTACGTCGAGTGGATGCCCCATTTCTGGTGCGGCGTGATGAAGTTGAGCGCGATTTCCTTGTTCCCGTTGGGCTTTATGCCCTGCACCTCCACCAGGGTCTTCAGATCGACCGGCGGGCGGTAGCTCGTGAAGCCCTCGCCGAAGGCCTGCATCCAGGGGTGGTCCTGGTAGAACTGCTGGCGGCCCGTCAGCGTGCGCCATGGGATCAGTTCATGCACATTGGTGTAGCCGGCGTTGTAGCTGACCTTCTCGCTCTCCAGACCCGACCAGGTGGGGCTGGAGATGATCTTGCGCGGCTGCGCCTGTATATCGCGGAAGCGGATCTTCTCGTCCTCGCGGTGCAGGGCCAGGTGGGTGTGGTCGCGGCCGGTCTGCTTGCCCAATGCCTCCCAGGCCTTGACGGCCACATGGCCATTGGTCTCGGGTGCCAGCGACAGCACCACTTCGGTGGCATCGATATCGGTCTCTATCCTGGGCATGCCCTGGGTCACGCCCTCATCGCGCACCCGGCCGTTCAGGTCCCCCAGCTGCTCGACCTCGGTCTTGGTGTCCCAACCGATGCCTTTGCCGCCATTGCCCACCTTGTTCATCAAGGGGCCCAGTGCGGTGAAGCGCTTGTAGAGATTGGGGTAGTCGCGCTCGACCACGGCGATCTGCGGCGCGGTCTTGCCGGGGATCAGCTCGCACTGCCCCTTCTTCCATTCGGACACGCCGAAGGGCTGGGCCAACTCGGCCGGGCTGTCGTGCATCAGCGGGGTCAGCACCAGCTCCTTTTCGACGCCCAGATGGCCGACGCAGAGTTCGCTGAACTTCTTCGCGAAGCCCTTGTAGATCTCCCAGTCGCTCTTTGCCTGCCAGGCCGGATCCACCGCCGTGGACAGGGGGTGAATGAAGGGGTGCATATCGCTGGTGTTGAGATCGTTCTTCTCATACCAGGTGGCGGTCGGCAGCACGATGTCCGAGTAGAGGCAGGTCGTGCTCATGCGGAAGTCCAGCGTGACCAGCAGGTCCAGCTTGCCCTCGGGGGCCTTGGCATGCCACTGCACCTCCTGCGGCTTCGCGTCGTCCTTGCCGAGGTCCTTGCCCTG
>NZ_JAPFGP010000004.1 GCF_026241155.1 Paucibacter sp. PLA-PC-4
GGCCGCGGACCTGCTGGGTGCTCAACGCACCGACCTGTTCAGACTTCAGCGCCTGGATGTTGTCGGTGGACAGGGCGCCGAGCTGGTCGGAGTTCAGGGCGCGAAGCTGGGCGCTGCCCAGGGCGCGAAGATCGTCACTCTCCAGTGCCTTGATCTGGTCGGTACTCAGGCCGCCGATCTGCGAGGTGCTGAGTGCGCCGGCCTGCTCGGAACGCAAGGCTTGGATATTGTCGGTGGACAAGGCGCCGATCTGGTCGGAGCCCAGCGAGCGAACCTGCGCGCTACTGAGCGTGCGCAAGTCATCGCTTTCCAGCGTGGACACCTGGGTGGTGCTCAGCGCCGCAATCTGCGATGTGGTCAGGCCCTTGAACTGGTCGGTCCCCAGGGCGTTCAGGTCTTCGCTGCCCAGGCTGCGTAGCTGCAGCGTGGTCAGCGCGGCCACTTGCTCGCTGCGCAGGGCGCCGAATTGGTCGGATCCCAGCGCGGCGAGCTGATCTGTCGACAGGCTGCGCAGGGCGGCGGAGGACATCGCCCTCAGGTCATCGGTCTCCAGGGCCGCCATCTGGTCGGTGCTGAGGCCCCGGACCTGGGCCGTGCTGAGCGCAGCCACTTGTTCCGAGCGCAGCGCCTGGATGCTGTCAGTGGACAGCGCCGAGATCTGGGCCGTGTTGAGCGCCCTGAGCTGTGCGCTGCTGAGTGCTCGCAAGTCGTCGCTCTCCAGCGTCGCGATCTGGGACGTGCCGATGGCACCGATCTGGGCCGTGGTCAGGGCCTTGAACTGATCGGTGGTCAGCGCATTGAGGTCATCGCTGTCCAGGCCTGCGAGTTGGGGCGAGGAAGTCAGGGCGGCAACCTGATCGGTACGCAAGGCGCCGATCTGGTCGGAGTTCAGCGCGCCGACCTGGTCCGTGCTGAGGGCGCGCAGGCTGGCCGATCCGAGGGCCCGCAGATCGTCGGTCTCCATCGCCGCCATCTGATCGGTACTCAGGCCACGGACCTGGGCCGTGCTCAGCGCGCCGACCTGCTCGGAGCGCAGGGCTTGGATGTTGTCTGTGGACAGCGCGGCGATCTGGTCCGAGTTGAGGGCTCTGAGCTGGGCACTGCCCAGCGCACGCAGATCGTCGCTCTCCAGCGTCGACAGTTGGCTGGTGCTGAGCCCGCCAATCTGGGCCGAGCTCAGGGTCTTGAACTGGTCGGTGGTCAATGCGTTCAGCGCATCGCTGCTCAAGCCGCCGATCTGCGCGGAACTCAGCGCAAGAATCTGCTGCGAGCCCAGGGCCGCGATTTGGTCGGAGCTGAGCGCCTGCAACTGATCGGAGCTCAGCGCACGGACCTGGGCGCTGCCCAGCGCACGCAAATCGTCGGTTTCCAGCGCGGCCATCTGGTCGGTGCTCAGGCCACGCACTTGCAGGGTGGTCAGCGCACCAAGCTGCTCGGACTTCAAGGCCTGGATATTGTCGGTGGACAGGGCGCCGATCTGGTCGGTGTTCAGCGCGCGCAGCTGGGCGCTGCTGAGGGCCCGCAGATCGTCGCTTTCCAGCGTGGAGACCTGGGAGGTGCCCAGCGCGGCGATATGAGCGCTGTTGAGGGCCTTGAACTGGTCGGTTCCCAGGGCGTTGAGATCATCGCTGCCGAGGTCGCGAACTTGGGCGGTAGTCAGGGCGGCCACCTGCTGGGTGCGCAGCGCGCCGATCTGGTCTGAGTTCAGCGCGCCGAGCTGATCGGAGTCCAGGGCGCGCAGGCTCGCTGTGCCAAGGGCACGCAGATCATCGGTCTCCAGCGCACCGATCTGGTTGGTACTCAGGCCGCGGACCTGTTGCGTGCTCAGCGCAGCGACCTGGTCAGACTTCAGTGCCTGGATGCTGTCGGTGGAGAGCGCACCGAGCTGGTCGGAGTTCAGCGCACGCAGTTGGGCGCTGCCCAGGGCGCGCAGATCATCGCTCTCCAGCGTGGAAACCTGGGAGGTGCCGAGCGCGGCGATATGCGCGCTGCCCAGGGCCTTGAACTGGTCGGTGCTCAGCGCGTTGAGGTCATCACTACCTAGGTCGCGGACCTGGGTAGTGGTCAGCGCGGCGACCTGGCTGGTGCGTAGCGCGCCGATCTGGTCGGAGTTCAGCGCACCGAGTTGATCGGAGTCCAGAGCGCGCAGACTGGCGGTGCCCAGAGCGCGCAGATCGTCGGTCTCCAGTGCACCGATCTGGTCGGTGCTCAAGCCGCGGACCTGTTGCGTTCCCAAGGCAGCGACCTGGTCGGACTTCAACGCCTGGATGTTGTCGGTGGACAGGGCGCCGAGCTGGTCGGAGTTCAGGGCGCGAAGCTGGGCGCTGCCCAGGGCGCGCAGATCGTCACTCTCCAGGGTGGAGACCTGGGAAGTGCCCAGCGCGGCGATATGGGCGCTGTTGAGGGCCTTGAACTGGTCGGTGCCCAAGGCGTTGAGGTCATCGCTGCCGAGGTCGCGGACCTGGGCGGTAGTCAGGGCGGCCACCTGCTGGGTGCGCAGAGCGCCGATCTGGTCGGAGTTCAGCGCACCGAGCTGGTCGGAGTCCAGGGCGCGGATCTGGGCGGTGCCCAGGGCCCGCAAGTCGTCGGTCTCCAGCGCTGCCGCCTGGTCGGTACTCAAGCCGCGGACTTGCTGGGTGCTCAGGGCGCCGATCTGATCGGAGCGCAGAGCCTGGATATTGTCCGTGGACAGGGCGGCAATCTGGTCGGAGTTCAGCGAGCGCAGCTGGGCTGAGGACAGCGCGCGCAGATCGTCGCTCTCCAGGGTCGCCACCTGGCTGGTGGTCAGCGCTGCGATATGGCCGGTGTTCAGGGCCTTGAACTGATCGGTGCTCAGCGCATTGAGGTCGTCGCTGTCCAGGCCGCGCAGCTGACTGGTGTTCAGCGCCGCAACCTGCTGCGTGCGCAGACCGCCGATCTGGTCGGAGTTCAGGGCGCCCAGCTGGTCGGTGCTCAGGGCACGCACAGCCAGCGTGCTCAGAGCCCGCAAGTCGTCGGTTTCAAAGAAGGACAGCTGCTGGCTGGACAGCGAATTGATGGCGAAGGTGCCCAAGGTCGCGACCTGACCGGAGGTGAGGGCGGCAATCTGGTCGGAGTTGAAGGCAGCCCAATCCTCGGTCGTCAGCCCGGCCAGGGTTGCGGTGGGCAACAAAGCGATTTGCTGGGTCGGCAGGTTGGTAATGAGAGATGCCATCTTTGACTCACTGGTTTGATTGCTCGATCCCCGCAGCTCAAAGCCCCGGGATCGGTTGGCGGCACGGGCCGCCATACAGGTTGTTACATGCCTGGCAGGTTATCCCGCCCGGCTTTGCGATCTCGTTTCTTGTGGCCGGATCGGTCGCCAAATCCGGCACATCAGCACGCTTGGATGGATTCCGCTGACCCCTGGTCGGGACGAAAGCCATCAACTCCTTCGGGTTTTCGACCAGCACCCCATCAACTTGAGGGAGATCGGCGCACTGCCACGACCCGGGCCCTCTCGGACCACGGAACGCAAAGCCGCATCAATACGGGATGGATGCTAGGCGGGCATGGCTATCGGCAATCGCCGTAACAACTTGAGGATTGCTTGGCTATTTGGCCCATGAGGCCGGGCTTGTGGCGATGTAATGCGCAGCATGGCCACATCGGCCGAGCGAGCCTGCGCGCATGAAAATCACGACCCTGATCCCTGCCTATAAGACCAAGTACATTGTCGAGTTGCTGACGTCCTTGCGCGTGCAGACCCGGCCGAGCAGCCGCATTGTGATCTCCGATGACAGCCCCGGCGGCGAGTTCTCGGCCTTGCTGGAGTCCGCGCCGCTGCGCGGTCTGCGCCAGGGCCTGCCCATCGAGGTGCACCAGGGGCCGCGCAATGGGGCTTACGAGAACTTCAAGCACCTAGCCGGGCTCTGGGGCTCGGACTCCGAGCTCGTGCATCTGCTGCTCGACGACGATGTGCTTTACCCTGAGTTCTACGAGCGCCATCTGACCGCCCATGTCAGCGGCCGCTACTCCTGCAGCATCAGCGGGCGCTGGACCGCCAACGAGAGCGGCCAGCCCGTCGGCGGGCAGCCCTTGCCCAAGGCGGTCGCGAGCTCAGGCGAGCGCATCCTCTCCCTGAGCGACGATGTGGTCTTTATGACCACCGTGCCCTGGTGTCGCAACTGGTTCGGCGAGTTCTCCAACTGTGTGATGAATGCCGAGAGCGTAGCTTTGCTGGCCAAGCCGGAGTTCGGTGGCGTCTCCTACGCCGGCCTGTGGGACCTCGGTTTTTTCCTAGCCGCCAGCATCCAGGCGCCGATCGCCTACATCCAGGACCGGCTCGGTTGCTTCCGCACTGGCGGCGAGAACAACTCCTCGCAGTTTTTCGGCAAGTTTATGAAAGCAGCCCATCTGGGCTATGCCGCACTCGCCCTGGGAGGCGAGCGCATCGGCAAGCTCAGCAGGGAACAGGCCCTGCTGTGCTACCGCGGCATCGCGCCCGCCCTGCTGCAGCGCTATGGCAGCCAAGAGGACATGCAGCCCTTCTGTGATTTGCTGGCCCGCATGGCCGAGGGCGACACCAAGGCCGAGACCGAGTTCGAGCTCGCCTGGGCCCAATACCTGCGTGGCCATGGCTTCTGAGACCGGCATGCAGCGACGCTACCAAAGGCTGGTAGGCCTGATCACCGCCAGCAAGCCTCTGGATCTGGATGCCTGGACCCGCATGCTGCTGGTGCAGTACTTTTTCCATGTCTCGGACCGCCGGCGCATCGAGATCCATGGCGAGGGCCAGCAATTGCTGAACCTGCTGACGCCGACCCACTTCAAGGGCCAGGGCCGCATCCGGCTGGCCACCACCACGGTGTTTGGCGTGCCACGCTCGCCGGGCAGCTACGGCGCCAGCTATATCGAGGCGCGCACGCCGGACTCGCTGATCGATATCGGCCCGGGCACGGTGTTCAACAACCGCTGCGTGCTGATCTCCGAGGGCGCGAGCATCCGGTTCGGCGCCAACTGCCTGATCGGCCCGGAACTGCATGTGATGGACAGCAACTCGCACGACCTGGTGCTGGAGCGGCGGCGCCAACCCGACCCGCGGCCGGCCGGCGTCGAGATCGGCGACGAGGTCTTCATCGGCTCGCGTGTCACCCTGCTCAAGGGTGTGCGGTTGGGACGCGGCTGCATCGTCGGCGCCGGAGCGGTCGTCCAGCCTGGCTTCGAGGCGCCCCCCATGTCCATTCTGGCCGGCAATCCGGCTGTCATCGTCGGCCGGGCGCGCAGCGCCGCACCCACATCAGAGGTTTGATATGAGCATTCAAGATATCGCCATCGTGGCCGTTTCCTACAACTCGGCCGAACTTCTGCAGGGCATGCTGGCCTCGCTACGGCGCTTCTATCCGAATCGGGTGCATGTGGTGGACGGCTCCGACGCCTCGCACTTGCCGGCGATCCAGGCGGTGGCGGCCGGTTTTGAGGCAGTCGAGCTGCATGCGATGGGCTACAACATCCACCACGGACCGGGCATGGCCTGGGCCATCCAGAATCTGGATCTCAGTGGCCGGGTGCTGTTCCTGGATACCGATATCGTTGTGCTGCGCGAGGGCTTTCTGGAGGCGCTCAACGAGGCTTTGCGACCCGGCGACTACGGGGTCGGCGGCGTGGCCTATGTCAACCGCGAGGGCTTCGACATCGCCTACGGCTACGGGGCCGTCCCCTATCTGCATCCACCCTGCATGTTGTGCAATATCGAGGTGATGCGGCAGTGGCCCCTGCCGATCAAGCATGGCGCGCCCATGGTGGCGCCAATGTTGGCCTTGCACGATGCAGGACGCTCCGAGCTGCTGCGCAATCTGGACTGGGCCAAGAACGATGTGCTGATGGGCACCAGAAAGGTCTATGTCGACCATATCGGCAAGGGCACGAGCACGGCCACCGGCGGCTACCACCTCGAGGAATGGATGGCCGAGGTGCAGGCCCGCCAGGCCGCCAAGGCTGTCCAGCCGCCGGCCCAGGGCTTCAACCCGGACCTGCTGGCCCTGATCCCGGCCCAGGCCAGGACCCTCATCGAAGTGGGCTGCAGCACCGGTTCTCTGGCCCATGCCCTGAAGCGCCACCGCCCCGAGGTTCATTATCTCGGACTGGAACTCGATCCCAAGGCCGCCGAGATCGCAGCACAGCATTGCGATGGCATGGTCAGTCTGGACATCGAAGGTGCCGACGAGTCCCTCTATCGCGACTATGCAGACCGTGACTGCTGGATCTTCGGCGATGTGCTGGAGCACTTGCGTGATCCCTGGCGTGTGCTCGGCCAGATCCGCAAGGTGTTGCCCGAGGGGGGCTGCGTGGTGGCCAGCGTGCCCAATGTGCAGCACTGGAGCGTGCAGGGGCGCCTGGCGGTGGGCGATTTCCGCTACGAGGGCACAGGGCTGCTCGATCGCACCCATCTGCGCTGGTTCACCCGCGTCACGCTGTTCGAGCTGTTCCAGTCGGCCGGGCTGCGCATCGAGGCCGGCGTGCCCCGCATCTTCGAGGAGCCAGGCCGCGAGCCGGTGCTGGCCGCCATCCGCCAGATGGCGGCCGCGATGGGTCGTGACCCAGAGGGGGCAGTGCGCGACGCGCTGCCGCTGCAGTATGTGGTCAGGGCCGTGCGGGGCTGAGGGGCAAGCATTCGAAGCGCTCGAGATGGCGCGACCCGCTGACCAGACCGGCCATGGCTGACGCCACTCGTCGCTCGACGGCATCGGCCTGCTCCACGTCGGCGCCATAGACCTCCATCCATGTCAGCAAGAATGCAGTGGGCTCATGGCGCTGCAGTAGGCGCACTGGCGCCGCGCCTCGGGCCTGCTCGAAGGCCGAGCGTGCAGCCTTGGCCTGCGCGGGCTCCAGCTTGTAGTAGACGTAGAGCTCCTCCCCCATCGGGCTCATTGCGGCTCGCCTACCGAGTACGGCAGCGTGCGCGGGAAGAGGACCGGGCCCTCGGCGCTGCCCAGATGCAGGCTGCCACCCTCCAGAGCAGCCAGTTTGACCTCGGCCAGCAGCAATGTCCGACCTTCGCGCTGCGCCACGGCTGCGACCAGCCCGGCCGGCTGGGCCGGGTCTGCGCTGTGGAACAGCTCCTGGCCGACTACCGCCTGGGCAGCGCCCTCGGCCGCAAACATCAAGGTGCGGCGCTTGACGGTGCCGCGGTACTGGCTGCGCGCCACCACCTCCTGGCCGGGATAGCAGCCCTTCTGGAAGTTCACGCCGCCTAGCAGCTCCAGATTGATCATCTGCGGCACGAACTGTTCGACCGTCGCGCCGCGCACCCAGGCCAGGCCGGCCTGCACTTCCAGCCATTGCCAGTCGGCCTCGACCAGTGCGGGCAGGGCGGGGGCCGGGGCCTGGGTGGGCTGCAGCAACGCGTAGCGGGCGACCGCTTCCAGGGCATCGGGCAGTTTCACGACCAGAGCCTCGCCGACGCGGGCCACTCCCCAGACCTCGGCCGGCGCAGCCGCGCCCAGCCAGGCACTGGCGGCAGGGCCAGCCAGGCCCCACATGGCCCAGTCGGCACTGGCGTCGCTGAGCTTGCATCTAGCCCGCAGCACAAACATCGAGAGTCGCTTCAGGGTCGGCGCCAGCAATTCGGCCGGCAGGACCAGCAGCAGCTCATCGCTAGTGTTCTTGACGGCCAGCAAGGTGGCCAGCAGCCGGCCCTTGGCCGAGCAGTATCCAGCCAGCCGGGCCTGCTCGGGGGTCTGCAGCGCGATGTCCTGGGTCAGCTGGCCGTGCAGAAACTTGGCGGCTTCCTCGCCCTTGGCGCGCATCACGCCCCAGTCGGCCAGGCGCAACGCGCCGCCGGTGATCACAGTGGTGGTGGTGTGGGTGGTTTCGCTCATGGGCCCGATTATCATCAGCGCCCACATCACCTTCGGAAAGTTCAGGTCTTGGCCCGCCATAGCAACAGAAAAAAGCGCTCTACTGGTCTCGGCGCCGTGAGCTGGCTACTGGGCCTGCTACTGCTGGTCCTGGGGCTGGCCGGGGCGGGCGCCGGCGCGGCCTGGTGGTGGCTGGACCAGCCGCTGACGTTGGACAAGCCGGCAGTGGAGCTGTCCGTGGAGCCCGGCAGTTCGCCGCAGCAGGTGGCTCAGGCCTGGGTGGCGGCGGGCATCGCCACCGATGCGCGGCTGCTGTATCAGTGGTTCCGCTGGTCGGGCCAGGCGCGCCAGATCCGCGCCGGCAGCTATGAAATCCACCAGGGTGCGACGCCGCGCGACCTGCTGAACAAGATGGTGCGCGGTGACGAGGTGCTGGAGGTCGTGCGCCTGATCGAGGGTTGGACCTTCCGCCAGTTCCGTGCCGCACTGGCCAAGGCGCCGGCGCTCAAACCGACCACGGCGGACATGAGTGAGGACCAGATCATGGCGGCGCTGGGCGCACCCGGCATGCCGGCCGAGGGCCGCTTCTTCCCCGACACCTATGCCTACAGCCGCGGCGTCAGCGACTTGACCGTGCTCAAGCGCGCCCATGCGGCGATGGCCCGCCGCCTGGCCTCGGCCTGGGACGGTCGCGCCGACGGCCTGCCGCTAAAGAGCCTCGATGAGGCCCTGATCCTGGCTTCCATCGTCGAGAAGGAGACCGGCGCGGCGGCCGACCGTGGCCTGGTCGCCTCAGTCTTCATCAACCGCTTGCGCATCGGTATGCCACTGCAAACCGACCCGACAGTGATTTACGGCCTCGGCGAGGCTTTCGACGGCAATCTGCGCCGCCGCGATCTGCAGACCGACACCCCCTTTAACACTTACACCCGCGGCGGCCTGCCGCCGACGCCGATCGCGATGCCCGGCGTGGCCTCGCTGCGGGCGACACTGCATCCCCCGGCCAGCAAGGCGCTGTACTTCGTCGCCCGCGGCGATGGCAGCAGTGAGTTTAGCGAGGACCTGGCCGCGCATAATCGCGCGGTCAACAAATACCAGCGTGGTCAATAGTTTCGTGAACAGTGTCCTGAGCGGCAGCGCCCGTTTCATCAGCTTCGAGGGC
Source organism: Paucibacter sp. PLA-PC-4 (assembly GCF_026241155.1). GTDB lineage: Bacteria > Pseudomonadota > Gammaproteobacteria > Burkholderiales > Burkholderiaceae_C > Roseateles_E. Next base: position 8,980 of record NZ_JAPFGP010000004.1, read on the forward strand.
ATCGACGGTGCCGGTAAGTCCACCCATATCCAGACCTTGAGTCAGCGGCTGCGCGAGCGCGGCGCAGAGCTGGTCAATACCCGCGAGCCTGGCGGTACGCCGCTGGCCGAGACTCTTCGCGGCCTGTTCCTGCACAGCGGCATGGATGAGCTGACCGAGGCGCTGCTGGTGTTTGCCGGACGCCGCGACCATCTGGTCAAGGTCATCGAGCCGGCGCTGGCCGTCGGCAAGACCGTCGTGTGCGACCGTTTTGCCGACGCCAGCTTTGCCTATCAAGGCTATGGACGCGGCATGGACTTGGCCGTGCTGAGCAGCCTGGAGCAGTGGGTGCTTCAGGGCCGCCAGCCAGACTTGACCCTGTGGTTCGACCTGCCGGCCGAGATGGCCGCGCAGCGCCGCGCCGCCGCACGCGAGGCGGATCGCTTCGAGCAACAGGACCTGGACTTCTTCGAGCGGGTGCGCGCCGGCTATGCGGCGCGCGCTGCGGCTGCGCCCGAACGCTTTGCCCGCATCGATGCCAGCGGCTCGATCGCCAGCGTCGCGGCGCAGATCACTGCCGTGCTGGAGGCCCGTGGATGGTGAGCGCCGACCTAACCTTGCCCTGGTTGGCCGAGCCGCTGACACAGGTGCTGGCACGCGCGCGCTCGCATGCGCTGCTGATACAGGGGCCGTCCGGTGTTGGCCAGTTCGATCTGGCCCTGCTGCTGGCTCAGGCTTGGCTGTGCGAGACGCCGGTATCCGACTCGGGCTGGGCCTGCGGCCAGTGCGGCAGTTGCAAGCTGTTCCAGTCGCGTACCCACCCGGATTTCCAGCTGCTGATCCCCGAGGCCTTGCGCGAACCGCTGGGCTGGGGGAGCGACGAGGGCGAGAGCGCCAAAGAAAGTAAGACCAAGCCCAGCCGCGAGATCAAGGTCGAGGCCGTGCGCCAGATGCTGAGCTTCGCCCAGGCCACCTCGGCACGCGGCCGCGCCAAGGTGGTGGTGGTCTATCCGGCCGAGGCCCTGAACACAGTAGCCGCCAACGCATTGCTGAAGACTCTGGAAGAGCCGGCCGGCGTGCTGCGCTTCGCGCTGGCCAGTGCCGCCCCAGAAAGCCTGCTGCCGACCATCCGCAGCCGCTGCCAACCGGTGCCGCTGGGTCTGCCGGATACCGGGCCGGCGCTGGCCTGGTTGCACGCCCAGGGCGTCGACGGCGCCGAGGTGTTGCTGGCGGCGGCCGGCGGGCGACCGCAGGAGGCCTTGCGCTGGAGCGAGGAGGGCCTGAAGGCGGCCGCCTGGGCGCAGCTGCCGGCGCGGCTGGCGCGCGGCGAAGTCGCGGCAATCTCGGACTGGCCGGTGCCGCGTGCGATCGACGCGATGCAGCGTCTGTGCCATGATCTGCTGCGCACCAGCCATGGCGCGCCCCCGCGGTATTTCGCGCCGGAGGCGCTACCGGCGCCGGGACCGGTAGCGCCGCTGCAGCAATGGGCCCAGACGCTGCAGCAGGCCGCGCGCCATGAAGACCATCCACTCAATGCCGGACTCTTGATGGAGTCGCTGGTGTTGCAGGGGCAGTCGGCCTTGCAGGGCCGCCGCCGCGCGGTACGGGCCTGAAGCAAGCCATTCGCTACACTGCTGACTATGAGTGACGCCGCGCCCGCCAAACCTCCCGTGACCCCAACCGCTGCCGGCGCCCGGCCCAGCGTGATCCAGTTGGTGTTCAAGGAAAAGGGCGCGCTCTACGCCGCCTACATCCCGTTGTTTACCGATGGCGGCCTGTTCGTGCCGACTACGCGCGACTACAAGCTCGGCGAAGACATCTACCTGTTGTTGTCTCTGCCCGACGACGCTCAGCGCTATCCAGTGGCCGGCAAGGTGGCCTGGATAACGCCGCCCAATGCCTCAGGCGGCCGCACCCAGGGGGTGGGTGTGCGCTTCCCTGGCGACGAGAAGCACCGGCTGATTAAGATCCGGATCGAGGAACAGCTGGGTACCTCGATTTCCTCGGCCAAGCCGACCCAGACCATCTAGATGTTCATCGATTCGCACTGCCATCTGAGTTTCCCCGAGCTGCGCGCCAATCTGCCGAAGGTCCTGGCTGAAATGGCCACCGCTCGGGTTGATCAGGCCATCTGTATCTGCACGACCATGGAGGAGTTCCCCGCCGTCAGCGAGATCGCAGCCGCTCACAGCCAGCTTTGGGCCACGGTGGGCGTGCATCCCGACAATGAGGATGTCCACGAGCCGACGGTCGAGGAGCTGGTCACTGCGGCTCAGCACCCCAAGGTGGTCGCAATAGGCGAGACCGGGCTGGATTACTACCGCCTCAACGGTCGCAGCATCGACGAGATGGAGTGGCAGCGCGAGCGTTTTCGCACCCATATTCGAGCCGCGCGGGCCACGGCCAAACCGCTAGTCATCCACACCCGAAGCAGCTCGGCAGACACCTTGCGCCTGCTGCGCGAGGAGGTCGCCTTGGGTGGTTCGCTGGGCGAGCGGCCCGGCGTGTTTCACTGCTTTACCGAGACCGCCGAGGTGGCTTGGGCGGCAGTAGAGCTGGGGTTTTATGTGTCCTTCTCCGGCATCCTGACGTTCAAGAACGCGCAGGACCTGCGCGATGTGGCCGCCGCGCTGCCGATGGACCGAATCCTGATCGAGACCGACAGCCCTTATCTGGCGCCGGCGCCCTATCGAGGCAAGACCAACAGCCCGGCCTATGTGCCCTATGTGGCCAAGCAGCTGGCTGAGCTGCGCGCCCTTAGCCTCGACGAGATCGCGGCTCAGACCTCGGCCAATTGCCGGCGCTTGTTCGCTCTCCCATGAAGAGCGTCCCGCGCCTTGTCACGCTGGCGCTGCTGGCTGCCGTCGGCTTCGCAGCTTCCGGGGCCGCCACGGCCGGGCCAGCGGAGGACCTGTTGATCGCGGCGATGCGCAATGACGGCTACCGTATCGGCGTGCTGCTGATGCGCGGGGGCGACCCCAATGTGCGTGACGAGCAGGGTCAGACGCCCTTGCACATCGCATTGAAGGACGATGGCGACAAGGCCGTCAACAGCCTGCTGAGCCATCCAGCGCTGGATGTCAATGCGGTCACTGCCGCCGGCGAGACACCGCTGATGCTGGCGGCGTTGCGCGGCCGTCTCGACACCGCCCGGCTGCTCGTGCAGCGAGGCGCGCAGATCAATCGCGAGGGCTGGAGTCCCTTGCACTATGCCTGCAGCGGCCCCGACGAAGGGGTGGCGGCCTGGCTGCTGAGCCAGGGTGCCGAGATCGATGCGCGCTCGCCCAATGGCAGCACGCCGCTGATGATGGCGGCCGGCTACGGCGGACTGAGTACGGCCGAGCTGCTGCTAAAGGCCGGTGCCAAGACCCAGCTGCAAAACGAGCAGGGACTGCGCGCGGCTGACTTCGCCGAGCGCGCCGGGCGCGACAGATTTGCCAAGTTGCTGCGCGCTCAGGCTGACAAGCCCTAGGACTTTGCCTGACACGCGCTTTGGCGCCCGGCCCACTGCCGCGCGCAGCGGCCCAGCCCTACAGTGACTTCCAGGCTGCACCTTCGAGCCTGCCAACCGGAGTTACTTATGCGCCTTGCTTCTCACATCACCGCTGCCGCCAACCCCTTCGCGATGATGCTGGACCCGCAGCAGATCGCGCGCGCCGTCGAAAGCTCGGAGCGCCTGAACCGCCTGCACAGCCGCATCTACCGCCCGCTGGACAAGCCTCTGATTGCCAAGGCGCCGGGCGACGCGGCCGACTTCGACCGCCTGATCGACGCGATGCCCGAACCCGACGACCTGCTCTGAACGGCTCAGGCCTTGTTAGGCTTGCCGAGCAGGCCGATCGCCAGTGCCGTGCCCAGCAGCACGACGGCACAGCCCAGTGCCATGCGGGAGGTGAACGCCTCGGCCAGAAATAGCCAGCCCCACAGCACGGCGAACACCGGGATCAGAAAGGTCACGGCAATCGTGTTGGTCGCGCCGATGCGTGACATCAGGCGAAAGAACAGGATGTAGGCGATGCCCGAGCACAGTAGGGCCAGCAGCAACACGCCGACCCAGGCCTGCAGGCTCGGCGGCTGGGTCGGCCAAAGCCAGATGGCCGGTAGCGCCAGCAGCAGCGCTGCAAAGACCTGGCTGCCAGTGGCCACACTCAGTGGGCTCACATGCGAGAGGAATCGCTTGGTGTAGTTGGCCGCGATGCCGTAGCTCAGCGCAGCGCCCAGGCAGGCCAGGATGGCCCAGCCGCTGCCGCCGGGCTTGAACGAGGCCTGATCCCAGGCCAGAAACAAGACGCCGGCAAAACCTAGCGCCAGTCCGACGCAGCGCAACAGGCTCAGGCGTTGGGCAAGCCAGATCCAGGCAACGATGGCGCCCCAAAGCGGCGTGGTCGCATTCAGGATGCTGGACAGGCCGGCGGTGATCGACAGCGCGGCGAAGCTGAACAGTGCAAAAGGCAGGGCGCTATTGAGCAGGCCTACGGCTAGCAGCGGTCGCCATTCGCGCCTGAGCTCGCCCAATCCCTGGCGGGCCGCCAGCAGCGGCAGGAGCATCAGGCTGGCACCACCGACGCGCACCGCCGCCATCGCGATCGGGCCAAATTCATGCGCGCCCAGGCGCATGAACAGAAAGGACGCGCCCCAGATGGCGGCCAGCAGCAGCAGTTCGGCGATATCGAAAGTTTTCATCAAGGACTCAGTCGGCTTCTTTGAAGGACGCACCTTCCAGTCGCAGCAAGGCGGTCTTGCGCGCCAGGCCGCCGGCATAGCCAGTCAGGGCCCCGCCGGCCCCAAGCGCGCGGTGGCAGGGTATCAGGATGGAGAGCGGATTACGCCCCACCGCCGCGCCCAGCGCCCGCACCGCCAAAGGCCGGCCCAGCTGGCGCGCCAGCTGGCCATAGCTGCGGCTGTCGCCGGCCGGTATCGCTAGCAGGGCCTGCCAGACCTGCTGCTGGAAGGGCGTGCCTTGCGGATCCAGCGCAAGATCTTGCGGCAGGCCCTGGCCCTCGAAATAGGCCCGCAGTGCGGCCCTCAGCTGTGCGAACACCGCATCATCCGATGCGCTCGGTAGATCCAGCGCGCCAGGATGATGCTTCTGCGCATCGAACCACAGCCCCGACAGTCCACGCACGCTGCGCGTGGCCGTCATCGCGCCCAAAGGCGTAGCGAGGCGGCATTGCAGAACATGGTGAGTGAGGCGAAGGCTCATGGTTTCCTGTCCTTGATTGCGGCAGCTCGCCACAACCGCAACACCGCATAGCTTCGATAAGGCTGGAAGGCAAGCGCGGCCTGCGCACAGGCGGTCGGGCTCAGCAGCCTTTCGGGATCTGGGCTCAGAGCTTTTTGCAGCACCACATCGCCCGGCGGGAAGGCATCGGGCCAACTCCAACCGCGCATCAGCATGTAGTGAGCGGTCCAGGGGCCAATGCCGGGCAGGGCGCAGAGCTCGGCAAGTACCTCGTCTACGGTGCCCTGCTGGCGCGCATAGGCCAGGCCCGGCCAGGCCTGGGCCAGCGTAATCAGGGTCTCGGCACGGCGGCGAATGATGCCCAGCTCAGCAATTTCAGCGACCTCGGCCCCGGCCATGCGTTCCGGGCTGGGGAAAAGGCGAGCAATGCGCTCGTCGGGCGCGCCGGCCAGTGGCGTGCCGAAACGGGCCACCAAACGGGCCGCCAGGGTACGGGCTGCCGCCACCGTGACTTGCTGGCCCAGCACGGCGCGCACAGCCAACTCGTAGCGGTCCAGGCAGCCTGGCAGGCGCAGGCCCATTTCCTCGGCGCCTGGCTCGCCCAGCGCTGGCTTCAGCGCCTCATCGATGCGACCGGGCTCAGCATCCAGATCCAGCCAGCGCCGCAGCAGCGGAAGCAGGCTCGCGACGGCCGGCCACAGACCCGGCGCCAGGCTGACCAGGGCCTGATGGCGCTGCGTGTCAAAGCCGACACTGAGCCAGCCGCTGTGCAGCCGGCCCCGGTGCATCAGGCTCAATGTGCGTTCGATGCGGCGCTTGAGCGGGTCTACATGCTCGACCCCGCCGACCGAACGCGCCGCCAGAAAGCCCAGCAGCGCGTCCACCGCATAGGGCGGGCGGTAGCCCAGGCGCAGCAGCGTGCCGGCAGCGCCGTCGCCGGTGTCGGCGGCGCTGGTTTGCTTGCGCAGCGCGCCGGGCTGCAGCCGGTAGTGCTCGATAAAGGCGGCGTTGAAACGCCGCAGACTGGCAAAGCCGGCCGCATGGGCTACCTCGGTGATCGGCAGCGTGGTGTCGCTGAGCAGATGCTTGGCCAGCAGCAGACGGCGCGTCTGGAGATACTGCAGTGGGGTGACTCCGTGCTCCGCCGCGAAGATCCGGCGCAGATGGCGACTCGTGATGCCCAGATGGGCGGCAAGGTCTTCCATCGAGGCCTGCTCATCGCAGCAGTCGTCCAACCAGCGTGCCGCCGCTCGGGCGAGAGTGCGCGACGCGTCCATCACGCTCCAAGTCAGCCCACCGGCGGCCGGCGCCAGCTCGGGCCGACATTTCATGCATGGCCGAAAGCTGGCGGCCTCCGCCTGGGCCGCCGAGGCATAGAAGCGACAGTTCTCGCGCTTGGGCGCGCGCACCCGGCAGACCGGGCGGCAGTAGATGCCCGTCGAGGTGACCCCGACAAACCAGTGCCCGTCAAAGCGCGCGTCGCGGGCCAGCAGGGCGGGGTAGCAATGGGCTGGGTCTAGATCGGCGGCGAGGAGGGAAGGCGTGGTATCCATGGCCGCGATGATAGGCAGCTGTTCGGCGCTAGCTAGCCGAAAACGGACATCTGCATGCACGCTGCACAGGCCGGGCGAAGTGGCTCAACCTGCGGTTTGGGGATGTCAGGTTCCGCAGCGCACGGTTACAACACGTGCTTGATGCGCGGATCAACTGCAGGGACACATTCAATGTTGCAACCTTCTATCCAACTGCAGCTGCTGTGTGCAGGCTTGCTATCGGTCAGTGGCATCGGTGTTCGCCATGCCGCGGCCTCGGCGTTCACGCTGGTCAGGGCGCAGACCGAGATTGCCGGTCCAGAAGAGCAGGGGGCCGTGGTGGAGCAAAACCACGGCGAAGAGTTCGCCAGTGCTGGCGAGTCCGGTTGGTATGCCAAGGCCAGGGCCGGTTTCGGCAACAGTGGCGCTTATGCGGTGACCGACGGTGTCGATCCAAATCGATGGGCCTTCGGAGAAACTTGGTGGGCTGATTCGTTCACAGTGGCAGCTGGCGCAGGCGCCGGGGAGTTGACGATCGCGGTGAGTGTGAGTGGCGTGCTGGCCGGCGAGGGCCGCGCCAACTATGCGCTGTACGTCAGTCAACAGCCCTTCAGATACGAGGTCTTGAAGGCCTGGCTGGACTGCAGGCCGCAACGACAGGACTGCATTCCCTTTCCGCCAGCCAACAGCGAGGCGCTGATCCCGATGACATTGCCTGCTTCGGGGCAAACGGTGCTGACGGCCAAGCTGGCCTTCAACTACGACAGGCCTGTCTACATCGCCAGCTACTTCGGGGTCGAAACCTGGGGAGTCGGCAGTGCCGACTTCTACGGCTCGGCCCACTTCGGAGTGACTGCGCCAACAGGTGCCGTACTCAGCACCGCGTCCGGTACGCTCTACCCACTCGCATCAGCAGTCCCGGAACCGAATGCCGTGCTCTTGACTGGACTTGGGTTGGTCGCCGTTCTGGGTTTGGTGCGCGTTCGCAAGCAAGCCAGCTCTGGCGTCGGCCAGCTGAGGTAAGCCGCAGACGTCCCCAACTCAGCGACCCAGCACCTTGAGCCCCATGATGCCCCCCAGAATCATCGCAATGCACGCGATACGAGCCAGGGTGGCCGGCTCCTTGAACAACAGGATGCCCAGCAGGGCGGTGCCAACGGCGCCGATGCCGGTCCAGACGGCGTAGGCGGTGCCCAGTGGCAGCTGCTTCATCGCCAGGCCCAGCAACGCAAAGCTAGCCGAGGCAGCGGCGAAGCACAGTGCCGCCATGCCAAAGCGGGTGAAGCCGTCGGAGGCCTTCATCGCGGTGGCCCAGACGATCTCCAGCAAGCCGGCCAGCAGCAGGGCCGCCCAGGCCAAGGTGACGGGGTTCTTGAAAAGGGTTTGCAGGCTAGTCATGGATCACATGGCCTTGAATAGGTGGACATAGGCGCGGCTGACCGGCAGCTCGCGGGCGTGGTTTTTGATGCGCACGAACAGGCGGCTGGCCTCGTCGCGGCGGGTTCCGGCCAGATGGGCCAGATTGATGAGGGTGGAGCGGTGGATCTGGCAGAACTGCTCGGGGTCGAGCTGGGGCATCAGCTCGATGATGGCGGTGCGTATCAGGTATTCGGCATTCTGGGTCTGCACGACGGTGTACTTCTCGTCGGCATGGAAGAACAGCACTTCGGCCAGATCGATCTGGTGCATCAGCTCACCCTGGCTGGCTCGCACATAACGCAGGCGGGGCGGGGCGGGCTGCTGTTCTTGCAGCAGGCGCTGGAGCGTCGCGGCCAGTGCGCCGTCAGGCTCGGGCGGCGCGGCCCGCAGGGCGGCCTTGACGCGCTCGATCGTCCTGAGCAGACGCTCTGTCTTGACCGGTTTGCAGACATAGTCGAGTGCAGCCTGCTCGAAGGCCTCGACCGCGTACTCGTCATAGGCGGTCACGAAGACCACCCGAGTCGCCCCCTCGATGCCCTGGGCCACCTCCAGGCCACTCAGGCCGGGCATCTGAATGTCCAGAAAGGCGATGTCGGGTGCCAGCGCGGCGATCTGTGCGGCAGCTTCGACGCCGTTCTTCACCACCGCGACGATGTCCAGCTCGGGCCAGAGCTGGGTCAGCTGGGTCTTCAGGTACTGGGCCAGATGGGGTTCGTCATCGGCGATCAGGGCGCGGACTGTGTTCATGTCGTCTTGGTGATGAAGGGCAGAGTCAGGATGGCCAGGGTGCCGCCGCCGCCGGCTTCCTGTAGCTGCAAGCCGGCTGCGTCGCCATGGCGAGCCCGCAGGCGGGCGCGGATATTCTCGAGCGCCAGGCCGTGCCCACCGCGCCGGACGCGCGGTGCTGCGTTCAAACCGAGCCCGTCATCGGCAATCTCGATACGCAACCGGCCATCGGCGAGGGTGGCGCTGACCCTGACTTGACCGCCATCCAGCTTGGGCTCGAGCCCGTGATGGATGGCGTTCTCGATCAGCGGCTGCAGCAGCAGCGGCGGCAGCAAGGCCTCGCGGGCGGTCGGCTCAGCGCTGATGGCAAAGCGCAGTCGCTCGTCCATTCGGGTTTGCATCAGCTGCAGGTAGCTGTCGGCCATCGCCAGCTCGGTCGCGAGCGTCGCATCGGCGCTGCGCAACTGGCCCAGACTGGCGCGCAGATAGTCGGTGAAGGATTCCAGCATCCGTTTGGCGCGGGGCGCGTCGTGGTCCATCAGGCTGTGCACGGTGGCCAGGGTGTTGAACAGAAAATGCGGTTCGATCTGCGCCTGTAACAGCTTCAGCTGGGCTTCGGTGGCGCGCAGCTGGCGGGCCTGGGCGCGCAGCCGCCATTGCCAAAACAGACTGGAGATCAGCGAGATCACCAGGCCGATGACGACGAACTCCAGCACCGTCTGCGGCCGTCGCGCGATGAAGGCCCAACTGTCGAGCTGCAGCATCCAGCCCAGCAGAGTCAGACCCAAAGCACCACCGAGCAGCATGCAGACGATGACCCAACCGGCATGCACCAGCACCGACAGCCCGCCACGGTCGGCATTGATGCGGGCCAGCAAAGCCTCGCTCAGCGTCAGCTCCAGCAGCCGATAGCCGGCCATGATGGTGAAGCTGACGCAGCCGGAGATGATCAGGTTTTCCTGCAGCACATGAAGCCAGGCGCCGGACTGCATGACCCGGGCATTGAGCAGCAGCGCCAGGCCGGTGACCGCCAGGGCAAAACCCAGCGCCAGCAAGCTGGTGATCAGCAGACGTGCCCACAACGCCTCGTGGCGAAGCTTGCTCAGCCGCCATTGTTGACGCCAGGCGGTGGCGAGTTCTTGTTGAATTGTCATGTCGCGAGTGTAGAAAGCGCGGCGCTGCCGCGGCGGCCCTCTGGCGACGACTGGACAGTGGCGGCGACGAGTCGACGGCAGGCGTCCCTTGTTTGTAATGGCCGCCGCAAAGAACTGGCACGGGGCTTGCCTACAATCCGCCCGAGCCCGCACAGGGCAAAACGATCACAAGCAACGCAACAAAGGGAACTCATGCAAGTACACGCCTCCATCTTCAAGGCCTATGACATCCGCGGTGTGGTCGGTCAGACCTTGAACGAAGAGCTGGCCGAGCACCTGGGCCGTGCCTTCGGCACCGAGGCCAAGGCCGTCGGCGAGAAGGCGGTGGCCGTCGGCCGTGACGGCCGGCTGTCCGGCCCCGGCTTGGTGGCGGCGCTGATTCGCGGCCTGCAGTCGACTGGCCTGGACGTGGTGGACCTCGGCGCGGTCACGACCCCGATGCTCTACTACGTGGCTGCCACCCGCGCCAAGCATGGTTGCAAGTCCGGCATCATGGTGACCGGCAGTCACAACCCAAAGGACTACAACGGCTTCAAGATGGTGCTAGCCGGCGCAGCTGTCTATGGCGAGCAGATCCAGGGCCTGCGTCGCCGCATCGAGGCTGAGGACTACGCCAGCGGCACCGGTCGCGCGGGCAAGATGGACATCGTGGCTGAGTACGCTCACCGCATCGCCAATGATTGCAAGCTCAAGCGTCCGATGAAGATCGTCGTCGACAGCGGCAACGGCATCCCCGGCGCCAGCGCCCCGGCCATCCTGCGCGCGCTGGGCTGCGAGGTGATCGACATCTACTCCAAGGTTGATGGCGACTTTCCCAATCACCACCCCGATCCCTCGCGCCCCGAGAACCTGGAAGACCTCAAGCGCATCGTCCATGCGTGCGACGCCGAGCTGGGCCTGGCCTTCGACGGCGACGGCGACCGCCTTGGCGTGGTCACCAAGGACGGCGAGATGATCATGCCGGACCGCCAGATCATGCTGTTCGCGGCCGACATCTTGACACGCAAGCCCGGCGCCGAGATTATCTTTGACGTCAAGTGCACCCAGCGCCTGGCTCCGTGGATCCGCGAACATGGAGGCCGTCCGCTGATGTGGATGACCGGCCATTCGCTGGCCAAGGCCAAGCTGAAGGAAACCGGCGCGCCGCTGGCCGGCGAGCTCAGCGGCCACATCTTTTTCGCCGAGCGTTGGTACGGCTTCGATGATGCGATGTACACCGCCGGCCGCCTGTTGGAGATTCTGTCGCGCTCGCCCGATACAAGCGCGGTGCTCAAAGCTCTGCCCAACAGCTTCAACACCCCCGAGATCAATGTGCCTTGCGCCGAGGGCGAGCACCATGAGGTGGTCACCAAGCTCAAGGCCCTGGCCACGCTGGCCGACTTCCCGGGCGCCAGGGAACTGGTCACGATCGACGGGTTGCGCGTGGAGTACGAGGACGGCTTCGGCCTGATCCGCCCGTCCAACACCACGCCGGTGCTGGTGTTGCGCTTCGAGGGCCACACGCCCGAGGCGCTGGAGCGCATTCAGCACGATGTGTTGGCCCAGCTCAAGCGCATCAAGCCCGACGCGGTGTTCGCGGCCGGCCATTGATCGCTCGGGAACGTCCACGCGAGACCCTGGCGCGCTGGGTCTATGCGACCCTGCTGCGCCTGCTGACGCCGCTGTACCTGCTGCGCCTGTGGCGGCGCGGTGGCGCCGAGCCGGCCTATCGGCAACGTCTGGTCGAGCGGTTGGGTTTCTTCGAGGAGCAGCGCGGCGAGGCCGGGCGTTTGTGGATCCATGCGGTGTCCCTGGGCGAGACGCTGGCCGCCGCGGCGCTGCTGGCTGCCTTACGTGAGCAACGCCCTGGCCTGCGGCTGTTGCTGACCCACAGCACGGCCACCGGTCTGGCGGCCGGTGCCAAGCTGTTGCAAGCCGGCGATGCCCAGAGCTGGCTGCCCTATGACACACCGGGCGCGGTAAGTCGCTTTTTGCGCCATTGGCGGCCTGCAGCGGGCGTGCTGATGGAGACTGAGATCTGGCCGGTGCTGGTGCACGAGGCCACTCGCATCGGGCTTCCGATGGTGCTGGCCAATGCCCGGCTCTCGGCCAAGAGCGAGCGCAGCGGGCGGCGCCTGGCCTGGTTGCTGCACCCAGCGGCGCGGCGTCTGGCCTTGGTGCTGGCCCAGACGGAGGCCGATGCGCAGCGCCTGCGCGCCAGCGGCGCGCAGCGCATCGAGGTCTGCGGAAATCTGAAGTTCGATCTGCAGCCCGATGCCGCGCTGCTGCAGCGCGGCCGCGACTGGCGCGCCGCGCTGGGCCGGCCGGTGCTGCTGCTGGCCGTCAGCCGCGAGGGCGAGGAAGCGCTGCTGCTGCAAGCCTGGCGCGCGGTGCGCGGCGCTGACCGGCCCCTGCTGCTGATCGTGCCGCGCCATCCGCAGCGTTTTGACGAGGTGGCCGCGCTAATCACCGGACAAAACCTGACCCTTGTGCGGCGCAGCACCTGGCAAGACCTACCCCCGCAAGATGCCCTTCAGGCCGATGCCTGGCTTGGCGACACCATGCGCGAGATGGCGCTTTATTACGGCCTTGCCGATGTGGCCCTGCTGGGCGGCAGTTTCGCGCCACTGGGTGGCCAGAACCTGATCGAGGCGGCTGCCTGCGGCTGCCCGCTCATGATGGGCCCCAGCACCTTCAACTTCGCTGAGGCGGCCGAGCTGGCCGAGGCGGCCGGCGCGGCGCGTCGTGTGGCCGACATGCCGCAGGCCTTGGTGCAGGCCCTGCATCTGGCCCTGCTGCCGGCGCGCCGCGCCGAAGCCAGCGCCCAGGCGCAGGCCTTCGCCGCCCAGCACGGCGGGGCGGCAACCCGAATGGCGGCAGAGGTACTCGCATTGACGCGGGCGGGTTGATCACAAGCCCGGCCATGAAACATCTGCCGAGCAAGCAAGATTTGACGATCGCCGACCAGCGCCTGTGCTACACGCTGACGGGTGAGGGCGCGGGGCCGGTCATCGTGCTGATCAACGGCTCGGGCGGTCCGCTGGAGGCCTGGTACAAGCTTTATCCGCGCATCGCTCAACTGGGCAGCCGGGTGTTGGCCTATGACCGCCCCGGTGTCGGCGGCAGCGCCAAACCGACTTCCCCGCAGACCGCTGCGGCCGCGGTGGCTCTGCTGCGCGGCCTGCTCGGCGCGCTGGCGCTGCCCGGCCCTTATCTGCTGTTGGGCCATTCCTTTGGCGGCCTTCATGCGAATCTGTTTGCGCGCCTGCACCCCGAGGAGGTGTCCGGTGTCGTGCTGCTGGAAGCCACCGCACCGTCCGATGTCGGTTCAATGCGCCAGTATCAGTCGGCAGCGCAGCGGACCGTCAATCGGCTGCTGAATCTGTTCTCGCGTCCGGACCCGAATGACGAAGTCAGCCATGAGCAGCAGACCGTCGCCCAGATTGCCGCCGCGCCGCCGTTCCCTGCCGTGCCGCTGCGGGTGATCACCGGCACCAAGACCATGCCCGGCTGGATGACCTCGGCCGCCGCGATGGAACAGCGCCGACGCAACCAGCAAGGCCTGTTGGCGCTGTCACCGCAAGGGGCCCAGTTACTCGCCAAGCGCAGCGGGCATTTCCCGCAGATGTCGGAGCCATCGTTGGTGATCGAGGCCGTAACGCAGGTTCTGTCGATAGGCGTCCCATCGATTCAGGGAGTTCAGTATGCAATCCGATGAGCCGTCGGCATCCGATGCCGCAAGCCAGGTCGCCGTTGTCGCGCTCGATGTGCCGCTGCACAGCAAACAGACTCACTATCCCGAACCCTTTGCCGGCTGGGTCAGCGGCCGTGAGAAGCGCCGTCTGGGCGATGCGTTCGGCTTGAGTAATTTCGGCGTCAATCTGACGCGGCTGAGACCCGGTGCTGTTTCATCGGCCCGCCATAGCCATACGCGCCAGGATGAGTTTGTCTACATCCTGCAGGGTCGACCCACCTTATGGACCGATGCGGGCGCTACGGCGCTAGCGCCGGGCATGTGCGCTGGCTTCCGAGCGGGCAATGGCGACGCTCACCAGCTACGCAATGGCACGGCCGAGGATGTCTGGTATCTGGAAGTCGGTGACCGCAGCCCGGGCGACCAGGCCAGCTATCCCGATGACGATCTCGCCGTGACTGTCTCGGACCAAGGTAATCTATTCACTCACAAGGACGGTCGCCCTTACTGAAGAACAGGCCCCCGTAGAATCGACGCCTCCCGCATCGAGATCTAGGCACGCAATCCATGTCAGGCAGCACCTTCGGCGAGTTGTTCCGCGTCACCAATTTCGGCGAAAGCCATGGGCCCGCGATTGGTTGCGTGATCGATGGCTGCCCGCCCGGAATGCCCCTGAGCGAGGCCGACATCCAACCTGAGCTGGACCGCCGCCGACCCGGCACCAGCCGCCATGTGACTCAACGTAACGAGCCCGACGCGGTCGAGATCCTGTCAGGCGTTTACGAGGGGCAGACCACTGGCACACCGATCTGCCTGCTGATTCGCAACACCGATCAGCGCAGCAAGGACTACGGCAATATCCTCGACACCTTCCGCCCCGGCCATGCCGACTACAGCTACTGGCGCAAGTACGGGCTGCGTGACCCACGCGGCGGCGGCCGTGCCTCAGCGCGACTGACCGCACCGATGGTCGGTGCCGGTGCGGTGGCGCGCAAATGGCTGAAGGAAAAGTTCGGCACCGAGTTCCGCGGCTGCATGACGCAGCTGGGCGAACTGGAGATCCCGTTCGAGGGTTGGGAGCATGTGGGCAACAACCCCTTCTTCGCGGCCAATAGCAGCAAGATTTCCGAGCTCGAGGCCTATATGGACGCGCTGCGCCGCGACGGCGACTCGGTCGGCGCGCGTATCCGCGTCGAGGCCACCGGCGTGCCGGTGGGCCTGGGCGAGCCGCTATTTGACAAGCTCGATGCAGAGATCGCCTACGCACTCATGGGCATCAATGCAGTGCGCGGCGTCGAGATCGGCGATGGCTTCGCGGTGGTGGGCCAGCGTGGCAGCCACCACGGCGATGAGTTGAGCCCGGCCGGCTTTGCCAGCAATCACAGCGGCGGCATGGTGGGCGGCATATCGACCGGCCAGGACATATGGGCCTCGATCGCGATCAAGCCGACCAGCTCGATCCGCACACCCAAGGCCTCGATCGACCGGGCCGGCAAGCCGACCCAGGTTGAGACCTTCGGCCGCCACGATCCCTGTGTGGGCATACGCGCGACGCCGATCGCCGAGGCCATGTTGGCCCTGGTATTGATGGATCATGCACTGCGTCACCGCGCTCAGTGCGGCGATGTGACGCTGCCGGTCCCGCCCATTCCCGCCAGCCGCTGAGCATGGCCGAGGCAGCGGCCTCGCGCCGCACCCTGGCGGCCAGCGCGGCGCTGTCCTGCGCCTATTTCGCGGCCATCGGCGGCTTCAATCCCTATGCGCCGCTCTGGTACAAGGAGCTGGGGCTGTCGGTGTTTGCGATTGGCCTGCTGGTCTCGCTGCAAAGTTGGACGCGCCTGTTCGCACCCTATCTGTGGGGTGCGCTGGCCGACCGTACCGGCCAGCGGGTGGCCATCATCCGCTGGGCCGCGCTGGCAAGTTTTGTGGCCGCAATCGGCTTTGTGCTGCCGCCGCATTTCGCGCTGCTGGCGGCATCGGTCTTTCTGATGTTCAGCTTCAATGCAGCCATCGTCCCGCTGACAGAGACCGTGGTCGCGGCCCAGCTGATGCGCGCCGACGGGGCGATGGATGTGCGCCGCTACGGCCGGGTGCGGGTCTGGGGCTCGGTGGGTTTTCTGGCCAGCGTGGTGCTGGCGGGCTGGTGGTACCAGCAGATCGGCCTGCGCGCATTCGCGGCCACCACGCTGGTGCTGCTGGGCTTGATCGTGCTGACGGCCTGGCGGCTGCCGCAGCAGCCCGCGGCCGTACATGCGCAGGAGGTCGGTGAGCCCATTGGCACTGTGTTGCGTCGCCCGGCGGTGCGTTGGTTCTTTGCCGGCGTGTTCCTGACCGTGCTGGCCCATGCCGCGCTCTATGCCTTCTTCAGCCTCTATCTGGACGCGCTGGGCTACGGCAAGCAATGGGTGGGACTGCTGTGGGCGGCCTCGGTGCTGGCCGAGATTGCCTGGTTCGGCTTCCAGGGGCGGCTGCTGGACCGCGCGGCGCCGCACCGCTGGCTGCTGGCGGCGGCGCTGCTAAGCGCGCTGCGCTTTGCGCTGACGGCCGGTTTCGGTGCCAGCCTGTGGGTGCTGGTGCTGGCGCAATGCCTGCATGCGATCACTTTTGCGGCCCAGCACACGGTCTGCATCAGCCTGATCACGCGCTACTTTCCGGGCCGGCTGCGCGGCCGCGGCCAGGCCCTGTATTCGGTGCTGGGCTATGGCTTCTCGGGCGTTATCGGCGGCCTGGGCGGGGCTTGGCTGGCGGCGCGCTGGGGCTATGCGGCGGTGTTCTGGGCCGCCAGCGTCGCCGCACTCGGTGGCGCCTGGTGCTGCTGGCTCAGCCACCGGTACGAGCAACTGGACCTGTCTGTGTCCAACGCAAGTCGTGCATAACAATCTGCAGTTCGTCGCAGCGCCTCTTTAAGTTCAGAATCATCTCCCTACACTGCGGCCACTTTCGGCTAGAGACAGAAGTGGGGTAGACCATGCGCAAGCAATGGCTTTTTGGGGGATTGGCGGCCGCGATACTGGCTGGCGGCGCAGGCGTGGCGGTCTGGGCATCCAAAGGGGATGACAAGAAGGGCGAGGATAAGAACGCTCCGGTGGCGCTGGAGTTCGTGCCCTCCGAGGTGGTCAAACCCAGCCTCGCGGCCATGCCCGGGCTGATCGAGTTTTCGGGTCCGCTGGTGGCGCCGGGCACCGTAATCGTGCGCAGCAAGGCCAGCGGCACCTTGCTGAGCCTGTCGGTGGGTGAGGGCAGCCGTGTCCGCGCCGGCCAGGTGCTGGGCCAGGTGGATCTGGAAGAACAAAGGCTGCGCGTGGCCGAGCGCAGCGCCACGGTGGAATCGGCGCGCGCCCAGCAGGCTCAGGCTGAGCGGCAGCACCTGGCCAACGAGGGACTGGCGGCGCAGAACTTCATCGCCCCGACCGCGCTGGAAACCTCGCGCGCCGCACTCGAAGCCGCGCGCGCTCAGACCTTGGCCGCCAAGGCCCAGCTCGACACCAGCCAGGTGCTGCTGCGCCAGGCGGCGCTGATCGCGCCGATCAACGGCCTGGTGTCCAAGCGGCATGCGCTGCCAGGCGAGAAGCTCGCGGAAGAACAGCAGATTCTGTCGATCGTCGATCTGAGCAAGCTGGAACTGGCTGGCCTGGTCGGCACGCACGAGGTCAGCCGGCTCAAGCATGGCATGACAGTGCAGGTGCGGGTCGAGGGCGTGGACGAGACCGTCGAGGCCCAGATCACGCGTATCGCGCCGGCCGCCGAGCCGGGCACACGTTCCATCATCGTGACGCTGGAACTGGCCAATCCTAAGGAGCTGTTCCGCGCCGGGCAGTATGCGGTAGCGCGGGTCGAGCTGCCCGACGAGACCCGGCGCCTGACGGTGCCGCAGGGTGCGATCAGCAGCAACTCCGGGCAGGAGCAGGTCTGGATGATCGAGCAGGGTGCGCTGGTGCGGCGCATCGTGACGACCGGCCGCAAGGACGCACGCGAAGGCCGGGTTGAAATCCTGCAAGGCCTGGCGCCCGAGGCCCAGGTGCTGGCGGCGCGTTTTGACAATCTGCGCGAGGGGGCCAAGGCCAGCATCGTCGCGAGCAAGGCCAACAAGGTCGCCAGCGCCGCCAGCGGCACAGCCGCTCAATAAAACACAAAAAGAAAGAGGAGTCGGCCATGTGGATGACCCGAATCTCGATCCAGAACCCGGTCTTCGCGACCATGGTGATGGTTGCCCTGTGCGTGTTGGGCCTGTTTTCCTATGCCAAGCTGGGCGTAGAGCAGACTCCCGACATCAGCCTGCCAGGAGCTTGGATCGATGTGCGCTATCCAGGCGCCAGCCCCGAAGCGGTGGAGCGCGAGGTCGCCAAGCCGCTGGAGGAGACGATCAACACGATCGCCGGTGTCAAGCGTATCCAGTCGCGCAGCTTCGAGGGCCGGGCCCAACTCAGTGCCGAGTTCACGCTCGACACCGATATGAGCCGGGCTATGCAGGACCTGCGCGACCGCGTCGCGCTGGCCCAGGCGGTGTTTCCCGAGGATGTGAAGCCGCCCGCAGTCTCGCGTTTCCAGGGCGAGAACGCCGAGCCGGTGGTGGTGCTGGCGCTGATGAGCAAGACCCGGCCGGCGCGCGAGCTGTCGATGCTTGGCGAGCTGACCGTGGCCAAGCGCCTGGGCCGTGTCGAGGGCGTCGCCAAGGTGGATGTCGGCGGCCTGGTGTCGCGCGAGGTGCGCATCGATTTGGACCCGCTGCGCCTACGCGCCTATGGCGTGACGCCGGCAGAAATAGCCAAGGCTCTGGCCGACGCCAATACCGACCAGCCGGTGGGCCTGCTGTCGGACGGCCGCTCGGACGCCATCCTGCGCGTCGAGGGCCGGGTCAAGGATCCGAAGCAGTTTGCGCAGATCGTCGTGGCACGCCGTGGCGCTCTGGTGCTGACGCTGGCCGATCTCGGCACCTTGGTTGAGCGTGAGCGCGAGCCCGACAGCGTGGCCCGCATCAACGGCGTCCCCGCGGTTAGCTTCAATGTCTTCAAGCAGCAGGACGCCAATATTGTCAAGACCGGCGATGCGGTCAAAGAAGCGGCCGAAGAGCTGCGCAAGACCCTGCCCAAGGACGTGGAGCTGAGCCTGATCTACGCCAGCAGCGACTTCGTCAAGGGTTCGCTGAAGGGCTTGCAGCACACACTGATCGAGGGCGCGCTCTTGACCGTGGCCATCGTCTTCCTGTTCCTCCACAGCTGGCGCTCGACCATCATCACTGGCCTGACGCTCCCGATCGCAGTGATCTCCAGCTTCATCGCGGTCCACGCCTTCGGCTTCACCTTGAACTTCATGACGATGATGGCCTTAAGCCTATGCATCGGCTTGCTGATCGATGACGCAATTGTGGTGCGCGAGAACATCGTGCGGCATGTCGGCATGGGCAAGGACCACCACCGAGCGGCCGAGGACGGCACCAACGAGATCGGCCTGGCCGTGATGGCGACCACTTTCGCGATCTGCGCGGTGTTCGTACCGGTGGCCTTCATGGGCGGCATCATCGGCAAGTTCTTTTATCCCTTCGGCATCACCGTGGTGGTGGCCGTACTGGTGTCGCTGTTCGTCAGCTTCACGCTCGACCCGATGCTGTCCAGCATCTGGCCCGATCCGCCCAGCAACCGTCTGAAGAAGCTTCCCGTGTTGCGCCAGCTGATCAACGGAACCGACCGCGGCATGGACTGGCTGCACGGGGCATACGAACGCCTGATCCGCTGGGCCTTCTCGGCGCGGCGTTACCGCGCCTGGCTGCCAGTGTTCGCGCGGCCGTTCGATTCCGAGGGCCGACGCGACCGCGGCCAGCCGCGCCGCCTGCGCATGGCAACGATCACACCACGCGGCCTGGTGATGGGCGGTGGGGTCTTGAGCTTTGTGCTGGCGCTCGGCCTGACGCCGCTGGTGGGCAGCGAGTTCATTCCGCAGACCGATGAGGGCTTCACCGCGATCAATCTGCGCATGCCGGTCGCGACCAGTCTGGAACGTGGCTCGGCCAAGGTGCAGCAGGTCGAGGAGATCCTGATGGGCTATGCGGATATAAAGACGGTCTCCACTGTGGTCGGCAGCACCGGCGAGGGAATGGCCACAGGCCGCAACCAGGCGGTGCTGAACATCACGCTCAAGGATCGTAAGGACCGTCACCGAACGCAAAAGGAGATCGAGGACGCGATCCGCGCCGACATCGCCAAGATCCCCGGCATCGAGGTCAGCGTCGGCTTTGACCGACCGATCTGGATCACCATCCTCGGCAATGACCCCGAGGTGCTGACCCAGGCGGCCAAGGACCTGGTCGAAGCGATCAAGCAGGTGCCCGGCGCGGTAGATGTGGAGACCACCGTTAAGCCCGGCCTGCCGGCGTTCGCGGTACGGCTCAAAGACTCGGCGATCCGCGAGCTGGGTCTCACAGCACCCCAGGTCGCAGCCTCGCTTCGTGCCTATGTCAACGGCGATGTCGCGACCCACTGGAGCACGCCTGACGGCAATCAGGTCGAGGTGCTACTGCGTCTACCACGTGAGCAGCGCGAGCGGGTCGAACAGATGGCCAAGCTTCCGGTCGCCTTTGCTCGCGACGGCTCGCCGATCGCGCTGGATCAGGTGGCCGATATCGAGCAGGTGTTCAATCCCGAGGTGATTCGGCGCCAAAATCTTCAGCGCCGCGAGGCCGTCTACGCGGGCGTGCAGGGTCGGCCCTCGGGCGATGTCAATGCCGATGTCCAGAAGCTGCTGAAACAGACCCAACTGCCGCCTGGCACCAGCTTCATGGTCGACGGCGCCGGTAAAGAGCAGGCCGAAGCCTTCGGCGGCCTGATGGGCGCAATGGCGCTGGCGGTGATCTTCATCTATATCGTGCTGGCCAGCCAGTTCGGCAGCTTTGTGCAGCCGATCGCCATCATGGCCTCTCTGCCGCTGTCGCTGATCGGTGTGATGCTAGCCCTGCTACTGACCAACACCACGCTGAACGTGTTCTCGATGATCGGCCTGGTGATGCTGATGGGCCTGGTGACTAAGAACGCGATCCTGCTGGTGGACTTCGCCAACCACGCGCGCAAGGCTGGGGCCACGGTGGCCGAAGCCTTGCTGCAGGCCGGCCTGATCAGGATGCGGCCCATCATCATGACGACCGCCGCGATGGTGTTCGGCATGCTGCCTATGGCCATCGCACTGAACGATGGCGGCGAGATCCAAGCCCCTATGGGCCGGGCCATCATCGGCGGTGTCATTACCTCGACTCTCTTGACCCTGGTGGTCGTGCCGGTGCTGTACTCGTATCTGGTGCGGGACCGCAAGCCCCGGCAGGCGCCGAGTGTCGATCCGGCCCCGCTGGCGGTGCCGGCCGAGTAGGGCTGCTTCAGCAGCTGCCGCGCAGCAGCACCTGGTAACCCAGGTCCAGCTGCGGCGCGGCCACCCTTTCACCGCGCATCAATTTGATCAGCATGGCTGCCGCTTCGGCACCGATTTCGCTGCGCGGGGTGCGCACGGTGGACAGCGGCGGCAGCATCTGCTCGCTGCCGGTTAGGTCGTTGAAGCCGGCGATCGCGAGCCGCTCGGGCACCTTGATGCCCAGCCGCAGCGCAGCCAGCAGGGCGCCTTGGGCCAGGTCGTCGTTATTGAAAAAGATCGCATCGACCTCGGGGGCCTCGCGCAAAACCTGCTCCAACAACTCGCCGCCCAGCGCCAGCGAGGAGCGCTCGGGGTTCATGAACTCCAGCTCCGGCCGGTAGCGGCCGGCCGCTTGCAGTGCCCGCCGATAGCCCTCGCTGCGCTGCAGCGTGCGCGGATCGAGCTGGGCGGCGGCAAACGCGATCTGCGTCCGGCCGCGCGCCAGCAAGGCCTCGGTCATGGCCCGGCCGGCATCGGCTTGCGAGAAGCCGACGCTATAGGTGCCTGACGCCGCTACCGTCTCCATCACATGCACGCAGGGCACCCCGCTGCCCTCGATCAGGCGACGTGCCTCGTCTGTGCGGTCAAAGCCTGTGACGATCAGGCCGGCCGGCCGATGCAGCAGATAGCTGCGCAGTAAGGCTTCCTCTTCGCTCGGCTCGTAGTGGGTTACGCCGATCAGGGTCTGGTAGCCGGCCGCCAGCAGGGCGCGTTGGGCGGCGTCCAGCAGATCGACGAACAAGGCGTTGCTGAGCAGCGGAATCAGCACCGCGACCTGGGAACTGCGGCTCGAAGCCAGCGCGCGGGCGGCTGGGTCGGGCACGTATCCCAACTGTGCTGCAGCCTCCTGCACACGGGCAACCAGCTCCGGCGTCACGGCACGTTCGCCACGCAGCGCGCGTGACACGGTGATGGGGCTGACCCCGGCTGCCTGGGCTACATCCTGCAGTGTGGCGCGGCCGCTGGAGCGGCGCCGGCGTGCCTTGGTTGGGGGCGTTGTGCCTGACATGGGTGCGTGTTATCCCTGATACGGTGCGATGAACTCAGGCGTAGGATAGCGCTATCCAATCCTTCGCTGGGTTCGTGCATACCCGAAATCTGCGCAGGCTGGAGCGATCTTGTGGTGGTAAGCGCAGACGCTGCCACCTTTTGTTTGATGCAATGGGATAGCGCTATCCAATGTCAAAAGCAGTCGTGATGGGGGTGGCCGGTTGCGGCAAGTCCAGCCTGGGCCAGGCCATTGCTGCGGCTCGGGGCTGGGCATACATAGAGGGTGATGCCCATCATTCGCCGGCCTCGGTGGCCAAGATGCGTGCCGGTATTGCGCTGACCGATGCTGACCGAGAGGGCTGGCTGGACCTGCTGGGCCGCGAGCTGGCTGCCCAGCACGGCGGCACGGTGCTGGCGTGTTCGGCACTGAAGCTGAGCTATCGCGAACGCCTGCGTGCGGCGGTGCCAGGGTTGCGCTTCGTGTTTCTGGACATCAGCCGCGAGCTGTCGCTGCAGCGAGTGACGGCGCGCGCGGCCGAACATCTGTTCCCGGCCAGTCTGGTGGACAGCCAGTTCGCGGCATTGGAATCGCCGCTGAGCGAGGCCGGCGTGCTTCGCGTCGCGGCCGCCGCGACACCCGAGCAACAACTGAGCGAGGCCCTGGCCTGGCTGCAAGGAGAGGGCACATGAGTGAATCGCCGACCCCCGAAGCCGGGCCAGTGCCGCTGTGGCAGCGCCTCAGCGACGGTCTGATGGCCGCCTGCCTGGCCGTCATGGCCATCGCAGTCTTCATCAATGTGGTGCTGCGCTACGGTTTCGGCAGCGGCATCGCCGCCAGCGAGGAGCTGTCGCGCCTGCTCTTTGTCTGGATGGTCTTCATCGGCGCGACGGCCGCCTATCCGCGCGGCGAGCACATGGCCTTCACCAGCCTGCTGCTGCCGCTGCGTAAGCGGCCGCCGGTGCTGAAGGCTTTTGCTGCGCTGATTCGCGCTGCTGTCGTGCTGGCCTGCGTGCTGCTGGGCTGGGGGGCTTGGCAACAGGTGGTGGTGGGCATGGACAGCCACTCGGTGGTGATGGGCTATCCGACGGCCCTGCTGCCGCTGCCCGGGCTGCTGAGTGCGATTTTCATTGGTCTGATGGCCCTGGTCCAGCTGCTGCGTGGCAGCCCGCTCGATCTGGGCCATGGTGCTGACGTGGAGTGAGTGTCATGAGTAACGAGGCACTCGCCTTTGTCGTTTTCTCTGCCGGCATGCTAGTGCTGATGGGCATCGGCATGCCAATGGCCTTTGCCCTGGTGCTGACTGGCGCAGGCATGGCCTGGGTGCTGGACTTTTGGGACACACAGCTACTGGCGCAGAACCTGGTGGCTGGCATCGACAGTTTCCCTCTGCTGGCCGTGCCCTTCTTCATCTTGGCCGGCGAGCTGATGAATGCCGGCGGCATCAGCCGGCGCATCATCACGATGGCGCAAGCTTGGGTCGGACACATCCGCGGCGGCTTGGGCTTTGTCGCGATTGGCGCCTCGGTGCTGATGGCCAGCATGAGCGGCTCGGCGTTGGCCGACACCGCGGCGCTTGCCACCATCCTGCTCCCGATGATGCGGGCCCATGGATACCCGATGCACACGTCGGCCGGCCTCATCGCCTCGGGCGGCATCATCGCGCCCATCATCCCGCCGTCCATGCCCTTCGTGATCTATGGCGTGACGACCAATACCTCGATCTCACAGCTCTTTTTGTCGGGCATCGTGCCGGGGTTGATCATGGGTGCGGGCCTGCTGGTGGCTTGGAAACTGCAACTGCGCAAGATCGACCTGCCCGGCGGCGTCGCTTTGCCGATGGCCGAGCGCTTGCGCGCGACGGCCAAGGCCTTCTGGGCCATCCTGATGCCTATCATCATCATCGGCGGAATGAAGACGGGCGTGTTCACACCCACTGAAGCCGCGGTGGTGGCTGCCTTCTATGCGCTGGTGATCGCCTTCTTTATCCACCGCGAGCTCAGCATGGGCGAGCTGCACCTGGTGCTGGTGCGCGCCGCCAAGACCACGGCAATCGTGATGTTCTTGTGTGCGGGTGCCCAGGTGGCGAGCTACATGATCACCTTGGCCGATCTGCCGGGCACCTTGAGCGGCTGGCTGGGCGGGCTGATCGAGTCGCCTCGCCTCTTGATGGCGGTGATGATGATCACGCTGGTGGTCATCGGCACCGCGCTGGACCTGACACCCACCATTCTGATCTTCGCGCCGGTGATGCTGCCGATCGCGGTCAAGGCCGGCATCGACCCGGTGTATTTCGGCCTGATGTTCGTGCTCAACGGCGCGATCGGCCTGATCACGCCGCCGGTGGGCACGGTGCTCAATGTGGTGGCCGGCGTCGGGCGGCTGTCGATGCATCAGGTGATCAAGGGCGTGAACCCTTTCCTGATCACTTACACCCTGATCCTGATCCTGTTTGTGTTGTTCCCCCAGATCGTGATCGCGCCTGTGGCGTGGATGCGCTGATTGATAGATTGATTTATCATCCATAAGGAGACTTCCGTGAAAAACACCCTTCGCCGTACCGTGCTGGCCGCCGTTGCGCTGGCCTGCCTCGCTCCGCTGGCCCAGGCCCAGGACATCAAGCCGCGCCTGATCCGTTTCGGCTACGGCCTGGCCGAGGCCAGCAACCAGGGTCGCGCCGCCAAGGTGCTGGCCGAGAACGTCGAGAAACTGTCCGGCGGCAAGATGAAGCTGCGCGCCATCGGCGCAGCGGCCCTGGGTCCTGATACGCAGATGCAGCAGGCCTTGATCGGCGGCGCGCAGGAAATGATGGTCGGATCGACCGCGACGCTGGTGGGCATCACCAAGGAAATGGCGTTGTGGGACACGCCCTTCCTGATCAACAACACCAAGGAAGCCGACGCGCTGCTGGACGGCCCGATCGGCCAGAAGGTGATGGCAAAGCTCGAAGAGAAGGGGCTGGTCGGCTTGGTCTATTGGGAAAACGGCTTCCGCAACCTGACCAACAACAAGAAGCCGGTCGCCAAACTCGAAGACCTGGACGGCATCAAGCTCCGCGTGATGCAGAACAACGTCTACTTGGACAGCTTCAAGACCCTGGGCGCCAATGCCGTGCCGCTGCCGTACTCCGAGCTGTTCACCGCGCTAGAGACCAAGGCGGTCGACGGCCAGGAGAACCCCTACAACACCATCCTGTCGGCCAAGTTCTACGAGGTGCAGAAGTACCTGACAGTGACCAACCACGTCTACGCACCCTGGATCGTGTTGGTCAGCAAGAAGTACTGGGACGGCCTGTCCAAGGATGAACGTGCCGTGCTGCAGAAAGCCGCGGTGATCAGCCGTGACTTCGAGCGCAAGGACACCCGCGCCGAGGCCGCCAAGGCCCTGGCCGATCTGAAGGCCAAAGGCATGCAGGTCACCGAGCTGAGCCCGGCCGAGAGCGGCCGTATGCGCGACAAGCTCACCAAGGTCAATGCCGGCATCGCCACCCAGGTGGGCATGGAGCTGTGGAACGAGACCCAGGCCGAACTGGCCAAGATCCGCGGCAGCAAGTAAGTTCAATTCAGGACTAACGATTGACTTTAGTCCGTATTCGAACTCATACTGACGACCAGGCAATCCAGCCCGAGGTACGTCATGGTCCCAGGTCCCCCAAGGCGCGAAGCGGCGCCCGCAGCCACTGATCTGCATTCGCCGGCCGCCGCCGCGGCGGCGCTGCGCAGCTTCTTCAATATTGCTCAGGCCTGGGGCCTGAGCAATGAGGAGCAGCAGCGCCTCTTGGGTTGCGGCCGCACCAGTTTCTACGACTGGAAGGCTGGTCGCATCAAGACCGGGCTGGACGGCGCCACCCTGGAGCGCCTGTCCCATCTGTTCGGGATTTATGCCGCGCTGCATATTCTGCTGCCGGTTTCGGAGCGCGCCGACGCCTGGATCAAGAGACCCAATAGCGCAGCCCTGTTCGGCGGACGCTCGGCATTGGAGCGTATGCTTGGCGGTCAGGTGGCCGATCTGTTCGTCGTGCGCCAGTATCTGGATGCCCAGCGCGGTGGCTGGTCTTGAGCGACGGCTTGGTCCAATTGCTGTGGCCGGACAGCTGCCGCCTGATACCCAGTCGTTTTCCGCCGGTACTGCTGTTCGATGCGGTGGCAGACCCGGCCGATCTGGAGGTGGTGTTCGCGATTGAAGCGCTGGGCAACCCGAGGCTGCGCGATGCCGTCGGCGAGCTGAGCCTGGTGCCCGCTGAGCAGCGCATCAGCGGCCCCGGTTGCAGCCCCATCATGGCGGCCTTCACGCATCTGAACCCTGAAGGCTCGCGCTTCAGCGACGGCAGCTACGGCGTCTACTACGCGGCCGCCCAACTGGAGACGGCGGTAGCGGAGGTTAGCCACCACCGCTCGATCTTTTTGCAGCGCACGCAGGAGCCGCCGATCGACCTGGATCTGCGCTGCTACCGAGTGACCATCAGCGCGGCCTTGGTCGAGCTGCGCGACGGGCGCCGCGCCGACAGCGCCGCGCTGCATGACCCTGACAGCTATGGCGCCTCGCAGGCCTTCGGCCGCCGCCTGCGCGAGCAAGGCTTGGCCGGCATCGCTTATGACAGCGTGCGCCATGCTGGTGGCCAATGCGTGGCGCTCTTCACCCCACGCGCGACCCTGCCACCGGCGCGCCAGGCCGAACATGTAACACTGCGCTGGAATGGCGAACGCATGGCCGAGTGGTATCTGAAGTCGGAGCTGCATCGGCTCTAGCCAAGTTCTGGAGTCACCGCAATGGTCTATCTCAGCCGATGTGTGGGTTTGATCATGGTGCTGCTGCTGGGCACTGTCCATGCTCATGCCCAGGCACCGGCGCTGCGCCTGATGAGCGAGGAATTCCCGCCGATCAACTTCAGCCAAGATGGCGAGGCCCAGGGGTTGGCGGTAGACATGGTGCGCGAGATCCAGCGCCGGCTGGGTCAGAAGCAGGCCATCGAGTTCCTGCCCTGGGCGCGAGCTTTCCGCGATCTGCAGCGACCGGCGCCGGCCGCGCTGTTCGCGATGGCGCGCACGCCTGAGCGCGAGCGCCAGTTCAAATGGGTAGGCCCAATCGTTGTGTTCTACAGCGCCATCTATGCACCTGCCGGTGGCGGCGTGCGCTTGCGCAGCCTGGATGACGCCAAGAAGGCAGCGGGCGTGCTGGTCGTGCGCGACTGGTATGTCAGTGAGCATTTGAGCGCTCTAGGCTTCACGAATCTGGTCAGGGTCAGTGATCCGACACAGGGCATACGGATGCTGCTGGCCCGCCGTGCGCCGCTGTTTGCGACCGAGCGTATCTCGATGCCCCAGACTTTGTCCCAGGCGGGGCTGGCCGAGGATGCGCTGGAGATCGTGTACAGCTATGCCAGCGCCGATGGCTATATCGCCTTTTCGCGCGGGACGCCCGATGCGGTGGTCAGAGCGTGGCAGCAGCAGCTCGACCGCATGAAGCGCGACGGCAGTTTCCAGACCATCTACAAGCGCTGGCTGCCCGCTGACAGCCCACCCGGCTGAGACACTCAGGCCTGCGGCCGCGCCGCGCTGAGCCCGTTCTCGAAGTGCCGGCGCATGAGCTGTGCCGCTGCCGTCGCGTCGCGCCGCACGATGGCGGCCACCAGTGCCCGGTGCTCTTGCAGCGACTCGGTCAGGCGGCCTTGCTTGAACAGCGAGTGATGTCGATTGAGTTTCATCACGCGGCGCAGATCGGTGACGATCTGCTGGCGCCAGCGATTGCCTTCGATCTCCAGCAGGCGCAGATGAAAGCGCTCATTGGCGGCGAAGAAGGCATCGCGCTGGCCAACCTTGCGCTCGAGCAGCTCGTGCAGCGCCTGCAGCTCGCCTAGCTCGGCCGCCGCGGCACTCTCGGCTACCCGCGCCGCCGCATCGCTCTCCAGCAAGGCCAGCAGCTGATAGGCCTCGCGTACATCGCGCTCGCTCATCTCGGTCACATAGGCGCCGCGCCGCACCTTCATCGTCACGAGACCCTCGGCCGCCAGTACCTTCAGCGCTTCGCGAAGCGGCGTGCGGCTGATGCCCATCTCACTACAGAGCTTCAGTTCGTCGATCCAGGCGCCTGGTTCCAGCTCGCGGCCGAAGATCTGCAGGCGCAGGCGCTCCGCCACTTCCTGATAGAGGGCGCGGGGGGCGAGCAGGGTGGTGGTGGTCATCGTGGCTTCAGATTCTAGTCAGTTCCGAATTTATAATTATGAATAACGAGAGCGCTATGATGCCGCGTTCGTAGGAGCCGTCAATGTCTGAATCCCGTCCCACCCCGTCAGAGTTCGCCGCCGCCAGTCTGGCGCAATGGCACCAGGCCGCCGCCAAGTCGGCGCCAAGCGGCAACGTCGAGGCACTGAACTGGATCACGCCCGAAGGGCTGACGGTGAAGCCGCTGTACACGGCGGCGGACACGGCCGAGCTGCCCTATGCCGACACCTTGCCCGGTTTCGAGCCCTTTTTGCGCGGCCCGCAGGCGACCATGTACGCGGTGAGGCCGTGGACCATCCGCCAGTACGCCGGCTTCTCGACCGCCGAGGAGAGCAATGCCTTCTACCGCAAGGCCCTGGCCGCCGGCGGGCAGGGCGTATCGGTGGCTTTCGATCTGGCCACCCACCGCGGGTATGACAGCGACCACCCACGCGTGACCGGGGATGTCGGCAAGGCCGGCGTGGCAATCGATTCTGTAGAGGACATGAAGATCCTGTTCGACGGCATCCCGCTGGACAAGGTCTCGGTGTCGATGACGATGAACGGCGCGGTGCTGCCGGTGCTGGCCGGCTATGTAGTGGCGGCCGAGGAGCAGGGCGTCTCGCAGGACAAGCTCAGCGGCACCATCCAGAACGACATCCTCAAGGAGTTCATGGTCCGCAACACCTATATCTACCCGCCCGAGCCGTCGATGAAGATCATCGGTGACATCATCGAGTACACGGCAGCCCACATGCCCAAGTTCAACTCGATCAGCATCAGCGGCTATCACATGCAGGAGGCCGGAGCCAACCAGGCGCTGGAGTTGGCCTTCACCTTGGCCGACGGCAAGGAGTATGTGAAGACCGCCATGGCCAAGGGCATGGATGTCGACGACTTTGCGCCACGCCTGTCGTTTTTTTGGGCCGTGGGCATGAATTTCTATCTGGAGATCGCCAAAATGCGGGCCGCCCGTCTGCTGTGGTGCCGCATCATGAAGGGCTTCGAGGCCAAAAGCCCGAAAAGCCTGATGCTGCGTACCCACTGCCAGACCTCGGGCTGGAGCCTGACCGAGCAGGACCCCTACAACAACGTCGTACGCACCACCATCGAGGCGATGGCGGCGGTGTTCGGTGGGACGCAATCGCTGCACACCAACTCGCTGGACGAGGCGATCGCGCTACCCACCGAGTTCAGCGCCCGTATCGCCCGCAACACGCAGCTGATCATCCAGGAAGAGACCCACATCACCAGTGTGATCGACCCCTGGGCTGGCAGCTACATGATGGAGACGCTGACCCAGGACATGGCCGACAAGGCCTGGTCCATCATCGAGGAGGTCGAGGCCATGGGCGGCATGGTCAAGGCAGTGGACAGCGGATGGGCGAAACTGAAGATCGAGGCCAGCGCGGCTGAGAAGCAGGCGGCCATCGACTCGGGCCGCGATGTGATCGTCGGCGTGAATAAATACAAGCTCGCGAAGCAGGACCCGATCGAGATCCTGGACGTGGACAACGTCAAGGTCCGCGACGGCCAGATCGAGCGGCTGAAGGCCATCAAGGCCTCGCGCGACGCGGCTGGTGTACAGGCAGCGCTGGCGGCGCTGACCGAGGCTGCCCGCTCGGGCCAGGGCAATCTGCTGGACCTGGCGATCAAGGCCTGCCGGCTGCGCGCCACTGTCGGCGAAATCTCCGACGCGTTGGAGGCTGTGTTCGGCCGTCACCGCGCCGACACGCAGAAGGTCAGCGGTGTCTATGCCGCCGCCTACGACTCTGCCGAAGGCTGGGCCAAGTTGCAGGAAGAGATCCAGGCCTTTGCCGAGGAACAGGGCCGCCGCCCGCGCGTGATGATCGCCAAGCTCGGCCAGGACGGCCATGACCGTGGCGCCAAGGTCGTGGCCACCGCCTATGCCGATCTGGGCTTCGACGTCGACATGGGCCCGCTGTTCCAGACCCCGGAGGAGTGCGCGCGCCAGGCGATCGAGAACGATGTCCATGCTGTAGGCGTCAGCACACTGGCCGCCGGCCACAAGACTCTGGTGCCGGCCATCCTGAGGGCGCTGAAGGCTCAGGGCGCCGACGACATCATCGTCTTTGTCGGCGGGGTGATCCCGGCACAGGATTACGAGATGCTCTATGAGGCGGGCGTCAAGGGCATTTACGGCCCCGGCACGCCGATCCCGGCCAGTGCCAAGGACGTGCTGGAGCAGATCCGTCAGGCGGTGGCTGCCTGATGGCCAGCCTGTCGTTGGAGTCGATCGCGGCCGAGGACTTCGAGGCCTTGTTTGCGTTGCGTATGGCCGCGATGCGCGAGAGCTTGGATCGGCTCGGTCTTGGCGATGTCCAGCGCAGTCGCGATCGCTTCACCAGCCAGTTCGACGCCCAGCGCACCCAGTACATCCTGCGCGATGGCGAGCGCATCGGCTTTGTATTGCTGAAGCCGGCTGGCGATCATCTGCATCTCGAACAGCTGTTCATCCGCCCCGGCGCGCAGGGCAGCGGCGCGGGCGCATGGGTGCTGGATTGGGTCAAGTCGCATGGGCAAGACGTGACCCTGAGCGCCCTGAAGCTCAGCGATTCCAACCGCTTCTACCGGCGCCATGGCTTCGAGCCGGTCGGCGAGAACGAGTTGGAGATCGAATATCACTGGAAGGCCCCGCAATGAACTGGGCCCCCGCCCTGCTGGCCGGGCCTGGCCCCGCACAGCGACGGGCCATCGCCAAGGCCATCACGCTGCTTGAATCGACGCGCAGTGACCACCGGGCACAGGCCGACGCCTTGCTGACCACACTGCTGCCGCACACCGGCAGCTCCTTCCGCCTGGGCATCTCCGGCGTGCCCGGCGTGGGTAAAAGTACCTTCATCGAGGCTCTGGGCCTGATGCTGATCGAACAGGGGCATCGTGTCGCGGTGCTGACCGTCGACCCATCTAGCAGCGTCTCGGGCGGCTCCATCCTCGGCGACAAGACGCGCATGGAGCGGCTGTCCATGGACGAGCGGGCCTACATCCGTCCCAGCCCCAGCAGCGGCACGCTGGGCGGCGTTGCCGAGAAGACGCGCGAGGCGATGCTGGTCTGCGAGGCGGCGGGTTACGACATCGTCATCGTAGAGACCGTCGGCGTCGGCCAGAGCGAGACGGCCGTTGCGGGCATGACCGATATGTACTGCCTCTTGCAGCTGCCCAATGCCGGCGACGATCTGCAGGCGATCAAGAAAGGCGTTATGGAGCTGGCCGATTTGGTTGTGATTAACAAGGCCGATCTGGACGAGGCTGCGGCGACGCGGGCGCGGGCACAGATCGTCTCCAGCCTGCGCCTGTACGGCATGCACGGCCATCCGGACCATGCTCATCACGATGTCAAGACCTGGCACCCTCAGGTGTTGCAGCTCAGCGCGCTGAAGAGTGACGGGCTGGACCGTTTCTGGGAGGCGGTCAGCGAGTACCGCGAACTGCAGAGCACCAACGGCATGCTGGCCGAGAAGCGGCGCCAGCAGGCCCTGGCTTGGATGTGGGAGCGCATCCAGGCGGGGCTGCGCCAGCAGTTCGCGCAGGCCAGCGCCGTGCGCGCGGCACTGGCCGACACCACCGCCCAAGTCTTGAACGGCAAGCTCGCCGCCTCGACGGCCGCTCGCCAGCTATTGAACAAGTTTTCTGGAGACGATCACCATGCATGACATCCAACAAAGGCTGGAAGAAAAGCGCGCCAAGGCGCGCCTGGGCGGGGGCGATAAACGCATCGCGGCCCAGCACAGCAAGGGCAAGCTGACTGCGCGCGAGCGGCTGGAACTGCTCTTCGACGAAGGCACGTTCGAGGAATGGGATATGTTCGTCGAGCACCGCTGCGTCGATTTCGGCATGCAGGACAACAAGATACCCGGCGATGGCGTCGTCACCGGCTACGGCATGATCAATGGCCGGCTGGCCTTCAGTTTCAGCCAGGATTTCACAGTCTTCGGCGGCGCGCTGTCCGAGGCGCACGCCGAGAAGATCTGCAAAGTGATGGATCAGGCGATGAAAGTCGGCGCTCCGGTGATCGGCCTGAACGACTCGGGCGGCGCACGTATCCAGGAGGGGGTGGCCTCGCTGGGCGGCTATGCCGATGTGTTCCAACGCAACGTGATGGCCTCGGGCGTGATCCCGCAGATCAGCATGATCATGGGGCCCTGCGCCGGTGGCGCGGTCTATTCGCCAGCAATGACGGACTTCATCTTCATGGTGAAGGATTCCAGCTATATGTTCGTCACCGGCCCCGATGTCGTGAAGACCGTGACCCATGAGGAGGTGACGGCGGAGGAACTGGGTGGCGCCGGCACGCACACCAGCAAGAGCGGTGTGGCCGATCTGAGCTTCGACAACGATGTCGAAGCTATCTTGATGCTGCGGCGTTTCTTCAACTACCTGCCGCTGAATAACCGCGAGAAGGCCCCGACTCGGCCCAGCGGAGACCCCGGCCAGCGCCTGGACCTCTCTCTCGACACCCTGGTGCCGGACAACCCGAACAAGCCTTACGACATGAAGGAGTTGATCCTGAAGGTCGTCGACGATGGCGACTTCTTTGAGTTGCAGGCCGACTATGCGAAAAACATCCTGACCGGCTTTGCGCGGATGGAGGGGCAGACCGTCGGCATCGTGGCCAACCAGCCGCTGGTGCTGGCCGGTTGCCTGGACATCAAGAGCAGCATCAAGGCCGCACGTTTTGTGCGCTTTTGCGATGCCTTCAACATCCCAGTGATCACCTTTGTGGACGTGCCCGGCTTCATGCCCGGCACTTCTCAAGAGTACGGCGGCATCATCAAGCACGGCGCCAAGCTGCTCTATGCCTACGCCGAGTGCACGGTACCCAAAGTCACCGTGATCACCCGCAAGGCCTATGGCGGCGCCTACGATGTGATGAGTTCTAAGCATCTGCGCGGCGATGTCAACTTCGCCTGGCCGAACGCCGAGATTGCGGTGATGGGCGCCAAGGGCGCGGTTGAGATCATCTTCCGCGAGGACAAGGGCGACCCCGAGAAGCTGGCGGCCAAGGAGGCCGAGTACAAGGCTCGCTTTGCCAACCCCTTCGTGGCCGGCGCGCGCGGCTTCATCGACGACGTGATCCAGCCGCACGAGACTCGCAAGCGCATCTGCCGCTCGCTGACCATGCTCAAAGACAAGAAACTTGAGAACCCGTGGCGCAAGCACGGCAATATCCCACTGTGATCAGGTCCTAGGAGAAAACCAATGTTCACCAAGATCCTGATAGCAAATCGTGGCGAGATCGCCTGCCGAGTGATCAAGACTGCGCAGAAACTGGGCATCAGTACGGTCGCTGTCTATTCGGAGGCCGACAAGGATGCCCGCCATGTCGAGCTGGCCGATGAAGCGGTGCTGCTCGGCCCAGCCCCCTCGCGCGAGTCCTATCTGGTGGCCGACAAGATCATCGCGGCCGCCAAGGCCACCGGTGCCCAGGCCATCCACCCCGGCTACGGTTTCCTCAGCGAGAACGAAGACTTCGCGCGCCGGGTCGAGGAAGAGGGCATCACCTTCATCGGTCCCAAGCATTACTCGATCGCCGCGATGGGCGACAAGATCGCGTCTAAGAAGTTGGCCAAGGAGGCGAACGTCAACACGATCCCCGGCTACAACGAGCCCATCCTGTCCCCCGAGTCGGCCGTAGAGATTGCCAAGGGCATCGGCTACCCGGTGATGATCAAGGCCAGCGCCGGCGGCGGTGGCAAGGGCCTGCGTGTGGCCTTCAACGATAAGGACTGCTTTGAGGGCTTCACCAGTTGCCGCAACGAGGCGCGCAACAGCTTCGGTGACGACCGGGTCTTCATGGAGAAGTTCGTCGAGGAGCCGCGTCACATCGAGATCCAGGTGCTGGGCGACAGCCAGGGCAATGTCGTCTACCTGCATGAGCGCGAGTGCTCGATCCAGCGTCGCCACCAGAAGGTGATCGAGGAGGCGCCAAGCCCCTTCATCAGTCAAGCGACGCGCAAGGCGATGGGCGAGCAGGCTGTGGCGCTGGCCAAGGCGGTGAAGTATCAAAGTGCCGGCACCGTCGAGTTCGTCGTCGGCAAGGACCAGAGTTTTTACTTTCTGGAAATGAACACCCGGCTGCAGGTCGAGCATCCGGTGACCGAATGCATTACCGGCGTCGATCTGGTCGAGCAGATGATTCGCGTGGCCGCTGGGGAGTCGCTGCCCTTCAAGCAAGAAGAGATCAAGCGCGAGGGCTGGGCCATCGAGTGCCGCATCAATGCCGAGGACCCCTTCCGCAACT
This sequence comes from Paucibacter sp. PLA-PC-4, assembly GCF_026241155.1. Taxonomy (GTDB): domain Bacteria; phylum Pseudomonadota; class Gammaproteobacteria; order Burkholderiales; family Burkholderiaceae_C; genus Roseateles_E. The sequence continues at coordinate 43,487 of NZ_JAPFGP010000004.1, forward strand.
TCCTACCTTCGACCGGACGCCTGGTGAAATACCAGCCGCCAGAGACCAGTATGGAGCAGGCTGCGTCGGAGCGTTTTGGTGTGCGGGTGGACACCGGCGTCTATGAGGGCGGCGAGATCCCGATGTTCTATGACTCGATGATTGCCAAGCTGATCGTGCACGGCCAGGACCGGGCCGAGGCCATCGCAAAGATGCGCGAGGCCTTGAACGGCTTTGTGATCCGAGGCATCAGCAGCAACATCCCCTTTCAGTCGGCTCTGCTGGCCCACCCCGATTTCGGCAGCGGCAACTTCAACACCGGCTTTATCGCTCAGCACTACGGTGGCGGATTCAAGGCCGAGGATGTGGTGCATGAGGATCCGGGCTTTCTTGTCGCGCTGGCCGGCTTCATCCGCCGCAAGGCGCGCGAGCGCGAAGCCGGCATCACCGGACAACTGCCCGGCCATGAGGTGAAGATAGAGCATGACTATGTGGCCCTGGTCAACGAAGGTGCCGGCCGGCACCAGCGCCATGCCTTGCACATAGACGAGTTCGTCGGCAATCTGGGCGAGGCCCATGTGCGGGTTGGCGGCAACAGCTACCGCATCGTCAGCACCTCGCGCCTGAACGACATCCGCATTGCCGGCACGGTCAACGGCCGGCCCTTCACGGCCCAGGCCGAGCGCGGCACGGCCAAGAATCCACTGGCCTACCGCATCCAGCACAACGGGTTGGCCATCGAGGTGACCGTGCTGTCGCCGCGCGCCGCCGAGCTGCATGCGCTGATGCCCTTCAAGGCTCCGCCCGACACCAGCAAGTTCCTGCTCTCGCCGATGCCGGGGCTTTTGGTGCAGATCGCAGCAGCGCCCGGCCAGACTGTGCAGGCCGGTGAGCGACTGGCCGTGATCGAGGCGATGAAGATGGAGAACATCCTGGTCGCCGAGCGCGATGTCAAGATCGCCGAGGTGCTGGCAAAGACCGGCGAGAGCCTGTCGGTCGATCAGCCCATTCTGAGGTTTGAGTAATGGACAAGAAGCCCTACAAGATCCTCGGCATCCAGCAGATCGCCATCGGCGGCATGGACAAGGCGGCCCTGCACAAGCTCTGGGTCGATGTCCTGGGCCTGACGGTAACCGGCAACTTCGTCTCTGAGCGTGAGAACGTCGACGAGGAGATCTGCGCGATCGGCAGCGGTCCGCACAAGGTCGAGGTCGATCTGATGCAGCCGCTGGACCCTGACAAGAAGCCGGCCGTTCATACCACGCCGTTGAACCATGTAGGCCTGTGGGTCGATGATCTGGCGACGGCGGTCGAGTGGATGACGGCCAACGGTGTGCGCTTCGCCCCGGGTGGTATCCGCAAAGGTGCGGCCGGGTTCGATATCTGCTTCATCCACCCCAAGAGCAGCGCCGAGTTCCCGATTGGCGGGGAGGGCGTGCTGATCGAGCTGGTGCAGGCGCCCGCCGAGGTGATCGCGGCTCTAGCTTAGCCCTGCCGGCAATGTCCCGCCCAGCCGCTCGATCTCGGCGCGCAGCAGCGCAATCTCGGTCATGCGGTCGAAATCTCTCTGCAGCTGTTTCTGCTGCATCGCGAAATGCATCAGATTGGCCACGCGCGACTGCAGCAGCTCGGGGTCTATGGGCTTGAACACATAGTCGATCGCGCCCAGGCCCAGACCGCACTTGCGTGCGGTTTCATCGGTCAGCGCGGTGATGAAGATGATGGGCGTCAGCGAGGAGGCGGGGTGCTGGCGCAGCCGCGAGGCCACCTCGAATCCGTCCATGCCCGGCATCATCACGTCAAGTAGCACCAGGTCGGGAGGGGCATCGGACTGGCATATCGCGATGGCCTTCTCGCCATGGGTGGCGAGCTTGACCTTGAAGCGATCCTGGAACAGGCCGGACACCAGTTGTAGATCTTCCGGCGTGTCATCAACCACGAGGATGGTGGCACGCTCGCTAACAGTGGGCGTCTTGGGTGGCGTGACGGGCGGGGCGCTGGCGGCCGGTGATCGGTAGCCGGGTCTGGCGCGGCAGTGCGCGCTCGAATCGCTCCAGCAAGCGTTTACTGGTGAAGGGTTTGCTCAGCAGATCGGCCACGCCTAGCCGTATCACCTGCGCGGCCAGAGTCTTGTAGAGGCCACTGAACATCAGTAGCACCGGCAGGCTGCTCAGCCCGGCGTCGGCTCGCATCGCCTGCAGCAGGCTCAACACGTCCATGCCGGGCAATTGCAGCTCGGTCAACAGCAGTTGCGCCGGCGCGTAACTGTTGCAAGGCCTTGTTGCCGTCAGAGACCTCCAACACCGTGTCGAAGCCGGCCTCGCCAAGCTGGTTGGCCAGATAGCGACGGATCGCCGCGTTCGCGTCGGCGACCAGCACATGGGTCTTGTTATTGTTCATGCTGGCCGTCCCCACTCCTCATCGGCAAAGCGCGTCGCGATGGCCTGGAACTCCGCGCTGACGAGCTCGAAGGCCGCGACGATGTCTGGGTCAAAATGGCTGCCCATGCCTTGCCTGATGATGTTGCAGGCCATCTCGTGCGGGAAGGCCGGCTTGTAAACACGCTTGGAGATCAGCGCGTCGTAGACATCAGCCAGCGCCATCAGCCGGGCCGACAGCGGGATCTGCTCGCCCTTCAGGCCCAGCGGGTAGCCACTACCATCCCATTTCTCTTGGTGGCTATAGGCGATCTCTTTGGCATAGTTCAGAAAGGCGTTGTCCATGCCCAACTCCCGCTCGGCCCGCAGGATCGCATCGCGGCCCAGGGTGGTGTGGGTCTTCATCAGCTCGAATTCCTCGTTCGTCAGCGGGCCGGGCTTGAGCAGAATGCGGTCGGGAATGCCGACCTTGCCGATATCGTGCAGTGGCGCGGACTTGAACAGCAGGGCCAACGCCGCATCGCCCAGGCTGTCGGCAAAGCGCGGATGCGGCCGCAGCGCCTGGGCCAAGCACTGCACATAGTGCTGGGTGCGGCGGATATGGTTGCCGGTTTCGTTGTCGCGTGTCTCAGCCAGCGAGGCCATCGCCCGTATGGTCACATCCTGCAGCGCCTCGACCTCGCGGGTGCGCTGGGCCACCAGCGCCTCTAGATGTTGGTTGTGCCGCTCCAGCAGATCGCGCGCCAGCTTCAGCTGCAGATGGTTGCGCACCCGGGCCCGTGCGATGTCGGGATTCACGGGCTTGGTGATGTAGTCCACCGCGCCGAGCTCCAGCCCCTCGCGCTCGTTCTCGGCCGCACTCATCGCGGTCAGGAAAATCACCGGAATGGCCCGAGTGGCGGGCGCAGCGCGCAGCCGCCGCAGCACCTCGTAGCCATTGAGGCCGGGCATCATGATGTCCAGCAGGATCAGATCTGGTGCCGGGCTGCCGGCCGCGATATGCAGCGCACGCTCGCCGCCAGCGGCGAGCTTGAGGCGGCATTCGCCGCGCAGCACCGTGCTGATGAGTTCCAGATCGCTCGGCGTGTCGTCCACCACCAGCACCAGATGCGTATCGGCCGCTAGGGCCAGCGGGTCGTTCATCACGTTTGCTCCGGCTCGATCAACAAGGGATATGCGGCGCTCAAGGCGCTCAGGCCCTGGGCCAGGTCGTAGGCCGCCAAAGCCTGTTCCAGCGGTGCCAGCGCCGCACCGAGTGCGGCTGCCAGTTGCGGACGCAACTGCTGGAACAGCGCGACGGCCTCGGCATCGTCATCGGCCAGCAGGGCCTCCAGCCGCGCCCAATGCTGCCGCAGGCCGGCCCAGTCGATAGTGCTGGCGGTCGCGGCCGGCTCGTCCGCCGGCAAGGCGACTTGCAAGGACAGGATCAAGGCCGCGCAGGCCTGCTCGACGGGTTCGAGCTCCGGCACACGCCCCTGGTCCAGCGCCAGCTCAGCCACGCCGGCCTGCGCCGCCAGCTCGACCGCGCCAATCGTCGCGGCCGTGCCCTTGAGCGTGTGCAGCAGGCGCTGCGCCTCGGACGGCCGCGCGGCGGCAAGTTCGGCACGGGCGCGCGCCACAGCGTCGGCCTGACCCGCGACGAAGCGGCGTAACAGCTTCAGATAAGCCTGCGGCCTTCCCAGCACCCGGCGCAGGCCCGCCGCAGCGTCCAGCCCCGGCACGGCGGATAGCGCCTCAGATAGAGCTTCCGGCAGCGAGACGCCGGCTGCCGCGCCGGCTGAGGATGGCTCGGAAGATGCGGAGCCCGCCCGCGCCGGCAGCCAGTGCAAGAGCTGGGCGAGTAGCTCGTCGGGCTCTATCGGCTTGGCGATATGGTCGTTCATACCAGCTGCCAGGCAGCGCTCGCGGTCACTGCGCATCGCATTGGCTGTCATCGCGAGCACCGGCAGGGTCGCCCATTCGGGCCGCGCGCGCAGGCGACGAGTCGCTTCCAGTCCGTCCAGCACCGGCATCTGCATGTCCATCAAGACGATGTCGAACGGCGCCTGATCCAGCTTGTCCAGCGCCTGCTGACCGTCTTCGGCCAACGCTACGACCAGGCCTTGACCCTCTAGCAGCTCGGCCGCCATCTCCCGATTCAGGTCATTGTCGTCGACCAGGAGCACTCGGGCGCCGCGCAGCGCCAACAGTTCGGACGGCAGCGGGCCGAGACGCCGCATCTGGGCGCCGCCGGGCTGGCCGATCTCCAGCCACAGCTCGGCCCAGAAACAGCTACCGTGGCCCGGATCGCTGCTCACGCCCACAGCGCCGCCCATCAGCTCGGCCAGGCTCTTGCTGATAGCCAGCCCCAGCCCGGTACCGCCGTACTTGCGCGTGGTCGAGCTGTCGGCCTGCTCGAAGGAGCGAAACAGCCGGCCTTGCTGCTCGGCCGTCAGCCCAATGCCGCTGTCCTTTACCTCAAAGCGCAGCAGCAGGCGATTCCCTACGCGCGCACGCTCGCTCACCCGCACGTGCACCCCGCCGCGCTCGGTGAACTTGACGGCGTTGTTGGCATAGTTGATCAGAATCTGGCCGATGCGCAGCGGGTCGCCGCGCAGCCAGTCGGGCAGGCCTGGCAAGCGCTCGATGGCGAGGGTCAGCCCCTTGGTCGCACATTTCTCTTCCAGCAGCAGCTGCAGATCGTCGAGCACACGCTGCAGCTCGAAGTCGATGATCTCGACCTCCAGCTTGCCGGCCTCGATCTTGCTGAAGTCAAGGATGTCGTTGATCAGGCCCAGTAGATGGCGACCGCTGCGCTGAATGTTCTCGATATAGGCCCGCTGCTTGGAGTTCAGCTCGGTGCCCAGCGCTAAATGGCTCATGCCGATTACCGCATTCATCGGCGTGCGTATCTCGTGGCTCATATTTGCCAGAAAATCGGACTTCAGCTGCGAGGCCTCCTCGGCGCGCTCGCGCGCATGCTCCAGTTCCTCGCCCTGCGCACGCAGCGCCTCATTGGCCTCACGCAACTCGGCGGTGCGCTGGGCGATGCGCTCGGCCAGCAACTCCTCATTGCGCTTGAGGGATTCGACCAGCTCTGTCTTGGCTGCGACCGCCAGCGCGCTGGCCTTTTCGCGCTTAAGGAACTGGCGGCTCATCGCCACAGCCAGACAGAAGGTCAGCAAGGCCTGAAAAGCGGTCAGCGCGCTGGTCAGCTGGGCCTGATGACCGAGGCTGGCGTGGCGCTGGTCGCTGACCTCGCCGGACAGGCGCGAGGCGGCAAGCGACAGATCGGTCAGCGGCGTGCTCAGCGCTTGCAGCTCCTCGCGCAGACGCTGCAGATGCACGCTCGCCTGACGCGTATCCGCCGCCAGGCCCATCAGCCGATCGCCGGCCTCGACGAAGTGCTGCATCTTCTGCATCGCATCGGCGTACAGCGGCGCGTCGGCCATCAAACTGCGTGCCGTGCCGCTCTCGATGGTGCTGAAGCGGCTCAGGAACAGGTCGTAGCGCAGCTGCAGCTCTTCCATGTCGAGCTGCTGGGGCAGGAGCAGCTGCTGGTGCAGCGCATGGTCGAAGCGCTCGTACTCGACATTAAGCTGCAGGAAGTACCACAGCGCATTGATATCGCCGCGCTGCGTGGCAGCGCTCATGCTGCGGTGCTGCTGGTAGAGCAGGGCGGCAATGGCCAGATAGGCCATCACCAGCGCAACAACGATTAGGCTCAGCAGCCGCTTGCCGGAGATGATCATGCAAGCGTCCGGTCTTACTGGATGTCCAGCGAGCGCAGCTGCCAGATCGAGCGTCCGTAGTACAGGTCGGCCTTCAGCTCTGGCCGGCTGTCGAAGGGGTAGACCACGAACAGTGGACCTTTCTCGCGCACCGGCATTGGTCGCTCGTTCATCAGCCGCGCGACGATGACATCAAAGCGCAGCACGTCATCGAAGGGCATCTCGGCCTTGTAGCCGTTCAACGCGGTCAGTATGATCTTGCCGCCCGGCTTGGCGCCGGCGGCGGCCAGCACATCGCGCAGCAGCGGGCCGGTGAAGCTGATCGGCGCCGGATACCAGGGCGTCTGCGTGCTGAAGCTCTTTTGCGGCAGCTGCTCCAGCATCTTCATATCGAATGCGGCCTTGCCATCGCCCTGGTTAACGGCACCTAGCCTGCCTGCCAGGGTCAGCACGACCCGGCCTTGCGGCTTATCCAGCGCCCTGGCCTGCATCCAGGGGGCCAGCAGCCCCAGGCCCGCGCCAAGCAAGCATCGACGCCGCCGCAGCAAACTCTCCGTGGTGTTCATTCGATACTCCCCGATTGCGAGCCTGCGGCGCGTAATTGCCGCTGTGCGGCGCAGTAATTTGCAGCAATCATGGCATGGCGCGCCGCGGCTGGCGACTCGAACAAGCCACTCCGGGGCGCCCAAATCCGGGCATTGCTGCAGGGGCCAAGAATCTGCGAGACTTCGTCTTGCGCGAAGTCTTGTTTGGCGGCTTGAGTAGATCAAGCGCAGCTGCGAAGGCTATCGTCAGAGCTGTCGACCTGGCGACGGGTCGATGTCATCTATCAAAACGGAGACTGCCATGCCTGTGTCGAAGATTTCCAGCCTATCCGCTGCTCGCCGGCGCGTTGTCGTCTGCCTGGGCTTGCTCGCGGCGAGCACGACGCTGCTGGCTGCACCCAAGAGCGAGCTGCCGGCCAGCTATCCGCAGCGCGGCCTCAACTGGATCGTTCCGTTCCCGGCCGGCAGCGCCACCGATCAGCTGGCCCGCGTGCTGGCCGAACATGTGGGCAAGGCCGCCGGCCACGCGGTCGTCGTCGATAACAAGCCCGGCGCTAACGGCACCTTGGGTACGGGAGCGGCCGCCAAGGCCGCCCCAGATGGCTACAACTTCCTGATCGCCACCAGCACCACGCACGCGGCCAATGCCTCGCTGTACCGCAAGCTGCCCTATGACCCGATTAAGGACTTCACGCCGGTCAGCCGCCTGGCCGAGATTCCCTTCATCATGCTGGTCAATCCGGCGGTGCCAGCTGACACGGCCGAAAAGTTCGTGGCTTATGCGAAAGCCAATCCCGACAAGCTGGCCTGGGGCTCGGGCTCCAGTGGCAGCTTGATCCCCGGCCATGCGCTGGTACACGCCAACAGGCTGGTGATGGCCCACATACCCTACAAAGGCGTGCAGCCAGCGATGACGGACACGATGGGCGGCACGATACAGCTGGTATTCGGCGATCTCGCCTCTGGCGTGCCCCAGGTCAAGGCCGGCAAGCTGCGCGCGCTGGCGGTCACCTCGGGCAAGGAGCATCCGATGCTGCCGGGCGTGCCCACGATGACCAAGAGCGTCGTTCCCGGTTTCGAGATGACTGCCTGGTTTGCAATGTATGCGCCGGCAGGCACGCCCGAGCCGGTGCTCGCAAAGATGAATCAGTGGGTGCGTGCGGCGCTCAATGACAAGGGCGTGCAGGCCAAGCTTGCGCTGTCGGGCTTCGAGCTGACGCCCAGCACGCCGTCCGAGCTGGGACTGTTCGCGGCCAAGGAGACGCTCAAGTGGGCCAAGGCCGTGCAGGCCGCCGGCATCAACGCCGAGTAAGAAGTTGCAGCCTTCGCCATGCGTCTGGATCTGACCACGCTGAACCTCGTACTGGCGATCGAGCAGACCCGCTCGATCACCGCGGGGGCGGCGCGCGAGCACCTGGCGCTTGCGGCAGCCAGCAAGCGCGTTTCCGACCTGGAAGCAAGGCTGGGTGTGCAACTGTTCGAGCGCCGTGCCCGCGGCGTTGAGCCGACCGAGGCCTGCCGCGCGTTGGTGCGCCATATTCGCTCGCTGCATGCCTCGCTGCATGCGCTGGAGAGCGAGGTCGTCGAGTTCGCGCGCGGGATCAAGGGTCATCTGCGCATCGCCGCCAACAGCGGCGCCATCGCCGAATGCTTGCCGGCCGATCTGGCCGCCTTCAGTCAGGCTCATCCGCAGATCCGCATCAGCCTGGAAGACCAGACCAGCGCCGAGGTACAGGCGGCGGTGGCCGAAGGCCGTGCCGATATTGGCGTGTTCACGCCTCCGCTGCTGGACAACCGGGTTCAAGCCTGGGTCTATGCACAGAGCCGACTGGCCGTACTGGTACCCAAAGACCATGGGCTGGCGCGACAGCAGTCGGTCAGCTTCTCTGACCTGCTGGATTACGACCTGATCGGCCTGCATGCCGGTGCCAGTGCCCAGCAACTGATGCGCGAACAGGCGCTCTCGCGTGGCCGCACGCTGAACGCAAGGCTTCAGGTGCGCGGCTTTGATGCGATTGCGCAGCTGGTCGAGGCCGGCCTTGGCGTGGCGGTGCTGCCCTCGGTGCCGGCCGAACGCTTTTCGCGTGTGTTCGCGGTCAGTCATCTCATGCTCGATGAAGCCTGGGCCGCGCGCGACTATTGTCTGGGTGTGCAGCGTCAGGAGCGCCTGCCCACCGTGGTGCAACGATTTGTCGATGCCCTCTGCCCTCTCCCCAACATTCCAGTAGAAAGCCAGCCATGACCACTGCAGCTCGCACGCTTTACGACAAGCTCTGGGACGAGCATGTCGTCCATACCGAGGAGGATGGCACGGCCACCCTCTATATTGACCGCCATCTGGTCCATGAAGTGACAAGCCCGCAGGCCTTCGAAGGGCTGGATCTTGCCGGCCGCAAGGTCTGGCGCCTGTCGGCCAATCTGGCCGTCAGCGACCACAATGTGCCGACTACGGACCGCAGCCACGGAATAGCCGACCCGATCTCCAAGCTTCAGGTCGACACCTTGGACCAAAACTGCGACCGCTTTGGCATCACCCAGTTCAAGATGAGCGACAAGCGCCAGGGTATCGTCCATGTGATCGGCCCGGAGCAGGGTGCGACCCTGCCAGGTATGACCGTGGTCTGCGGTGACAGCCACACATCGACTCACGGCGCTTTCGGCGCGCTGGCCCATGGCATCGGCACGTCTGAGGTCGAGCATGTTTTGGCCACCCAAACCTTGCTGGCCAAGAAGGCCAAGAACCTGCTGATCAAGGTCGAGGGCCAGGTCGCCAAAGGCGTCGGCGCCAAGGACATCGTGCTGGCCATCATCGGCAAGATCGGTACGGCCGGTGGCACCGGCTACACGATCGAGTTCGGCGGCTCGGCGATCCGCGCGCTGAGCATGGAAGGACGGATGACAGTTTGCAATATGGCCATCGAAGCGGGTGCACGCGCCGGCCTAATCGCAGTTGATGACACGACGATCAGCTATTGCAAAGGCCGGCCATTTTCGCCCAGCGGTGTCGAGTGGGAGCAGGCGGTGGCTTACTGGCGCACCCTGCACTCGGAACCAGGCGCAAACTTCGACAAGGTGGTCGAACTCGACGCCGCGCAGATCCGCCCGCAGGTCACTTGGGGTACCAGTCCCGAGATGGTCTTGTCGATCGAGGACCGCGTGCCCGATCCGGACAAGGAGAAGGATGCCGTGAAGCGCGGAGCGATCGAGCGGGCGCTGCAGTACATGAATCTGGAGCCGAACAAGGCTATCAACGATATCCTGATCGACAAGGTCTTCATCGGCTCCTGCACCAACAGTCGCATCGAGGACATGCGCGAGGCTGCTGCTGTCGTCCGTCGAGTCGGCGGCAAGATCGCGGCCAATGTGAAGCTGGCAATGGTGGTGCCGGGCTCGGGCCTGGTCAAGGAGCAAGCCGAGCGCGAAGGCCTGGACCAGGTCTTTAAAGCGGCCGGTTTTGAGTGGCGCGAGCCGGGTTGCTCGATGTGCCTGGCGATGAATGCCGACCGCTTGGAGCCTGGCGAGCGCTGCGCCTCGACCAGCAATCGCAATTTTGAGGGACGCCAGGGCGCTGGCGGCCGCACCCATCTGGTCAGCCCGGCGATGGCCGCAGCAGCCGCGATGCAGGGTCATTTCGTTGATGTTCGAAGGATTTCGTAATGGAAAAGTTCACCGTTCATAAGGGCCTTGTTGCACCGATGGATCGCGACAACGTCGACACCGACGCGATCATCCCCAAGCAGTTTTTGAAGTCGATTAAGCGCAGCGGCTTCGGCCCGAACCTGTTCGATGAATGGCGCTATCTGGATGCGGGCGAGCCCGGCCAAGATCCGGCCAGCCGCAAGCCCAACCCAGACTTCGTGTTGAACCAGCCACGCTACCAAGGCGCCTCGGTGCTGATCGCGCGCAGCAATTTTGGCTGCGGCTCCAGCCGCGAGCACGCGCCCTGGGCACTTGAGCAGTACGGCTTTCGTGCGCTGATTGCGCCGAGCTTTGCCGACATCTTCTTCAACAACTGCTTCAAGAATGGCGTGCTACCCATCGTGCTGCCTGAGGCCCAGGTGGCCCAGTTGTTCGATGAGGTTTTTGCTTTTCCGGGCTATCAGCTAACCATCGATCTTGCGCGCCAGGTCGTCATCAAGGCCGACGGGTCGGAGCTGGCGTTCGAGGTCCAGCCCTTTCGCAAGTTCTGCCTGCTCAACGGTTTCGATGACATCGGCCTGACCTTGCAACATGCCGACAAGATCAAGGCCTTCGAGGCCGAACGCATCGCCAGCAAGCCCTGGCTCAACAACCGTCTGATCGGATGACCATGAATATTGCAGTGCTACCCGGTGATGGCATCGGGACCGAAATCGTCGCCGAGGCCGTCAAGGTCCTGAAGGTGCTGGACCTGCCGCTGACGCTGGAAACCGCCCCGGTGGGCGGCGCCGCCTATGAGGTCGCCGGCCACCCGCTGCCAGAATCGACGCTGCAGCTCGCCAAGGACGCAGACGCAATCTTGTTCGGCGCCGTCGGCGACTGGAAGTACGACAAGCTGGACCGCCCGCTTCGCCCAGAGCAAGCTATTCTTGGCCTGCGCAAGCATCTGGGCCTGTTCGCCAATTTCCGCCCGGCCATTTGCTATGAACAGCTGACGCATGCGTCCAGCCTGAAACCCGAGCTGGTGGCCGGCCTTGACATCCTGATCATCCGCGAGCTGACCGGCGACATCTATTTCGGCCAGCCGCGCGGCCGCCGCACCGCCACTGACGGCCATTTCCCCGGCGCCGAAGAGGCCTTTGACACCATGCGCTACTCGCGTCCTGAGATCGAGCGCATCGCCCATGTGGCCTTCCAGGCGGCACGCAAGCGTGGCAAGCGGGTCACCTCGGTGGACAAGGCCAATGTGCTGGAGACCTTCCAATTTTGGAAGGACGTGATGATCGAGGTTGGCGCCGAGTACCCGGATGTCGAGCTGGACCATATGTACGTGGATAACGCGGCGATGCAGCTGGTCAAGGCGCCGAAGAAGTTCGATGTGGTCGTCACCGGCAATATGTTCGGCGACATCCTGTCAGACGAGGCAGCGATGCTGACCGGCTCGATCGGCATGCTGCCCTCGGCCTCGTTGGACAAGCACAACAAAGGCCTGTACGAACCCAGCCATGGCAGCGCACCGGACATCGCGGGCAAGGGAATCTCCAATCCTTTGGCTACAATCCTGTCTGCTGCCATGATGCTCAAATTCACCCTCAACCAGCCGGAAGCTGCCGCTCGTATCGAAGCGGCTGTGGGTGCTGTGTTGTCCCAAGGTCTGCGCACGGCGGACATTTGGAGCGAGGGCACCCAGAAGGTGGGCACGCGCGAGATGGGTGATGCGGTCGTCAAGGCCATCGTCACCACGACCAAAACCATTAAGGGCTAGTTCAGCTCCGGTTCGTCTCGCCCCTACACCCCGGCGACGAGCCGGGGAAAGAAGAGTTCTCACACTTTCTTTTTAGGGCGATAGAGGTAAGCAAGATGACGACATTGGTTGGACTGGTAGGCTGGCGCGGCATGGTGGGCTCCGTGCTGATGGACCGCATGGTGGCCGAGCGTGATTTCGATCTGATCGAGCCGCTGTTCTTCAGCACCTCGAACGCAGGCGGCGCCGCCCCCGCGCAGGCGAAGAACGAAACCAAGCTGCAAAGCGCCTTCGATATCGAACAGCTCAAGCGCTGCGAGATCATCATCACGGCCCAGGGCGGCGACTACACCAATGAAGTCTTCCCCAAGCTGCGCGCTGCCGGCTGGACTGGCCACTGGATTGACGCCGCGTCCTCCCTGCGCATGAACGGCGATGCGGTCATCGTGCTGGATCCGGTGAACATGCCCGTCATCAAGGACGCGCTGAGCAAGGGCGGCAAGAACTGGGTTGGCGGAAACTGCACCGTCTCCTGCATGCTGATGGGCGTGGGTGCACTCTACAAGGCCGGCCTGGTCGAGTGGATGAGTACCCAGACCTACCAGGCGGCTTCAGGCGGCGGCGCACAACATATGCGTGAGCTTCTGACGCAGTACGGCACTCTGAATGCTTCGGTTCGCGCCTTGCTGGACGACCCGAAGAGTGCCATTCTCGAGATCGACCGCCAGGTGATCGCCACGCAGCGTTCGCTGTCTGCTGCCGAAACCGCCAATTTCGGCGTGCCGCTTGGCGGCTCGCTGATCCCTTGGATCGACAAGGACCTGGGCAATGGCATGTCCAAGGAAGAATGGAAGGGCATGGCCGAGACGAACAAGATCCTCGGTCTGGGCGAGGGCTTTGGCTCGGTGCCGATCCCGGTGGACGGCTTCTGCGTGCGAGTCGGCGCAATGCGCTGCCACAGCCAGGCCCTGACCTTCAAGCTGAAGAAGGACGTACCGCTGGCTGACATCGAGGCAATGATCGCCGCCGATAACGAGTGGGTGAAGGTCGTGCCCAATACCCGCGAGGCAACGATTCAAGATCTGACCCCGGTTGCGGTCACCGGCACCATGACTATCCCCGTCGGCCGCATCCGCAAACTTGCCATGGGCCCGGAATATGTCGGCGCGTTCACAATTGGTGACCAGCTCCTGTGGGGTGCGGCCGAGCCGCTGCGCCGCATGTTGCGCATTCTGCTGGCTCGGTAATTTCCCCAGTATTCGAGCCCGGCCCGTTGCCGGCAAACGACAAGCCTGTAACGGGCGGTGAATCAGGCAGGTGTCCAGGGGCGTATTCAGCCTTTGCATGAGGGTTGCAGCGTATATGCTTGATGCTGTTGTGATTTCGGATCGCAAGAGCCATGAGGACAGCATCGCCTAGCGCTGTTGAGAAGAGAACAAAGATCGTCGAAACAGGCGGGTACCTGACGGTGTCCGCCTTGTTGCTTTGGGGGACGCCTTGAAACAAAAACGTAGCGCTTTGGGGCGCTTTGCCCTGACCCCGTTGGCCCATATGGCGATGGCGGCATTTGCTGTTGCTAGCAGCGGCTCGGCCTGGAGCCTAGGACTGGGCAAACTGACCGTGCAATCGGCTTTGGGCGAGACGCTCAAGGCCGAGATCGACGTCAGCTCGCTGACCGCCGAAGAGGCGGGCACGCTCAAGGTGCGCATCGCCCCTCCCGATTCCTACCGCGCCACCGGCGTCGAGTACAACCCCGTGCTGACCGGCACCCAGGTGCAGTTGGAGCGGCGCAGCGATGGCCGACCGGTGCTGCGCATCAACAGCGACCGGGCCGTCCAAGAGCCATTTGTTGACGTGATCCTGGAGCTGACTTGGTCCAGCGGCCGTCTGGTGCGCGAGTACACGCTGCTGTTCGATCCGCCGAGTTTGGCCCGTCCGAGCCCGCCACCGGCCGTCACGACGGCCCCGTCCTTTGCGACCGCGCCGGCCGAAACCCGGGTTGTGCCGACCCCGCGGCCGCCGGCCTCCGCTCCCTTGGCCTCCGCTCCCTTGGCCTCGGCGCCCGCGCCTCGGCCGCGTGCCGAAGCTGCGCCGGCCGAGCCGGCGCGTGCGCCACGGCCGGCGCCCGTGCCTGCGCCGAGCCCAAGCCCAAGCCCCGCATCTGAATACAAGGTCAAGGCGGGCGATTCGCTGTCGCGAATTGCGGGCCGCACCAAGCCCCGGGAAATCTCGCTGGATCAAATGCTCGTCGGCCTGTTTCGCAGCAATCCCGATGCGTTCATCGGCGAGAACATGAACCGGCTGAAGTCGGGTGTGGTCTTGCAAGTGCCCGGCAGCGACAGCCTCGCTGCGATCGCTCCGGCTGAGGCCCGCGAAGTCATACAGGCGCAGAGTGCCGATTTCAACAGCTATCGGCAACGTCTGGCCGGCGCAGCCCCCGAACTCAAGCTCGATGAAAGCCAGCGCCAAGTCACGGGGAAGGTACAGGCAGCAGTCGAAGACCGCAAGCCGGCCGCAGCACCCAGCCCCGACAAGCTGACGCTCAGCAAGGCCGCAGCCGCGAGCGCGGCCGCTGAGGCCAAGGTATCGAAAGACACCGAGAAGAAGGCGGATGCCGCCCGTGTGGCCGAACTGACCCGCAATGTGGAGGAGCTCAAGAAGCTCTCCAGCGCGGCCAAGCCGACGGCGAGCGCGCCCGAAGGGAGTACGACATCAGCCGCGGCATCGGCGCCGCCCGCGCTCGCGCTGCCAGCGCCGGTTGCATCGGCGCCAGCGCCCGTGCCTGCTGCTGCTCCGGCGGCGAGCCCTGTTGCTGCCAAGCCTGCCCCCACACCGGTTCCGCCCCCCGCAGCCGAACCCGAAGGCCCCGGCCTGATGGCCGAACTGATGGAGAGTCCCTTGGTACTGCCGATCGCCGGCGTGCTGGTGCTCTTGCTGGGGGGACTGGGTCTGATGCGGCTGCGCGGCAAGGGTGGCAAACCCAAGGCCGATACCGGCTTTCATGAAAGCCGGCTGCAGCCCGATTCCTTCTTCGGCAACACCGGCGGCCAGCGCGTTGACACCCGCGACGCCAATGGCCCCGCATCCTCGATGAGCTACTCGCTGAGTCAGCTTGACGCCATCGGTGATGTTGATCCCGTTGCCGAGGCGGATGTCTATCTTGCCTATGGTCGCGATCTGCAGGCCGAGGAAATTCTCAAGGAAGCACTGCGGTCCAATCCCGAGCGGCTGGCGATCCGGCTCAAGCTGCTGGAGGTTTACGCCAAGCGCCGCGACACCAAGGGCTTCGAGCAACTGGCCGTGCAGCTCTATGCCGAGACCCACGGGCAAGGCGAAGACTGGGCCAAGGCCCAAGAGCTGGGCCGTCAGATCGACGCCGACAATCCGCTGTACCAGCCGGGTGGCTCGCCTGAGCTGCTGCCTGACGATGGCAGCCATGACCGCCATCCCGAGCCGATGAATGCCAGCACGCTGCCGCAGACAGCGCAGCACAGTACGCTCGGCGCTGCCGCCCTGATGGCCACTGAGCCGTTGGGCCGTGCCCGCGACGCCGGCCCGCCCAGCGGTCTGGATCTGGACCTCGACCTGGACCTGGGCTCACCGCCCTCGGTCTCGCCGTTTGCGATGGATGCCACGCAAGCTCTGTCCACCACAGTGGAGCAGGCGCCGCTTGCGATGGACTTCGATCTCGATGGCCCGCCGACGACGCAACCCGGCGAGCTCGACCCCAAGGAGCTGGCCTTCGACCTCGGTAATCTGGACGTACCGCCGGAGGTCACCCAGGCTGCAACCCTGCAGTCCGAGCTTCCCGAGGAGCCCCCGTCGCTGGACTTCGATCTGTCATCCATCGATCTGGACCTGCCCGAGCCTGCCCGGAAAGAGGAGGTGATCCCGACTGCCTCCGCCCAAGCCATCGATGGTGGTCTGCCGGCCGAGTTCGAGAGCATCTTGCAAGACGATTCCCGGAGCGATCCGCTGTCTCAGGCCTTCGACGCGCTGGACGACGATGGTGGGGACCCGCTGCAGCGGCAGTTGGAGCTGGCCGACGAGTTCCGCCAGATAGGCGATACCGAAGGCGCACGCGATGTGCTGCAGGAACTGATGGCCCGGGCCAGCGGCCCGCTGCGAGACAAGGCGCAGGCCATGCTTAACGAGCTGCGCTGAACACGCATGCACAATCCAAGGCGCCCGGCCAGGCCGGGCGCCTTTTTCATTGCTGGAGCAGGAATGACATCAAGGGTGGCGCTGGGCGTCAGCTACCGCGGCAGCCGCTACAAGGGCTGGCAAAGCCAGCCGGGCGGTGGCACCGTGCAGGATGAGCTGGAAAAAGCCCTGGCCCAGTTTGCCGCGCATCCAATCCGCACGATCTGCGCCGGCCGCACCGATGCCGGCGTGCATGGACTCAACCAGGTTGTGCATTTCGATGCCCAGGTGGATCGCGACCCTTTCTCATGGATACGTGGCACCAATCGCTATCTGCCACCCGATATCGCAATCCAGTGGTGTGTTTTCCCCGGCGCCGACTTCCATGCCCGCAACCATGCGCGGGGCCGGCGCTATGCCTATTTGCTGCTGGAGTCGGCGGTGCGGCCGGCAATTGAGAGCGGCTCGGCGGGGTGGGTATTCCGTCCACTCAATGGCGACGCAATGCGCGCGGCCGTCGAGGTGCTGCTGGGCGAGCACGACTTCAGCTCCTTCCGCTCGGTTGACTGCCAGGCCAAGTCGCCGATCAAAACCCTTCGCGGGATCCAGATCAGCAAGCGCGGCGCCTACTGGCGCTTCGAGTTCGATGCCTCGGCCTTTTTGCACCATATGGTGCGCAACATCATGGGCTGTCTGCTGGCAATCGGCAGCGGCACGCGCTCAGTTGAATGGCTGGCTGGGGTTCTGGCGGCGCGCGACCGCAAGGTGGCAGCGCCGACCTTTGCCCCCGACGGCCTGTACTTCATCGGCCCGTACTACGATGCCGAGCTGCAACTCCCCGAGCATGTGGCGGCGCTGGACTGGCTGCCCTGAGTAAAAAACAAACGCATGAGCCGAACCCGTATCAAGATCTGCGGCCTGACCCGCGGGGCCGATATCGACGCTGCCGTCCAGGCCGGTGCCGATGCCATCGGCTTTGTGTTCTACGAAAAGAGCCCGCGGTATGTGACGCCCGACCGTGCGGCCGAGCTGGCACAGCGGCTGCCCCCCTTCGTGACACCGGTGGGGCTGTTCGTCAACGCCAGCGACGAGCAACTGGCGGCGGGGCTGGCCGCGCTGCCAAACATGCTCTTGCAGTTCCATGGCGACGAGAGCCCGCAAGACTGCGAGCGGGCAGGGCGACCCTGGCTGCGCGCCGCGCGCATGCACTCCGGCTTTGATTTGCTAGACTTCGCCCATCAGTACTCAGGTGCCCAGGCCATTCTGCTCGACGCGCATGTCGACGGCTATGGCGGCGGTGGAAAGGTTTTCGATTGGTCACTCATTCCAAAAAACGTGCCCTCTCCAGTCGTTTTGTCTGGTGGGTTGCATGCCGGAAATGTGCTGACCGGCGTTCTTCAGGTACGGCCGTGGGCCGTTGACGTGAGTTCCGGCGTCGAGCAGGCCAAGGGCCTGAAGGACGTCGACATGATCCAGCAGTTCTGTGCCGTCGTCCGCGCTGCGGATAGACAGATCGAACTGCAGCAAACCTGAAGAGAAAACCGACATGAAGACCTATGACCAACCCGATGCCCGCGGGCATTTCGGCCCCTATGGTGGGCGCTTCGTCGCCGAGACCCTGGTTCATGCCCTCGACGAGCTGAGCGAGGCCTATGCCCACTACAGCAAAGATCCCGAGTTCGTCGCCGAGTACAAGAAGGAACTGACCCATTTCGTTGGTCGCCCTAGCCCGATCTATTACGCCGACCGTCTGAGCCGCGAACTTGGCGGCGCGCAGATCTACCTGAAACGCGAGGACTTAAACCACACTGGCGCGCACAAGGTCAACAACACCATCGGCCAGGCGCTGTTGGCCAAGCGGATGGGCAAAAAGCGCGTGATCGCCGAGACCGGTGCCGGCCAGCACGGTGTGGCCACTGCGACGATCTGCGCCCGCTACGGCATGGAGTGCGTTGTCTATATGGGCAGCGAGGACGTCAAACGCCAATCGCCCAATGTCTACCGGATGAATCTGCTGGGTGCGCGGGTCGTGCCGGTCGAGTCCGGCAGCAAGACCCTGAAGGACGCACTCAACGAAGCGATGCGTGATTGGGTTACCAATATCGAATCGACCTTCTACATCATCGGCACCGTGGCCGGCCCGCATCCCTATCCGATGATGGTGCGCGACTTCCAGCGCGTGATCGGCGATGAATGCCTGACCCAGATGCCTGAGATGATTGGCCACCAGCCTGATGCAGTGATCGCCTGCGTCGGCGGAGGCTCGAACGCCATCGGCATCTTCTACCCCTACATCCCCTATGAGGGCGTGCGCCTGATCGGTGTCGAGGCGGCCGGGGAGGGGGTGGACAGCGGCAAGCATGCGGCAACGCTGTCGGCAGGCAGTCCTGGCGTGCTGCATGGCAACCGCACCTATCTGCTGCAGGACGCGAACGGCCAAATCACCGAGACGCACTCGATTTCCGCCGGCCTGGACTATCCGGGCGTCGGCCCCGAGCACGCCTATCTCAAGGACATTGGCCGGGCCGAGTATGTCGGCATCACCGACAAGGAGGCGCTGCAAGCCTTCCATCGCCTGTGCCGCACCGAGGGCATCATCCCGGCTCTGGAGTCCAGCCACGCACTGGCCTATGCGATGAAGCTGGCGCCGACCTTGTCGCCGGACAAGACCTTGCTGGTGAACCTGTCTGGCCGCGGCGACAAGGACATCGGCACCGTGGCCGACTTGTCGGGGGCGGAGTACTTTGACCGGCCCTCGATGGCCGGCCACAGCGTGAAGGGTGGTGTGCAATGAGCCGCATCGCGACCGCCTTCACGGCTTTGCAGGCCCAGGGCCGCAAGGCGCTGATCCCTTTTGTCACTGCCGGTGATCCTTATCCCGACGCGACCGTCGAGCTGATGCTGGCGATGGCCGAGGCCGGTGCCGATGTGATTGAGCTGGGTGTGCCGTTTTCCGATCCGATGGCCGATGGTCCGGTGATCCAGCGCGCCGGCGAGCGGGCGCTCAAGCACAGCATCGGCCTGCCTCAAGTGCTGGACTATGTGCGCGGCTTCCGCGCGCACAACAACACAACGCCCGTGGTGCTCATGGGCTATGCCAATCCGGTCGAGCGCTATGGCGTCGAGCCTTTCGTCAGCGATGCCAAGGCTGCGGGCGTGGACGGCGTGTTGATCGTCGACTACCCGCCCGAGGAGTGCGAAATCTTCGCGGCCGCGCTGCGCGCGCAAGACCTGGACCCGATATTTCTGCTGGCGCCGACCTCCACCGAGGAACGCATGGCCCGCATCGGCCAGTTGGCCAGCGGCTATGTCTACTATGTCTCGCTGAAGGGCGTGACCGGGGCCGGCCATCTGAACACGGCGGCTGTGGCCGAGATGATTCCGCGCATCCGCCGCCATGTGACGGTGCCGGTGGGGGTGGGCTTCGGCATCCGCGACGGGGTCACAGCGAGGGCCGTGGCCGACCATTCCGATGCGGTCGTGATTGGTTCGCGCCTGGTCGAATTGCTGGAGGTCCAGCCGCGCGATAATGTCGCCGCAACCGGCGCCCAGTTCATCCGGGATATCCGCCAGGCGCTCGACGCGCCCCACTGACTGATAAAGGAGCCTGCAACCATGAGTTGGCTTGAGAAACTTCTGCCGCCCAAGATGCAGCAGACCGACCCGAATGAGCGCCGCACGGTGCCCGAGGGGCTGTGGATCAAGTGCCCGTCCTGCGAGACGGTGCTCTACAAGACCGATCTGGAGCAGAATGTCAATGTCTGCCCCAAGTGCAGCCATCATCACCGCATCGGCGCGCGAGCACGCCTGAACGCCTTTCTCGACGGCGAAGGTCGCTATGAGGTGGGCCAAGAGGTGCTGCCAGTCGACGCGCTGAAGTTCAAGGACAGCAAGAAATATCCCGACCGTCTCAAGGAAGCACTGGAGAACACCGGCGAGACCGATGCGCTGATCGTGATGGGCGGTGCCGTGATGAGCGTGCCTGTTGTTGTGGCCTGCTTCGAGTTCGACTTCATGGGAGGCTCGATGGGCTCGGTGGTCGGCGAG
Source organism: Paucibacter sp. PLA-PC-4 (assembly GCF_026241155.1). Lineage (GTDB taxonomy): Bacteria > Pseudomonadota > Gammaproteobacteria > Burkholderiales > Burkholderiaceae_C > Roseateles_E. The sequence continues at coordinate 63,672 of NZ_JAPFGP010000004.1, forward strand.
CGTTTTGCGCGCGGCGTCGAGACGGCCATCGAGCAGAAGACCCCCTTCATCTGCTTCACCGCCACCGGCGGCGCGCGGATGCAGGAGGGTTTGCTGAGCCTGATGCAAATGGCCAAAAGCAATGCGGCGCTGACCCGTCTGGCCAAGGCAAAATTGCCCTATATCAGCGTGCTGACCGATCCCACGATGGGGGGGGTGTCGGCCAGCTTCGCCTTCGTCGGCGATATCGTGATTGCCGAGCCCAAAGCCCTGATCGGCTTTGCGGGCCCGCGAGTGATCGAGAACACGGTGCGCGAAAAGCTGCCGCCGGGCTTCCAGCGCGCCGAGTTTCTGATGGAAAAGGGCGCGGTGGACATGATCGTCGACCGCCGGGAGCTGCGCGAGACCATTGCACGCCAGTTGGCGATGCTGCAGCGGCAGAGCACCGACGCGGTGGCCTGAACGCCGTCAATCCCTGTAGACGCAGCGGCCAGGCTGGACAGCCTGGCCGTCTTCATTTGGACATGGCATGAAGAAGAATCTGGACGACTGGCTGGCCCACTGCGAGCGATTGCACCCCAAGGAGATCGACATGACGCTGGCGCGGGTGCAGCGCCTGCGTGAAGCCATGGGGCTGCAGTTCGAGGCGCCGGTCGTGATGGTTGCCGGCACAAACGGCAAGGGCTCGACCTGCGCGATGCTGGAGTCGATTGCCTTGCAGGCCGGCTACCGGGTTGGGCTGTATATCAAGCCGCATCTGGTGCATTTCCAGGAGCGCTGTCGTGTGGCCGGCGCGCCAGTGGAGGCCGATTCCCTGCTGCCGCACTTCGAGGCCGTCGAAAAGGCGCGAGGTGATCTGGCGCTGACCTATTTTGAGTTCACGACCCTTGCCATCATGAGCCGGATGGCGGCCGAGCCGCTGGATCTGGTGATTCTGGAGGTGGGCTTGGGCGGACGGCTTGACGCCGTCAACTGCGTCGATGCCGATTGCAGCGTGATCACCAGCATCGACCTGGATCACACCGAGTTTCTGGGCCCCGACCGGGAGTCGGTCGGGCATGAGAAGGCTCACATCATGCGAGCTGGTCGGCCTGTGGTGGTCAGCGATCCGGTCCCGCCGGCCTCTGTGGCGGCTTACGCGAGCAAGATTGGCGCCGACTTGCGCCAGCTGGGACAGGACTTCAGCTACAACGGCGACCGCCAGCAATGGCAGTGGGTGGGCCGCGAGCGCCGCTTCAGCGGCCTGGCCTACCCCTCGCTACGCGGTGTCAACCAGCTGCTGAATGCGGCCGGCGTGCTGGCGGTGTTCGAGGCCTTGTACGAGCGGCTGCCAATCAGCGCGCAGGCGGTGCGCACTGGCCTGGCCCTGGTCGAGCTGCCGGGGCGCTTTCAGGTGTTGCCGGGCCAGCCGGCACTGGTGCTGGATGTCGCGCATAACCCGCACGCGGTGGCGGCGCTGGCGCAGAACCTCGATCAGATGGGCTTCTTCCCCTGCACCCGGGTGGTATTCGGCGCGATGGCTGACAAGGACCTGGCGCAGATCATCGGGCGCATCTCGCACCTGGTCGATGTCTGGCATTTCACAGACCTGGACCTGCCGCGTGCGGCCAAGGCTGAGGCCCTGGCCAAGCAGTTCGAGGCCATGCGCGCCGCCGGCACCATCAAGACCCCGGCCGCAGTGGTCGTGCATCGGCATGCGGACCCCATGCAAGCACTGAGCGCGGCTGCGGCCGAGTCAGACCCCGCTGATAGAATTCTGGTCTTCGGTTCCTTCTTCACCGTGGGCGGCGTGCTCAAGCACGGTATCCCTCGATTGGCCGCCGGCAAGCCAGCCGCTGGCGCCTGAGTACTCTCTCCAACACGCACTGTCCGACTCTCCAGCTCATGGGTTTGCTGTCTTTTTTCAAACGCTCGCCCGATCAAGCCGCGGCAAAACCGGTCTCGGACACTGTGGTGCAGCAGCTGCGGGTGAGGGCACGCCGACGCCTGATTGGCGCAGCGCTGCTGGTGGGCGTTGGCGTGATTGGCTTCCCGCTGATCTTCGAGACCCAGCCGCGCCCCATCCCAGTCGATCTGCCGATTGATATTCCTCGCAAGGAAGCCATGCCGGCCGTGGTGATTCCCCCGGCATTGCCTGCGTCCTTGCCGGCCGCGGCAGAAACGCCTGTGGCCCAGGCGCCCTCAGAGGCACCGACTGTGATTACTGAGCCCAGGCCCGACCCGGTGGAAAGAACTATCGAAAAGCCGGCAGACAAGCCCAAGCCGCTTGAGAAACCTGTCGAAAAGAAGCCCGTCGAGACGGCTCAGCCGAAGTCGCAGGAGTCGGCACGTGTGCAGGCCTTGCTGGAAGGTAAACCGGCCGAGAAGAAAACTGACACCAAGACGGACGGGCGTTTCATCGTCCAAGTCGGTGCCTATGCCGATGGCAAGGCCGCCCAGGAGGCGCGCATGAAAGTCGAGCGTATGGGTTTGAAGACATATACGCAGGCCGTGGAGACGGCGGATGGCAAACGCATCCGGGTTCGGGTCGGCCCCTTCGGCAGCCGCGAGGAGGCCGACAAGGTAGCAGCCAAGGTTCGCGGCGGCGGCTTGTCGACGGCCGTGTTGACGCTTTGATGCACCATGGGTTGGGTCGATCTGGTCCTGCTGGGTATCTTGGTTGTTTCGGTGCTGCTAGGCCTGTGGCGCGGACTGGTATTCGAAGTCCTGTCGATCCTGGGTTGGGTGGTGGCCTACTTCGCCTGCCCATATTTCGCTCCTTTCATTGCGAACTGGCTGCCGCAAGACAAGCTGGCTCCGAATTTGTTGTATGCCCTGAGCCTGGTGCTCGCCTTCATGCTGATACTGCTGTTGTGGGGGCTGTCGGCGCGGCTGCTGCGGGCCCTGATCCACGCGACGCCGCTGAGCATCATCGACCGGGTGCTGGGCGGAGGCTTCGGCGTGCTGCGCGGCGTGCTGATCGGCATGCTGGCGGTGGTGCTGGTCAGCATGACGCCAGCCGCGCGCTCCGCGCCCTGGCAGGATTCTCAGGTGGCGCCCTGGCTGCAGGCCGCTTTGCATCTATTCACGCCGGTGCTGCCGGACGAAGTGCTCAAGTTCATCCCGGTCTGAGCCGCGGCTTCAGATCTATCACGACAAGGAAGTAGTCCCATGTGTGGCATCGTCGGAGTGATTTCTCGCTCGCCGGTCAATCAGCTGATCTATGACGCCTTGCTGCTGCTGCAGCACCGCGGCCAGGATGCTGCCGGCATCGTCACCATGCAAGGCAACAAGTGCTTCATGCACAAGGCGCGCGGCATGGTGCGTGATGTGTTCCGCACCCGCAATATGCGGGCGTTGCCGGGTTCCATCGGCCTGGGCCAGGTACGCTACCCGACCGCAGGCAATGCCTACAGCGAAGAAGAGGCCCAGCCCTTTTATGTGAACGCGCCGTTCGGCCTGGTTTTGGTGCACAACGGCAATCTGACCAATGCGCACGCGCTGAAGAAGGAACTGTTCGACATCGACCGCCGCCACATCAACACCGAGAGTGACACCGAGGTGCTGATCAACGTCGTCGCCCACGAGCTGGAGCTTGCTGCGCGGGACCTACCGGTGACGCCCGAGGAAGTGTTTAAGGCGGTGCGGGCGGTGCACAAGCGCATCAAGGGTTCGTATGCGGTGATCGCGCTGATCGCCGGCCACGGCCTGCTGGCTTTCCGTGACCCCTACGGGATCCGCCCCTTGTGCTTCGGCCAGGCGGCCGACGGCGAGATCATGGTGGCCAGCGAAAGCGTCGCGCTGGAGGGCACCGGCCACCAATTGATCCGCGACGTGGCGCCGGGCGAGGCGATCTTCATCGACATGAACGGCCAGATGCACACGCAGCAGTGTGCCGACAGCCCGACCCTGAACCCTTGCATGTTCGAGTTCGTCTATCTGGCGCGCCCGGACTCGGTGATGGACGGCATCTCGGTCTACCAGGCCCGGCTGAATATGGGCGAGACCCTGGCTCAGCGGCTGATCTCCACGATGCCGCCCAGCGATATCGATGTCGTGATCCCAATTCCCGAGTCGAGCCGGCCTTCGGCGATGCAACTGGCGCACCGCATCGGCAAGCCCTATCGCGAGGGCTTTGTGAAGAACCGCTATGTCGGCCGCACCTTTATCATGCCGGGGCAGGGCGCGCGCAAGAAGTCGGTGCGCCAGAAGCTCAATGCGATTGGCTTGGAGTTCAAGAACCGCAACGTGCTGCTGGTCGATGACTCTATCGTGCGTGGCACTACCTCCAAGGAGATCGTCCAGATGGCCCGCGAGGCCGGCGCCCGCAAGGTCTACCTTGCCTCGGCCGCTCCGCCAGTGCGCTACCCGAATGTCTACGGCATCGATATGCCCACCAGCGAAGAGCTGATCGCGCACAACCGATCGATCGAGGAAATCCGCCAGTACATCGGCGCCGATGCACTGATCTACCAGGACGTCGATGCAATGAAGCGCGTGGTCGCGGCACTGCGGCCAGGTTTGAACGGTTTCGAAGCTTCCTGCTTTGACGGCAGCTACATCACCGGCGATGTCTCGCCGGAGGACTTCGCGACGATGCAGGAGCAGCGCAAGTCGCAGGGCGAGGAAGAGGACGGCCCGGCCCGCACCCGGCTGGCCTTGCAAAGCGGCACGGAGCAGAGCTGAGCTGAGTACCGATCCCGAAGACGATGGACACCTGATCTCGACATGACACCAATTACCACCCCTGTACGTACGCGAATTGCTCCTTCGCCGACCGGCTTTCTGCACCTGGGTACCGCCCGCACGGCGCTGTTCTCCTGGGCCTATGCCCGTCACCACGGGGGCCAGTTCGTGCTGCGCATCGAAGACACCGATGTCGCGCGCTCGACCCAGGATTCGGTGGACCAGATTCTGGCCGCGATGCAGTGGCTGGGGCTCGAATATGACGAGGGCCCGATCTACCAGATGCAGCGCCTGGCGCGCTACAACGAGGTGATTGAGCAGATGATCGCCGCCGGCACCGCCTACCGCTGCTACTGCACGCCCCAGGAGCTAGATGCGATGAAGGCCGGGCAGGAAGCGCGCGGCGAGAAGCGCCGCTACGACGGCACCTGGCGTCCGGAAGCCGGGAAAGTTTTACCCGCCGTTCCCGAGGGCGTCAAGCCGGTTGTGCGTTTCAAGAACCCTATCGACGGAGACGTGAGTTGGGTTGATTTGTGCAAGGGCACGATCACGATCAACAACCGTGAGATCGACGATCTGATCATTCAGCGCACGGATGGCGTGCCGACCTACAACTTCGCCGTGGTCATCGACGACTGGGACATGAAGATCAGCCATGTGTTCCGTGGCGACGAGCATGTCAACAACACGCCCTGGCAGATCAATATCTTCAACGCGCTGGGCGCGCCGCTGCCTGCCTTTGGTCATGTGCCGGTGATCCTTGGCGACGATGGCCAGAAGCTGAGCAAGCGCCGCGGTGCAGTCAGCGTCACCGCCTATGAAGAGAACGGCTATCTGCCCGAGGCGATGCTGAACTATCTGTCGCGCCTGGGCTGGAGCCACGGCGATGACGAGCTGTTCTCGCGCGAACAGCTCGTCAGCTGGTTCGACGGTTCGCACCTCTCCAAGAGCCCGGCGCAATGGGATCCGGCGAAACTGGAGTGGGTCAACAGCCACTACATCAAGCAGGCTGACGACACGCGTCTGTCGGCCCTCGTCGCGGCGCAACTTGCCAAGCGCGGGATCAGCGCCGATCTCGGCCGGCTGCCGGCCATGTGCGCGCTGTTCAAGGATCGCTGCGCGACCACTGTGGTGCTGGCGGATTGGCTAGCCATGTATTTTGCGCCGGCGCAGCCCACTGCCGAGGATCTGGCCGGCCATGTCAGCGACGCGGTGAAGCCCGCGCTCGCAACATTAGCCGCCAAGCTCGTCGATGCCGAGTGGAACAAGACTGGCATCCAGGCTGCGATCAAGGAAACCATCACGGCCCACAGCCTGAAGATGCCGCAATTGGCGATACCGGTTCGCGTGCTGGTGTGTGGTCGTGCACAAACTCCGTCACTCGACGCCGTGCTGGAACTGTTCGATAAAGAAAATGTGGTCGAACGCTTGCGCTGCGCATAAAAATCGTTCTATACTCTATGTCTCGCTTGAACAGCGCGATACACAAAGAACAGCAAGCAGCGAAGAGTAATCGAAGCCGTTTGCATGATCTGAGGGGGTATAGCTCAGCTGGGAGAGCGCTTGCATGGCATGCAAGAGGTCAGCGGTTCGATCCCGCTTACCTCCACCAAATGTTCAGGCATCTGGGTATTTGGTTGGCGCGCAGTTCAAGTATGAGGAAGTAGTATTAAGAAGGTTTAGTCCCCTTCGTCTAGAGGCCTAGGACACCACCCTTTCACGGTGACTACAGGGGTTCGAATCCCCTAGGGGACGCCAAGTTTGATAAACTTGATAGCTGCTGCGATATATAATGTATAATGCAGCAGTTGTGAAATTATCCCACTGCGGAGTGGTAGTTCAGTTGGTTAGAATACCGGCCTGTCACGCCGGGGGTCGCGGGTTCGAGTCCCGTCCACTCCGCCAAGGTTTGCCCGATTTTTATCGGTAAGCGGCCATTAAGTTGGCCGCTTGTATTTTGAGAGAGATTACTGCTCGATGAGCGCGTCGCCCGGATTTTGGGGGTATAGCTCAGCTGGGAGAGCGCTTGCATGGCATGCAAGAGGTCAGCGGTTCGATCCCGCTTACCTCCACCAAGTCACCTTAGTGTGGCGGTGGCGCGCGACTCGGGCAGCGAAGTAGAAGAAGTAATTAGAAGGTTTAGTCCCCTTCGTCTAGAGGCCTAGGACACCACCCTTTCACGGTGACTACAGGGGTTCGAATCCCCTAGGGGACGCCAAGTTTAATAAGGCTTGGTAGTTCTTACAGCGTTTGCTGCAAGCAACTACAGAACTTATTCGATAGTCGCAAGATTATCTGGAGTGGTAGTTCAGTTGGTTAGAATACCGGCCTGTCACGCCGGGGGTCGCGGGTTCGAGTCCCGTCCACTCCGCCAACATTTGAAACCCTGGAAGCGTAAGCCTCCAGGGTTTTTTCTTGTTCGCTGAGATATACCAACTGTTTGCAGAGTCATCGTCCCTGCAAACTCCATCGCGCGCGAAGTATCAGAAGGCTATCTGCCCGCGGATCAAACCTACGGCCAAACCTTCCAGTGCGAAACTCTCATCCCCGGCTGCGACCAAGATGGGTTCGAAGTCTGGGTTTTCCGCCAGCAACTCAATGCCACCGCTGCGGCTGCGTTTGAAGCGTTTGACCGTGACCTCATCACCCAGTCGCGCGACGACAATCTGGCCATTCTTGGCTTCACTGGCCTTTTGCACCGCCAGTAGATCCCCGTCCATGATGCCAATGTCCTTCATGCTCATGCCGCGCACCTTCAGAAGGAAATCGGGGCGGCGCGCGAACATGCTGCTCTCGACGGTGTAGCTCTGTTCGATATGCTCCTGCGCAAGGATGGGGTGGCCGGCCGCGACGCGCCCGACAAGGGGGAGGGTGAGTTGAGACAGATTCGGAATGGGCAGCGAAAACTGGAAGTCCTCACGTGCGCGGCGCTCCTGGTGCAAGGCTTTCAAGGTGTCCGACTTCAGTCGGATGCCGCGCGAGGTTCCTCCGACCAACTCGATCACGCCCTTACGCGCCAATGCCTGCAGATGCTCCTCGGCAGCATTGGCTGAGCGGAAACCCAGCTCGTTGGCGATCTCGGCACGGGTCGGCGGCGCACCGGTCTGCTCGATAGCCTGACGCACTAAGTCAAGGATCTGCTGCTGGCGTGCCGTTAATTTAACGGTGGAAAGACTGGGGCTGATATCGTCCATGCTGGGCTCGCAGACATCTGGGAAAGATGCGCCTGAGTATATATCCAGTAACTGTTCATTCATCCAGGAAGTGACTGTGGTTAGCAAGAACAAGCCTCTTATCGTGATCCTGGGCACCGGCGGCACGATTGCTGGCCAGGCTGGCACGGCCTCCGACAACGTCGGCTACAAAGCCGCCCAACTGGGCGTAGAAGATCTGGTGTTGGCGGTGCCGCCGCTGGCGCAGCGGGCACTAGAGGCCGAGCAAGTGGCCCAGATCGACAGCAAGGACATGGATTTCACCACCTGGCAGCGGCTGGCCGAGCGCGTGGCCCACCATCTCGCGCGTGACGATGTGGCCGGGATCGTGATCACCCATGGCACCGATACGTTGGAAGAGACGGCATATTTCCTCCACCGCGTGCTGGCGCCGCGCAAACCCGTGGTGTTGACGGCTGCGATGCGACCGGCAACGGCCCTGCAGACGGATGGGCCGCAGAACCTGCTCGATGCCGTCAGCGTTGCAAGTGATGAACGCTCGCAAGGCGTACTCACCGTGTTTGCGGGTGGCGTTCATGGGGCCGAGCAAATCCGCAAGGTACACAGCTACAAGGTCGATGCCTTTGCTTCGAGCGACGGGGGCTTGGTCGCTGTCGTGGAAGAGGGGGTGCTGCGGCCCTTAGGCGCGTGGCCGGATGCGCAGGGTGGCGTCGGTTTGTCGCGTATTGGCAAGCCCCCTGCGGCCTGGCCACGCGTGCAGATCGTCCTGAACCACGTGGGCGCCGATGCTGCTGTCGTGCAGGCCTTGCTGGCCCAGGGCGTCGATGGTCTGGTGGTGGCCGGCACCGGCAATGGCACGCTATCGGTCGCGCTGGAGCAGAGCTTGCGAAGCGCCCAGCAGCAGGGAGTCAAGATTGTGCGCAGTACCCGCTGCGATGCTGGTCCAGTCACGCCAGCGGCTGCGTCCCTGCCCAGCGCCGGCGCGCTGAGCCCGGTCAAGGCGCGTATCGAGCTTTTGCTTGAATTGCTCGCCTGAGAACGGCAACGGGGGCCGTGGCCCCCGCTTGAAACGAACAAGGTGATTAGACGATGGTCAGGCTCACGTCGATGTTGCCGCGCGTTGCATTGGAGTATGGGCAGACCTGGTGGGCGGCGGCCACCAAGGCTTCGGCCTGGCTGCGCTCCAGACCCGGCAGGCTGATCTTCATGGCGACCTGGATGCCGAAGCCGGCGGGAATTGGGCCAATGCCCACTTCAGAGGTGATGGACACATCGGCCGGCACAGCGATCTTGATCTTGCCGGCCACGGCCTTCATCGCGCCGATGAAACAGGCCGAGTAGCCGGCAGCGAACATCTGTTCAGGGTTGGTGCCCGAACCGCCGGCGCCGCCCAGTTCCTTCGGCGTGCTCAGCGTAACGCTCAGTGCGCCGTCGGACGAGGAAGCCTTGCCTTCACGACCGCCGGTGGCGGTGGCGGTGGCGGTGTAGAGAACTTTATCGAGTGCCATGGTGCGTGTTCCTATAAGGAGTGGTGGTTGAGCGAAGAAAGGTTGGCGCCGGAGAGCTGCTTGCGCAGCTCATGCAGGCGTCGGGTCAGGGAGACGAGCTCATCGAGCGAGCAGGCGCTGGCGCAGGCGAGCTGGGGCGGAATGCCCACGGCCTGGGCTTTCAGTGCGCGGCCGGCATCGCTGAGGAAGATATCGACGCGGCGCTCGTCGTCCTGGGCGCGGCGGCGGTTGATCAATGCGCCGGCCTCTAGACGTTTGAGCAAGGGAGTCAGGGTGCCGGAGTCCAACGAGAGCCGCTGGCCCAGGGTGGAAACGCTGATGCCGTCCGCTTCCCAAAGCACCAACATCACCAGGTATTGGGGGTAGGTCAGGCCCAAGGGCTCCAGCAGGGGCTTGTAGAGCTTGGTCATGGCCAGCGAGCTGGCGTACAGCGCGAAGCACAGCTGCTGGTCCAGCTGCAGCCATTGCTCGGCCTTGCTCGGTGCTGCGGTGGTCTTGTTGCGTGGCATGGGTGATAATGTATTCTGCAATTAAATTGCACACAACTTAAATGGTTATTCAAGTTAGGGAGACGAGATGACGTTGATAGCGAACCTGCTAGTGGCCCTGGTGGCCGCCCTGCATCTGTATTTTCTGGTGCTGGAGATGTTCTACTGGACCAAACCGCTGGGCCGCAAGGTCTTCAGACTGACACCCGAATTCGCTGAGGCGAGCAAGACCCTGGCCGCCAACCAGGGTCTCTACAACGGCTTTCTGAGTGCGGGCCTGCTCTGGGGTCTGGCGAGCGGCAACACCGCGAACCAGCTCTTCTTCCTGGGCTGCGTCGTGGTTGCGGGCGTCTATGGCGCGGCCACCGTCGGCAAGAAGATCCTTTTCGTGCAGGCCTTGCCGGCGGCGCTGGCGATCGCGGCCGTACTGGTTGCGCGCTGACAGGGTAGAAGACTCAAGCGGCGGCCTGAATCGCGTCGACCTGCGCGCTCAGTTCCAGCCAGCGCAGCTCCGCAGCCTCCAATTCATCATGGATGGCTTTCAACCGCTTGCCTAGTTCGGCGATCTGGACCGGCGTGGAGCTGCCGGCAGCCAGCTGGGCTTCCAGCGCACTGCGCTCATCGGCCAGTTGATTGAGCTTGGCGTCGATGCCTTCCATTTCCTTGCGCATTGGTTTGGTCTGCTCGGCCAGGCGCTGGCGAGCCTGGCCACTGGCCTTGCGGTCCTCGCGAGCAGCGACGCTCGCGGGCGCGGGGGCAGCCGTGACCACCGGAGCAGGCGCTGCGGCAGCGGGCAGCTTTGCGGCCTTCTTGGCGGCCTCTTTGGCAGCTTTGGCGGCCTCTTTGGACTGATCCAGCAGCCACTTCTGGTAGTCGTCCAAGTCACCGTCAAACGGGCCGACCACGCCCTTGCTGACGAGCCAGAACTCGTCGCAGACCTCGCGCAGCAGGGCGCGGTCATGGCTGACCAGCATCACCGTGCCCTCGAACTCGTTGAGCGCCATCGACAGCGCCTCGCGGGTGTTCAGGTCCAGATGGTTGGTTGGCTCGTCCAGCAGTAGCAAGTTTGGGCGCTGCCAGACCAGCATGGCGAGCACCAGCCGCGCCTTCTCACCGCCTGACAGGCTGCCGACCTGTTGGTTGACCATTTCGCCGACAAAGCGGAACTGGCCCAGGAAGTCACGCAGCTCTTGCTCACGCGCGCCGGGACTCACCTCCTTGGCCAAGCGGATCATGTGCGACAGCGGACCCTCTTCGGGCCGCAACACGTCCATTTCCTGCTGCGCGAAGTAGCCGATCGACAGGCCCTTGCCCTCGGTGATCTTGCCGCCCATCGCACGCTGCATGCGCGCCACCGTCTTCACCACCGTGGACTTGCCCTGGCCGTTGGCTCCCAGAATGCCTATGCGCTGGCCGGCCAGCACGGAGCGGTTGATGCCGCGCACGATAATGTTCTCGACGCCCTCAACCTCGTAACCACAGGCCACCTCGTCGAACATCAGCATCGGGTTGGGCAGACTGACCGGCTCGCGGAACTCGAAGCTGAAATCGGCCGAAGCCAGCACCGGCGCCAGCTTCTCCATGCGCTCCAGCGCCTTAACCCGGCTTTGCGCCTGCTTGGCCTTGCTGGCCTTGGCTTTGAAGCGGTCGATGAACTTCTGCAGGTGTGCGATGCGGTCCTGCTGCTTGCCGAAAGCGGCCTGCTGCAAAACCATACGCTCAGCCCGCATCGACTCGAAGGCCGTGTAGTTGCCGCCGTAACGCATCAGCTTGGCCTCATCCAGATGCAGGGTCACCTTGGTAATAGCATCTAGGAACTCGCGGTCATGGCTGATGATGATCAGCGTGCCTTCGTAGCGCTGCAACCAGGCCTCCAGCCAGACCAGTGCGTCCAGATCCAGGTGGTTGGTCGGCTCATCCAGCAGCATCAGATCGGCAGGGCACATCAGCGCCCGCGCCAGCTGCAAGCGCATGCGCCAGCCGCCCGAGAAGCTGTTGACAGGCGCGTCGACCTGTTCGCCCTTGAAGCCCAGGCCCATCAACAGGGCTTGCGCGCGCGGCTTGGCATCGAAAGCACCGGCATCCATCAGCAAGGCATGGGCATCGGCCATCGCGTGGCCGTCCTCGGCCGCTTCCGCTTCGGCCAAAGCCTGGCGTGCCGCCATCAGGCGGATGTCGCCTTCCAGCACATAGTCGGTGGCCGGCATCTCGGTCTCGGGCATGTTCTGGGCGACCTCGCCGACGGCCCATTGGCGCGGAATGTCGACCTCGCCCTTGTCGCTTTGCAGGCGGTCGGTCAGCAGCGCAAACAGGCTGGACTTGCCGGCGCCGTTGCGGCCGACCAGGCCGATTTTTTCGCCCGGCTGCAGGGTGACGCTGGCGTCATCGAGAACGATCTTGGTGCCGCGACGCAGCGTGATGTTACGCAGCGTGATCATGATGCGGACAGGCCTTGGGTCAATGCTTCTTGGGTAATCAACAACACTTGCTCTTCTCCGGCCGATGTCTCCATCCAGGCCACTTCCAGTTGCGGGAATGCCGCTTCAAAAAACTCGCGCTCGTTGCCGATCTCCAGCACCAGCACGCCGTGCTTGCTCAGGTGGCCACAGGCATCAGCCAGCAGCTGACGCACAAAGTCCATGCCGTCGGCGCCGCCCGCCAGCGCCAGCGCGGGCTCGGCACGGTACTCGGCGGGCAGCTTGGCCATCGAGGCGCTGTTGACGTAAGGCGGGTTACACAGGATCAGGTCGTAGACGCCATCGGCCGGTTTCAAACCATCGCCCTGCAGCAATCGGATGCGCTCCTGCAAGCCGTGCCTATCGACGTTGATGCGGGCAACTTCCAGCGCCTCGTTGCTCAGATCGATCGCATCCACGCTCACCTCCGGCCAGGCCATCGCGGCCAGCACCGCCAGGCTGCCGTTGCCGGTGCACAGGTCCAGCACTCGCGTCGTCCGGTCCGACAGCCAGGCATCGATGCTGGCATCAGCGATCAGCTCAGCGATAAAGCTGCGCGGCACGATTGCACGCTCGTCAACGTAGAAAGGTACGCCCTGCAGCCAGGCTTCGCGGGTCAGGTAGGCGGCCGGCTGGCGGCTGGCGATGCGCTCGGTCACCAGGGTTTCGATCTCGCCGAGCTGCGCCGGGCTCAGGTCTTGCTCGGCGTGCTCGTCCAAAGAGTCCAGCGGAAGGCTCAGGCGCCACAGGCACAGCCAGGCGGCTTCGTCAAAGGCATTGTTTGTGCCATGCCCAAAAGAAACGCCCGCCTCGGTCAGGCGGGCGGCTTGGGCCTCGATACAGGCGATCAGGTTCACAGCAGCAGGTTCTCCAGCGTGCGTCGGTAGACATTCTTCAGCGGCTCAACACAATCGGCCGGCACATACTCGTCGATCTTGTGGATGCTCGCGTTGATGGGGCCGAACTCCAGCACCTGGGGGCAGATCTTGGCGATGAAGCGCCCGTCAGAGGTACCGCCGGTGGTGGATAGCTGCGGCTCCAGACCGGTCTCGCTGCGGATGGCCGCACGCAGCGCCTCGCTGAGATTGCCCACCGGCGTCAAAAAGGGCTCGCCGCCCAAAGTCCAGCTCAGCGAATACTCCAGCCCATGACGGTCCAGCAGGGCGTGTACCTTGGACTTCAGACCCTCGGGAGTCGACTCGGTGGAGAACCGAAAATTGAAGTCAATCACCAGTTCGCCCGGGATCACATTGGTTGCGCCGGTGCCTGCGTTGATGTTCGAGATTTGGAAGGTGGTGGCCGGGAAATAGGCGTTGCCGCGATCCCATTCGGTGGCCGCCAGTTCGGCCAGCGCAGGCGCAGCCTGGTGCACCGGGTTGCGGGCCAGATGGGGGTAGGCCACATGGCCTTGCACGCCCTTGACCTTGAGCTTGCCGCTGAGCGTGCCACGGCGGCCGTTCTTGATCATGTCGCCCAGGGTCTCGACCGAGGTCGGCTCGCCGACGATGCAATAGTCCAGTCTCTGGCCCCGCGCTTTCAGCAACTCGCAGCAGACCACCGTGCCATCGGTCGCCGGTCCTTCTTCGTCGCTAGTCAACAAGAAGGCGACGCTGCCCTGGTGACCGGCATGCGCCGCGACAAACTCTTCGGCCGCCACCACCATAGCCGCCACAGAGCCCTTCATATCGGCTGCGCCGCGGCCATAAATGCGGCCCTCGCGGTAGCTGGGAACGAAGGGGTCGCTGGTCCAGGCGGCCAGCGATCCGGGCGGCACCACATCCGTATGGCCGGCAAACATCAGGACCGGACCGTCCGCGGCCGCGCCGCGCCGCAGCGCCCACAAATTACTGACCCGCGCGTTGTCTGGCCCGCTGTCCATGCGTTCGATCTCGAAGCCGCAGGCGCTCAGGCGTTCGGCGATCAGCGCCTGGCAACCCGCATCAGCGGGAGTGACCGAGGGCCGGGCGATCAGGGCCTCAAGAAGGGCAAGTGTGGAGCTCATTCGGTACGCACATCCAGGGTGATTTCTGTGAAGCTGGCGTGGTCACTGGCCGGCTCCTCTTTCTTGTTGCCGTTCTGGCCGCTGGCAGGGGCGGCATCGTTTTGCAGCCGCCACAGCAGATTGGTCGGCGAGTCAGCGAAGGCCAGGCCTTCCTCGCGAGTGATCGTGCCCTCCTTGATCAGCTTGGCGAAATGCTCCTCGAAGGTCTGCGAGCCTTCGGCGATGGACTTTTCCATCGCCTCCTTGACGGCACCGAAATCACCTTGCTCGATCAGCTCTGCGATCAGCTTGGTGTTCAGCAAAATCTCGGTCACCGGCACCCGGCCGCCAGCCGCCGCGCGCACCAAGCGCTGCGAGACCACGGCCTTCAGACCAGCACCCAAATCGTTCAGCAGGGCCGGACGTGACTCCGGCGTATAGAAGGACAGGATGCGGTTTAGCGCGTGATAGCTGTTGTTGCCGTGCAGAGTCGCCACCACCAGATGGCCGGACAGCGCATAGGAGATCGCCGCCGTCATCGTTTCGCGGTCACGAATCTCGCCGATAAGGATGCAGTCAGGCGACTGGCGCAGCGCGTTCTTCAGCGCGATCTGTAGCGAGGCGGTGTCGCGACCAACCTCGCGCTGATTGACCACGGAGCGCTTGTTGGTGAACAAATACTCCAGCGGGTCCTCGATGGTGAGAATATGGCCGGACATGTTCTGGTTGCGCTGTTCCAGCATCGCAGCCAGCGTGGTGCTCTTGCCAGTGCCGGTGGCGCCCACCATCAGGATGAGACCGCGTTTTTCCTGGATGAGCTTGCCGAGAATGGGCGGCAGGTTCAGACTGTCCAGGGTGGGGATATCGTGCGGGATGTGACGAAACACCGCCGCGATCGAGCCACGCTGGCGAAAGCCGGAGAGTCGGAAGCTACCAACTTTGGAGATCGCCACCGCCATATTCAGCTCACCGGTGGCGTCGAGCTCGCCGAGCTGGTTCGCGTCCACCACCTCGGCAATCAGCTGGCGCGGCTGCGAGGGCGTCAGCAGCTGGTCGGACAGCTGCAATATCTGGCCGTTAATGCGGATCAGCACCGGCATATTGGCCGAGAGATAGGCGTCGGACGCACCCTTCTCGGCCATCAGCCTGAGGATGCGTTCCATGTTTCCACTCATGCCGGTGCTCCCCGTAGTCGCCCGATCAGGCGCGCAGCAGATCGTTGATGCTGGTCTTGGCGCGGGTGCCGGCGTCGACCTTCTTAACGATGATGGCGGCGTACAGGCTGTACTTGCCGTCATTCTTTGGCAGCGAGCCGCTGATCACGACCGAGCCGGCCGGCACACGACCATAGGACACCGTATCGGTCTCGCGGTCATAGATCGGTGTGCTCTGGCCGATGTAGACGCCCATCGAGATCACCGAGTTCTCCTCGACGATCACGCCCTCGACCACCTCAGAGCGGGCGCCGATGAAGCAGTTGTCCTCAATGATGGTCGGATTGGCCTGCAACGGCTCCAGCACGCCGCCGATGCCGACGCCGCCGCTCAGGTGCACGTTCTTGCCGATCTGGGCGCAGGAGCCGACGGTGGCCCAGGTATCCACCATCGTGCCTTCATCGACATAAGCGCCGATGTTCACGTAGCTGGGCATCAGGATCACATTCTTAGCCTGGAAGCTGCCGCGGCGCGCGACGGCCGGTGGCACGACGCGCACACCCGTGGCACGGATGGCGGCCTCGTCCATCTGGCCGTATTTGCTGGGTACCTTGTCGAAGAAGGTCAGGGCGCCATCACCCATCAGCTGGTTATCGTTCAGACGGAAGGACAGCAGCACGGCTTTCTTGACCCACTGGTGCACAGTCCACTGGCCCACGGCCTGGCGCTCGGCCACGCGCAGGCGACCCGCGTCCAGTTCGGCGATCACATGTTCGACGGCCTCGCGCACAGCGCCAGTGCTGCCGGTGTTCAGGGAGGCGCGGTCTTCCCAGGCCTGTTCGATGGTGGTCTGCAGTTGCGTCATTTTGTTCAGAGCGATTGCTTGAAGAGAGATGTGAATTCGGCGATGCGCTGAGCGGCTTCAACGCATTCTGATACTTCGGCCACCAGGGCCATGCGGATGCGGCCAGCGCCGGGATTGACACCGTGGGCCTCGCGGGCCAGCAAGCTGCCGGGCAGCACCGCAACATTGTATTGAGCCAGCAGTTGCTGGGCGAATCCGATGTCGTCACCGCCAGGGACGGCCGCCCACAGATAAAAGCCTGCGTCAGGCAGGGCCACGTCCAGCACGGCCGACAGGATGGTCGTCACCTGCGCGAACTTGGCGCGGTACTGCTCACGGTTCGCGACCACATGGGCCTCGTCGTTCCAGGCAGCGATGCTGGCGGCCTGGACGATGGGGCTCATCGCGCTGCCGTGATAGGTGCGATAGAGCAGAAACTTCTTGATGATGGCGGCGTCGCCGGCCACGAAGCCCGAGCGCATTCCCGGGACGTTTGAGCGCTTGGACAGGCTGGTGAAGGCGATCAGATTGCGGAAGTCGCTGCGACCCAGCTTGACCGCTGCCTCCAGGCCGCCGAGCGGCGCCTCATCACGGAAATAGATCTCTGAATAGCACTCGTCGGACGCAATCACAAAGCCGTGCTTGTCGCTCAGCTCGAACAGCATACGCCACTCGTCCAGCGGCATCACCGCACCGGTAGGATTACCAGGCGAGCAGACATAGAGCAGCTGGGTACGGGCCCAAGTCGCAGCGTCGATCTCGGCCCAGCTGGCGGCGAAATTTCGGGCCGGGTCGCTATTTGCGAAGGCGGTCTGCGCGCCGGCCAACAGCGCCGCGCCCTCGTAGATCTGATAGAAGGGATTCGGGCACACGACGGTGGCACCGGGGCGCGTCGGGTCGATCACGGTCTGCGCCAGCGCAAACAGGGCCTCGCGCGAACCGTTGACCGGCAGCACCTGGCTGGCCGGATCCAGGCTCAGCGCGTAGCGGCGCCGGATCCAGGCACAAAGGGCTTCGCGCAGCGCCGGCTCGCCAGCGGTAGCCGGGTAGCCGGACAGGCCCTTGAGGCTGGCCATCAAGGCCTCCTCGATCAGTTTTGGGGCCGGGTGCTTGGGCTCACCGATGCCCAGGCTGATGGCGCGGTAGGCCGGGTTGGGCGTGATGCCCTTCATCAGCGCACGCAGGCGCTCGAAGGGGTAGGGATGGAGCTTGTCCAGCAAAGGGTTGTGCATGTTGGTGCGGATCATAGCCAGCCCAGGCAGCCGCTCTGGGCGCAGCGGCAGGCCAGCCGGCCTTCGTGATGGGTGGCGCCGTAGTCAACGGTGATCTCTTCGCCGGGGGCGATATCGCGAAGCGCCACGAACTCGATGCTGCCTTGCGCCAGACTGATCTGGGCGTTCGGGCGGCAGCTATGGTTGGTGAAGCGCAGCGCGTCTTCGGACCGGGTCGCGTCGATCGCACGGCTGTCGCTGATCTCCACCAGCATGATGCGTTGCCGCCCGACCACCCGGCGCCGGCCCTCGGCCACTGTGACAGGCTCGCCGGTCAGCGCACCGATGCGCACGGCCGCCAACACCGCATCGGTGGCGAACACACCATAGCCGTCAATGCGGCTGCGCCGCACCGTCACAGCGACGGATAGATTGGCCGAGCTGGTCGCGAAGCTCAAGCAGACAGACTCAGCGCAGCAGGCCGGACTCGAAGCCGTGTGCGGGCAGGTCGACGCGGGGCGCCGGCTTCCAGCCCTTTTTGCGGTGCTCAGTAACCACATTGGTGTAGATGCCGCCGCGCACGTACCACTTGGCCGTGATGCGAATGAAGCGCGGGTCAGTGACCTTGATGATGTCCTCCATGATGGTGTTCGTCACCTTCTCGTGGAACGCGCCTTCGTGGCGGTAGCTCCAAAAGTACATCTTGAGGCTCTTCAACTCGACGCAGAGCTTGTCGGCGATCATATCGATCGTGAAGTGCGCAAAGTCGGGCTGGCCAGTCAGCGGGCAGTGGCAGGTGAACTCCGGCACCTGAAACTGGATCACGTAGTCGCGCTGCGGCGCCGGGTTCGGGAACACATGCAGTTCCTTGCTGGGGGCCGAGGGCGGGTTCGGCGGCATCGCACGCTGCTTGGGCGCGGCAGTCTTGACGGCAGTCTTGCGGGCCGGCTTGGCGGCGGCGGTGGTGGTCTTGGCCATGGAATGAATCGATGCAGCGTGCCCGGGCCGAGGCCCAGGAACGCAGTGAAAAGAGGAAGGGGCGAATGGTATCATCCGACCCTGCCAGAAGCCCCGACGAAGGGGCTTTTCTGTAAATAAATCAATGGTTTAGCCCCGCATCCATGCGCCTGAATTCGATCAAGCTCTCGGGCTTTAAGTCCTTTGCAGAGCCGACCGTCTTCCAGTTGCCCGGCCAGCTGGTAGGCGTGGTCGGACCTAACGGCTGCGGCAAGTCCAACATCATGGATGCCGTGCGCTGGGTGCTGGGCGAGAGCAAAGCCAGCGAGCTGCGCGGCGAGTCGATGCAGGATGTGATCTTCAATGGCTCGGGAAATCGCAAGCCCGCCAGCCGCGCCAGCGTCGAACTGGTGTTCAGCAACGAGGATGCGCGCGCGGGCGGCCAGTGGAACCAGTTCGCCGAGATCGCTGTCAAGCGCGTGCTGACGCGCGACGGGACCAGCAGCTACTTCATTAACAACCAGCCGGTGCGCCGCCGCGATGTGCAGGACGTGTTCCTCGGCACCGGCTTAGGGCCGCGCGCCTACGCCATCATCGGCCAAGGCACGATCTCCCGCATCATCGAGAGCAAGCCCGAAGAGATGCGCATGTTCCTGGAGGAAGCCGCAGGCGTCTCCAAGTACAAGGAACGTCGCCGCGAAACCGAGAACCGGCTCAAGGACACGCGCGAGAACCTGACCCGGGTCGATGACATCCTGCGGGAGCTCAACAACAATCTTGACAAGCTGGAAAAACAGGCTGAGGTCGCCGCCAGCTATCGCGGCCTGCAGGACAGCGGCACACTGAAGTTGCACCAGCTCTGGTTTCTGAAGCACCGTGACGCCACCGGCGAGCAGGCCCGTGTCAAGACCGAGCATTTGGAAGCTGTCAATGCGCTGGAGTCGCGTGTCGCCGAGCTGCGCCAGGTCGAGGCCGAGCTGGAGACGGTACGCCAGGCCCACTACGCGGCCGGCGACGAGCTGCATGCCTCGCAGGGACGGATGGCCGAAGCTCAATTGGAGGTCAGCCGGCTGGAGGAGCGCATCCGCTATGTTGTTGAAGGCCGCACGCGCGTCGAGTCGCGCTTGGCCGAGCTGCAGGCGCAAAACCAACAATGGCAGGAGCGCTCCGAGCAGGCCCAAGCCGAGCTCGAGACGATCGCCGAGCAGATCGCGGCGGCCGAGGAACAGAGCGAGATCCTGACCGCCCAGGCCGAGGAGCAGGGCGGCAATCTGCCCAACGCCGAGGACGCGGTGCGCTCGGCGCAAGTCAAGGCCAATGAACAACGCACGATCGTTGTCCAGGTGCAGCAGCAGATCCAGGTGCTAGCGGCGGAGAGCCGCAGCATTGACGAGCAGTCGCGCCAGTTGCGCGGCCGCCGCGAGCGCTTGGCCACCGAGCGCCAAGGTCTGGCCGCGCCTGACGCTCAAGCGCTCGCCGATCTAAAGCGTCAGAGCGAAGCTGCCGACGAGGCCCGCGACCTGGCCGATGCACGCTTGCATGAGCTGCAGGATCAGGCACCTCGTCTGGACGAGCTGCGCAGCCAGGCCCAGGCCGATGCCAATGCCCAGCAGTCGCGCCAGTCCGACCTGTCGGCCCGTCTCGATGCCTTGCGGGCGTTGCAGGAAAAGGTCCAGACTGAGGGCAAGCTCAAGCCCTGGCTGGCTCGGCACGGGCTAGACGGCCTGCAAGGCCTGTGGACCCGGCTGCACATCAAGCCCGGCTGGGAAAACGCGCTCGAAGCGGCGCTGCGCGAACGCCTGGGCGCCCTCTCGGTGGGCCGCCTGGAGATGGTACGTGCCTTCGCGGCCGATGCGCCGCCGGCCCGGCTGGCTTTTTATTCCCCGCCCACCGCAAGCATCGTCAACACGCATGAAACGCTGGCACGCCTCAGCGATCTGTTGCGGCTCGACGATGTGGGGCTGAAAGCGTTGTTGAATGACTGGCTCGAAGGCGTGTATATCGCCGACTCGCTAGACGAGGCCCTGACCAAGCGCGACAGGCTGGCCCACGGGGAGGTCATCATGACGGCAGCCGGCCATGCGGTCAGCCAGTTCGCGGTCAGCTTCTACGCGCCAGATTCCGAACAGGCCGGCATGCTAGCGCGGGCACAGGAGATCGAGCATCTGGTGCTGGAACTTCGCGCACAACAGCTGATCGCAGAGGAATCGAAGAGCCAATTGGTGCGAGCCGAGGCCGGCTATACCGAGGCCTCCCAGCGCCTGCTCGGGCTGCGCCGCGAGGCCAGCGAAACCCAGACACGCGCTCACCAGCTACATGTCGAGCTGCTGCGTCTGTCGCAGCAGGCCGAGGCCGCCAGCAGCCGGCGCAGCCAACTGGAAGACGAGCTGTCCGAGATCGACGCTCAGTCCGAGGAGCTGCAGGAACGCCGCATCACCGGCGAGGCCCGCTTCGAGGAGCTGGATATGCAGCTGGCGACCACGCAAGAACGCCATGCCGAGCTCGACGATGCCGTCATTACCGCAGAACGCAAGCTCGCCGAGGCTCGCGAGCAACTGCGCGGCCTTGAGCGCCGTGCCCAGGAAGCACAGTTCAGCGCCCGCACCCTGGCTTCACGCCGCGGCGAGCTGCAGCGCAGCATTGAGACGGCGCAGCAGCAGGTGCTCGTCAACACCCAGTCTGCCGCCAGCTTGCAAGGTGAGCTGGACACGCTCAACGACGCGGCCGCCCAGGCCGGTCTGCAGGACGCGCTGGCGATCAAGCTCGAGCGGGAGAAGGAGTTGGCCGCTGTACGCAGCGGCTACGACGACCTGACCCAGCGCCTGAAGCGCGCCGACGAGCAGCGACTGGAATTCGAGCGCAGCCTCGATCCCTTGCGCGAGCGACTGACCAAGCTGCAGCTCGAAGAGCAGGCGGCGGCGCTGGGCGGGGCGCAGTACATGGAGCAGTTGCTTGCGGCGGCTGTGGATCTGGAGGCGCTGGCCCGCAGCATCGAGGAGGGGCAGGTCAAGCTCTACGGCCTCCAAGGCGAGATCGACCGGATCAACCGCGATATCGCGGCGCTGGGTGCTGTCAATCTGGCCGCACTGGACGAGCTGACGGCGGCTCGCGAGCGCAAGACCTTCCTCGACGCGCAGAACGCCGACCTGATGTCGGCGATGAAGACCTTGGAAGACGCGATCCACAAGATCGACCTGGAAACCCGTGATTTGCTCGGCGCGACCTTTGCGCAGGTCAACGAGCACTTCGGCCGCATGTTTCCGGTGTTGTTCGGCGGCGGCCAGGCGCGACTCGTAATGACCGGCGACGAGATCCTCGACGCCGGCATCCAGGTGATGGCGCAGCCGCCGGGCAAGAAAAACTCGACCATCCACCTGCTGTCGGGCGGCGAGAAGGCGCTGACCGCAATCGCGCTCGTGTTCGCGATCTTCCAGCTCAACCCGGCACCGTTTTGCCTGCTCGACGAGGTCGATGCGCCGCTGGACGATGCCAATACTGAACGCTATGCCAAGCTGGTGGCCCAGATGAGCAGCGGAACCCAGTTCCTCTTCATCTCGCACAACAAGATTGCAATGGAAATGGCTGAACAACTGATTGGGGTGACGATGCAGGAGCAGGGCGTCTCGCGCATCGTCGCGGTGGACATGGACAAGGCGCTCTCGATGGCGGAGGCGGTATGACGCTGACCACGATGCTCGCCATCCTTGGAGGCCTGATCCTGGCCGCCATCATTGCCCACGGCGCCTGGACCGCGCGCAAGGCCGGCCCGCGCCGCGCGCTACCGACCGTAGACCGGCAGAACGAGCCGGTGATGGCAGAAGGTGGCGCCGTGCGCCAGGAACCCAGTCTTGACGAGATCCGGTCCGGTCTCAGCGATGCGTTCGAGCCCAACGTGCCGCTGGACGAGACGGTGCCCGCCGTTGCGCGCCAGCCGCGCAAACCGTCCGCCCGCATCGACGCCTTGATCGACGCGATCGCCACTGTCACGCTCGAAGCCCCGGTCAGCGGCGAGATGGCGTTGTCACATCTGCCGCCCAGCCGCCGCGCTGGCACCAAGCCTTTTCATATCGAAGGCCTGAACGCCGAGACCGGCGACTGGGAGCTGCCGGCGCCGGGCCAGCGCTATGGTGAGTTCCAAGCCGGCGTGCAGATGGCCAATCGCAGCGGTGCGCTCAACGAGATCGAGTATTCCGAGTTCGTGCAGAAGCTGCAGGCCTTTGCCGATGGCATGGGCGCTTTCGTGCAGTTCCCCGACATGCTGGACGTGGTCGGCCGGGCCCGCGAGCTGGACCAATTCGCCAGCGAGCACGACGCGCAGCTGGCCATCGTGCTGCGCGCCCGTAGCGCCGCCTGGACACTGGGCTTTGTGCAGCAGATGGCCCAGCGCCATGGCTTCGTGCCCGGGGCGATGCCCGGCCGGCTGGTGATGTCGGCCGCTGAGCGCGGCGCGCCACCGCTGCTGGTGCTGAGCTTCGAATCGCAGGCAGCGCTGGCCGACGATCCGCAGCAGAGCTCGCTGCGCGAGCTGACCCTGGCGCTGGATGTGCCGCAGACGCCCGAGGGCTTGGAGCCCTTCGCCGCCTGGCAGGAGGCAGCCCGGGGACTGTCTCGCGACATCGAGGCCGATATCTGCGACGACCGGGGTCAGGTCTTGAATCTGCATGCCTTCGCCGCCATCGGTGAGGAGCTGTCCACTCTCTATAAGGCCCTGGCCTCGCGCGATCTGGCGGCCGGTAGCTTGGCGGCGCGGCGTTTGTTCAGTTAGGCTTTCGCTTGAACAACCGGGATTTCTCTTGAGCACCAGCCTGCTGTTGATCGCCGCCTTGATCGCGGCCAGCGCATTTTTCTCGATGGCCGAGCTGTCGCTGGCGGCCTCGCGCCGCCTGAAGTTGCAGCAACTGGCTGAGGAGGGCGACGCAAGGGCCGCGCGGGTGCTGGCCGTGCAAGAACATCCGGGCCACTATTTCACCGTCGTGCAGATCGGCGTCAACACCGTGGCCATTCTCGGCGGCATCGTCGGTGAGGGCGCGTTCACGCCACATTTCCAGGCCGCGCTGGGCTATCTGGTCGCGCCTGAGCGAGCTGAGACCCTGGGCTTCGCGCTGTCCTTCATCACGATCACGACCTTGTTCATCGTGCTGGCCGACCTGGTGCCCAAGCGCTGGTCGATGAACGAGCCCGAGCGCATTGCGCTGGCACTGATCGGCCCGATGCTGGGTCTGGTGACCCTGCTAAAGCCGCTGGCGTGGATCTTCAGCCTGATCACGGAGGGACTGCTGCGCCTGTCGGGCCGGCCGGTGCAGCGCGACAACACGATCACGCATCACGACATCCTGGCGATGACCGAGGCCGGCAACCAGGCTGGCGTGGTGGCCGACGCCGAGCAGCAGGCCATCGAGAACATTTTCGAGCTCGACACTCGCCGGGTCGAAAGCGCGATGACGACACGCGAGCGCATCGTGTTCTTTTCGCTGGATGACGACGACGCGCTGATTCGCACCCGCATCGCAGACGACCCGCACTCGACCTATCTGGTCTGCGATGGCGAGATCGACCAGGTGGTCGGCTATGTTGACGCTACCGATCTGTTCCAGCGCGTGCTGCGTGACGAGCCTATCAGCCTGCGCACCTGTGTTGGCCTGGTCAAGAAGGTGCTGATCGTACCGGACCGGCTGACTCTGTCGGAGGTACTGACCCAGTTCCGCCAGGCGCTGGAAGACTTCGCCGTGATCGTCAATGAGTACAGTCTGGTGGTTGGCGTGATCACGCTCAACGATGTGATGAGTACGGTGATGGGCAGCCTGGTGGCCAGCCATGACGAGGAGCAGATCGTGCGACGCGAGGACGGCAGTTTCCTGGCCGATGGCATCACGCCAATCCCCGATGTGCAGCGCGCGCTAGGGCTGGAGGCGCTGCCGCACTCGGGCCAGTACGACACGCTGGCCGGTTTTCTGATGGTGATGCTGCGCCGCATCCCCAAGCGCACCGACCAGGTGGTCTGGGAGGGCTGGCGCTTCGAGGTGGTGGACGTAGACAGCCACCGGGTCGACCAAGTGATGATCGCCCGGGTGGCGGCCAGCGAGCCCGAGGGGGACGCCTGAGCTTGCTTTAGAGGAACATGCCGCCGGAAGCCTCGATGCGCTGAGCATTGATCCAGCGGTTCGCCGGCGCCAGCAGGGAGGCGATCACGCCGCCGATATCCTCGGGCTGGCCCACCCGGCCCAGCGCTGTCTGCGCGGCGATGAAGCGGTTGACCTCGGGGTTGTCGCGCACCGTGCCGCCGCCGAAATCGGTTTCGATGGCGCCGGGCGCCACGACATTGACCGCAATGCCGCGCGGCCCCAGTTCCTTGGCCATGTAGCGGCTCAAGACCTCGATCGCTCCCTTCATCGCTGCATAGGCCCCATAGCCTGGCAGGGCGAAGCGGGCCAGGCCGCTAGAGATGTTGACGATTCGGCCGCCATCATTGAGCAGCGGCAGCAGTTGCTGGGTCAGGAAGAACACGCCCTTGAAATGCACATTGACCAGTTCGTCGAACTGAGCCTCGGTTGTTTCCATCAGGCTGGCGTGGACGCCGGTTCCGGCATTGTTGACCAGATTATCGAAGCGCTCGCGCTGCCAGACCTCGGCCAGCGCCTGACGAACCTGGGCCGCGAAACCGGCGAAGCTGGCACTGTTGCCGACGTCCAGCGGCAGTGCCACCGCGCGGCGGCCCAGTGTCTGGATCGCGGCTACGGTGGCCTCCGCCTCAGCGCGTTGGCTGCGATAGGTCAGGATGATGTCGCTACCCTGGACGCCCAGATGCAGGGCGGCGCTCTTGCCTAGGCCGCGGCTGCCGCCGGTGATCAGAGTGATGGGGGTGGTGGACTGTTGGTTCATGGTGTTCTCCGTCAGAGGTGGAAGGGATGAACGGAAGTCTATTGACGGAGATTCGCCGGATAAATTGGCACCAATGGATTTGTCTGTTCGCTAATAATTGAACAATGAGCCCAATCGAACGGATGCAGATCTTCCATCGCGTCGCTGAGCTGGCCAGCTTCACCCAGGCCGCCGAAAGCCTGGGCTTGCCCAAGGCCACGGCTTCGACGGCTGTCCAGCAGCTGGAAGCCCAGCTTGGCGTGCGTCTGCTCCACCGGACCACGCGGCGTGTGCAGCTGACCCAAGATGGTCAGGCCTTCTATGGGCGCAGCAAGGATGTACTGGCCGATGTGGAGGAACTGGAATCGATGTTCCAGCTGCAAGGTGCCAAAGGCTTGAGCGGGCGGGTGCGGTTGGACATGACCACGGGCATGGCGCGCGACCTGGTGATCCCGCGCCTGCCCGAGTTGCTAGATAAGCATCCGATGCTGGAGATCGAGTTCAGCAGCACCGAGCGCCGAGTTGATCTAGTGCGGGAGGGTTTTGACTGCGTGCTGCGGGTCGGCGCGGTGCTGGACAACAGCCTGGTCGCGCGGCCGCTAGGCCTGCTACGCATGGTCAACTGCGCCAGCCCGGCCTATTTGCAAGCCCATGGCGAGCCGCAGACGCCGGCCGATCTTTCCGGCCACCGGCTGGTGCATTACGTCAACACCCTGGGCGCCAAGTCGGGCGGATTCGAGTACCTGCAGGACGGCCGGACGCACCAGCTTGCGATGGCCGGTGCGGTGACCGTCAATAATGCCGATGCCTACCAGGCCGCCTGCCTGGCCGGCCTGGGCCTGATCCAGGTGCCGGCCCTGGTGATGGGCGAGCTGCTGGCCAGCGGTCGGCTGGTCGAGGTGATGCCTGACTACCCGGCGCCGCCAATGCCGCTGAATTTGGTCTATGCGAACCGGCGCCATCTGTCGACCCGGGTGCGGGTCGTGATGAACTGGCTGGTCGAGATTCTCGGCCCCCATCTGCAAGCTGCTGAGTGATCAGGCGGCCGGGCAAGGCCGGGCAGGGCGCAGGCCCAGGGTACCCCAGGTCAGCACCAGCGCGATCAGCGGTCCGGCCGTCATGCCGATCACCATGGGCAGCGGCCGGCCGTCGGTAAACAGGCCTGCCAGTCCCATCATCACCGCGCCGGTCAGCATCTGCAGCGTACCCAGCAGGGCCGAGGCTGTGCCGGCGATCGCGCCATGCGCCTCCAGCGCCAGCACCGAGGTGGTCGGGATCACTAGGCCCATGAAGGCACTGGAGATGAGGTACAGCACGATCAGCACCGGCAGGCGGTCACCACCGGCCAGGTAGTAGGCCAGCATGACCAGCATCACGACGGTGGCCGCCGCCGCCGCCACCCGCACAACCTGGGCCAGGCCGTAGCGCTCGCCCAGGCTGGCGGTCAGCTGCGAGGCGCCGATGAAGGAGATCGCATTCAGCGAGAAGGTCAGGCTGTACATGGTCGGCGACAGGCCGTAGTGATCGATCATCACAAACGGCGAGTTGGACAGATAGACGAAGAAGCCCCCCATCGCGAAGCTGCCGATCAGGCTCAGGCCCATGAAGTGGCCGTCCCTCAGCAGCAGGGCATAGGCCCGCCAGGCGCTGCCCAGGCTACTCTCGACCCGCTCATCAGCCGGCCGCGTCTCCTGCAGAAAGCTGGCAATCATCGCCAAGCCAGCCAGCGCCGCAAGCGTCACCGCCCAGAACACGCCGCGCCAGCCCGCCAGCGCGATCACCGCGCTGCCCACCAGCGGCGCCAGGATCGGCGAGACGCTGAATACCAACATCAGCAGCGACATCAGCCGCGCCGCGTCGGTGCCGGTGTGCAGATCGCGCACGACCGCACGTGGCACCGCCATGCCGGCCGCCGCACCCAGCCCTTGCAGGGCGCGCAGCACGACCAAGGTCTCGATATCGGTGGCCAGCGCGCAGCCGACGCTGGCGGCGGCAAACAGGCCAAGACCGAAATACAGCGGCGGCTTGCGCCCCACCATATCGGACACCGGGCCGTACAGCAGTTGGCCCAGGCCCAGGGTGATGAAGAAGGCCGTCAGGCTCATCTGTACGCCACCGATCTCGGCCCCCAGGCTCTGGCCGATGGCCGGCAGAGCCGGCAGATACATATCGATCGCAAAGGGCCCGATGGCCGACAACAGGCCCAGCACCAGGGCGATCTTGAAAAAGCGCGAATTCATCATCGGGCCTATTGTCGCCGGACCTAGCAGAAACCCTAGGACCGAAGGACGCGCTCGCTGCACGGAGCGCCCAGCCGGCTCGGCCACAATCCGGGGCATGAGCTTCCGAATCGAAGAAATTTCGCAGCGCGCCGCCGAGCTGCGCACGACCCTGAACCATCACGCCCATCTGTACTACGTGCTCGATGCGCCGGTCTTGCCCGATGCCGAGTACGACAAGCTCTTCCAGGAGTTGCAAGGCCTGGAGGCCGCCCATCCCGAGCTGTTGAGCCCCGATTCCCCGACCCAGCGGGTGATCGGAAAGGTGCTGGCCGGCTTCACGCCGGTGCGCCATGCGGTGCCGATGCTGAGCATCCAGACCGAGACCGATACCGAACCGACGGGCGCCATGAACTTTGACGGCCGGGTGCGGCGCGAGCTGGGTCTGGCCGAGGATGCGCCAGCCATCGAGTACGCCGCTGAGCTGAAGTTCGACGGCCTGGCCATCAATCTGCGCTATGAGCAGGGTGTGCTGACCCAGGCGGCCACCCGCGGTAACGGCGAAACCGGCGAGGACGTGACGCAGAACATCCGGACGATC
This sequence comes from Paucibacter sp. PLA-PC-4, assembly GCF_026241155.1. Taxonomy (GTDB): domain Bacteria; phylum Pseudomonadota; class Gammaproteobacteria; order Burkholderiales; family Burkholderiaceae_C; genus Roseateles_E. The sequence continues at coordinate 91,766 of NZ_JAPFGP010000004.1, forward strand.
GGCCAGATTCCGCTGCGCCTCAGGGGCGTGAGTGCGCCTGTGCTGGAGGTGCGCGGCGAAGTCTATATGCGGCGCGATGATTTCGAGGCCCTCAACGAGCGTCAGCGCGCCGCCAACGAGAAGACCTTCGTCAACCCGCGCAATACGGCAGCAGGCGCGGTGCGCCAGCTCGATCCGGCGCTGGCCAAGCAGCGGCCGTTGAGTTTTTTCGCCTACGGCTTGGGCGAAGTGAAGGGCTGGGACCTGCCGGCCACGCACAACGCGATGCTGGACGCGCTGGCGGACATGGGCCTGCCGGTCTGCGCCGACCGTGCGGTGGTGCAGGGCGCGCATGGCCTGGTTGAGTTCCACCAGGCCATGGGGGCCAAGCGCGACCAGTTGCCGTTTGACATCGACGGTATCGTCTACAAGGTCAACAGTCTGGCGCTACAGCGCCAGCTCGGCTTTAAGACCCGCGAGCCTCGCTGGGCCGTGGCGCACAAGTACCCGGCCCAGGAGCAAGTGACCCGGCTCAACGCGATCGACATCCAGGTCGGACGCACGGGCAAGCTGACGCCGGTCGCCAAGCTGGAGCCGGTCTTCGTCGGCGGCACCACGGTCAGCAATGCAACTCTGCACAATGTCTTCGAGCTGCGCCGCAAGGGCGTGCGCATCGGGGACCAGGTGATCGTGCGGCGCGCCGGCGATGTGATTCCGGAGATCGTCGGCAAGGTCGACGCGGTGCGTGCGGCCTATGTGCCGAATTTCCGCATGCCCAAGACCTGCCCGATCTGCGGCAGCGCGGTGCAGCGCGAGCGCGGCGGCATCGATCACCGCTGCAGCGGTGGCCTGTTCTGTCCGGCCCAGCGCAAGCAGGCCATGCTGCATTTCGCCGGCCGCCGTGCGATGGACATCGAAGGACTGGGCGATAAGCTGGTAGATCAACTGGTCGACGCTGGCCTGGTGCTGAGTCTGCCGGGGCTGTACACGCTGGGAGTGGCCAAGCTGGCCGCGCTTGAGCGCATGGCCGACAAGAGCGCCCAGAACCTCGTCGATGCGCTGGAGAAGAGCAAAAGCACGACGTTGGCGCGTTTTCTCTTTGCCCTGGGCATCCGGCAGGTCGGCGAGACCACTGCCAAGGACCTGGCCCGGCATTTTGGCTCGATGGACCGGCTAATGGACTCAAGGCCGGAGGAGCTTCTGGAGGTGCGCGATGTAGGACCCATCGTCGCGCAAAGCATCCACACCTTTTTCCAGCAGCCACATAACCGCGAGGTGGTCGAACTGCTGCGCGCCGCCGGCGTGCACTGGCCCGAGGGCGACGGCGCCTCCGCCGACCATGGCCCGCGGCCGCTGCTGGGCAAGACACTGGTGCTAACCGGCACCTTGCCGACCCTGAGCCGCGACGCCGCCAAAGACATGATCGAAGCCGCCGGCGGCAAGGTCAGCGGCTCGGTATCCAAGAAAACCCATTACGTGATCGCCGGCGAAGAAGCCGGCTCCAAGCTGGACAAGGCCCGCGAGCTGGGTGTGGCGGTGCTGGATGAGGCAGGCCTGCTGAGCCTGCTTGCGGATGCCGCCAAATGACCGCAGCCTGGTAACTCTGCCATGTGCCTCAGCCGATAACATCCGGGCGGGAGGCCACAAAAATGGGCGTGCAGGATCGGGATTGGTATTGGCGGCGAGCAACGGCGGCCAGTGGCTATATTCAGCCGAAGCGGAGCTTTTTCAAGAGCTTTCCGGTGCAGATCGCGATGGGCGTCGCAGCGGGGATTGTCTTTGCGGCGGCGGTGGTTCTCGCTTTCAATGAATGGCGAACGCGCGCTGCAGCCGAGGAAGCGGCGCGTGTTTTCCAGCAATTGGCGACCGAGCAGCAACGCCGGCAGGCGGCCCAGGCCGAAGCGGCGGCACGGGCAAACGCTCAACGAGAGGCCGTTGCAAGAGAGCGTCGGCAAGCGATTGCCAACCAGCAACGCAAGGTTGAAAACTGGAAGCGCTCGGAGCTGGATGCCCGCAATCGCAAGGAAAAGGCCTGGGAGCGCTTTTATCGAAAGCCTCCGCGCTGCGACGAGGCTCTAGGCGGTTCATGGACGGTTGATTGCGCCAATGAATACATCAGGGCGAAAAGAGCGTTTCAAGAGCGCTATGACGCTGGCAAGCTTTGAATGGGCTGGGGCTGCGAAAGCGCTTATCGGCTTGGATGGGCCAAGAAAAGAACACTTACAGGGGCTGTTGCTCGAATGGCGATTGCTCGGATGAGTCCATGCAATAGATCGACAATGTATATTATGTTAACTGATGCATCGCATTCCTGAAACTTTTGGCAACCGTATTCGCCCGACGGTTGTTTGCTTGCCAGGTCACAATGCCGACATGAGCAGTAACTATCCCGTACCGAATCCCGACCAACGATTCATCGACAAGCAGATGGCCGGCGTCATCGAGGCCATCATGACCCACAGCTACAGCTTGGCCAACAAGGGCTTCATTCCGTCCGAACAGCAAATTGGTGCCTACATCGCTAGCCTGGACGAACACACCGTGCTGCAGAAGATCCGCACGCACCCTGGCGCGGCTGCAACGCGGGCGCTAGGAGCGGATGACGCGGAACTGCTTCGTTGGGCGCGGTTGGTCGGACAAGACAAAAAGCAGTCATAAACCTCTCCCTCGCTGATCAGCGCCCTGCCCGGCCGAAGATTTATCCGCGCAGTTTTCAGAGCTGGTCCGGTGGCAGCAATAGCTGTTGAACCTGATTGCGATGCAGGCCCAGCAGAGCCGGTGCCAGCACGCTCAGTCGCTCGAAGTTGAAGACCTGCTCGCTGGCCTTGGCACGAAAGCCCGCGGCAAAGTCGGCTTGCTGCGCGGCCGAGGTGGCGGTGTTGGCCTGGGCCGTCAATGCGGCGGCGCCGTCCATGCGCACGCTCAGCTGCTGTTGGGCGCGGTCCAACTTTGCCTGGGCGTCCAACACTTGCACCAGGCTGTGGCGCTGTGCCAGGCTGTCGTCAAGCTTCCAACGTGATGGACTGATCGCATCGGGCTGCGGATCCAACAAAGCCCGTACCATCTGGCCGCTGGGAAAACGCTTGCCGTCGCCGCGCAGGCTCAGGCCGTCGCGCAGCGCCGGCCAGTGCGATTCGGCCACGCTGAACAGCAGCTCGCCGCCCTGGCTGTGGGTACGCATATCGGTCGCTGCCAGCGCACGTTGCAGGATTTGCAGGCTGCGCTGCAGGCCCTGGCCGTCGAGCGGCACCAGGGTCGCGCGCGGCTGGCCGGGAATGGCCAGCCGAAGGGTCTCGGCGCCTGCGCTGCTGAGCGCCTGGACATCAAGGCCGCGCACGCGAAACAGCTGACGCGGCCGTTCACCCTCGGCTACCGGCTGCAATCGGGCGTCGAGCTGGCCACCACTCTCGCCGACGCGCGCCTGCCAGACTTGCTGCACCGCCTCCAGCTTGGCCTGCAAGGCCTGCCTGCCCGCGAGCTGTGGCTGGGCCAACGCGCGGCTGAGCCCGCTCTTTAGTTCTTGCAGGGCCTGGCCCAATCGATCGGCATAAGCGAGGCCTTGCTGAAGCTCGCCCAGGCGCTGCTGCTGTCCGGGCTCGCGAAACAGGCCGGTTTGGTACCTGGCCGCGCTGCTAGTCGGGCCCCGCGCAGCAGCGCTGGAGGGGGCCAGGTCGTGCCGCGCGACACGGCGCAGTGCCGGCAAAGTATCCAGCGCAATGTCTACGCTGGGGTTGTTGGCACCGCTGCGCTGCAGCACTTCGCTGGCGCGCTGGGGGCTATGGACGACGGGAATCTGCAAGAGCCGGCCCGATTCAGAAAGCGTTGAACAGGCTCAGCTGGCTGACCTTGGCATAGGCCTTTTGCGTGGCCTGCACTGCAAGCGTGTGGCTGTTCAGGCGCACCGAGGCCTCGCCATAGTCAAGCTGAGCCAGGTCGATATACGCCTGCTTGTTGGCCAGGCTGATCGCAGCCTGGTTGTCGGCCATTGTTTGCAGCACGTTCTGTCGCCCGCCCAGCACGCTGATCTGGCCGCTGATGCCGTCCAACATCAGGTCGGTCTCGACCAGCTGGTCGCGCGCGGTGGTGCCGGTGTAGCTGCCGGTCTTGAAGGCACTGGCTGCCGTATCGAGCTTGTTCAGGAAGTCGGCGAAGCTCAGGCTGCCCAACGAGATATTGGCGGCCAAGGTGACGCCGTCGCCCACCGCGACATCCTGCGTGAGGCCGTTGACCGCGGCATTCTGGGCATAGCGGGCCGGCGGCGCGGCGCCGGTGTCGGTCACCGTGGCGACATCGGTTGCGGTGCCCGAGAACAGGTACTTGCCCTCGGCATTGCGGGTGTTGGCGACGAAGAACAGGCTGTCGCGCAGCGCTTCCAACGAGGTGGCCATCGCGGCAACATCAGCTGGCGTGTTGGCGCCGTCGGCGGCCCAGACCAGCAGATCGCGGGCCATCATCAGATCGTTTTTCATCGAGTCCAGCGTGACTTCGTTGGCCTGCAGCCGGGTTTTCAGCGCACCGGCATTACTGCGGTACTGATCCAGCGCCGCCTCCTCGCGGGACAGCCGGGCCAGCCGCACCGTCGCGATGGTGTCATCCGAGGGCAGCATGACGCGGTTGCCCGAGGCCATCTGCTGCATCACGCGGCTCAGGCCGCTGTTGGCCGCCTGCAGCGCGCTGTTCATCGTGGCGTGGTATTGGTTGCTGGCGATACGCATGGTCTGGCTTCCTGAGGCTGTCAGCGGATCATTGCCAACGTGCTGTCAAACAAGGCATTGGCCACTGCTACGACCTTCATATTGGCCTCGTACATCTGCTTGTACTGCATCAGATTGATGGCCTCTTCGTCGTTGTTGACACCGCTGGTGGACTTCCAGCTCTCCTCGGCCTGGTCGCGCACCGTGATCGCCGTTTTTTGCGCGGCGATATTCTGCTGGCTCTGCACACCCAGCTTGCCGACCAGCTGGGTGTAGACATCGCCCATCACCGTCAGCTTGCCGTCGACACTGATGGTCTGGCTCTTCAGCCCGATCAAGGCCTTCAGATTGCTGCTGTCGCCGACCGCGCCACCCGGAGCAGCAAAGGCCAGTTGGGCGGCGGTTAGGCCGGTCAGCTTGAGCTTGCCGCCGCTGTAGTCGAACAGCGGCTGACCGGGCCCTGCGACCGGCGGTGCGGCGCCTGCGGCAAGCTGGGTGTTGAAGGTCGTCGAAATGCCTTGGGCCAGCTCGCCGATCGAGCTTTGCATCGGCTTGAGTACCTGAGTCTCGAAGTCCTGTAGCCCGCCGAGCTGACCGCCTAGGTTCTGGCCCAGCACCTTGAACGTGCTGTTGGCGAAGCTCAGCTCCAAGTCGCCGGCGTTCTGGCTCATCACCGCCGATTCGCTGCCTAGCACCAGCGGCTGGCCGTTCTTCAAGGAGACGCTGATGCTGCCGTCCGGCTGGTTGACGACCTGCAGACCGGCAAGCGAGGACAGCGCATCGACCTGTTGGTCGCGCGCGTCGAGCAAGCCAGAGGTGTTGATGCCGGTGGCCTGGGCCGCGGCGATCTGCTTGTTCAGCAGTGCGATGCTCTGGGTATGGCTGTTGACCTGGTTGATGGCCGCGCCGCGCTGCGCTAGCAGCGCGGTCTGCTGCCCACTCAGCAGGCTTTGAAGGCTGCCCACGCGCTTGACCAGGCCGTCGGCCGCCGTAATCACTTGTTCGCGCAAGGGGCCTGAATCGGGCTGCACGCTGGCGGCATTGAGCGCGGCGAAGAACGCATCGAGCCCCTGGTTGATGTTGGAGGTGTCGTCCGACATCACTTGCTCCAACTGGTTCAGATAGGGCTGACCGGCCTTGTACTGGCCGAGGTTCGAGGCCGCTTGCCACATCTGCAGCGATTTGTAACCGTCATTGAAGCGCAGCAGGCCCGAGACAGCCACGCCAGCGCCGGCCGCGTTGCTGCCGCTGCTGCCCGGCTGGACTGAGCCCAGCAGCACGCCCTGGCGGGTGTAACCTGGCGTCATCGCGTTGGCAATGTTCTGGCTGTTGGTGTTCAGTGCCGCCTGCGCAGCGATCGCGCCGGACAGTGCGTTGAAGATCATGCTCATGGTTTGCTGCCCTGCTTGGACTCGTCATGCTGGGAAGGCGACCGAACTGCAGCCGGACTTAAACCGGCTGGAGGCAGGATCTGTTTGAGCATCAGGTCGGCGATGCCGAATGCACGTTGGCCCGCCATCGCATCAGCCACCAGGCCGTCGGCCATGTCCATCATGTCCTCGTTGACCTTGTTCTTTAGCGGGCTGTCGTCGTCGGCCAGCGCGCGGGTGGCCGAGCGCATCTGGCTCATCATCTGCTTGATGAAGAATGCCTCGAACTTCTCGGCCGCTTCGGCGGCACGCGTCTGCAGGCGGACCGCGTCGGCATCGGCACCAGGGGTGGCACCCGGCGCGGCGGGATTGAGTTGCGTGTCGAGTTTCATGATCAGATCACCTGCAATTCGCCCTCGATCGCGCCGGCCTGGTCCAGTGCCTGCAAGATAGCCATCAGATCGTCCGGGTTCGCACCAATGCTGTTGATCGTGTCGACTATGGCCTGCAGGCTGGCACCGGCCGGCCAGCGCAGCATGCGGCCATTGCCTTGGTCGACCGCGACGCGGGACTGCGGTGTCACTTGGGTCTGGCCTTGGCTGAAGGGCTGGGGCTGGCTGACCTGGGGCCGCTCGCTGATCACCACCTTCAGCGAGCCATGCGAGACCGCCGCCGGCTTGACGCGCACGCCCTCGGCGATCACGACGGTGCCAGTGCGCGAGTTGAAGATGACCTTGGGCAGCTCGGCGCCGACCTCGACCTTGATCGCCTGCAACCCCGCCATAAAGGCAACGCGCTGGGTCGGGTTGGAGGGGGCCTGCACCTCCACACTGGTGGCATCGCGGGTGCTGGCAATCTCGCCGTAGCGGCGGTTGATGGTCTCGACGATGGAGGTGGCGGTCTGGAAGTTGGGACGCTTCAGGCTCAACTGCACGCTGGGCCGGCTGTCGAAATCGCTCTCGATCTCGCGCTCCACCGTCGCCCCGTTCGGGATCCGGCCGGTGGTCGGGGTGTTGACGGTGACGCTGGAGCCGCTCTGGCCCTGCGCATTGAGGCCGCCGACCACCAGATTGCCCTGGGCCAGCGCATAGACCTCGCCGTCGGCCGCATGCAGCTGGGTCAAGAGCAGCACGCCGCCGCGCAGGCTCTTGGCATCGCCCAGCGAGGACACGGTCACATCGATGGGCTGGCCGCGCCGGTAGCCGCTCGGGAAGGTGGCGCTGACCATCACGGTGGCGACGTTCTTGCTCTTGGCCTCGGTGCGCTCGGGTTGCTTGACGCCGAACTGCTTGAGCAGATTATTGATCGACTGGCCCGAGAACTTGACCTGGGTGCTGTCGCCGCTGCCGTTCAGGCCGACCACCAGGCCGTAGCCGAGCAGCTGGTTGTCTCGCACGCCCTCGATGCTGACCAGTTGGCCCAGCGCCTGAGCGGCATGGCTGGGCAGGCTCAGCAGGCCAGCGGCCAGGCTCAGGGCCAGGATGCAGATGCTCTTCATCGCTTGTCTTTCTTCAGAACGGCATCAGCGCGCTGACAAACCAGCGCGTCAGCCAGCCGGGGGTGTTGGCCTCGGCCATATGGCCGGTGCCGCTGTAGCTGATGCGGGCATTGGCGACGCGCTGCGAGGAGACGCGGTTGTCATTGTCGACATCGGCGGCGCGCACATAGCCGCCCAGCCGTATCAGCTCCTCGCCCTGGTTCAGGTAGACGCTTTTCTCGCCCTGCACCTTCAGCAGGCCGTTGGGCAGCACCTCGTGGACAACCACGGTGATCGCGCCCTGCAAGGTGTTCTGCTGGCTGCTCGAGGAGCGGCCGTTGAAGTCGCGCTGCGCCTCCAGCGAGCCGTCCGAGGATTTGTCACGCAGGCTGGCCGAGAAGCCGGCGCTGCTGTTCTTGCCCAGCTGGGTGCCGGCGCTCTTGCTGGCCTGGGTGGTTTCCATCAGCACCACGGTCAGCACATCGCCGGCGCGGAAGGCGCGCGTGTCGGCGGTAAGGCTAGCGTTGCGGCCGGCGACAAAAACGCCGCCGGCGCGTGCCTTGGTCGAGACCTGGGCCAGCGCCGGCAGCGGGGCCGGCTCGGCCTCGGGCAGCGCTGGCGGCTGCAGGCTGGCGCAGCCGCCCAGCAGGGCCGCGACGATGAGGAGCGAGCCGACCGCGCGCATCAGCGCACCGCCTGCGACAGGTACTGCAGCATATTGTCGGCCGCCGACAGCACCTTGGTGTTCATCTCATAGGTGCGCTGGGCGGCGATCATGTCGACCATCTCCTCGACCACCTGCACGTTCGAGCCTTCCAGTGCACCCTGCTTGATCTTGCCCATGCCGTCGGCGCCAGGTACGCCTTCGGCAGGCGCGCCGCTGGCCGTGGTTTCCTGGTAGAGGTTGTCGCCCAGCGCCAGCAGGCCGGTCGGGTTGGTGAAGTTGGTCAGACGCAGCTGACCCAGTTCAGTAGGCGCCGCGTTGCCTGGAACCGTTGCCGTGACCGTGCCGTTCTCAGAAATCGTCAGGGTCGCACCGGCCGGCACGGTGATCTCCGGGAGGATCCGCAGACCCTGGGCATTCGTCAGACGACCTTCTGCATTGACTTGCAGCTGGCCAGCGCGGGTGTAGGCGGGGCGGCCGTTGGGTCCATCGACCTGCAAAAAGCCCTGACCGATGATGGCGATGTCGCGGCTCTGACCGGTAGTTTGCAGGCTGCCGTCGGTGAACACCTTCTGCGTGCCGACCATGCGCGTGCCATTGCCCAGCTGCACACCGGCCGGCGCGGCCGCGCCGTCCTCGCCCTGGGCGCCGGGCTGACGCTCGACCTGATAGAACAGATCCTCGAACATCACCCGGTCGCGCTTGAAGCCGACCGTGTTGACATTGGCCAGGTTGTTGGCGATGGCCTGCAGCTTGGCGTCTTGCGCCTGCACGCCGGTCTTGCTGATCCACATTGCTGGGTTCATCGTGTACTCCTGTGTTTCTTACTCACGCACCAGGCGGTTGCCTGCGTCGGCCATGCTGTCAGCGGCCTTGAACAATTTCATCTGCAGCTCAAAGTCGCGTGCCAGGCTCATGGTCGTGACCATCTCCTCGACGGCCGAGACATTGCTGGACTCGAGCCGGCCGCTGCCGACGCGCACCGTCTCGTCGACCGCCAGCGCTGCGCCGTCGCGGCCGACCAGCAAGCCAGCCTCGTTCTTGATCAGCTGCGCGAACTCGGGCTTGACGAGCTTGAGCTTGTCGACCGGCTGCAGTTCGGCGGTGCCGGGCGTTTGGATCGCGATCGTGCCGTCGGCGCCGATCTCGACCTTGCTATGAGGCGGCAAGTTGATCGGCCCGCCCTCGCCCAGCACCGGGTGTTTGCCCAGCAGCAGATTGCCATCGGCATCCAGCGTGAAGTTGCCGGCGCGGGTATAGGCCTCGCCGTTGCCGTACTGCACTGCGAACAGGCCCTGGCCCTGCAACGCGACATCGAGCTCGCGCCCGGTTTCGCGCTGCGTGCCCTCGCGGGCGCTGACCACATCGCTGACCAGCTCGTTCAGATGCCTGGCCGCATAGCCGTAGCCCTCGACCTGACGGGCATTGGACTGCTCGATATTGGCGCGAAAGCCCGGCGTCTCCAGATTGGCCAGATTGTTGGCATGCACCTGCTGAGCGCGCTGCACGCGCTCTGCGCCGCTCATTACGGTGTAGATCAGCGCATCCATCGTCAGACGGCCTGCATCAGGTTCTGCATCATCTCGTTCTCAGCCGAGATGACCTTGGTGTTGGCCTGGTAGTTGCGCTGGGCCGACATCAGATTGACCAGCTCGCCAGTCATGTCGACGTTGGACTGCTCGATCGCAGCGACGGTCAGCTTGGAGGCCGTGGCCGATCCGGGGCGCGAGAACAGCGCGGCGCCAGTGGCGTCATTGGCCTCCCAGCTCGTGTCATTGACCGCCTGCAGTGCGTTCTCGTTGGCAAAAGTTGCCAGTGCCAAGGTGCCGACGATCTGCTTCTTGCCGTTGCTATAGCTCGCGACAATGCTGCCGTCGTCCGTGATCGCGGTCCCGGTCAGCGTGCCGGCGGTGTAGCCATCGGCGGTGTTGGTCAGCGTCGTCGTATCACCGGCGTACTGGGTCGTGCCCTTGTAGTCGATGTCGAAGCTCAGCGGCGCGGCGCCGCCAGCGATAGCCACCGGGCCGAAGGTCACCGGTGCGAGCGGGCCGGTCAGCTTGCCGTTGCCGTCGAAGCCAAGCGCCTGGGTGGCCGGCTGCACCGCACCGTCGAAGCTGTAGCGCACCGTCACCGCATTGGCGGCGGTTTTGACAAAGTACTGGGTCACTTTGTGCACGCTACCCAGCGAGTCATGCACTACCGAGGTGATCGAGCTATTGAAGGTAGTCGGGTCAGTGGCATCGAAGGCCGGCAACGGGCCTGGTGCGCCAGGCACGGTCCAATCGGCCGACAGATTGCCGTTGAATGCCAGCTTGGTGCTGGCTTCGGCGCCGATCTGGCCGGTCTGCACCTTCAGGTCGCCGAGCGCCCCCAGGCCCGCACCCGGAATCGGCTTGCCGGTGGCATCGACCACCACGCCATAGCCCTGGGCCTTGCGGCCGTTGGCGTCGACGACGAAGCCGTCCTTGTCGACATTAAAGATGCCCACGCGGGTGAAGACCTGCTGGCCGGAATCGTCCCTGACGGCGAAGAAGCCGCGGCCCTGGATCATCGCGTCCATGCCACGACCGGTGTTGAACAGGCCGCCGCTCTTCTCGATGCTTTGCGACATCGAGCTGAGCTCGGCGCCGTTCATCTGCGTGCCCGAGTACATGGCCGAGAAATTGGCGCGGCTGGACTTGAAGCCGTAGGTACCGGAGTTGGCGATGTTGTTGCTGATGGCTTCCAGGCTGCCGCTGACCGCGTTGATGCCCGAGCGTGCGATTTCGAAACTCATGATGTGCCCTTCGCGTGAATTTAGGAATTGGCCGCGGCGCGGCCTTTGAATTGGGTGATGGCGGCCGGCGTAATCTCGCCCAGCGCACCCAGTTGCAGCAAGGCACCGCCGTCACCGGTCAGACGCACACTGCGCAGCTCGGCAACCACCTCGACCGCTGTAGCCTGTTTGGATTCATTCTCAATGCGCACCTCATAGCTACCGCTAGCCAGGCCCAGCGCGGCCGGGTCCAGCTTGTAGCTGTTGGCGCCGGCGGCGCGCGGGCCTAGGTCGACGCGCTTCTCAACTCCATCGGCGCCCTTGAGCACCAGCGTGGCCGGGCTCGCATTGCTGTCCAGCGTGAAGTGGGTGTCGACCGGCTGCTTGTCGAGCTTGAGCTGCTCGACCCGCGCTTGCACGGTGGAGCCGACCTGGGCACCAAGGGTCAGCATCTGCAGGCTCGACAGCATGCCGGCGTTGCTGGCGCCCTGGGCGGTTAGCTGCTGCAAGGTCTCCATCTGGCTCAACTGGGTCAACTGGTTGACGAACTCGCTGGGGTCGGTCGGCTCCAGCGGGTTCTGATTCTTGATCTGGGCCACCAGCAAGGTGGTGAACAGCTGCGACACCTCGCCATTGCTGCCGACGGCCTTGCTGGCGGCGCCGGCGCTGCTGCTGGTGTCGTTCGTTACCGCGCTCATTGGCCCTCTCCCAGGCGCAACAACGACTGCTGCATCGCCTTGACACGGCCCATCACCTCCACATTGGTCTCGAAGGCACGTGAGGCCGACATCATGTCGGTCATCTCGGCTACCGGATTGACGTTCGGATAAAACACCTCGCCGGCCTCATTGGCCAGCGGATGCTCGGGCTCGTAGACCTTGCGCAAGGGCTCGCCGCTCTCGACCACGTCCAGCACCTGGACACGGCTGCCGGCAAGCTGCTGCTCGCCCAGGCCCTCACGCGCGGCCAGCGCAGCGAACACCGGCTTGCGTGCCCGGTAGGTGTTTGCCTCTGAACCTGAGGCCGATTGCGCATTGGCCAGGTTGCTGGCGATGGTGTTAAGACGCGTGGTCTGGGCCGACATGGCCGAGCCCGCGATCTGGCTGATCTGCTTAAAAGACATCGCTGCTCCTTACTGTCCGTTGATGGCCTTGGCCAGGCCTCTGAGTTTCATGTTCAGAAAGGTCAGGCTGGTCTGGAAGTCCGAGGCGTTTTGCGAGAACGCCGCCTGCTCGACGCCCAACTCCACCGTATTGCCATCCTGGGCCGCATGGAAGGGCACGCGATACTGCAGGTCCTCGCCCTCGGTATCGAGCAGTAGGCCGTCGCGGTTGTCCTGATGGGCCTGGCGCAGAGTGGCTGCAAAATCAATGTCTCGCGCCTGATAGCCGGGTGTGCTCTCATTGGCGATGTTGGAGGCCAGCACCTTGGTGCGCTCGGCGCGCACACGGAGCGCGTCGGCATGCTGGCCCATCGCCTTGCTGAAATCAATACTCATGCTTTGTTCCCCAAGAAATCTGATACTGGCCAGCTTGCTGGCCGTGACTATCGGCGATGTCGGCGCCGCCGTGACACGCGGGCTCAGCGACAGCGTGAACGAATTCGCCGAGCGGCACGTCTTGGAGCAAGCTCAGCGCCAGGGCTTGCTGGAGCCGCAGTTGCGGCTGACGTCGACGACCAAGCCAGGCAGCGCGCCGCCCTGCCCGGGTGGCTGGCAGGTAGAGGCACTGGACACCCGCTATTTGAGCCGGTTGCGCTTCTCCGCCCATTGCCCGGACCGTGCGGCGGCCCCCAACCAGGTTCTTCTGCTGCGCGGTCAGCTCAGCGCCGAGGTACTGGTGGCTGCCCATGCGCTGCGCCCCGGCCAAGTGATTACCGAGAGCGATGTGCTGCTGGAGCGGCGTGACATCACGAACGCTCCCGAGGCGCTGTCGCAGTTCGATACGGTGCTGGGCCAGAGCCCGCGCACGAGCCTGCGGCCGGGTCAGCTGCTGCTCAAACGCCAGTTGCAGGCGGCGCTGCTGATCAAGCGAGGCCAGAAGGTGAGCATCGTGGCGCGCAACAGCGGCATCGAGGTACAGGCGGCTGGCGAGGCGCTCGACGCAGGCGCGCTGGGCGCACAGATCCGTGTGCGAAATCTTGCCAGCGGCCGCGTCATCAGTGCGCGCGTGCTGGACGAGAGTCAGGTCGAACCGGCCCTGCGCTGAAGCCTGCTTCATTGGCCACCCGCTTTGATGCGCTGGGCAGTTGCGGCCAGCTTGTCGGCATAGGCCGGGTCCGTCGCATAGCCGCCTTGCTGCAGCGCCCGGCCGTAGGCCTGGGCGTCGGAACCGGTCTGCAGCGCAGCTTGGTAGCGCGGGCTGTTCAGCAGCAGCTGGGCAAAGTCGTTGAAGGCATGAGCCGGGCCTGCATAGCTGCGAAAACCCTCGCGGCGCTTGCTCGGCGCGCCCTGCTCGTACTCGGTGGTCATCACCTCGGCGACCTCTCCGCGCCAGCTCGCGCCTGCCTTGAGGGCGAACAGATTGTGGCTGTCGCTGCCATCGCTGCGGCGTATCGGCTTCTGCCCCCAGCCCGACTCCAGCGCCGCATGCGCTGCCAGCACCTCGGGCGCGACGCCCAGGCGTTGGCCGGCCTGCTCGGCCAGCGGCGCAATCTCGCGTAGAAACTCCTGCTGTGTCGGGCTGGGTGCGGCAGCTTGGTTCTCGACGGGCTCTCCGCTGGCCTGCAGCTGATGCCATAGACCCTCGGGACTCAGCGCAGCGGCGCGCGGCAGCGCCGTGGTCGCCGTGCTCCCGCTGCCGTTCTCGATGAACTGGTTGACCTCGCCATGCAACTGCCGGTACAGGCTCGAGAACTCGCCGCCGGCACGTGTCGTTGCGCCGGCTGGCAAGGCCAGAAAACCGGCGCCGATCTTGAAATCAGTATTCAGCATAGGTGACCTCCTCGACGCCCAGCACCCGCAGCATCAGCGCATGCTGGTCGGTGATCAGCTGGCAGTTGCGAAGGTTCAGGGCCTTGCATTCGGTGACTTGCTGCTCCAGGCCTTGCCAGGCGGCTGCCAGCGTCTGGGCGCTGGCGCCCGACAGACGCTGCAGCAAGGCCTCGACACTGGGCTTGCTGTTGCGGCCCAGCAGCGCCAGCAGCAGCTCGCTGCGCACCGCACGGCGCTGGTCGAGCTGCTCGACCAGCGCCACGATGTCGGCGGCAAGTGCGCTGAGCTGCTCGCTGCGGTGGCGCAGCGCGGCCTGGAACTGCTCTTCGAGCAGCTCGCGCAGGCGCGCATAGGCCGAACGATCCGCATGCAGATCGCGCAGCAGGCGCGCCAGCACCTCGGCGACCTTGCTCATCCCCGCCCCCCGTGGAAGCGCTGGATCAGCTTGGCCAGGCGTCCGGCGTCAAAGGTGATCTCGCCGCGGGCCAGGGCCTCGCGCAGCATGTCCACCTTGGCCTGGTCGATCTCGGGCATCTCGGCGAGCACGGCCTTGGCCGGCTGCAGCGTGCTGGACTCCAGCGCCGCGTCGATGGCTGTGGCCGCGCCCAGCACGGCCGGTGCGGCCTCGCGAATCTTGCCGATGTCGCTCTTCTCGGCCAGCTTATCTACTGCCTGGCCATTCTGTCCTGTGACTCTCATACGATCACCTCTTGCTTTGGTACGCATGGCCGGTCCTCAGTTCGCCGGCGGGCTTTGCAGGACCCGGCGCAGCTCGCGCATGGCCTCGGGGGTTTCGGCGCTCAGGCCGTCGGCAACGGGCAGACTCTGGCGCGGCGCGCCGAACATCGAGGCCATCAGCTGCGACTGGCGGTGGGTCAGTACTATCAGCTCAATGCGGCGGTTGATGGCCGCGTTCGGATCGCGCTCGTCCAGCGGAGCGGCGTCGGCCATGCCGCTGACCTGCATCACGCTGCGCTCGGCCATGCCGCCTTCGAGCAGATGAAAGCGCGCCGCCATCGCGCGGTGGCTGGACAGCGCGGTGTTGGAGAAGGCACCGATGCTGCGGCCGCGGTATTGCGAGGCGTCGGTATGGCCGACGATCAGCAGCGGGTTGTCGACCTTCGCGAACACCGCACCGAGCTTGCGCAGCAGCGCGCGAAAGCGCTGGTTGGGCATCGCGCTGCCACGGTCGAACATGCCCTCGGCATCGGTGTCGTGCAGCATCAGGCGCAGGCCTTGCGGCGTGATCGCGGTCTGCAGATTGCCTTGCAGGCCCTCCTCGGCGCTGGCACGCTCTATCAGGCGCGCCAGATCACGGAACTCGGCCGGGCTCTCGTAATGCTTGACGGCCTGCGGGTCGTCGAGGTTCTCGCTGCGGCCGCGCATCAGTTCCTGCTCACGCGCCGGCACCGGGTGACGCTCGATCAGGCTGCCCTTCATGCCGGCAGCGATCGCATTGCTGGTGCCACTGCCCTCGCCCAGCATCTTGCTGCCATTGCTTTGCAGCACCTGCTGCATCGCCTCGGTCTCGCGCGAGGCCAGCAGCCACAGCACCAGGAACAGGCACAGCAGGGCCAGGCAGAAGTCGGCGAAGGCGACCTTCCAGGCGCCACCGTGGGCCTCGTCGTCATGCTTGCGCGCCGAGCGCTTGACGATGGTCTGGTGGTGGTCGGCCTTGGCACCGACCTTGCTACTAGGCTGCACGGCGCTCTCCCGGCATGCGGTCGGTGGCGCGGCGGCGCGGTGTCGCTTCGGCATCGCCGGCGTCCTGCATCTTGTCGATCCAGCCCTCCAGCACCGCGAAGCTGGGCTTGATGTTCAGCTGCACCAGGCGGCGACCGGCGTCGATGGCCAGCAGCGGCGGCTTGCCCGAGACATGGGTGACCAGCACGACCTTGACCGATTCCATCGCCGCCATCTCTTCGTGGACCTGCTGCTTCATCATATTGCTCAGCGGGTCCAGTACCGCGTAGCAGAAGAAGATGCCGATGAAGGTGCCGACCATGGCCGCCGCCACCATCAGCGCGATCTGGCCGGTATCGGCGCCCTCGGCCACCGAGCTCATCGCCATCACGATACCCAGCACGGCGGCCAGGATGCCGAAGCCCGGCATCGCCTCGCCGATCTTGTGCAGCGACTTGGAGGGCTGGGCCAACTCGTCATGGATGGCCTCGAGCTCCTGCTCCAGCACGCCCTCGAGCTCGTGCGCATTGATCTTGCCCATGGCCATCAGGCGGAAGTTGTCGACGATGAAGTGCAGCAGCTTGGGCTCGTCCAGTATCAGCGGATAGCGCTTGAACAGCGCGCTCTCGTGCGGCGCCTCGACGTGGGCGTCCAACGCCTTCAGGCCACCGGCCGCCGTCTGCAGCAGCTCATACATCAGCAGCAGCAACTGGCGCTGAAACTCCTCGCCGGCCTTGCGCGGCATCATCACCTTCTTGAGCTGCAGCACCATCTCAGACAGCACATGCTTGGGATTGCCCAGGACGATGGCACCCAGGCCGGCGCCCAGGATGATCAGCAGCTCGACGGGCTGCCAGATCACCTTGAAGCTGCCGCCGTGCAGCATGAAGCCGCCGAAGACACAGCCCAGCACGATGACGATTCCAATGAACGGCTGCATGGTTGTTGCTTCTTTCTTGAGTCAGGCTTGCTGCAGGAAGGTTTTCATCTTCCGCAACGCACCCTTGTTGATCTGCGAGACGCGCGCCTCGGTAAGGTCCAGCACCGCGGCGATTTCCTTCAGGCTGGCGTCGAATTCGTAGTAAAGCTGGATAACCTTCTGCTCACGCTCGTCCAGGCTGGTCAGCGCCTGCTCGATGCTGCGGCTGATCATCAGCTGGGCCTCGGGCGTGCGACTCTCGCTGGGCAGATTGCTGAGTTCCTGGACCAGCTCGTCAAAGCTGGCCAGCTCCTCCGCCACCTCGGCTTGCTGATAGGCGGACCAGGCCTGCGGCGTCAACTTCAGATTCGCAAGGATCTCGGCCTCGCTGGGCTCGTGACCGAGCTTGCGCGTCAGCGCGCGCAGCGCGTCACGAACCTTGTGGCTGTCCTGGCGCACCGATCGCGGCCGCCAGTCCTGGCGCCGCAGCTCGTCAAGGATGGCGCCGCGCACGCGCAGCGCGGCAAACGCGCCGAAAGCCTCATCGGGCTCGCCATAGCGGCGCAGGGCTTCTAGCAGGCCCATTAAACCGATCTGCTCCATGTCCTCGCGGTCCATCACCGCGCTGGCCTGCGCATTGAGTTGGCGCGCGATACGCTTGACCAGTGGGGCATACGCGCGCAGCTGGCGTTGCTCGAAGTCAGGCCCCAAGCCGGCATGCGCGGCATGGGCGGCCTGGTTGAGCTCGGCGTAGGCGGTGACTTGCATAGCGCGCTCGGCTGCTCTTACTCGATGATCAGCTTGCCGATCAGGGCTTCGGCAAAAGGCGGCTCGCGCTGCTCGGCCGCATAGTTGGCCTGATAGGCCTTATTGAGCTCATCGGCGAACTGCGCCACTGTCATGCCCTGCGCCGTCTCCACCGTGTACTCCGACAACGCCTTGACCGCGATCGTGCGCAGCAGCGGTAGATGCTCCTTGGCGCGCTTCTCCTGCTCGGGCAGCGCCTTGAATACGACATCGATGGCCATGTAGTGCGAGACAGTCTCGCCGGCACGGCCGCGCAGCATGATCAACACCTTGTCCAGGGTCACATATTTGTAGTCGGGCGCAGGTTTAGCGGGCGCCTCGGCGACCGGCTTGCCGGCCTTGTCGGTGCTCGGCGCTTTGTTGGCCATGCTCCACCAGACGGCAGCGCCGGCGCCGGCCGCCGCCAGCAGGCCCACCAGGGCAACGATCAGAATCAGTTTGATATTTTTCATGGACTTGTCCGTCGGTTCAGGCCGGGATGTCGGCGGCGATCAGCGAGCTCGCGAAACCGCGAGCGGAAGCCTCGTCCTCATGCAGACCTCGGCCCGGGCGCCGCTGTTGATCGTGCTGATCCTGGGCTTGCTGCTGGGAGGGCTGCTGCTGCGCATCGCGGCCTGCCTGGCGCGCGTCGTCACCGCCGCGTGCGGTCTGCGTCACTTGCACCGTCACATCGCCGCTATGGCGCTGCACCAGGTCCTGGCGCAGGCTGTCACTGACCTGATGCAGCTGGCGCGCCACTTCGCCATGGCTGGCGCTCATGCGAACCTGCAGCTCGCCGGCCTGCTGGCGGATCGCAATCTCGACCTGACCCAACATTGGCGGGTCAAGCTTGATCACGGCCTGCTCGCTGCGGGCGGCGATTTGCAACTGCAGTCGGTCACCTAGGGCCAGCAGCAGCGGCTGCCGCCACTGGGTGGGCTCGCCTTTGAGCACCAGGTCAGGCCCCAGCGCCGGGCCGGCTTCTCCGCTCGACAGCGCCGCCGCAGCGACGACCGGCGCTGGCCGGACGCTGTCCAGGCCGCTGATGCCGCTTGGCACAGACACTGTGAGCGCTGCTTCGAAGCCGGTCAACGGAGCACCTTCGGCCGTGCTGCCGGCCTTGGCGCCGATGGGGAAGGTCGGGAGCGCGGTCAACGGTGTCGACCCGATCGCTGTTGCGGGCAGATTGTCGGGCGCCGCTGCTCCGGTCGGCGCTGCCGGGGTGCCGGTCAGAGGCAGAGCTGCAGCCTGCAAGCCCGGCGTGCCGGGCACCGGCAGCGTCGCAGCCGCCACCGCCGCCACATTGAGCGACTGCCACAGGCCCAGGGCCGCCAGCGCATGACTGGACTGCGCCTCCAGAACCGGCTCTGCCAGACTCAGGTCAGCCTCGGGCTCCTGCCCTGCTTCGGCCGTTGGTTCATCTCCCGCCGCGAGCGCAGCGCTGTCTGCGACGTCGGTGGGCTGAGTCGCTGGCTGTGCAGTGGTCGGCAGCGCTGCCGTCTGCTGCTGCGCCAACGCAACCTCCTGCTGCAGCGCCAGCGTGTTGGCGAAACCAATCTGACCGATGTTCTGGCCGAGGGGCGGGGCCGCGTTGAGCAGCGCGCCGCCGTTCACGCCAGGCAACAGCACGGAACTGGCGCCGGTGTTGAGAAGAAGAGTGTTGCTGTTCATGCGCGGGCCTCCTCGTCCTGAGCGCTGTCGGACCAGTTGCTGCTCTCGGCATAGGCCTGCCAGCGGCCTTGGCCGGCACGCATCTGCTCCAGGGTCTGGGCCAGGTTCTGCAGTTCAGCCGCGCAGTGCAGGCGGGCCTCCTGGTGGCGTCGGTGCAAAGCCTGCAGCGCGCCGCGTTCGGCCACGCTCCAACTGGCCACATCGGCCCAGTCCCGCAGCGCAAGGGACAGCTCGCGATCTAAGCGAGCCAGGGCCTGCCAGTCGCGTGCGCCGCTGGCCTGCTTCAGGCCGCGACCCAGGCGTTCGATCAGTGGCATGCGCTCAACCATGGCTGTTCGCCTGCACGCCTTGCCAGCCGCTACGGATATTGGCCAGCAGGCCGCTCACTTCGTCGACGATTGCGACATTGAGCTCGACGCCGGCGCGATACAGGCGCTCGGCGCAGTAATCGTAGAGACGGGCGAGGTTGTGTACCACCTCGCTGCCGGCGTCCATGTCCAGCGCGCTGGACAGGCCGTTGATGATGCTGACGCACTTTTCCAGGCTGCTGGCCTTGAGCTCGTAGCGGCGGGCCTCGATATGGCCTCGCGCGCGGGCCAGTTCATCGATCAGGCCGTCCATTAAGACCAGCACCAGTTGCACCGGCGAAGCCTGGGCGGTCTGGGCCTTGAGATTGACGGCTTGGTAGCTTTGGTAGGCGTCGTAAGTCATCGTTTATGAGGTCGGTAAGCTCAGCGAGCTGAACAGGCTTGTGGTATCCGCCATCTGCGCCTGCACCTGCTGCAAGGCGGTGAACTGCTTCAGATAGCGTTGGTAGGACTGCTCGTACTGGTTGTCGAGCCGGGTCTGGCGTTCGCCGATGGCCTTCTGCTGCGACTGCACCGAGCTCTTGCGCTGCGCGATCTGGCCGGAGACGCTGTTGGTCCACTGGTCGACTGCGACACTGAAAGCCCCCAGCACCCCGCTGCCCGAGGTCAGCGAGGACTTGCCGAACACCTGGTCGAGCGCATCGGGCTTGGTCGCCAGCGTCTTGTTGAGCTTGGTGCTGTCCAGGCTCAGCTGGCCGTTGCGGTCGGCGCTGATGCCAAGGTCACGCAGGGCCAGGCCGCCGAAATCCTGGCGCAGGATGTTGTTCAAGCGGCTGCGCAGCGAGCGCACGCCGGCATCGGAGGCAAAAGCGGCAGAGGCGGCGCCGTCCTTGCCTGCGGCGGTCAGCTCGCTGAGGCTTTTCTCCAGCGCGTTGTAGGCATCGACAAAGCTCTTCACCTTGGCCGTCGTCGCGCTCTCGTCCTTGGTCACGGTCAGCACATCGGGTGCGCCGCTGCTCAAGGCCTTCAGCGTGACGCTGACGCCGGGAATGGCCGTCAGCTCATTGCTGCCCTGCTTGATCTGGATGCCCGAGCCCTGCGCCCCCATCCAGACCACCGCATCCTGGGCTGCCGTCAGCTGCAGCTTCTTGGCCGGGTCTTCCAGCGCACTGCGCAGTGCTCCGGCCGGGATGCTGCTGGTGTCCAGACTGATCGCGCCGCCCTCGCCGCTTACACCCGAGCTCAGGCTCATCTGCGACTGGCCGCCGGCCGTGATCACCTGGGCCGTCACCGAGCCGGCATTGCCGCTGGCCTGGTTGATCGCGCGCGCCAGCTCGATCTGGGACAGGCTGCCATCGTTGTCAGCATCGGCATTGGCGAGATTGACGACGAAATTGCTGCCGTTGGCCAGATTCACCGACATATTCAGCGGCCCCGCGGGCCAGGCCGACACATCCTGGGCCGGCACGTCCTTGAAAGCCAGCTGATGCGAGGTGGCCAGCTTTTCGACAAAGATCTGGTAGCTGCCCGGCAGCGCAGTTGAATCTGCCTTGGCCGTGCCGCTGGCGGTGTTGGCAAACCCGGCGCTGAGCTGGGCAAGGCCGTTCTTGCCGGTGGTCAGAGCCTTCATCGCCGTGTCGAAGCCTTGCAGGGAGCTTTGAAGCTTGCTCAGCGCGGTCGATTTGGCCTGGCTGGTCTTGTTCTGCGCCGTCAGCAGGCTCTGGGTCTGCTGGGTGTAGGCGGTCGCCAGCTGGGTGGCCAGGGTGGACGGGTCGAAATTAGCCATGACGTGCTCCTGCAAGGTGTTGAGTAGGACTACCTTGCTTCAGGGCGACTCCTTTGCCCTGGCACTTAAATTGCTGAGGGTTTGTCATGCCAGCCCCCGCTGCCAGACCTGGCTGGCCAGATCGTCCTGGAACTTCTGCTGCTGGCGTTCCTCGGCCTGCTGAGCCCGCGAGACGACGCGGCCCAGCAGCTGGCCATAGGCCTCCTGCTTGCGCGCCACGGCCAGCATGGCCTGGCGCTGCACCGCGATATCGGCCTCGTGCAGGGCCAGATCCTGGCGCTGCTGTTCGGCCCATTGCAGCACCGCCTGCTTGTAGGCGGCGCTGTTGGCCGCGAGGCTGGGCACGGCCGTGCCGGTCGGGCCGATCTGCTGGCTCAGCTGTTCCAGCCGCGTCACCATCGCCGCCTGGCGGTCGCGCAGCTGCTGCTTGGCGGCCAGTTTCGCCTGGTGCTGCTCCAGCTCGCGCTCGCGCAGCTCGATCAGGCGGCTCAGGCTGCTCTGCATCGGAGCCTTGCTCATGCCAGCAACTCCTCGAGCTGCTGCAGGGTCTCGGCCAGCGGTGCCGCCTCGTTGACACCCTGATGCAGAAAGGCCTCGATGCGCGGGAACAGCGTCACCGCCCGGTCGGTCAACGGGTCGGCGCCGGGCACATAGGCGCCCAGCGGCATCAGCTCGCGCACCTGCTCGTAGCGGGAGGCCAGCTGCTTGAGCAAGCGGGCGGCCTGCTGGTGCGGCTTGGCCGCCACCAGAGCCATGCAGCGGCTGATCGACTGCGAGATGTCGATGGCCGGGTAGTGGCCGCGCTCGGCGAGCGCACGCGACAGCACGATGTGGCCGTCGAGAATGGCGCGGGCCGTGTCGACCACCGGGTCCTGCTGGTCATCGCCCTCGGCCAGCACCGTGTAGATCGCGCTCATGCTGCCGCGGTCATGCTCGCCATTGCCGGCGCTCTCGACCAGCTCGGGCAGCAGGCTGAAGACCGATGGCGGATAACCACGCGTGGCCGGTGGCTCGCCCAGCGCCAGCGCCACCTCGCGGCGGGCCATCGCATAACGGGTCAGCGAGTCGACCAGTAGCAGCACATGCTGGCCCTGATCGCGGTAATGGGCGGCAATCGTGTGGCACAGCTCCGTGGCGCGCAGCCGCATCAGCGGCGACTCGTCGGCCGGTGCCACAACCACCACGGCACGCGCCAGACCGGCGGGGCCCAGGCTCATATCGATGAACTCGCGCACCTCGCGGCCGCGCTCACCGATCAGGCCCACCACCACCACATCGGCAACGGTCTGGCGCGTGATCAGGCCCAGCAGCACGCTCTTGCCGACGCCGGAGCCGGCCATAAGCCCGACCCGCTGGCCACGACCAAGAGTCAGCATGCTATTGATAGCCCGCACGCCGACATCCAGCGGCTCATGCACCGGCGTTTTCTTCAGCGGATTGACCTTGGGTGGCTGCGCCGGCAACGGATGTTCGCCGCCGAGCCGGCCGAGGCCGTCGATCGGTTCACCGAGGCCATTCACGATGCGACCCAGCCACGAAGGACCGATCATCAAGCTGCGGCTCTCGGGCGCCGGCAGCACGCGGGCGCCGGTGGAGAGCCCATCGGGCTTCTTGAACGGCATCAGATAGGAGACCTGGTCGCGAAAACCTACCACCTGGGCTGCGATCCATTCGCCATCTGCGCCTTCGATCATGCAGCGTTGGCCAGTGCGCAGCGCACAGCCCGAGCTCTCCAGCAGCAGACCCGAGGCGCCGACCAAGCGACCGGTGGGCGTGGCCACCGGCACGATGCCCAGTTCAACGCGACGCAGTGCGGCGGCGATCATGCGCGCTGCTCCGGTACCTCGTCATGCGGCTGCTCGATCATCTGCGCCTTGACCTGCTCCATGCAGGCGGCCAGGCGCTGGCGACAGCCGGCATCGGCCTCGCGTCCACCTGCGTGCAAACGGCATTCGCCGCTCTCCAACTTTGGGTCGGGCAGCAGGCTCCAAGCCTGGGCGCGTTCGGGAGCCAGCTCGCTGATGCGGCGCAAGTCTTCAGGGTTAAGGAACACTTCGACCCCGTCGCGGGCGATCGGCATGCTAGCCAGGGTTTCGTCGACCAGGGCCAGCAGTTGGGAGGGCTGCAAGGTAAGTTCGGCGCGGATGACCTGGCGGGCCACCTTCTCGACCAGCTCGACAACTTCCTTGCGGGCGGCCGCCTGCAGCTCAAGCTGCAGCGCCTTTAACTCGCTGAACAAGGCATCGACCGGTGCAGCCAGATGTTCGAAACGTTCGGTCATCTCGCGTCGCCCCAGGGTCAGACCCTGCTCGCGGCCCTGGGTCTGCGCCTCTTCACTGCCGGCCTGCAAACCGCTGGCATAGCCTTCTTCATAGCCCTTGGAGAGCCCCTCCTGGAAGCCCTCCGCCAGCGCGGCCTGCAGCTGTGCCGGCGAGCTCTGCTCGACCTCGCGCCGCGCATGCAACTGGGCCAGCGGCGGAAAGCGGTGCGGGCGTAGCACGGGCTTCATTCGACTGTAGCCTCGGCAAACAGCTGGACCTGGATCTCTCCGGCGTCGACAAGGGCTTTGACCTGGGCCATCACTTCATTGCGGGCGGCTTCGGCGCGCGAGCGCGGCACCGGGCCGCTTCGGCGTATCAGATCCTCGAAGCTTTGGGCCTGGCGCCGCGGCATCGCAGCCAGGATGGCGTCGCGTACGGCCGCCTCGGCCCCCTTCAGCGCCACTGCCCACAGCTCCAGCGGAACTTCCTCGATCACGCGGGTCAGCACCGTCTCGCTCTGACGCGACAGGATGAAGAAGTCATACATGCTGACCTCGATTTCGTTGACCACCTCGGGGTCATGGGCGCGCAAGAGCTCGACCATCTGCTGGCGTTCGCTCGGCAGACGGTTCAGTATCTCGGCCGCCTGCTTGACGCCCTCAACGCTGGCGCCTTGCTGGCCCAGGCCCATCAGGCACCGCTCGACCAGCTCTTCGAGCTCGCCCAGCAACTCGGCATCTACCTCGGACAGGCGTGCCACATTCAGCAGCACCAGATCGCGTCCCTGCTCGGGCAGGGCGGCGATCACGTCGCTGGCCTGGGTGGAGGGTAAAAAAGCCAGAAACACGGCCTGCATGCGCACATGCTCGCGGGCTATATGATCGGCCAGCCACTTCGGAGAGGCCCATTGCAGACGTTGCATCTTGGGCCGAATCGCCTCGCCGTAGATGCTATTGAGCACGCTGGTGGCAATATCGCCGCCCAGCGCCAGGTCGAGCGATCGCTTCAGATAGCTGCGCGAAGCGCCATGCACACCACTTTGCTCGCGGTAGTCATCGAAGAAATGCTGGATCGCGGTTTTGACCCAGTCGACCTTGATGCCACTCATTCGCGACATGACCTGGGTGACGTCTAGCAGCTCTTCGCGAGACAGGCAGCGCAGCACGGCTGAGGCGGGCTCCTCGCCCATGCTCAGCAAAACGATGGCGGCTTGCTCGACCGGAGTCAGGCCGGCGGCCGTGGTGGCGGGGATGAAATCAGTCATTGCGGACATTCTTCTTTTGCACCCATTGCTTCACCACCTCGGCCACGCGCTCCGGCTCCTTGGCCGCCAGCACCTTCAGGTGGTCCACCAGCACATCCACCGGCGAGCCGGGGGGCGGCAATTCATAGTTCTCCAGCAGCGGCACGACCGACATGGTCTTGGGCTCGGCAGCGGTATCGGCGGCCGGAGCAGGCAATGCGCCGCGCTCGATCGTCTCGCCGGCTGCCAGGGCAGCGGGCTCCAGAGGGGTCAGTGACGTCGTGCCGCTTGGTGCAGCGGTAGCCGGCGCCAGCCGCGCCTGGGCCAGGCGTAGCAGCGGGCGCGCCAGCAGTAAGTAGCCCAGCAACGCGGCCAGTGCGTATGCGAGCCAACCGCTGAAATCCAGAATCGTGTCGCGCTGCTGGTACCAGGGTTCCGGCACCAGCGGGGCCGGGAAACTCATCGGCGAGACGGTCAGCTTGTCGCCGCGCTCGGTGTTCACGCCCAGGCCGCTGACCAGCAGCTTTTCGACCTTGGCGATCTCGTCCGGGGTCCAAGTTTTGCCCGCACTGGCCGGGCCGGGTGCGGCCGCGTTGTTCAGCACAACCGCCACATTCAGTCGAGCCAGACGGCCTCGGCTGCGCTTGATCTGGGTGATGTTGCGGTCGTAGGCGTACTGGCGGGTGGCGGCGTTCTTGCGCGCGGTGCCGACATTGGTCTCGGGCTCCGAGGCGGCCGGATCCGCCGCGTTGACGGGTCGGTTGCTCAGTGAGCCGGGAATGCCCAGAGCGATCCGCTCGCGGTCCTGTTCCTCGCGCATCGCCTCGTTGGTCAGTTTCGGCGCATCGCCATACTGCTCGCGGGTTTCTTGGATGCGATCGTTGTCGACCTCGGCGGTAACCGAGAGGCGGTAATTTTCTTCGCCGAGCACCGGCGCCAGAAGATCGCGCACATTGCGGCGCACCTCGTCCTGGTACCGCTTGGACGCCTCGTTGCCCTGGTTGGCCTCGAAGCCTTCACTCAGATCGACACGGGCCGACAGTAGATTGCCAGCCTGGTCGACCAGACTGACACGCGCCGGGTCCAGGCTGGCGACGCTGCCCGACACCATATTAATGACGGCGGCGATCTGTTCGTTGCTCAACGTGCGGCCAGGCCTGAGAGCCAGCACCACCGAGGCCGAGCTCTTCTGGCCATCGCTCAGCACAAAAGAGGAGGACTTGGCAATCGACAGATGCACGCGCGCGCTGTCGACTCCGTCCAGTGTCATCATGCTTTGCGCCAGCTCGCCTTCGAGGCCGCGGCGAAAGCGCACGTCCTGCACGAACTGGCTGACCCCCAGCGGGTCGTTGCGGTCCATCAGTTCCAGGCCGGCCGGCAGCTTGGCGACCACGCCCTTGGCGGCCAGCAGCATGCGAACCCGGCCCAGCGCGCTGTCGGGCACCAGCACCTGGCCGGTGTCGGGATGCAGGCGGTAGGCGATCTGCTCGGCGTCCAGCACCGCCAGCATCTCGGCGGTGGCGACGCGCTCGCGCTGGCCAAACACCGGCTTGTACGAGGCCTGATCTCGCCACATCAGCATCAGCGCCAATGCGGTACCGGCCACGGCCAGGGCCAGCACGGGCGCCAAGCCCTTGGCCAGGCCAGCAGGCAAGGCGGGGCGTGAGTTCCAGGCCGGGCCCAGGCGGGCCATCAGGGGTTTGAGCATGGTGGTGTGCGTATTTGTTCTTGGCAGGTGGCGGTGGCGGTCTGCCTGTTCAGAGCTGCAGCTTGATCAGCTCGTCGACCGCGCCGACCACCTTGTTGCGGACCTGCATCAGCATTGAGAAGGACAGGCTGGCGTTCTGGCTGGCCAGCATTGCGCCGACCAGGTCATCGCTCTCACCGTTCTCCACTGCTGTCATGCGGGCCGCGGCGTCCTGGTCCTTGGTGTCGACCTGGCGCAGCGCAAGTTCCATGCTGCGACCAAAGCCCTGGCTGTCCGCCTCGCCCGGGCCCGAAGCCAGACGCAGGGCGTCTTGCTCGATGCGGGCCAGTTCGGACTGCAGCGAACCCAGACTGCTGGCGGCGCTTGAAGTGACAGACATCGATTGATCCTTGGGCAATGCAATAAGCGCGCGACGCTTACCGACGTGTTCAGGCCATGCCTCGAAAACCAAGGCAGAAAATATTCGGGTATTACTGAGTGACCGGATCAGTCCGGCATGCCGAAATCGGCTAGACCTCAGTCAGGATTCAGATGAAACAATTTTGATACCCCCTGAATTAGCATTCGCTCGGCACTTTCCGTTATTCATATCGGCTTGCCTGTTATGGAGCGGAATCTTAGTTTGATATCGGCGGTGTGACCCGAAAATAAAGGGTCGACGTGCCGGCGTTTTCATCGGATGCCATCATCATCTGGTTATGCATTGATAACCAACGATGATTTGTGCGAATGCAGGAGCAAATACTCGCACCACGGCCGAGCCGGCACTGCAAAGGCATGCCTGGTACTGCAGCTGGGGAGAAGAGGTGTGTCGCTTGCTCATGGTTGCATCGTCCTGTGAAGGTCTAGCAGGCAAGCCTTGGCGAAAGCCATCGAGGTCACAACAGGCTGTGGTGGCAGCCCGGCAGGCATGAAGTCACGCCCTGCCCCATGCAGCGCATGGAGCGGCCCACACAGCGCGTGGGCGAGCAGACTCAGGTCTGGCAACCCCGCTATCGTTTCCCTGGATTCGAGAACCCTTGGGTGGTAGACCGGAGGCTTTGCGACCCCGGCTTTCGCTCGGGTGTGCCCTGATGAGACAAACTGTATCCCGGCAAGCAACCCGCCCACAAGGGTTTTGTGAGGGTCGACGCAAGGCCGGCGCAAGGCACGTGACAAAGTGCACGCAAGGCGCACGAAGCTCGCCGACTCAAGAACGAAGCCGTGGCGCCGAAAATACCAATGCTGCGTCGCAGCACTAGTATGTTGAGTGCGGCGAATCTGTCACGCTCCCGTCATGTTTTCTAGCGGTGCTTCGGATTCAGGCGACCACAGCCATGACAAACTCAAATACCGCGTCGACCTCGTGAATTCTTGGCGCGAGATGCGCTCTTGACATACTTGCAAAGCGCTGCATGCAAGCAGTTTCAATAGAATCTGGCCAGCAGTTACACAGACCGAGCCTCATAGCCTTTCGTCGGCTCAGACACGCGCGCCGCAGCCACCCTGTTGCTCACCCCAAAACAAAGTCCAAGCGATGAATCCTCAACCCCCGCGCGCCACGCCGCGCTCCGGCCCCCAGCCGCTGGACCCGCGCACGCTGGGCCGCCCCGTGCACCTGCTGCCGCGCTTTGCCGAGCAGTTGGGCGAGGCACTGGGGGAGCTGTTTCTCGGCCACAACCGCCGCTACCGCGCTCAGTACGAGATTGGTGCGATCAGCATCAAGCCGATGGGCCCCGAGGCGGTCGCCGGGCGCTGGATGGTGGGTGAGGCCGAGCATGGCCGCGTCGCCTGTCTGGCCGAGCGCTCCCTGGTGCTCAATCTGATGGCGCATCGCTACGGCAATGCCGGTGCCGATGCCAACAACAACGAGCCACCCGCCGAGACCGCTACCGAAGAGCGCATGCTGAGTTGGCTGAGCCTGCAGTCGCTGCAGTGCGCGCTGCGGCTGATTGGCGAGCACGTCGACGCCGCTGCCCCGGCCTTGCAGTTGCAGCCGAGCCTGCAGCCTCAGCTCAAAGCCGGCTCCTGGCTCATCCAAATCAATGTGCGCGAACTCGGCCAGGGGCTGCAGAGCCAACTGCTGCTGGCGCTTGACCCGCTCTACATCGGCAAGCTGTTGAAGCGGCTGGGCCAGGCCTTGTCGCAGCCCTGCAGGCCCGACACGCAACAGCTTGCCAAGCAACTCAAGCTCAAGCTCGAGGCTCGGCTGCTGGAGCAGACCCTGCCGCTGGGCGAGCTGCTGGACCTGCGCCCCGGCGACCTGATCCCGGTGCGGCTGAAGACCACCGATGTGCTGGTCGACGGTGCCCTCCTCTTCACGGCCTCGGTGGCCGAACACCAGGGCAAGCTGTGCCTGACTTCTTTCGTTGACGCGGAATGACCATGAATGACAACCAAGCTATCGACGCCTTGCTGAACGACTTCCCCGAGCAAGACCTGGCCCTTCCCAACGAGGTGCCGGCGGAGCCGGCCCGCCCGGCGCGGGATCTGCCCAAGCTGATGCGCAAGATTCCGGTGACGCTGACCCTGGAGGTCGGCGAAGCCAAGCTCTCTTTGCATGACCTTGCCAATCTGCAGGCCGACAGCGTGGTCGAGCTGAACACACTTGCCGGCGAGCCGCTGACCATTAAGGTCAATGGCACCGCTATCGGCCGCGCCGAGGTGGTGGTGTCGGGCGAGAACTACGGGCTGAAGATCATCGAGATCGCCGGCCTGGATCTGGACCAGCTCGGCTCATGACGCTGATGCGCGGCTTGGCCGCCTCGGCCCTGGGCTCGGGTCTGGCCCTGCTGCACCACCCGGCGCTGGCGCAGACACTGAAGATCACTGGCGCCGCGCCCGGCGGGGCGGCCAACGAGTTCACCGTCAAGACCCAGGTCTTGATCATCATGACCCTGCTCGGGCTGCTGCCCGTGCTGGTGCTGATGATGACCAGCTTCACCCGATTCATCATTGTGCTGTCGCTGCTGCGACAGGCCCTGGGTCTGCAGCAGGGCTTACCCAACCGTCTGATCACCGGCGTTGCGCTGATCCTGACCATTCTGGTGATGCGCCCAGTCGGCGAGCAGATCTGGGAGAAGGCGCTTGTGCCTTATGACGCCGAGAAGATCACTTTGATGCAGGCGCTGAATATCGCCGAGGCGCCGCTGTCGCGCTTCATGCTGGCGCAGACCAACAAGAGTTCGCTGTCCCAGATCGCCAAGCTAGCAGGCGAGGAAGGCGTTGCGAAGCCCGAGGACCACGGCTTCACCGTCAAGCTGGCGGCCTTTGTGCTGTCCGAGCTGAAGACTGCCTTCCAGATCGGCTGCATGCTCTTCATCCCCTTTCTGGTGATCGACTTGGTCGTGGCTTCAGTGCTGATGGCGATGGGCATGATGATGCTGAGTCCGCTGGTGATCTCGCTGCCGCTGAAGCTCTTGCTGTTCGTGCTGGTGGACGGCTGGACCCTGACCGTCAATACGTTGGTGACGAGCGTGAGGGCTGTCGGATGACACCGGAAGTCGCAGTTGACCTGCTCAACGAATGCCTGAACATGGTGATGCTTCTCGTCGCGCTGACGGTGGTGCCCAGTCTGGTCGTAGGCCTGCTGGTCAGCCTGTTCCAGGCCGCCACACAGATCAACGAGCAGACCTTGAGCTTTCTGCCCAAGATGTTGGTGACTCTGCTGGTGATCGGCCTGGCCGGGCGCTGGATGGTGGGCTATCTGATGGACTTCTGCGTCTCGATATTCGAGCGCGCGGCCACCTTGGTGAGCTGAGGGTGGCCCATGGAGCTTGAGTTCGCCCAGCTTGTAGCCCTGCTGAGCGCACTGTGGTGGCCGTTCTGCCGGGTCATGGCCATGCTCAGCGCGGCACCCATGATTGGTGAGGCCATGGTACCGATCAGCGCGCGGGTGCTCCTGTCGCTGGCACTGGCCGTCGTGCTCATGCCGATCTCACAGGCCACCGCGCTGACGGTCGATCCCTGGTCGATGGCCGGCGTGCTGGCTGCCGCAGAGCAGGCGCTACTGGGTTTTGTGCTGGGCCTGGCCTTCCATCTGGCGATGGCGGTGATCACTGTGCTGGGCTTCTTGCTGTCATCGCAACTGGGTCTGTCGATGGCTGTGATGAACGACCCGATGAACGGCTCGTCCTCCGATGTGATCACCTCGCTGCTGAGCATGTTGTGCATGCTCGTGTTCTTCACCGTTGACGGTCACCTGCTCTTTGTCCAGGTGCTGGGCAGCAGTTTCAAGGTATGGCCGGTAGGTGCCGGCATCGCTGGGCTCAATATGGACACGGTGGCCTACAACCTGGCCTGGGTGTTTTCCGCGGCACTGCTGCTGGCGCTGCCGGTGATCTTCTCGACCCTGGTGGTTCAGATGGGTCTGGGCTTGCTAAACCGCGTCGCGCCCAGCCTGAACCTTTTTTCGCTGGGCTTCTCCCTGGTGACCTTGTTCGGCCTCTTCATGCTGAGTCAGATCCTGGCCCATGTGCCGGCCCACTATCTGCGCATGACCCAGCAGGTACTCGACATGATTGACCGCGGCCTGAAGTCGGGGGCCGGCCATGTCTGAGTCCAGCAGCGCCGACAAGAGCGAAAAGCCCTCAGAGCAGAAGCTGAAAAAGGCACGCGAACAGGGCCAGGTCGCGCGCTCCAAGGATCTGCCGATGGCGGTTGGAATTCTGTTGAGCTTCAAGCTGCTGCTGCTTTGCATGCCCATGTATCTGGTTGATTTCGATATGCTGTTCAAGCTGGCTTTCGCGCCGCTGGACCTGGACGGCGCGCAGGACAATGTCTGGTCGGCCGCCTTCGGCGCCTGCTTGCTGCTGCTGCTGAAGATGGTGGCGCCGCTGTTGCTGCTGCCGCTGACGCTGATGCTGGCTTCGCTGATGCCCGGCGGCCTGATCTTCGCCACCTCCAACTGGGCGCCCAAGCTGAGCCGGCTCAGCCCGATCAGCAATCTGGGCAGGCTGTTTAGCGCCAAGCACTACAGCGATCTGGGCATCTCGATACTGAAGGTGATCTGCCTACTCAGCGCCCTGGTCTACCTGAGTCGCAGCTTGTCCGGCGCCTATGTTGCGTTGCAGGGCCAGAGCCTGGATCAGGCGCTGATTCATGGCGCCGAGCTGAGCATGGACAGCCTGATGGTGATGGCTGCCCTACTGGCCATTTTCGCGCTGCTGGACGCGCCGCTGCAACTCTTCTTCTTCTTGAAGGGCCAGCGCATGACCAAGCAGGACCTGAAAGAAGAGCACAAGCAGAACGAGGGCCGGCCCGAGGTACGCCAGCGCATTCGCCAGTTGCAGCAGCAGCTGGCACGGCGCGGCATACGCCAGGCCGTGCCCGAGGCCGATGTCGTGATCGTCAACCCCGAGCACTACGCGGTTGCGCTGCGCTACGACGACAAGCGTGCCGAGGCACCCTTCCTGCTCGCAAAGGGCGTCGACGAAATGGCCTTCTACATCCGCGAGATTGCCAAGCAGCATCAGGTGCAGATACTGACCTTGCCGCCGCTGGCCCGCGCGATCTACAACAGCTCCCAAGTACAGCAGCAGATTCCCGCCTCGCTGTACCAGGCCGTCGCCCAGGTGCTGAGCTACGTGATGCAGCTCAAGGCCTTCAGGTCGGGCACACGAAAGAGCGCCCCCCATTTGCCCGCCGATCTGGTGGTGCCCACTCATTTGTCTGACCCGACATGAATCCCATGCAACGCCTGACCGCCCTGATGCGCGAGTACCGCGTCGCCGCGCCGCTGTTCCTGATGGCCATCCTGGCCATGGTGATACTGCCGCTGCCGCCGGTGCTGCTTGACGTGCTGTTCACCTTCAACATCGTGCTGGCCATTGTTGTGATCTTGGTCAGCGTCAACAGCAAGCGCCCGCTGGACTTCGCTGTCTTCCCCAGCATCATCCTGGCGACAACGCTGATGCGGCTTTCATTGAACGTGGCCTCGACTCGCGTCGTGCTGCTGCATGGCCACGAAGGCACGCATGCTGCAGGCCAGGTCATCGAGAGCTTCGGCAATGTCGTGATCGGTGGGAACTTCGTCGTCGGTATCGTCGTCTTCGTGATCCTGATGGTGGTGAACTTCATCGTCGTCACCAAGGGCGCCGAGCGAATTTCCGAGGTGTCGGCCCGCTTCACCCTGGACGCGCTACCCGGCAAGCAGATGGCGATCGACGCTGACCTGAATGCAGGACTGATCAACCAGGAGCAGGCACAGAAGCGCCGCAAGGATGTCGGCTCCGAGGCTGACTTCTATGGCGCGATGGACGGCGCCAGCAAGTTTGTCCGCGGCGACGCGATCGCGTCGATCTTGATCCTGATCATCAATATGGTCGGCGGCGTCGCGATCGGCGCCTTCATGCACGATCTGAGTCTGGGTGATGCCTTCCGCACCTATGCACTGCTGACCATCGGTGACGGTCTGGTCTCGCAGATCCCGGCCCTCCTGCTGTCGGCCGCGGCGGCCATCATTGTCACCCGCGTCAGTGACGCCGGCGACATGGAAAACCAGATCGGCGAGCAGCTGTTGGCTTCGCCAACCGTGCTCTACAGCGCGGCCGCGGTGATGGTGGCGCTTGCCGTCATCCCCGGCATGCCCACCTTCGCCTTCCTGAGCTTTGCAGCCGCACTGGCCTATGTGGGTTGGCGCATGGCCAAACGCGCCGGCGAGGCGATCAAGCCGGGCGCACCCATCGAGGCAGCGCTGCTGACAGGCGCGCCACCCGAGCTGGACTGGCGCGCACTGCCGGTGGTCGAGCCGCTGTCGGTCAGCCTGGGCTACAAGCTGGTCACCCTGATCAACCCCGAGAACGGCGCCCCGCTGCAGCAGCGCGTCAAAGGCATGCGCCAAAGTCTCAGCGAAACACTAGGCCTGCTGCTGCCGCCAATCTCGGTGCGAGACGATCTGTCGCTCAAGCCCAGCCAGTACGCGGTGCTGCTGGGCGGCAGCGTGATCGCCCAGGCCGAGGTCCATCCCGACCGTCTGATGGCGATCGCATCGGCCCAGGTCTACGGCGAGCTTGACGGCGTACCCGGCGCCGATCCGGCCTACGGCCTGCCGGTAACCTGGATCGAGCCTCAGCACAAGGCCCATGCGCTGGGCCTGGGCTACCAGGTGGTCGACGTGCCCAGCACCATCGCCACCCACCTCTCCAAGCTCGTGCGCGAGCAACTGCCCGAGCTGCTGCGCTTCGACGATGTCTCGGCGCTGCTGGAGCGTCTGACCGCGCTGAGCCCGAAGCTGGCCGCCGCGCTGGACAAGGCCTACGGCCACAGCCTGCTGCTGAAGATCCTTCGCCTGCTGCTGGCCGAGAGCGTGTCGATCAAGGACATCGTCAGCATCGCCAGCACCTTGGTCGAGAACGCCGAGGCCACCAAGGATCCGATCCTTCTGGCAGCCGAGGTGCGCTGCGCGCTGAAGCGCCAGATCGTTGCCCAGCTGTGCGGCCCGGTCGGGGCCATGCGCGTCTTTAATATCGGCGCCGAGCTCGAGAACCTGCTGCTGGGTGCGCTGAACCAGGCACGCCAGGGCGGCGCCAAGGTCCAGCTCGACAGCTATCCGGTCGACCCGCAGTTGCTAGGCCAGCTGCAGCAGCACATGCCGATGGCGCGCGACCAGATGAAAGGCCAGGGCGCCGCCCCGGTGCTGCTGGTGATGCCGCAGATCCGCCCGCTGCTGGCGCGCTATGCCAAGCTGTTCGCGCCGGGCCTGGCCGTGCTGTCCTATAACGAAGTGCCCGAGCAGCGCGAGATCGCGGTGATCGGGTCGCTGGGGTGACGACACCCACCAGCCAAGATCGCCACACCAATCAGTTTCACCGGAGAAAGACCATGGGTAAACACCGCCCCGACGCGCTGGCGCCACGCTACTTGGAGCAGTTCCGCTGTATTGGTTCTGCTTGCCCGGAGAGTTGTTGCACCGGTTGGACCGTGTCAATCGACAAGGCGAGCTATCAGCAGTACCGCCAGGTCAAGATAGAGCCACTGGCGACTCTTGTGCGGGAAAGTGTGCAGCGCATTCCCGACGGGACAGGCAGGAACTACGCGCGCATCCGGCTGGGTCAGGACAGTTCGTGCCCTCTGCTAGACGAGCAAAAGCTCTGTCGCATTCACAGTGAACTTGGCGAGAAGGCCCTCTCGCGTACCTGCAGCAACTACCCGCGAATTTACGGCATTGATGATGACAGGCACATTGCCTCGGCAACGCTGAGCTGCCCCGAGTCCGCAAGACTGGCTCTGACCGAACACACAGCATTGGATCCGATCACGCTGCTGCTGCCTTTCGCCAATGCTCAGCTGGTTCCACTTAGCTACAAGCGAATGAAGCCCGCCGATGATCAGGGCGACCCGGTACTCGTCCATGCAAAGCTGATCGCGCATGCCGTCGACGGACTGGTGCGCTTGCCGACGTTGAACGCGGCGCAGTCGCTGGTGCAGGCAGGCCTCATGCTGCGCCGCCTTGCGCGAATTGAAGCGCGGGGGCAAGCCGGCACTTTGGAGCTCGCCCGAACCATCGAGCACTATCTAGCGCCGCAACATCTTGCCAACGTCCCGACACTGATGAACAACCTGCCGGTCCAACGTACCGCACAACTTTCGATGCTATTCGAGACCACCCAGCGCTACCTCAGCAAGCACGGCGGTCGCCCGTCCTTCGTGGCACTCATCAACGATGTTCAGGCCGGACTGAAGCTGGAGCAGGGCCTGGAATCAGCCGTTGCGAACCTGGATGCGGCACTGCATCAGCGCTGGTCGCCATTGGAGGCACAACACCCGCAATTGCTGAAGAACTACTTGCTGAACGATCTGACCAAGTCCTTGTTTCCTCGCCAGGACATTCTGGGCATCGAGCGCGAGTTCATGGATCTGGCTCTGCGCTTTGCGCTGATCAAGTTTTACCTCTTGGGGCTGGCGGCATTGCGTGGGCCAGACTTCGGTATCGACGACGTGGTCAGAGTCGTCTATGTCGTGGTTCGCAACATCGAACACAACAACAGCTTCATGACCGCAGTCATGGATGATCTTGCCGCGCGGGACGCGCTCCGGCTTGATGTGCTGGCGACGTTAGTGCTGTGAGTGAGCGCCAGGGCATGGCGGCTCTACCCCTGCTGCAACACTTTGACGATCTCGGCAGCCGCCCGGAACAACGCAGCGCTGCTGCTGTGGGCCAGCCCCTGGGACTGCTCGGCCAGCTTTGCCGGTACGGCCGCTGGTGGCTTCAGGCTCAGCTGGCAATGGCGCAAGCGCAGCGGCACACTGGCCAGCGCACGGCCGATACCCGGCAGCCGCTCGCGCAGGGCGCGCAAGGCGTCTGGCTTGTCGGCGGAAAACTGCAGCAGCAGGCCATCCAGCCACTGCAGCATCACCTGCAGCCAGTAGCCTTCCATGCTGAGGTCTAGGCACAGGCACAGCCCCGTCGTCTGCTCGACAGCGCCCGCTTCCTTGGCCTGATCGTCCAACACATCACCGTCCAGCCCATGCCAGATACGGCCCTGCGGCATGACCAGGCGCAGCAGCAGGGCCTGGGCATGCCACCCCTGCAGGTGAAAAGACAGGGGCAGCAGCAGCGGCTGCGGTTCGGTGCGCCGGGAGTCCATCGGTGCGTCCAGCCCGGTATGCTCAGAGCCGCGCAGTACCTCAGCCAGCACCCGGGCACGCCATTGCGCGGCCAGGCTGGCCGGCAGGTGCATGGCGGGCTGCGCCTGCAGCTTCTGCAACCAGGCCTGGTCGTCCCGCATCGCCGGGCTATCGCTAGCCGTCGGTAGAGGCGCCGCTTCAATGTTCGCGGTGATGGCAGCGGATGACTGCCTGGCCACCAGTTGCAGCTGGAGCTGCTGCGCCAGTGCGGTCGGATTGGGCAACACCCGCATCACCAGCATGTCCCCCGCCTGTCCCACACCGACCGGCAAGCGCAGGGTCAACCCATTCGGCCCATCGGCCAGCCAGTCCCCATAGCGAGGTGGATCCTGCCGCATCAGCAGCAGA
This sequence comes from Paucibacter sp. PLA-PC-4, assembly GCF_026241155.1. GTDB lineage: Bacteria > Pseudomonadota > Gammaproteobacteria > Burkholderiales > Burkholderiaceae_C > Roseateles_E. The sequence goes on from NZ_JAPFGP010000004.1 coordinate 127,956, forward strand.
TGCAGCAGCTCGCCCGGGCGCGGCATCGCATTGCCGCCCGCCGAGCTGGGCAGGGCGGGCACCGCAGCGACGGCGCTGACGGGGCTGAGCGAAGGGATGGCGGACATCGGGGATGGCGGGCAGGGATAAACAGAAAAGCCAGGACCTGGGGCCTGGCTTTTCCTGGTAAGAGAACCGAGCAGCCAGGGCCGCCGGTTCGAGGTTTGCTGACTTACTGCAGCAGCGACATCACCAGACCCGACATGCTGTTGCTCTGCTTGAGCATCGACGACGAGGCCTGCATCAACATCTGCTTGGTCGTCATGTTCGACGTCTCCTTGGCATAGTCCGTGTCCATGATGCGGCCCTTGGCCTGTGTGACATTCGTGACCATGTTCTGCAGGTTGTTATTGACGTGGTCCAGGCGGTTCGCGCCTGCGCCCAGCTTGGCGCGTGCGGCGCCCACTGAGTCCAGCACCGTGTTGGCCAGGTCGATGGCCTTGTTGGCGTCGACGCTGGTGGCGAACGTGCCGCCCTTCAATGCAGTGACGTCAGTGGAAACTTTAGCGACTTCGGTGTTGGCCTTGAACTCGTAAGTCTCCGCCTTGTCGGAGCCGATCTGGAATGTCACGGAACCTGCACCGAGCTTACCGGCGGCGCCCAGAAGGGCTTCGCCGCCGAACTTGGTGTTGGTCAGGATGTTCTCGAGCTCGGCGGCCAGATCGTCGAACTCGGCCTTCATGGCCGTGATGTCCTTGGTCGTTGCCGTGCCGTTGGCGCCTTCGGTAGCCAGGTCCTTCATGCGCAACGTGATGTTGCTCACTTCATCCAGTGCGCCTTCAGCAGTCTGCAGCATCGATATGCCGTTCTGCGCGTTGCGCTGAGCCACGGCCATGCCGCGGGTCTGGGCATTCAGGCGGGTGGCGATCTGCAGGCCGGCGGCGTCATCCATTGCGGAGTTGACCCGCAGGCCCGTGCCCAAGCGGGTCATCGAGGTCGACAAGGCGTTCTGGGTCTTGCCCAGGGAACCTTGGGTCGACAGGGCAGCGGCATTGGTGTGCAGGCTCAACATGATGGGTCACTCCGAAAATAGGGTTTGCAGGATCTGCGGTGTTGGGCAACTTCTTGTCTGCCCTCAGCAATACAAGGCGGCCAGACCTGGGGGAGACTTAAATGCCGACCCCAAAAAATCGCCAGAACCCCGGATCGGGCAAACCGGCAGACCTGCGTATTGGTGTTGTGAATGCAGAGCCCAACGGCACGAAGCCAGGCACAGGGCCTGGCTTCCTCTTTCTCCGGGTAGCGGCGCACTTGGCGCCGTCCTTCACATCGGTTACTGCAGCAGCGACATGACCATGCCGGACATGCTGTTGCTCTGCTTGAGCATCGACGACGAGGCCTGCATCAGCATCTGCTTGGTCGTCATGTTCGACGTCTCCTTGGCATAGTCTGTATCCATGATGCGACCCTTGGCCTGTGTGACATTCGTAACCATGTTCTGCAGGTTGTTGTTGACGTGGTCCAGGCGATTGGCGCCGGCACCCAGCTTTGCCCGTGCGGCACCCACAGAGTCCAGCACCGTGTTGGCCAGATCAATCGCGGCGTTGGCTGTGGTGCTGTCGGCGAAGGTGTTAGCCTTCAGCAAGCCTACATCCGTGGCCACGGCCTTGACTTGCGTGCTGGCGTCGAACTTGTAAGTTTCCGCTTTGTCCGAACCAATCTGGAACGTCACACCCGCGGCCAACTCCAGCTTGCCGCCGACAGCCAGCAGCGCCTCGCCACCAAACTTGGTGTTGGTCAGGATATTGGTCAACTCATTGCCCAGGTCATCGAACTCGGCTTTCATGGCCGTGAGATCCTTGGCCGTCGCCGTGCCGCTGGCGCCTTCGGTGGCCAGATCCTTCATGCGCAGCACGATGTTGCTCACTTCATCGAGCGCCCCTTCAGCGGTCTGCAGCATCGAGATGCCGTTCTGCGCGTTGCGCTGGGCCACGGCCATGCCGCGGGTCTGGGCATTCAGGCGCGTGGCGATCTGCAGGCCGGCGGCGTCATCCATCGCGGAGTTGACCCGCAGGCCGGTGCCCAGACGGGTCATCGAGGTCGACAGGGCGTTCTGGGTCTTGCCCAACGAACCTTGGGTGGACAGGGCGGCGGCGTTGGTGTGCAGGCTCAACATGATGTTTTCACTCCAGAAGAAGGGTTTGTCTTCGTTGGCAGGCAGGAACTTCTGCCTTCACCGGTACAAGGCGGCAGCCACGCCAGCGGACTTAAATCCCTGAAGCAAAAATAGCCAAACCCGCCGAGGCGGGCTTGGCTGCGCGACTTTGTTCACACAAAGCCGCCCATGGGCATCAGGAATCAGCCGATGCGCACCGGCACGAAGATCTTCTCCGGCCCGCGCTGTACCAGCAGGGCCACCGATTTATCGGCCGCGGCCACCACCTCGCGCACCTGCTCGACCGAGCTGACCGGCGTGCCGTTGATCGCCAGCAGCACATCGCCGGGCCGCACGCCCGCGCGCGCCGCCGCGCCACCGGCGTCCTGCACCACCAGGCCGCCCTCGGCACCACGGCGCTCGCCCTCGTGCAGCGGCCGCAGCGCCAGCCCCAGCTTGCCGGCCGGCGTGGCCTGCTCGTCCTCGGCCTTGGCCTGCTGTGGCTCGCCGGCTTCGCCGAGCTTGGCCTTGAGTTGCTCACGCTTGCCCTGGCGCCAGATTTCCAGCGTTGCGGTCTCACCCGGCGAGGCCTGGCCCAACAGGGCCGGCAGATCGCTGGAGGCGACGATGGGCTGCCCGTTGAACTTCAGCACCACATCGCCGGAGCGAAGGCCGGCTTTGGCCGCCGGGCCAGCGGCCTCGACGCCGGCCACCAGGGCGCCAGCCGGGCGCTCCAGTTTGAAGGAATCGGCGAAGCTCTGATTCACATCCTGGATGGTCACGCCCAGGCGCGCATGGCGGGCCTTGCCGCCGCCCTGGATCTGCTGCTGCACCCGGGTCGCCACCTCGATCGGGATCGCAAACGAGATGCCCTGATAGCCACCGGACTGGCTGTAGATCTGCGAGTTGATGCCGACCACCTCACCGCGGGCGTTGAACAGAGGGCCGCCCGAATTGCCGGGGTTGACCGCCACATCGGTCTGGATGAAGGGCACAAAGGTCTCGTCGGGCAGGGCCCGGCCCTTGGCACTGACTACGCCGGCGCTGACGCTGTTCTCGAAACCGAAGGGCGAGCCGATCGCCAGCACCCATTCGCCCACGCGCAGGTCCTTGCTGCTGCCCAGCTTCAAAGCGGGCAGATTCTTGGCCTCGATCTTGAGCACCGCCACATCGGTCTTGGGATCACTGCCCAGCACCTTGGCCGGGAACTCGCGCCGGTCGGTCAGCTTGACCATCACCTCCTGGGCGTCGCGCACAACATGGGCATTGGTCAGGATCAGCCCGTCGGCGCTGACGATGAAGCCCGAGCCCTGGCCGCGCGTGGGCATCTCGCGCGCCTGGCTGGGTTGGCCGGGCACCTGAAAGCGCCGGAAGAACTGATAAAAGGGATCATCTGGATCTAGCTGGGGCGCAGCGCTCCGGCGACTGGTCTTGACGCTGCCGGTGACGCTGATATTGACCACAGCGGCGCCGTTTTGCTGGGTGATCTGGGCAAAATCGGGCAGCACCGTGGCCGCAATGGGCGTTGCAGCAGGCGCTGCGCTGGGCGCCATCGCCACGACAGCTGCGGCCGGCGCGGGCTGGTCGGGCTGCGCGCTGGCGGCCGTCGGCGCGGCCGTCTTCTGCAAGGCCGCAGCGCCGATCGCGCCGCCGCCAACGCCTATCAGTCCCGCGGTCGCTAGGGCCCATACCAAACGCTTGGCCGGGATCATCGTTTCTGCTGTTGCCATATAGCCTCCTGCTGAGAAAGTGAGCGTCGATTGACGATGGGCTCACTATGACAAGCAAGACTTAGGCAGTACTTAAGGCAAGCTCTTATCGAACAGCACATCCACCCGCAGCCCCCCTAGCGCCTCGGAGCGCTCCAGCGTGATCCCGGCGCCGTGGCGCTCGGCAATCGACTTGACGATGGCCAGGCCCAGGCCGGAGCCGCTGGCCTGGGCCTGCTGTTCGCTGCTGCGATAGAAGCGATCGAACACACGCTCGCGCTCCTCGGGTGCGATGCCGGGGCCACTGTCCTCGATGCGCAGCCGCGCCGCGCCGCCCTCGTCCAGCAGCAACACGTCGACCCGCCCGCCCTCAGGCGTGTACTTGAGAGCGTTGTCCAGCAGATTGCGCAGCAGCACGGCAAGTGCATCAGCCTGGCCGGGGACGCTGACCGCGTCGGCCCGCAGCAGGCCCAGGTCGATATGCCGCAGCTGCGCGCTGGCGGCCAGCTCGCCCATGAGCTTGCGGGTTAGCGGCTCCAGCGCGACCGGCCGCATATCGACGCTACCCGCCGCCTGCTGGCGGGCCAGCAACAGCAGCTGCTCGACCAGATGCCCGGCCCGCTCGATGCCGGCGCCAAGCCGCTGCTGGATCAGCGCGCGCTCGGGCTCCCCGCCGCTGCGCTGCAAGGCCTGCAGCTGTAGCTTCAGCGCGGTCAGCGGCGAGCGCAGCTCATGGGCGGCGTCGGCGACGAAATGCTGTTGCGCGTCGAAGGCCTGGCGCATGCGCGCCAGCAGAGAGTTCAGCTCCTGCACCATGGGCTGAATCTCGGCCGGCAGGCCGCCCTCGCCCACCGGCGACAAATCCTCGGCTGCCCGCGCCGCCAGCTGCTTGCGCACACGCTCGACCGGCGCCAGCGAGCGGCTCACCACCCAACCCACCACCGCCATCAGCAGCGGCAGCACGATGGCGATGGGCGTGATCGTGCGCCAGGCAAGTCGCCCGGCCAAGCGCTGGCGCACCGCCAGTTCCTGGGCCACTTGCACCACCCGGCCGCCGGTCTGCATCGACAACACGCGGTACTGCTTGCCCTCGGACTCGACATTGGTGAAACCCAGCACCGCCCGCTGCGGCAGCCGCGCCCGCGGCGCCGGCGCGAACAGCTGCAGGCCGTCGTCGGTCCAGGCCTGGATGATCAATTCCAGCTCCTCGGGCAGGTGGCGCGGTGGCGCGGCGCCACCAATGGACAACGCCATCTGCTGCATCTGGTAGTCAAAAATTGCATCGGCCTCCTGCAAGGCCGTGCGGTAGGCGCTCCACGCCTGCAGCAGCGCCGCCAGGCTTACCGCTCCAAACAGGAACAGCATCAGCCGGCGCCGCAGCGACGGAGCAAGTCTTGCCTTCGTCATTGCTTGGGCACCATATAGCCTAGGCCGCGCACGTTCTGGATCAGGCCGGACCCGAGCTTCTTGCGCAGGCCGTGGATATAGACCTCAACCGCGTTGCTGCTGACTTCGTCCTTCCAGCTGTAGAGCTTTTCCTCCAGCTGCTGGCGCGACAGCACAAGGCCCGGCCGCGCCAGCAGCGGCTCCAGCACCGCCCATTCGCGCGCCGACAGCGCGACAGACTGGCCGCCGACCGTGGCCTCATGGGTGGCGGGATTCAGGCTGACGCCCAGATGCTCGTAGACCGGCTCGGCGCGTCCGCTGGCGCGGCGCAGCAGCGCCCGGATGCGGGCCAGAAGCTCGTCGAGCTCGAAGGGCTTGAGCACATAGTCGTCGGCGCCGGCGTCAAGCCCCTCGACCCGCTGCGACAGCGCATCCCGGGCGGTGGCGATCAGCACCGGCAGGCGCTGCTTGCGCGCGCGCAAGGCACGCAGCACGCTCATGCCGTCGCGCCGGGGCAGGCCCAGGTCGAGCAGCAGCAGATCGTAGTCCTGGGCCTGTAAGGCCGTGTCTGCCTGCTCGCCGTCCCGCACCCAGTCGACCGCATAGCCCTCGGCGCGCAGCAGGTCCAGTAGCTGCTCGCCAATCATCTGATCGTCTTCCACCAGCAATAAACGCATGCGGGTATTGTCCACAGCTGTGCCGGGCCTGACTTAGGCCAGGCTTAAGGTCGGGCCGGGCTCAGTAAAGATAGGTCAGCATCACCATGCCCGTCGGGCTGGCCTTGCGCTGCACGATCGGACTCTTGGCCGCGTCGCCGAGCAGGCGCGTCGCGCCCAGCGAGCTCATCACGCCCCATTTCGAGTCGATCTTGTACTTCCAGCTGACACTGGCATCCAGCGAATGGAAGCCGGACTTGGGCGCATAAACAGCGTACTTGCTCGCGACGGCCTGGGCCGGGGTGACACCGAAAAAGGCCTGCACGTACTTTTTGTCACCGGCACTGGCGCTGAGCCCGATGGACAGCTCGTGGCGATCGTCGGACCAGACGCCGGCCTCGGCGCCGAGCCTGAATACCCTGCCGTGACGGGCGTCCTTGAGCTCGGTGATGTCCTTGTCCTTGCCCTTGCTGAGCGGCAGTTCCACTCCCGCGCTGAACTGCAAGGTATCCGTCAGGCGGTAGTTCAGGCCCAGATTGAGTGTGCCGATGGCCTTGATCTCGCCCATGCCCTTGAGCTCCTTGGAGCCGCCGGAGATGCCCTTCTTGTCCTCGTCGTCGCGGCCGCCGCGCAGCCCCAGCGACGCGCTGTAGCCCATGGGGCCACTGCTGCCGCCCCAGCCGATGCCGCGCAGACTGCTGGCGAAGAAACCGTTGCTCATCTGATAGTCCAGCACCGGCAGCACCCCGGCATCAACTTTCTTGGCACCAGCGTACTTGGCATCGAAGCCCGCCCCGATGCCCAGCGCCAAGGTGTTGCCCCCCGCAGGCTCGGATTGGGCCCGGGCCTCGGACAGACCCAGCAGCAGGGTAGCGGCAAGGGCGGTGAGGGGTGCGGCGGCGAAGATGGCGGCTTGGTTCATGAAGGTGCTCGTTGTCCAGGGTTGGCTGCAGACGCAAGGAGGATGAGCGGGCAGTGTCGACAAGGGAACTGAAGATTGCCTGGGGCGATGATGAAGACTCGCTGAAGCGGCTTTTGCTGGGGCAAACCATGGCTACAATGCCGGCGGTCAGGAGAGAGCTTTCTAGCGAAAGCCGCCGAAGGCGCAGTGGCGATGGTGATCCCAAGCTGCGAACGCTCAGGCAAAAGGACTGACAAAACGCCCAGAACCGGGCGTTCCTCACTGGAGAGAGGCGGGCCTCGAGTCCGTCCACCGAAGGGGCAAGCTGTTGGCGATACGCCGGCGGTCAATCTCTCAGGTAAGCCGGACAGCGAGGGCATCCCCCCGCGCCCACAATGGGCGTGGGCAGTTTGAATGCCCTCGGAGTTTTTCAGATGTCCGCCGACGCTCTCCTCAAGACCCCCCTGCACGCCCTGCATCTCGAACTCGGCGCCAAGATGGTGCCCTTCGGCGGCTATAACATGCCGGTGCAATATCCGGCGGGCGTGATGGCCGAGCACAAGCACACCCGTGCCGCGGCCGGCCTGTTCGATGTCTCGCACATGGGCCAGCTGCGCCTGGTGGGCGCCGCCGCCGCCGCCGCGCTTGAAACCGTCGTGCCGGTCGATGTGATCGACCTGGGCGTTTTCAAACAGCGATACGCCCTCTTCACCAACGAGCAGGGCGGCATCCTCGACGACCTGATGATCTGCCGCCGCCCCGACGATCTGTTCGTCGTCGTCAATGCCGGCTGCAAGGTCCAAGACATCGCCCATCTGCAAGCCACCATCGGCACTAAGTGCGAGGTGATCCCCATGCCCGAGCAGGCGTTGCTGGCGCTGCAGGGACCACAGGCCGTGACCGTGCTCGCGCGCCTGAATCCAGAGGTCGCCAAGCTGACCTTCATGACCGGCGGCTTCTTTGAGCTAGACGGCATCCCAACCTTTTTGACACGCTCCGGCTACACCGGCGAGGACGGTTTCGAGATTTCGGTGGCCGGCACGCAGGCCGAAGCCCTGGCGCGCAAGCTGCTGGCACAGGCCGAGGTCAAGCCCATCGGCCTGGGCGCGCGCGACTCGCTGCGCCTGGAGGCCGGCTTGTGCTTGTACGGCCATGACATCGACACCAGCACCACGCCCGTCGAGGCTTCGCTGACCTGGGCGATCCAGAAGGTGCGCCGCGCTGGCGGTGCGCGCGCCGGCGGCTATCCGGGCGCGGCCATGGTCGAAGCACAGCTGGCCGGGGGTGCCGCACGCAAGCGCGTCGGCCTGGTCGGCAGCGAACGCATGCCGGTGCGCGAAGGTGCCAAGCTGGTCGACGAGGCCGGCAACGAGGTCGGCGTCGTCACCAGCGGCACCTTGGGGCCGACGGTCAACAAACCCGTGGCCCTGGCATATCTGAACAGCAGTCATGCGGCCCAGGGCACTCAGGTCTGGGCCATCGTGCGAGACAAGCGCACGCCGATGACCGTCAGCCCTACCCCTTTCACCCCCAACGGTTACTACCGCGGCTGATCAGTCGCACCACCCCACTTCACGGAGCACCCCATGAGCACTATTAAATACACCGCCGACCACGAGTGGGTCCAGATCGAAGCCGACGGCACGGCCACCGTGGGCATCACGGTCCACGCGCAGGACGCACTGGGCGATGTGGTCTTTGTCGATCTGCCCGCCGTGGGTGCCAGTTTCGCCGAGAAGGATGTGGCAGGCGTGGTTGAGTCGGTCAAGGCGGCCGCCGATGTCTATATGCCCGTGTCAGGCGAGATTACCGAAGTCAACGAATCTCTGCGCGATGATCCCTCGCTGGCCAACAGCGACCCGCTGAAGGCCGGCTGGTTCTTCAAAGTCAAGCTCAGCAACCCAGCCGAGCTGGACGCGCTGATGGACAGCACGGCCTATGACGAACTCGTCAAGAACAGCTGATTGCTGCTGACCTGAATCGATGAGAACGGGCACTCCGGTGCCCGTTGTTGTACCCCGCAAGGATTGTTGCCATGTTGATGTCTGCTCTGAAGCCCCTGGGTGAGCTCGAGAACGCCGCCGAATTCCACGCCCGCCATATTGGTCCCGATGCGGCCGACGAGGCCGGCATGCTGTCGGTGATCGGCGCGGCCTCGCGCCGCGCGCTGATCGAGGCCATCGTGCCCGCCAGCATCAAGCGCGCCGTGGGCATGGACCTGCCCGCCGCCGCTAGCGAGGCCCAGGCCCTGGCCGAGCTAAAGGCGGTTGCCGCCAAGAACCGGGTGCTCAAGAGCTATATCGGCCAGGGCTATTACGGCACGCTGACCCCCGGCGTCATCCTGCGCAACATCCTGGAGAACCCCGCCTGGTACACCGCCTACACGCCTTACCAGGCCGAGATCTCGCAAGGCCGCATGGAGGCTCTGGTCAATTTCCAGACCATGGTCACCGACCTCACCGGCATGGCCATCGCCAATGCCTCGATGCTCGATGAGGCCACCGCCGCAGCCGAAGCGATGACCCTGGCCGCCCGCGTGGGCAAGAGCAAGAGCCAGGTCTTCTTCGTCGCCGACGATGTGCTGCCGCAAAGCCTGGAAGTGATCGAGACCCGTGCCGCGCCGCTGGGCATCACGGTGCAGGTCGGCCCGGCCGCCGAGGCAGGCAAGAGCGCCTGCTTTGCCGCGCTGCTGCAGTACCCCGGCGTCAACGGCGAGATCCGCAGCCTGCAGGCAGCCGCCGACGCGCTGCATGCGCAGGGCGCGCTGCTGATCGCCGCGGCCGATCTGCTGGCCTTGACGCTGCTAAAAGCCCCCGGCGAGCAAGGCGCCGACATCGCAATCGGCACGACCCAGCGCCTGGGCATGCCGATGGGCGCAGGCGGCCCTCATGCTGCCTATATGGCCTGCAAGGACGAGTTCAAGCGAAGTCTGCCGGGCCGCCTTGTCGGCGTCAGCATCGACGCCCATGGCAACAAGGCCTACCGCCTGGCGCTGCAGACCCGCGAGCAACACATCCGACGCGAGAAGGCCACCTCGAACATCTGCACGGCCCAGGTGCTGCCGGCCGTCGTAGCCAGCATGTATGCGGTCTATCATGGCCCGGACGGCCTGAAGCGCATCGCGCAGCGCGTCGCCAGCTACACCGCGCTGTTGGCCAAGGCCCTGAAGGGCCTCGGCTATGAAATCGCCAATGCAGGCGCATTCGACACGCTGCAGGTCCTCAGCGGGGACAAGACGGCCGCGCTGCTGGCCGGCGCTGTCGCCGCCGGCATGAACTTCCGCCGCGCCTCGGCCAGCAGCCTGTCGATCTCGCTGGACGAGACAACGACACGCGGCGATCTGGCCGCCATCCTCGCGGTCTTCGGCGCGGGAGTCACCGACTTCGATTCCGCCGAGAAGGGTATCGCCACGTTGATCCCGGCCGAGCTGGTGCGCGCCAGCGCCTATCTGACCCACCCGGTCTTCAATACCCACCACTCGGAAACCGAGATGCTGCGCTATCTGCGCGCTCTGGCCGACAAGGACCTGGCGCTGGACCGCAGCATGATCCCGCTGGGCTCCTGCACGATGAAGCTCAATGCAACCAGCGAGATGATTCCGATCACCTGGCCGGAGTTCGCGGGCGTGCACCCCTTCGCGCCGCAGGACCAGCTGACCGGCTATGCGCTGCTCAACGAGCAGTTGACCGCCTGGCTGTGCCAGGCCACCGGTTATGCAGGCATCAGTCTGCAGCCCAATGCCGGCTCGCAGGGCGAGTACGCTGGCCTCTTGGCCATCAAGGCCTGGCATGAGTCCCGCAACGAAGGCCATCGCAAGATCTGCCTGATCCCCGAGTCGGCCCACGGCACCAACCCGGCCTCGGCCCAAATGGTGGGCATGAGCGTGGTCGTGACCAAGTGCGACGCCGAAGGCAATATCGATCTGGCCGATCTGAAGGCCAAGTGCGAGCAGCACAGCGCGAACCTGGCCGCCATCATGATCACCTATCCCTCGACCTATGGCGTGTTCGACACCCATGTCAAGGAGATCTGCGCGCTGGTCAAGAGCCATGGAGGCCGCGTCTATGTGGACGGCGCAAACATGAATGCCCTGGTCGGCGTGGCCGCACCGGGCGAGTTCGGCGGCGATGTCTCGCACCTGAACCTGCATAAGACATTTTGCATCCCACACGGCGGCGGCGGCCCGGGCGTCGGTCCGGTCTGCGTGGTCGCGGATCTGGTGCCCTTCCTGCCTGCACACCGCAGCGCGGGCCTCGGCAGCGAGACCAATATCGGCGCCGTCTCCGCAGCCCCGCTGGGCAATGCGGCCGTGCTGCCAATCTCGTGGATGTATGTGCGCATGATGGGGGCCGACGGCCTGACTGCGGCGACCGAAACTGCCATCCTGTCGGCCAACTATGTAGCCGCCCGCCTGGCCGACGCCTATGACATCCACTTCAGCGGGAATATCGCAGGCGTCAAGGGCGGCGGCGTTGCCCATGAGTGCATCTTGGATCTGCGCCCGCTCAAGGAAAGCTCGGGTGTGTCCGCCGAAGACGTGGCCAAGCGCTTGATCGACTACGGATTCCACGCACCCACGCTATCCTTCCCGGTCGCTGGCACCTTGATGGTGGAGCCGACCGAGAGCGAGTCCAAGGCAGAACTGGACCGCTTCTGCGACGCGATGCTGGCGATCCGTGCCGAGATTGCCAAGGTGGAAGCTGGAAGCTGGTCACGCGAGGACAACCCGCTGGTCAACGCGCCGCACACGGCCGAGAGCCTGCTCAAGGCCGACTGGACCCATGGCTACACCCGCGAGGAGGCGGCCTACCCGGTCGCCACGCTGCGGCGCCAGAAGTACTGGGTGCCAGTGGGCCGGGTCGACAACGTCTACGGCGACCGCAATCTGTTCTGCAGCTGCGTGCCTCTCTCCGAGTACGAGCAGCAATAAGGCAAGGAAGCCACGATGGCCGTTTCCGTTTTTGACCTCTTCAAGATCGGTATAGGGCCATCGAGCTCGCATACTGTCGGCCCGATGCGGGCGGCGCGGCTGTTCGGCCTGCGACTCAAGCACGAGGGTCTGCTCGAGCGCTGTGCCCGTGTCCAGGTGATGCTCTACGGCAGCCTGGGTGCCACCGGCAAGGGCCATGGCAGCGACAAGGCCGTGCTGCTTGGCCTGGCTGGCCATGAACCCGACACGGTGGACATCGAGGCCATCCCCGATCTGCTAGCAGGCATTCGAGGCGGCTCGTTGAACCTGATCGGCGAGCAGGCAATCGGCTTCGACGAAGCCAAGGACCTGGTCTTCAAGCGCCGAGAATCCCTGCCGTTCCATGCCAACGGCATGCGCTGCCTGGCCTTCGATGCCCTGGGCACCGAGATCGCCAGCCGCGTCTACTACTCGGTCGGCGGCGGCTTTGTCGTTAGCGACGAGGTGGCGGCCGACGGCAGCAAGCAAAAAGTCATCGCGCCCGATGCCGCCGTGCTGCCCCACCCCTTCCACAGCGGCGATGACTTGCTGGCGCTGAGCAAGCAGCACGGCATCAGCATCGCGGAGATCATGCGCCGCAACGAGCGTCACTGGCGCAGCGATGAGGAGACCCGCGCCGGCCTATTGAAGATCTGGCAGGTGATGCAGGACTGCGTCACGCGCGGTTGCAAGACCGAGGGCATCCTGCCGGGCGGATTCAAAGTCAAGCGCCGCGCAGCCCAGCTGCACCGCGACCTGACCGCCAATCCGGAGGCCGCGCTGCGCGATCCGCTGCAGGTGATGGACTGGGTCAATCTCTATGCGCTGGCCGTCAACGAGGAGAACGCCGCCGGCGGCCGTGTCGTCACCGCACCGACCAATGGCGCGGCCGGCATCGTGCCGGCGGTGCTGCACTACTACGCCCGCTTCGTCCACCACGCCAGCGAGGACGGCATCGTCGACTTCTTGCTGACGGCTGCGGCCATCGGCATCCTCTACAAGGAAAACGCCTCGATCTCGGGCGCCGAAGTCGGCTGCCAGGGCGAGGTCGGCGTGGCCTGCTCGATGGCCGCCGGTGCGCTGTGCCAGGTGATGGGCGGCACGCCAGAGCAGGTCGAGAATGCCGCCGAAATCGGCATGGAGCACCATCTGGGTCTGACCTGCGATCCAGTCGGTGGCCTGGTGCAGATCCCCTGCATCGAGCGCAACGCGATTGCCTCGGTCAAGGCCATCAATGCGGCCCGCATGGCGCTGCGCGGCGACGGCACCCACTTCGTTAGCCTCGACAAGGTCATCAAGACCATGCGCGACACCGGCGCCGACATGATGACCAAGTACAAGGAAACGGCGCGAGGCGGTCTCGCGGTCAACATCGTCGAATGCTGACGGGGACGGCCCCTAGAATGTTGACATGACCACGTCCAACAGCTCCCAGTTTGAAGACTTCATGCGCCATGTCCATGAGCATGGCGTGCACAAGACCGACCGCACCGGCACCGGTACGCGCAGCGTGTTTGGCCACCAGATGCGCTTCGATCTGAGCAAGGGCTTCCCGCTGGTGACGACCAAGAAGGTGCATCTGAAGTCCATCATCCTGGAGCTGCTGTGGTTTCTGCGCGGCGATTCCAATGTCAAATGGCTGCAGGAGCGCGGCTGCACAATCTGGGACGAATGGGCGCGCGAGGATGGCGACCTGGGGCCCGTCTACGGCGTGCAGTGGCGCAGCTGGCCGACCCCGGACGGTGGTCACATCGACCAGATCGCGGAGGTCGTCAAACAGCTCAAAAGCAATCCCGATTCGCGCCGTATCATCGTCAGCGCCTGGAATGTGGCCGACCTCGGCAAGATGGCTTTGATGCCCTGCCACGCCTTCTTCCAGTTCTATGTCGCCGAAGGCAAGCTGTCCTGCCAGCTCTACCAACGCAGCGCCGACATTTTCCTCGGCGTGCCCTTCAATATCGCCAGCTATGCGCTGCTGACGCAGATGCTGGCCCAGCAATGCGACTTGGCGCTGGGCGACTTTGTCTGGACCGGGGGCGATTGCCACATCTACAGCAATCACGAGGAACAGGTGCGCACCCAGCTGGAGCGCGCGCCTTTCCCCTACCCGCAGATGCACATCAAGCGCCGCCCGGACTCGATCTTCGACTACGAGTTCGATGATTTCGAACTGCTGGGCTATCAGCACCATCCGGCCATCAAGGCGCCTGTGGCGGTATGAACATGCCCTCCGTCCGCGAGTATCCGAACGCCACCCCCGGGGGGCTGAGCGAGCTGGTCCTTATCGCCGCCGTGGCCGATGGCGGGGCCATCGGCAGAAACAACGAGTTGCTGGCGCGTCTGCCCGAGGACATGGCCCGTTTCAAGGCCTTGACGATGGGGCATCCGGTCATCATGGGACGCAAGACCTGGGAGTCAATCCCTCCGCGTTTTCGGCCGCTGGTCGGCCGACGCAATCTGGTGCTGAGCCGCCAGCCAGATCTGAACCTGAACGGCGCCGAGGTCCACGCCTCGCTTGACGCTGCGCTGGCAGCCTGCGTTGGCACGGACCAGGTTTTCGTGATGGGCGGTGCGGAGATTTATGCGCTGGCCCTGCCCCGAGCCACGCGGCTGGAGCTGACCGAAATCTCCGCGCACTTTGACGGCGCCGATGCTTTCTTCCCCGCCTGGGACGCCGGGCAATTCGACTGCCTGGCCCGAAAGTCGCAGCGCAGTGCCCAGGGCCTGGCCTACGATTTCGCCAGTTACCGACGCCGACCGTCCAGCGCGCCCTGAGCCCCACGAGCCGCCGCCGATGACGACCGCCGCCCCTGCCCTTTTCGTCATTTTCAACCGGGGCTCGGGTCATGGCGAGGCGGCCGAGCTGCAATCCGCCATCGAGACGGCCTGCCGGGAAGCCGGTCGCGAGCTGCATCTGCAGGGCATCGACGACCCGCGCCAGATCCACCGCATCGCCCGCGAGACGGTGCAGCGGGCGCAGAAGGTGCGTGGCATCGTCGTCGCTGCCGGCGGGGACGGCACGATCAATGCGGTGGCCCAGGCGGTGCTGGGCAGCGGCTGTGCCTTCGGTGTACTGCCCCGCGGCACCTTCAACTATTTCAGCCGCACCCATGGCATCCCAGCCGAGCTCGGTGCCGCGCTGCAAGTACTGCTGCATGAGAGCCCGCAGCCAGTGCAGGTGGGCCTGGTGAACGACCGGGTCTTTCTGGTCAATGCGAGCCTCGGCCTGTATCCAAAACTGCTGGAGGACCGCGAATACTGGAAGAAACAGCTGGGCCGCAGCCGGCCGGTGGCCTTTCTCGCCGGCTTGCTGACCCTGATGCAGGGCCACAGCAATCTGCGATTGAGCATCGAGCTGCGCGGAGAGACCCACGCGATCCGCCAGATCCGCACCCCGACGTTGTTCGTCGGCAACAACGCGCTGCAGATGGAGCAGATCGGCCTGCCCGAGGCCCATGCCATTGATGCCGGCCAGCTCGCCGGCATCACCTTGCGGCCGCTGGGCCGCTGGGCCTTGCTGGGCCTACTGCTGCGCGGCGCGCTGGGCCGGCTCGGCGAGGCATCGCAGCTGTTCAACTTCTCGTTTGCATGCCTGACCGTGCAGGCCTCCCGGCGCTTCGGCCTGGGGCGCATCAAGCTGGCCACTGATGGCGAGATTGTCTGGATGAAACTGCCGCTGCAGTTCCGCGTCGCGCCCGAGCCTCTGCTGCTTATACGCCCGGCAGGGCCGGCCGCCGAAAGGGCTACCGAGCCGGAGGCGCGATGAGCACGCTGCTGCTGCAGATCTCCGACACCCATTTCGGCACCGAGCGCCCAACGGTCATCGCCGCGCTAGAGCGGCTTGCTCAGGACCTGCGCCCCGATGTACTGCTGCTCAGCGGCGACATCACGCAACGCGCCACACCGGCCCAGTTCAGCGCCGCCCGCGCCTTTGTTGAGCGGCTGCGGCTGCCGAATGTGCTGGCCATCCCAGGCAACCACGACATCTCGCTGTTCAACCCGCTAGCGCGGCTGCTCTGGCCTTACCGGCGCTACAGCCAAGCCTTCGGCGCCGAGCTGGAGCCTGAGTTCGAAAACGCCGAGGTGTTGGTGCTGGCACTCAACACGACGCGCTGGTGGCGGCACAAGCACGGCGAGCTCTGCACCAAGCAGATCGAGCGCGTCGCACATCGGCTACAGACCGCCTCGCCCGAGCAGTGCCGCATTGTGATGGTGCACCAGCCGCTGGCCGTCACCCAGGCCTGCGACCTGAACAACCGGCTGCGCGGTCACCAGGAGGCGCTGTGGCGCTGGGCCGAGGCAGGGCTGGACCTGATTGTCGGCGGCCATATTCACCTGCCCTTTGTGTTGCCGCTAGGCCTCACGCACACGGGGTCATCCAGGCCGCTATGGGCCGTGCAGGCCGGTACCGCGGTCAGTGCCCGACTGCGGCCCGGCGCGGGCAACTCGGTCAACGTGGTCCGGCTGCCGCAGAGGGTCGTCGAGCGCTGGGACTTCGATGAGGGCGCTCTGCGCTTCGAGCAGGTCCGCATCGATGCGGTCGGCTGAGCAATCTCAGTGAAATGCTGTATTTATAATCAGTATTTACATCACTTCCTCCGCCGCCGCCATGGTCGAGCTTGTCCTGAACCGCTCTCACCGCAGCCGTCTGACCCAGATCTGGCGCTCGGCGGGCTGGCCATGTAAGGACGGCATCGAGCTCGATTTGCTGGCTGCCGGCATGCTGGCGCAGCAGCTCTGTGCCGAGGGCCGCGAAACGCTGCGGCTCACGGAGGCCGGCATCGCCTGGCTGGCCCAGCAGCGCCAGCAGCAGCAACGCCCGCTCAGCGCCCATGACCGGCTGGCCCAGCGCTTCGCCGAGGAACTTCTGGCCGAGGGCCGCATCGTCTGGCATGAGCTGTCGCTGCGCGCGCTGATCGCCAGCGAGCCGGTCGCAGCAGACGACAAGCCGCCGCTGTGGGACGAGGCCGAGCCACCGCCGACTCAACTGAAGAACAACTGGCGCATGGCCCGCCCCGACCTGTTCTCGGTGCGCAACACTTCGGTCGAGGCCTATCTGCGCCCCCAGGTGCATGAGATCAAGTTCAGCCGCGCCGACCTGCTGTCCGACCTGCGCCATGCGGCCAAGCGACAGGCCTATGAATGGCTGTGCTGCGAGTGCTTCTATGTGTTTCCGGCCGGCGTGGCCCAGCCCAACGAGATCCCCGAGCAGTTCGGCATCTGGGTGCTGCAGGGCAGCCTGGCCGACGGCCGTTTCGAGCTGTTGCGACCGGCCCGGCATTGCAGCCGCAGCCTGCCATTCGCAGTCTGGCTGGCGCTGGCCAAGGCGACGCCGCTGCACAGCCAGCGCGAGGGCCTGCAGGCCCGGCTGGGCGAGGATGGCGCCGCGCCGCAGCTGCCGTGAACGAAACGCCACCCTCGGCCGCCCCCCGCTACCGAGTCGCGGTGCGGGAGCTTTGCGAGTTCACCGCCAAGCAGGGCAGTCTGGACCTGCGCTTCACACCGGCACCGACCGCGCTGGAGGGCATGGCCGGCCATGCCCTGGTCGCAGACCGCCGTGGCGAAGGCTACCGCGCCGAGCTAAGCCTGAGCGGCGACTATCAAAGCCTGCACGTGCGCGGCCGGGCCGACGGCTATCAGCCCGAGCTGCAGCGCCTGGAGGAGATCAAAACCTACAAGGGCCGGCTGCAGGACCAGCCCGATTCGCACCGCCGGCTGCACTGGGCCCAGGCCAAGATTTACGGCTGGCTGCTGTGCCAGCAGGAGGGGCTGGACGAGCTGGAGGTGGCCCTTGTTTACTTCCATGTCGGTAGCCAGCAGGAAACCCTGCTCAGCGAACGCTGCCCCGCAGCCGAACTGCGGCTGCATTTCGAGCAGCACTGCAAGCGCTTCCTTGCCTGGGCCGAGCAGGAGGTGGCGCACCGCCGGTCCCGCGACGCCGCGCTGCAGGCGCTGCAGTTCCCCTTCGGCGAGTTCCGCGCCGGCCAGCGCCAGCTGGCCGAGGCCGTCTACCGCGCGGCCCAGGTCGGTCGCTGCCTGCTGGCGGAGGCGCCAACTGGCATCGGCAAGACCGCCGGCACCTTGTTCCCGTTGCTGAAGGCCGCACCGGCCCAACGCCTGGACAAGATCTTCTTCCTGGCAGCCAAAACTTCTGGCCGCCAGCTCGCGCTGGACGCGCTTGAGGCCCTGGACGCCACGGGACTGCGCCGGCTCGAGATGGTGGCGCGCGACAAGGCCTGCGAGCACCCGGACAAGGCCTGCCACGGCGATTCCTGCCCGCTGGCGCTGGGCTTTTACGACCGCCTGCCGGGGGCCCGCGCGGCTGCCGTGGCACAAGCGGGAGCGCTGGACCAGGCCCGGGTGCGCGAGCTGGCGCTGCAGCACGAGGTCTGCCCCTACTACCTGAGCCAGGAACTCGCGCGCTGGGCCGATGTCGTGGTCGGCGACTACAACTACTACTTCGATCTCAGTGCCCTGCTGCACGGCTTGGCCCAGGCCAACCAGTGGCGGGTCGGCCTGCTGGTGGACGAGGCCCACAACCTGGTCGAGCGCGGTCGCAAGATGTACACCGCCGAGCTGCTGCCCGACAGCCTGGCGCAGGCGCGCCGCTCGCCGGCTGCGCGCGCCCACCCGGCGCTGAAGAAGGCGCTGGACAAGCTGGCCCGCGCCTGGCGCACGCTCGACAAGGCCCAGACCGAACCCTACCGCGTCTACGAGGCCATACCCGAGCCCCTGCTGAACGCGCTGCAGGCCTGTAGCGGCGCCATCACCGAGCATTTCAGCGAACATCCGGCTGAGTCCGATGCGGCCCTGCAGACCTTCTACTTCGAGGCCCTGCACTGGGGCCGTATGGCCGAGCTGCTGGACAGCCATTCGCTGGTCGATCTGAGCCGGCCTGCCGCGGCAGCGGTGGCCGGGAACTCGACCCTGTGCATCCGCAACATCGTGCCCGCGCCCTTCTTGCGCCCCCGACTAGAGGCGGCTCACACCAGCACGCTGTTCTCGGCGACCCTGCAGCCGCGCGACTACTACGCCGACCTGCTGGGCCTGCCCGAGACCCATGCAACGCTGCAGGTCGGCTCGCCATTTGAAGCGGCCCAGCTACAGGTTCACATCAGCCGCACGATCTCGACCCGCTACCCTGATCGCCGAGCCTCGCTGGCCCCGATCGCTGCACTGATTGCCCGGCAGTACGCTCAGCAGCCCGGCAACTACCTGGCCTTTTTCAGCAGCTACGACTACTTGCAGCAGGTGGCCGAGCGGCTGGCGAGCGAGCAGCCGCAGTTGCCGATCTGGATCCAGTCGCGTCGCATGCTTGAGGCCGAGCGCCAGCAGTTCCTGGCCCGCTTTGCCGAGGAGGGCGCCGGCATCGGCTTCGCGGTGCTGGGCGGTGCTTTCTCCGAAGGCATAGACCTGCCGGGCCGGCGCCTGATCGGTGCCTTTGTCGCGACCTTGGGGTTGCCGCAGATTAACGCTGTCAACGAGCAGATCCGGCAGCGCATGCAGACCATGTTCGGCACCGGCTACGACTACACCTATCTGTTCCCCGGCCTGCAGAAGGTCGTGCAGGCGGCCGGCCGGGTGATACGCACGCCCAGCGACCGGGGCGTACTGCATCTGATCGATGACCGCTTCGCACAGCCTCAGGTGAAGCGCCTGTTGCCGCCCTGGTGGGCACTGGGTAGCGGCTAGAACAGGCCAGGCGCCTGGGCCTGCAGCTCGCGCAGCCACAGCGCATAGCCGGCATCGCTGGGGTGGATGCCGTCGTCGGCATGCAGCAGCTTAGCCTGGGCCACAAAGGGGTCCTCGGCGCGCTCCTTGAAGAGTCGTACATAGCTTACCTCGTGCACCGCGGCCAGCTGGGCCGCCAGCGCATGCAGCTCGCGCGAGCGCTGCGTCATCCAGCGCGACAGCGGCCAGAAGAAGAACGGCGCATTGCCGACATTGCCTGCTGGCATCAGCACCACCGTGGACGAGCGCTGCTTGGCCAGGGAAAGAATGGTGTTGAGCTGCTCGCGCATTTGCGGCAGAGAGCTCAGCCGTATCACATCATTGCCGCCGCCCAGAATCAATAGGCGGTCATAAGACTCGGCACCGACGCGCAGCTGCGCGGCGATGTCCTCTAGCTTCGCGCCATCGAGCGCCAGATTGCGGATCATCCAATCTGGGTGCGCGCGCCCGATCAGGCCTACCAGGCTCTGCGCCGGCGCGCTGGCGCCTGTGCCGACCGCTGTACTGTCCCCCACCACCAGCAAGCGCTGGCGTGGACGGGCCGGGTTGGCCTGGAAACCTTCGAGCACAACCGTCCCCGGGACGGGCTCGGCTGCGACGGTGAGTTCGGTCAGCCCGGCCAGCGACACCAAAAAACCCACCAGGGTCGGATGCAGGACTCGTCTTCGTTTCATCATTTTTGTTGCCAGCGTTGCGAGGCAGTGGGTTGACATGGTCGACACCATAGGCCCTGCCCTGGCGCGCCCCTGTCGGGCGAGCCTGTCCTCGTCTGTAGTCGCAGCGACCGTACGAACACAAGGCCTTGTCCTACAGGCGGCGATGGGATCGCCTGATCGATTGCGGAGCCGGCAAGCGGCACAGTCAGCCCAAGCCTCAGACACAGGAGAATCACAATGAAAAAACTCACAACACTGGCCATGGCCTGCGCCATCGCCCTGACCCAGATGCCCGCCGCGCTGGCCCAGACCACGCCTTATCGCGCCGTCGCCACTGCACCGCGCATCACCGGTTTTGATGTCGAGCAGGTGCCGCAGCTGAGCCCGGGCACCGAACTCGGTTTCACGGTCTGGGGCACGCCCGGCGCCCAGGCGTCCTTGCAGATCGACGGCGCGCAGCGGCCGCTGAGCCTGATCGAGACAGGACCCGGCGTCTACAAAGGCGTCTACACCATTAGCCAGCGTGACCGCCTGCAGCCCAATGCGCAGGTCAGCGCCAATCTGCGCAACGGCAACAAGGTCGGCTCGGCCGTGCTCGACGAGGTGCTTCAAAGTGGCTGGCAGACCAGCGCAGCGCCAGAGGCCGACGGTGCTCCAGTGATCGAACGCTTTGAGGTACGCCACGGCGGCGATCGCAAGGCCGGCAACCAGCTGCACTTCACGCTGCGCGGCACGCCAGGTGGGCGCGCCGTGGTGCGCCTGATCGGTGCCCAGGAGCGTTTCCGCCTCGTCGAGGGCAGGCCCGGCCAATACGACGGCGTCTACACGATCCGCGACAGCGATCGCCTCAACCCCAGCAACCCCATCGTGGCCCGCTTGAAGGTCGGTGACCGCACGATCAGCACCACGCTGGAGAACGCGCTCGATGCCAAACGGCTGAGCAGCCTGCGGCCCGCCGTCGCCTGCTCCGACTGCGCCACCGTGCTGGCGGTGAACCGGGTCGAGGTCGAGGGTGACGGCAGCTATGTCGGCGGCACGGTCGCCGGCGGACTGCTGGGCGCGGTGCTGGGCAGCCAGGTCGGCAAGGGCAGCGGACGCACCGCCGCCCAGGTTGTCGGCACGGTGGGCGGCGCTGTGCTGGGTCGGGAGATCCAAAAGCGCGGCGACAAGAAGCAGGTCTACGAGGTGCAGCTGCGCATGCAGGATGGCAGCCAGCAGATGCTCAGCTTCGACAACCCGCCCGATTTCAAGGCCGGCGACAAGGTCCGACTGCGCGACGGGCAGCTCAGCCCACAAACCTGAAGCCGGAGTCCCCCATGAAACACAACAAAAGCATCTTCTCGCTGACCACAGGTCTGAGCCTGCTCCTGACCGCTGCGGCGGCTGGCGCCGCCCAAGCCAGTGCCACCAGCACGCCCGCCGATAGTGCGCAGTCCCGGTACCGCGCGGAGCGGGCCGCCTGCCTGCAGGGCCGCAGCAGCCAGACCCGCGAGACCTGCTTGAAGGAGGCCGGTGCGGCACTGGCCGAGGCGCGCCGCGCCAAACCGGGCGCGCAAGCCCAGCCCGACTATCTGGCCAACGCGCTGGCGCGCTGCGAGCGCGTGCCAGCG
This sequence comes from Paucibacter sp. PLA-PC-4, assembly GCF_026241155.1. Taxonomy (GTDB): domain Bacteria; phylum Pseudomonadota; class Gammaproteobacteria; order Burkholderiales; family Burkholderiaceae_C; genus Roseateles_E. Next base: position 149,687 of record NZ_JAPFGP010000004.1, read on the forward strand.
GTCGAACGGGTCGACTGCGAGCGTTTGGTGCGCGGCCAGGGCAGCAGCAGCGGCAGTGTCGCCGAGGGGGCGATCGTGCGGAAAATCATCAGTAAATCGGTCGTACCGGCGGCCAGCGCCGCTTCGGCGCCATGAACAGGCAGATTCGGGGCAGATTCCAGGCAAGCCCAGGCTGACGCCCAGTCACGGGATGGGCAGTAGGGGCCGGGCCAAGTAGACTGAAGCTCTATTGACTGGGTGGGTTCGCCGGCCGCATGCGGCACGACCGCCCGAACGATCTGCCTGCCCATGAGTTTTCTGCCTCTGCTGATGCGCCCCTTGATCTGGGCAGTGCTTGCGGGACTCTTGCTGGCCGGGCGCGCCAGCGCTGCCGAGGACGCTATACCGCCACGCGGCCTGACAGTCGCCGACTCGGCACTAAGTGCCGGCGCCATCCTGGTTGGCATTCTGAACTACACGGCCTGGCCCGGCGAATCCCGGCTGCTCCAGGTCTGCATCAGCCGCCAGGCCACCGAAGCGGCCGCCATCCTCGCCCACTTGGAGCAGGCCAAATCGGGACGGCCGCTGCGGGCGCGTGCCGTCGAGACGCTGCTGCCGCTACCGGCCGATTGCGATGCGGTCTATTTCGACGGTTGGGAGCTGGAGGCCCAGCGCGCTGCCCTGCGCAGCCTGGCCGCCAAGCCGGTGCTGACTCTGGGTCGGGGCCCAGACTTCTGCAGCGATGGCGGCCTGTTCTGCCTCGAGCCGGCCGCCAACGGCCTGCGCTTCGAGGTCAATCTGGACGCGGTGGCGCGCAGCGGCCTGCGCGTCAACCCGCTGGTGCTGCGCCTGGCCCGCCCGCGCGCGGCCAGTTCGTCATGAGCGACAAGCGCGCCAGTCTGGGCGCCATTCTGCGGCGTGGTCATCTGCGCGTGGCGCTGGTGGCGCTGCTGGCGGTGGGCTCGGTGCTGACCCTGGGCCTGATGCTGTCGCTGCGCTTGTCGCAGCAGCACAACCTCGAGTTGGTGGCGCGCTCGATCGCCTACTCGGCCGAGGCTGCCGTCGTGTTCCGCGATGCCGAGGCGTCGCGCGAGCTGCTGGCCGCCGTGGCCGAAAGCGAGGGCATCGCCAGCGCCCGCATCACGCTGGCTTCGGGCGAGGCACTAAGCACCTACCAGCGTGGTGGCGAGAGCCTGCTAAACCGGACGCTCGCCCGCTGGTTATTGCCGGTCGAGGCCAGCGCGCCGATCAGCGACGGCCGCCGCGGCACGTCGGCCACCGTACATTTGCGCGGCGACAGCCGTCTGTTGTTGACCGCCTTGCTTTGGTCTCTGGCCGGCGTGCTGCTGGGCATGGCGCTGACCGGCGTGGCCGTGGCCCTGGTATCGCGCCGGCTCGAACATCTGCTGGTCGACCCGCTACGCGCGCTGGCCGCCCACACCCGTGCGATCCGCAACGAGCGCGCCTTCGCACGGCGCGCACCGCCGGCCAAGGTGCTGGAGATCGATGAGCTTAGCGCCGACTTCAATGCACTGCTGGCCGAGGTGCAGGCCCGCGAGGCCGAGCTGCTGCGCCGACACCAGGCGCTGCAGTCCGACCACGAGGCGCTGTCGTTTCAGTCGCGGCACGACAGTCTGACCGGCGCGGCCAGCCGTGCCCATTTTGAGCAAAGCCTGGCCCAGGCCATAGCGCGCGCCCGCCGCGCAGGCACCAGCCTAGGCTTGCTGTTCGTCGATGCCGACAAGTTCAAGCAGATCAACGACCATCATGGCCATGAGGCCGGCGATCTGGTGCTGACCGCGGTGGCGCAACGCCTGCGCAGCGCGGTGCGCGAGAACGACCTGGTCGGCCGGCTCGGCGGCGACGAGTTCGTCGTGCTTATCGAGCCGTTGCGCCATTCCAGCGATGCCCAGAGCGTGGTGCAGCAGATCCGCTCGGCCGTGTCGGTGCCAGTGTCTCTGCATGGCAATGGCAGCGTTGTGCCCGGTATCAGCGTCGGCGTGGCCGTGTTTCCCGATGACGGCGACAGCGCCGAGGCACTGTTTCGGGCGGCTGATGCGGCGATGTATCGCAGCAAGCACGCCACCTTTTCACACAGTTCACCATTACAGAGTTGATCGCCATGAGCAGTACCCTCTCCTCCAATGGAGTCTTTCCCGCTCCGCTACGCCTGCTGCTGGCCGCTCTGGCCGGTCTGGCGCTGCAGGCTTGTCAGCATGCGCCGCCATCGGTGCCCGCCGCACCATCGGCGTCTATCTGGACCGTGCAGCAGGCCCAGGCCTTCCGCGATTTGGGATTCGTGGCCCACGGCGATGGCTGGGAGCTGAGCCTGGCGGCCAGCCTGTTGTTCGAGTTCAATTCGGAGCAACTGGACCTGCAGCAACGCGCTAATCTGCAGCGCATCGCGCGCGCGCTCAGCGCCGTGGGCATCGACGGACTGCGCATTGAGGGCCATAGCGACAATGTCGGCGAGGCTGACTACAACCGGCGCCTGTCACAGCGCCGCGCCGCCGTCGTTGCCCAGGTGTTGGCCGGCGCCGGCATGCGGCCCGATCGCCTGGTGGTACGCGGCTTCGGCATGGACAAGCCGATCGCCGACAACGCCAGCGAGACCGGCCGCGCGCAAAACCGGCGCGTGGCGCTGATTGCGCCCTCGTCCTGAGCGATCAGCTCGTCCGCGGGAAGGCGCGATCCAGTTTGTCGTCGACCTCGCCGACATAGGCCGAAAGGCTGCGGGTTGACTCGCCCAACTGCTGCAGCAGCCGCTGCTCCAGTTGCTCGACCCGGGCCGACGTCTCGCGACCGAGCGCGGAGCTCTGTGCCTCGATGCGGCGCAGCTCGGCTTCCAGAAAGCCGCGCAGCTCGGTAAAGCGCGAGGCCTCGGCCTGATCGGCCAGCTCACGCTGGGCCTTCAGCTCCTTGGCAAAGCGGCGTGACTCCATGATCACGCCGGCCTGCTGGAACAGAATGTAAATCAGGAACAAGGCGCTGAGCCCGCCGGTGACTACCAGCATGATCAGGCCGAGTGGCGCGTTCACATCGGTGAAACCAAGCGTCAGCGGCGTCGGCGTCGTGAACGGCACCCAGTTCAGCATCGCAAAGATAGCCAGCAAGGCCAGTACCAGGGCTATGGCCACCGCACGCAAGTTCATCATCGCTTCTCCTGACAGGCCGGCGGTGAGAAGTCACCGCGCATGACCCCACCCTAACACCATCGCCCGCCAACGGGCCTATTCGCCCGGTCTCGTAAAATACCTGAGCTTGTCTGGTGGCAGCCATGTTGACCACGTTCGCCACTGCAAAGCTTAGCCCGTCCCCGCCACTGTTTGACCTACCCAGGCCCACCTGCTCCCGATGACGCTTGCAAGACTGCTGGCCCGGCTTTGCGGCGCTCTCACCCTGGGCTGGATACTGGCCACCGTGCCGGCGCTGGCACTCGACGAGCTGCCGAGGTCGCTAAGCCAATACAAGATCGACGGCTGGCAGACCGAGCAGGGCCTGCCGCTGAACACCGTCCAGGCGCTGTTGCAGAGCAGCGATGGCTATCTGTGGGTTGGCACGGCCGGTGGCCTGGCCCGTTTCGATGGCGCGCACTTCACCAGCTTCGATGCGAGCCAGACGCCGGAACTGGCCGCCCAGCCGATCTTCGGCTTCATGGAGGATGCCCAGCAGCGGCTCTGGATCGGCCATGCCAAGGGGGCGGCGATCTACCAGAGCGGCAAGTTTCGCAGCGCGATGTCCAGCGAGCTGACCGGCGGCCGAAGGGTCTGGGCCTTTGCCCAGGCACGCGACGGTGCCGTGTGGGCGGCCACTGAGAATGGCCTGCTGCGCTGGGACAAGGGCAGCACCCGGCTCTACCAGCAGGCAGATGGCCTGCCCACCGACCGCCTGCGCAGTCTGAGTTTCGACCGCGACGGCGTGCTGTGGATCGCCACATCCGGCGGCGGTCTGGTATCGATGAGCGAAGGACGTTTCCGGGTCTTCGACCCCTCGAACGGCTTCCCGCATCTGCAGGTGCGCTCGGTGCTGGCTGACCCGGACGGCGGTGTCTGGGCCGCGACGGCAGGTGCCGGTCTGGTTCATGTCGGTAAGGCCGGCATCAGGAATTACACCGTTGCCGACGGCCTGCCCACCGACCACCTGACCGCGCTGGCTCGCGACCCGCAAGGCAATCTGTGGATAGGCAGCTGGGGTGCCGGCCTCGTTCGCATGAGCGGGGGCCGCTTCAGCTCGATCTCGAGCGCCGGCGGGCTGGCCGGCGACCAGATCTGGTCGATGCAGGTCGATCGCGAGGGCAGCGTATGGGTAGGTACCTGGGTCGGCGGTCTCAACCGCCTGCGCATACGCCCGTTCGGGGTGTTCGGCGCGCCCGAGGGGCTATCGCACGACAACGTTCGCGCCGTACTGCACGCCCGCAACGGGGTCAGCTGGGTATCGACGGCCGGCGGTGGGCTCAACCGCATCGAAGCCGGTCGAATCACCCGGTTTGGCATGGCTGAGGGCCTGCCCACTGATGAGATTTCCAGCATTCATGAGGATCGCGACGGCGCGCTGTGGATAGGCACCTACACGGCCGGCGTCACCCGCCTGGCCGCCGATGGCCGCGTCAGCATCTATGGCCTCGCCCAGGGCCTGCCTAATGCCGAGGTGCGCGCACTCTACCAGGACAGCCGCGGCGTGCTGTGGGCAGGCACCCGCTCCGGCCTGGCGCGCTTCGACGGCCAAGGATTCAGCGCCGTACAGGCAGATGGCCTGCCGCAGGAGGGCGTGGCGGCCATTTTGGAGGACCGCGCGGGCACGCTTTGGTTCGGCACCACCGGCCAGGGCCTGGTGCGCTTGCGCGATGGCGTCTTCCACACGCTGACCAAGACCGACGGCCTGGTCTCGAACTGGATCATGGCCCTGCATGAGGACGCGGCTTCCAGCCTCTGGATCGGTACCAATGGCGAGGGCATGAATCGCCTGCGCGACGGCAAGCTGGTCGGCATACGCACAAGCGACGGTCTCTGGGACGGCCTGTCGCAAACGATTCTGGAAGACCGCCTCGGCTATCTATGGATGAGCTGCAACCGCGGTTTTTATCGCGTCGCCCTGGCCGATCTCGATGCCTTTGCCGAGGGGCGGCTGGCCCGGGTCCGCTCGGCAGGTTTCGGCCCCGGTGATGCGCTGCGCAGCACGACCTTCGCCGGCGGTCTGCAACCGGCCGGCGCGATCGATGCAAAAGGCCATCTGTGGCTGCCCTCGGCCAAGGGCCTGGTCATCGTCGACCCGGCCCGGCTGCCGGGCATGGACGCGCCGCCCCGCGTGCGCCTGGAACAAGTGCGCGTGGGCGACGCCAACGGGCCGCTCTCGGGCGAGATCGTATTACCGCCGGGTTCGGTGCCGCTGCGCATCCGCTACACGGCGATGACCTTGCAGAACGCCGACCGGGTTCGTTTTCGCTACCGGATGGATGGCGTCGGCCAGGGGTGGGTCGATGCTGGGCAGGGCCGCGAGGCGGCATTCCCGGCCCTTCCTCATGGCAGTTATCGCTTCCGGGTCGCGGCCAGCATCGACGGCCAGCGCTGGAGCGAGCTCGAACCCGCGCTGGCGATCAGGGTCAGGCCGCATGTCTATCAGACCTTCTGGTTCCTGGCGCTGGCTGTGCTGGCTGCGGTGGCGGCCGTGGTGGTGCTGTTTCGCCTGCGCACCCGCCATCTGCGGGCCCGGCAGCTGGAGATGGAACGCCTCGTGGCACAGCGCACCGATGAGCTGCGGCAGGCCAATGAACATTTGTCCCGCCTGTCCTTCATCGACTCGCTGACCGGGCTGGCGAATCGACGTCGCTTCGACGAAATGCTGGCCGATGAATGGCGCCGCGCACGGCGCGGGCACAGCCCGCTGGCCGTGGTGATCGCCGACATCGACGGCTTCAAGCTCTACAACGACCTGCTCGGACATCCGCAGGGCGACCGCTGCCTGGTCGCGGTGGCCGATGTCTTCCGGCAGGCGGTGAGCCGTGCCGGCGATCTTGCCGCGCGCTATGGCGGCGAGGAGTTCGTCGTACTGCTCCCTGGCGCGGACCATGCGGCGGCGATTGCGGTGGCTGAGAGCATACGCGGGGCCTGTGAATCGCTGGCGATCCCGCACCCGGGATCGCCGGTCGTGCCCTTCATCACACTCAGCCTTGGGGTGGCATCCTGCGTTCCGTCGGACACTCAATCGATCGAATCGCTGGTCGCGGCGGCCGACGCCGCGCTCTACCAGGCCAAGCAACAAGGACGAAACCGGGTGTGCTGAGCACTGTTGCCAGCAATGCTGGGCGCGTTCTTGCGCGAACCGGATGCCGTCGGCACCACATTCGCGAGCAGACACGAATCGCGATGCTGCTTGTCGTTGTGACAGCCCGTCGGAAAGGCGAAGTCAACGCAGGCAAGTGAAACGAGGTCGACTTGGGTGCTGCCGAATGGGAGAGTCTCTATCCCCAATCGAGTGGGACGCCCTGCCCAAGCCCACCTGTTGACCCCATCACTCGCGGACTTACGCAGGGCGCTCGGCTGCCCCTGTCAAAAGCTGTGGCGCATGCCCATCTCGACGCCCCCCGAGTTACGCCCTCCGGCGAGGCCGCTGGCACCGCCGGGAATCACATAGGTTGACGCCCCCTTGTTGTCGACGCGTGAAACCGTGCCGTAGAGCACACTGCGCTTGGACAGCTCGTGCACATAGCCCAGGCCCAGCTGGCTGGCCCCATTGGCGCCGATTGCGGTGCTGCCGACACGGCCGGCCAGATCCACCTGGTTCCAGCTCAGCTTGAACTGCCCGTTCGTGCCCACCGGCAGCCAGGCACCCAGCAGGGTGTGGGTCTGGCGCGCATCGCCGATCTCGAAACGGCGCCAGGCGGCCGACAACTTGATGATGCCCAAGTCATAGCTGCCGCCCAGGGCCAGATCGTCGAGCTGGTTCGAGCCGGTCAGATTGTTCTCGCTGCGGGTCAGCGCGGCGGCGATGTTGAAGGTCTTGGTTGCGTAGCCCAAACGCGCGCCGAGGACCTTGTGCTGGCCGGCAGCCGCCGTGCCGCCCTCACCGGCGGCCGCCATCAATCCACCCTCCCAGCCGCCCAGACCGCCGGGCAGTAGGTACTGGAGAGCGTTGCTGGACCGAACCGTGGTGTTGGCACCCGAGCCAAAGGCCGAGCGCAGCGGGCCGACCGGCGAGGCCGATACGAAGTTATTGGAACCCGCGACACCGACATAGCTGAAGGGGTCGTAGCGACTCCAGTTGCTGTAACTTGGCACGAAGTCTCGGCCGGCGCGCAGCTCGCCCCACTGCTTGCTGATCAGGCTGACGGTGGATCTGCGGTCCCAGAACATCGTGGCGTTGGCTTGGGTGCCGCTGTCCAGCAAGATGCCGTGCTCCAGATGGAAGCCGGCCGCGAGGCCGCCGCCCAGGTCTTCGCTGCCGCGGATGATGATGCGGCTGGTCGAATTGCCGCCGCTGACCAGGGAACTGACGCCACCACGGCCTTGGTTGCTGACATGGCGCACGGCCGCGTCGGCGATGCCGCCCAGGGTCACGTTTTGCGCGGCAGCGCCGCCGGCGGCCATTGCGCACAGGGAGATGGCGAAGAGGGTCTTGTTCATGAGGTCTCCGGTTGTTATCGATTCAATCACCGGCGTCGAATAACTCGTTGCGCCGTTTTGCATGGGGCGTCAGGCAACCATGCACGCCGCCTAGTCGCTCGAAATGCCTTGCTCTTTCACGAGCTTCTTCCACCGCGCCTCTTCGGCGCGCGCCAGTCGGCCCAATTCCTCTGGCGTGCTGATCGACAGCGTCAGTCCTTCGTTGGAGATCTGGCGGCGGACCGACTCGACCTCCGCGGCCTTGCGCAGCGCATCGTTGAGCCGCTTGACCACCGCAGGCGGCGTGCCGGCCGGCGCGAAAATGCCGTACCAGACTTCGGCGTCGTAGCCAGGCACGCCGGACTCGGCCAGGGTCGGCGCGTCAGGCCAGGCGGGTGAACGTGCACCCGATGTAACGGCCAGCAGACGCAGCTTGCCGCTGGCCATCGCACCGACCGCGCTGGGCTGTGTCGCGAAGCCCATGTCGATCTGACTGCCGACCAGATCGGTGATCATCGGACTTGCGCCCTTGTACGGGACATGCAACATGTCCAATTTGCCCACATTCTTCAGCGACTCGGCAGCCAGATGGGTCGTGGTGCCATTGCCCGCCGAGCCATAAGTCAGCTTGCCGGGGTTGGCCTTCAGGAAGGCCACCAGGTCCTTGGCGGTTTTGAAGCGGCTGTTTGCGCTGACCAACAACATGTTTGGTGCCCGCCCGAGTTGGGCCACCGGCGCGAACGCGGCTTCTCCAGCGTATGGCAGTTTGTTCACCAGGCTCGGCACGATGGAGAAGGAGCTGGTATTGATCAGCAGGGTGTAGCCGTCCGCTGGGCTCTTGCTGACGAAGTCGTTGCCCAGCACCGTGCCTGCGCCTGGCTTGTTGTCGACCAGAACCGTTTGGCCCAGGTCTTTCGACAGCGCTTCTGCCAAACTGCGGGCGATTGCATCGGTCCCACCGCCTGCCGGGTAGGGGACGATGATCTTGATCGCCCGCTCGGGGAAGGCGGCGTGCGAGGTCTGCGGTGCGAGGCTGGTCATGACCGCGCTCAGCGCCAGCCCCAGGGCAAACACCTGACGTCTGCTGATGATAGAAGTCTTCATGCTCTGTCTCCGTTGGTTTGATTTGTGATGGTCGTTGACCGGGCGGATCGGCCTGAGCAAAGCCGGCCCGCCATGGGCGAGGTGATGAAGATTCGGTCGCTCAGACCCTTTCAATAATCACGGCGATGCCCTGGCCGACGCCGATGCACATCGTGCAAAGTGCGTAGCGGCCCTGGATGCGATGCAGCTGGTTCACCGCCGTGGTGGCCAAGCGCGCGCCCGAGGCACCGAGCGGATGACCGAGTGCAATGGCACCACCGTTCGCATTGACCCGGGCGTCGTCATCCGCCAGCCCCAGTTGCCGCAACACGGCCAGTCCCTGGGCCGCAAAGGCCTCGTTCAGCTCGATCACATCCATATCGGCCAGGCTAAGGCCGGCCAGAGCCAGCACCTTGCGTGTCGCCGGTGCCGGGCCGATGCCCATGATCCGCGGCGGCACGCCGGCCGTCGCCATCGCCACCACGCGGGCCCGAGGCGTCAGCCCGTGGCGCGCGGCCGAGGTCTCGTCGGCCAGCAGCAGCGCACATGCGCCATCGTTGACGCCCGAGGCGTTCCCGGCCGTCACCGTGCCGTCGGCGCGCACCACGCCCTTCAGCCTGGCCAGGGCTTCCAGGCTGGTCTCTCGCGGGTGTTCATCTCGATCCACCATCAGGGCCTCGCCCTTCTTCTGCGGAATGCGCACCGGCACGATCTCGCTGTCGAAGACGCCGTCCCGCTGTGCCGCCAGCGCGCGCTGCTGCGAAGCCAGGGCCATGCAGTCCTGGGCCTCGCGCTCGATGCCGAATTCGACGGCCACGTTCTCGGCCGTCTCGGGCATCGAGTCCACGCCGTAGCGCTCCCTCATCAGGCGGTTGACGAAACGCCAGCCGATCGTGGTGTCCTGCACCGAGTTGGACCGAGAGAAGGCCGACTCGGCCTTCGGGCTAACGAATGGCGCCCGGCTCATGCTCTCCACACCGCCGGCAATCATCAGGGCCGCTTCGCCGGACTTGATCGCGCGCGCCGCTGTGCCCAGCGCATCAAGGCCGGAACCGCACAGGCGGTTGACAGTCGATCCCGGCAGCTCCAGCGGCAGCCCGGCCAGCAAGGCGCTCATGCGGGCGACGTTGCGGTTGTCTTCGCCAGCCTGATTGGCGCAGCCGTAGATCACATCGCTGACGGCCTGCCAGTCGACGCCGGCATTGCGGGCCATCAAGGCGGCCAGCGGGATGGCCCCGAGGTCGTCGGCGCGCACCGATGCCAGCGCGCCGCCATAGCGGCCGAAGGGGGTGCGCACGGCGTCGCAGATGAAGGCATGGCGGCTCACGGCAGGGTCTCCAGGGTGTCCAGGCTCCAGAGCCGTGCCAGCAGGGCCTGCGCAGCCGGGGCGCCGAGGGTCGGCGCCGCCAGCTCGATCAGCTTGCTGCCCAGCTCCTCGTCCGAGAGGGGCAACTCAGGGTCACCCTTGCGGTCCGGCTGCAGATGCGTCAGGCGCCGCCCATCACGCAGCACGATCTCGACGCGGGCCGAGCGCCGGCCGGGGAAGGCCGCGTCCAGCAGCGGGTCGACGACGGCCTCGACCCGGCGCATCAGGTCCAGCGTCGCCGGGTCCTCCAGGCGATCGCGCTCATAGGCAGACAGGCGCACGCTGCCGTGCACCAGCGCCGTAGCCACGACGTAGTTCAGACTGAAGCGGGCCTCGTCGGCCGTGCTTGGCTGCACATGGCTGGCGATATCCAGCGCGGGCTTGTAGGTGGACACATGGACCTGCTCGATGTCCTGATGACCGAAATCATGCAGGCGCTGCAGTTCCAGCGCGCCGTCGATAGCAGGGAAGGTATGGCCGCAACCGATGTGGTTCTTGAAGGTCAGCCGGGTGATGTGGAAGTCAAGCCCCAAGGTCGCTCCGATCTGCGACCAGTCTGGCCCGGTACTCATTGCCTGGCCGAGGCCGGCCTCGGCCTCGAACACATCAAGCGTGCTGCGCATGCCATTGCAGGCCAGTTGCGCGGCCAGCAAGCCGGCCTCGGCGGCACGGCCGGCATGCAGCGGCTTGGACGTGGTTTCTTTGCGGAAGGCCTGCTGCAAGCCTGCAGCGAAAGTGCCCGCGGTTGCCAGGGCATGGGCGAACTGGATCTCGTCGAGCTGCAGCAGGCTGGCCGCGGCGGCGGTGGCGCCGAAGGTGCCCACCGTGCCGGTGCTGTGCCAGAACTTGTAGTGCGCCCGTCCCATCGCCACACCGATACGGGTCGACACCTCATAGCCGAGCACGACGGCGCGCAGAAACTGCAGGCCGTCGGCCCGCACCAGTTGGGCGGCGGCCAGGGCGGCGGCGACCGTGGCGGCCCCCGGGTGATACATCGCCTCGCGGAAGCTGTCGTCAACCTCGGCCGCATGGGCCGCCGTGCCATTGATCAGCGCCGCAGCCCGTGCCGTCGCCGGGCGCCCCAGCGCCAACCTGGCCAGGCCATGGTCCAGGTCTTCGGCCAGCGTGCGTTCCAGCACACGGACGGACTCAGTGGAAAGGCCAGGAAACAGAGATGCATACCAGTCGATCACCGCCCGTTTGGCATGGTGGAGCACCGCCTCGCTGAGCGGCTGCTCACGATAGGCCATCGCATAACGCGCAAAGACTTCGGTGACGAACATCTTCTTCATCCTTCCTGATTCAAGACATGACGCAGTTCGCAACGCACGAAACCGGGGCCGCTCAGCCCGACCAGCTCGTCCAGCCCGGCCGTCAGGGCCGGCTCGCCGCGCTCACGCGCCCAGAACACTGGCCCGCCCTGCAGGCGAGGAAAGCCGTAACCATTGACCAGCACCACATCGACATCACTGGCACGCTGCGCCACGCCTTCTGCCAGCAGCAGGCTGGCCTCGTTGACCATGGACAGCAAGGCGCGCCGCACGATTTCCTCGTCGCCCAGGCTGCGCCGCAGCATGCCCTTGGCCGCACTTGCAGCGAGGATCAGGGCCTCGACCTGCGGGTCGGACCGACGATGCGTCTTGCCATCGCTGTTTTCGTAGGCGTAGTAGCCGGCCCCGGTCTTGCGGCCCAGGCGGCCGGCATCGCACAGCAGGTCCGGGATGTCCACATAGCGGGCCTGCAGATCGCGCTGGCCGGCCTGGGCCTGGCGCATGCGCCAGGCAATGTCCAGCCCCGACAGATCGGCCACTGCGAACGGGCCCATCGCGAAACCGAAGGCCTCCAGCGCCGCGTCGACCTGCTGCGGCAGCGCGCCCTCCTCGATCATGAACTCGCACTGGCGGCGGTAGGCCGAATAGATGCGGTTGCCGACAAAGCCGAAAGCACTGCCCGTCACGACCGGCTGCTTCTTCATGCGCTGGGCCAGGGCCAGGCCGGTTGCCAGCACCTGCGGCGAGGTCTGTGCGCCACGCACGATCTCCAGCAGGCGCATCACCTGGGCGGGGCTGAAGAAGTGCAGGCCCAGCACGTCCTGCGGGCGGCGGGTCGCCGCCGCGATGGCGTCCAGATCCAGGTAGGAGGTATTGCTGGCCAGCACCGCGCCGGGACGCGCGAGCCCGTCGATGCGCCGGAACACGGCCTGCTTGACCGCCAGGTCCTCGAAGACCGCCTCGATCACCAGATCAGCCTCGGCCAGCAGTGACCAGTCCAGCGTCGGCTGCAGCCGCGCTTCTCGAGCAGCAGCCTCGACGGCCTTGAGCTTTCCAGCTGCCACGCGGCTGGCATAGTAATCTTGGATGCGCGCAGTACCGCGCTCCAGTGCCTCGGCCTGCTGCTCCAGCAGACGGACGTCACAGCCGGCATCCAGCGCAGAGATTGCAATGCCGCAGCCCATGGTGCCAGCGCCGATCACGGCCACTCGCTGCACGGCTCCAGTCACCGCAGCGGCATCCGCCAAAGGCCTGGCAGCCTCACGCTCGGCAAAGAACAGATGGCGCAAGGCCCTTGCCTGCGCCGACAGACGCAGCTGCTGGAAGACCTCGCGCTCCTCAGACAGTGCCTGATCGAATGCAAGCACCGCCGCCGAGCGGACGGCATCGATGGCCGCCTGCACGGCTGGGTTGCGGCCACCGGCCCGCCGGGCGGCTGCAATCGCAGCGGCGACACCGGCCTCGTCAACAGCGGGCACGGCCCGCTCGCTCAGACGGGACTTTGTGCCCTGCAGACGGCGTGCGTAAGCGATGGCGGCGGCACGCAGATCGCCGCTGGCGATCTGGTCGACCAGACCCAGGGACAGGGCCGCTTCACTGTCCACCCTTTCGCCGCTGCAGATCATGCGGATCGCCCGCGCAATGCCGACCAGACGCGGAAGACGCTGGGTGCCGCCGGCGCCGGGAATGATGCCAAGCGTCACCTCGGGCAGACCAACCACCAAGTCGGCGCTGGCCACACGGGCATCGCAGCCCAGCGCCAACTCGAAGCCGCCGCCCAGGGCCGCACCATGCAGCGCGGCGACGACCGGCTTGCCGCAGGCCTCGATAGCGGCGATCACACTGGGCAATTGCGGCTCGGCCAGCGGCAGGCCAAACTCACGCAGGTCCGAGCCGGCCACAAAGGCCTTGCCGGCGCCGATGATCACCGCCGCTGTCAGCACGGCGTCTTCCTTGAACTGGCCGATGGCCGACAGCAGTCCGCTGCGCACCGCAGCCGAGCCGGCGTTGATCGGGGGGTTATCGATCACGATGACGGCCACCTCGCCGTCCCGCTCCATATGCACCTGAGTCATCTGATCCATTGCTTGTCCGTCACTTGCTGTCTGCGAGCCAAGCCAGCAGCAGAGAATTCACCGTCTCGGCCCGCTCGTACTGGACCCAATGGCCCGCCCCGGCAATGACCTGCACCTGACAGGATCGCTGTGGCGCGCAGGCCTCGACCACCGCGCAGCCTGCCTGTGCCGGCACGGCAGTCACATCGTGCTCGCCCCAGACCAGCAGCAATGGCCCGGCGCAATGCGCGAGCCACCCGTTCAGGCCAGCTGCGCGTGAGATCGCCTTGCTGCGAAAGCGCGTCGCCAGGCAGCTCTGGCGGTGAATGCGAACGGCGAGCGCGTCAGCCGGCTCGTGCAGCATATGCATCGTCAGGTTGTGCCGCATGACATCGTCGAGTGCAGCGTCGTCCCTGCGCTCGGCCGCTTCACGCCAGGAACGCAGCTCGCCCCGAGGGCGTCTAACACCGCCATGCCCGGCTGGCCCTAGCAAGGCCAGTTTCGAAACGGCACCCCGACGCGCCGCGGCTGCTGCCGCCACCAGGCCACCGAACGAAAAACCGACCAGCATCACGGGCGCTCGGCCGCCGATCAAGGCATCAAGCGTCATGACTATTGCCTCGACCAGTCCCTCCAGCGAAGTTGCCGAGGGCCGGCTCGACGCGCCAAAGCCCGGCAGGTCGGGCACCCAGACAGTGTGCCTGGCTGCCAAAGCCGGGATGTTCCGGGCCCAGTGCAACCAACTGCCATGGCCACCATGCAGCAAGACCAGCGCTGGCCCTGTGCCGAAACATCGCCAAGCAACATGGCCGCCTTCGAACGGCACCTGATGCCGCTGCGCTGAGGCTTCCAGCGTCCCGATCAAGGCCTCAGTGCCGATGGCGGTGTCATTGGCATTCATCGTCTTGAGTCGCCCAGCACGACCACGCCATCGGCTGCGCGCACGCCCTGCCCCTGCGGCAGCACGAAGACCGGGTTGATCTCCGCTTCAACCAGGCGCTCGCCGAGCTGCGCAGCCATGTTCGAAAAGGCCACGATGGTCCCGACCAGGGCATCGATATCGGCCTTAGGCCGGCCACGGAAGCCGTCCAGCAAAGGCCAGGTCTTGAGCTCCCGCGCCATCTCCAGCGCCTGCTCGCGGCTGAGACCGCCGCTGGGCGGCAGCAGGCGCATCGTGGTGTCCTTGAACAGCTCGGCCGTGATGCCACCCATACCCAGCAAGATGGCCGTGCCCAGCGGGTCGCGGTACATCCCGAGGATCAGCTCGGTGCCGCCGCCCACCATCTCCTGGACCACAAAGCGATCAGGACGCACACCGGCCTTGCGTTCGACCTCGTCGGCCATCACGACAACGCGCTGTGCGATCTGCTCGGGCAGCAGGTTAACGGCCACGCCACCGACATCGCTCTTGTGCGTGATCGCGCCGGACAGGATCTTCAGCACCGTGCGCCCGCCAAGCTCGCGCGCGGCCTGCTCGGCTTCGTTCGGTGTATGCACGACCAGTTCACGGGCGCAGGGCACACCGAAGCGGGCGAACAACTGCTTGGCCTGCGCCTCGTCCAGCGAACCGGCCGCAAAATCATCCACCGCCACCGCTACGGGTGATGCCCCCGGCTCCGCAGGCGGCTTCCAACGGCCGGCCTGCAACATGCCGGCCAGTGCGGCTGTGCAACTCTCGGCTGCCGCGAAAGCGGGCACGCCGCGCTGCGTCAGCAAGGCTCCCACATCCGGCGCGTGCGGGCTGACATAGGCGATCACTGGCTTGTCCGACAGGACCAGACAGTCCTGGATCGCGCCAGCCATCAGCTCGGGCATGGCAAGGCTGGAGGAGCCGATGATGATGGTCAGCGCGTCGTAGCTGGGGCTGGCCAGCAGGGTCTTGATCGCGCCGCGCAGCAGATCGGGCTGCAGGCCCGCCAGCGTGACATCGATTGGGTTGCGGTCCAGCGCTGCATGATCACCGGTCTGGAGTGCGCGCAGGGCCTCGGCCGTCTGCGGGTCAGGCGCGGGGGTCTCGAAGCCGTTGACGCCCAGGCTATCGGATACCAGTGTGCCGGCGCCGCCGGTGGAGGTCAGGATCGCGACCCGGTTGCCGCGCAGCACGCGGCCGGTGGACAGCGCGGCTGGGATATCCAACAAATCGGCGAAGGTCTGGGCGCGGATCACGCCGGTCTGGCGAAACAGCGCGTCATACATGCTGTCGGCGCCGGCCAGCGCGCCTGTGTGAGACACGGCGGCCTTGGCGCCGGCCTCTGAGCGACCGATCTTGAAGGCCACCACCGGCTTGCCGGCCCTTGCGGCTTTCAGTGCGGCAATGCGGAACTTCTCGGGGTTGCGAACCGTCTCGACATACAGAGCGATCACCTTGGTGGCCTCATCGTCGGCAAGATGATCGATGAAGTCGGCCAGCTCAAGATCCACTTCATTGCTGGTCGAGATCAGCTTGGACAGGCCGATGCCCCGGGCAGCGGCGCGCGACAGCAGCGATCCCAGAATGCCGCCGCTTTGCGACACCACGCCAATCGAGCCGACCGGGAAGTGGTCCATCTCGAGCGCGCCCGTGGCGGACAACACAATGTTGTCGGTGAGATTGACAAGACCGATGGTGTTGGGGCCGAGCAGGCGCATGCTGCCAGCCGCCTCGATCAGTTGCTGCTGGCGACGCGCGCCCTCCTCGCCGGTCTCTGTGTAGCCGCTGGCCAGCACGATGGCGGCGGCCGTGCCGCGCGCCGCAAGATCACGCACCGCCAAATGCGCGCGCTCGGCGCCCAGCAGCACGATGCCCACATCGGGCACCGCTGGCAACGAGGCGATATCGGGATAGCAGGTCAACTCACCGATGCGATTGACCTTGGGGTTGACCGGGTAGATGTCGCCGGCAAAGCCATGCTTGACCAGATAAGAAACGGGGCGGCCGGCCGTCTTGGCAGCATCGGCGGAGGCGCCAATGATGGCAACACTGCGGGGTTTCAGGAGCCGGGAAATTGCATCCATGACCTCACTCCTTCGCGGCAGACTTGGCCAGAAAGGCAAGCACCGACTCGCGGTGCTCGGTGCTCGTGTAGCAGATGCCCTGGGCCTGGCTGCCTTGGGCAAAGATCTGCTGGGCCGACAGCTCGAAGCTCTGATTCAGGATGGTCTTGCCCAGCGCCAGCGCGGTGGCCGAGCCCTGGCTCAGCTCGGCAGCCCAAGCCTGGGCATCCGCCACCAGCGTGTCGGCCGAGGTCTTGCGATCAATCAGGCCCAGCGCCAGCGCCTCCTGAGCGTCAACCTTACGGCCGGTAAAAATCAGCTCCTTGGCCTTGGGCAAGCCGACACGGCGCGGCAGAAAGTACATACCGCCGCCATCGGGAATGATGCCGCGATGGATATAGGACCAGCTGAAGCTGGCCCACTCGCTGGCCATGATGAAGTCGCAGGCCAGCGCGGTATCGGCACCGAGACCCGAGGCCGCGCCGTTGACCGCGGCAATCACAGGCTTGGGCATGGTGTGCAGCAGGGCCTGGGTGTGATGCACCCGCTGCTGACGGTGCCAGCCGTTGAAGCCCACCTCGCCCGCCGGTGCCTGCATGCGGCGCTCCATGCCTGCGATATCGCCACCGGCACAGAAGCCCTTGCCAGCGCCGGTCAGCACCAGGGCGCGGATGGTCTTGTCGGCCGCAACGTGCTCCAGCGCGTCGATGAACTCGCTGCGCATCTCATTGCTCATCGCGTTGCGCTTGTCGGGGCGGTTGAAGGTGATGGTGGCAATGCCAGCTTGCAGCTGTAGATCGATCAACGATAAGGTCATGTTGGGAACTCCGGAGATGGATAACTGGATCAACTCAGTCGGACTTGATGTTGTTTTCTTTGACGATCTTGCGCCAGCGTGCCTCTTCCGCCCGGACATAGGCATCGAGTTCCGCCGGCGGGCCAGCGTTGACGACAAGCCCTTCGTGCTCGACCTTCTTCACAAAGTCGGGGTTCTGGGTGGCCTTGGCCGCCGCTGCGTTGAGTTTGGCGATCACGTCCGCCGGGGTGCCCGCAGGAACATAGAGGCCATACCAGCTTTCAACCTGATAGCCGGGCAAGGCTTCGGCAAGCGCCGGAACACCCTTGAATGCAGTCGATGGCTGCGGTGTGGTCACAGCAAGCGCGCGCATTTTTCCGCTGTCGACAAACAGTGAAACTGCCGCCGCCGTGCCAAAGATCATGTCGACCTGACCTCCCAACAGATCAGTCATCGCCGGACCCGCCCCCCGGTACGGCACATGCACCATCTCGACCTTGGCCAGGTTGGTGAACATCTCGCCGGCCATGTGGGCCGATGTGCCGTTGCCCTGTGAAGCGTAGGTCAGCGCACCCGGCTTGCCCTTGGCGGCGGCAATCACATCCTTGACGCTCTTGAAGGGACTGTCCGCCCTGACCACCAGCACATTAGGCCCTCGGCCCACGAGCACGACCGGCGCGAACGCCTTGCTGGTGTCGAACGGCAGCTTCGGTGCCAGGCTGGGGTTCACCGCATGCGCGAAGGAAGCGATGATCATCGTGTAACCATCCGGTGCGCTTTTGGCGACGGCATCAGTGCCGATGATGGTGCCAGCGCCGGGCTTGTTTTCCACAATGACGGGCTGCCCCAGCGCCTGTGACATACCCGCGCCCAGGGTGCGCGCGATCAAATCTGTGCCGCCGCCCGGCGCGAACGGTACAACCAGGCGGACAGGCTTGTCAGGGAAGGCCGCGAAAGCGGTCGTTGCCGCCAGTGCCGTCGTGCCGATCAAGGCACTCATCCGAGCGAGCATGGCGCGGAAGGAAGTCTGCATGGTTTGTCTCCTGTGGGAATTGGCTCTGAGCCTTATTGCGCAAGGACGTTTGTCTATTCGCCATTGACGCCACAAGCTTAGGGCGCTTACTCTCGGAAGACATCCGTCAATTTCCACCAGGTGGAAATGAAGTAACCACAGGTGACCGTAATGGACCAGGACAAGTTGCCTTCGCTCTCAGCCGAAACCTCGCGCACAGACCGCAATCGCTCACTGGAGCGTGGCATCGAAATACTGCGAGCCTTCAGGCCGGGCGCCGACCTGCTGGGCAATGGGGAATTGGCGGAACGCAGCGGTCTGTCCAGAGCCACTGTCAGCCGGCTCGCGCAGACCCTGGTGGATTGCGGCATGCTGGAGCACGACCGTCGTCACCGGGCCTATAGGCTGGCCGCGCCGGTGCTGAGCCTGGCTCATGCCATGCGCTCAGGCTCCCCGGTTCTTCAGCTGGTCGGTCCGCTGATGCGCAGCGAAGCCGAGAAGCGAAAGATCAATATTGGTCTGGCGGTCGCCGACCGCGAGGATATGGTCTACCTGGAATCTGTGCGCTTCAGCCGACGGGTCGCCTGGCGCAACGTCGTCGCCGGCCAACGCGTGCCGATGGAGCTGACCTCTCTGGGCAGGGCCTGGCTGGCTGCGGCGAGCCACGAAGAACGTCAACGTCTGCTGATGCGGTTTCGCGAAAGGCGCCATCCCGGCTGGCGAGAGCTATCAAGAGAGATTGCGGCTGGGATAGACAGCGTGCGAACGCTGGGCTACTGCTGGGCCGCCTGGCAGCCACAAGTGGTCGCACTGGCCACCCCTATCATCGTGCCCGACCACCCGGTATATGTGCTGAACATGAGCGTCGCCGGAGACACGCCCCCTCAGCAGGTGGTCGAAAGCCTGCGAGACCCCCTGCTGAACCTGGCGCAGCGAATTCAGGGATCTGTTGCTAGCCTCTGAGTGAGCCGGGACGTCACCGGCAACAGGACTTGGAACGTATGTCGGCGAGCAGTCCTTGGCGCTTGGTGCACCACGCAAGGCACTGACCACTCTGACGGAATAGAGATCTCTTACGGCATAGCTTGTCGCTGAGCAAGCTCACCGGCTTCCAGTACAGCCAGCCGACTATCCACCGCTGAAAGTGATCGTACCGAGGTTGGCCTGGAACAGGCTTGAAGCTTCGTCACCGGAGGGGTGGGCGATGTCGGGCCATGGCAGAAATTGCGCCGAGGTCGACGCTTGCAAAGAGATTCTCAGATGAGGTCGGCGCAGGTTCGATGGCGCTAGCAACTCGTAATTACCTTGCAGGGAAGCCGCAGGCCGATGTCGGGCACCGGTTGGAACGCTTGGTGCTCCAGTGGCGGATTGCAGGCCCCAAGGATGTGGTGCGCGGGCGTCTTTGCCCACGGTTTTTCCTTCATCGCAGACTGCACTTTGATGTCGCTTGGCACGCCAATTGTTGTGATGAATCCAGACTAGGGAGCTTCCGAGGAAGATCAGGAAAGCTGCCCCAGGCTCACGAGCGCAGACAACTCGGCAATACCTATTGGTGGACGGGTCAGCAAGGGAACAATGAAGCTGCGCTTGGTCAGTCCATCCGCCAATCGTTGCATTTGCTTGCGCTCACCGTCCAGCCGGGCAGCCAGCAAGGGGTCTTGCGTGCCGGCCGCCAGGACGCTTTTGTTGAGCACCCAAGCATAGGGCTCGATGTTGGCGCGGCGCAGATCGTCCTGCAGCGCTGCTGCCTGCGACACCGGGGTCACCTCGGGCAGGGTAACTAGGATAATCTTGGTGTACGTGCCGTCCTGCAGCCGCATCAAGGGTGTCACAACACGGGCAGTGCCCTGCCCTTCGAACTCACGCATCATCTGGCGGTGATAGGCGCCGGTGGCATCCATCAGCAGCAGCGAATGGCCGGTGGGTGCGGTATCGAGCACGACGAAGGCACTGCGTGCCTCACTGACGATGCGCGAGAAGGCATGGAAAACGGCCACCTCCTCTGTGCAGGGCGAGCGCAAGTCTTCCAGCAGCAAGGCCTGCTCCTGCGCATCGAGTTTCTGCGACCTTGCAGCCATGATCTTGTCGATATAGCGCTGCGTCTCAACCTCGGGGTCAATGCGGTCCACACGCAGGCCCTGAACCTCGCCGCCCAGAGTGCCGGTCAGGTGTGCGGCGGGGTCGGTGGTGCTCAGATGCACGGTCTTGCCGCGTTGCACCAAGCCCAGCGCCAGCGCAGCCGCCACCGTGGTTTTGCCCACGCCGCCCTTGCCCATCACCATGATCAGACCGTGCCCGGCGGCGGCCAGCTCGTCGGCCAAGGCAGCCAAGTTATGTCCGCGCTCGATGGGCTCCAAGGCGACTGGCTTGCATGCGGTCGCCACCGCCGTCGATGAGACCAGCAGCGCACGCAGGGCCGGCAAGCCCACTGTGTCGAAGGCTCGCAGCGGCACCGAGTCCTGAGGCAAGGCTTTCAGCGAAGCTGGCATCTCGTCAAGCGCTTGTTGCCCCAAGGCCTCGATGGCCATCGCCACGGCGTCCGTGCGTTCGTGGGCATGGAACACGCCGTTGATCGCCAAGCGTTGGTTGTGCAGGCCCAGCTGATGCAGCTCTTCCGACGTGCGTGCCGCTTCACCGATCGCGCCCTTGTCGGGCCGTGTCACCAGCACCACGGTGGTCTGGGCTGGATCGCTCAGTGCGTCCAGTGCGGCCTTGAAGCGCACCTCTTGCATCTTCAGCCCCGAATGCGGCCCAAGGCAGGAGGCGCCCCGGTCATTGCCCTCCAGGAAGCCGCTCCAGGCCTTGGGAAGGCTCAGGAGCCGCAGAGTGTGGCCGGTGGGTGCCGTGTCGAAGACGATGTGATCGAAGCGGCTGTCGTGGTCGGACAGCAGCGAAGCGAACTCGTCGAAGGAGGCAATCTCAGTCGTACATGCGCCAGACAACTGCTCCCGGACGGTGGAGAGCTCGGCGTCGCTCGCGCCAACGCCCATCTGCGCCAGCACCCGCTGCCGGTAGGACTCGGCCGCCGTGTCGGGGTCGATGTTCAGTACGGACAGCCCCGGTGCGCCCGGCACAGGGGTCGCAACATTGCGCAGCTCAACGCCCAACATCTCATCGAGATTGGACGCCGCGTCGGTGCTGACCAGCAGGACCTTCCTGCCAGCGTCGGCCAAGGTCAGGGCAGCAGCAGTCGAGAGCGATGTTTTGCCAACGCCGCCCTTGCCGGTAAAGAACAGGTGCCGCGTGGCCTGGGTCAGGAATCCCATCGCTTGCGGCGGCGCCTGCATAGGCCTTAGCCAGCCCTGCACTTCGGCACTAGAGGGTAGTCCACCGCTGTGCATGATCTGGCCGTTGATGATGACCGCCGGCGTCGCCCTGACGCCATGGTTCCAGATTGCGTCTTGATCTTGAACTTTGACAATCTCGATCTCGGTGCCCTGCTCCTTGGCCACCCGCTCGATCATTGCGATGGTGGCGCGGCATTTGCTGCACCCCGAACCCAGGACTTTGACTTCCATTTCGCTTCCCTGCTTCTTCAATCAATGATGACGGCGGATTCGCACAGGCTGTAGCCCAGAAGCGTTTGACCAAACCTGCGCCAACCTGTTTTGCCATACCGTGCACCTGCCGCATGGTGAAGCGGGCAAGGTCGCAGTGCGGGCTGAACTGGTTGTGGGCGCCTTGCTGGACGAAATAGATCTTCTCCAGCCCCTGGGCCGCCAGCAGCTCGGCCAGACGCTGGAGGCAGGATTCCCGTTCGTCGGGAATGCCCGGTAGTACCAAGTCAAACAGCAATCTGATCTTCTTACTGCCTTGTAGATTGCACCCTTTTCAGCGACACGGGTTGACACGCATCAAGGCCATGGAAGGCTCATGAGAGACGACGACCACACGCTTTGCCTGCATCAGGATGTCCGGCAAGACTATGTTGCGGCGCTGAACTCGACGACGCTGCCCCAATACACAGCTTCTCGGCAGCGGCTTGGTGCGCCACAGGTCCACACGACGTCGTCAGCTCCGCACAACCATCAGACCCCCGCGAGAACTGGTGACTGGGGCGATGCGAATGACGCCGGTTTGTACCTTTAATGGCAGTCGATGAAGGTACCGCACTACGCGCACGAAGCTGAGTACCCCGCGCATCTCAGTCTCTCCGGGCTGGGTACTTACACCACGCGCGGGGACATCACCCACAGAGCCACTCTTGACCTGATGGAAATGGGTCCAGAGTCCGGGCAGCGTTGGACACTTTCCGTGAACTGTGTAAGTTCAGCGCACCTGGCTCGACCACTTGATCAGACATTGCTGAAGCCTTGCACGGCTGCCAGCTCGTCTCGTCTCGTCGTCCAATCCTCTTAGCCTCAGGAGCTTCGTCCATGCCAAAGCTGCTTCTTTCTGCCGTGGGTGTCGCCGCTGCGACCACCTCGTTGACCTCGATCGCCGTTGCCCAGTCCCCGTCGGCCGCGCCAGTTGACCCGAATACATTCTTGAATCAGTTCGAGTCCACATTCGGCAAGTTCGACGGCTACCGCCGCTCCGGCGCCAAGGGCATCTGCGCGATGGGAGAGTTCGTAGGTACGGCGGAAGCGCGAACCCTTTCGACGGCTACGGCCTTCAGCGGCAGGCCGGTTCCGGTGGTGATACGTTTCTCGGTGGGCGGTGCCAACCCCAAGGCACCCGACAACGCCAGGTCCCAGCGCAATATGGCCTTGCAGTTCAACCTGCCGGATGGCGAACAGTGGCAGCTGGGCAATATCTCGGCGCCCGTGTTCGGGGCTTCGACACCTCAGCAATTCCTCGGGCGGCTGGCTTCCCTTCAGCCCGACCCGAGCACCAAGATGCCCGACCCGGCAAAGGTCAAGGCCTTCACCGATGCCAACCCTGAGGTGCTGCTGCAGGGGAAGTACTATGCTTCGCAGCCGGTGCCGGCCAGCTTCGGCAGCATCAACTACTGGGGCGTCAGTGCCTTTGGCTTCGTCAGTGCCGCCGGCACGAAACAGTTCGGCAAGTGGGTCTTCGAGCCGGTGGGCGGCGTGCAAGGTTTGAGTGACGAGGAAGCCAAGACCAAGGGGCCGAGCTTCTTGTTTGATGAGCTCCGACAAAGAGTCAAGGACGGCCAGGTCGGCTTCAACTTCAACCTGGAGCTCGCTCAGCCCGGCGACAAGATCGACAGTGCGACCGTACCACTGCCGGAGGGCCGCAAGAAGGTCAATCTGGGCCTGCTCAAAGTCACCTCAGTTGCAGAGGATGGCGGCGGCGCCTGCTTGACGATCACCTACAACCCTATGGTTCTTCCGAAGGGCGTGGAGCCGTCCGCCGATCCGATGATTGCTGCCCGAGCAGCGCCTTATGCAATCGGGCTCGGTCGTCGCTTGACCGAGGGAGCAAAGCAGTAACCAGAGTAATTATCTGCACGGCGTACTTGCTGAGGTCCGCCCGAGTGGCAACGACACCGGGCTCTCGCAATCCGTACAGCGGATCCGGTCCCTGGTGATGCGGGTCCCGACGTAGCAAGCTTCTGCGGCACACCCAAAGCTACCAATCCGTGCTCCCGGGTTCGCCCTTGAATGGCCCGGCCAGGTCGGGCGTGATCCAGCCGCCATAGAAAGCGCCTGGTTGCGGCTCGACTTTCGCTCCTCCCACACTGCAGTCAAGGTGGCGCGCATAGAAGGCCACGCAGTCAGCCAATGGCTCGGCGCCAGGCAGAGGCTCGGGGTAGCTCCAAGCGACCTGCTCAAGGCAGTCGGCACCGTTGACCAGATCCCAGTAGCGGGCCGGCCCCTTCCACTCGCAGAACGAACCACCGCCGGCGCGACGCAGTAGCCCTCGATGAACGTCGGCCAGCGGCAGGTAGAAACTGGGTGGGTGCGCCGTCTCTCGCACGGCCCAGGCGCCGCGCGTTCGCGCCACTTCAATTTCGCCCTAAAGCACGACGACTTCACGCGCTTCGCGCACGAGTTGCGGCGGGCGCGGGAAATCCCAGACGGATACCTGCCCCGGCGCGGGAACTGTGGCGAAAGGTGGCCTGGAATTTCCGCGCCAGCACCACTGCTCGCGAGCGAGCAACAGCCGATCGGGATCACTGCTCATGATGGCGCGAGATTAACCGACCAAGCCGACTCGTTGGGCTGGAGCTTGCATTCGCAGCTCCTTTGCCGAGCATCCGCTCTTGCAAGAGTGTGATGGGCAGGGTCGAGCTCGGCCGATGAAGGTCGTCGATCAGCGGGGATCAACTCGCATCATGCCCCGTCAATGCGATCACAATCTGCATCGCTTGATCGCTCAATGTCATATGCCCCGCCGCTACCAACTCCCTGGCCGGCGTCACCGAGTGGGCATGGTACGGTCCCACTTCGGCATGCATCAAGCGCTGCAGCACGACGTGGGCCTACGCGGCCTGGAGGCGATTGAGCTGGCTTTGCTTTGCTTTGCTTTGCTTGGCTTGGCTTGGCTTGGCTTTTGAGCCCAGTCGGAACTCAGTTCAACCAACACCGATGCAGGTACTCTGGGCGGGCATGAAGATTCGTCCAATCGAGGCCCATGTAGGATGGCAAGTGAGATTGCGATCCAAGGTCGTCGGCGTGCTCCCCAGCCAACTTTCGAAGGAGTATGTCTGGCACACGAGCAGAAAAGAAGCATAGAACAAGCAAAGTCAACTACTGAAGATGCAGATGAAATTTGCAACATGGAACGTCAATTCCCTGGCCGTGCGCCTGCCGCAGTTACTGGACTGGCTGGCGGCCAACCCGGTCGATGCGCTCGTCCTGCAGGAAACCAAACTGACCGATGATAAGTTCCCGACGCTGGAGATCGGCGCGGCCGGCTACCAGGTGCAGTGGTTCGGGCAGAAGACCTATAACGGCGTTGCGCTGCTGAGTCGCGAGCCGGCCCAGGATGTGGTCAAGAACATCGTCGGATATGCCGATGAGCAGGCCCGGCTGATCGCCGGCACGGTGGCGGGCGTGCGCGTGATCGGCGGTTATTTCCCGAACGGCCAGGCGCTGGACAGCGACAAGTTCGTCTACAAGATGGCCTGGCTGGAGGCCTTGCGGAACTGGCTGAGCAGCGAACTGAAGGCTCACCCGAAGCTGGTGCTGATGGGCGACTTCAATATCGCCCCCGAGGACCGTGATTGCTACGACCCGGCCGCGTTTGTCGGTCAAACCCACTGCTCGCCGCAGGAGCGCGCCCACTTCCAGGCTCTGCTGGACCTGGGCCTGGTCGACAGCTACCGCCTATTCGAGCAGGCACCCAAGAGCTACAGCTGGTGGGACTACCGCAATCTCGCCTTCCGCAAGAACCAGGGCCTACGAATCGACCACATCCTGGTCAGCGAGGCGCTGCGAGCGGGGGTCAAGTCATCCGTGATCGACCGGCAGATGCGCAAGAACGAGCGCCCCAGCGACCATGCGCCGGTGATCGTCGAGATCGAGGCCTGATCGTCAAGGCTGCAGTGCCCGCTGCATGGATTCATAGAAACGGCCCACATGAAGGCCGTCCATCAGCGCATGGTGCACCTCCACCGCCACCGGCATCCAGAGCCGCCCCCCCTCTTCGGTGAACTTTCCGAAGGCCAGCTTGGGCACCGAGTCCAGCACTGCCGGCCCGCGAGCATGGCTGAAGCTCGTGAAGGCCAGCCAGGGGATGGTGGTCATATGGATCGTCGCCTGGGCGTCGGCTTCTTCCAGTGGTGCGTTGCCATCCGCCTTGGCTCTGGCGAGCAACGGCAGCGCACGCTCGACAAAGCGCCCGAAGTCGCGCTCGAAAGGCAGGCTCGCGAAGGCAATGGTCTCGTCAGAGCGCAGGACCGTGGTGCTGCCGTCCACCTGCTCAAGCACCCTGACCCGCCCCTTGTCGAGGCGGTAGCGAAAGGCTTCGACCTCGTTGGCTGCGCACAAGGCTGCATGGTGATAGGCGAGGAATAGGGTCGCGCCCCGATACTCTGCCACCCGTGCCTGCAGGGCGCTCACATCAACGCGGCCACACAGGCTGAAAAAAGGCTGACTCAGGTTCGCAAAGTGCGCGAATGCCGCACGACGGGGCCAATTGTCAAGATCAAGATAGCTGGGCATTGTGACATCCTACCGGCAGTGGCGATGTCGTCGATGCGAGCCCACCGCGACTTGAGCTGCATCAAGCCGAGGCCGTAATAACCCTGACATTCTTGTCAGGCAGCCGATTTTACGGGCGCAGCCTCGGAGAGCTTTTGATGCGTAACAATCTTCCTGTCACCTCGCGCGAATATCCCTTCCCGAGCGGGCAAAGCCTGGTGTCGACCACCGACCTGAAGGGGCGCATCCTGCATTGCAACGCGGCCTTCGTCATCGTCAGCGGCTTTGAGCGCTCGGAACTGCTGGGCCAGCCCCACAACCTGATACGCCACCCAGACATGCCCGAAGAGGCCTTCCGCGATATGTGGGCCACGATAGGTGCCGGTCTGCCCTGGTCGGGCCTGGTTAAAAACCGCCGCAAGGACGGCGACTTCTACTGGGTACAGGCCAATGTCACACCCTTGCTGGAAGGCGATCAGCCGATCGCCTACATGTCGGTGCGCTCCGAGGCCAGCCGCGAGCAGATCGCCGCCGCCGAGGCCCTGTACGCGACGATGCGCGCCGAGAAGCAGGCTGGAGTCCTGCTGCATGTGCTGCAGCGGGGCCAGGTCTTGCGGCAAGACCTGGCCGGCCGCTTGCGCCGACTCGGCCGCCTCGCGCCCGCAATGCGCTGGGCCACCGGCTATGCGCTGATCGGCGGCCTAGGACTGGCGTTGGGACAAGGCTTGAATCTGGGCATCACCCTGGCGATCGCGCTGCCGCTGCTTGCCCTGGCGGCCATCACTGCCGCCATGCTGGCCAACGCCCAGGGCCGCGCCGCGCTGGTTCATGCGACGGCCTATGCGAATCGCCTGGCCGCCGGCGACCTGAGCCAGACCTTGGAGCGTGGCCGGCACGCCCAAGCGGCCGGTCTGGAGGCAGCGCTGCGTCAGCTGGCCGTCAATATGCGGGCCCTGGTGTCGGACACCCGCCGCGAGTTAGAGCAAATGAGAGTCGTCAGCGCAGAAATCGCGCAGGGCAACCACGATCTGGCCCAGCGCACTGAGTCGCAGGCGGCCAGCCTGGAGCAGACGGCTGCCAGCATGGAGGAGATCACCGCCACTGTGCGCCACAGCTCCGACTCTGCCCAGCAGGCCAGCGGCGTGGCCCAACAGCTGAGCCAGGTGTCGCGCCGCAGTGCCGGCGTGGTGCACTCGGTCACCGACACGATGGGCGGAATCTCGAGCTCGTCCAAGCGCATTGGCGAGATCATCCAGGTGATCGACAGTATTGCCTTCCAGACCAACATCCTGGCCCTCAATGCCGCCGTCGAGTCGGCCCGGGCCGGCGAGCATGGCCGTGGTTTCGCGGTGGTCGCCTCCGAAGTGCGAGCGCTGGCCCAACGCAGCAGTACAGCGGCGCGCGAGATCAAGCAGCTGATCGACGACTCCTCGACCAAGGTCCAGGCCGGTGAGCGCCAGACCCGCCAGGCGCGTGAGAGCATTGACGAGACCCTGGCCTCGGTCGAGCATTTCACCCAGTTGATCAACGGCATCGACAACGGCGCCCGCGAGCAACTGACGGGCATCTCGCAGATCCATGAGGCGGTCCAGCAGCTGGACGACATCACCCAGCAAAACTCCAGCCTGGTGGAACAACTGGCTCGGGCCGGCACCCAGTTGCAGGAGCAGGCCGGCGAGGTCGCGGCCGCGCTGCAGGTATTCAGGCTGGACCGCAGATCCGCCGGCGCCCTGTCCGATGCGGTGGCGCTGCGGCGCGAAGCAAAGGCCCGAGCGGCCTGAAAGCACGGTCCGCGCCCCGGCAAGGAATGCACACTCTCGCAATAATCTCCGACACCATCAACGGAGTCGGCAATGCAACATCAGAACAACCCCGAGGCGCTCTTGCAGCAATGGATCGATGAAGAGGCAGCCGTGCGTGCGCGGCTGGCTGAGCCGGGGCTGGCACGGCCCGATCAGATCAAAGGCCGTACCGGCCTGCAGGTAATGCGAGCGATGCTGGACGGCGAGCTGCCGCCGCCGCATATCGCCAAGACCCTGGACTTCACGCTGATCTCGGTGGCCGACGGCGAGGCGGTGTTCCAGGGCCGGCCGATGCTGCGTCATTACAACCCGCTGGGCTCGGTGCACGGCGGCTGGTTCGCCACCCTCCTTGACTCGGCGCTAGGCTGCGCGGTGCACACCAAGATGGAACCCGGACGTGGTTACACCACGCTGGAGTTCAAGGTAAACCTGGTGCGCGCGCTGAGCGAGAAAGTGCCGCTGGTGCGTGCGATCGGCACCGTGACCCACAGCGGGCGACAGGTCGCGACCTCGGAGGCGCGCCTGGTCGGCCATGACGGCAAGCTCTACGCACATGCGAGCACGACCTGCCTGGTCTTCGACTTACCGCAGTGAGTGGGTCTCGGCGGCAAGCCGCGTGATGCGGGCCCAGTCGCCGGCGTCAACCGCGTCCTGCGGGGTCAGCCAGGAGCCGCCGCAGACCTTGACATTGGCCAGGCTTAGGAACTGCGGCGCGGTCTCCAGCGAGATGCCGCCGGTGGGGCAGAACGCCACATCGGGAAACGGACCAGCCAGCGCTTTCAGCAGATTGACACCGCCCACGGCCACCGCCGGGAACAGCTTTAGAAAGCCGTAGCCGGCCGCATTGGCCAGCATCACCTCGCTGGCTGTTGACACACCCGGCAGCAGCGGCAGGCCCTGCTCACGGCAGGCCGCGCCGATCGCATCGGTGTAACCGGGGCTCACGCCGAACTGGCAGCCGGCGTCGCGGGCGGCATTGACATCGGCAACGGTGCGCAGTGTGCCAGCGCCCACAATAGCCTCGGGCACGGCGCGTGCCATCGCCTCCATCGCTTGCAAGGCCACCGGAGTGCGCAGCGTCACCTCCAGCACCTTGACGCCGCCGGCCACCAGGGCTTTGGCCAGCGGCACGGCGTCCTGCAGACGCTGGATGACGATGACGGGAATGACGGGGCCGTGGCTGGCCAGGCTGAGGGTATCGGTGTTCATCATTGGATTTGTCACAACCAGGTGATAGCGCCCTCTTCGGCGCTCAAAACATTGCGCCGCATCCCGGCAAACAACTCACGGCCTAGGCCGTGGCCGTTGTCGTCGCGTTGCTCGCGCGTGATCGCGGCCTGCTCGCGGGCCGCCCATTCGGCAACGGGTACCAGGGCCTGCAGCTCGCCGCTGACGGCGTCCAGGCGGACCAGGTCGCCATCGCGCAGCTTGCCCAAGGGCCCGCCGGCCAGGGCCTCGGGCGAGACATGGATGGCGGCCGGGATCTTGCCGGAGGCACCGCTCATGCGGCCGTCGGTGACCAGGGCCACCTTGAAGCCCTTGCCCTGCAGGACGGCCAGCGGTGGGGTCAGCTTGTGCAGCTCAGGCATGCCATTGGCCTGCGGCCCCTGGAAGCGCACGACCACGACGACATCGCGCTCGAGCTCGCCTGCCTTGAAGGCGGCCAGCATCGAATCCTGGTCGCTGAAGATGCGCGCCGGTGCCTCGACGATGTGACGATCCTCGGGCACCGCCGACACCTTGATCACTGATCTGCCCAGATTACCCTGCAGCAGCTTCAGACCGCCGGTGGCGCTGAAGGGCGCGGCGGCGCGGCGAACCACCGACTCGTCGCCGCTGTCCGGTGGCAGCGCATGCCAGACCACCTTGGCACCCTCGGCGGCCAAGGTCGGCACTGCGGCATAGGGGCGCAACGACGTGCCGGCCACGCTCAGCACGTCCTCATGCATCAGCCCGGCATCGAGCAGCTCGCGGATCACGAAGCCAGGACCGCCAGCCGCCTGGAACTGGTTCACATCGGCCGCTCCGTTCGGATAGACCCTCGACAGCAGCGGCACCACGCCCGACAACTCGGAGAAGTCGCTCCAGTCGATCAGGATGCCGGCCGAACGGGCCACAGCCACCCAGTGGATCAAGTGATTGGTCGAGCCGCCGGTGGCCAGCAGGGCCGCCATCGCATTGACGATGCAGCGCTCGTCGACCAATTTGCCAATCGGCGTGTAACGCTGCTTGGCGGTAATGCTCAGCGCGCTGCGCACCGCCTCACGGGTCAGCGCCTCGCGCAGCTCATCGTGCGGATGGACAAAGGCCGCGCCGGGCACATGCAGGCCCATGGCCTCCAGCAGCATCTGGTTGCTGTTGGCCGTACCGTAGAAGGTGCAAGTGCCTGCGCCGTGATAGGCGGCCGACTCAGCCTTCAAGAGCTCGTCGCGGCCGACCTTGCCCTGGGCGAACTGCTCGCGCACCTTCGCCTTGTCGTTGTTTGACAGGCCCGAGCTCATCGGCCCGGCCGGCACAAAGACGCAGGGCAGATGGCCGAAGTGCAACGCCCCGATCAGCAGACCCGGCACGATCTTGTCGCAGATGCCCAGCAGCAGGGCCGCATCAAAGACATCATGGGACAGCGCTATCGCGGTCGACATCGCGATACTGTCGCGCGAGAACAGGCTCAGCTCCATGCCGGGCAGGCCCTGGGTGACGCCGTCACACATGGCCGGCACACCGCCGGCCACCTGCACCGTGGCACCCAAGGTATGGGCGGCTTCGCGTATCAGGGCCGGATACACCTCGTAGGGCTGGTGGGCCGACAACATGTCGTTGTAGGCGGTCACCACGCCCAGGTGCGGCGCCTTCTCGGCGACGATGCGCAACTTGTCATTGGCCGGCATCGCGGCCACCGCGTGGGCGACATTGGCGCAACCCATGCGCTCGATACCCCGCTTGCGGCCCGCCAGTTTGTCCAGGCCATCGAGATAGCGGCCGCGCGTGGCGGCACTGCGTTCGCGGATGCGTGCCGTGACTACTTTGAGGGTGTTGTTCATGCCGTCGGCCGATGTAACTCGGCAGGTTGAATGTTGGTAACCATATTACAAGATACCGACCGACTACAGGTTACATCAGGGTAACAAGACGCGGCCGGCGGGCGCTAGCGGCCGTCACCAACGATCGATTTAGTCAGCAAGCGCCCGCCGGAACGAAGCCTGCCTCAGATGCAGGCCCGGGCTTCGGACGCCCACTCAGGGAGTGAAGACCATGCTTCTCGACGCCTTGTTTGCGCGCATCCCCAGCGTGCGCGCCCGCCTGACCCTGCTGACCGCCGTGCTGTGTCTGCTGATGTCGGGACTCGCACTGGCAGGCATGACACTGACGGCCCGTTCCCACGAATCGTTGCGTACGGTGTACGACGATCGGGTCGTGCCGCAGCAGCAGATCAAGGCGGTAGCCGATGCCTATGCCGTCACCATGGTCGACAGCACGCACAAGGTGCGATTGGGACAGCTCGATGCGGCCGCTGCGCCCCGCCAGATCGAGGTGGCCGGCGAGCTGATACGCCGGCAGTGGAGTGCTTACAGTCAAACATACTTGGTACCCGAGGAGAAGGCCCTTGTAGCCCGCGTCACGCCGCTGATGGTCGAGGCCGAACGCTTGCGCCGCGCGCTTCTGGCCGCGCGCTTCTGGCCGCGCTGGCGGCGGGCGACGACAGCGCCCTCGCCCGCCTGGCCGGCCAGCAGCTCTACCAGTTGGTCGGCCCGCTCAGCAATCAGCTCAACGCGCTGGTGGCGGTGCAGCTGGACGTCGCCAGGCACGAGTACGAGCTGGGGCGCGAGCGTTATGCTCAGGCGCGATGGGCAGCCTGGCTGGGCCTGCCTGATGGGTGCGGTCACCGCCGGATTGATCAGCAGCCGCATCATGCGCTCGCTGGGCGCCGAGCCCAGCGATGTGCGTCAGGTGGCTCAGGGCATCGCCCATGGCGCGCTGAACCAACCGCTGCTCGTGGCGTAGGACGACCGCAGCAGCTTGATGGCACATATGCAAGCCATGCAGCGCGGGCTAGCCGGCATGGTGCGCAAGGTGCGCGCCAATGTCGACGAGCTGCACGCCGACTCAGGCCAGATTGCGCAGGGCAACGTCGACCTGTCCGGCCGCACCGAGGAGGCGGCCGCCACCACCCAGCGCGCCAGCGCCCGGCTCGACGAAGTGATGCAGCGCCTGCGCATACGCTTCGCCAGCGCCGGCGAGGCCCGCGCGCTGGCAGACGGTACCCGGGCTGTGGCGCAGCGCGCCGGCGGCCAGATGGGCCAGGCGATCGCATCGACGACATCACTGCGTGATCGACGGCATCGCCTTCCAGACCAACATACTGGCGCTGAATGCGGCGGTGGAGGCCGCGTGCGCAGGCGAGGCGGGGCGCGGTTTTGCGGTGGTGGCGTCCGAGGTGCGGGCCCTGGCGCTGCGCGCAGGCGAGGCCGCGCGCGAGATCAAAACCCTGATCAGCGACACCATCACGCGTACCGACTCAGGCTCTCGTCAGGTGCGCGAGACCGGACAGACCCTGCAGCAGATGGCCTCCGAGATCCAGCAACTCAGCGGCCTGATGCTGCGCCTGGACCAGAGCTCCGGCCAGGACAGCCAGGACATCAGCGAGTTGCAACTGCAGGTACAGGAACTCGATCGGGTAGCTCAGCAGAACGCGGCCCTGGTCGAGGAGATGGCGGCGTCAAGCGAGCAGCTGAAGGACCAAGCAGTCAGGCTCGCTCAGGCGGTGCAGGTCTTCAGCGTCTGAGCGCGCTCAGTCGGCCGGCGCCGCCGCCGTCGTTGCGGCCGCAGCGCCGGCCTTGGCCGGCAGCACGGCATCGATCAACGCATCCTTGTCGCTCCATTGGCCCTTGATCCAGTTGGAGATCCGCACCAGCTGGCGCTTGTCCTCCATCGGATTGCCGCCCACCAGCTCGGCCGGTATTGCTCGCTGCTGCACCCGCACGATCACCTGGCCGCAGCGGCCACTGAGCAGTTGCCAGAAGCTGGGCGCGCCCTCTGGGTAGATCAGAGTGACATCGAGCATAGCCTCGAACTGCTCGCCCATGGTCGCTAGCGCCATTGCCAGCGCGCCGACGCGGGGCTTGAGCAGGTGGCGATAGGGGCCGTTCTGCTCTGCATGCTTGGCGGCCGTGAAGCGCGTGCCCTCTACGAAGTTGATCACCGTCGTCGGCATGGTCTTGAACTTCTCGCAGGCCTTGCGCGTGGTCGCGAGGTCGGCAGCCTGGGAGGCAGCGTTGCGGCCGCGCTTCATGAAGGGGAAGTCCAGCGCCCACCAGGCCAGGCCGATCACCGGCACCCACATCAGCTCGCGCTTCAGAAAGAACTTCAAAAAGGGGATGCGGCCGTGGAAGATACGCTGCAGCACCAGGATGTCCACCCAAGTTTGGTGGTTCGGCGACACCAGGTACCAACCGCGCCGGTTCAGGCCATCCAGCCCCTGCACATCCCAGCCTTGCGGGTTGACCAGGGCGATCCAGCCGTTGTTGACCGCCACCCAGCCGGCTGCGATGCCGTTGAGCAGCTCGTTGCACAGCCGGCGCACGGCCGGCAGCGGCAGCAAGAGCTTGAGCAGGGCCGGCGGCATCATCAGGGCCACGCCGGTGACCGTGTTCAGGGCGAGCAGCAGGCCGGTCAAGGCGCCAAGCAAGGGAGCGGGTATCAGCTTCAGCATGGCCCGCAATGTAGCGCAAGCCTGGGACTATCTTCTTTGGCATCATGTCGCGATGTCTGATTCATGTCCAGATGATGAAATCCTGCAACGTCCCCAGTTGCTGGCACAGCACCTGGCCCGGCTGGGCGCCGGGGGCCGGCCCCAGGACCTGTGGTTGTTCGCCTATGGTTCGTTGATCTGGCGGCCCGAGATCGAGGTGGCCGAGCAGCAACTGGCGCAGGTGCGCGGCTATCACCGAGCGCTGCGCATGCAGTCACGGCTATATCGCGGCACACCCGAGCAGCCCGGTCTGGTGCTGGCCCTGCTGTCAGGCGGCAGCTGCCGCGGCCTGCTGTATCGGGTGGCGGCTTCGCAGGCCGAGGCCGCGCTGCGCCAGTTGTGGGCGCGCGAGATGGTGACCGGGGTGTATGAGCCGCGCTGGCTGCGCTGCCATAGCGCGCTCGGCGAGCAACGCGCGCTGGCCTTCACCCTGTCGCGCCGCAGCAGCCATCTGACCGGCAGGCTCGACGAGGGCCAGCTCTTGCAGGTGTTCCGCCATGCCCAGGGTCGCTACGGCAGCACGCTGGACTATCTGCAGCGCACCGTGCTGAGCCTGCGCGGCCACGGCATCCGCGACCGCGAGCTGGAGCGCCAATACCATCTGGCTGCCAGCCATGGGCTGTGCGAGCCGCTGCGCGACTCAGTCGGTCGATGCGGGAGATGAGGACGCGCGCAGCCGCGCCAGGTCCTCGGTCGTGTCGATGTCCAGCAGCACGCCGGGATCGTCTACCTCCAGACCTTGCGAGGGGTAGCGCGCAATCAGCCGGCGCGCGCCCTCGTCGCCCTGCAGCCCGACCAACTCGGAGAACAGCTCGGCATTAAAGCCCACCGGATGGCCGCGCCGGCCCTTGTACTGAGCAAAACTGATCGGGTACTGCTCCAGCCCCTCGGCCACTCTCAGGATGCTGCTGGCGCGCAGCATAGGCATATCGGCCGGCACGATCAGCCAGCCTTCGGCGTCGCCGGTCGCGGCCACGCCGGCCGCAATCGAGTGCCCCATGCCGACCGGGCTGGGGCGGCCCTTCTCGTCGAGCTCGGGCATCACGATGATGTCGCGCACGGCCACCGTGTCGCGCACCGCCCCAGCCAGGTTTTCACTGGTCACCACCACCACCCGCAAGCCGGTCTGAACGGCATTTTTCAGGGTTTGAGACAACAAGGTCTCCGGCCCCAGCGCCTGCTCGAGCTTGTGCCCTTGGCCACGAAAGCGCATGCCCCGTCCTGCCGCCAGCACGACGACTACTGGCCGTCGTTTCATCATTCGCCCTGATCCTTCACAAATTCTCCCAAGGCGCTGACCGGTCTTTTGCCGACTCGCCACTGACTACTGACGACAGCATGCCCACCGCCCTGGAGCCCTACCAGTGGGGCGTTTACCTAAGGCTTTCTACGCTCTCGGGGCATACTGCCCGCATGAGCAAACTATCGGACCTACGAAAAAGCTACGAGCTCGGAGAGCTCGACGAGACCCAAGTGGCGGACCGCCCGCTGGCCCAGTTCAAGCTGTGGCTGGAGCAGGCGCTGGCGGCCGAGTTGCCTGAGCCGAACGCGATGACGCTGGCCACGGTCGGCGCCGACGGTCGGCCGTCGACCCGAATCGTGCTGATCAAGGACTGTGACGAGCACGGCATCGTCTGGTACACGAACTACGACAGCCGCAAGGGCCGCGAACTGGCCGCCCACCCTTTCGCCGCGCTGCAGTTCCACTGGGTAGAGCTGGAGCGGGTGGTGCGCATCGAGGGTCGGGTCGAGCGGGTCGACGCGGCTCAGTCCGATACGTACTACCGCTCCCGCCCGCTCGATTCGCGCCTGGGCGCCTGGGCCTCGCCGCAAAGCCAGGTGATCAGCTCGCGGGCGGTGCTGGTGGCCAATGCGGCCAAGGCCGCGGTTCAGCATGGCCTGAACCCGGAACGCCCGCCACACTGGGGAGGCTATCGCCTGGTGCCCGAGCGCTGGGAGTTCTGGCAGGGCCGCAAATCACGCCTGCATGACCGCATCAGCTACAGGCTCGGCGACACCGGTCAGTGGCTGCGCGAGCGGCTGGCACCCTGAGCGCGGCTCTGACCCAGACTTACTCGGCCGGCTGCGCGTCCAACACGCGGTAGAACAGGCCGTAGGGGTCGTTGCTGAGCACCGCCATCTGGCCTTCGACCGTGACCGGCTCCAGGGTGTAGCGCACGGGGGTCTTGCTGCGCACCTCGATCAGGCCTTCGGGACCAGCCGGCACGCAGAAGGAGCAGCTGGTAGGCACAGAAGACAGCAAGAAATGGCGCTGTTTGTCGCCCGGCTCCAGCGGCATCATGAAGCCCTGCACCTTGACCTTCTGCTTGTCCAGCGCCTGCACACCGGCCGGGAAGCTGGGCACCAACCGCTTCTTGTCAGCCTTGACAGTGACCGATGACAGCAGCGGCCAAGACACCACGCCCTCGCGCTCTTGCAAGGGCTTGATGGGGCTGCGGGGGTCGTGATAACCGGGGCCCTGGCCCAGGGCCGTGGCGGCATTGCTCGAAGCCTGCTGGGCTTGCGCGCTCAGGCTCAGGCAGGCCGCCAGCAGCGGCAAGGAGGCACGGAGCAGTCGTTCAGTGTTCATGTTTCAACCCACAGTACTTGCCGATGGCCAGACCGCGGCATGCGGCCAGCAGCGTCTTCTGGCAGCGCTCCTCGGTCTCGCCCGATTCCAGGCAGCGCGCCGCATCCTCGTGGGCCTTGGACATCGCGCGGTGGCGTTCGATGTCCTTCTTCGCGTGCTCGCTGAGCGCGGGCTTGGCCGGCGCCGGTTTCGATTGTGCCTGGACCGCGTTGCTGAATCCGGCCGCCAGCCAGAAGGCAGCCAGGACGAGGTGCTTGTTGTTCATCGCGTTCCTTTCGTTGCTCGATTCAATAAGGGGCTTGCAGCAGCTCGGTGACATCCAGCTTGTAAGCCCGCCAGGCCGGCCAGGCCGCGCTGGCCAAGGCCAGCAGGAGGGCCATCGCCGGCACCAGGGCCTCCCAGACCGACCACCAATTGCCACTGATGCGCAGCGACTGTTGCGCAGCCAGCACCCAGCCTAGCAAAGCTGTCAAGCCATGCCCTAGGGCCAGACCCACCAAGCTGGCCAGCAGAGCAAGCCACAGGCCCTCCAGGCTGACCAGTGCTGCGACCCGCCACGCCGGCGCGCCCAACATGCGCAACATCGCCATATCGCCCTGGCGCTCGCGTACCGCGTGCAGCAGGGCCACAAAGACCGACAGCGCCGCTGCCAGCAGCAGCACAGCGCCAAAGCCGCGCAACACCTCGGTGCCGGCGCCTACCATGCGCAGCAGCCGCGCGGTCTCCAGCGCCGGCGCGGCCGCCTGCAGGCCGTCCTGGGCATTGACCCAGCGGGGCAGCGCGATCGCGGCCAGCGGACTGCGGTAGCTGATCAGAGCCATCGTAATCTCGCGCTCGGCCTCCAGTGCCGCCCGGTCCTCGGCATCGACCGCATGCATGTCCTCGTGCACCTGCCAGACCGAGGCCAGATCGGTCAGTACCAACCGGTCCAGGACCCCGCCGGTCTCTGCCAGCAGCCCGACGACGGTGTAGCGATGCTCGCCGTGCTCGTGGCCCTGCTCGCCCAGGCCATGGCTGCCGGCAAAGCGGTCGCCCAACTTCAGCCCAGTGCTCCGGGCCACCTCGGCACCGAGCACCGCCTGTAGCGGTTGCTGCCAGAGCCGACCTGCCGCCAGCCGAGCCTGGTAGAGATCGAGATAGTCGGGGGTAGTACCGACGATGCGAAAGCCTCGCAGGCTGTCGCCTAGCGAGATCGGCACTGCACGTGCCACCAGTGGCTGGGCGCGCAGCTCGTCGAGCATGGCCAGCGGGATATTGCCGGTCGGCACATCGAGATGGAACACACCGGCCAGCATGATCTGCATTGGGCTGCCCTTGGCTCCGACCACCAGGTCGATGCCGGCCAAATCACGCCGCACACCGCCCTCGATCTGCTCGCTGACCAACAATACAAACGTGATCGCCGCCAAGCCCAGGCTCAAGAGCAGCAGATTCAGCGCCGACACCAGCGGCCGCGCCCATAGATAGCGCCAGGCCAGACTTGCCAGACTTCTCATTGCGCGGCCTCGCTCGTGCTCACAAGCTTGGGCAGCCACATGTCGTACAGCTCGCCGCCGAGCGCCTGAGCCACCCGGCTGTCGTGGGTGGCCAGCACCAGGGTTGCGCCCTGTTCCCGTGCGGCCTGACTCAGCAAGTCCAAAGCGGTGGCGGCGCTCTCGTCGTCGAGATTGGCGGTGGGTTCATCGGCCAGCAGCAGCTTGGGGCGACGCAGCAGCGCGCGCGCCAGTGCCACACGCTGGGCCTGGCCCAGGCTCAGTTGATGCGGCCGGCGCTGCGCCAGGGTCTGCAGATCCAGGCGCTGGAGCAGCTCGTCGATGCGGGCTTGATCCAGGGGCAAGCCTGCACTCAGATAAGGCAAGGCCACGTTGTCGCGAACCGTCAGCGCCGCGCTCAGGTGTAGACGCTGCGGCACGAAACCGAGGCAGGCGCCGCGCCAGGCGTCGCGCTCGCGCGGGCCCAAACGCCCCAGCTCGGAGCCGGCCATTACCAGTCGGCCGGCGCTGGCGCTGAGCAGGCCGGCCATCAGGGCCAGCAGGGTTGATTTGCCGCTGCCCGAGGCGCCGCGCAGCAGCAAACCCTGGCCGCGCGGCAGACTGAGGTCGGCAAAGGCAATCTCCGGTCCCTGCGCATAGCGGTAGCGCAGGCCCTGCAGCTCGATCATGGTCGCTCAATCACCCACGCACATGGCGCGCAAAGCTCGCCAGAAATTTGTCCACCTTGCCTGCGACGACGAAGGCGCAATAGCCCTGCTCGGGGTTGCGGGCGTAGTAATGCTGGTGATAGGCCTCGGCGGTGCTGTAGTTGCGCTCGGGCAGCAGCTCGGTGACGACCCTGCCTTGGTGAAACGCCTGGATCTCATCCAGCACCTCGCGCGCCACGGCCAGCTGCTCGGGGCTGCGGTAGTAAACACCCGAGCGGTACTGGGTGCCGACATCGGCACCCTGCGCGTTCAAGGTCGTCGGGTCGTGGATGGTGAAGAAGATCTCGAGAATCTCGCGCAGTGAAATCAGCTGCGCATCGAAGGTAACCCGCACCACTTCGGCATGGCCGGTCCGGCCCGAGCAGACCTGCTCGTAGCTGGGTCGGTCGAGATGGCCGTTGCAATAGCCGGACTCCACCGCCGTGACGCCGCGCACGCGCTCGTAAACGGCTTCCAGGCACCAGAAGCAGCCGCCGCCCAGGGTGATTGTGTCGATGATGGCGCGGGTATCGGGTTCACTCATGGTGTCATCGAATGGGGGGCTGGTCTGGGGTCGCCAGCATAGCCCAGAGTTGCTCACTGCGTCGCCAGCGCCAGCTCCACATGCGGGGTCCAGGTCTTGCCCGCCTCGGCCGCATGCAACTTGGGCGAGGCCAGGAACAGCCGGGCGTTCGGCACGCCCTTGGCGATCAGCGCGTCGCGTACGACGACGGCGCGCTCCAGCGCCAGTTGGCGCAGCGCTTCCTCGCTGACCTCGTGGCTGGCCGCCAGCATCGCCTGCATCTCGGACGGCGGCACATCCTTGAGCATGCCGACCAGATTGCGCGGCCGGTTCGGCAGGCTACTGGCCTGGTAGACCACGCGCAGTAGGCGCAGGCGGTCGGCCTCGCTGAGTTGGAATGCGCCTGCCTCGGCGGCCGCCTGGCCGCTGGCGTTCTGCTGGCGGCGCAGCTCGCGGCGGCGTTCGGCCTGCAGCGATTGCTCCACCTTCGCCGCCTGCACCGCCGCGCGCTCGGCCGCCGGGTCGGCCCAGCCGGTCAGTGTGAGGTTGAGGCTGGGCCGGTCGGCAAGCGCCTTGGCCAGCTTGTCCAGATTGGCCGGCGCACTGTCAGCCAGGCCGCTACTGCCGGGCCGGAACTCGGCCTGGCTCAGGTCGGCCGAGCCGCCACCGGCCAGCAGCGAAAACGGCGAGGTCAAGGCCTTGCCCAGCAGATTGACGATCAGCCTGAAGATCAGGCCGCCGATGCTGAATTCTGGGTCATCCAGCGAGCCACTGACCGGCAGGTTCAGATCGATTACGCCATTGCTGTCCTTCAGCAAGGCCACGGCAAGCAGCACGGGCAGCTTGGTGGCCTCTGGGCTGTCGATGCGTTCGCCGAAGGTCAGCTGGTTCAGCACCAGCTGGTTGTCGGCCTGCAAGGCGCCGCCCGGCGCGATGCGGTAGTGCACGCGGGTAGAGAGCTTGCCGCGATCGATCGCATAGCCGGCGTATTTGCCTGCATAGGGCGAGAGCGGCGCCAGCTCGATGTCGGTGGCGCTGGCCTGGATGTCCATCAGCAGCGGTGTGCCGGCCGGGTTCAGCTCACCCTTTATCTCCAGCAGTCCGGTGCCTGCGACCTTGCCGCTCAGGTTCAGCGGCGCCATCTGCGCCTGGTCACTGGCGAAGTCCCCGAGGCTGCCACGCAGCTCGCTGAGCTTGGCGCTGTAATTGGGCTTGACGAAGCGGTCGCTGAAATCCACGCTGCCGCCAGCCAGCCGGGTCTGTCCGATCTGCAACTGCAGCCCCGGCCCAGCAGCAGTTGAGGCAGTGGCGTCGGCCGTAGGCTTTGGTGCGCGTTCGCCCAGATTGAATCGCCCTTGCTCATCGATGATCAACCGGGCGTAGAAGTCGCTGAGGCTGGCCTCGCCGATATCGAGCTTCAGCGGGCCGGCGGGCCGCAGGTCCAGCTTAATGCCGGCCAGATTCAAGGCCTGCCAGTTCAGCAGCTCTTCGTCGATGCGACGGGCGCCATCGCCCTCGGTGCGTGTATGCAGCAGCCGCAGATCGGCCAGCAATAGATCGCCCTGCGCCTGCGCCACCAGACCCTGAGGGCCCTGCGCCAGCGCCAGCGTACCGCGAAAACCCGCCTCAGCACGGCGCAGATGCAGGCCCAGCGCCGGATCCAGATAAGGATCGAGCAGTTGTAGCGGCAATCGCTCGGCGCGCAGGCTGCCGCGCACCGAGGGCTGCGGCGACATCGCCAGCTCGCCCTGCCATTGCAGCTTGCCCAGCATGGCCGTCGTCGCTCCCCCCCTGCGGCGCTGGCCGCCGGCAGGCCGCCCCAGCTGCGCCGAGAGCTGCAGCGGCGAACGCGCCCGACCCAGCTGCTGTGCCCGCAGCCGCAGCTGTTCGAGCACCAGCAGATGAGGCTGGCCGGGCACGCCGGCCAGCGGTTGCACGGCCGCGTCGCTGAATCGCAGCGCGCCGCCATCGATCGCCAACTCCGCCAGTTCGGCCGACCAGGGCACACTCGGCTGTGCGGACTTTGCCGGCATCAGGGCCAGCACGCTCAGGACGCCATCGGCCGAACGCTGCAGGGCCAGGCGAGGTTCGCGCAGGCCCAACCGGCCCAGGGACAAGCGGCGCTCTGCCGGCTCTACCAACAGTTCATCCAGACTCAACCCCGCCAAGCTGAGCAGCTCCTGCCGGCGCCCGGCGGCCGACAGCTGCTGAACCTGCAGCGCGTCAAGCCGCAGGTCCTTGAACGCCAGTTTGGCGCGCTGACCGGCATCGGTCACCAGGGGCTGCGCAAGATCAAGCCGCAGTTGGCCGGCCAAGCGGCCCTGCGCGGCCAGCGGCAATTCGGCCTGAAGATAGGGCGAGAACCATTCGAGGGCCAGGTCTTGCCATTGACCCGTGAGGCTCAGCGCCTCGGCGGTCAGCTCGCCGCTGCCGGACACGATGGCCGGCTTGCCGTCCTTGAGCCTGTCTAGCTTGGCCTCGAAGCTCACGCCAGTCTTGTCGCGCAGCGGCCAGCTCAGCGCGTTGAGCTTCAGCCCCAGCTCGCTGAGGCCGAGCTCGGCTGCCGGCCGCAAGGATTCATCGCGCCAAGTCAAGCCTGCCTGGCGCAGCTCGAACTGCCGCAGTGCGAAGCGCCATGGGGATGTCACGTCGGGCCTTGTTTCGGGTACAGGCTTGACCGGCGGCGCTGCGGCGAACTGCGGCAGCAGCAGCCGGCCGGTGGCATCGCGCTGCAAGGCCAGCTTCGGCCCGGTCCAGACAAGCGTGTCGAGCATCACCTGCTTTTTTAGCGGCTGCACATCGCCCAGCGCCAGCTGGAGCCTATCCCAGACTAGCCAGGACTTGTGTCCGCCCAAGGCCACACTCACCTCATCGGCATCGATCCGGCCACCGAGCTTGAGTTCGGGCGCCTCGCCCGTTGTCTGCGAAAACAACAGCTGCAGCTCGGCGTTGAGCCGGCCGCGCTCGGGCCGCAGCGGGAGCTGCCGAGGCCAGTAAGCCAAATACGGCTCCAGATCGAAGTCCTTCAGGCTGAAGTCCAACTGCGCCTGCCGTGTCTTCGCAAACGGCAAAGCCTCGGCCCTGGAATCAAAGACCACGCCATTGAGCCGGCCCGACAGCCGCGGCTCAACATGGACCTCGACATGGGCATCGAGCAGGGACACAAAAGGCAGATCGATGTGCAGATCGCTGAGCTCATGGCGGCGCCCCATCGGCTTGTCGTCCAGCATCACCTGGCCCCCGGCGAGGCTGAGGTTGTAGAGCGCCAGGCTAGCCCCGCTTTCAGACTCAGCCTTCTGCGCAGGCTGGCTCCAACGTTTCAGCAAGTCGTCCACGTCGTAGCGGCCGTCGGCCACGCGGCTCAGGCGCAGCAGCGGGCGCTCGATGTGCAGCGAGTCGAGCACCGGGCTGCGGTGCCAGAGCGAGCGCAGCGACAGCGTCGCCTCGGTGCTTGCAATCTCCAGCAAGGCCGCATCTCCGGGCGAAGTACCCGCCACCTCAACCCCGTCGAGTATGAGACCCAGGCGCCAGGGCTGGAAACGCACCTTCTGCACGCTGACTTCGCGGCCGAGCGCCTGGCTGGCCAGCCGCATTCCCGCACCCTCGACCCACCAGGGCACGGCCCACCAGGCAAGGCCCAGCAGGAGAGTGACGACGAGGACAGAGCAGGCCAGACGCCGCTGCCAGGGGCGAGCAATGAGGGTTGACATGTGTCCAGATTATCGGCTCAGGCGCGGCAGGACATCAGCCGGTTTGCGGCATCATGCGCGACCATGAATGCCTTGCTCCAAACGCTGCAGGATCTCAAGCCCATAGTCCAGGTCCTGCTGCTGCCACCGGTGCCGCTGATGCTGGTGCTAGTTCTGGGTGCGGCGCTGTTGCGTCGACACCGGCGTCTGGGGCGCGGCGTATTCGCGCTGGGGCTGCTGGGGCTGTGGTTCTCGTTCACCGAGGTCGCGGCCGATCAACTGCAGCAATGGCTGTTGGGCGTGCCGGCGGCGTTGACAGCGGCCCAAGTCGATGGCCTGCGCCAAAGCGCACCACAGCACAGCGCCATTCTGGTGCTGGGTGCCGGTGTGCTGCAGATCGCACCCGAGTACGACGGGCCGACCCTCAAACCACTGACCCTGGAGCGCTTGCGCTACGGTGCCTGGCTGGCGCGGCGCAGCGGCCTGCCGCTGGCCTTCAGCGGCGGCGTGGGCTGGGGCGGCCGGGCGGGCGATGTCGGCGAGGCGCCGGTCGTGCAAGCCGTTGCCAGGGACGAGTTCGGGATCTCGCTGCGCTGGGCCGAAGGGCGCGCGCGTGACACCCGCGAGAACGCCGCGTTCAGCCTGCCGCTGTTGCAGCAGGCCGGCATCACCCGCGTGGTGCTGGTCACACACGGCCACCACATGCCGCGTGCCGCTCGGGCTTTCCGCGAGGCGGCGGGCGGACGCATCGAGCTGCTGCTCGCACCGGTGGATGTGCGCGCTGATACCGCCTACCTGCCCAGCGAATGGGTCCCGTCTAGCGAAGGCTTCAGGCGGCTGCGCTATGTTGTCTACGAATGGCTAGGCCTGCTGGCCGGCAAATAACAGACCCGCGAATCGGAGGTCGCAGGCATTTTGCGGCCTTGTAAAAGCGGACCCCCCCCAAGCACGAGGCCGGGAGGGGTGGATGGCTGACGCCATCTTTGGGGCTCTGCAGCTATCTGCCGCAGGGCTCCTGGCGCGCAGAGACTGCGCCAGAGGGTGTACCTGTTTGACAGGCCTCACAACAGTAGGCGAGCAACGGCCGGGCTTCAAGCCTGGGACGAACCCTAGGCTGTAAACAAGCGTTGGTAGAGCTCGCTCATGCGGCGATCCACTTCGGGTGTCATCGTGATGTTGCGGCCCCATTCGCGATTCGTCTCTCCGGGCCATTTGTTGGTGGCGTCCAGCCCCATCTTGCCGCCCAGGCCACTGACCGGCGAGGCGAAGTCCAGATAGTCGATCGGCGTCTGCTCGACCAAGGTGGTGTCGCGCACCGGATCCATCCGGGTGGTGATGGCCCAGATCACTTCCTTCCAGTCGCGGATATCGACATCGTCATCGACCACGACGATGAACTTCGTATACATGAATTGGCGCAAGAAGCTCCACA
This sequence comes from Paucibacter sp. PLA-PC-4, assembly GCF_026241155.1. GTDB lineage: Bacteria > Pseudomonadota > Gammaproteobacteria > Burkholderiales > Burkholderiaceae_C > Roseateles_E. Next base: position 193,834 of record NZ_JAPFGP010000004.1, read on the forward strand.
GGCCGAACATCAGTCGCTTGGCATGGCCCGGATAAGCCTTCTTGATCGAGATCACGGCCATGCGGTAGCTGCAGCCCTCGGGCGGCAGATAGAAGTCGACGATCTCGCTGAACTGCTTCTGCAGAATAGGCACGAAGACTTCGTTGAGCGCAACGCCGAGGATGGCCGGTTCGTCGGGCGGCTTGCCCGTATAGGTCGAGTGGTAGATCGGCTCGGGCCGCTGGGTCAGTCGCTGCACTTCGAAGACCGGGAACCAGTCCTGCTCGTTGTAGTAGCCGGTGTGGTCGCCGAACGGGCCCTCCAGCGCATGCAAATAGCCGCCCTTTTCCTTCAGCGGGATACCGTCCTCGCTGAAGCCGGTGTAGCCGGCGGCCGCCACTGGGATATGGCCCTCCAGCACGATTTCGGCACTGGCCGGTACCTGCAGCATGCGACCCGCCTCTCCGACACCGCTGTCCACCACCTCGGTGCGTGAGCCGCGCAGCAGACCGGCGAACTGGTACTCGGACAGCGAATCCGGCACCGGCGTCACAGCGCCGAGAATGGTGGCCGGGTCGGCCCCCAAAGCCACCGCGATCGGGAAGGGCTGGCCCGGGTTGGCCAGCGCAAAGTCGCGGAAGTCCAACGCCCCGCCGCGATGGGCCAGCCAGCGCATGATCAGCTGGCGCCTGCCGATCAACTGCTGGCGATAGATGCCCAGGTTCTGGCGCAGGCGCGGGTTGGCGATGGACTGCGGCCCCCGGGTCACGACCAAGCCCCAGGTGATCAGCGGCCCAATGTCGCCGGGCCAGCAGGTCTGGATCGGCAGCGACTTCAGATTGACGTCCCCACCTAAAAACTCTTGCTCCTGGCACGCTGCGCGTCGCACTGTGCTGGGTTTCATGTCCCACAAGGACTTCAGCATCTGCAGCATACGGCCGGCGTCCTTCAGCCCTTTGGGCGGCTCCGGTTCCTTCAGACTGGCCAAGACATGACCAACGTCACGCAGCTCCTGAAGGCTTTGCGCGCCCATCCCCAGAGCCACACGGCGGGTCGTACCGAACAGATTGGTCAGTGCCGGGGTCTGGTAGCCGGCCGGCTTTTCGAACAGCAGGGCCGGCCCTTCGGCGCGTAAAACTTTGTCACTGAGGGCCGTCACCTCAAGTAGGGGGGATACCGGCTCGCTGATGCGGCGCAGCTCCCCCATTCCCTCTAAACCGTGCAGAAAGTCGCGGAGATCTCGGTACTTCATAACCAATAGTAATTTAGCAAGAGGCCCATAAGCTTGACGGGTTATTTTTGATCCTTAGAATCCGCCTGCCCTGATGACCTCGGGGTTAACCCGTGTCTTCGCCTTGGGACGGAGAAGACACCCCGCTGCCGATGGACCCGGCCCCGGAGTTCTGCCACGCAAGACGCGATCGGCAGGGATTCAAGGGATGCCGGCCCATTATCACTGCCATGCGCGGCTGACCTGCCCTTAGCGGACCGGTCGGCCAGATGTGGCGGAGAAGAAAAGGAGTCGCATGACAGCGCGTCGTGAATTGTTATCCCTCGCCCGCAGCACCGCTGCAGCCACATCCTTGTTCATCAAGGACATTGGCCACGGCCTGCTGGTTGTCAGCCACAACACTCTGGCCCTGGTGGGCCTGGCTGTGGTGGCTGTTTTGCTGATGTTCAGCAGCCAGGCGGACCTGCGCCACAAGCTCGAGACCGAGGTGTTTGGCTGGCTCAATGCCCGCCAGGAAGCCCGCGCCGAGGCCTCTGGAGACACCCTGACCGGCTTCAGCGAACCCGATGCGCTGAGCCGCGCCACGGCCGCCGACCCCAAGGACCTGTCGCGCCAGCAGGCGGCGGTCGCGATGTGGCTGTCGCGCCGCTACCGCGTCGCTCCAGAGCCGATCAGCCGGCTGGTACAGGAGGCCTGGACCGTGGGGCAGCGCGCCCGCGTGGAGCCGACCCTGATCCTGGCCATCATGGCCATTGAGTCGGGGTTCAACCCTTTTGCCCAGAGTTCCGTCGGGGCACAGGGTCTGATGCAGGTCCTGACCCGCGTGCATGACGACAAGTACGAAGCCTTTGGCGGCAATCTGGCCGCCTTCGACCCAATCACCAATCTGCGTGTCGGCGTTCAGGTGCTCAAGGAGTGCATCCAGCGTGCCGGCGGCATCGAGGAAGGGCTGCGCTACTACGTCGGCGCCGCCAATTTGCCCGACGACGCTGGCTATGCCCACAAGGTGCTGGCCGAGCATGAGCAAATGAAGTCGGTGATCGCTGGCCGTCCCTACGTGCCGGCACCCAAGCCGATCCGCGAGGTCAATGGCACGCCCGAGACGACACCTGCGGCGCCCGCTGCAGCCGACCAGATCGCGCTGCTGAACTGAAACAGCCCTTTGCTCGGCGCCGGGCGCGCAGCCTCCGCTACACTGCAGGCTTCGCGCGACTGGCGATCAAGGTCACAGCCGTGACCCGAGGTGGTGGACCACCGGGGAGCGCGAACGGTCAAGGGTGAACAACCCGGCCGCTATAAGCCGTTCGCCTGGGCAGCCACGCCGTGCCGTCGCTCTAGCGTCGGCGTGCGCCGTGACTCCAACCCTAGACTGCCACCATCCAATATGTTTGATCGCAACACCTCGACCCTCGCCCAAGTGGACCCCGATCTGTGGGCCGCCGTCCAGCAAGAGAACCAGCGCCAGGAAGATCACATCGAGCTGATCGCTTCCGAGAACTACACCTCGCCGGCCGTGATGCAGGCGCAAGGCAGCCAGCTGACCAACAAATACGCCGAAGGCTATCCCGGCAAGCGCTACTACGGCGGTTGCGAGTATGTGGACGTGGTCGAGCAACTCGCCATCGACCGGCTGAAACAGCTGTTTGGCGCTAACTTTGCCAACGTCCAGCCCAACTCCGGTTCGCAGGCCAATCAGGGCGTGTTCTTCGCGCTACTGCAGCCCGGCGACACCATCATGGGCATGAGCCTGTCTGAAGGCGGCCACCTGACCCACGGCATGCCGCTGAATATGAGCGGCAAGTGGTTCAACGTCATCTCCTATGGCCTGAACGCCAAGGAAGAGATCGATTACGAGGCGATGGAAGCGCTGGCGCGCGAGAAGAAGCCCAAGCTGATCATCGCCGGCGCCTCCGCCTACAGCCTGCGCATCGACTTCGAGCGCTTCGGTAAGATCGCCAAGGAAATCGGCGCTTACTTCATGGTGGACATGGCCCACTATGCGGGCCTGATTGCCGCCGGCGTCTACCCGAACCCGGTGCCATATGCCGATGTGGTCACCTCGACTACGCACAAGAGCCTTCGCGGCCCGCGCGGCGGCATCATCCTGATGAACGACGAGACGATCGCCAAGAAGATTAACTCGGCGATATTCCCCGGCATTCAGGGCGGGCCGCTGATGCATGTGATTGCCGGCAAGGCCGTGGCCTTCAAAGAGGCGCTGACACCCGAATTCAAGACCTACCAAGAACAGGTAGTCAAGAACGCCAAGGTGCTGGCCGACACGTTGATCGAACGCGGCCTTCGCATCGTCTCGGGCGGCACTGAGAGCCATGTGATGCTGGTGGATCTGCGCCCCAAGGGCCTGACCGGTAAGGAGGCCGAGGCCATTCTGGGCGCCGCCCACATGACCTGCAACAAGAACGGCATCCCGAACGATCCGCAAAAGCCGATGGTGACCAGCGGTATCCGCCTAGGCACACCGGCGATGACCACGCGCGGCTTCAAGGAAGAACAGGTGCGAATCACCGCCCAACTGATCGCCGATGTGCTGGACAAGCCGCACGACGAGGCGAATCTGGCCGCCGTGCGCGAGAAGGTCGCGGCACTGACGCGCGACTTCCCGGTCTACCGCTAAGTCGCCGCCCGTCGATGCGCTGCCCCTTTTGCTCCCATGCCGAAACCCAGGTGGTCGAAACCCGGGAGTCGGATGAAGGCGATGTGGTGCGGCGCCGGCGGCGCTGCCTGGGCTGTGATAAGCGCTTCACCACCTACGAACGGGCCGAGATTGCAATGCCCGTGGTGGTCAAGAAGGACGGCACCCGGGCGGACTTCGACCCGGCCAAACTGCGCGCCTCGATGCAGTTGGCGCTGCGCAAGCGACCGGTCAGCATTGAGCAGGTCGATGCCGCGCTGGCCCGAATCGAGGAAAAGCTGCTCACCAGCGGCGCCCGAGAACTCCCATCGACGAAGATGGGCGAGCTGGTGATGCGCGAACTCAAGCGCATCGACAAGGTCGCCTATGTGCGCTTTGCCTCGGTCTACCGCAGCTTCGAGGACGTGGACGAATTCCGGCAGCTCATTCGCGATATCTGAGCCGCCCCTCCAATGGGGGGTGCCAAGACCCCGCTTGGCGGGACTTAATGCGCTGGCTGGCCCCTAGATTGGGTTCATGCCCAATGAATTTAGTCCGAAGCCAACCATGCCCCGGACCCCTGCCCCCTGCCCCCATCATGGCCGAGGCCTGTGCCTGATCACCGCTTACATCGCCTTCCAGATCCCGATCCTGGCCGGGCTGACCTATGCCCGCGCCGGTACCGCCTGAAACAGCAGCGTCCGGGGGATAGCTGGCCGTGCTGATCGGCACCTTCCTCGGCGACCTGGTCGCCAGCGCACCGCCGAGATCTTCTGTCACGCGGACCTGATCAACGCGCTGCGCAACCAGCGCAGCGGCGCTGTCCACCCGCCGGGCAGCTCAACGGATAGCGCAAAATGAAGCGCAGCCAATGCCCCACCGGCCGACCCGTCGGTACCCGACAAAGTAGCGTGACCCTGATCGAAGTCAGAGTGGCCCTGCTGCTCATGCCCTTCGGTATGCCGGGACTGGTCGGGCTGCACGTCAATATGCGGCGCCAATTGTCTGACCACTCGTCAGCACGGTCTCGAACACCTATGAGCTCAGTGGCGCAACGCACTTTTCGAGCGGCGTCACCGCCAACTCGGAGCTAGCAGTCCGCCTGCCCCTTCTGAGGCCTGCACACCATCGTGTGCCGGCACGATCATGCCGCGCGCTCCATCGCTGCATGAATGCTTCAGCAATGCCCCGCCGGCTGGCCCGCCAAGCGGCCCGACTGTGTAGTTTTTCATTGTGCGGTCCACCGCAATCTTGACGGCATTGCCTGGACAGACCGGCTGATTCTTTGCGGCATCGAGCTCGGCAATGCCGGCTTGCGCATCTGCCGCGACCGCGAGCCCACAACGGCGACAAGACGATCAGCAATGTCGAACAAGCGCTGGTCTATGTCGACGTCAACAGCTCGCTAGCCCGGCAAAACCCGTAGCCCGCAGCCGGCAGCCAGCCGTCCCCGCTGGCTCGCTCACCCGACCCAGCCGATGCAATGGTCTACGCCAGCAAGACTGTCATGCACCAGAAGCTCTGAGCCCAGGGACCATGCCGGCTAGACTGCCGCCATGCACAGTACCACCCCTCACCGCAGCGACGAATCGGCCATGCGCCATGCCCTGGTCCTGGCCGAGCATGCCATTGGCCTGAGCGACCCCAATCCGCGCGTTGGCTGCGTCATCACAGATACCGAGGGTCGGGTGCTCGGCAGCGGACATACCCAGGCCGCCGGTCAGGCCCATGCCGAAGTGATGGCGCTGCGCGATGCCCAGGCGCGCGGTGCCGATCTGCGTGGCGGCACCGCCTATGTAACGCTGGAGCCCTGCTCGCACCATGGCCGCACGCCTCCGTGCTGCGATGCCTTGATCGCCGCAGGGTTGAAGCGGGTCGTGGTAGCCATCGGCGACCCGAACCCGCTGGTGGCGGGTCAGGGCATGGCCCGACTGCAGGCCGCCGGCATTGCCACGGAAATCGGCCTGCTGGCTGAGGCGTCGCGCGAGCTGAATATCGGCTTCTTCTCGCGCATGCAGCGAGGCCGGCCCTTTGTACGAATGAAGGCCGCCGCCTCGCTAGACGGTCGCACCGCCCTGCCCGACGGTCAGAGCCAATGGATCACCGGCGAGGCGGCGCGCCGCGACGGCCACGCCTGGCGGCGCCGTGCCAACGCACTGCTAACCGGCATTGGCACGGTGCGCGACGACGACCCGAGGCTCGATGTGCGCCTTGTCGAGACCGCACTGCAGCCGCTGCGCGTGGTCGTTGACTCCCGCCTGGAGATCTCGCCGGCTGCGCGTCTGCTTCCACCACCCGGCCCGGTGCTGATCTACGCGGCCCAGGCTCATGACAAGCGCGAGGCGGCCTTGCGGGCGGCCGGTGCCGAGATCGTCTTTCTGCCCGATGCCCAGGGCAAGGTCGATCTGGAGGCACTGCTGGTCGATCTGGGCAAGCGCGGCATCAACGAGCTCCATATTGAGGCCGGCCACAAGCTCAACGGCTCATTGCTGCGAGCCGGCCTGGTCGACGAGTTACTGATCTATCTGGCGCCCAAGCTGCTCGGCCAGGGTCGTGAGATCGCCGCCTTTGGACCGTTGGCCAGCCTGGAGCTGGCGCTACAGCTGGAATGGCGCGGGGTTTCCCAGATCGGTCCCGACCTGCGCCTACTGGCGCGCCCCAAAATCCTGTAGAGCCCCGACCCGGGCAAAACCCTGCCCCGCCCGCCTACAATGTCGGCCATGCCGATATCTCCTGTTCCCGAGCTGGTCGCCGAGCTGGCGGCCGGCCGTATGGTCATTCTGGTCGACGAAGAAGACCGCGAAAACGAGGGCGACCTCGTATTAGCGGCCGACCATGTTAGCCCCGAGGCGATCAACTTCATGGCCAAGTTCGGCCGTGGCCTGATCTGCCTGACCCTGACCAAGGAGCGCTGCGAACGCCTGCAGTTGCCCCCGATGGCCACCCGCAACGGCACCAAGCACGGCACGGCCTTCACCGTCTCGATCGAGGCTGCAACCGGAGTCACCACAGGCATTTCGGCCGCCGACCGGGCCCGCACGGTGCAGGCCGCCGTGGCCCGTCAAGCCAAGGCCGAGGACCTTGTCCAGCCCGGTCATATCTTTCCGCTGCAGGCCCAGGACGGCGGCGTACTCATGCGCGCCGGACATACCGAGGCCGGCTGCGATCTATCGCAGATGGCCGGCCTGAGCCCAAGCGCGGTGATCTGCGAGATCATGAAGGACGACGGCACGATGGCGCGCCTGCCAGACCTGGAGCTCTTCGCCCAAGAGCACGGTCTGAAGATCGGCACCATCGCCGACCTGATTGAGTACCGCAGCCGCAATGAGTCGCTGGTAAAGCGCGTCACCGAGCGCCGGCTGCAGACTGCGCAGGGCGAGTTCGCCTGCCATGTTTTCAGCGACCGCACCGGCGCCGTGCACATGGCCCTGGCCCATGGCGGCTGGACCCCCGACGACGAGGTGCTGGTGCGCGTACACGAACCGCTGTCGGTGCTGGACCTGCTGGAGGTCGGCCCTTGCAGTCACTCCTGGCCCCTGCCCGCCGCGCTGGCCGAGATCCAGCGCAGCGGCCAGGGCGTGGCCGTGCTGCTGAACTGCGGCGAAGACAGCGACGGTCTCCTGCAACGCCTGCAGGACGCCCCTAGCTCGCCACCGCGTCGCATGATGGACCTGCGCACCTATGGAGTCGGGGCCCAAATTCTGCGCGAACTCGGCATCCATAAGATGAAGCTGCTCGGCAGCCCGCGCCGCATGCCGAGCATGACCGGCTACGGGCTGGAAGTGACGAGCTTCGTCGGACCCAATACATAACAACAAGAGAAAGAAAAACAGATGCAAGCATCCGACAAAGGCCAAGCGGCCTCGCTCGACGGCCACGACCTGCGTATCGGCCTGGTGCAGGCCCGTTTCAACGATGCCATCACCACCAAGCTCGCTCAAACTTGTGTGGCGGAGTTGCTCGCCCTGGGCGTGGCCGAGGACCACATTCGCCACGTGACAGTGCCCGGTGCGCTGGAAGTGCCGGTGGCCCTGCATGCGATGGCCGAGAGCGAGGACTTTGACGCGCTGATCGCAATCGGCTGCATCATCCGAGGTGAGACCTACCACTTTGAACTGGTCGCCAACGAGAGCGGTGCTGGCGTAACCCGAGTTTCGCTGGACTACCAAGTACCGGTGGCGAATGCCATTTTGACGGTCGAGAACGAGGCCCAGGCCTGGGTCCGCGCCGAGGAAAAAGGCAGCGATGCCGCCCGCGTCGCGGTCGAGATGGCCAATTTGATGGAAGCACTGCGCTGATGTCCGACGACAAGAAGACCCCGACGGTCACCACTCCTGCGGTGAAGAAGAAGGCGCCCGCCAAGTCGGCCCGCCGTCGCTCGCGCGAGGCCGCTTTGCAAGGCCTCTACCAGTGGCTGGTGTCCGGCGAGGATGGCGCGGTGATCGAGGCCCATCTGCGTGAGCAGGACGGTTTCGGCAAGCTCGACAAGCCGCATTTCGAGGCCCTGCTGCATGGCTGCATCCAGGAGGCGGCTGATCTGGACGCCGTGCTTGCCAGGCATGTGGACCGCAAGACCACCGAGCTGTCGCCGATCGAGCATGGTGTGCTAATGATCGGTGCCTATGAGCTCAAGCACTGCGTCGACATTCCCTACAAGGTGGCGATCAATGAGGCGGTCGAGCTCGCCAAGTCCTTTGGCGGCACCGATGGCCACAAGTACGTGAACGGCGTGCTCGACCGCGCCGCCGGCGATCTGCGGCCCACCGAGGTGCAGGCCGGTCGCGGCGGCCGCTGAACCCGGCTCGACGCGCGTATGAAGCTGGCCGGTCGGCTCGACCATATCGAGCCGTTTTACGTGATGGAATGCGCCAAGGCCGCCGCGGAGATCGCGCGCAGCCCGGCCTGCGACCCGGCCCTGGGCGGCCGGCCGATGATCTACCTGAATATTGGCGAGCCCGACTTCACCGCGCCGCCGGCCGTGCAGGCGGCTGCGAGTGCGTGTGTGGAGAGCGGCCGCACCCAGTACACCCCGGCCACCGGCCTGCCTGCACTGCGTGAGGCGCTGAGCCGCTGGTATCGCAAGCGCTTCGCGCTGGACATCGCGCCCGAGCGCATTGTCATCACCGCCGGCGCCTCGGCTGCGCTGCAGTTGGCCTGCCTGGCCCTGTTCGAGCACGGCGATCAGGTGCTGATGCCCGACCCCTGCTACCCGTGCAACCGACATTTCGTTGCGGCCGCGGATGCCGAGGCCGTGCTGTTGACCGCCGGTCCCGAGCAGCGCTTCCAGCTCAGCGCCGCGCAGATTGAGCGGGCCTGGACCGCCCACACGCGCGGCGTGCTGCTGGCCTCGCCCAGCAACCCGACCGGCACCTCGATCGAGCCCGAAGAGATGCGGGCCATCGTGCAGGCGGTGCGCGCGCGCGGCGGCGTCAGCATCGTCGACGAGATCTATCTGGGCCTCAGCTATGACGAGCGCTTTGGCCACAGTGTGCTGGCCTATGGCGACGACCTCATCTCGGTCAACAGCTTCTCAAAGTACTTCGGCATGACCGGCTGGCGTCTGGGTTGGCTGGTACTGCCGCCGACCCTGGTGGCGCCGATCGAGAAGCTGGCGCAGAACCTCTTCATCTGCGCGTCCAGTGTGGCCCAGCATGCTGCGCTGGCTTGCTTCGAGCCGGCCGTGATTGACGAGTTCGAGCGTCGCCGTGCCGAGTTCCGAGCCCGTCGCGACTACATCGTGCCGGCGCTGCAGCAGCTCGGCTTCAAAGTACCAGTGCTGCCCGATGGCGCTTTCTATGTGTGGATGGACTGCTCGGCTTTCACCGACAGCAGTTGGGACTTCTGCTTCGAAGTGATGTCCCAAGCCCATGTGGCGCTGACCCCGGGCCGCGACTTCGGCAAGCTTGGCGCCGAGCGCTGGGTGCGTCTGTCCTTTGCTAGCAGCCTCGACGATCTGCAGCAGGCCGTCGCCCGGCTGACCCGAGTCGTGAAAGCAAGATGAGCGATTTCGAGCACGGGCTGAGGGTCTACTGGGAAGACACCGATGCTGGCGGCGTAGTGTTCTACGCCAACTATCTGAAATTTTTCGAGCGCGCTCGCACCGAGTGGCTGCGGGCGCTGGGCTTCGAGCAGGAGTGCATGCGCCACGAAGAAGGCGTGATGTTCATCGTCAGCGCCACCTCGCTGCGCTACCTGAGCCCGGCCCGGCTAGACGATTTTTTACATGTCTCGGTGGCCTTGCGCGAACGTGGCCGTGTCAGCATGACGCTATATCAGCAGGCCCGGCGCGGTGACGTGCTGCTGGCCGAAGGCGAGATCCGCATCGGCTGCGTCGGCGCCCGAGATTTCAAACCGAGCCGCATCCCGGCCGTCATCCAACAAGCGCTGGATTCTCTGAACCCACCATGAACCAAGACCTGTCCATTGTTGCCCTGATCATGCACGCCAGCCTGCCCGTGCAGCTGGTGATCGTCGGCCTGCTTGCGATGTCGCTGGCCAGCTGGAGCGTGATTTTCAACAAGTTCTTCGCGCTCTCACGCATCAAGGCCGGCAACGAGGGCTTCGAGTCCGAATTCTGGTCGGGCAAGAACCTCAACGAGCTCTACAACAGCGTCAACGGCCGCCAGGGCGGCGCACCGCTTGAGCGCATCTTCGCGGCCGGCATGCGCGAGTTCCTGAAGCTGCGCGAACGCCGTGTCGCCGAACCAACCGCACTGCTCGATGGCGCGCGTCGCGCGATGCGCGCGAGCTACCAGCGCGAACTCGACGCGATGGAAAGCCATCTGTCCTTTCTCGCCTCGGTCGGCTCGGTCTCGCCCTATATTGGCTTGTTCGGCACCATCTGGGGCATCATGCATGCCTTCGTGGGTCTGTCAAATCTGCAGCAGGTGACGCTGGCGACCGTGGCGCCGGGTATTGCCGAGGCCCTGGTGGCCACCGCGATCGGCTTGTTCGCTGCCATCCCTGCGGTGCTGGCCTACAACCGATTCGCACGCCAGATCGACCGCAGCGCGATCACCTTGGAGACCTTCATCGAGGAGTTCTCCAATATCCTGCAGCGCAATGCCGGCACCCCCGCCGGTCACCACGGAGCCGATTGAGATGGCAGCCATTGGTCAGCGCAGCGGATCGCGCCGCCGCACCATCAACGAGATCAATATGGTGCCCTTCATCGATGTGATGCTGGTGCTGCTGATCATCTTCATGGTCAGTGCGCCGCTGATCACGACCGGCCTCGTCGATCTGCCCAGCGTCGGCAAGAGCCGTCAGCAGCCCGATCAGGTTATCCATGTGATCGTCAGCGCCGACGAGAAGCTCAAACTCAAGATCGACAAGGACGAGCCGCAGGACATCGCCCTGAACCGCCTGGCCGAGCGCGTCAAGCAGGCTCAGGCAGGTAAAGAGAACAGTCCGGTCGTGATCTCGGCCGACAAGGCCGTCAAGTACGAAGCCGTCGTCAAGGTCATGGACGTGCTGCAAAGCGCCGGCATCCAGAAAGTCGGCTTGGCCGTCAAGAGCGGCGCTGCTAGCAACTGATACATCGCCTGGTATGAGTAGCAGCACCTTCGCGCCCGCCAGCTTCGACGCGAGCCGCCCCCCGCCCTCGGCTGGCCTGGGCCGCGGCTTTGCATTGGCCTTGCTGGCCCATGGCTTGCTGGTCATCGCGTTGACCGCCGGCGTGCAATGGCGCTCAAAGACCGAGCCGGCCTTCGAGGCCGAGCTTTGGGCCGCGGTGCCGGTGGCTGCGGCGCCGCGCGAAGAGGCCCCGACGCCCGAGGCCGAGCCCGAGCCGGTCGTCAAGCCGGAGCCGCCCAAACCAGAACCACCGCCGCCCGATCTGCAGGCTCAGCGCGATGCCGAGATCGCGATTGCCAAGGCGCGCGAGAAGAAGCGCGAGGAGCAACTGCAGGCCAAGCGTTTGGCCGAGCTAGAGGCAGAACGCAAGAAAAAGCAGGAGCAGCGCGAACGCGAGCGAGAGCTGGCCGAGGCCAAGTCGCTGAAGGAGCAGAAGGCCAAGGAACAAAAACTCAAGGACGACAAGGCCAAACTCGATAGCAAGAAGGCAGCCGATGCCGCCAACAAGCGTTCCGAGGCACAGCGTCAGGAAAACCTGCGCCGCATCCAGGGCATGGCCGGCGCCAGCGGCGGCCCGCAGGCTACCGGCACAGCCTTGCAAAGCGGCGGCCCGTCACCGAGCTATGGCGGCCGCATCAAGGCGCGCATTCGGCCCAATATCATCTACAGCGATTCCGGGGCCGGCAATCCGGTCGCCGAGGTTGAGGTACGTGCCGCCGCCAGTGGCCAGATCATCGGCAGCAAACTGCTGAAGTCCAGTGGCGATGCCGAATGGGACAAGGCGGTGCTTCGCGCGATCGACAAGACCGAAATGCTGCCGCGCGATGTCGACGGCCGCGTGCCCTCGGTGCTGGTGATCACCTTCCAGCCGAAGGATTGAAGCTGCGATTCACCAACGCATCCAGCGACCAGCGCCCCGCTCCCCACAGGACCACCATCAAGAGCAAGGTGCCCCACAGTTGATGGCCGAGCAGGGCCGCCGGTGCAATCTCGGCGAGACTTAGCACGGCGACGATATTGACCACACTCAACCCCAACGCCGCCAGGCGCCCGCCCAGGCCCAGCGCCAGCAGCACCGGCAGCACTAGCTCACCCCCGGTGCCCAGCCAAGCTGCCAATTCGGGAGATAGCAGGGGCACGCGGTACTCATCCTCAAACAGCAACAGCGTCGTCGACCAGTCGCGGATCTTGGTCAGGCCGGATAAGAAGAAGACCTGGGCCACATAAAGTCGCGCCGCCAGCAGCACCAGCGAGCGCAACTGGAGAGTTAGCGCGGCAAGCGGCGCGGCCATGGCCAGTGGCCGCTCCAGGCCAGGATCGCTGGCCGCGCGCAGCAGCAAACCGGGAATATTCATCATGAGGGCTCCTTGAACGGGATGACCGCCTGAAGCCAGGCCTCGGACAAGGCAGCCTGCAGCCAGGCGGCGAAGTCGAAGCCGGGATGGACGGCCAAGGTTTGATCGATGCTCTGCTGCAGGCTGTGGCCTAAGAGCAGCGCCTGCATGAACATTGCCTGATCGGCAGCGAGAAGACGGGCTTCAGCCCGCCAGCCCAACCGCCACACCAGCACGATGAGGTCTTCGTCGTCGCTGCCGAAAACGGCCAGCGGCCACCGCGCCACCGCCGCCCCAACCAGCGACAGCACATGCAGCCCGGGTCGTAGCCGCAGGCTCAGCAGGGTCGGGTCCTGCTCGGCGAGCCATTGAAGCGAGGCGGCATCGAGCTCGGCGTCCAGGGCCCGCTCGGCCTGATGGGCGGCCCATTCCAGTCGAGCAAGATCGGGCAGCCAGGCCGGCATGTCGGGCTGATCACGCAGGAACTCGGGCAAGGCCTGGCCCCAGCAGCCCAGATCGCCCCGCTGCGGTGGGCAGGCACGCCAGAAGGCCCATGCCATCGCGGCGAAGTCGGTCTCGCCGAGTGCCTGCTGCAGTCGATGGAACACCGAGGCCAGAGTCTGGGCGGACAGCGCCTTGGCATGGCCTCGATAGGCCTGAAGGCCGCGCGTGGGCGTCACGCCACCCAGGGCCTGCAGCCCGAGCGGTGGCGCTGCGGGAGGAAGTGTTTGCAGCAGCGCCTGCACGAGGGCATGCTGGCGGCGCAACTCGGCCGCGCGACTCATCGTGGCGCCACCGCTGCGCGCAGGCAGTCCTGCATCAGCGCCGCCTCGTCCAGCAGCACGGCGAGCTCGGGCACATCGGTGTCCCACTCGATCAGGCTGGGCACGACGCCCATGCGCTGCAGCGCGTGGCGGTAGACCAGCCACACCGGCGCATGAACCCGGCTGCCGTGATCGTCAATGACGATGCCGTGCGTCCGCGCAAAGCCGGCCAGATGGATCTCACCGACCACACCCGGGCTTAGTGCGTCGATCCAGGAGCAGGCAGCGCTCACCGCCGCCGCATCATCGACACCCCGATTCAGCGCATTGACCACCAGATTGTTGACATCCAGCAGCAGAGCGCAGCCGCTTCGCCGCACCAGTGCATTAAAGAACTCGGGCTCGGCGATCTGGTCATCCTCCCAGGCCAGGTATGCACTGAGGTTCTCGACCAGCAACGGGCGGCGCAGCCGCTCCTGAACCGCCTGCACGTTGGCTACCATGATGTCCAGGCTGCTCGCATTGAAGGAGATCGGCAGCAAGTCGTTGACATGCAACGCCGGGCCTTTTCCGATGCCGGGCACGCGGGCAAAGCTCGCATGGTCGGAGACGCGCAGCGGCTGCAGTTCCTCGACCAGGCGGGCCAACTGATCCAGATGCCAGGGATCGAGTCCGGCCGCCGAGCCCAGCGAAAGCCCGACGCCATGCAGGCTGATCTCGTAGTGCTCGCGTGCGCGCAGCAAGACCTGGCGCGCAGCGCCTCCGGGCGCGAAGAAGTTCTCCGAGTGCACCTGCAGAAAGCCCAGATCGGGCCGCTGCTGCATCAGCGCCTGGTAATGCGGCTGGCGCCAGCCGATACCGACGCTAGAGGAGGCGCGAACTTCATGCATGGTGGCCGTGCCCTGTTGTTTACTTCTTCGCCTTGGCCTTGGCTTCCTCGGCGGTCATGCCCTTCATGGCCTTGCATTCGCCTTTGGCCACGTACTTCCATTCGTCGGGTGCGTTGTCGGCCTTGGACTGGCCGGCGCAGGAATGGGTACCACTGAGATTGGCGCAGTCGTTCTGCCCGGCCTTGGCAACGCCGTAGCATTTTTCCTTGGCGGCCTTGTCCTGGGCCATGGCTTGGCCTACCGCGCCCATCGAGAGAGCGGCGGCGAGTGCGGACGAAACGAGTTGAGATGTTTTCATGGGAGCTCCTTGAGATGTGAATGTTGAGGTCGAGGCCGACGCATCATGCGTTGGACACTTGTGTGTCGCAAGTGCCGGCGAAGTCCTTACACTGCGCCCATCGAAAATTCTGAGCCCTCTTGATGAGCGACTACGCCAAGGCCATCGAAGCGCTGCGTCCGCAGTTGCTGAAGTACGCTCGGCTGCAACTGCGCAATGCGGCCTGGGCCGAGGACGCGGTGTCTGAGACCATCCTCGCTGCGCTGGAGAAGCCGCAGGCCTTCGGCGGTCAGTCGCAGCTCAAGACCTGGTTGGTCGGCATCCTCAAGCACAAGCTGATTGACCAGATCCGCCGCAACTGCCGCGAGATGTCGACCACCGCCGAAGACGGTGTCGATCTCGACGATGAGCTCTTCCATCCCGACGGGCATTGGCGCGAGAACCCGCAGGACTGGGGCGACCCTGAGCAGGCGTTGCGCCAGCTGGAGTTCATGAAGGTGCTGGAGGCCTGCGTCGAGCTGCTGCCCGGCCAGCAGGGCCGCCTGTTCATGATGAGGGAATGGCTGGAACTGGACAGCGACGAAATCTGTAAGGCTTTGGCCATCACGCCGACCAATCTATGGGTCATGCTGCACCGCGCCCGGTTGCGGCTGCGTGATTGCCTTCAACTCAACTGGTTCGCGGGCCCATCAGCGTCCGCACGATGATCATGATGCTGAGCCGTTCCTGCCGACAGGTCACCCATCTTGTGTTGCAGGCCGAGGACCGCGCGCTGCCGCTGCGCGACCGTCTGGCCGTGCGCCTGCACATGCTGATGTGCAAGGCGTGCCCGCGCTTCGCCGACCAGCTGGCCTTAATGCGCAGCGCCAGCAAGCGCTGGAGGCAGTACTCCGAGTCGCAGGACTAGCTCAGCCGCCTAGGCGATCGCGCCGCCGGTCTGCCGCAGATCGCCCTCGGTTTGAAGGGTCAGCACCAAAGTCTGACGCACACCCTCAATCATGCTGACCAGCGCCATGCTGGGCTGGCCGATGCTGCGGGCGGCCTGCTCGGGTAAATAGGGGATGTGCAGGAATCCGCTGCGCACGCCGCTGCCCGCCAACCGGTGCTGCAGGCCATAGAACAGATGGTTGCAGACGAAGGTGCCGGCACTCTGCGACACCGAGGCCGGCAGACCGGCCGCGCGCAAGCCGTGGACGATGGCCTTGATTGGCAGGGTCGAGAAGTAGGCCGCCGGCCCGCTGTGCAACACCGGCTCATCGATGGGCTGGACGCCGGCGTTGTCGGCGATGCGGGCGTCGTCGACATTGATCGCGACACGCTCCAGCGACAGATCGCTGCGCCCGCCCGCCTGGCCAAGGGCCAGTACCAGGCCCGGCCGCAGCTCGGCCAGTGCCTCATCCAGCACACGCAGCGACTGCCCGAACACGCAGGGCAGCTGGCGAGCCACGATGCGTGCCTGGCCTAGCATCTCGCCGTCCAGCGCGCGGGCAACTTCCCAGGCGGGGTTGATGATCTCGCCCCCGAAGGGCTCAAAACCAGTCAGCAGAATGTTCATGGACTCATGTCGGTATGTCTAGTCAACCGGATGCTAACCCGCCAACTCGGGGTGACTACCAATCGGCAAGCGTGCCGGCACGCCCCATGCTCGCACTGTTGCCCCGCTGAAGGAGTGTTCGCATGTTGATGACGACTCGATCGATGCTGGCCGCCGGCCTGCTGACCCTGGCGACTGCGGCTACGGCCCAGACCAAATGGGATTTGCCCTCAGCCTACCCGGCAAGCAACTTCCACACCGAGAATCTGATTCAGTTTGCTGCCGATGTCGACAAGGCCACTGCCGGCAAGCTCAAGATCACCGTGCACGCCAATGCATCGCTGTTCAAGGCCAACGAGATCAAGCGAGCAGTGCAAGGCGGCCAGGCCCAGATGGGCGAGATCTTGTTGGGCATCTTCGAGAACGAAAACCCGATATTCGGCGCCGATGGCGTGCCGATGCTAGCTACCGGCTATGCCCAGTCGCGCAAGCTGGCCCAGGCCCAGAAACCGCACCTGAACAAAGTCCTAGCGGCCCAGGGCATGCAGCTGCTCTATACGGTCGCCTGGCCACCGCAGGGCATCTACGTCAAGAAGGAGATCGGTTCGGTGGCCGATATGCGCGGCATCAAGTGGCGCGCCTACAGCCCGGCCACCGCCAAGATCGCAGAGCTGATCGGCGCCCAGCCGGTCACAATACAAGCCGCCGAGCTGAGCCAGGCCCTGGCCACCGGCGTGGTCGAGTCCTATATGTCCTCCGGCGCCACCGGCTACGACAGCAAGACCTACGAGAGCATCAAGTACTTCTATGACACCCAGGCCTGGTTGCCAAAGAATGCGCTGATCGTCAATAAGAAGGCCTTCGATGCGCTGGACAAGTCCAGCCAGGAGGCAGTGCTGAAGGCCGCCGCAGAGGCCGAAGTGCGCGGATGGAAGATCAGCCAGGAGAAGAACGACTGGTACAAGAAGGCCTTGACCGAGAAAGGCATGAAGATCATGCCGCCCTCGCCCAAGCTGATGCAGGACATGAGCCAGGTCGGAGCCAGCATGCTGGCAGACTGGGAGAAGAAAGCCGGCACCGAGGGTCAGGCCTTGCTGGCCGCCTTCCGCAAGCCCTGACCCCTCTCCCCTCCATCCGGCAGCAGCCCCTTGCGACGCCTGCTCAAAGCGCTCTACGACGCTGCGGCCGCGCTGGCAGCACTGTGCATGGTGGGCCTGCTGCTGATCGTGCTGGGTGGCGTCGCCGGGCGGCAGCTGGGTTTTTATCTGCCCGGCAGCGATGCCTATGCCGGCTATCTGATGGCGGCCTGCGGCTTCTTGGCCCTGGCCCACACGCTCAAACGCGGCGAGCACATCCGCGTGACCCTGCTGATCAACGCACTTCGGGGGCGCCATCGGCGCGCGCTAGAACTGACCGCGCTGATGGTGGCCAGCCTGCTGGCGCTGATCGCGGCCTTCTACAGCGCCCGCCTGGTCTGGCAGTCCTGGAGCTTCCAGGATATCTCCACGCTCAACGATGCCACCCCGCTGTGGCTGCCGCAGCTGTCGATGGCAATCGGCAACGCGGTGCTGGCCATCGCCCTGCTCGACGAGCTGCAGCTCGAATGGCGCGGCCAACGCAGCGGCTCTATCGACGCCGGCGATGCCTTGTACAACGAGTGAGCCGATGAACGATCTGGGCATCACCGCATTGCTGATACTGGCCCTGTTCGCCATCCTGGGCAGCGGGGTCTGGATCGGGCTGGCGCTGTCTGGCGCGGCTTGGCTGGCGATGCAGCTCTTCAGCAGCCGGCCGGCCGGCGACGCGATGGCCGTGACGATATGGGGCTCGGCCTCAAGCTGGACACTGACCGCGCTGCCGCTGTTTATCTGGATGGGTGAGATCCTGTTCCGCACCCGCCTGTCCAGCGATATGTTCAAAGGCCTGTCTCCCTGGGTGCAAGCCTTGCCCGGCCGGCTGCTGCACACCAATGTGGTCGGCTGCGCAATATTTGCGGCCGTCTCTGGCTCCAGCGCCGCCACCTGCGCCACCATCGGCAAGATGACCCTGCCCGAGCTGCGGCGCCGCGGCTACCCGGACGATATCGCGATCGGTTCTCTGGCTGGAGCCGGCACCCTGGGCCTGTTGATCCCGCCGTCCATCATCATGATCGTCTACGGCGTTAGCGCCGATGTATCCATTGCCGAGCTCTTCATCGCCGGTGTGTTGCCGGGGGTGATGCTGGCCCTACTGTTCTCCGGTTATCTGATGTTCTGGGCTTGGCGACACCCGGCCTTGGTTCCGCCAGCCGATGCGCCCATGAGCCTGTTCGCCAAGCTCAGGGCCTCGGGTAGCCTGATCCCGGTGCTGCTGCTGATCGGCGCGGTGCTGGGCTCGATCTATGCGGGCGTCGCCACGGCCACGGAGGCGGCCGCTGTGGGCGTGCTGGGCGCGCTGATACTCTCGGCGGCCCAGGGTTCGCTGAACTGGACGAGTTTCAGGGACGCGCTGCTGGGCGGCACGCGGCTGTACTGCATGATCGCCTTGATACTCGCCGGCGCCTCCTTCCTGACCCTGGCGATGGGCTATTTGGGCCTGCCGCGCCATCTGGCCGAGTGGATCGCCGGCCTGGGCTTGCCTGCCTGGGGGCTGCTGATGGCGCTGGTCGTTTTCTATGTGCTGCTCGGCTGTTTCCTGGACGGAATCTCGATGGTGGTGCTGACCATGGGCGTGATCCTGCCCACCGTACTGAAGGCCGGCATCGACCCGCTGTGGTTTGGCATCTTTGTCGTGCTGGTGGTGGAGATGGCCCAGATTACCCCGCCGGTGGGTTTCAACCTCTTCGTACTGCAGGGCATGACACGACGCGAGATCGGCTATATCGCCCGTGTCACGATGCCCTTCTTCTTGCTGATGCTGGCCGCGCTGGCGCTGGTCTACCTTGTGCCGGACATCGTCACCTACCTGCCACGGCGCATGCGTGGCGGCTGAGGAACTGGCCGGCGCTGTGCGCCCTGTTCCGCCGGCAGGCGCGCTCACAATCGCATATGCTCCCCGGGCACCAGCCCTCAGATACCCAACCCGGAGACCCCGATGCCCGATCCGTCCGCGCCGCTCGACTGGCCTTATGCCAAGGCCCAGGACATGACCGTCGCGCGTGAGTCCGCCGATGAACAGCACTTCCAGTGGCCGACGCCGCCGTATGCGGCCTACCCGCAACCGCAACCGCAAAGCGCGCCCGAGCCCTGCGAGATACTGGGTCTCAACAACAGCCGTACCACCGGCCATGTGATCTTGATTGCCGCGACAGAGCGGGTCGCACAGGTCACGGTGCCGCCGGCGCGCAGCGCGATGCCGCTGAAGTTCGCACAGTTCCGTGCGCTCAAGCTCTTGCGCCCGATCCCTGCAGCGCCGCGCGAGGCGATCGCGATCGACGACCCGCTAGCGATGGACCAGCGCCCGCGCAGCGAGTTCAAGCTGGCTTTTCATGGCGGCGGCGAGCTCAAGGGCACGACCATCGGCCACTACCAGGACGATCTGGGCCTCTATCTGTTCCCACCGGTTTCGACGAGTGACGATTCGGTACTGCGAGTCTTCGTGCCGCGCGAAGTGCTGGCCGGCTTCGAAATCGGCGAGCGAATCGGCGCCTTGTTGCTTCGCGACCAGAGCGTCAGCCCTGAGCAGGTCGAAGCGGTGGTCCAGGAGCAGAACGATCTGCGTTCGCGCCGCGTCGGCGATATCCTCGTGGCCAAGCAGGTGGTCTCGGCCGAACAACTCATGCAGGCCATAGAGCAGCAGGCCAAGATGCCAATGGTGCGCATCGGGGAGGCCTTGCTGGCCCTAGACCTGGTCACGCAGGAGCAGCTCGATCAGGCACTGGAGCAGCAGCGCTCCGACCGCTCGGTACCACTGGGCCAGTTGCTCGTTCGCAGGGGTGTCGTGACGCGCCAGCAGTTGCAGTCAGCGCTGGCTCGCAAAATGGGCTATCCGCTTGTCGATGTCGAGAACTTCCCTATCGAGGCCGATGCGGTGCGCAAGCTGCCGCACTCGGTGGCCAAGCGTCTGGAGGTGCTGCCGCTGGTGCTGCGCGACGGCAAGTTGATCGTCGCGATGGAAGACCCCACCCGGCGCGACGCGATCGACGAGGTCGAGTTCATCTCGCAGCTCAAGGTGGTGCCGACCCTGACCAAGGTCGGCACGCTGGTATTCGCGCTGCCCAACGTGTACGAGCGTTTCGGCAAGGATAGCGGGGCCTCGGCCAGCGATCTACGCATGCCGGCGCTAACCCTCGATTTCGAGCCTGACACCGCCGGCAAGCTGATCGAAACCCTGGAGCGCGACAGCCAGGAAAAGTCCATCCGCGAGGACGACACGCCGATCGAGCAGTCGGACAACTCGCTGGTGCGTCTGATCAACAGCATGATCATCGAGGCCCACAGCCAGGGCGTCTCCGACATTCATATCGAGACCTACCCCGGGCGCGAGAAGCTGAAGATCCGCTTCCGCCGCGACGGCTCGCTGCATCCCTACCTGGAACTGCCCTACACCTACCGCAACGCAATGATCGCGCGCATCAAGATCATGTGCGATCTGGACATCTCTGAGCGCCGCAAGCCGCAGGACGGCAAGATCAACTTCTCGCGCTTCTCGCCGCAGCACAGGCTGGAGCTGCGCGTCGCCACCATACCGACCAATAACGGCCTGGAGGATGTGGTGATGCGCATCCTATCTTCCGCCAAGCCCATCCCGTTGGAGAAGCTGGGCCTGTCAGCCCACAACCTCAGTGAGCTGAAGGCGGCGGTCAGCCGCCCCTACGGCATGGTGCTGTGCGTCGGTCCGACCGGTTCGGGAAAGACCACCACGCTGCACTCGGCGCTCAGCCACATCAACCAGCCCGAGCGCAAGATCTGGACCGCGGAAGACCCGATCGAAATCACTCAGAACGGTCTGCGCCAGGTCCAGGTCAACCCTAAAATTGACTGGACGTTTGCCAAGGCCTTGCGCGCTTTTTTGCGCGCCGATCCAGACGTGATCATGGTGGGCGAGATCCGCGACGAGGAGACCGCCCAGATTGCGGTGGAGGCCTCGCTGACCGGCCACTTGGTGCTGTCCACCCTGCACACCAACAGCGCGCCCGAGACTGTGACTCGGCTGCTGGACATGGGCATGGACCCCTTCAACTTCGCCGACTCGCTGCTCGCCGTGCTGGCCCAGCGACTGGTTAAGCGACTGTGCCCGCATTGCCGCAAGAGCGAGCCCCTGCCCGAGGCCGAGCTGCAGGAATGGTTGGACGACTACCTGCACAGCTTCCCGGCCGGCCAGCAGCCCGACCGCCTGGCCCTGCTGGGCGAATGGCAGACCAGCTACGGCGAAAACGGCCGGCTACTGCGATACACCAGTCCTGGCTGCGCCAAGTGCGAGAACACCGGTTTCAAGGGCCGTGCCGGCCTGCATGAGCTGCTGACGGTGACCAAGACCGTGCGCCGCCTGATCCAGACCGGGGCCAGGGCCGAGGAGATCCAGCATTGCGCGCTGGCTGAGGGCATGCGCACCCTGCGCCAGGACGGCATCGTCAAGGTGTTGGCCGGCGTCACGACCCTGGCCGAGGTAAGGGCCACCAGCAATACCTGACCCTCAACGGCTCCGACGTCGACTCCAGACAAGCCCGCTTGTCAGCGGCAGGCAAAGTGATTCATATTGGACCACCTCAGGTCCGGAGTCCCTTTATGGCCCAGCAGCCGCTCAGCCCCAGCCTTGCGAGCCCCGCATTCGCCAGCCACCCGCGCATGCTGGTCGATGCCCGCCATTCGCAGGCCATATCGAGCTCGCACGAGCGCTGCCTGGCGTTCGGGCTGAGCCAAGAAAGCGCCCCCGACTTGCGGCGTATGCCGCCTGCAGGCTTGCAGGAGTTGCAGCAGCGCAATGCGCGGCTTTGTGCCCAAGCCCTGCCAGTGATGGACATGCTTTATGAGCAGCTGATGCATGCGCAAAGCATGGTGCTGCTGACAGATGCCAGCGGCTGCGTGCTGCACGCACTGGGCGACCCGGGCTTTCTGGAGCGAGCCAACCAGGTGGCGCTGGCGCCGGGCGCGCTCTGGGCCGAGGCCGACAAGGGCACCAATGCAGTCGGCACAGCGCTGATGACCGAGGGCGCAACCCTGGTTCACGGCCAGGAACATTTTCTGCGCGCAATGCAGTTTCTGACCTGCTCGGCCGCACCAATCTTCGACCACAAGGGCGCGCTGCTAGGCGTCATCGATGTCTCGGGCGAGCGCCGTTCCTACCATCCGCACACGCTGGCACTGGCCAGCATGTCGGCCCGGCTGATCGAGGGGCAGTGGTTTGCCGATCGTTTCCGCCACACCACTCGATTGCACTTTCACGCCAGTGCAATGGGCCTGGGCACTTTGCACGAGGGCCAGTTGGCGCTGGACGAAGACGGCCGGGTGCTGGGTGCGAACCGGCGCGCAATGGAGCTGCTGGGTCTGGGAGCGATGACGCTGCGGCGCGAGAACCTCGTCAGCCTGTTCGGCTGCAGCCTGGGTCAGCTGTCTCAGCAGGCCAGGCAACAGGCAGAGCTGCGACTGCCCCTGCAGCGCGGCGGAGAAGCGCTTTACGCCAAGCTGAGTCTGGCCCAGGCTGAGCTGGGCCAGCAGCGCCGAGAAACCAGGGAGGAGCTCGGGCTGCTGGACGCCACACCTCTGCCGCTGTCTGCGGCCCCGGTGCCGCTGCCCGTGCGCGCCGGCCACAATCTCCGTCAGACCGAGATGCAGGCCATCTCTGCGGCCGTGCAGGCCGCCGGCGGCAATCTCTCGGAGGCCGCTCGTCAGCTGGGCATAGGTCGCAGCACGCTGTACCGCAAACTCCGGGAGATGAACTGAGCTCGTATCATGGCGGCCGACCCCACCCGCATCGGCACCTATGAACGACACCCCCAACCAGCCCCGCCTCAGCAGTCTCTCGCACGGGGGCGGCTGCGGCTGCAAGATCGCGCCAGGCCTGCTGTCGGAAATCCTGAAGCACAGCGGCGCCAATGCCATCGTGCCGCCGCAGTTGCTGGTGGGAATCGAGACTGCTGATGACGCCGCCGTCTACCAACTCAATGACGAACAGGCGCTAGTCGCGACCACCGATTTCTTCATGCCCATCGTCGACGACCCGTTTGACTTCGGCCGTATCGCCGCCACCAATGCGATCAGCGATGTCTATGCGATGGGCGGACAGCCGATCTTGGCGTTGGCCCTGGTGGGCATGCCGATCAAGGTCCTGTCCAGCGAGACGATAGGCCGCATACTTGCCGGCGGTCAGGCGGTCTGCGCTTCGGCCGGTATCCCGATTGCCGGTGGCCACACCATCGATTCGGTCGAGCCGATCTACGGCCTGGTCGCGCTTGGCCTGGTCCACCCGAAACGCATCAAGCGCAATGCCGATGCCCGCGTCGGCGATCTGCTGGTGCTGGGCAAGCCGGTGGGCGTCGGCGTGTTGTCGGCGGCACTGAAGAAGGAGCAGCTCGATGCCGCCGGCTATGCGCAGATGATCGCGTTCACGACCCAACTGAACACACCCGGCCCCGATCTGGCAGCGCTTGACGGCGTGCATGCAATGACAGACGTGACCGGCTTCGGCCTTGCCGGCCATAGCCTGGAACTGGCGCGCGGTGCCCAGGCCCGGGTCGTGATCGACTGGTCAGCGGTGCCCTTGATCGAAGGCGCGCGTGCGCTGGCCACCCAGGGCTTTGTCACCGGCGCCTCGGGCCGCAACTGGGATAGCTATGGCGCGCAGATCGAGCTGCCCTCGGGCTTTGCGGCCGAGGATAAGGCCCTGTTGAGCGATCCGCAGACCAGCGGCGGGCTACTGGTGTCCTGCGCGCCGCAGGCGCTGGACGCCGTGCTGGAGCGTTTTGCCGCCCATGGCTTCGGCCATGCAGCGGTGGTCGGCCGGGTCGAGGCCGGCACGCCGAAGGTCAGCGTCCGGGCCTGAATGACAAGGCGGCCCGCAGGCCGCCTTGTCGCTGTCACCGTGCAGACTCTCAGAACTTGGATTCGCCGGCGCTTTCCGGATTTTCCTCGACCGGCCAGTCGCGTATATAGGCCTTCAACATGCGGTTCTCGAAGTCCTGGCCGTCCACCACGGCCTTGGCCACGTCGTAGAACGAAATCACGCCCATCAGAGTGCGGCCGTTGAGCACCGGCATGTAGCGGGCATGACGGCCCAGCATCATGCGGCGTACCTCGTCGATCTCGGTCTCGGGCGTGCAGGTCAGCGGATGGTCGTCCATCACGCTGCGCACCAGCGAGCTGCCGACGCTGCCGCCGTTCTTGACAACAGCAGAAATCACTTCGCGAAAGGTCAGCATGCCGACCAGGTCGCCATGTTCCATCACGACCAACGAGCCGACATCCATCTCCGCCATCGTCGTGACGGCCTGGGCCATCGGCTGATCGGGCGTGATGGTGAACAGGGTGCCGCCCTTGACGCGGAGTATGTCGACGACTTTCATGGCTGCCTCCTCTTATGCCGGGCCTTGCCCGGCAGCTGCTAAAACTGGTACCCAACATAGCACACAATCCGCGCATCACACATCTCGGAGACACCATGTCCGGCTACTCAGACCCCGGCTTTGACACCCTGGCGCTACATGCTGGCGCCGCGCCCGACCCGAGCACCGGCGCGCGCGTGACGCCGCTGCATCTGAGCACCTCTTTCGTGTTCGAAAACTCCGAGCACGCTGCAGCGCTATTCAATATGGAGCGCGCAGGCCATGTCTACTCGCGCATCTCGAATCCGACTACGGCCGTGTTCGAGGAGAGGGTCGCCGCACTCGAAGGCGGCGTCGGCGCGATTGCCACCGCCAGCGGCCAGGCAGCTCTGCACCTGGCCATCGCGACACTGGCCGGCGCCGGCTCTCACATCGTCGCCTCCGCCGCGCTCTATGGCGGCTCGCACAATCTGCTGCACTACACGCTGGCGCGCTTCGGCATTGAAACCAGCTTCGTCAAGCCCGGAGACATCGACGGCTGGCGCGCAGCGATCCGGCCGAACACCAAGCTGCTATTCGGCGAGACCCTGGGCAACCCCGGCATGGACGTGCTGGATATCCCGACGATCGCGGCGATCGCCCACGAGGCCGGCCTGCCGTTGTTGCTCGACTCGACCTTGACCACGCCCTATTTGCTCAAGCCTTTCGAGCATGGCGCCGATCTGGTCTACCACTCGGCCACGAAATTCCTGTCGGGCCACGGCACGGTGGTCGGTGGCGTGTTGGTCGACAGCGGCAATTTCGACTGGCAGGCCGCGCACGAGCGCAGCGCCAACACACTGCGCGCGGATGGGTTTGACGCCGCAAGCGGCGTCAAACCTCCCGCCGCCCGCTTCGCCGAGTTGTGCGAGCCCTATGACGGCTTCCACGGCATGGTGTTCGCCGAGGAAAGCACGGTCGGTGCCTTCTTGCTGCGCGCGCGTCGCGAGGGCCTGCGCGACTTCGGCGCTTGCATGAGTCCGCACACCGCCTGGCTGATACTGCAAGGCATCGAGACCTTGTCGCTGCGCATGCAGCGCCATGTGCAGAATGCACAGGGGGTGGCCGAGTTCCTGGCCGGCCATGAGTTGGTGGCGCGGGTCGGCTATCCGGGCCTGAGCAGCCACCCCGACCATGGACTGGCGCAGAAGCTTTTGCCGCGCGGTTGCGGCTCGGTGTTCAGTTTTGACCTGAAGGGCAGCCGCGAACAGGGCAAGCGCTTCATCGAGGCGCTGAAAATCTTCTCCCATCTCGCCAATGTCGGCGACTGCCGCTCGCTGGTCATCCACCCGGCCTCAACCACCCATTTCCGCATGAACGATGCGGCGCTGGCCCAAGCCGGCATCACGCCCGGCACGATACGACTGTCCATCGGCCTGGAAGATGCCGACGACCTGATCGACGATCTCAAGCGCGCGCTCAAGGCCGCCAGCAAAGCATGAAGCTCAGCGTCAACTCCCACGAGGCCTATGCCTATACAGGCGGCAAGCCCTTCGACCCCGCCCTGCCCTGCATCGTATTCATCCACGGAGCTCTGAACGACCACAGCGTCTGGACCCTGCTGGCGCGGTGGTTCGCGCACCATGGCCACAGCGTGCTGGCAGTAGACCTGCCCGGCCATGGGCGCAGCGGCGGGCCGGCACTACCCGATGTGGAGGCGATGGCCGACTGGATCTGGGATCTGCTCAATGCCGCCGGCGTGCAGCGGGCCGCGCTGGTAGGCCACAGCATGGGCTCGCTGATTGCGCTGGATGCGGCCGCGCGCCAGCCCGAGCGCACCAGCCATCTGGTGATGGTGGCGACTGCCTATCCGATGAAGGTCTCCGAGCTCCTGCTGAGGATGGCCGGCGAAGCCCCGCTGAAAGCCATCCAGATGGTCAACAGCTACTCCTTTGCCGGCCTGGCGGCCAAACCGTCTTACCCCGGCCCCGGAGCCTGGCTGCAAGGCGGCGAGATCGCGCTGAAGCGGCGGCTGCAAGGCCGGCAGACGGCGGTCAATCTGTTCGCGCATGACTTCGGCGTATGCGACCGCTATGCGGGCGGACTGGAGGCTGCTGCCAAGGTCAGCTGCCCGGCCGGCCTGCTGCTGGGCGAGCGCGACCAGATGACATCTCCAAAGCAGACCCAGGGCCTGGCTCAAGCCCTGAAGGCGCGTGTGCTGAGCGTGCCGGCCGGGCACTCACTGATGGCGGAGGTTCCCGATCAGGTCTTGGACGCCTTGCGGCAACTGCTGACGTGAAAGGACCCAGGCCATGAGCAGCACCAATTCGGTCAAGAATTTTCAGAGCTTCGCGGAGTTCTACCCCTTCTATCTGAGCGAACACGGCAACCGAACCTGCCGGCGCCTGCACTTCGTCGGCTCAACCCTGAGCTTACTTTGCCTGGCCGCCGCGCTGTACACCGGCCAGTTGCGCTTTGTGTTGTTCGCGCTGCTGTGCGGCTATGGCTTCGCCTGGGTCGGCCACTTCTGCTTCGAGAAGAACCGCCCGGCTTCGTTCAAGCGCCCGCTCTACAGCTTCATGGGCGACTGGGTGATGTACAAAGACATCTGGACTGGGCGCATCAAGCTCTGATCAGGCGGCCAGCAGCGGTCGGAGATTGTTCAGCATGTCATGCGCCATCTGGCTCAGCTCGTAGTCGAGCTGCCAGCCCCAGTCGGCCCGCGCCGCGCTGTCGTCGATGCGCTGGGGCCAGCTGGCTGCAATCGCCTGACGGAAGTCGGGCGCATAGCTGATCTCGAAGCCGGGGATGTGCTTGCGGATCTCGGCGGCGATCTCGCGTGGCGTGAAGCTGACGCCGGCTAGGTTGTAGCTGCCGCGCTGCTTGATCTGCTCGCCCGGCGCCTCCATCAGCTCGATAGTGGCGCGAAGCGCATCGGGCATATACATCATCGGCAAGGCCTGAGCCTCTTCGAGGAAGCAGCTGTAGCGGCCGGTCTTTAGCGCGGCGTGAAAGATGTCGATCGCATAGTCGGTGGTACCACCGCCGGGCGGGGTCTTCCAGCTGATCAGGCCAGGGTAACGCAAGCTGCGCACATCGACGCCATGCTTGGCGTGGTACCAGGCGCACCAACGCTCGCCGGCCAGCTTCGAGATGCCGTAGATGGTGGTCGGGTCCATTACCGTGGTCTGCGGCGTGTCCAGGGCCGGCGTGTTCGGGCCGAAGGCGGCAATCGAGCTGGGCCAGAAGATCTTGTCGAGTTTCTGCACCCGCGCCAGCTCCAGCACATTGAGCAGACCCTTCATATTCAGGTCCCAGGCCCACATCGGATGCTGCTCGCCGGTGGCCGACAGGGCGGCGGCCAGGTGGTAGATCTGGCTCACGCCATGGCGCTTGACCACGGCCGCCAGCGCGGCAGCGTCGGTGACGTCCAGCATCTCATGGGTCAGCGCCGGCACCCGGCCCTCGGGTGCCAAGTCGCTGGTGATGACGGCTGCATTGCCATGGCGAAGCGCCAGCGCCTGGGCCAACTCGGTGCCGATCTGGCCGTTGGCGCCGATGATCAGAATCTTAGTAGTCATGCTGTAAGGAGGTCAGGACTTGATCAGGCCGAGCTCTTTGCCGGCCTGGGTGAAGGCTGCCACCGCCTTTTCCAGATGCTCGCGCTCGTGCACGGCCGAGATCTGCACACGGATGCGGGCCTGGCCCTTGGGAACGACCGGAAAGAAGAAGCCCACCGCGTAGATGCCCAGCTCCAGGATGCGGGCACTGAGCTTTTGCGCGACCACCGCGTCGTGGACCATGATGGGCACGATGGGATGGCTGCCGGGCTTGATTTCGAAGCCGGCCGCCTGGATCGCCTCGCGGAAGTAGGTGGTATTGGCCTCCAGCTTGTCACGCAGCGCGGTCGAGCCCTCCAGCAGGTCCAGCACCGCCAGGGAGGCGCCAACGATGGACGGCGCTACGGTGTTGGAGAACAGATAGGGCCGCGAGCGCTGGCGCAGGAGCTCGATCACCTCCTTGCGGCCGGTCGTGAAGCCGCCCGAGGCGCCGCCCAAGGCCTTGCCCAGCGTGCCGGTGATGATGTCGACCCGGCCGAAGACATCGCGATACTCATGCGTGCCGCGACCGGTCTTGCCGAGAAAGCCGCTGGCATGGCATTCGTCGATGCCCAGCAACGCGCCGAAGCGCTCTGTGATCGTGCAGATCTTGTCGAGCTGGGCGATGGTCCCGTCCATCGAGAACACACCGTCGGTGAACACCAGGGTGAAGCGCGCGCCGGCCGCCTTGGCCTCTTCTAGCTTGGCCTCCAGATCGGCCATATCGTTGTGCTTGTAGCGATAACGCTTGGCCTTGCACAGCCGGATGCCGTCGATGATGGAGGCGTGGTTGAGCTCGTCGCTAATGATGGCGTCCTGCTCGCCCAGCAGCGGCTCGAACAGACCGCCATTGGCGTCGAACGCGGCCGCGTAGAGGATAGTGTCCTCGGTGCCGAGGAACTTGGCCAGCCGGGCTTCGAGGGTCTTGTGGATGTCCTGCGTGCCGCAGATGAAACGCACCGATGACAGCCCGTAACCGTGGGTTCGCAAGGCCTCATGCGCGGCCTCGATGACGGCGGGATGCGAGGACAGGCCTAGATAGTTGTTGGCGCAGAGATTGATCACCTCGCGGCCATCGGCCGTCTGCACCACCGCCCCCTGTGGCGTCGTGATGATGCGCTCGCTCTTGTACAGCCCGGCCTCGCGGATGCCGGCCAGCTCGGCCCGAAGATGGGCGTAGAAATCGTCGCGTGTGCTCATCAAAGCTCTCCTGATGCACAATCCACTAAACAGAACAGAGTTCGATATATCGAATTGCTGTGCAGTATCTGAGATTAGCTTTTCAAGGTCAAGCCATGTCCGCCAACCTGTCCGAGTCTTTGGAGCCGCCCCGCGTCGGCGCCACCCTGCAGTCTCTGCGCCAGGCGCAGGGCCTTTCGCTGGACGAGTTGTCGCGCCGCGCCGGTGTCTCGAAGTCGATGCTGTCGCAGATCGAACGCAACCAGGCGAATCCGACCGTGGCCGTGGTGTGGCGCCTGGCTAACGCCTTGCGGGTTGAACTATCCGAACTTCTCAGTGGTGCGACAAAGCCGGCCGCGCCGGCGATCGAGACCGTGGCCTCGCATGCAACGCCCAGCCTGGCCAGCCCGGACGGCCTGTGCGTGCTGCGCATCCTCGGGCCTATTGATCTGGCCGGCCAGTTTGAGTGGTACGAGCTGACGGTGCAGCCCGGCGGCGCGCTCGAATCGGCGGCCCACGAGCCGGGCTCGCGTGAGCATCTGTCGGTGCTGGGCGGCGAGATGGAGGTCAGTGCCGGCGCGATCAGTCAGGCACTGAAGGTCGGCGAGACGGCGCGCTACGCCGTCGACGGCCCGCACGCGATACGCAATCGTGGCAGCGAGCCGGCCACCGCCTTATTGGTGGTGCTGCACCCCTAGCAGCTCGGCCAGCGTGCAGTCAGCCCAGTCGCCGCGCGCCCATAGCGGCGCCAGACTGCCACCAGCACCCGCCAGCAGGGCCTGCAGCAGCGGCGCAGCGGACGTCTCTTCGGGCGTGCGCAGCAGCACCAGGCGCGGCGCGCCCTCCTCCTCGAGCCGGCCCAGCCAGTCCAAGCCCAGCAAGGCCTCCAGCGCCGGCTCCAGTTGCAGCGGATCGATGCGCAGGCGGCGCGCCAGCTCCTGGGCGGCGATGCCCGGCTCGCCGGCCTGACGTGCCCGCCACAGCTCGCGCAACGCCTCCAGCGCCAGCTCCAGCTGCAGACCCGGTACCTCGGGTCGATGCAGCATACGCCCGCCTAGCGCAGGGATGTTGGCTGCCAACAAAGCGCCCAGGAGCATCACGACCCATCCCAGATACATCCAGATCAGGAAGATGGGCACGGTGGCGAAAGCACCGTACAGCGTCGAATAGGTTGGCACCTGCTTGACATACCAAGCAAGCAGGCTCTTGGTCAGGTCGAAGGCCAGCGCGACAAAGATGCCGCCGGCCAGCGCATGGCGCCAGCGCACCTCGGTATTGGGCACATAGCGGAACAGCCCGGCAACGGCCAGGCTCAGTACCACCAGCTCGACGCCATTGAGCAGCGCCGCAAGCCCGCCCGGCATGCCCCCCACCAGTCCCTTGCCGGCGGTGATTGCGTAGCCGGTCATCGTCAGGCTAGCGCCCAACAGCAACGGCCCCAGGGTCAGCGCGGCCCAGTAAACCAGCATGCGCTGCATCATCGGCCGCGGCCGCTTGACCCGCCAAATCGTGTTGAGGGTGCGGTCTATGGTGAACATCAGCGCCAGCGCGGTGGCTCCGAGTACGACCAGACCTACCAGGCCCAAGCGATTGGCCTTGGCGGCGAACTGGGTCAGCGCGGCCAGCACGGGCTTGGCGATATTGGGCGGTATCAGGCTTTGCAAGAAATAGGTCTCCAGCGCGCGCTGGAAACTGGCGAAGATTGGAAAGGCGGTGAACAGCGCCAGCATCACTGTCAGCAGCGGCACCAGCGAGATCAGCGTCGTGAAGGTCAAGCTGCCGGCAGTCTGGCCTAGCCGTGCCTCGGCAAAGCGCAGGCGCAAGGTCTGCAGGGTGGCCAGCCAGGGCCAACTCATCAAGGTGTTCAGAAAGCCAGCGGCACTGTCCTGGGACGGTACGGCAGCAGGGGTTCTTGTCGTCATGCTGGCTATGATGCCAGCCATGTCCTCCCGCTCCGATAAACCACCGATCAAAACCTCCTCGCGCACCAAGGCCACAGCCCAGGAAGCGCTGTCCCGCAACCTGGCCCTGGGCGCGCTGGCCGCGCTCTTCGTGCTGTGCCTGGCCTGGGAGCTGTGGCTGGCGCCGACCGGCCGCGGCACGTTGGCCATCAAGGCCTTGCCGCTGTTGATTCCCTTCGTCGGCCTGTGGCGCTACCGGCTCTACACCTTCCGCTGGCTGAGCCTGATGGTCTGGCTGTATTTCGCCGAGGGCGCGGTGCGCGCCACCAGCGACGTCGGCCCCTCGGTGCCGCTGGCCTGGGCCGAGCTGATGCTCTCCAGCCTGATCTTCGTCGCCTGCGCGATGCATGTCCGTCAACGTCTGAACGCAGCCAAGCAGGCTGCCACACCATGAATCTGCTGAACGAATTGCGGGAGGCCCTGGGCGCCTCCCAGGTACTCGTCGAGGGCGATCTGTCCGCCTACGAGATGGATTGGCGCCGCCGCTTCCCCGGCCGCGCGCTGGCCGTGGTGCGGCCCGGCAGCACGGCCGAGGTGGCCGCCATCGTGCGCCTGTGCGCCGCCTACGGCGTCAGCCTGGTGCCGCAAGGCGGCAATACCGGCCTGGTCGGCGGCTCGACGCCCGACGCCAGCGGCACGCAGGTGCTTTTGAGCCTGGCCCGGCTCAACAAGGTGCGCGCCATCGATGCAGCCAATCTGACGATGACGGTGGAGGCTGGCTGCGTGCTGCAAACGGTGCAGGAGGCGGCGGTCGGCGCCGGCTTTCTGTTCCCGTTGAGCCTGGCGGCCGAGGGCAGTTGCACGATTGGCGGCAATCTGGCCAGCAATGCCGGCGGCACCCAGGTGCTGCGCTACGGCAATGCGCGGGATCTGTGCCTGGGACTGGAGGTCGTGACCTCCGCCGGCGAGGTCTGGGAAGGCCTGTCGGGCCTGCGCAAGGACAACACCGGCTACGACCTGCGCGATCTCTTCATTGGCAGCGAGGGTACGCTGGGCGTGATCACAGCCGCGACCTTGAAGCTCTACCCTCGGCCAGCCGCGCGCATGACGGCGCTGGCCGCCTGCGACACGCTGGAGGCGGCCGTGGCGCTGCTGAGCCTGGCCCAAGCGCGGCTCGGCGCAGGCCTCACCGGCTTTGAGGTGATGAACCAGTTCTCGCTGCAATTGGTGCGCAAGCATTTCCCGCAGTTGCGCCAGCCGCTGCCACCCAGCCCCTGGACCGTGCTGCTCGAACTTTCCGACACCGAGAGCGAGGCCCATGCCCGCACGATGTTCGAGGGCCTGCTGGAGCAGGCGCTGGAGTCAGAACTCATCAGCGATGCGGCGGTGGCCGAGAGCCTGGAGCAGTCGCACGGGCTCTGGCATCTGCGCGAATCGATCCCTTTGGCCCAGGTCGAGGAAGGCCTGAACATCAAGCACGACATCGCGTTACCGGTGTCTCGCATTCCTGCCTTCGTGGCCGCCACCGACGCGGCGCTGGCGGCCGCCTTCCCAGGCGTGCGCATGGTGGACTTCGGCCATCTGGGCGATGGCAATCTGCATTACAACGTTCAGGCGCCCGAGGGAGTGGCCGCCGCCGACTTCCTGCTCGCACATGAGGCGGCGATCAATCACATCGTCTACGACGCGGTACTGGCCCAGGGGGGCTCAATCTCGGCCGAGCACGGCATCGGGCAGCTCAAACGCGAGGAACTGGCAGAGCGCAAGAGCCCGGTCGCTCTCGGCCTGATGCGGGCGATAAAAAAGGCCCTGGATCCTCAGGGCCTGATGAATCCGGGCCGCGTGCTCTGAATCAGTCTGCTCCTTGCGGCTGCGTGACCGCCGGGCGGCGGCCGCGCAGCCGATCGACAAGCTTCATCCCCATGCGGAAGATGAAGCGCAGCATCAGCAGTGTCAGGACGGCTTCGACAAAGGTCAGCGTGAAGGCCACGGCCGTGTTCCAGCGGGCCTCACGGCGGCCGAACTTGGCGATCATGCGGTCCTTGGCGATCTCGATGCTGTCGTAAAAACTCGGCACCATCAGCAGGGTCAGAAAGGTTGAGGTGATCGTCCCGCCGATAATCGCCACGGCCATCGGGCGGTAGAACTCACCGCCCTCGCCCACGCCGATTGCCACCGGCAACATGCCAGCCACCAGGGCAAAGGTCGTCATCAGAATTGGCCTGAAACGCATGCGCCCGGCATGCATCAGCGCTTCTTCGCGGGGCACGCCCTTGGCCTCCTCCTGGCGCGCAGCGTCCAGCAGCAAGATCGCGTTCTTCGCCACCAGGCCGGCCAGCATGATGATGCCGATAAAGCTCATCAGGTTTAGCGTGCCGCCGGTCAACAGCAGCGCCACGACGACCCCGATCAGCGACAGTGGCTGCGATAGCATCACGCCCAGCGGCGCGGTGAAGGAGCCGAACTGCATCACCAAGATCAGATACATCAGGCCGATTCCCGAGGCCAAGGCCACAGCCA
Source organism: Paucibacter sp. PLA-PC-4 (assembly GCF_026241155.1). Lineage (GTDB taxonomy): Bacteria > Pseudomonadota > Gammaproteobacteria > Burkholderiales > Burkholderiaceae_C > Roseateles_E. The sequence continues at coordinate 227,686 of NZ_JAPFGP010000004.1, forward strand.
TCGCACCGAAGACCTCTTCCTGGTCGGCCGAGGCGCCGGCCAGTTCGATGCCGTAACCGGGCGGGAACTGGATGGACTTGGCCAGTTTGACCGCGTCGGCCGTCACCTCGCCAGCCGAGCGGCCCTGGGCATTGGCAGAGACCGCGATCATGCGCTTGCCGTCGGCATGCTGAATCTTGGACGGGCCCTTACCCATGGTCACGGTGGCGATCTGCTCCAACGGCACCATCATGCCGCTGCCGGCAACGGTGATCGGCAGACGCTCGATATTGCTGGCGTCGACCCGGTCCTCTGGTGCCAGGCGCACCGCCACATCGCGGGTCTCGCCGCTCGGGTCCACCCAGTCGCCGACTTCGACACCGGCAAAGGCCACGCGCAAGGCATTGGCAGCATCGCCTACCGAGATACCCAGCGAGTTGGCCAGGCCGCGGTTGAGCTCGATTTGCAACTCGTCCTGCGGATCCTGCTCCGACAGGCCCACGTCCACCGCGCCGGGCACCTGGCGCAGCTTGGCCATGTAGTCGTTGGTGATTTCGAGCAGCTTGCGCGAGTCCTCGCCGGAGAAGCGGATTTGCACAGGCTTTTGCGCACCATTGTTCAGATCGTCCAGCACCACGTACTCGGCACCGACCAGCCGGGACACACGCTCGCGCAGGTCCTTCGCAATCTCGGCGGCCGAGCGCTTGCGCTCGGTGCTCTTGCCCAAGTCAACATAAATGCGGCCGCCGCTGACATTGACCTGGCTGTTGGTGGCCTTGGTCTCGGGAATCTCGCGTGCCAGTTTGGCGGCGGCCTCCATCTTCAGCTTCGAGTACTCAAGGCTGGAGCTTGCCGGGGTGCGAACCTCGACGGCGATGGTTCCGGCATCGGACGCTGGCAGGAAGCTGGAGCCGCCGAACTGGACCTGCAACGCGATGGCCAGCACAAAGCTCAGCACCGCAAATGCGGCCATCCAGCGTCGGTGATGCAAAGCCCACGCGATCACCTGCCCATAGCGGTCGGCCTGGCGGTCGAACCAGTCATTGAAGCGCTGCAGATAAAGCGACAAACCCTTCTTCGGCGCCTCATGATGGCCCGGGGGGTCGCCCCAGTAGGCCGACAACATCGGATCCAGCGTGAACGAGATGAACAGGCTGACCAGCACCGAGGCGACGACGGTCAGGCCAAAGGGGCGGAACCACTCACCTGAGACGCCTGGCATGAAGGCCACTGGCACGAAGACCGCGACGATGGAGAAAGTGGTGGCGGCCACAGCCAGGCCGATCTCGGCCGTGCCGTTGAGCGCCGCGCTGCGCCGGTCAGCGCCGCGCTCCATATGGCGCACGATATTCTCACGCACTACGATGGCGTCATCGATCAGCACGCCGATCGCCAGCGACAGACCGAGCAGGCTCATGAAGTTCAGCGTGAAGCCACACAGCCAGACTGCGATGAAGGCGGCCACCACCGAGGTCGGCAGTGACAAGGCGGTAATCAGCGTGGAGCGCCAGGAATTCAGAAACACATAGACGACCAGAATCGTCAGGCCGGCGCCGAACACCAGCGCGTGGATCACATTATTGAGGCTGTTCTCGGCATCCTCGCCGCCGTCCTGAGTGACCTCAAGCGTAGTGCCGGCCGGTAGGGTCTTGGCCGTCTCCGCGACCAGCTTGCGAATCTCGTTGGCCACTGCCACGGTCGAGGCATCGCGCGAGCGCGTCACCGAAAGACCCACATTCGGATGGCCGTTGCGCACGCTGATGCTCTGACGCTCGGCAAAGCCGTCGCGGATGCTGGCTACCTGGCCAAGTCGCACCAGCTGCTCGCCTTGACGCTTGACGACGATCTGCTCGAACTCGGCCGGCGACTCGATTCTCCCTAGCAGGCGAATGCTCTGATCCTGCATGCTGCCGCGCACCTTGCCGACCGGCGCGGTGGTGTTCTGGCTGCGCAGCGCGTTGACCACCTCTGTGACGGAGACATTGAACTCGCGCAGCTTCTGCGCATGCAGCAGCACCGACAGCTCGCGGCTGAGGGCGCCGTTGACATTGACGGTGGCCACGCCGTTGATGGCGCGGAACTTGTCGGCCAGATCATCCTCGGCCAGGCGCGAGATCTCGGCATGGCTCTGGCTGTTGGACGACAGCGCCAGCTGCATGATGGGCTGGGACGAGGGATCGAAGCGCTGCAGCACCGGCTCGCGCATTTCGAGCGGCAACTTGTGCCGCACCGCGCCGATGGCGTTACGCACCTCGTCAGCCGCCTCGATCATGTTCTTGTCGAAGTTGAAGATCAGCACCATCTGGGCGCTGCCTTCGTTGGCGGTGGCACGCACCTCCTTGACACCGGCAATGCTCTGCAGCGACTTCTCGATCCGGTTGACGATCTCGCGCTCGGCCGTCTCGGGCGAGGCGCCCGGATAGTTGATGCTGACCACCAGCACCGGTTCCTCGACATCGGGGATCTGGTTGACGCGCAGCTTATTGAGCGCCAGCAGTCCCAGGCACATCAGGCTGATGATGATGACGATGGTCGCGACCGGCTTCTTGACGCTGAAGTTGGAGAGAAACATCTCAGCCTCCCCGGTTCGTCGACGCCGATGCGGCCGCCGGCTTGGCAAATTCCACCGCACGCCCTTCGCTCAGGGCATTGTTCGGATGGCGCAGCACTTGGTCGCCCGGCTTGAGGCCGACACTGACCTGGAAGAGCCCCTGGCGTTCGTCGCGCTCGCCCAGCTTGACGGCCACGCGGCTCAGCTTGCCGTCTTGCACACGCCAAACGTAGGCCTGGTCGCCCTCACGCTGGATCGCGCCATCGGCCAGCATGAGCGCACTGACACTCTGGCTCTGCACCCGCCCCTCGGCATAGAGGCCGGCCACGCCAGGCTGCTGTTCGCCGACGAAATCGACCAGCACTTCGACTTGCCTCGTGGTCGGGTTGGCGGCCGCCGCGATCCGCCGTACCTTGCCTTCGAAATCGGACTGGGTATAGCCGTTGACCTTGAAGAAGACCGTCTGGCCCACCTTCAGCTCGCTCATGCGGTCGGCCGAAACCAAGCCTTCGAATCGCATGCTGCTCGGGTCTATCACTTTAACCAGCTCCTTGCCGATCTGGGCGGTGTCACCGGCCGAGACCTTGCGGTCGGAGACGATGCCGTCGAACGGCGCGCGGGCCTCGGTGCGCTGCAGCTGCTGGCGGGCGGTGGCGGCGCGCGCCTTGGCTTCCACCAGCTCGCTTTGCGCGCTGTTGCGGCGGATCTCGGCGTCTTCCATCGCCTGCATTGAGCTCATGCCCTGGGCCTGCAGGGTCTTCATGCGCTGGAACTGACGCTCGGCCTGCTCGAAGCTCTGAGCGGCGGCGCGCGCCGCCTGCTCGGCCGAGGACAGGGTTTCGCGGATTGCGCTGTCGTCCAGCCGCACCAGCAGATCGCCGCGCCGAACCTTCTCGCCGTTTTCCTTGAACACCTGTAACACCATGGCCTGCACCTCGGCACGCAGGTCCGCGCGCTTCTCGGGCTGGACCGAACCGGTGATCACGGGGCCGCTGGCATAGCTCGACAAGCCCATGGCCTGCAGGTCTTCGGCCGACAGCAGCAGCGGCTTGGCGGTGGCGGGTCCCTTGGCCGCCTGGGCCGTACCAGCGCCGTCGGATCCGGGCTTGCCGCAGCCGCCCAGCAGAAGCGTCAATGAGCTGACGAGGACAAGGGCTGGCAAGCGATGGCGCATCATCTAAAGGGCTCCGGTATTGTTTTGCGGGCGCCTCCCACGAAGCGCACAACCCAGGAATCTTGCCACGCGGGACGCCGCCAGCCCAGCCTGCTGCGACAGACGCAAGCTTTGCACCGCTGAACAGCGAAAACAGCGGACGGGCGGCGACCCATGCCGCCTAGCCGGGTTCTACTGCAGCGTGCCCTTGAGCGCCTCGGGCACGGCCAGCGCCATCACCGTGATACCTTCATCGGCCAGGGCCACCGCTTCCTCGCGGCTGGCGCGGCCGCGGATGCCGCGCTGCTCGACCTCGCCATAGTGGATGCGGCGGGCCTCTTCAGCAAAGCGCTCGCCGACATCCTCGGTGCGCGCAAGCAGTTGCTGGACAGCCTGTAGAGCGGCCTGCTGGAGCTGCTGCTGAGTATCGGCTGGCGACACAGGCTCGGCGGCAGGACCGCGCAGATGCGAGACGTTCAGGCGCGGTGCGCTGGGCAGGCGCTGCACCTTGGTTGAGCCGCAGACCGGGCAGCCCACCAGACTGCGGCCCAGCTGCGATTCGAAATCGTCGGCCGAGCCGAACCAGCCTTCGAAGCGATGCTCCCGATTGCATGACAGATTCAAGACAAGCATGGCCGCAATGATAGGCAGGCGAGCGTCAGCCCGCCGGCTGCCAGTCCAATACCCATGCGCCGGCCTGCCAGCGCTGCAGCCACAGCAGACCGATCAGGGTCTTGGCATCGGTCATGGCGCCGCTGGCGGCCAGCGCGTCGAGCTCGACCGGCGTGTGGATGACCAGATCGAGGAACTCGCCTTCGTCGAGTCGGCGCTCGCCGGCCGACAGGCCGCGTGCGAAGAAGATCTCGATACGTTCGTCAGAATAAGCGATCGCGTTGTGCAGAACGCCAGCATGGGCCCATTCGCGTGCGCTGTAGCCGGTCTCCTCGAGCAGCTCGCGCTGGGCGCAGCGCAGCGGCGCCTCGCCGGCGTCGAGCTTTCCGGCAGGGAACTCCAGCATCACCCGGCCCATCGGGTAGCGGTACTGGCGCTCCATCAGCAGTCGACCGTCGTCGAGCAAGGGTACGACCATCACCGCACCGGGATGGACGATGTACTCGCGCGCGGCCTCGCGGCCGTTTGGCAGGCGTATGCGGTCGCGGCGAACATCAAGGAAGTGGCCGCGGTAGACCTGGGACGAATCGAGCTGCAGCTCCCGCAGCGCCTCATCCTCGTCTTCAAGCGCCATGTCGACCCCGTCGGAGATAACACCAGACAAAGCCGGGGAAACCCAGCGTGATGAACAGGCACAGCGCGGCCGCATAGAACTCCCAGCCCTGCGGCTGGCGTTGGCCCTGGTAGGACTCCAGCGCGAAGCCCAGCACCAGGGTCAGCAGGGCCAGCAGCAAGAGCTCCAGCGCCCGCCAGCCAAAGGGCTTGGCCGCACGCTTGGGGCCCAGCAGCAGCACGCGGTTGCTAAAGTACGGGGCATTGGCCGCGATGACCGCGACAAGCAACACCAGCCAGACGGCAGCGGACTGATCCATTCAGCGCAGGACGTCAGGGCGCCAGCAGCTTGACGATGGCGGTGCCGCACATCGCCATCAGGCCGCCGGGCAGCAGACCGAACACCAGCACAGCGGCACCATTGAGCGACATCACGGCGCGTACATCGGCCGGTGCGCTCAGCGGCGAGCTATCGGTGGGCTCGTCGAAGAACATCACCTTGATAACGCGCAGGTAGTAATAAGCCCCCACCAGCGACAGCACGACGGCAAACACCGCGAGCGCCAGATAGAGCTGGGAACCCGTGGTGACCATGGCTTGCAGGACGGCCAGCTTGGCATAGAAGCCCGCAGTCGGCGGGATACCGGCCAGGGAGAACATGAAGATGGTCATCACCAGCGCGAACCACGGGCTGCGCTTAGCCAGGCCGGCCAGGTCCTTGATCTCCTCGGCCTCATGGCCCTGGCGCGACAGCAGCAGGATCATGCCGAAGGTGCCCAGGGTCGTCAGCACATAGGTGACAGAGTAGAACAGCGCCGAGCTGTAGGCATTGGCCATGCCGGCATGGTTGTCGCCGATCACGCCCGAGGCCATCGCCAGCAGCATGAAGCCCATCTGCGCAATCGTCGAGTAAGCCAGCATGCGCTTGAGGTTGCTCTGCGCAATGGCAGCAAGATTGCCGATCAAAAGTGACACCACGGCCAACACGATCAGCATCTGCTGCCAATCGAAGGCCAGGCCCAGCATACCTTCGACCAACAGGCGAATCGTGATCGCGAAAGCTGCCAGCTTCGGTGCGGCACCGATCAGCAGGGTCACCGCCGTCGGTGCACCCTGGTAGACGTCAGGCACCCACATGTGGAAGGGTGCAGCACCCAGCTTGAAGGCAAGACCTGCCACCACGAAGACCACGCCGAACACCAGCACCGACTTGTTCGGGGCGCCGGTCGCAATCACTTCGAACACCTGCGGGATGTGCAGCGAACCGGTGGCGCCGTACATCATCGACAGGCCGTAAAGCAGGAAGCCGCTCGCCAGCGCGCCCAGCACGAAGTACTTCATCGCCGCTTCGGTCGAGACCGCATGGTCACGCCGCAGCGCCACCAGCGCATACAGCGACAGGCTCATCAGTTCCAGGCCAAGATAAAGCACCAGGAAGTTGTGAGCCTGCAACATCACCATGATGCCCAGCAGGGAGAACAGGCTCAGCGTGAACAGCTCGCCCTTCAAGATCTCGCGCTCGGCCGCATAGGGGCGCGCATAGACCAAGGTGACGAAGGTCGCAATGCAGGCGAAGAAGGCCAGCAGATGGCCCATCGGGTCGGACACCACCATGCCCTGCATCGCCGATTCGGTGACGCCACCATTGAAGGCATTCAGATGCATGGCGCCGACGACCACCAAGGTCAGCTGGGTCAGCCAGTAAGTCGGGCGGCGTGCCGGGTCGGTGACCCACAGGTCCACCATGGCCACCACGCAGGCCATGGCCAGAAGGATGATTTCGGGATAAACCGCGAGCCAGTTCATAGTCGTCATTGTTGCTTGGCCCATCTCAGACTCCACCCAGCTTGCTGGTGGCTACATGTTTGAGCAGCTCGGTCACCGAAACCTGCATCACATCGGTGAAGGGTTTCGGGTACAGGCCCATGAACAGCGTAGCCACGGCCAGCACGGCCAGCATCAGGAATTCACGCGCATTGATATCGGTCAGCGCGCGCACATTGTCATTGGTCATCGGGCCGAAGTAGACGCGCTTGTACATCCACAGCGTGTAAGCGGCGCCGAAGATCAACGCGGTGGCAGCGATCGCGCCGAGCCAGAAGTCGTACTGCACGGTGCCGATGATCACCATCCACTCACCGACGAAACCAGCGGTGGCGGGCAGGCCGCAATTAGCCATCGCAAAGAACAACGCGAAGGCGGCGAACTTGGGCATGGTGTTGACCACGCCACCATAGGCCGCGATCTCACGCGAATGGACGCGGTCGTAGAGCACGCCAATGCAAAGGAACATCGCGCCGGAGACAAAGCCGTGCGAGATCATCTGCACCAAGCCGCCAGCCACGCCGAGCTCGTTGAAGATGAAGAAGCCCAGCGTCACGAAGCCCATGTGAGCGATCGAGGAATACGCCACCAGCTTCTTCATGTCCTTCTGCACCAGAGCCACCAGGCCGATGTAGACCACCGCGATCAGCGACATCGCGATGATGACCCAGGACCAGTGGTGCGCAGCGTCGGGCGCGATCGGCATCGAAAAACGCAGGAAGCCATACGCACCGAGCTTCAGCATGATGGCGGCCAGCACCACCGAGCCGCCGGTGGGCGCCTCGACGTGGGCATCGGGCAGCCAGGTGTGCACCGGCCACATCGGGACCTTGACCGCGAACGCCGCCAGGAAGGCGAAGAACAGCAGAGTCTGGGCCGTCATCGGCAGCGGCAGCTTGTGCCAGGTCTGGATGTCGAAGGAGCCGCCCGACTGAAAATACAGGTACAGCAGCGCGATCAGCATCAACAGCGAACCGGCCAAGGTGTAGAGGAAGAACTTGAAGGCCGCGTAGACGCGGTTGGCTCCGCCCCAGACGCCGATGATGATGTACATCGGAATCAGCGTGGCCTCGAAGAACACATAGAACAGCAAGCCATCCAGCGCCGAGAACACGCCGACCATCAGGCCCGACAGGATCAAGAAGGCGCCCATGTACTGGTTGACGCGCTCCTCGATCACCTCCCAGGCGGCGATCACGACGATCACAGTGATGAAGGCCGTCAGGGGCACGAACCACATCGAGATGCCGTCGACACCCAGGTGGTACATCACATTGAAGCGCTCGATCCAGGCTAGCTTCTCGCTGAACTGCATCGCGGCGGTCGAGGTATCGAAGCCCGTGATCAGCGGTACGGTTACCGCGAAACTCGCCAGTGCGGCGATCAGCGCCATCCAGCGGGCGCTATTGGCCTGGTTGTCACGGCCCAGGGCCAGCAGCGCTAGGCCGCTGAAGATGGGCAACCAGATGGCAAGACTCAACAATCCCATTATTTTTCTCCGCCCTTGCTCACAGACCCGCCAGGGCTCTGAATTGAGGGCCTATATAGGGCCACAGCTGCCAGCTCATCAGGCCGATCACGCCCAGAATCATCACCAGGGCATACCAGTACAGATGGCCGGTCTGAACGCGGCGCACCAGGCCGGCGATACCGCCGATGCCGCGAGCCGAGCCATTGATCAACAGCCCATCGATGATGCCTTGATCGCCGCCCTTCCAGGCGGCCAGACCCAGACCACGCGCGGCGCGGGCCAGCACGTTCTCGTTGAACCAGTCCATGAAGTACTTGTTCTCAAGCACGATGACCAGCGGGCGCAAGATCTTGCCCAGCGCCACTGGGATCGCTGGCCAGACCATGTAGAACAGGTAGGCCGTCGCGACACCGGCCACGGCCAGCCAAAACGGCAGGGTCATGAAGCCGTGCGTGGCCATCGCCACCGCACCATGGAAATGCTCGCCCAGCGACGCCATGGCCGGATGGGCCGCCGTGTTGACGACGATGGAATCCTTGAAGAAGTCGCCGAACAGCATCGGCTGAATCGCGAGGAAACCGATCACCACGGAGGGGATTGCCAGCAGCACCAGCGGTGCGGTCACCACCCAGGGCGACTCGTGCGGGGTGTGCGGCTCGTGATGACCGTGATCATCATGATGGTCGTGCTCGCCCGGGAAGGGTTTGTGGTGGAAATTTTCCTTGCCGTGGAAGACCAGGAAATACATGCGGAAGCTGTAGAACGCCGTCACGAACACGCCCGCCACCACCGCGAAGTAGGCGAAGCTCGCGCCCGGCAACGTGCTGGCCTGCACCGCCAGGATGATGCTGTCCTTCGAGTAGAACCCGGCAAAGAAAGGCGTGCCGATCAGGGCCAGCGAGCCCAGCAAGGCGGTGACCCAGGTGATGGGCATGTACTTGCGAAGGCCGCCCATATTGCGGATGTCCTGATCATGGTGCATGCCGATGATGACCGAGCCGGCGCCGAGGAACAACAAGGCCTTGAAGAAGGCGTGCGTCATCAGGTGGAAGACCGCGACCGAGTAGGCCGAGGCGCCCAGCGCTACCGTCATATAGCCCAGCTGCGACAGCGTTGAGTAGGCAACGACACGCTTGATGTCGTTCTGGATGATGCCCAGAAAGCCCATGAACAGCGCCGTAATCGCGCCGATCACCAGCACGAAGTTCAGCGCCGTGTCGCTCAGCTCGAACAGCGGCGACATGCGGGCCACCATAAAGATACCAGCCGTCACCATGGTCGCGGCGTGGATCAGCGCGGAAATCGGGGTCGGGCCTTCCATTGAGTCGGGCAGCCAGACATGCAGCGGGAACTGCGCGCTTTTGCCCATCGCGCCGATGAACAGGCAGATGCAGGCGACGCTAAGCATCATCCAGTCTGAGCCCCATAGCGGGGCGTTGAACTTGATCTGCGCCAGCTCATTGGCCTTGGCAAAGGTCTCGCCATAGTTCAGCGAGCCGCCATAGGCCACCAGCAGGCCAATGCCCAGGATGAAGCCGAAGTCACCGACCCGGTTGACCAGGAAGGCCTTCATGTTCGCGAAGATCGCGGTCGGCTTGGTGTACCAGAAGCCGATCAGCAGATACGACACCAGGCCCACAGCTTCCCAGCCGAAGAACAGCTGCAGCATGTTGTTGCTCATCACGAGCATCAACATCGAGAAAGTGAACAGGGAGATGTAGCTGAAGAAGCGCTGGTAGCCCGGGTCCTCTTCCATATAACCGATGGTGTAGATGTGCACCATCAGCGACACAAAGGTCACCACGCACATCATCATCGCGGTCAGACCGTCAACAAGGAAGCCGACCTCCATCTTCAGACCGCCGATGACCATCCATTCGTAGATGGTCTGGTTAAAGCGTGCGCCATCGATAGCGACCGACTTCAGCACCATCGCCGAGATGATGAAGGAGATCAGCACACCCAGGATGGTGATGCTGTGAGCCCCGCGGCGACCGATCTGCTTGCCAAAGAAACCGGCCGCGATCGCGCCGACCAGGGGCGCCAGCGGAACCGCCAGCAGCATGTTTTGTGAAAGTGTTGCGGACATATTCATCAGCCCTTCAAGGCGTCCAGTTCTTCCACATTGATGCTGGCGCGATTGCGGAACAGCACGACCAGGATCGCTAGGCCGATGGCAGATTCGGCGGCCGCCACCGTCAGGATGAAGAACACAAAGACTTGGCCGGCCATATCACCCAGGTAGTGGGAGAAGGCGACGAAGTTCAGGTTGACCGCCAGCAGCATCAGCTCGATCGCCATCAGCAGCACGATCAGGTTCTTGCGGTTCAGGAAGATGCCGATCACTGAAAGCGCGAACAGGATCGCACCCAGGGTCAGAAAATGTCCAAGCGTGAGCGCCAGCATCATGCGCCTCCTTGCGTGTTGTCGGCGGCCGGGGTGGCGGCCTGCTCCACCGTGGGTTGCATCTTGATGATGCGCAGGCGCTGCGCCTTTGTGACTTTGACCTGCTCCGAGGCGTCCTGGCTACGCGAGTCCTTGCGCTTGCGCAAGGTCAGCGCAATCGCCGCAATGATGGCCACCAGCAGCAACACGGCCGCAATCTGCAACGGATACAAATACTGCGTATAGATCGCGATGCCCAACAGCTTGGTGTTGCCCAGCTTGACCGCGGCCTCGCTTAGCGGTGCAGCCTCGGTCAGGCGGAAACCGCCCATCAGCACAGCGGCCATCTCCAGCGCGATCAGAGCACCGACCAGACCGGCCAGTGGCAGATGCTTCCAGAAGCCCTCGCGAATCGCACTGGCCCCCTCATCGGAATTGATATCAAGCATCATCACGACGAAGAGGAACAGCACCATCACGGCGCCGATGTAGACCAGCACCAGGGTGATGGCCAGGAACTCGGCCTTCAGCAGCATCCAGATGCAGGACGCATTGAAGAAGGCCAGGATCAGAAACAGCGCCGAGTGCACGGTGGATCGCGCCGTGATGACGCGAAACGCAGCGCCCAGAAGGACGGCCGAGAAAACATAGAACAGCGCGGTGATGGTATCCATGGGGTTCCAGCAGGCACAGCTTTAGACAGACACCCGCTAGAGCAGCGGGTGCACGGCCTCAGCGGTACTTGGCGTCGGCCTCCTTTTGGGCTGCGATTTCTTTTTCGTAGCGGTCGCCGACGGCCAGGAGCATGTCCTTGGTGAAGTACAGATCGCCACGCTTCTCGCCGTGGTATTCGAAGATCGAGGTCTCGACGATAGAGTCCACCGGGCAGCTCTCTTCGCAGAAGCCGCAGAAGATGCACTTTGTCAGGTCGATGTCGTAGCGCGTGGTGCGGCGCGAGCCGTCCTCACGCACATCGCTCTCGATGGTGATGGCCATCGCCGGGCAGACGGCTTCGCAGAGCTTGCAGGCGATGCAGCGTTCTTCGCCGTTCTCGTAACGGCGCAGCGCATGCAGGCCTCGAAAGCGCGGCGACAGCGGTGTCTTCTCTTCCGGGAACTGCACCGTGATATTGCGCGACAGGAAATGCCGGCCGGTCAGGGCCATGCCCTTGAACAGCTCGGTGAGCATGAAGCTCTTGACGAAATGGCTGAAGGAGCTCATTGCTGCAGACTCACTTCCAGATATTGAACGGAGACTGGATCCACAGGCCAACGACGACCAGCCAGATCAGAGTCACGGGAATGAAGATCTTCCAGCCCAGACGCATGATCTGGTCGTAGCGGAAGCGCGGGAAAGTGGCACGAACCCACAGGAACATGGTCACCACGACAAAGGTCTTGCCGAACAACCAAGCCCAGTTCCAGAGTGCCATGGTGTTCTGGATGAAGCTCGGCGTTTCCATGCCCAACAGGCTGAAGGAAATCGGTGCCGACCAGCCGCCCAGGAACAGGATTACGGCCAGGGCCGAGACCAGGATCATATTGGCGTACTCGGCCAGGAAGAACATCGCAAAAGACATGCCCGAGTACTCGATCATGTGACCGGCGACGATTTCCGATTCGCCCTCGACCACGTCAAACGGGTGCCGATTGGTTTCGGCCAGGCCAGAGATGAAGTAGACGACGAAGATCGGCAGCAGCGGCAACCAGTTCCAGGACAGGAAGGTCAGGCCCATGTCGGCGAACATGCCCTTGGTCTGCAGCACGACGATATCTGTCATGTACATGCTGCCCGACACCATCAGCACGACCACCAGGCAAAAGCCCATCGCGATCTCGTAGGACACCATCTGTGCCGAGGCACGCAGCGCGCCCAGGAAGGCGTACTTCGAGTTCGAGGCCCAGCCAGCAATGATCACGCCGTAGACCTCCAGCGAGGTGATCGCCATCAGAAACAGCAGGCCGGCGTTGACATTGGCCACAGCCGCATCGGGGCCGAAGGGGATCACCGCCCAAGCCGCAAGTGCGGGCATGATGGTCATGATGGGGCCGAGGAAGAACAGCCCCTTGTTGGCCGCCGTCGGGACGATGATCTCCTTGAAAATCAGCTTCACCGCATCGGCGATCGGGGTCAACAGGCCGTAGGGGCCGACCCGGTTCGGACCTGGGCGGATCTGCGACCAGCCGATGGCCTTGCGCTCCCAGAGCGTCAGATAGGCCACGCAGATCATCAGCGGCGCGACCACCGCGATGATCTTGATCAGGCTCCAGAGCACCGGCCAGAAGCCGCCCAGCAGCGTGGCGCCGCCTTGGTAGAGGGATTCAATCATTATTGTCCTCGTCGCCTCAGGCCTTGCTGACCGTCAGGGTGCCGAACATCGCACCCAGGGCCGCGGTTTCCGCCAGACCGGCCGGCACCCGCAGCGTATTGGGCGCCAGGCCTGCTTCCAGCCGGGCCGGCAGTTCGGCCGCGCCGGCGCCTTCTTGCGTGATGCGCACACGCGCCCCCTCCGCCAAGCCAAGCTGCTCCCAGAGCTGCTTGGGCAGACCGGCAACTGCTGCGCAGCGTGCATCGGTCGTCAGTTGCAGCGAGGTCGAGTTGCGCACCAGTGCGTCGGCCGCATAGATAGGCACCGGGGCCAGACGCTCGATGCCGGCGGGCACAGCAGCCGTCTGCACGGCGGCAGACGACGTATTACTTAGCCGCGCGCTCAGATCGGGAGCAGCCCCCAGCACCTCGTTGCGCACCTGCTCCGAGCTCTCGTAACCGAAGCCTTCGAGCGCCAGCAAATTGCCCAGCACGCGCAGGATCTTCCAGCCCGGACGGGTCTCGGCCAACGGCGGCACGACGCCGACGAAGCTCTGCGCCCGGCCCTCGGCGTTGACGAAAGTGCCCGAGGTCTCAGTGAAGGGCGCGGTAGGCAGCAGCACGTCAGCGTACTCCAGACCGCTCTTGAACGGGCTCATCACAACGACCATCTCGGCCGCAGCCAGGGCCTTGGCGGCGGCGGCAGCGTTGGCGCTGTCCAGCACCGGATCGGTATTCAGCAGCAGCACAGCCTTCAGTACCTCGCCGCCCAGCATCTGGCCGGCATTCAGACCGCCTTGCTGCGGCAGCGCACGGGCCAGCTGGGCGCCGACCGTGTTGGCGGCCTCGCTCAGATAGCCGACGCTGGCGCCGGTCTGCGCGGCGATCCAATTGGCCAGTACCAGCAGGCTGCAAGCCTGCGGATGTTGGGCGGCCGCATTGCCCAGCAGCACGGCCTTGCGGGCGCCGGACAACAGCGAGGCCGCGATGGCCTTGGCCGCTTCAGTCGCTTCGCCGGTCGCCGGAGCGGCAACGCCGGTGCTGGCAGAGATCGCAGCAGCGACATCGGCCAGCGACTGCACCCAGGCGCTCGGCGCCACCGTGATGCGGGCCGCGACGGGCATCAGCCAGTCGTCTTCGCTGGCGTTGAGGCTCAGCACCTGGGCGCCGCGGCGGGTCGCCTGACGCAGGCGCTGGGCAAACAGCGGATGGTCCTTGCGCAGCGAAGAACCAACCACCAACGCACGGTCCAGCTCGGACAGCGCCGCAATCGGGCTGCCCAGCCAGCGCGCTTGGCCCGACTCAGCCACATTGGCGAAATCGGCATGGCGCAGACGGTGGTCAACGTTGTCGCTGCCCATGCCGCGTACCAGCGCGCCCAGCAGGTGCAATTCCTCGATCGTGCTGTGGGCCGAGCCCAGCGCACCAATGGCAGTGGCGCCATGCTCGGCGCGCACCAGCTTCAGACCGTTGGCCACGTACTCGAGCGCCGTGCTCCAGTCGACCGTCTTCCAGGCGCCACCTTGCTTGATCATCGGCGCGCTCAGCCGCTGGTCGCTGTTCAGCGACTCATAAGAGAAGCGGTCGCGGTCGGCGATCCAGCATTCATTGACGGCCTCGTTCTCCAGCGGCACGACGCGCATCACCTGTTTGCCCTTGACCTGAACAATCAGGTTGGCACCGGTGCTGTCATGCGGGGACACGCTCTTGCGGCGCGACAGTTCCCAGGTGCGGGCGCTGTAGCGGAATGGCTTGCTGGTCAGTGCGCCGACCGGGCAGATGTCGATCATATTGCCCGACAACTCGGAGTCCACGGATCGACCGACAAAGGTCTGGATCTCGGCATGCTCGCCGCGATGCGCCATGCCCAGCTCCATCACGCCGGCGATTTCCTGGCCGAAGCGCACGCAGCGGGTGCAATGGATGCAACGGCTCATCTCTTCCATCGAGATCAGCGGGCCGACGTTCTTGTGGAAGACTACGCGCTTCTCTTCCGAGTAGCGCGATTTGCTGCCGCCATAGCCGACGGCCAAATCCTGCAGCTGACACTCGCCGCCCTGATCGCAGATCGGGCAATCTAGCGGGTGGTTAATCAGCAGAAACTCCATAACGCCCTGCTGTGCCTTGACCGCCTTCTCGCTCTTGGTGCGGACGATCATGCCCTGGGTCACCGGCGTCGCACAGGCAGGCATGGGCTTGGGCGCCTTCTCGACATCTACCAGGCACATGCGGCAGTTGGCGGCGATGGAGAGCTTCTTGTGATAACAGAAATGCGGGATGTAGGTGCCGGCCTTCTCGGCGGCATGCATCACCATGCTGCCCTCCAAGACCTCCACCTTCTGGCCGTCGAGTTCGATTTCAATCATGTCGTGTCCTGTCCTGCCTCAGACCGAGGCCGGCACCAGAGCCGTTTTGTGTTCGATCAGATGAACGAACTCGTTTTTGAAATTCTTGATCATCGCGCGCACCGGCATCGCGGCGGCATCGCCCAGCGCACAGATGGTGCGGCCTTGGATGTTGTCGGCCACCGAATTCAGCAAATCGATGTCTTCCGCCCGGCCCTGGCCGTTGGCGATGCGCTCGACCACGCGATGCATCCAGCCCGTACCTTCACGGCACGGCGTGCACTGCCCGCAGCTCTCATGCGCATAGAAGTAGGACAGACGCAGCAGGCTCTTGACCATGCACCGCGAATCGTCCATCACGATGACCGCGCCCGAGCCGAGCATCGAGCCGGCCTTGGCAATGGAGTCATAGTCCATCGTGCAGTTCATCATCACCTCGGCGGTCAGCACCGGCGACGAGGAGCCGCCAGGAATCACCGCCTTCAGCTGGCGCCCCTTGCGCACGCCACCGGCCAGCTCCAGCAAGGTAGCAAACGGCGTACCAAGCGGAATCTCGTAATTGCCGGGGCGCTCCACATCGCCCGAGACCGAGAAGATCTTGGTGCCGCCGTTGTTCGGCTTGCCGATCTCCAGATAGGGCTGGCCGCCATTGCGGATGATCCACGGCACGGCCGCGAAGGTTTCGGTGTTGTTGATCGTCGTAGGCTTGCCGTACAGGCCGAAGCTGGCCGGGAACGGCGGCTTGAAGCGCGGCTGACCCTTTTTGCCTTCGAGCGACTCCAGCAGCGCCGTTTCCTCGCCGCAGATGTAAGCGCCGAAGCCATGGAAGGCATGCAACTGGAAGCTGAAATCCGAACCCAGGATGCGCTCACCCAGGAAGCCGGCGGCACGGGCTTCTTCCAAGGCCGCTTCGAAGCGCTCGTAGACCTCGAAGATCTCGCCGTGGATGTAGTTGTAGCCAACCTTGATGCCCATCGCGAAGGCGGCAATGGCCATGCCCTCGATGACGATGTGCGGGTTATACATCAGGATGTCGCGGTCTTTACAGGTGCCCGGCTCGCCCTCGTCCGAGTTGCAGACCAGGTACTTCGCGCCGGGGAACTGGCGCGGCATGAAGCTCCACTTCAGGCCGGTCGGGAAGCCCGCGCCGCCACGGCCACGCAGGCCGGAAGCCTTGACCTCAGCGATCACCTGATCGGAGCTCATCGGCGCGCCGTCGGCCGTGCCCTCCCCTTTCAGGATCTTGCGCAACGCCTGATAACCGCCACGCGCGACATAGTCTTTCAGACCCCAGTTGTTGCCGTCCAGATCGGCATAGATCTGGGCGCCGATATGGCGATCGTGGAAACAGGTCTCGTTGCCCTTGGCTTGAAACTTGGAGAGATCCAGCATGCTTTCCCTCAGTTCTTTGCAGCGTTGGCCTTGAGCACTTCGACGAGTTCGTCGAGGCGCTGGTGGCTCATGAAGCTGCACATCTGGCGGTCATTGACCAGCATCACCGGTGCGTCGGCACAGGCGCCCAGGCATTCGCTCTTCTGCACGGTGAACATGCCATCGGCGGTTGTGCCACCCTCGTCCACACCAAGCTTCTTGCACAAATGCTCCAGCGCCTGCTGGCCGTCGCGCAGTTGGCAGGGCAAATTTGTGCAGACGTTCAGCTTGAACTGGCCCAGCGGCCGCTGGTTGTACATGTTGTAGAAGGTCGTGACCTCGTACACGGCGATGGCCGGCATGCCCAGATAGGTCGCAATAGCGTCCTCGCTGGCGCGCGACACATGGCCCTGCTCCTGCTGGACGATAGCCAGGCAGGCCATCACAGCCGACTGCTTCTGATCGCTCGGGTACTTCGCCACTTCGCGCGCGAAACGCGCGGCCGTGGCCTCGCTCAGGATGTATTCAGTGCTCATCGCTTCACTCACCGATCAATCTCGCCGAACACGATGTCCATCGTGCCGATGATGGCCACGGCATCGGCCAACATATGGCCGCGCGCCATCTCGTCCAGCGCCGCCAGATGCGAGAAGCCCGGTGCACGGATCTTCAGACGGTAAGGCTTGTTGGCGCCATCGCTAACGATGTAGATGCCGAACTCGCCCTTCGGGTGCTCGACAGCCGCATAGGCCTCGCCCTCAGGCACCTTGAAGCCCTCGGTAAAGAGCTTGAAGTGGTGGATCAACTCCTCCATGTTCGACTTCATGCCCACACGAGCCGGCGGCGCCACCTTGTGGTTGTCGGTGATGACCGGGCCGGGATTCTTGCGCAGCCAGTCCACGCATTGCTGGATAATGCGGTTTGACTGGCGCATCTCTTCCACGCGCACGACGTAGCGGTCATAGGTGTCGCCGTTGGTGCCAACGGGCACATCGAAATCGACGTGGGCATAGGCATCGTAGGGCTGGGTCTTGCGCAGGTCCCAGGGGATGCCGCAGCCGCGCAGCATCGGCCCGGTCAGGCCCAGGTTCAGTGCACGCTCGGGCGTCAACACGCCGATGCCCACGGTGCGCTGCTTCCAGATGCGGTTGTCGGTCAGCAGCGTCTCGTAGTCGTCAACGTTCTTCGGGAAGCGCTTGCAGAAATCGTCGATGAAGTCCAGCAAGGAGCCCGAGCGATTCTCATTGAGCATCGCAATCGTCTTGGCATTTTTGATCTTGCTGACCTGGTACTGCGGCATCACGTCCGGCAGATCGCGGTAGACGCCGCCCGGACGGAAGTAGGCCGCGTGCATGCGCGCACCCGACACCGCCTCGTACATATCGAACAGGTCTTCGCGCTCGCGGAAGGCGTAGATCAGCACATTCATCGCGCCGCAGTCCAGCCCGTGCGCGCCCAGCCACATCAGGTGGTTCAGCAGCCGGGTGATCTCAGCGAACATCACGCGGATGTACTGCGCACGGATCGGCACCTCAATGCCCAGCATCTTCTCGATCGCCAGGCAATAAGCCTGCTCATTGGCCATCATCGACACGTAGTCGAGACGGTCCATATAGGGCAGCGACTGGATGTATGTCTTGCTCTCGGCCAGCTTCTCGGTGGCGCGGTGCAGCAGACCGATATGCGGATCGGCGCGCTGTATCACTTCGCCGTCAAGCTCCAGCACCAAGCGCAGCACACCGTGGGCGGCCGGATGCTGAGGACCGAAATTGAGGGTGTAGTTCTTGATTTCGGCCATGGTTCAGAGTCCGCCGTAGTTTTCTTCGCGGATGATGCGCGGCGTGATCTCACGCGGCTCGATCGTCACCGGCTGATAGATCACACGCTTTTGCTCGGCGTCGTATCGCATCTCCACATGACCCGAGGTCGGGAAGTCTTTGCGCATTGGATGACCGATGAAACCGTAATCGGTCAGGATTCGGCGCAGATCTTCATGACCTTCAAAGATGATCCCGTAGAGATCAAAAGCCTCGCGCTCGAACCAATTGGCTGCGTTCCAGACAGGTGTCAGGGCTGCCACCAGGGGCAGGTCATCATCTGGGCAGAACACCTTCAGCCGCACGCGCCAGTTCTTGCTGACCGACAGCAGGTGAGTCGCGACGGCAAAGCGAGGACCTTCGTAGCCGCCATTGCCGTAGTCGCTGTAGTCCAGGCCGCAGAGGTCGATCAATTGCTCGAACTTCAGCTCGGCGTGATCGCGCAAGGTGGTGGCCACCGCCAGATAGTCGGCCGCCTTCACCTGGATGGTGATCTCGCCGAATTCGCGCTTGATGCTCTGGATCTGGCCGCCCAGCGCTGCTTCCAGCGCGGCTTGCAGGGTGTCAAGTTTGCTCATGAATGCCTAACCTTCAGCGCGCGATGGTGTTTTCGCGGCGGATCTTGGCCTGCAGCTGCAAAATGCCGTACAGCAGCGCCTCGGCCGTCGGCGGACAGCCCGGCACGTAGACATCGACCGGCACAATGCGGTCGCAGCCGCGCACCACCGAATAACTGTAGTGGTAGTAGCCGCCGCCGTTCGCACAGGAGCCCATCGACAGCACCCAGCGCGGCTCGGCCATCTGGTCGTAGACCTTGCGCAAAGCTGGCGCCATCTTGTTGCACAGCGTGCCGGCCACGATCATCAGATCGGACTGCCGCGGGCTGGGTCGGAACAGCATGCCGAAACGGTCGATGTCATAACGGGCCGCGCCCGCATGCATCATCTCGACCGCGCAGCAAGCCAGACCAAAAGTCATCGGCCACAACGATCCGGTCTTGGACCAGTTGATCAACTTGTCGACCGAGGTGGTGACAAAGCCCTCTTTCAAAACGCCTTCGATGCCCATGGGGTGTACCTTCGGGTCAAGCCTTGTTTATTCCCAGTCCAGGGCGCCTTTTTTCCACTCGTAGGCAAAACCTACGACCAGAATGCCGAGGAAAATCATCATGGCCCAGAAACCCGCCGCACCGATCTCGCGCAAGGACACAGCCCAGGGAAACAGGAAAGCGATTTCCAGATCAAACAAAATGAACAGAATGGCTACGAGGTAATAGCGCACATCGAATTTCATGCGCGCGTCTTCAAAAGCCTCGAAGCCGCATTCGTAAGGGGAGTTCTTGGCCTGATCCGGCCGATTCGGTCCGAGCAGAAAGCCCAGCACCTGAGGCGCCACGCCGACGCCCGCGCCGACCAGGATGAAGAGGATGACGGGTAGGTACTGATCCAAGTTCATGGTTGACGCTCTAGTGATCCGCCGCAGCACCTCCGGGCACCGCAGCCGAATTTCGAAAAAAAGCAACGGGCGCGCCGCTAGCGAAATCATTCGCTTACGGACCGCGCCCGCCTTGTCCCCTACAGCAAGCCTCCTCGGAGATACCCGCTGCGACAGGGCGCTTCGATCAGCACATTCAAGGCTCCAGCCCGAAGAATGCTAACCGATTGATCTGGTGCCGTCGGCGAGACTCGAACTCGCACAGCTTTCGCCACTACCCCCTCAAGATAGCGTGTCTACCAATTTCACCACGACGGCTGTCAATTACTTTCGCTACTGTCCGGTGGCTTGAGGTTTGCTCCCAGACAGCCTCGAATTCTATACCGAAAATCCCTAGCTTCTGAAGAGCTGATGAAGGATTTTGCCAAGCTCATGCTGGCCTTGTGCGCCCTGCATGACAAGGCTCAAGGTATTCAGTTCGACGCAGCGGAGGCTGCCGGCAGCGCCACAGGCACTGCGCCCGGAATCGCCGCGGCGCCAGACGCCGGTGCGCTCGCCGGAGCAGCGCGGTCCAGCACACTTTCACCACCGGTGGCCGCACCGGCGCGCTGGTTGCCCATATAGGCCAGCGCCAGCGTGCAGGCAAAGAACACAGTGGCGCAGATCGCCGTGCTGCGCGACAGGAAGTTGGCGCTGCCGGTAGCTCCGAACAGACTACCCGACGCCCCACTGCCGAAAGACGCCCCCATATCGGCACCCTTGCCATGCTGCACCAGCACCAGACCGATCATCGTCAACGCACTCAGCAGCTGAACGATCAGCACCAGATTCATGAAAACTTGCATCTCAATTCACTCCAAAGATTCTTCTTGATGCCGCGCACCTGCGCGGCGAGTCGGTTTATTCGTCAGTGCGCCGCGCGGCAGATAGCGGCAAAGTCCGCCGCCTTCAAGGCCGCGCCGCCAATCAAGCCGCCGTCGATATCGGGCTGGGCAAACAGCTGCGCGGCATTGTCAGCCTTGACACTGCCGCCGTAGAGAATGCGCATCGAATTGGACTTCTGCGTAGCCGCATGCAGCTGCGTGCGCAGCACCGCATGCACTGCCTGGGCCTGCTCGGGCGAGGCGGTCAGCCCGGTGCCGATGGCCCAGACCGGCTCGTAAGCCAGCACGATCTCGCCGATGCAATGAGTCAGCGTATGGATCACCGCCGCCAGTTGGCGCTTGACGACCAGCTCGGTCTGACCGGCCTCGCGTTCGGCCAGCGTTTCGCCGACGCAGACGATGGGCGTCACACCATGCGCCAGCGCAGCCTTGGCCTTGTCGGCCACCAGTTGGTCGCTTTCATGGTGATAGGCACGGCGCTCAGAATGGCCGACGATCACATAGCGGCATCCGATATCGGCCAGCATCGCCGACGAGACTTCGCCGGTGTAAGCCCCCTGCTCGTGCGCCGAGCAGTCCTGGGCGCCGAAAGCGATGGCCGCACCGGTCAGTGCCAGCGCGGTTTCGCTGATGTAGGGGAACGGCACGCAGACCGCCACATCGGCACTCCACGGTCCCGCTTCCTTCAGACCGGCCAGCAAGAGCGCATTGGCAGCGCGGCTGCCATGCATCTTCCAGTTGCCAACGACCAGTTTCTTGCGCATCGAATACTCCAGACTTACCAGCTCAGCACGATCTTGCCGACATGCTCGCCCGACTCCATCAGGGCATGGGCAGCCGCTGCCTGATCGGCAGCGAAAGTGCGATAGATGACAGGCGCAATCGCACGCGAGGCCAGCAGCGGCCAGACGCGCAGATGCAGCGCGCGGGCGATCTGCGCCTTGAAGGCCAGCGAGCGCGGACGCAGGGTCGAGCCGCTGATCGTCAAGCGCCGACGCAGCACCGCACCGGCATCAAACTTGGCATCCAACCCACCCTGCACCGCGATGATGACCATGCGGCCATCGTCTGCCAGGCACTGCACGCCGCGCTCCACATAGCCCCCGGCCACCATGTCCAGGATCACATCGACGCCACGGCCTTCGGTCGCCGCCTTGACCTCGGCGACGAAGTCCTGGGTCTTGTAGTTGATCGCGACATCGGCACCCAGCTTCAGGCAGGCATCGGCCTTGTCGGCCGTGCCAACCGTGACCAACACCCGCGAGCCCAGCGCCTTGGCGATCTGGATCGCCGTGACGCCAATGCCGCTGCTGCCCCCATGCACCAAGAGACTTTCGCCTGGCTGCAGGCGTGCCCGCTCGAACACATTCGACCAGACGGTGAAGAAGGTCTCCGGCAAGCCGGCTGCCTCGGCCATGCTCCAGCCAGCCGGCACCGGCAGACACTGCGCGATCGGCGCCACGCACAGCTGCGCATAGCCACCACCAGCCACCAGGGCACAGACAGCATCACCCAGCTTGAAGCCGGCCGCAGCCAATTCAGCCGCATCGCCACCAACAATCCGGCCAGCCACCTCCAGACCCGGCAGATCGCTGGCACCCGCCGGCGGCGGATATGCCCCCTTGCGCTGCAGTACATCGGGGCGGTTGATGCCATAGGCCTCGACCGCCACCAAGAGTTCCCCAAGCCCGGCAACAGGATCAGGTCGCTCGATGAGCCGCAACACTTCGGGGCCGCCGGGGCGGGTGATGGCAATGGCCTTCATACGTCGACGCTTGTGCTTACTCTTGCGGCGCCGCGTCTTCCTGGGGAGCCGCCACAGGCGCCGCATCGCGGTCCAGCAGAGCCTTCATCGACAGCTTGATGCGCCCCTTCTCGTCGGTCTCCAGCACCTTGACCTTGACGATCTGACCTTCCTTCAGGAAGTCGGTGACCTTCTCGACACGCTGGTGGGCGATCTGGCTGATGTGCAGCAGTCCGTCCTTGCCGGGCAGCAGGTTCACCAGGGCACCGAAGTCCAGGATCTTGGTGATCGGGCCTTCGTAGATCTTGCCGATTTCGACTTCGGCGGTGATCTCCTGGATGCGACGCTTGGCGTGCTCAGCCTTGTCGGCATCGGTCGATGCGATCGTGATCGTGCCGTCTTCGCCGATATCGATGGTCGTGCCAGTTTCTTCGGTCAGCGCGCGGATGGTGGCGCCGCCCTTGCCGATCACGTCACGGATCTTCTCCGGATTGATCTTGATGGTGTACAGACGCGGCGCGAACTGCGACACCTCGGTATTGGCCACACCCATCGCCTCGACCATCTTGCCCAGGATGTGCAGACGCGCTTCCTTGGCCTGGGCCAATGCAACCTGCATGATTTCCTTGGTGATGCCCTGGATCTTGATATCCATCTGCAGCGCAGTGATGCCCCCGGTGGTGCCGGCCACCTTGAAGTCCATATCGCCCAGATGATCTTCATCACCCAGGATATCGGTCAGCACAGCGAAACGGTTACCGTCCTTGATCAGGCCCATCGCAATGCCGGCCACATGGGCCTTCATCGGCACGCCAGCGTCCATCAGCGCCAGGCAGCCGCCGCAGACCGAAGCCATCGACGAAGAACCGTTGGACTCGGTGATCTCCGACACCAGGCGCATCGTGTAGGGGAAGTCTTCCTTGCTCGGCAGCGCGGCGATCAATGCGCGCTTGGCCAAGCGGCCGTGGCCGATTTCGCGACGCTTGGGCGTGCCGAAACGGCCTGCCTCGCCGGTGGCGAAGGGAGGCATGTTGTAGTGCAGCATGAAGCGATCTTCAAACTCGCCAGCCAGCGCGTCGATGCGCTGCGCGTCGCGGTCGGTGCCCAGCGTGGCGACCACCAGAGCCTGGGTCTCGCCGCGGGTGAACAGCGAAGAGCCGTGAGTACGCGGCAGCAGGCTGTTGCGGATCTCGATGGCGCGCACAGTACGGGTGTCGCGGCCGTCGATGCGCGGCTCGCCAGCCAGGATCTGGCCACGAACGATCTTGGCTTCGATCTCGAACAGCAGGGCTTCGATGGCTACGCTGTCGAATGCCACGCCTTCTGCCTTCAGGGCCGCCATCACATCGGCATAGGCCGAGCGGCAGGCCTGGGTGCGAGCCTGTTTATTGCGGATCTGGTACGCAGCCTCGAGCTTGGCCTTGGCAAGGCCATCGATCTTGGCGATCAGGGCCTCGTCCTTGGCCGGAGGCTGCCAGTCCCAGGCCGGCTTGCCGGCGTCACGCACCAGCTCATTGATCGCGGCGATCGCGACGTTGCCCTGCTCGTGGCCGAACACGACGGCGCCCAGCATCACCTCTTCGCTCAGGCCGGCAGCTTCGGACTCGACCATCAGCACGGCCGACTGCGTTCCGGCAACCACCAGGTCCAGTTGGCTGTCCTTCAACGCGGTCTGACCCGGGTTCAGCACGTACTCGCCGTTGACATAGCCGACGCGGGCCGCACCGATAGGGCCGTTGAACGGGATGCCGCTGACGGCCAGCGCGGCGCTGGTGGCGATCATCGCGGCGATATCGGCCTGCACTTCGGGGTTCAGGCTGACGACATGAACGATGACCTGAACTTCGTTGTAGAAGCCTTCAGGGAACAGCGGGCGGATCGGACGGTCGATCAGGCGGCAGGTCAGCGTCTCGAGCTCGCTGGGACGACCTTCACGCTTAAAGAAGCTGCCGGGGATCTTTCCGGCGGCATAGGACTTCTCGGTGTAGTCGACGGTCAGCGGGAAGAAGTCCTGGCCGGCCTTGGCTTCGGTCTTAGCGACCACGGTGGCCAGCACTACGGTGTCATCGATATTCACCAGCACGGCGCCGGTGGCCTGGCGAGCGATCTCGCCGGTTTCCATCGTGACGGTGTGGGCACCCCACTGAAAGGACTTCGTGACCTTATTGAACATGCTCATGCTCATCTCCTCTTGATGTCATGCCGCTTGCGGTGCGGCTCAGGACCGGGAGTGAGACTGGGTTTGGCGGGATGCCATTCCAGAGAATCTGCTTCACATCGAACGATGCAGAGGCCTTGGAATGACACAGCAGCGCCACGTCAGCTCAACTCCAACTGAAAGCGTAAAAGACAAAGAGCCTGTGCTGGACGTTGACCCAGACAGGCTCCTTGATCTCACACGCGAATTACTTACGCAGGCCCAGCTTCTGGATCAGCGCGACGTAACGGGCGGCGTCCTTGCTCTTCAGATAGGCCAGCAGGCTCTTGCGCGTGTTGACCATCTTCAGCAGACCACGACGACCATGATGGTCCTTCATGTTTGCCTTGAAGTGAGGGGTCAACGAGTTGATGCGCGCGGTCAGCAAGGCCACTTGGACTTCCGGCGAGCCGGTGTCATTGGCGCTACGGGCGTTCGACTGAACGATTTCTGCTTTATTGATGGTCATATGCGTTTCCAGCATTCGGATTCCGCTGGAACGACGATAAGGCCAATGCCCTGCCACGCACACAGACGGTTTCCATGGTTTTACTTGCGGTCACGGGTGAAACCGACCCGAGCCGTGCCTTGATTTCGCTCATCCCGGCCCCTGTAAGGAGTACCTAGGCGAGCAAAACCTACGGATTATAGACCAAGTCGGGAGCGGCTTCAGTGAGCCGGCCTGGGCATCTGGCATCGGTGCGGCTGCTCGGCCCGGGCCTCGTCCACAAAGCGCACGGTGCGAAAGCCATAGCCCGAGCCTTCATTGTCGTGGCGCGCGCCTGGCGAGCCAGCGCGCTTCATCACGCTGACGTAGAGCGGCTGGATGAACTGGTGATCGGCCGCGCGCATCCGCCCCTGACCGACACCGCCCAGCGTCTTGCCGTCGTACTTCAGGCCCTCCATGGCCCGGGCCACGGCCGCCACGTCCAGCGACTTCGCCCGCTCAATGCCGGTCACCAGCACCTCGACCATGGCCTGCATGCGCGCGTGAACGTAGTCATCCTCGGGCTTGGGAAAGCGCGCGCGGAATGCGGCGTAAAAGCGATCCGAGCTTGGCGTGCCGACATTCGGATGCCACTCGGCCACGGCCACCACCCTATCGATGCCCGCATCTCCCAAGGCGGCAGGCACGCCGAGCGCATTGCCATAGAAGGTATAAAAGCGCGCATTCAGACCCACATCCTTGGCCGCCTTGATCAGCAGGGTCAGATCATTGCCCCAGTTGCCAGTCAGTACCGCTTGCGCACCACTGGCCTTGATCTTCGTGACATAGGGCATGAAGTCCTTGACCCGGCCGACCGGGTGCAACTCGTCGCCGACGATCTCGATATCAGGCCGCTTGGCCGCCAACATCTCGCGGCCCTGCTTGAGCACATGCTGACCAAAGCTGTAGTCCTGGCCAATCAGATAGAGCTTCTTGATCGAGGCGTCCTCGCGCAGCTCGTCGGTCAGCGCGGCCAGCCGCATATCGGCATGGGCATCGAAGCGGAAATGCCAGAAGCTGCATTTCTCATTGGTCAGTGCCGGATCGACCGCCGAGTAGTTCAGGAACAGCGCACGTCGCTGGGGTTCGCGATCGTTGTGCTTGTTCAATGCATCGATCAAGGCGGCGGCCGTGGCCGAGCTGTTGCCCTGCAGCACGAATGAGGCTTTCTGATCGACGGCCGAACGCAGCATGGACAGCGCTTCTTCGGTCGCCCCCTTGCTGTCCAGCCGCAGCAACTGCAATGGACGTGTACCGCCCGGCAACTTGACGCCGCCCCGCGCGTTGACACGCTCGGTGGCCCAGACGAGGTTGCGGTAGACCGCCTCGCCGGCATTGCCGAAGGGACCGGACAGGCCCTCAATCAATGCCAGCTTGATCGGTTCGGCGGCACCGGCCATCAGCGGTGCGGCCAGCAAAAATGCGGCCAGATGGTGACGAGAAGGGAAGTTCCAAGCCATGACGGAGTGAATATTTGAGGGCTATTGAATTGAGAGAAGCCGCGCCAAGCTTGGTTGGCATGGGGGCTGCGCCCTGAAAGATTCAGCAGCGATTTCTAGCCATCTCATTGTAGGAGCTGCCATGTTCGTGATTCCCGTCTCCCGTCATTCCGCCGATCTGTCGCGCCACATCGAGCGCTTGTTCAACACTGATCAGGACGCCGTCGCCTTGCGCAGCCCGGCGCTGGACGTCAGCGAGACCGATGCCGCCTACACCCTGCAGCTCGATCTCCCGGGCGTGGCCAAGGAGGCCGTCAAGATCAAGATCGAAGGCCGCCGTGTCAGCATCGATGCCGAGCAGACCCGGGCCGCCGAGAAGGCTGCGGGCGAGCGAGTGCTGTACCGCGAGCGCTCGGTGACGCGCTTCTCGCGCACGCTCGCCCTGCCGCAGGAGCTCAACAAGAGCGACTCGACCGCCAAGCTGGACAACGGCGTTTTGACCCTGACTCTGGTCAAGCGACAGCCGGACAATGCCGGCGAACTTAGCGTCAGCTGAGCCGAGTCAGGGCGAACCGAGCGCCCAGCGCGGGCGAACCTCGAAGCCACCACCCTGCGGCTGCAGCGTCGCCATGCCGCGTTGCAGCCGCATCGCGGCGGCCATCGCAATCATCGCGCCGTTGTCGGTGCACAGGCTCAGCTCAGGGTAGTGCACGCGCACGCCGCGCTTGGCGCAGGCGGCGTTCAGCTGCTGGCGCAGCAGGCTGTTCGCCCCCACCCCGCCGGCGACCACCAGGCGCTTGAGGCCGGTGTTCTTCAGCGCGAGCAAAGACTTCTTCACCAGCACCTCCACGATGGCAGCCTGGGTCGAGGCCGCCAGATCGGCGCGCTGCCGATCGCTGGGTGCCTCACCCAGCTTCTTCACCTGGGTCAGCACCGCCGTCTTCAGACCGGCAAAGCTGAAGTCAGGCTTGCCGCTGTGCAACAGCGGGCGCGGCAGCGAAAACACTGCGGGGTCGCCCTGCTCGGCCAGTCGAGCCAGGTGGGGGCCGCCGGGATATGGCAGGCCCAGCAGCTTGGCGCTCTTGTCGAAGGCCTCGCCGGCCGCGTCATCGATGGTCTCGCCTAGGATCTCGTACTGCCCGACATCGTCAACCCGCATCAGTTGGGTATGGCCGCCCGAGACCAGCAAAGCGACGAAGGGAAACTCGGGCGGGTCGGCCGACAGAAAGGGCGACAGCAGATGGCCTTCCAGATGGTGCACGCCCAGGGTCGGCTTGCCCAGCGCGGCCGCCAAAGACACCGCGACACCAGCGCCCACCAGCAATGCTCCGGCAAGGCCCGGCCCCTGGGTATAGGCGATCACGTCGATATCGGCCAACTCGACGCCGGCCGCAGCCAGCACCTCGCGCGTCAGCGGCAGCACACGGCGGATATGGTCGCGCGACGCCAGCTCGGGCACAACGCCGCCATAGGCCTGGTGCATGCTGATCTGGCTGTGCAGGGCCTGCGCCAGCAAGCTGGGCACGCCCCGATCACCCGACTCGGGCACATCGACCAAAGCCACCCCGGTCTCGTCGCAGGACGACTCGAAGCCCAGGACCTTCATGCTCAGTGATTCTCTTTGGCGTGATTGATCGAGTACTTCGGGATCTCGATGGTCACATCGGCCTGCCCCAGGATGGCCTGGCAGCTCAGCCGCGAATCGGGCTCCAGGCCCCAGGCACGGTCCAGCATGTCTTCCTCGCCCTCTTCCATCTCGGACAGCGTGCGAGCACCTTCACGCACGATCACATGGCAGGTGGTGCAGGCGCAGACCTGGTCGCAGGCATGCTCGATCTCGATATGGTTGTCCAGCAGCGCTTCGCAGATCGAGGTGCCAGCCGGCGCCGATACGGTCTTGCCCTGCGGGCAGTACTCGGCATGGGGAAGGATTTTGATGATGGGCATGGAGCTCCCCCTGTTTACATCTGTTCGATATTGCGGCCGGTCAGCGCCCGCTGAATGCCACGATTCATGCGCTCGGCGGCGAAGGCCTCGGTGCCTTTGGCCAAGACCTCGACGGCAGCGTTGATCGCGTCCGCATCCTCACCACCAGCAGCCAAGGCGAGCTGCTCCAACAACTCGGCGACAGCGGAGCGCTGCGCCTCGTCCAGCAGATCACCGTCGGCCGCCAGCGCCGACTGCGTGGCCAGCGTCATGCGCTCGGCCTCGACACGGGCCTCGCGCAGCTTGCGCGCCTGCATATCCGCTTCGGCGCTGGAAAACCCGTCCTTGAGCATGCCGGCGATTCGATCGTCCGACAGGCCGTAGCTCGGCTTGACCTGAACCGCCGCCTCGACACCCGAGCCAAGCTCCTTGGCCGAGACGCTCAGCAAGCCGTCGGCATCGACCTGGAAGGTGACGCGGATGCGCGCCGCACCGGCGACCATGGGCGGAATGCCGCGCAGCTCGAAGCGCGCCAGCGAACGGCACTCGCTGACCAACTCGCGCTCGCCCTGCAACACATGGACGGCCATAGCGGTCTGGCCGTCCTTGAAGGTCGTAAAGTCCTGGGCTTTGGCCACGGGAATCGTCGCATTGCGCTCGATGATGCGCTCGACCAGACCACCCATTGTCTCCAGACCCAGCGACAGCGGGATCACATCCAGCAGCAGGATCTCGCCATCGGCCGCATTGCCGGCCAGCTGATTGGCCTGGATTGCAGCACCCAGCGCGACAACCTCGTCGGGGTTCAGATTGGTCAGCACTTCACGGCCAAATAGTTGCCCGACCGCCGCGCGCACGCCGGGCATGCGGGTGGAACCACCGACCATCACCGTGCCCTGCACTTCCTCTGCCTTGAGCCTGGCGTCGCGCAGCACGCGCTTGACAGCGGCCAGCGTCTTGTCGACCAACGGTTTGGTCAGCACATCGAACTGCTCGCGCGTCAAGGCGACATCGAGCGCGCCCGCGTCCAACGTGCACTGCAGTCGGGTCTGCGACGCATCGGACAGCGCCTCCTTGGCCAGGCGAGCGGCCATCAGTACTGCACGCTTGTCATGCGCGCTGACGGCTTCAAGTCCGACCTCGGCCAGCGCCCAGTCGGCCAGTAGACGGTCGAAATCGTCGCCGCCCAGGGCCGCATCGCCGCCGGTCGCCACCACCTCGAACACGCCGCGCGTGAGGCGCAGCAGCGAGATATCGAAGGTGCCGCCGCCGAGGTCATAGACCGCGTACAAGCCCTCGCTGGCATTGTCCAGGCCATAGGCGATCGCCGCAGCGGTCGGCTCGTTGATCAGGCGCAGCACATTCAGGCCGGCCAACTGCGCCGCATCCTTGGTGGCCTGGCGCTGGGCATCGTCAAAATAGGCCGGCACCGTAATCACGGCCCCGAAGACGTCGTCGGCAAAGCTGTCCTCTGCACGAAAACGCAGCGTCGCCAGAATCTCGGCGGAGACCTCGACCGGCGACTTCAGGCCGTCGCGCGTCGCGATCGACAGCATGCCCGGCGTGTCCTCGAAGCGGTAGGGCAGCTTATCGCGGTTGCTCACATCAGCCAGCGAGCGGCCCATAAAGCGCTTGACCGAAACGATGGTGTTCTCCGGATCCTCCGCCTGGGTCTCGAAGGCCGCTGCGCCGATTTGCCGCCGCCCGCCCTCCAGGTAGCGCACGGCCGAGGGCAGGATGACGCGCCCTTGCTCGTCCGGCAGGCATTCGGCCAAGCCATGACGCACCGAGGCCACCAGCGAGTGGGTCGTGCCCAGGTCGATGCCCACCGCGATGCGGCGCTCGTGCGGATTGGGCGATTGCCCGGGTTCGGATATCTGCAACAAAGCCATTTTTTACTGTCCTAGGGCGTCCAGCCTCTTGTCGATATCGGCGCGGAATCGAGACATGAACATCAGGGCTCGAACCTGCTCGGCCGCCGCCGGCGCGTCGTCCGCCTCATCGAGCAGGCGTTGCACATTGGCCAGTAAGGCGCGCTCGCTGAGTTCGACCTCGGCATCCAAGGCCTCGACTGCGGCCAGGTCGTGGGCCTCGTCCAAGGCCTCGCGCCAACTCATCTGCTCCATCAAGAAGGCGGTCGGCATACGGGTGTTCTCGTTGACCAGCAGCGGCACGCCGCGCAACTCGCACAGGTAGGCAGCCCGCTGCAGCGGGTCGCGCAGGCGCTGGTAAGCCTCATTGACGCGCACCGCCCACTGCATCGCAAGCCGCTGCGATGATGCCCCCTGGGCGGCGAACCTATCGGGGTGAACCTGGGCCTGCAAGGCCTTCCAGCGCGCATCGATCTCGACACGCTCTTGGGCCTGGCGCTCGGGCAGACCAAACAGCTTGAAGTCGTTGTCGTCGAGTCGCATGCGATGAAGCTTGTTTACAAAGCAGCCAAGAAAAAGGCGCGGCTGATGGCCGCGCCCTGCGATGGACTGAAGATTTTAGACGCGGAAGGACTCACCGCAGCCGCAGCGGTCCTTCTCGCGCGGATTACGAAACTTGAAGCCCTCGTTGAGGCCTTCGCGCACGAAATCCAGCTCGGTACCTTCAAGATACGGCAAGCTCTTCGGGTCGATCAAAATCTTCACGCCATGCCCCTCGAAGATCACGTCCTCTGGCGTCACGTCGTCGGCGTACTCGAGCTTGTAGGCCAGGCCAGAACAGCCGGTGGTCTTGACGCCCAGACGCACACCCACGCCGCGCCCGCGCTTGGCGATATAGCGCGTCACATGACGTGCAGCCGCCTCAGTCAGAGTCACAGACATGCCGATTGCCCCTTACTGCGTGTGCTTGGCGCGGTAGTCATCGACCGCAGCCTTGATCGCGTCTTCGGCCAGGATGGAGCAGTGGATCTTCACCGGCGGCAAGGCCAGCTCTTCAGCGATCAAGGTATTCTTGATCTCCAGCGCCTGGTCCAGCGTCTTGCCCTTGACCCATTCGGTCACAAGCGAGCTCGACGCGATCGCCGAGCCGCAGCCATAGGTCTTGAACTTGGCGTCCTCGATCAGGCCGGTGGCCGGGTTGACCTTGATCTGCAGTTTCATCACATCGCCGCAGGCCGGCGCGCCGACCATGCCGGTACCGACCGAATCGTCGCCCTTCTCGAAGGCGCCGACATTGCGGGGGTTTTCGTAGTGATCAACGACTTTTTCACTGTAGGCCATGATGTTTCTCCAACGTTGTTCTTAAATCAGTGGGCAGTCCACTGGATGGTCGAGATGTCGATGCCATCCTTGTACATATCCCACAGCGGCGATAGCTCACGCAGCTTGGCGACTCGGTCTTTCAAGACCGTCACCGCATAGTCGATTTCTTCAACCGTCGTGAAGCGGCCGATGGTCATGCGCAGCGAGGAATGTGCCAGCTCATCGCTGCGACCCAGCGCGCGCAAAACATAGCTGGGTTCCAGGCTGGCCGAGGTGCAGGCCGAGCCTGACGACACCGCCAACCCTTTGACGCCCATGATCAGCGACTCGCCTTCGACATAGTTGAAGGAGATATTCAGGTTGTGCGGAACGCGATGCACCAGATCACCATTGACGAAGACCTGCTCGATACCGCTGAGGCCGTCCAGCAGGCGTTGGTGCAGCATGCGGATGCGTGCGCCCTCCTCGCCCATCTCGTTCTTGGCGATCTCAAAGGCCAGGCCCATGCCGACGATCTGGTGGGTAGCCAGCGTACCCGAGCGCATGCCGCGCTCATGGCCGCCACCGTGCATCTGAGCTTCCAGGCGCACGCGCGGCTTGCGGCGCACGAACAGCGCACCGATACCCTTGGGGCCGTAGGTCTTGTGCGAGGCCAAGCTCATCAGGTCGATGGGCAGCTGTGTCACATCGATCGCGATCTTGCCGGTGGCCTGGGCCGCATCAACGTGGAAGATGATGCCCCTTTCGCGGCAAATATTACCGATCGCCACCACATCCTGGATCACACCGATCTCGTTGTTGACAAACAGCACCGAGACTAGGATCGTGTCCGACCGCAGCGCGGCCTGGAAGACTCCCAGATCCAGCAGACCGTTTTCCTGAACATCCAGATAGGTGACCTCAAAGCCTTGGCGCTCCAGCTCGCGGCAAGTATCCAAGGTGGCTTTGTGCTCGGTCTTCAGGGTGATGATGTGCTTGCCACGCGTCTTGTAGAACTGCGCCGCACCCTTGACCGCCAAATTGATCGACTCGGTCGCACCCGATGTCCACACGATTTCACGCGGATCGGCATTGATCAGCGATGCGACCTGCTCGCGCGCCTTCTCGACCGCCGCTTCCGCTTCCCAGCCCCAGGCATGGCTGCGCGAGGCCGGATTACCAAAATGCTCGCGCAACCAGGGGATCATCGCTTCGACCACACGCGGGTCCACCGGCGTCGTCGCGCCGTAATCCAGATAGATGGGAAAGTGGGGCGTCATGTCCATGAGATGCGACTGCTCTTTGGTTTGATGGATTACTTGTTGAAGGCGTTGCCGAGGGCAAACACCGAATTCGGCGCAGTAATGCGGATAGGCTTGACCACAGGCGTCGTCGAGATCGCGCGCTTGATTGGCGCCTCCTCTATCGTCACGCCCTTGGCCAACTGATCCTCGACCAGCTTGCGCAACGACACCGAGTCCAGATACTCGATCATCTTGGCATTCAGGCTGGTCCAAAGTTCATGCGTGATGCAGCGACCGGTGTCCTCGCCCATGCAGTTTTCCTTGCCGCCGCAGCCGGTCGCATCGATTGGCTCATCGACAGCGACGATGATGTCTGCCACCGTGATCTCGTCAGACTTGCGGCCCAGCGAGTAACCGCCGCCGGGTCCGCGCGTGCTTTCGACCAGCTCGTGCCGACGCAGCTTGCCGAACAGCTGCTCCAGATAGGACAGCGAGATCTGCTGGCGTTGGCTGATCGCCGCCAGCGCGACCGGGCCGCCGTTTTCACGCAGCGCCAAATCGATCATCGCCGTGACAGCGAAACGACCTTTGGTTGTAAGACGCATGAGACTCTCCTTCGGTCCAACAAGACCATGGGGCGGTACAACAACAGAATCAGCAAGCTGAGCGACCCGGCACCCGCCCGGCGCGGGGGTTAACCCTTGGGTATGCCTGAGCATTTTACTCAATTATTCAGAAGCTTGCTGGGAGCGCTCCCGGGCACCCAGCGCTAGCGCGGCGAAACGGCGCGAACTGACAGTCAGGAACGGCCGCGCGTCGTCGGCTTGGCGCTGTCCAGTGGCACCAGATTGTCGTGCACGGCGGCGCCGAAGGCCTGCTCGCGCAGTTGTGCGAGTTGGTCGCGCACCCGAGCCGCCTTTTCGAACTCCAGATTGCGGGCATGCTCCAGCATTTGGCGCTCCAGTTGGGCGATACGCTTGCCCAGATCCTTCTCAGATAGATCCTCGACCGCCGCGGCCTGCACCAGCTTGTCGTCGTCGCGGCCAGGCTTGTCCGAGTAAACACCCTCGATCAATTCCTTGATGCGCTTGTTCAGCCCACGCGGGGTGATGCCATTGGCCTCATTGAAGGCGATCTGCTTGGCACGGCGACGCTCGGTCTCGTCGATGGCCTTGCGCATCGAATCGGTGATCCGGTCTCCGTAAAGGATGGCCTTGCCATTGAGGTTGCGCGCGGCCCGTCCTATGGTCTGGATCAAGCTGCGCTCGGCGCGCAGAAAGCCCTCCTTGTCGGCGTCCAGGATGGCCACCAGCGATACCTCGGGGATGTCCAGTCCCTCACGCAAGAGATTAATGCCCACCAACACATCGAAGGACCCCAGGCGCAGATCGCGCAGGATCTCGACACGCTCCACCGTGTCCACGTCCGAGTGCAGATACCGCACTTTGACGCCGTTGTCGCTTAGATAGTCGGTGAGCTGTTCGGCCATGCGCTTGGTCAGCGTGGTGATCAGCACCCGCTCATTGACATCGACGCGTAGCCGGATCTCGCCCAGCACATCGTCGACTTGGTGGGTGGCCGGCCTCACCTCGATGATCGGATCGACCAGACCGGTAGGCCTCACCAGTTGCTCGACGACCTGGCCGGCGTTCTCCTTTTCGTAAGCGGCCGGTGTGGCCGAGACGAACACCGCCTGACGCATCTTGCGCTCGAACTCGTCGAACTTCAGCGGCCGGTTGTCCATAGCCGACGGTAGACGGAAGCCATACTCCACCAATGTCGTCTTGCGTGCCCGGTCTCCGTTGTACATGCCGCCGAACTGGCCGATCAGCACATGGCTCTCGTCCAGGAACATCAGCGCATCGGGCGGCAGATAGTCCACCAAGGTAGGGGGCGGCGAACCCGGCTCGGCGCCGGACAGATGGCGAGTGTAGTTCTCGATACCCTTGCAGTGGCCGACCTCCTGCAGCATCTCCAGATCAAAACGGGTGCGCTGCTCGATGCGCTGTGCCTCGACCAGCTTGCCGTCCTTGACGAAATGGGCTACGCGGTCGCGAAGCTCCTGCTTGATGCCGTCCATCGCCGCCAGCACGCGCTCGCGCGGCGTCACGTAGTGGCTGCTCGGGTAGACGGTAAAGCGCGGGATCTTCTGGCGGATTTTTCCGGTCAGCGGGTCGAAGAGCTGTAGGGTCTCGACCTCGTCGTCGAAGAGCTCTATGCGCAGGGCCAGCTCCGAGTGCTCGGCTGGAAACACATCGATGGTGTCGCCGCGCACGCGGAAGTGCCCGCGCGTGAACTCCATCTCGTTGCGCGTGTACTGCATCCGTATCAGCTGGGCGATCACATCGCGCTGGTCCATCTTGTCGCCGCTACGCAGCGTCATCACCATCTGGTGGTAGTCGGCCGGGTTGCCGATGCCGTAGATGGCCGAGACCGAGGCCACGATCACGACATCGCGCCGCTCCAGTAGGCTCTTGGTGCAAGACAGCCGCAGTTGCTCAATGTGCTCGTTGATCGCGCTGTCCTTCTCGATGAAGAGGTCGCGCTGTGGAACATAGGCCTCAGGCTGGTAGTAGTCGTAATAGCTGACGAAATACTCGACCGCGTTCTTAGGGAAGAACTCCCGGAACTCGCTGTAGAGCTGGGCCGCCAAGGTTTTGTTGGGCGCGAAGATGATGGCCGGCCGGCCCAGCCGAGCGATCACATTGGCCATCGTGAAGGTCTTGCCCGAGCCGGTCACGCCCAGCAGGGTCTGGAAGCTCAGGCCATCATTAATGCCCTCGCAGAGCTGGGCGATGGCCGTCGGCTGGTCACCTGCCGGTGCAAAGGGCTGGAAGAGCTGGAATGGCGAGCCTTCGAAAGACACGAATTCTCCCTTCGGCTCCTCGCTAGGGCTTTCGGGGTTCTCAATGGCGACGGGGGCAGATTGCATCGGGGTTTCCCAGGACTCGGGCCGCAAGCCCTCTAGAATTCGCAGGCTTGCGCATCATCAACAGCCCGACAGGGTAGCGCAGGCGCCGTTCGATTGTTCGAGCGCTCTTGCCACCGTCATGTCAGGAATCCGTCCATGTCCTTGTTTGCCGCCGTCGAAATGGCCCCCCGCGACCCGATCCTGGGTCTGAACGAGCAGTTCAATGCCGATACCAACCCCGCCAAGGTTAATCTGGGGGTCGGCGTCTACTACGACGAGAACGGCAAGCTGCCGCTGCTGAAGTGCGTGGCCGAGGCCGAGGCCGCGATGCAGGCCGACCCAAAGGCGCGCGGCTATCTGCCGATCGACGGTATCGCCGCCTATGACAAAGCCGTGCAGGGACTGGTATTCGGCCCTGACAGCGCCATCTTGGCGGCCAAGCGGGTGGCCACTGTGCAGGCCATCGGCGGCACCGGCGGCCTGAAGATCGGCGCCGACTTCCTGAAGCGCCTGAACCCCGGCGCCACCGTGCTGATCTCTGACCCGAGTTGGGAGAACCACCGCGCGCTGTTCACAAACGCTGGCTTCCCGGTTCAGACCTATCCCTACTACGACGCCGCCAAGCTGGGCATCAACTTCAACGGCATGCTGGCATCGCTGAGTGGCGCAGCCGCCGGCACCGTGGTCGTGCTGCACGCCTGCTGCCACAACCCAACGGGATATGACCTGACTCCCGCCCAATGGGAGCAAGTGGTAGCCACCGTCAAGGCGCGTGGCCTGGTCGCCTTTCTGGATATGGCCTACCAAGGCTTCGGCGAAGGCATCGCCGAAGACGGCGCGGTGATCCAGCAATTCCTCGCCGCCAATCTGGACTTCTTCGTCTCGACAAGCTTCTCCAAGAGCTTCTCGCTCTACGGTGAGCGCGTCGGCGCGTTGAGCGTGGTCTGCGCTTCGGCCGAGGAGACCAGCAAGGTGCTGAGCCAGCTGAAGATTGTGATCCGCACCAACTATTCCAACCCGCCAACCCATGGCGCCCAGGTAGTTGCGAACGTGCTGTCGACCCCGGCACTGCGCGCGCTCTGGGAAGAGGAACTGGCCGGCATGCGCCTGCGCATCCGCGCGATGCGACAGGCGCTGGTGAGCGCGCTTCAAGCGGCTGGCGTGAGCCAGGACCTGAGCTTTGTGACCCGCCAGAAAGGCATGTTCAGCTACTCCGGCCTGAATGCCGCGCAAATGCAGCGACTGCGCAGCGAGTTCGGCATTTATGGTGTCGATTCGGGCCGTATTTGCGTGGCCGCGCTGAACGAAAAAAACCTGCCGGCTGTCGCGCAGGCGATGGCGGCGGTGCTGCGCGACTGACACTCTGCCCGCCAGAAAGAGTAGGCATGCGCAGTTTTAACGGCTTTGCCACCCGGCAAGCCGCATAATGCTGCACTGCACCATTTCTTTTGCAGTACTGTCACCCCATCTAGCTACCGAGGTCCTCCATGCTGTATCAGCTCTACGAAACCCAGCGCGCGCTGATGAGTCCATTTGCGGAGTTCGCGGGCGCCTCGGCCAAGCTCTACAGCCATCCGCTCTCGCCCTTCGCGCATGGCCCGATGGCCCATCGGGTCTCGGCCGGGCTGGATCTGATGCACCGGCTGGCCAAGGACTATGAGAAGCCCGAGTTCGGGATTCGCGGCGTCGAGGTCGACGGGATCGAGGTGGCGGTGCAGGAGCTGGTGCCGGTCGAGCTGCCTTTTTGCCGGCTCCTGCGCTTCAAGCGATACACCGATGATCTGGCCGTGCTGGCCAAGATGAAGGATCAGCCAACTGTGCTGGTGGTGGCGCCACTGTCGGGTCACCACAGCACGCTGCTGCGCGACACCGTGCGCCAGTTGCTGAAGGATCACAAGGTCTTCATCACCGACTGGACCGATGCACGCATGGTGCCTCTGGACCAGGGCGCCTTCCATCTCGACGACTACATCGCCTATGTGCAAGAGTTCATCCGCCATATTGGTGCGGCCGAGTGCCATGTGATCTCCGTCTGCCAGCCCACCGTGCCGGTGCTGGCCGCGATCTCACTGATGGCATCAAAGGGCGAGACCACGCCGCGCAGCATGACGATGATGGGCGGCCCGATCGACGCCCGCAAGAGCCCCACGGCCGTCAACAATCTGGCGATGAACCGCAGCTTCAGCTGGTTTGAGACCAATGTCATCTACCGGGTGCCAACCAATTTCCCGGGTGCGCAGCGCGCGGTCTACCCCGGCTTTTTGCAGCACACCGGATTTGTCGCGATGAATCCAGACCGGCATCTAAGCTCGCATTACGACTACTTCCTCGACCTGGTGAGAGGCGACGACGACAGCGCCGAGTCGCACCGTCAGTTCTACGACGAGTACAACGCGGTTCTGGACATGCCGGCCGAGTACTACCTGGACACCATCAAGACCGTGTTCCAGGACTTCGCCCTGGTCAACGGAACCTGGGAAGTCAAGGGCCAGTTGGTGCGCCCGCAGGACATCCAGGGCACGGCCCTGCTTACCATCGAGGGCGAGCTCGATGACATCTCGGGCGCCGGCCAAACCCGTGCCGCGCATGAGCTGTGCTCGGGCATCGCCCCCGAGCACCAGTACCACTATGACGCGATCGGTGCGGGCCACTACGGCATCTTCTCGGGCCGCCGCTGGCGCGAGAAGGTCTACCCCGAGGTGCGCGATTTCATCCTCAAGTACGACCGCCCGCTGACCGCACCTGCGCGCAAGACACGGAGCAAAAAGTCCGCTTGAGCGTCTTGGCCCCGACCGCCGACTTCGTCGCCCGCATCGATGCGGCGCTGCCGCAGACCCAGTGCACGCGCTGTGGCTATCCGGACTGCCTGAGCTATGCCCAGGCCGTTGCGGCTGGCGCGGCCGGCATTAACCAGTGCCCGCCCGGCGGTGCCGAGGGTGTTGCGCGCCTAGCCGCCATCACCGGCAGGCCCGCGCTGCCGCTGAGCGCCGAGCATGGTGTGGAAGGCCCCCGTCAACTGGCGGTGATCGACGAGGACTGGTGCATCGGCTGCACGCTGTGTATCAAGGCCTGTCCGGTCGACTGCATCGTCGGTGCACCTAAGGCCATGCATGTGATCGTCAACGATCAGTGCACCGGCTGCGAGCTCTGCGTGCCGGCCTGCCCCGTCGACTGCATCACGTTGCTCAATGTCAGCGGCGAGCGGACCGGCTGGCAGGCTTGGAGCGCGGCCCAGGCCGAAGAGGCCCTGCAGCGCCACCGCTTCCATCAGCAGCGCCTTCCCCGCGCGCGACAGGAAAACGAGGCCCGGCTGCAGGCCAAGGCCGAGGCCAAGCTCGCCAATCTGGCCGAGGCCAGCAAGCTCACGGACCCAGCCGCGCTGGACCGCAAGCGCAGCATGATAGAAGCCGCGCTGGCGCGCGCCCGGGCCCAGCGCAAAAGCGATTGAGACTCAGGCCCTCGGGCATACGCCATGAACAAGCAAGACATCGCCGCCTTCTTCGCCACCCTGAAGGCGGCCAACCCTTCGCCGCAGACCGAGCTGGAATACAGCAGCGTGTTCGAGCTGCTGGCCGCCGTACTGCTGTCGGCCCAGGCTACCGATGTCGGCGTCAACAAGGCCACGCGCCGGCTTTACCCGGTCGCTAACACGCCGGCCAAGATTCTGGCGCTCGGCGAGGACGGCCTGGCCGGCTACATCCGCACCATCGGCCTGTACCGCACCAAGGCCAAGAATCTCTACAAGACCTGCCAGATCCTTCTCGAGCAGCATGGCGGCCAGGTGCCGCGCTCTCGAGAGGCACTTGAAGCCCTGCCCGGCGTCGGCCGCAAGACCGCCAATGTGGTGCTCAATGTCGCCTTCGGTGAGCCAACGATGGCGGTGGACACGCATATCTTTCGGCTCGGCAACCGCACCGGCCTGGCGCCCGGCAAGAACGTGCTGGATGTCGAGCAGGGCCTGCTCAAGCGCATCCCGGCCGAGTATTTGGTCGACGCCCATCACTGGCTGATTCTGCATGGCCGCTATGTCTGCCAGGCTCGCAAGCCCTTGTGCGGGCAATGCCAGGTGAGGCCCTTGTGCGATCTGGGCCGCGCGCTGGGGCCCTCTACAATCGGCGTTAATCCCGCCCCATGATTCACTTAGGAAGCCATGCCTAGCATCACCGATCTTCTCGACCGGGTAGAGCGCCTGCTGCTGCGCCATGATGAATTGAAGCGCACCAACGCGCTGCTGCAGGAGCAGGTGCAAAGCCTGGGCCAGGAGCGCGACAGCCTGCGCTCCCGCCTCGGCGCGGCACGGCTTCG
Source organism: Paucibacter sp. PLA-PC-4 (assembly GCF_026241155.1). GTDB lineage: Bacteria > Pseudomonadota > Gammaproteobacteria > Burkholderiales > Burkholderiaceae_C > Roseateles_E. Next base: position 267,857 of record NZ_JAPFGP010000004.1, read on the forward strand.
CATTGATGCGCTGCTGGAGCGGCTGCCTGTCGAGAGTGAGTCCGGAAAGAACAAGTCATGAAGCAAATGGAAGTCACCATCATGGGCCAGAGCTATCTGCTCGGCTGCCCCGAAGGTGGAGAAGCGACGCTGAGTCGTGCGGTTAGCCAGGTGGACCGTGAGATGAGTGCGATCCGCGACGCCGGCAAGGTCAAGGCGCGCGAGCGTATTGCTGTGCTGGCCGCGTTGAACCTGGCCTATCAGCTTGCCGATGGCCCGGCCGCCACCACACCGGCACGCGCCGACGAGAACCAGACCGCCCCCGAACTCGAAGCGCTCATTCGACGTCTCGATGAAGCCCTTGGCCACGACGGCCAATTGCTTTGAGCGCATAGAATGTAGGCGTCCATCGCGTTCGCGTGAGTCTTATATTTCCTTGACCGATGCTCTATGAGCAAGGGCTTGGAACATCGCCTGGTTGGTGTGATCGTCTCGCGTCAGATGAACCCGAAGCTTGGCTGACCTTGCCCACCTGAATCCCCGGGTTCAGGAATGCGGCTCACGGCTCGCGGTGGACACCTTACACAAGCACGGGCCTGCTCCACACCTTGAACTACTGGTTGATGAAGTCCGAGCCCGACGAGTGCTCGATCGACGATCTCGCTGCCGCACCGGACCGCACCGTTCCCTGGATCGGCGTGCGCAACTACCAGGCTCGCAATTTCATGCGCGACGGGATGCGGTTGGGCGATGGCGTGTTGTTCTATCACTCCTCGTGTGCGCAGCCAGGTATTGCAGGCCTGGCGGAGGTGGCCAGCCAAGCCTACCCGGACGCGAGCCAGTTTGACCCGGCAAGCCCCTACTTCGATGCCAAGTCCAAGCCTGATACGCCGCGCTGGCTGCACGTCGATGTGCGCTTGCTGCGCAAGACGCGACTGCTGAGCCTGGCCGAGATGCGTGCCGAGCCAGCCCTGGCCCAGATGCGCACGCTGCAAAGCGGCAACCGTCTTTCCATCACCCCGGTCAGCGCCGCGGAATGGACCCTGATCCTGAAACTCCTGGCCTGAGCCCCGATGACCTTTGATCCCGTTTTGCTGATCGAGTTGCTGATCCTGGGCTTGTGCTCGGGCTTTCTGGCCGGCCTCTTGGGCATCGGTGGCGGCATGCTGATGGTGCCCATTCTGACCTGGATGCTGTCCAAGCAAGGCGTCGACGCCGACATGGCTGTCAAGATGGCAATCGCCACCTCGATGGCCACCATCATGTTCACCTCGATCTCCAGCGTGCGCGCCCATCACAAGCGCGGTGCCGTGCGCTGGGATCTGGTGCGTGGCCTCGCACCAGGCATCCTGATCGGTGGCCTGATCGCCGGCGCCGGCATCTTTGCCCTACTCAAGGGCGCCTGGCTGGCGCTGTTTTTTGCCGGCTTCGTCAGCTTCTCTGCTTTTCAAATGCTGCTGAACAAGAAGCCGGCGCCGAGTCGGCAGATGCCAGGCACCGCCGGCCAGATCGGCGCCGGCGCCGGCATCGGCGTGCTGTCTGGCCTGGTCGGCGCGGGCGGGGGCTTTGTCTCGGTACCTTTCATGACCTGGTGCAATGTGGCGATGCACAACGCTGTAGCGACCAGTGCCGCGCTGGGCTTCCCGATCGCGCTGGCCAACACAATGGGCTATGTCGTCGGCGGCTGGCATCTGGCGCCAGCGCTGCCGGGCGCGGTCGGATACCTCTTCATGCCGGCCCTGCTCGTGATCGCTGCGGCCAGCGTGACGATGGCGCCGCTCGGTGCGCGCGCTGCCCACGCAATGAATGTGGCCCAACTGAAGCGGGCCTTCGCGATGCTGCTTTTCGTGCTCGCTGCTTACATGCTCTATAAGGGCCTAAGCTAGGGCGCCGAAAGGAATAGGCGCCAGCACCACCTGGTTACCGCCGCGCCGCAGCGCTTCCTGCACCGCGGTCTCGCTGGCCGCGACCAGCTCTTCCTGCTTGGAAGCGGTGTGCGGGAAGCTCGCAACCCCCATCGACAGCGACAGCCCCAGGTCCTGGCCATTGAGCACCACGATCTGCGCGGTGCACTGGCGCCGCAGTTGCTCCATGCGGGCATGGGCCGTCGCCAGACCGACGCCGGACAAGAGCACCGCGAAAGTCTGCTCGCCGACGCGACAGGCCGCATCCATCGCCCGGGTATTGGCCCGCAGCATGCGGCCCAGCCCTTCAAGCATACGCTGGTGCGCCTCGTCGCCGAGCGCCTGCACGGCTGCCGGTGCCGGATCCAGCGCGATCAGCACCAGCGCGAACTCGCGGTGCTCACGGGTCGACAAATCGATCTCACGCAGCAACTGATCATCGAACTGGGCCCGCAGATACAGGCCCGAGACCTCGTCGCGGCCGCTGCCGGCCTGCATCTCGCGGCGGATTTGCTCCAGCGCCTTTTGCTGCTGCTCAATCTGGTTCAGCGCGCGCTGCAAATGGGTCTCGCGATGGCGCTCCTCCGTGCGCTCCGACCACATCGAGATCAGGTACTCGGCGCCCAGTGGCATGCGGGTGACGGCAAACTCGCGCCGCCGCCCGCCCAACTCCAGCCGGTGCTCGCTGACCACCACCGAGCGCTGAGCCATCACGGTTTGCTCAACCCGGCGCATCGCAACCACTTCGTCGGCCCGCATCAGATCGCCATCGCCGCTACCGACGATGCTGCTGTCATGGCGCTCGAACAGCGCATTGATGCCGGCGCTGGCATAGACGTAGCGACCGGTGGCCAAGGACTTGACGGCCATGAAAGCACCCAGCGGCTCGACCAGACCCAGCAGTCCGGCCGCGACTTCTATATCAGCGAGTTGCAGGCTGGCAAGCCAATGGCCGAAGCCACTGACCTGTGGCGAGGCACCGGGGTGCGGGGCGGCTGAGGTGTCCATGAAATCCTGGCAAATCTGGCAATAGCACGATGTCCGGCAAGGACAAGGCACCGAGGCTGATGGGGCAATGTAGAGGGCCGAAGCAGATGCGGGCAAGTGCGGGACACCCCCCTGTTTGCTGAGCCCCCCCTAGCTTGAAGGGAGTGATGGTAGCGAAGAACCTCGGCCCTCGAATGAAGAGCGCCGTTTTTCATGCCGCCTCACTCGGGCAATGGTCGAGAAAATGAAGTCGCCCGGCAAAACTACAATCCGTAGCTTGCGGCCTTCGTGGCCGACCCGCCCTTCCCTGCCTCAGTGCTCGCATGCAAACTTTTGATCTCGTCGTGGTCGGCGCCGGTGCGGCCGGCCTCTTTTGTGCGGGCATTGCCGGCCAGCGCGGCCTGAAAGTCCTGCTGATCGACCACGCACCACGCCTGGCCGAAAAGATCCGCATCTCGGGGGGCGGTCGCTGCAACTTCACCAACCGGGAGGCGACGCCGGCCAACTTCCTATCGGAGAACCCGGCCTTCTGCCGCTCGGCGCTGGCCCGCTACACGCCCCAGGACTTCATCGCACTGGTCAACAAGCACGGCATCGCCTTCCACGAGAAGCACAAGGGCCAGCTGTTCTGCGACCAGTCCAGCGAGCAGATCATCCAGATGCTGGTGCAGGAATGCGACGCCGGCGGCGTCGAGCGTCGACAGCCCTGCACGGTGGCCGATGTCAGACCGATCGCCGGCGGCGGCTTCGAGCTCGACACCAGTGCCGGAACGCTGCGCAGCGCCAGGCTGGTGGTGGCCAGTGGCGGACTGTCCATTCCCAAGATCGGCGCCAGCGACTGGGGCTTGCGCCTGGCCAAGAAGCTGGGCCATGCCGTCGTCGAGCCGCGCCCCGCCCTCGTGCCGCTGACTTTCGACGCCCAGGAGTGGGCGCCGTTTGCCGATCTCTCCGGCCTGTCGCTGCCGGTGGTGGTGTCCACAGGCGCCGGCAAGCAGCGCGGCCGATTCGTCGAGGACTTGCTGTTCACGCATCGCGGCCTCAGCGGCCCGGCCATTCTGCAGATCTCCAGCTACTGGCTGGAGGGTCAGGCCTTGCAGATCGATCTAGCACCCGAACGTGATCTGGCCGAAGCTCTGCGCACCGCCAAGAGTGGCTCACGCCGCCAGCTGGGCAATGAGCTCACTGAGCTGTTTCCGGCCCGCCTGGCCCAAGCCTGGCTGGCGCGCCTCGGGATGGAGGCAAGCCGGCCGATGGCGGAATGCAAGGACAAGGACTTGCAGCATCTCGCCAGCCAGCTGCAGGCCTGGCAGCTCAAGCCAGACGGCAGCGAGGGCTGGCGCAAGGCCGAGGTGATGCGCGGCGGCGTCGACACCCGCGAGCTGAGCTCGCAAACCCTGGAGAGCAAGCGCGTGCCGGGCCTGTTTTTCATCGGCGAGGTGGTCGATGTGACCGGCTGGCTGGGAGGTTACAACTTCCAATGGGCCTGGGCCAGCGCGGCGGCCTGCGCCCGCTCGCTCGAGCCCTCGACAACGGCCCCGGCAGTGATTTCCGCCTGAACTCTCGCCAAGTCTTGAAATCCTGGCTATAATCGCGGTCTTTGCTAGCAAACCCTGCGCGTCGATTCGGAAGCAGAATCCGGATTCTTCTGCTTCAGGCTCTGCATTCAGTGCGGCTGAAAGGCCAAGCACCAATAACGAGTCTGGCGAACACCGAGCGCATATTAAGGAACCATAGTTTCATGACCACCATTCGCGTCAAAGAGAACGAGCCTTTCGATGTGGCACTGCGCCGTTTCAAGCGCACCATCGAAAAACTGGGCCTGCTGACCGACTTGCGCGCCCGCGAGTTCTACGAGAAGCCCACCGCCGAGCGCAAGCGCAAGAAGGCTGCCGCCGTCAAGCGCCACTACAAGCGCGTGCGCAGCATGCAGCTGCCCAAGAAGCTGTACTGAGCATCCCCGTGCTCCGTCTTGGGCCGACCAGAACCTAGTGTTCATGGCCGCCCCTCGGAACAAAGCCCGCACAGGACGCTGCTGCGGGCTTTTTCTATTTCTGCGACGCTTATGCCCGTCACACCAAAGGAATTGATATGAGCTTGAAAGACCGCATCACCGAAGACATGAAGGCCGCGATGCGCGCCAAGGAAGCCGACAAGCTGACGACCATCCGCATGCTGCTGGCGGCCGTCAAACAAAAGGAAGTCGACGAGCGCGTGGTGGTAGACGATGTGGCACTGGTGGCCATCGTCGACAAGTTGATCAAGCAGCGCAAGGACTCGCTGAGCCAGTTCACCGCAGCCGGTCGCATGGATCTGGCCGACAAGGAGGCTGCCGAGCTGACCGTGCTGGAGGCCTATCTGCCGCAGCGCTTGTCCGCCGAGGAGATCCAGGCCGCCGTGAATGCCATCGTCGCCGAGCTGGGCGCCAAGGGTCCGGGTGACATGGGAAAAGTGATGGGCGCGGTCAAAGCCCAGCTGGCCGGCAAGGCCGATATGGGCCTGGTGTCGGCCGCGGTCAAGCAGGCGCTGAGCCAGTAAGGAGTCCAAGATGAGCCTGCCCACTCAAGCCCTGAGCCCCGATTTCTGCGTCGCCCCGCAATTGGAACCGGCCGCCATGGTCGAGGCTGCTGCAGCGGGTTTTCGCAGCGTGATCAACAACCGCCCCGACTTTGAAGGCGGCCCGGACCAGCCCACCAGCGCCCAGGTCGAAGCTGCCGCACGGGCCGCAGGGCTCGAGTACCGCCACCTGCCGGTCAGCGGTGCTTACCAGTCACCGCAAGAGATCGAGCAGTTCAAGCAACTGATCGACAGCCTTCCTCGTCCCATCCTCGCCTTCTGCCGCTCGGGCGCGCGTTCGAGCAAGCTATACACAGCAGCTCGACAAGGCTATTGATAGAACTACGTACCGGGGGAAACACTCCGGCCTCGCCGCTTTGTCTCCTCCTAGAATGCCCGGGGCCGCGCTGCCGGGGCCTGCGGCTATGCCGTGCATTCAAAGGATAGAGGAGTCAACGTGCAGTTCTTACTGGGCCTTTCCAAGGCCATAGACCGGTTCAGCGACATGCTGGGCCATACGATCCGCTGGCTGGTGCTGGCCGCCGTGCTGATCAGTGCCGGCAACGCCATCATGCGCAAGGCCTTCAACATCGGCTCGAATGCCTATCTGGAAATCCAGTGGTACTTGTTCGCCGGCGTGTTCATGCTCGGCGTGGGCTACGTGTTCATGAAGAACGCCCATGTGCGCATCGACTTCATCTCCTCCAAGCTGTCCAAGCAGACCAACGCCATCATCGACATCCTCGGCATTCTGATCTTCATCGCCCCCTTGAGCGTGATCATGATCGAGCTGTCCTGGCCGCTGTTCCAACGCGCCTGGGTGTCGGGCGAGATGAGCCAGAACGCCGGTGGCCTGATCCGCTGGCCGGTGCTGCTGCTGATCCCGGCCGGCTTCGCCATCCTGTTGTTGCAATGCGCCTCCGAGCTGATCAAGCGCATCGGCTTCCTGACCGGCCATCGCGCCGAGCCTTTCTCGGTCGAACACGAGAAGAGTGACGAAGAACTGTTGGCCGAGGAACTGGCCGCCGCCGCAGAGCGCAAGGCCCGAGGAGCCAACTGATGATCGAGTTCGTGACCCAGAACTTTGTCCCGCTGATGTTTGCGGGCCTGTTCTTTTTCCTGCTGACCGGCATCCCGGTCGCCTTCGGCCTGGCCGCCACCGGACTGCTGTTCGGTTTCGTCGGCATGGAGGTGGGGCTGTTCGGCTCCAACCTGTTCCAGGCCCTGCCGCTGCGGGTGTTCGGCATCATGCAGAACGACACCCTGCTGGCCATCCCCTTCTTCACCTTCATGGGCATCATCCTCGAGCGCTCCGGCATGGCCGAGGACCTGCTCGAAACGGTGGGCCAGGTGTTCGGCCCGCTGCGCGGCGGTCTGGCCGTGGCGGTGATCCTGGTTGGCGCGCTGCTGGCAGCCACCACCGGCGTCGTGGCTGCGGCCGTGATCTCGATGGGCCTGATCTCGCTGCCCATCATGCTGCGCTACGGCTACAACCGCACCATCGCCACCGGCACCATCACCGCCTCCGGCACGCTGGCGCAGGCGATCCCGCCCTCGTTGGTGCTGATCGTGCTGGCTGACCAGATGGGCCGCTCGGTAGGCGATATGTATGCCGGCGCGCTGGTGCCCGGCCTGCTGCTGGTGGGCCTGTACCTGCTGTTTATCGCCGGCGTGGCCATCGTCAAGCCGAGCTGGGTGCCTGCCCTGCCTCCAGAGGCCCGCATCTACCGCGAAAGCAACGGTGCCAGCGGCCACAAATCGCTGCTCGTGCTGCTGCTGGTCTGCGCCGGCGCCGGCTGGCTGTGGGCCCAGAACCACGAGGCCATCATCAACCCGCTGCTGCAGCGCCAGATGCCCGCACCAGGCGACGAGGTACTGATCTTGTCGATGACGATTGCAGCCTTCCTGGCCCTGTTCCTCGCCGGCATCAACAAACTCTTCAAGCTCGGCCTGCTGTCGCGCCTGGCCGGCCAAGTTACCTTTGTGCTGATCCCGCCGCTGGTGCTGATCTTTCTGGTGCTGGGCACGATCTTCTTGGGTGTGGCCACCCCCACAGAGGGCGGCGCCATGGGCGCCGTCGGCGCTCTCATCATGGCGGTCAGCCGTGGCCGCCTGGGCCTGGGCCTGATGAAGCAAGCGCTGGACAACACCGCGCGCCTGTCCTGCTTCGTGCTGTTCATCCTGATCGGCTCCACAGTCTTCAGCTTCACCTTCAACGCCGCCGACGGCCATATCTGGGTCGAGCACCTGTTTGCCGCCCTGCCCGGCGGCGCGCTGGGCTTTCTGATCGTCGTGAACCTGCTGGTCTTCGTGCTGGGCATGTTCATCGACTTCTTCGAGATCGCCTTCATCGTCGTGCCCATCCTGGTACCGGTCGCCGAGAAGATCTTGCCGGCCCTGGTGCCCGGCATGTCACCCGATATGGTGATGATCTGGTTCGGCGTGATCCTGGCGATGAATCTGCAGACCTCCTTCCTGACCCCGCCCTTCGGCTTTGCGCTGTTCTATCTGCGCAGCGTCGCGGCCAAGAAGGACTACAAGGACCGCATCACCAACGAAACCATCCCGGCGGTCAGCACAGCCCAGATCTACAAGGGCTCGATCGCCTTCATCGTGCTGCAGCTGATCATGGTGGCGGTGATCGTGGCCTACCCGAGCCTGGTGACCGGCGGCATGGACAACAGCGTCAAGGTCGACCCGAACTCGGTGGAGATCGAGTTCCAGCCCGACACCAATGCGGACAACACCGAGATGGACGCCAGCAAGCTGTTCGGCGAGCCGGCCAGCGCCCCCGCCAGCCAGCCCTGAGTCTCATCAGCGGCCGCAAGTACCGCCAAGCCCAACAAGCCGCCCCGACGCAAGCCAGGGCGGCTTTTTCATGGGTGCCAAAAAAAACCCGCCGGGATCTGCATTCCGGCGGGTTCAGTGGCCTGGCGGCCGATCAGAGCTTTTGCTGCTGCATGAAGTCGTCGAAGCCGGCTTCGGCAAAGCGGAACCACAGGTTCTGCTCGCTGCGGAACTTGGCGTAGTCGTCGTAGACCTTCTTCCAGTTCGGATTCTTCGCCGACAACTCGCTGTAGACCGCCATCGACTCCTTGAAGGCCGCATCCATCACGTCCTTGGGGAAGCGCTGCAGCTTGGTGCCCGCAGCCACCAACTGGCGCAGTGCGGCCGGGTTGCGCGCGTCGTACTTGGCCTGCATCTCCGTGTGGGCATAGGCGGCCGCGCACTCGACGATGGCCTTGTACTCGGCGGACAGCCCCTCATAGGCCTTGGTGTTGATGTAGAGGTCCAGCTGCGGGCCGCCCTCCCACCAGCCGGGATAGTAGTAATGCGGCGCCACCTTATTGAAGCCCAGCTTCTGGTCATCGTAAGGACCGACCCATTCGGTGGCGTCGATCGTGCCCTTCTCCAGCGCCTGGTAGATCTCGCCGCCGGGGATGTTTTGCGGCACCCCGCCCAGGCGCTCCAGGACACGCCCGGCAAAGCCGCCGATGCGCATCTTCAGGCCCTTGATATCCGCCACCGATTTGATTTCCTTGCGATACCAGCCGCCCATCTGCGCGCCGGTATTGCCCATCGGAAAGCTGATGATGTTGTATTTGGCATAGAACTCACGCATGAGCTTCAGGCCATTGCCCTCGTACTGCCATGCCGTCATTTGGCGGCTGTTCAGGCCAAAGGGGATGGCGCAGCCCAGCGCAAAGGTCTCATCCTTGCCGAAGAAGTAGTAAGGCGCCGTGTGCGCCATCTCCACCGTCGCGTTCTGCACCCCGTCGACCACGCCGAAGGCCGGCATCAGCTCACCGCCGGCATGCACCGAGATCTCGAACTTGCCGCCCGACATCTCCTTGACCTTGCGGGCAAACACATCGGCAGCACCGTAGATGGTGTCCAGAGCCTTGGGGAAGCTCGAAGCGAGGCGCCATCGGATCTGCGCCTGTGCTTGCACCACGGCCGGAGCAGCCCCTGCCGCCAACACTCCAGCCAGACCGGCGTGGCCCACGAATGAACGTCTTTTCATCAATAGTCTCCTGTTATTGACTCACACAGCATGTGCTGGTTGATTCTATTTGTGCGCCTTGCGCCCGAACGGCAGGGGGAACCCGAGGCTTGCACAACAGGGACGAAAAAAAACCCCGCACAAGGCGGGGCCGTAGAGCCATGCGGGGTCAGCGTCAGAGCTTCTGTGCCTGCATGAAGTCGTCGAAGCCGGATTCGGCAAAGCGGAACCACAGGGTCTGCTCGCGGCGGAAATTGGCGTAGTCGGTGTAGACCTTTTTCCAGTTCGGATTCTTGGCCGACAGATCGCTGTAAAGCGCCATCGATTCCTTGAAGGCCAGGTCCAGCACGTCCTTCGGGAAGCGCTGCAACTTGGTACCGGCGGCCACCAGTTGGCGCAGCGCGCCCGGGTTGCGGCCGTCGTACTTGGCCTGCATGTCCACATGGGCGTGCGAGGAGGCCGCCTCTATGATGGCCTTGTACTCGGGCGACAGCGCGTCGTATGCCTTGTTGTTGATGAAGAAGTCGATCTGCGGACCGCCCTCCCACCAGCCAGGGTAGTAATAAAACGGCGCCACCTTGTGGAAGCCCAGCTTCTGGTCGTCGTAAGGGCCGACCCACTCGGCCGCATCGATCGTGCCCTTCTCCAGCGCCTGGTACAGCTCGCCGCCGGGGATGTTCTGCGGCACCCCACCCATGCGCTCGATCACCTTGCCGGCGAAGCCGCCGACACGGAACTTCAGGCCCTTCAGATCGGCGGTGGACTTGATCTCCTTGCGGTACCAGCCGGCCATCTGCGCACCGGTGTTGCCGCCCGGGAAGTTGATGATGTTGTAGTTGCGATAAAACTCGCGCATCAGCTTCAGACCATTACCCTCATACATCCATGCCGTCATCTGGCGCGAATTGAGGCCGAAGGGGATCGCACCGCCGATGGCGAAGGTCTCGTCCTTGCCGAAGAAATAGTAGGGCACCGTATGCGCCATCTCGACCGTGCCGTTCTGCACGCCGTCGACCACACCGAAGGCCGGCATCAGCTCACCACCCGAATGCACCGAGATTTGGAACTTGCCGCCGGTCATGTCGCTGACCTGCTTGGCAAACACCTCGGCACCGCCGTAAATAGTGTCTAGCGATTTCGGGAAGCTGGATGCCAGGCGCCAGCGAATATTCGCCTGCGCTTGCACGAAAGCGGGCGCAGTGCCCGCCGCCAACACACCGGCCAGACCGGCCTGCTTGACAAAGGAACGACGTTCCATCTTGAACTCCTCAGTGGTGGGCGCAGCCATTGCGCCGACTGTTTTATAGCGGCAGTCTCGGCCTACGGCCGGTCTTGTCCCCGATGCCCGGCAGCACCCCGTGAGCGCTGCAATGCAACTGATCATTGCACCACGGCGCGGCTTTCAGAAAGCTGACGCCGTGCGTGCTCGTGACACCAGATGCGCGCTCAGCGCACAACCTTCCTCAACTGCCCGCCAGCTTCATCCGGGCGATGAGCACCGAGCCAATGGTTTTGCTGCCGACAGTGTAGGCATCGGTACCGACACCGACGATCTGTCGGAACATCTCGGGCAGGTGGCCGGCAATCGTCACCTCATGCACGGGGTAGGCAATCTCGCCGTTCTCGACCCAGTAGCCGCTGGCGCCGCGCGAGTAGTCGCCGGTCACGTAGTTGACGCCCTGCCCCATCAGCTCGGTCACAAACAGGCCCCGGCCCATACGGCGCAGCATGGTCTTCAGGTCATCGCCCGGCGCGGTCCAGCGACTCGTCAATCGCAGATTGTGCGAACCGCCGGCATGGCCGGTGGTGCGCAGGCCCAGCTTGCGCGCTGAATAAGTGGACAGGAAATAGCCCTGCAGCACGCCGGCCTCGACGACCTGACGCGGCCGCGTGATCACGCCCTCGTCGTCGAACGGCGAGCTGCCCTTGCCCTTCAACTCATGCGGATCCTCGCTGATGTCCAGGTGCTCGGCCAGCACCGGCTTGCCCAGACTGTCGAGCAGGAAGCTGGCCTTGCGATACAACGCGCCGCCACTGGTCGCCTGCACCAGCGCGCCCAGCAGACCGGCCGCGACCGTGCTCTCGAACAGCACCGGCACTTCGGCGGTCTTCACCTTGCGCGACTTCAGGCGCGATAGCGCGCGCTCGGCGGCATAACGCCCCACGGCCTCCGGCGCGGCCAACTCGGCGGCATCGCGCATCGAGCTGTACCAGGAGTCGCGCTGCATGCCGGCGCCGCGACCGGCAATCGGCGCGACCGAGAGCGAGTGCCGCGAGCTGGCGTAGCCACCGCGGAATCCCCGGCTGTTACCGGAGAAGAAGTGCGACTGCTGGGCCGACACGGCCGCGCCTTCGGAATTGGTGATGCGCTTGTCGGTACTCAGCGCGGCGGCCTCGCAGCGCATCGCCAGCGCGGCCGCGCCCTCGGCATCGATGGCCCAAGGGTGAAACAGGTCCAGCTCGGGGCGAGCTGTGGCGTCGAGGGACAGGTCTTGCTCGTCGGGCAGGCCGGCCACCGGGTCTTCGGCAGTAAAGCGGGCAATGTCGAAGGCCGCGCGCACGGTGTCCTGCAGCGCCTTGGCCGAGAAGTCCGAGGTACTGGCGTTGCCGCGGCGCTGGCCCACATAGACCGAAATGCCCAGCGACTTGTCACGATTGCGCTCAACATTCTCCAGCTCGCCCTTGCGCACCGAGACCGACAGGCCGCAGCCCTCGGAAACCTCGGCGCCGGCGTCGCTGGCGCCCAGGCGCTTGGCTTCGGCCAGCACCTCGTCGACCAGCTCGCGGAATCGTTCCTGGCTGTAGGCGAAGCCGGCTTCGGCGGTGGGGACGGGGGCGGGGGTGGACTTGGGCATGGAGGGGCGGGGCGCGGGAGATCGGTTGTGGGCGACAATCATACGGGCGCCGGCGCTGCCCGCCTGATCAGAGAGCCTTATGACCTACCCCCAAGAAGAGAACATTCCGGACGACGACGACTTCTACGACCGTCCCAGCAAGACCCAGAAGAAGAAGGACTCCCATGAGCTCCAGTCGCTGGGCGAGGATTTGCTGACCCTGCCGGCCGACCGCGTCGCCCCGCTGGGCCTGCCAGAAATCCTGCTCGACGCCGTCAAGGCCGCCAAGAAGATCACCGCCCACGAGGCCCGGCGCCGCCAGATGCAGTACATCGGCAAGCTGATGCGCAAGGTCGACCCCGAGCCGATCAAGGAGGCCGTGGCCGCTTTCAAGCTGGGCCATGCCAAAGACAGCCTGGCCCTTCACCAGAGCGAGCGCTGGCGAGAACGCCTGCTGGCCAGCGATGATGAATTGCAAGCCTTTGTCAGCGAGCATCCCGAGGTCGATGTGCAGCAGCTGCGCAGCCTGGTGCGCGCGGCTCGCAAGGATGCCGCTGCGGCACCCGAGCAGCGCAGTGGCCGCGCCTTCCGCGAGCTGTTCCAGTTGATCAAGACCGAGCAACTGCGCGTGGAGCCGACCGATGAGTGAGCAGGCGGTCCGCATCGGCATTGTCTCGATCAGCGACCGCGCCTCCAGCGGCGCCTACGAAGATAAGGGCCTGCCGGCGCTGCAGGGCTGGCTCACGGCCGCGCTGCTGAACCCCATCCACTTCGAGCCTCGCCTGATCCCTGACGAGCGCCCGTTGATTGCGGCGACCTTGCGTGAACTGGTCGACGAGGCCAAGTGCGATCTGGTGCTGACCACTGGCGGCACAGGCCCTGCCCTGCGCGATGTAACCCCGGAAGCCACGCTGGACGTGGCAGACCGCGAAATGCCGGGCTTTGGCGAGCAGATGCGCCAGATTTCAATGCATTTCGTGCCCACCGCCATCCTGTCGCGCCAGGTCGCGGTGATACGCGGCCAGAGCCTGATCATCAATCTGCCGGGCCAGCCTAAGGCCATCGCGGAGACCCTGGCAGGCCATGCTGGCGCGAGCGGCATTTTTGCGGCCGTGCCCTATTGCATCGACCTGATCGGCGGCCCCTATCTCGAAACCCGCGACGAGGTCTGCAAGGCCTTCCGTCCGAAATCCGCGCTGAAGAAGCCGACAAACCCATGAAGATCCAGAAAGACACCATTGCCACCTTGAAGCTGAAGGTGGCGGATGCCAAAGGCAAGCTGATCGAGGAATCGAAGGAGCCCATGGCCTGCCTGATTGGCGGCTATGGCAACACCTTGCCGGCCGTCGAAGACGCCTTGATGGGACAGGAGGCCGGCTTCCTGATCACGCTGAACCTGACGCCCGAGACTGCCTTCGGCGAGCGCGATGAGAGCCTGTTGCGCAGCATCGCCAAGAAGGACTTCCCGCCGGGCGTCAAGGTCGGCGGCCAATTGGAGCTGCGCGAGGCCGAGGGCGAGTTTCAACTCTTCAACGTCGTCAAGATCAAGGGCGATACCGTGATCCTGGACGGCAACCACCCACTGGCCGGCATGAGCCTGAAGGTCACCGTCAAGGTGGTCTCGGTGCGCGCGGCCAGCGCCGAGGAAGTGGCCCATGGCCACGCACACGGCGACCATGGTCATCATCATTGAGACGGGAATATAGCCAGTCCCTGGGGACCGGCCGCCCCCCCCTGTCGAAGTCCATGCCATGTCAAGCATGGCCTGGCTGAGCCTGCCCTACTTGCCGATCAGCTGATTGAGCTTGGCAGCCTCGAAACACTCGGTACGGGCCGCATCCGAGGGCACACAGTCCTTGTCTGAGCTGCGCACCTTGGAAAGAGTCTCGATGGCCTGCCAGAGCAGCGCGATCTGGTGGTCCTGGCCCGAGGCGTTGTCAATCAGCCCGCGCAGGGCCTGGGACAAGGGGTCGTCGCTCTGCGTTACGCCATAGGCCGAGAATCCCATCCTGGCCGCCTGGGCCTCGCGCTCGGCATCTGCTTTGGCCTCAATGATGCGCGCCGGGTTGCCCACCGCAGTGGCGCCCGGCGGCACCGGTTTCGTGACCACGGCCAACGAGCCGATGCGCGCACCAGCCCCCACTGTGAAGCCGCCCAGCACACAGGCATTGGCGCCAACGATGACGCCGGCCTCTAGGGTCGGGTGGCGCTTTGCGCCCTTGATCAGGGCCGTGCCGCCCAGGGTCACGCCCTGGTAGATGGTGCAGCCATCGCCGATCTCGGCCATCTCACCGATCACAACCCCCATGCCATGGTCGATGAAGACCTTGCGGCCTATGGTCGCGCCGGGATGGATCTCGATGCCGGTCAGGAAGCGACCGCAGTGCGAGATGAAGCGCCCCAGCCATTTCAGGCCATGGGTCCAGCACCAGTGGGCGCGGCGGTGCAGCACCAGCGCATGCAGACCCGGATAACAGGTCAGCGCCTCCCAGGCCGAACGGGCGGCGGGGTCTCGCTCAAGAATGCAGGCGATGTCTTCGCGAAGGCGCTGGAACATTGGAAATCATGGAGAAGTGGCCAAACAGTTTAGCGGCCGCGCTCAATCCTCGCTGGCGCGGGGCTTGACCATCTGACGCGCGATGCCGCGCAGGATATGGACCTCCTCGCGGGTCAGCTGCGCGCGGTTGAAGAGCTGGTTGAGCCGCGGCATCAGCTTGCGCGGTGCAGCCGGGTCCAGAAAGCCGATCGCCTCCAACGAGGCCTGCAGATGGCTCAGCAGGCCCTGCACAGCCTGGGCATCGGCCAGCTCGGGGTCGGCCGTGCGTGCCTGCACGGCGAAGCCGCCCAGCGCCTGGCGCAGGTCATAGGCCAGCAGCTGCACGGCCTGGGCCAGGTTCAGCGAGCCGTAGTCGGGATGGGTCGGGATCGATAGCACCGCATGGCAGCGGTAGACGTCCTCGTTGCTCATGCCGTAACGCTCGGAGCCGAACACCAAGCCGATCTTGTGCTGCGCCAGGGCCAGCTCGGCGAACAGGGCACGCGGCTCACGCGTCGGCGGGCCGAAATCGCGCGGTGTCATCGCGGTGGCGCAGGCGAAGGTGACACCGTCCAGCGCCTCCTCCAGACTCGTGACGACGCGAGCCCGGGCCAAGATATCGGCCGCCCCGCTGGCCATCGCCACCGTGTCCTCCTGGCACAAGACATCAGCAAAACGCGGCCGCACCAGCACCAGCTCGGCGAAACCCATCACCTTCATTGCCCGGGCGGCGGCCCCCACATTGCCCGGGTGGCTGGTCTCAATCAGGATGAATCGTGTGGAATCCACGGTGCCCCTTGCCGGTCTCGGCTAAAATGTCGGATTATCTGCGGCCAGGGCATCGCCCCTCGTATCGCAACGCTCTTTCCTTTCGCCAGTCCACCCCCCAATTCGTTTGCAGGTTCACCACGCATGACGCAAGTTGCTCTCCATCCCATGCTAAATGTCGCCATCAAGGCGGCGCGCGCAGCAGGTTCCATCATCAACCGCGCGTCCCTGGACCTCGACATCCTGAAGATCAACACCAAGTCGCCCAATGACTTCGTGACCGAGGTGGACCAGGCGGCGGAAAACGCCATCATCGAGATCCTGCTGCAAGCCTACCCCGACCACGGCATCCTGGCCGAGGAGTCGGGTCGCGAGCATGGCGCCAAGCACTCCGAGTTCGTCTGGATCATCGATCCGCTGGACGGCACGACCAACTTCATCCACGGCTTGCCGATGTACTGCGTGTCGATCGCGCTGGCACATCGCGGCGTGGTGCAGCAGGCTGTGGTCTACGACCCGACGCGCAACGACCTGTTCTACGCGACCAAGGGCCGCGGTGCCTTCCTCAACGACCGCCGCCTGCGCGTCTCCAAGCGCACCCGCATGAGCGACGCGCTGATTGGCACCGGCTTCCCCTTCCGCCGTGGCGACAACTTCAAGCGCTATCTGAAGATGTTTGAGGAGATCATGCCCTTGTGCGCCGGCTTGCGCCGCCCGGGCGCGGCCGCGCTGGACCTCTGCTACGTAGCCGCCGGCTATTACGACGCATTTTTCGAGACCGGTCTGAACCCCTGGGACGTGGCCGCCGGCTCGCTGATCATCACCGAGGCCGGTGGCCTGATCGGCAACTTCACCGGTGAGTCCGACTTCATGAACCAGCGCGAAGTGCTCGCTGGCAGCCCCAAGATTTACGGCCAGTTGGTGCCCATCCTGGCGCCCTACAGCCGCGTGATCAAGGCTGAAGAGGAAGCCGCAGAAGCCAAGCCCAGCGCTGCCGATGTCGTGGCTGCCGATGTCGCCGCCGCGCCGAAGAAGCGCGCCTCGGTGCGCATCAAGAAGGGCAGTGAGGGCGACACTGCCTGAAGCTGACCTAAACTCCCGCTCAGAGCCCCTGCAAAGCCCTCGCCCGAGGGCTTTGTTCATTTCCAGACCACCTACTCATGAGCCAGATTTCTGTCGCCGCCCCTCAGGACTTTTCGGCCCACACCCCGGTGATGGCGCAATACCTGCGCATCAAGGCCGAGTACCCCGATGTGCTGGTGTTCTTCCGCATGGGCGACTTCTACGAGGTCTTTTTCGACGACGCCCGCAAGGCCAATGCGCTGCTGGACATCACGCTGACCACGCGGGGCCAGAGCGCCGGCCAGCCAGTCGTGATGGCCGGGGTGCCGGTAAACGCGCTGGAGAGCTATCTGGCCAAGCTGATCAAGCTGGGCGAGGCAGTCGCAATTGCCGAGCAGGTCGGCGATGTGGCCACGGCCAAGGGGCCCGTCGAGCGCAAGGTCGTGCGCGTGGTCACGCCAGGCACGGTCACGGACACCGAGCTGCTGGCCGACAAGCAGGACTCCATCCTGCTGGCCGTTGCCGCCCAAGGAAAGAGCTTGGGCTTGGCCTGGCTGTCGCTTACCAAGGGAGAGCTGGGTCTGGCCGAATGCAGTGAGCGCGAGCTGCCGTCCTGGCTGGCCCGCATGAGCCCGGCCGAGGTGCTGGTGGACCGCGAGCGCCAGCCCGCCGGCGTACTGGCTGCGCGGCTGCCGATCACGAACCGGCCGAGCTGGCAGTTCGACACCGCGCTGGGCGTGCGCAAGCTCTGCGAGCAACTGGGCGTGGCCAGCTTGGCAGGCTTCAATGCGCAGGCGCTGAACACGGCCCATGCCGCCGCGGCCGCGCTGCTGAGCTATGCCGAACACACACAGGGTCGGGC
The DNA here is from genome assembly GCF_026241155.1 of Paucibacter sp. PLA-PC-4. Lineage (GTDB taxonomy): Bacteria > Pseudomonadota > Gammaproteobacteria > Burkholderiales > Burkholderiaceae_C > Roseateles_E. The sequence continues at coordinate 285,345 of NZ_JAPFGP010000004.1, forward strand.
GCTGGCCCATGTGAAGAGCCTGCAGGTGCAGCGCAGCAGCGACCTGCTGGACTTGCCACCGGCCACCCAGCGCAATCTGGAGCTGACCCAGACCTTGCGCGGCGAGAGTTCGCCGACCCTGCTGTCGGTGCTCGACAGCTGCCGCACAGGCATGGGCAGCCGCGCGCTGCGCCACTGGCTCTTGCACCCGCGGCGCGAGCGCGGCGAGGCGCTAGCCCGGCATCAGGCGATTGCCAGCCTGCTGGCGGCCAGCCCCGAGCCGCTGCGCGAAGCCATGCGCCATGTCTGCGATGTCGAGCGCATTGCCGCTCGCGTCGCGCTGCGCCAGGTGCGTCCGCGCGAGCTGACCGGCCTGCGCGCGACCCTGCAGATACTGCCTGAGCTGGCCCAGACCTTGCCCAGCGGCGCGCCGCTGATCGACCAACTGGCCGAGGGGCTGGCCGCCTCGCCGCATATCCAAGAACTGCTGAGTCGCGCCATCGCCGAGGAGCCGGCCGTGCTATTGCGCGACGGTGGTGTGATTGCCGCCGGCTTCGACGCCGAACTCGACGAGCTGCGTGGCATCAGCCAGAACTGCGACGCCTTCCTCCTGGACCTGGAGGCGCGCGAGCGCGCCCGTACCGGCATCGCCAATCTGCGCGTGCAGTTCAACAAGGTGCATGGCTTCTATATCGAGGTCACCCAGGGCCAGATCGACAAGGTGCCGATGGACTACCAGCGCCGCCAGACCTTGAAGAATGCCGAGCGCTACATCACGCCCGAGCTGAAGGCCTTCGAGGACAAGGCGCTGTCGGCCCAGGAGCGCTCGCTGGCGCGCGAGAAGCTGCTCTATGAGGCAGTGATCGACCATCTGGTGGAGGAGCTGCAGCCGCTGACCGCGCTGGGCCGGGCGCTGGCCAGCTTGGACGCGCTGGCGGCACTGGCCGAGCGGGCCGCCAGCCTGCGCTGGTGTCGGCCCGAGTTCGTCAGCCAGCCTTGCATCGAGATCGGTGCCGGCCGGCATCCGGTTGTCGAGATGCGGCTGCGTGAGACCGGCGCCGGCGAGTTCATGGCCAATGACTGCCGACTCGACGCCCGCACCCGCATGCTGATCATCACCGGCCCGAATATGGGCGGCAAGAGCACGTTCATGCGCCAGGTGGCCCTGATCAGCCTGCTGGCCGCCATAGGCTCCTATGTGCCGGCCACCAGCTGCCGACTTGGACCGATGGACGCAATCCACACCCGCATCGGCGCGGCCGACGATCTGGCCAATGCGCAATCTACCTTCATGCTGGAGATGACCGAGGCTGCCGCCATCCTGCACAGCGCGACCGAGCAGTCGCTGGTGCTGATGGACGAGATCGGGCGCGGCACCTCGACCTTCGACGGCCTGGCGCTGGCCGGCGCCATCGCCAGCCATCTGCATGACAAGAGCCGCGCGTTCACGCTGTTTGCGACCCATTATTTCGAGCTGACCGAGTTCCCGGCCAAGCATGCCGGCGCGCTCAACAGCCATGTCGGTGCGGTCGAGAGCGGCGACGACATCGTTTTTCTGCACGAGTTGCAAGCCGGCCCGGCCAGCCGCAGCTACGGCGTGCAGGTGGCGCGGCTGGCCGGCATGCCCGCCAGCCTGGTGCGCCAGGCGCGGGCCACGCTCGAGGCACTGGAGGCCAAGGCCTGCGAAGACGAGGCGCAGATCGATCTGTTCGCCACACCGCCCGAGCCTGTTGCCGCTGTCGCCGATGCGACCAGCCCGGCCCTGCGGGCATTGCAAGATCTGGATCCCGACGCACTGAGCCCGCGCGAGGCGCTCGACGCGCTGTACCGATTGAAGAAACTCAGCAAGACATGACCCTCGCCGCCGCGCCCAAGACCCTGGTTTTTTGGCGAAAGACTCGCTGCATATGAATCAAGGCACGCTCGTCTTCTCCCACGCCAATGGCTTTGGCGCCGGCTGCTACCGGGTTCTGTTCGAGGCCTGGCGCGCGGCCGGCTGGGATGTCCATGCCCTGCCCCGTATTGGCCATGACCCGGCCTACCCGGTCACAAGCAACTGGCCGCATCTGCGCGATCAACTGATTCACTTCATCGAGCGCGAGATCAAACCCAGCGGCCCGGTCATGCTGGCCGGCCATTCGCTGGGCGGCATGCTGAGTCTGCTGGTGGCCTGCCGCCGGCCCGATCTGGTCGAAGGCCTGCTGATGCTGGACAGTCCAGTCGTCAGCGGCTGGCGCGCCCACAGCGTGCGCATGGCCAAGGCGACGCGGCTGATGCCCCGCATCTCGCCCGGCAAGATCTCCAGCCACCGCCGCCATGAATGGCCGACGCGGGCGGCGGTGCAGGAGCACTTCGCCGCCAAGCACAAGTTCGCCCGCTGGGACCCGCGGGTGCTGGCCGACTATGTGGCCAGCGGCTTCGAGGAGCACGCAGACAAGACCCGGCTGACCTTTCAGCGCGAGATCGAGACCCGCATCTACAACACCTTGCCTCATCATCTGCCAGCCCTGCTGCGCCGGTACCCGCCGCGCTGCCCGATCGGCTTTGTCGCCGGCACACAGTCTGAAGAACTGCGCCAGGCTGGGGCCGCCGCCTCGAAGGCGCTGGCACGCCAGCATTTCCGCTGGATGGAAGGCAGCCACCTCTATCCCTTCGAGCGACCCGACGACACGGCCGCCTTGGTACTGCAAATGCTCGACGAGCTCCGGGCAGCGCGAGCCGCCTCGCTATAATCACGCTTTACCACCACAGCGTTCTTGCACGGGCGCTGCAAGACATGACCAAGTACGTCTTCGTCACAGGCGGTGTGGTGTCCTCACTCGGCAAGGGCATCGCATCGGCCTCACTGGCTGCCATCCTCGAATCGCGCGGCCTCAAGGTCACCCTGATCAAGCTCGATCCCTACATCAACGTGGATCCGGGCACTATGTCGCCCTTCCAGCATGGCGAGGTCTTCGTCACCGATGACGGGGCCGAAACCGATCTGGACCTGGGCCACTACGAGCGCTTCATCACCACGCGGATGAGGAAGAGCAATAACTTCACCACCGGCCAGATCTATATGTCGGTGCTGGAGAAGGAACGCCGCGGCGACTACCTGGGCAAGACCGTCCAGGTGATCCCCCACATCACCAATGAGATGCAGGATTTCATCCGTCGCGGCGCCGGCCAGGGCACGCCGGATGCCGTCGATGTGGCCATCGTCGAGATCGGCGGCACGGTCGGCGATATCGAATCCCTGCCCTTCCTCGAAGCGGCTCGCCAGATGAGCCTGAAGGCAGGCCCGAACAATGTCGCGTTCGTGCACCTGACCTATGTGCCCTGGATCGCCGCGGCCGGTGAGCTCAAGACCAAGCCGACCCAGCACACGGTGCAGAAGCTGCGCGAGATCGGCATCCAGCCGGACGCGCTTCTGTGCCGCGCCGACCGCCGCATCCCGGACGATGAGCGCGAGAAGATCTCGCTGTTCACCAATGTGGCCGAGTACGGTGTGATCTCGATGTGGGACGTGAACACCATCTACAAGGTGCCGCGCATGCTGCACGAGCAGGGTCTGGACCAGCTGATTTGCACCAAGCTGCAGCTCAACACGAAGTCCGCCGACCTCAAGCGCTGGGACACCCTGGTGCACGAGGTTGAGCATCCGACCAAACATGTCACGATCGCCATGTGCGGCAAGTACACCGATCTGAGCGACTCCTACAAATCGCTCAACGAGGCACTGCGCCACGCCGGCATCCACAACCATTCGGGCGTGAAGATCGAGTATGTGGACTCGGAGCTGCTGACGCCCGACAACATCGATCAGCTCGGCCAGTACGACGCCATCCTGGTGCCGGGTGGCTTCGGCAAGCGCGGCGTCGAGGGCAAGATCCTGGCGGCCAAGTACGCCCGCGAGCACAAGGTGCCTTATCTGGGTATCTGCTTGGGCATGCAGGTCGCGACCATCGAGTACGCCCGCCATATGGCCGGCCTGGCTGGCGCCAATTCGACGGAGTTCGAGCCCGAGACTCCCAACCCGGTGATCGCCTTGATCGACGAATGGCAGGACGCCGACGGCACGATCCAGAAACGCGATGAGAAGAGCGATCTGGGCGGCACGATGCGTCTGGGCGCGCAGAGCTCGGACGTCAAGCCCGGCACCCTGGCCCATGACATCTACGGCCCGGTGGTCACCGAGCGCCATCGCCATCGGTATGAGGCCAACGAGCACTATCTAGACCGCCTGCAAGAGGCCGGCCTGGTGATCTCGGCCATCACCCAGCGCGAGAAACTGACCGAGATGGTCGAGTTGCCGCGTTCTGTCCATCCCTGGTATGTCGGCGTGCAATTCCACCCGGAATTCAAGTCCACACCCTGGGACGGGCACCCGCTGTTCACCGCCTTTATCAAGGCGGCGCTCGAACACAAACAAGCCTGAAGGAACACCTGCCATGAAGCTGTGCGATTTTGAGGTCGGAATCGACCGTCCCTTCTTCCTGATCGCTGGCACATGCTCGATCGAGGGCCTGGAGATGAGCATGGAAGTGGCCGGCCGGCTCAAGGAGGCCTGCTCAGCCCTAGGCATCCCGCTGATCTACAAGGGCTCCTTCGACAAGGCCAACCGCTCGTCGGGCAGCACCAAGCGCGGCTTGGGGCTGGAGGCAGGCCTGAAGATCCTGGACGAGGTGCGCCGTCAACTGCATCTACCCATCCTGACCGATGTGCATGACGAAGCGCAGGTGGCCGATGTAGCCGCAGTGGTCGACGTGCTGCAGACCCCGGCCTTCCTGTGCCGCCAGACCGACTTCATCCGCGCAGTGGCCAAGTCTGGCAAGCCGGTGAACATTAAGAAGGGTCAGTTCCTCGCGCCCTGGGACATGAAGAACGTCATCGACAAGGCGCGCGATGCGGCTCGCGAAGCTGGCCTGTCGGAAGACCGCTTCCTGGCCTGCGAGCGCGGCGTGAGCTTCGGCTACAACAACCTTGTGGCCGATATGAGCAGCCTGGCCGAGATGCGTAAATCCGGCGCGCCGGTGGTGTTCGACGTGACCCACTCGGTGCAAAAGCCCGGTGGTCAGGGCACGAGCAGCGGCGGCGCCCGCGAAATGGTGCCAGTCCTGGCCCGCGCCGGCGTAGGCGCGGGCGTGGCCGGTCTCTTCATGGAAACCCATCCGCGTCCGGCAGAGGCCTGGTCCGACGGGCCCAACGCAGTGCCGCTGCAACACATGCGAACGCTGCTGGAGCAACTCGTTGCGCTGGACCGCGTGGTCAAGACCCAACCCCTTCTAGAAAATGACTTCTCCTGCTGAGGAGAAGTCGCTTCACCGGAACGACTTCAGCCGCTGATCGCAATGCCTTCTGCCTACATCCTTGCCAACGTCCAGGTCACCAACCCCGCGCAGTACGAGGAGTACAAGAAATTCTCCTCGGCCGCGATGCAAGCCCATGGCGCCGAAGTCTGCGTGCGCGGTGGCAAGGTCGAGGTGCTGGAAGGCGACTGGACGCCCGGCCGTGTCGTACTGCTGAAGTTTGCGTCGGTCGAAGCCGCCCGGGCCTTCAATGACTCGCCTGAGTATGGCCAAGCCCGCGCGGCGCGCCAGGGCGCGGCCGTGATGCGCATGGTCTTGATCGAAGGCGTTTGAGCCCCCATACAGCCGGCATCTTGTTGTGCGCTGGTAACGAAAATCCGGCACCATCGCGCCGCCCAAAGATTTTTTGACCTTCTGGAGACCTCGAGAATATGAGCGCTATTGTTGACATCGTCGGCCGTGAGATTCTGGACAGCCGCGGCAATCCCACCGTCGAGTGCGATGTGCTGCTTGAGTCCGGCGTGATGGGCCGCGCCGCCGTGCCTTCGGGTGCATCGACCGGTTCGCGCGAAGCTATCGAGCTGCGCGACGGCGACAAGAGCCGCTATCTGGGTAAGGGCGTGCTGAAGGCCGTCGAGCACATCAACACCGAAATCTCCGAGGCCGTGCTGGGCCTGGACGCCTCCGAGCAGGCCTTTCTGGACCGCACGCTGATCGATCTGGACGGCACCGAGAACAAGAGCCGCCTGGGTGCGAACGCAATGCTGGCGGTCTCGATGGCCGTGGCCCGTGCAGCCGCCGAGGAGTCCGGCCTTCCGCTGTACCGCTATTTCGGCGGCATGAACGGCAACCAGTTGCCCGTGCCGATGATGAACGTCATCAACGGCGGCGAGCACGCCAACAATAATCTCGACCTGCAAGAGCTGATGATCATCCCGGTCGGCGCACCGAGCTTTCGAGAAGCGTTGCGCTGGGGTGCCGAAGTCTTCCACGCGCTCAAGAAGATCCTGCACGACAAGCACATCAGCACCGCGGTTGGCGACGAAGGCGGCTTCGCCCCTAACGTCGAGAATCATGAAGCTGCGATCCAGATGATTCTGGAAGCGATCGACAAGGCCGGCTACACCGCAGGCGAGCAGATCGCGCTGGGCCTGGACTGCGCCGCCAGCGAGTTCTACAAGGACGGCAAGTATGTGCTCGAAGGCGAAGGCGGCATCCAGCTGTCCTCGCAAGAATGGACCGACATGCTGGCCACCTGGGTCGACAAATACCCGATCATCTCGATCGAAGACGGTATGGCCGAGGGCGACTGGGATGGCTGGAAGATCCTGACCGACCGCCTGGGCAAGAATGTGCAGATCGTCGGGGACGACCTCTTCGTCACCAACACCAAGATCCTGAAGGAAGGCATCGACAAAGGCATCGCCAACTCGATCCTGATCAAGATCAACCAGATCGGCACCCTGACCGAGACCTTCGCCGCGATCGAGATGGCCAAGCGCGCCGGCTACACCGCCGTGATCTCGCACCGCTCGGGCGAGACGGAAGACTCGACCATCTCCGACATCGCCGTCGGCCTGAACGCCGGTCAGATCAAGACAGGCTCGCTGAGCCGCTCGGACCGCATGGCCAAGTACAACCAGCTGCTGCGCATCGAAGAAGACCTGGGCGATGTGGCCGTGTACCCCGGCCGCGCGGCCTTCTACAACCTGCGCTGACCGCGCGAGCAGCTAGACTGCGGGCGTGAAAATTCTCAGCATCATCCTGGCCTGCTTTCTGCTGGCCATCCAGGCCCAGCTCTGGTTCGGCAAGGGCGGCATGCCGCGTGTCGTGCAGCTGCGGGCCGAGCTGGCTGAGCAGCAGCTGGCCAATGACAAGGCCCGCGCGCGCAATGCGCAGCTCGACGCCGAGCTGCGCGATCTGCGGGAGGGCCTGGAGATGGTCGAGGAAAAGGCCCGCTTCGAGCTGGGCATGATCAAGCCCGACGAGATCTTCGTCCAGCTGCGGCGCTGAGATGACTCCGTCATGATCGATGCGATGCTGCAGCCGCTGCAACCTCTGCTCGCCCCGGCCTTTGAGGCCTTCGGCAGCCCGATCACCTGGACCGAGATCCTGGCCTTTGTGCTGGCGGTCTGGATGGTGCTGTGCAATATGCGCGTTCATGTATTGGCCTGGCCGCTGGCTCTGTTGAGCTCCCTGCTCTACTTTCTGCTGTTTTGGAGCGGCAAGCTGTACGGGGAGGCAAGCCTGCAACTGGTCTTCGCCAGCCTGGCGGTCTGGGGCTGGTGGCAATGGCTGCGCGGCAAGGACGAGCGGGGTCAGGACTTGCGGGTGCGCCTGCTGAGCCCTCGGGGGCGCTGGCTGGCGGTGCTGGCCGTGCTGCTGGCCTGGCCACTGCTGGGCTTGTTCCTGCAGCGCCAGACCGACTCCCCCGCGCCCTACTGGGATGCCTTCCCGACCGTGGCCAGCCTCTTGGGCCAGTATCTACTGGGACGCAAGTACCAGGAGAACTGGAGCGTCTGGGTGCTGGTCAATGTGGTCAGCGTCAGCCTGTTCGCCTACAAGGGCTACTGGCTGACCGTGCTGCTGTATGCCGTCTTCATCCCGATGTCGGTGGCCGGCTGGCGTGCCTGGCAGCGCCAGTTGCAGCCTGCCGTCACGGCCTGATGGCGGGCCTGTGCATTGCCATCGTCGGCGCCGAGAGCACCGGTAAGAGCCGCTTGGCCAAAGAGCTGGCCCTGAGGCTGGCGGTCGATACCGACCTGCGCTGCACTTTCGTCTCCGAGCATCTGCGCCACTGGTGCGAGCGCGCCGGGCGCACGCCGCGCGCCGATGAGCAGACGGCGATTGCCGCCACGCAGCTCGCGATGATCGACGCGGCACGCATCGATCACGATGTCGTGGTCGCCGACACCACGCCGCTGATGACGGCCGTCTACAGCCAGCTGCTGTTCGACGACAAGAGCCTGCTGCCCGGCGCCCTTCAAGCACAGCGCCGCTTCGCACTGACCTTGCTGACCGCGCTGGACCTGCCCTGGGTGGCAGACGGCCTGCAACGTGACGGCGCCCATGTGCAAGCCCCGGTCGACGCGGCCTTGCGCCAGGCGCTGATTCAGTCAAGGCTGAATTGGGCCGTCATTTCCGGCCAGGGCCAGGACCGGCTGGAGGCCGCGCTGACGGCGGTGACTCCATTGCTGAGCAGGCAGCTCAGTGCCGGCCAAGGCCTGTTCACCCGCTTGCAGGCGCGCCAGGACGCCCTGCCCTCGCAGTCCTGGATCTGCCGCGACTGCGATGTGCCCGAGTGCGAGCACGCCAGCTTGCAGCGTACGCGACGACGGGAATCTGAAGGCTCTGCGGGTTTCGACACTTGACGATGCCAAGCTCGGCCATCGACACTCGCAACCTGCTTGCAAACGTTTGCCCGGAGTGTCCTGATGATGAAGAGTTCCGCCCTCACCCTGCTGGCCTCAGCCCTGGCCTTGTCGGGCTGCGCGATGCTGAGCCCGGCGCCCAGTGGCCCGGTGGCGGTCAAGGTGCTGGCGATCAATGACTTCCACGGCAATCTGAAGCCGACCAGCGGCATCCGCATCAAGGACCCGGCCGACCCCAGCAAGACCATCACCGTGCCGGCCGGCGGCGCCGAACACCTGGCCACCGCGGCGCGGCAGTTGATCCAAAAGAACCCCAATCACATCTTCGTCGCCGCCGGTGACCTGATCGGCGGCAGCCCGCTGCTGTCGGCGCTGTTCTATGACGAGCCGACGATCGAATCGCTGAGCCTGATGGGGCTGGAAGTCGCGGCCGTAGGCAATCACGAGTTCGACGGCGGCATCGCCGAGTTGCTGCGCAAGCAATATGGTGGCTGCCATCCGATGCATGGCTGCAAGGGTCCGACCCAGTTCAAAGGCGCAAAGTTCCAGTACCTGGCTGCCAGCACCTGGGATACCAAGACCGGCAAGACCGTGCTGCCGGCCTATCACGTCAAGCGCTTCAACGGCGTGCCGATGGCCTTCATCGGCCTGACCTTGAAGGGCACGCCAGAGATCGTCACGCCCAGCGGAGTGGCGGGGCTGCGCTTCGATGACGAGGCCGAGACCGTCAACAAGCTGGTGCCCGAGCTGCGGGCACAGGGCATCGAGGCGATCGCACTGCTGATCCACGAGGGCGGCTTCCCGACCGGCGACTACAACGAATGCCCAGGCATCTCGGGCCCCATCGTAGACATCGTCAAGAAGCTGGACAAGGCGGTCGACTTGGTCGTCAGCGGCCATACCCACCGCGCCTACCAGTGCAATATCGACGGCCGCCTGGTGACCAGCGGTGACAAGTACGGCACCATCGTCACCGAGATAGATCTGCAGCTCGACCCGAAGAGCCGGGACGTTATCAGCGCCAGCGCCAACAATGTGATCGTGCGCACCGAGCGCTATGCCAAGGACCCGGCCCAGACCCAGCTGATCGCCGCCTACGAGAAGCTGGCCGAGCCATTGGCCAAGCGCGTCGTTGGCCGCATCAGCGACAGCATCTCGCGCGAGGCCAGCCCGGCCGGCGCGATGCCTATGGGCCAGCTGATCGCCGACGCCCAGTTGGCCGCGACGGCCGGCGCCAACGAGGGCGGCGCGGTGATGGCGCTGATGAACGCCGGCGGCGTTCGTGCCGCGCTGAACAAAAGCGCCAGCGGCGAGGTCACTTATGCCGACGCCTTTGCGGTCCAGCCCTTCTACAACAACCTGGTCACGATGACGCTGACCGGCGCGCAGATCCACCGCCTGCTGGAGCAGCAATGGCGCAGCGAGGATGTGCGCGGCGCCTTCCTGCAGGTCTCCAAGGGATTCAGCTACAGCTGGGATGCGAAGAAGCCGCTGGGCTCGCGCGTGCCGGCCGAGAGCATCAAGCTCAATGGCCAGACGCTGGATCCGCAGACCGGCTACCGCGTCACCGTCAACAGTTTCATCGCCAGCGGCGGCGATGGCTTTCGCGTGTTGACCGAGGGCAAGAACGCTCGCACCGGGGTGATGGACGTGGACGCGCTGGAGCGATATCTCACCACCCAGCCCAATATCACCCCCAGCGCGCTCGACCGGGTCCAGCGCCTGAACTGAGTCGACCTACTGCAAGGTGCCCGAGCTCGGCTGGGCCTGATGGCCGACGGTGAAGAGCTCGGCCACATCCACAGCGTCGTAGTGATACTGCAGGCCGCAGAACTCGCAGCCGACCTCGACATGGCCGCGCTCGGCCACGACCGAGTCGATCTCCTCGCGGCCCAGGCTTTTCAGCATCGAACCTACCCGCTCGCGTGAGCAGCTGCAGGCAAAGCTCGGGGTCTGCGGCTCGAAGCGGCGCACCGTTTCCTCCCAGAACAGCCGGCGCAAGATCGTGTCGGCATCCAGGGTCAATAGCTCCTCGCTGGTCAGGGTCGCGGCCAGGATGCTGATGCGGTTGTAGGCATCGGACAGCCCGATATCGTCCTCGTTCTTCGCGCCGGCCAGATTGCCCTCGCCCTGCACCGGCAGGCGCTGAATCAGCAGGCCGGCGGCGATTTGGTCATTCGCCGCCAGCACCAGCTTGGTATCCAGTTGTTCGGACTGCAGCATGTAGTGCTCCAGCACCTCGGAGAGTTGCTGCAGCGGCTCGCGCTGGTCGCCATGCAGGGGCACGACACCCTGGTAGGGCTGCTGGCCGGGGAACTTGTCCTTGGGGTCCAGCGTGATCGCGCAGCGTCCCTTGCCGTGAACATTCAGCATCGCCTCCAGCTTGGCTCCCTCGGGCACCTCGCCGACCAGCTTGGCTGTGGCGCGGAAACTCAGGTCTGGCTGCACCTCGGCCACAGCCAGCTTGACCGGGCCGTCGCCGAAGACCTGCAGCACCAGGGCGCCATTGAACTTGATGTTCGACTGCATCAGCACGCCAGCAGCCGCCATCTCGCCCAGCAGCGAACGCAGCTCGGGCGGATGGGCACCGACGGTCTCGCGGCGCTTGAGCACCTCTTGCCAGCTGCCGGTCAGTCGCACCAGCATGCCGCGCACAGGCAGGCCTTCGAACAGAAACTTATGCAATTCACTCATTACTTGATCTTTTTCAAACCCGTCGAATAGCGCCGGGAGTTGTCTATGTAGTGGCGGGCACTGGCTTTTAAACCTTCGATCTGTGCCGGGCTGAGCTCACGCACCACCTTGGCCGGGCTGCCGACGATCAGCACCCCGTCCGGAAATTCCTTGCCCTCGGTCACCAGCGCGCCGGCACCGACCAGCGAGTTCTTGCCGATCTTCGCGCCATTGAGCACTATCGCCCCGATACCAATCAGCGAGTTCTCACCCACAGTGCAGCCATGCAGCATGACCTGGTGGCCGACCGTGACGTTCTCGCCCAACTGTAGTGGGAAGCCGGTGTCCGCATGCAGCACCGAGCCGTCCTGAATATTCGTGCCCCGGCCTATGGTCAGTGAGTCGCTGTCGCCGCGCAAGACGGCGTTGAACCACACGCTGCAGTCCTCGGCCAGCGTGACCCGGCCTATCACCTGGGCGCTGTCAGCCACCCAGGCCGAGTCGGCAATATCGGGCTTGTGTTCGCCCAGCTCGTACTTGGCCATCGCTCGTCTCCTCTGGGCACAAAGCGATAATTGTAAGAATGGAAGCCCGTAGACGCGCCCTGAAGGTCTTGTGTATCGCCGATCCGGCGCAAAAAGCGACAGCAGCACGCGAGCTCTACGACGCCGCCCGGGGCGATCTGCCGCTCGACACAGCCCAGGCATTCGTACGGCCGGACGGCCTGCCGGGTCGCCCCGAGCACCCACGACTGGTGCCGACGCTACAGGTGCCCAAACGCTCCCCCTTCACGACAGAGGGCCGCGCCGCGCTGCTGCATGCGATCGCCCATATCGAGTTCAACGCGATCAATCTGGCGCTGGATGCGGTCTGGCGCTTTGCCGGCATGCCGCGCGAGTTCTATCTGGACTGGCTCAAGGTCGCGGCCGAGGAAGCGCTGCATTTCACGCTGCTGCACGAGCATCTGCAAGGCCTGGGCCGGCGCTATGGCGACTTTGACGCCCATGACGGCCTGTGGACCATGGCCGAACGCACCGCCGGCGATGTGCTGGCCCGCATGGCTCTGGTACCGCGCACGTTGGAGGCGCGCGGCCTGGACGCCACACCACCGCTGCAGGCCAAGCTGGCCCGTGCGGGTGACACCCGCGCAGTCGAGATCCTGTCCGTCATCCTGCGCGACGAGATCGGCCATGTCGAGATCGGCAACCGCTGGTATCGCCAGCTGTGCCGCGAGCGCGGCCTCGATCCGGTGGCCCTCTATCCCGATCTGGTCCGCCAGTACGAGGCGCCGCGGCTGCGCCCGCCCTTCAATCTGTCAGCCCGCCATGCAGCCGGGTTCAGTGCGGAAGAGCTGGCCTATCTGCAATCCTAGCCACAGGCAAGTACACTAGCGTTTGTATGCCTCGCTGGATTCTTGCCATCCTCACCGCTGTGATGCTCGTCCTTGCACTTGCGCCCGCGTCGGGACAGGTGCAGACCAGTCTGGGCGAGCAACAGGCTTGGTGCGATGGCTCAGAGCCGTCCGGCCCGAGCACACCCGCTGGCGCGGTCGCCGAGCATCTGCCCATGGACGGCGCGCTGGAGATCCCCGAGCTGTTCGACGGCCCCCGTCCGCTTGGATCCGAGGACCGGATCGACGTGACACCGCCAAGCCAGAGCGCGATCGTGATGCCCCCGCCCTTTCTGAAGGGGCCGCAACGCCCCCCCCGCGCGGCAGCCCTGCACGCCTGAGCCCGGCTCGGGCCAGGTCGAACCCTGCACGCCCTTGCACCATACCTCTCTCTCACTACTGAACTCACTCGGCGCGACCAGCCCTCGAAGCTGGCCGCCATCGGACCCCGGCCATGGACATTCTTCTCGACCCCAATATCTGGATCGCCTTCGCGATGCTGACCGCCCTGGAGATTGTCCTTGGCATCGACAACATCATCTTCATCTCCATCCTGGTCGGCCGCCTTCCGCCGCATATGCGCGACAAGGCACGCCGCCTGGGCCTGGGTTTTGCGATGGTGTCGCGCCTGGCTTTGCTGTTCACGCTGAGCTGGGTGATGGGGCTGACGGCCGATCTGTTCACGGTGCTGGGCCAAGGCATCAGCGGGCGCGACCTGGTGCTGCTGTTCGGTGGCCTGTTCCTGCTCTACAAGGCCTCGCACGAGATCTTTGTCGAGGTCGAGGCACATGAGCAGGACGGCCCGCCTGTCACCGAGACGGCCGAGATGAAGGCCGCCGGCCAGCGTCTGTTCTGGGCCATCATCGGCCAGATCGCCATCATCGACATCGTGTTCTCGCTGGACTCGGTGATCACCGCGGTCGGTATGGTCGACCAGATCGGCGTGATGGTGGCCGCCGTAGTCACCTCGGTCGGCGTGATGCTGGTGGCGGCCAAGCCGATCGGCGACTTCGTCGACCGTCACCCCTCAGTCAAGGTGCTGGCACTGGCCTTCCTCGTCATGGTCGGCATGGCGCTGACCGCCGAAGCCTTCGATCAAGAAATTCCCAAGGGCTATATCTACGCCGCGATGTGCTTCTCGCTGGCGGTCGAAGCCCTGAATATCCGGGCCCGCAGCAAGCGCCAGGCGCTTGCCAAGCCCGAATCCCTCTCTCATTCCCACTCCAAGGAGCTGTCATGAACCAAAACCTGAACCACTACGCCACCGCCACCGGCGGCACGGCAGTCAGCGTTGAACGCAACCGCGTGTTGCGCAACACCTACTGGCTGCTCGCCCTGTCCATGGTGCCTACCGTGCTGGGCGCCTGGCTGGGCGTCAGCACCGGTATCGCTCGCGCGATGTCGCCGATGGTCAGCCTGATCGTCTTCATGGCCGGCGCCTTCGGCTTCATGTATGCGATCGAGAAAACCAAGAACTCGGCTGCTGGCGTGCCCATGCTGCTGGCTTTCACCTTCTTCATGGGCGTGATGCTGTCGCGACTGGTCGGCACGGTGCTGGGCCTGGCCAATGGTGCCAGCCTGATCATGACCGCCTTCGCCGGCACTGGGGCGATCTTCCTGGGCATGGCCTCGCTGTCCTCGGTGATCAAGCGTGACCTGAGTTCGATGGGCAAGTTCCTCTTCATCGGCATGATCATGTTGCTGGTGGCCGGCATCGCCAACATCTTCCTGCAATCCAGCGCGCTGATGATCACACTGTCGGTGCTGGCGATCGGCATCTTCTCGGCATTCATCCTGTATGACCTCAAGCGCGTGCAGGACGGCCTGGAAACCAACTACATCACCGCTACCCTGGGCGTGTACCTGAGCATCTACAACGTGTTCCAGTCGCTGCTGGCCCTGCTGGGCATCTTCGGTGGCCGTGACGAGTAAGTAGCCGCCCCACCCGCGAGAACGCGAGCGCTTCCCCGGGGGGCGCAAGTCGTTCTTGGGGCGGCCTGGCGAACGCCTTGTCTGTGATCGAGAAGCAAGGGCGGGACTTATCATCCCGCCCTTGCTCATTTTTGCGCCCGCCGTCCTTGCTGTGTCCCGTGTCCAAGCCAATCTCCTGCTCGTTCTTATCGCCCTGATCTGGGGTTCGGCCTTTGTCGCGCAAAGCCATGGCATGGCTGATATCGGGCCGATGGCCTTCACCGGCGTGCGCTTCCTGATCGGCGCCCTGGTCGTGGCCCCGCTGGCCTGGCGCGAGTGGCAGGGCCTGCAGCGCCAGGCAAGGCCCCTACAGCCGGTCGACGGGCTGAAGATCGGCGGGCTGGGCTGCTTGCTGCTGCTGGGCGCAGCGATGCAGCAGATCGGCATCGTCAGCACCACGGTCACCAATGCCGGCTTCCTGACGGCGCTGTATGTGCCCCTGGTGCCGGTGCTCGGCTGGCTGCTGCTGCGCCAGTTGCCGCACTGGTCGGTCTGGCCCGGCGCGCTGGCCTGCCTGGTGGGCGCCTTTTTGCTTTCGGGGGCTCATACCCTGCAGGTCAGCCTGGGGGACAGCTGGATCATTGCCTCCGCCATGCCCTGGGCCCTCCATGTGTTGCTGGTTGGCCGGGTGGCCGACCGCATGAACGCCCCCTTCCTGGTGGCCTGCGGGCAGTTTGTTGTCTGTGGTCTGCTTGCGCTGGCCTGGGCCTTGCTGTTCGAGCCGCTGAGCTGGGCGGGTCTGCAAGCTGCTGCACTGCCGATTGCCTACACTGGCGTTCTTTCGGTCGGCGTGGCCTTCACCGCCCAGGTGGTGGCCCAGCGCTATGCTCATGCGGCCGATGCCGCCATCATCCTCTCGTCCGAAACGCTGTTTGCGGCGCTGTTTGGCTATCTGTTGATGGGCGACCGGCTGGGTGAGGCCGGCCTGCTGGGCTGCGGCCTCATCCTGGCCAGCATGCTGGCGATCCAGCTGCTGCCGCTGCTGAGGACCCGGAAACCGGTGTTTATTAGCGAAAACCCTTAGGTTTTTCACAGGGTTTTCACTTAGTCATGCCAGAATCGCTCCTGAAGTCATTCACTTGAATGGCAACGGAGACTCAAATCATGACCAACGCTAATATTTCGCTGAGCCACAACAACGCCTATCTGCTGGCCGATTCCGCCAGCGCATCCAGCGGCCGCATCGAGACCTATGCTTTCGCTGCTCTGCTGGCCCTGTTCGGCGCCACCTCGCTGCTGGCTCTGCTGGGCGCCTGATCGAGCGGCTGCCACGCCCGCTAGAGTTCGAACGCCGTCGTCTTCTTGACGGTTCGCAGCACCAGCATCGAATTAGAGCGCGCCACCCCGGGCAGATGCATCAGCACATCGCTGTGCAGGCGCTCCAGATCTTCGGCATCCTTGTAGGCAAAGCGCAAGAGATAGTCATTCGTGCCGGCCACGTAAAAGCAATCGAGGATCTCCGGCACGTCGCGCACCGCCTGCTCGAAGGCTCCCAGCGCTTGAGGTGTCATTCGCTCCAGATTGATGATGGTGTAGCTGGTACCGGGCTTGCCCACCGCCTTCGGATTGACCAGAGCCACATAGCCGGCAATCACCCCCGCATCCTCCAGCTGCTTGACCCGGCGTAGACACGCCGACGGCGACAGGTGCACCCGCTGCGCCAGCTCCACATTGGAGCGCCGGCCGTCCTGCTGCAGCTCCCTGAGGATGGCACGGTCAATCGCATCCAGTTGCACTTCCGAGCCCATCGTTCGAATTTCCTGCGGTTTGATCCTCTGATGATCGCACGAAGATGCAAAAACTCGGGTTAACGCCAAGCCATTGCGCCTGCACATTGCGCGAGGCCCTGTCTAGACTGGTCGGCATTCAAGGAGCCCTGCCATGTCCGACCACACCACCGATCCCGCAATGGACGCCTACTGGATGCCGTTCACCGCGAACCGCCAGTTCAAGAAAGCGCCGCGCCTGCTGACCCGCGCTGACGGGATGTACTTCACGGACGACAAGGGCCGCCAGATCCTGGACGGCATTGCCGGCCTTTGGTGCGTCAACGCCGGCCACAACCGGCCCAAGATTGTCCAGGCCATCCAGCAGCAGGCGGCCGAACTGGACTTCGCCCCACCCTTCCAGATGGCCCACCCCAAGGCCTTCGAGCTGGCCGAGCGCTTGGCAGTGCTGACCCCTGCCGGGCTCAACAAGGTCTTCTTCACGAACTCGGGGTCGGAGTCGGTCGAAACGGCACTGAAGATGGCCCTGGCCTACCACCGGGTGCGTGGCGAGGGCGCGCGCACCCGCTTGATCGGCCGCGAGCGCGGCTATCACGGCGTCAACTTCGGTGGCATCTCCGTCGGCGGCATGGTGGCCAACCGCAAGATGTTCGGCACCCTGCTCAGCGGCGTCGACCATATTCGCCACACCCATGACCACGCGCGCAACGCCTTCTCACTGGGCCAACCGGCCCATGGCGCCGAGTTCGCCGACGACCTGGAACGCCTGATCGCGCTGCATGACGCCAGCACCATCGCCGCCGTCATTGTTGAGCCGGTCGCGGGCTCCACTGGGGTGCTGATCCCGCCGCAGGGCTATCTACAGCGCTTGCGCGAGATCTGCGACAAGCACGGCATCCTCTTGATCTTCGACGAGGTCATCACCGGCTTCGGCCGCACCGGCAACCCATTCGGCGCACAGACCTTTGGCGTCACGCCGGACCTGATGACGGTGGCCAAGGGCCTGACCAACGGCTGCGTGCCGATGGGCGCGGTGTTCGCCAAGCAGCACATCCATGACGCCTTCATGAACGGACCCGAGCACCTGATCGAGTTCTTCCACGGCTACACCTACTCAGCCCACCCGCTGGCCTGTGCCGCCGCGCTGGGCACGCTGGACACCTATGCCGACGAGGGACTGCTGACGCGCGCGGCTGAGCTGCAGGGCTACTTCGCCGAGAGCTTGCATGCGCTGAAGAACGAGCCCAACGTGATCGACATCCGCAATATCGGCCTGGTCGGCGGCATCGAGCTGGCGCCCCTGCCGGGCGAGCCGGCCAAGCGCGCCTTCAACATCTTCCTGGACTGCTATGAGAAGGGCCTGCTGATACGCACGACTGGCGACACCATCGCGCTGTCGCCACCGCTGATCATCGAGCGCAGCCATATCGACCAGATCGTCGACACATTGCGTGGCGCCTTGAAACGGGCGGCTTGAAACAGGGCATGATGGGGTCACTTCGGTGGCCCTTTGTGTTTATGACCTTGTCTTCCCGTAAGCCCGTGGTGCTGGTGCCGGCCTGCAACCGCATGATGGGCGAGCACCCCTTTCAGATGGCCGGCAAGAAATACATTGACGCGGTGCGCCTTGCCGGCTGCCTGCCGCTGATCGTGCCGGCCAGCACGCCCGACGAGCTTGACGAACTGCTGGCCCTGGCCGACGGGCTGCTGCTGACCGGCTCGCAGAGCAATGTCCACCCCAGCCATTTCGGCGAGACCGTGCACGACGAGAGCTTGCCGCTGGATCCGCTGCGCGATACCTGGACACTGCCGCTGATCCCCAAGGCCCTGGCCCGGGGCCTGCCGCTGCTGGGTATCTGCCGCGGTTTCCAGGAGGCCAATGTGGCGCTGGGCGGCAGCCTGCACCAGGCCGTACAAGAGCAGCCAGGCCTGCAGGACCACCGCGCTGTCAAGGGCCAGCCACCCGAGATCCAGTACGCCAGCGCCCACCCGGTTCAGGTCCTGCCCGGCGGCCAGCTGGCTGCGATCCTGGGGTCGATCGCGTCCATCGAGGTCAACTCGCTGCATGGTCAGGGCATCAAGCGCTTGGCACCGGGTTTGCGCGTCGAGGCCCTGGCCGAGGACGGCCTGGTCGAGGCCTTCACGGTGGCCGATGCGCCGGGCTTCTCGCTGTGCGTGCAATGGCATCCCGAGTGGCTGGCGCACAGCAATCCGATTTCCCAACGTCTGCTGCAGGCCTTCGGACAGGCCTGTCGCGAATACCACGGCAAAAAGGTCAATAACGGGCGGACCTAGGAGCGCCGCAGACCAACCTGCCGAGTCAATCAATCGAGGAGGTGCAGCATGGTGGTGCGAGACAAGTTCACATTCAGCGAGCTGGAGCAATGGTTCCGCGAGCACGGGGTCACCGAGATCGAGTGCCTGGTGCCCGATCTGACCGGCGTGGCGCGCGGCAAGATCCTGCCGCGCGAGAAGTTCACCGAGGACCGCGGCATGCGCCTGCCCGAGGCCGTGGTCGCGATGGGCGTCACCGGCGAGTTCCCCGAGGAAGGCCCTTACTACGATGTGATCAGCCCGAACGACCGGGACATGCATCTGCGCGCCGATCCCACCACCGCCCGCCTCGTGCCCTGGGCCAGCGATCCGACCGCGCAAATCATCCACGACTGCTTCGACCGCCACGGCCAACTCGTGCCCTTCGCGCCGCGCTCAGTACTGCGCCGGGTGTGCGGCCTGTTCGACGACGAGGGCTGGGAGCCGGTAGTTGCCCCCGAGCTGGAGTTTTACCTGGTAGCCCGCAACAGCGACCCCGACCAGCCCCTGAAGCCACCGGTGGGCCGCAGCGGCCGCGCAGAGACCTCGCGCCAGGCCTACTCGATCGACGCAGTCAACGAGTTCGACCCGCTGTTTGAGGATGTCTACGACTACTGCCAGAAGATGCAGCTCAATGTCGACACCCTGATCCACGAAATCGGAGCCGGCCAGATGGAGATCAACTTCTTCCATGCCCACCCGCTGGGCCTGGCCGATGAGGTCTTCTTCTTCAAGCGTACGGTGCGCGAGGCGGCGCTGCGCCACAATATGTTTGCCACCTTCATGGCCAAGCCGATCGCCGGCGAGCCGGGCAGCGCGATGCATGTGCACCAGAGCCTGGTCGACAAGCGCACCGGTCGCAACCTGTTCAGCAACGAAGACGGCACGCCCAGCCGCGAGTTCTTTTGGTACATCGGCGGTCTGCAGAAACACATCCCGGCCGCAATGGCGTTGTTCGCTCCCTATGTCAACAGCTACCGCCGCCTGGCCCGCCACACCGCAGCGCCGATCAATATCCAGTGGGGCACAGACAACCGCACCGTCGGCATCCGTGCGC
This sequence comes from Paucibacter sp. PLA-PC-4, assembly GCF_026241155.1. GTDB lineage: Bacteria > Pseudomonadota > Gammaproteobacteria > Burkholderiales > Burkholderiaceae_C > Roseateles_E. The sequence goes on from NZ_JAPFGP010000004.1 coordinate 305,117, forward strand.
CACTGGCGCCGCCAGCTGCGCGGCGCATCGAGAACCGCGTGATCGGCGCCGATGCCAACCCCTACGTGGCCCATGCAGCGACCCTGGCTTGCGGCTACCTGGGCATCAAGAACCGCATCGAGCCGACGGCAGAATGCAAGGGCGATGCCTATCTGGGCGACTACCAGTTGCCGCGCAGCCTGGGCGAGGCCCTGGCCCTGCTGCGGGCCGACAAGGAGCTGGCAGCCGTGCTCGGCGAGTCCTTCATCACCGTCTATTCGGAGATCAAGGAGATCGAATATGCCGAGTTCATGAAGGTGATCTCGCCCTGGGAGCGTGAGCATCTGTTGCTGCACGTCTGAGGAGGACCCGCGATGAGCCAGACCCATCAACAAGCCGCATTGATCGAGCGCCGTAGCACCAGCGAGTGGCAACGCGCAGATGCCGCACATTTCCTCCATCCCTTCACCGACTTCAAGAGCCTGGCCACCAAGGGCTCGCGCATCATCGATCGGGCAGACAACATCTACCTGTGGGACAGCGAGGGCCACAAGATCCTTGATGCGATGAGCGGGCTGTGGTGCGTCAATGTGGGCTACGGTCAGCCGTCCCTGGTCGATGCCGCCGCCCGCCAGATGAGGGAGTTGCCCTTCTACAACGCCTTTTTCCAGACGGCGACGCCGCCCGCCATTGAGCTGGCTGAGCTGCTGGCCGAAGTGACGCCGCCGCAGTTCCAGCATGTGTTCTTCACCGGCTCCGGCTCAGAGGGCAATGACACGGTGCTGCGCATGGTGCGCCGCTACTGGGACATACTGGGCCAGCCGCAGCGCCAGACCGTGATCGGCCGCATCAACGGCTATCACGGCTCGACAATGGCCGGCGCCTCGCTGGGCGGCATGAGCGGCATGCATGCGCAGGGCGGGCTGCCGATACCGGGCATCGCGCATATCGAGCAGCCGCACTGGTTCGCGCTGGGCCGCGAGCAAAGTCGCGAGGACTTCGGCCTCACCGCCGCACGCTGGCTCGAAGCCAAGCTGCTCGCGCTGGGGCCGGAGAACGTCGCCGCCTTCATCGGGGAGCCGGTCCAGGGCGCCGGCGGTGTGATCGTGCCGCCAGCCAGCTATTGGCCCGAGATCCAGCGCATCTGCGACCAGTATGGCGTGCTGCTGGTCAGCGACGAGGTGATCTGCGGCTTCGGTCGCACCGGCGCCTGGTTTGGCTGCGAGACGCAGGGCTTCACGCCCGACCTGATGACCTTCGCCAAGGGCGTGACCTCGGGCTATATCCCTCTGGGTGGCGTGATGGTGGGCGAGCGGATCGCACGAGTGCTGATCGATCAGGGCGGCGAGTTCGAGCACGGCTTCACCTACTCGGGTCACCCGACCGCCTGCGCGGTGGCGGTGGCCAATATCAGGCTGCTGCGCCAGCTCAATCTGGTCAAACATGTACAGGCCAGCAGCGGCCCCTATCTAGCCGAGCAGTTTGCCAAGCTGGCCGAACAACACCCGCTGGTCGGCGAGGCGCAGAGCTGCGGCCTGATGGGCGCGCTGCAGTTGGTCAGGAACAAGACCACGCTGCAGACCTTTGCACCCGAGCTGGGCGTGGGCATGCTCTGCCGCGCCCACTGCTTCGGCAACGGCCTGATCATGCGCGCGGTCGGCGACCGCATGATCGTCGCGCCACCGCTGGTGACGACGCTGACGCAGATCGACGAGATGATGGGTCTGATCCGGCGTTGCCTGGACCTGACCCTGGACGAACTGAGCCGGCGCGGCTGGCTGTGAAAGAGAATGACATGACAAATACGACCTGGCATCAACGCGCGCTCGAGCAAAGCATCGACGGCCGCGCCTTCATCGCCGGACAACGTGTCGGCAGCGCCAGCGGCGAGACCTTCGCCAAGCATTCGCCGATCGATGGCCGGCTGCTCGGTGCGATCGCGCGCGGCCAGGCTGCCGATATCGATGCCGCCGTCGCCAGCGCCCGCGCCGCCTTCGACGATGGCCGCTGGTCCGCCCGGCCACCGGCCGCACGCAAAAAAGTGCTGCTGCGCTTCGCCGAAGCCATTCTGGCGAGCCGGGACGAACTGGCCCTCTTGGAGACGCTGGACATGGGCAAGCCGATCCAGTACGCACTCGCGGTCGACGTGCCGGCCGCAGCGCGCTGCATCGCCTGGTATGCAGAAGCCATCGACAAGGTCTATGACGAGATCGCACCGACCGGGCCGAACGCGTTGGCCTTGATACAGCGCGAGGCCATGGGCGTGATCGGCGCCATCGTGCCCTGGAACTACCCGATGATCATGGCAGCCTGGAAGCTAGGCCCGGCCTTGGCGGCCGGCAACTCGGTGGTGCTCAAGCCCAGCGAAAAGTCGCCCCTGACAGCGCTGCGCCTGGCCGAGCTCGCGCTGGCCGCCGGCCTGCCCGAGGGGGTGCTCAACGTCGTGCCTGGCTACGGCCATGAGGCCGGCGAGGCGCTAGCCCTGCATATGCAGGTCGATGCGGTGGGCTTCACCGGCTCGACCCGGGTCGGCCGCAAGATGCTGGAGTACGCTGGCCGCTCCAATCTGAAGCGGGTCTACAACGAGCTGGGCGGCAAGTCGGCCTTCATCGTCTTCCCCGATTTCGACGATATCGCCCGCGCCGCCAAAACCGTGGCCGGCGCCATGTTCTTCAACCAGGGCGAGAGCTGCAACGCACCCTCGCGCGTGCTGGTGCATGAGAGCATCGCCGATCAATTCGTTGAGCTGGTCGCAGCGCAGGCGCCCAGATACCAGCCTGGCGACCCGTTGGACGCCGGCACCGTGATGGGCGCGATCGTCGATGAGACGCAGCTCAAAACTGTGCTGGGCTATATCGAGTCCGGCAAATCCGAAGGAGCCCGCGCCATCGTCGGCGGTCGCCAGGCGCGCAGCGACAGCGGCGGCTTCTATGTCGAGCCTACCGTGTTCGACGGCGCGACCAACCAGATGAAGATCGCCCGCGAAGAGATATTCGGCCCGGTGATGAGCGTGCTGCGCTTTAAGGACGAGGCCGATGCCGTCAAACAGGCGAACACCAGCGCCTACGGCCTGCAGGCAAGCGTCTGGAGCTCGCACATCGACCGCGCCCACCGCGTTGCCCGCGCGCTGAGGGCCGGCACCGTCCACGTTAACCAGTACGACGAGGACGACATCACCGTGCCCTTCGGCGGCTACAAGCAAAGCGGCAACGGCCGCGACAAGTCGCTCCACGCTCTCGATAAGTACACCGAACTGAAGACGACCTGGCTGCGAATCAATGCTGGCTGATCGGCGTCACAACGCCAGGAAATGATGCACCACTGGCCTGTCCGGGCCGATATGGAACTTCAACGCCTCGCCCTGCAGGTCCGCATCAGCCTGCGATACACGGTGATGCTGGCGTAGGTGCTCGGCCCAGGACTCGACCAGAAACCACTCCATCAGACGCTCCGGCTCGGCCGTGTGCTCGGTGATGCCCCAGGCATAGGCGCCGTCGCGCCGGCGTTCGATGGCCAGGTGCTTGAGCGCCAACAGGAAGGCCTTGCGGTCATCGTGGCGAACCCGGTACTCGATTTGCACCATCACCGGCCCGCGGTCATGCGCCACCGGCTCGGCCAGCAGCGGCTCGGGCCAATGATTGGCGGGCTGCAGATCGGCTTCGCCGGCAGGCAGCTTAATGCGGTGAAAAATCAGTGCGACCACGGTCAGCCCCACGGCCCCGGCCGCCAGCGTGGCCGGCACGCCGATCTGCTGAGCGATGAGGCCCCATCCCAAGCTGCCGGCAGCCATCGCGCCGTTGAACACCGTCAGGTAGACGGCCAGGCCCCGACCTCGAACCCAGTTCGGCAAGATGGCCTGTGCCACGCCGTTGAGCGTGGTCAGCGCGATGATCCAGCCCAGACCCAGGGTCATCATCAGCACCACTGCGGCCCAGCGCGGCGGTGCCACCACCAGGCTCGCCATCACGACCGCAGCCAGCAGCGAGGCCAGCAGCACCAGACCATCGACATCGAGCCGCTGACGCAGCCATGGCATCACGACTGCGCCGAGGATGGCGCCAGCCCCCACCGCGCCAAGCATCAGGCCATAGAAGCCTGCCGTGCCGCCCAGCATCTGGCGTGCCACCAGGGGCAGCAAGGCCCACACCGCGCTGGCAAACAGGAAAAACACCGCAGCGCGCAGCAACACCGTATGCAGCTCTGGGCTGGCCCGGGTGTAGCGCAGACCAGCACGGAAGGCACTCAGAAAGTCCTCCGACAGTGCCGTCTCGGTCGGGGCCGGCCGGCGCCACCACAGCAGCGCGGCGATCACGAAGACATAGCTCAGCACATCAACGCCGTACGTCAGCGCCGCGCCAAAACTCGCGAGGATCAGGCCACCAGCCGCCGGCCCAATGGCGCGTGCGATATTGACGCCCAACGAGTTCAGCGCCACCGCATTCTTCAGGTCAGCACGCGGCACCAGTTCGGGCACGATGGACTGCCAGGTCGGCCCCATCAGCGCCGCACCGATGCCGCCGACAAAGGTCAGCGCGATCAGCGAGCCAACCGACTGCAGGCCGAGCCAGGACAGCGTCAGCAGGGTCGCGCTGACGGCGCCCAGCAGCAGCTGCACGCCGATCAGGAAGCGGCGCCGATCCAGGATGTCAGAGAGCACGCCGGCGGGAATAGCCAGCAAAAAAATCGGCAGCGTCGCCGCGGTCTGGATCAGTGCGACGGCGGTCGGACTGGCCGACAAGTCGGTGATCAGCCAGGCGCTGGCGACATCGCGCATGAAGCTGCCGATATTGCCCAGCACCGTGGCCATCCACAGCACAGCAAAAACCGGCTGACGCAGCGGCGCGAAGCTACCCGTTGAGTTTAGGGGCTTGTTCGCTTCAGCCACGGCGTTCCTGCCAGTCATGCCAGGCCACCAGCAGCAAACCGCCGACCAGTCCCCAATGCTCGAAGAAGGCATTCATCAGCATGAAGCGCTCATGACCGGTGGCCTCCCAGTAACGGTTGGCGATGAAGGTGGCCGCGGCGGTGAAGACCGCCAGCGCCAGCGCGCCGAGCCAGCGCACCCAGCCCGTCAGGATCAGCGCGGCGGCGCCCAGCTCCAGCACGATCACCGCCACCGCGAACAGCGGCGCCGGCTGCAGGCCGAAATGCGTCATCTCGCCGACTGCGGCCGGGAAATCAAGAGCCTTGACCAGGCCGCCCTGCAGATAGGCAGCGCACAGCAGCAGCAGGCAAAACCAGCGTAAGCGCGACGCGAGGCCGTTCGTCTGTGTCGCCGTCAGCATCACACCGCCCAGCAGGCGCAGCCCAGCGCGCCCCAGAAACTCTTGAAATCGGACACCGGCGCCGAGCTGGCCCATGACTTGGCATGCTGGTGACCGTGCACATTGCAAGCGGTGGCGCAGGCGCAGGCCTGCTGTTGCATGACTGCTTGCAAGGGTTTGCCTTCCTGCTCACCCCAGGCACCGTAGCCCTTGAAGCTGCGCACCGGCGACCAGTCGGGCATCGCCGGCGGCAGTGTCGCTTCGTCGTGCGATGTGAAGGGGCCGGCGCCGTAGACCACCTTGCCGCCGACCACGGTCAGCAGCGCGGTGGTGTCGACGATCTCGCTCTCGGCGCAAGCGAAGAAGTCGCGGTCCGGCACCAGCAGATCGGCCAGCATGCCCTCCTCGATGCGGCCCTTCTTGCCCTCCTCGTTGGAGAACCAAGTGACGTTCTCGGTCCACATCCGCAAGGCCTGCTCGCGGTCCAAGCAGTTGCGCTGCGGTGTCAGCTGTAGGCCTCCAACGGTCTTGCCAGTGATCAGCCAGGCCAGCGACACCCAGGGGTTGTAGGAGGCGACGCGGGTCGCATCGGTGCCGGCCGAGACCTTCATGCCTTTGCTCAACATCTTGGCCACCGGCGGCGTGGCCTCGGCTGCAGCGGGGCCATAGCGCTCCACGAAGTACTCGCCCTGGTAGGCCATGCGGTGCTGCACCGCGACGCCGCCGCCCAACGCCGCGATACGATCCATCGAGCGCTCAGAGATGGTCTCGGCATGGTCGAAGAACCAGTTCAGCCCGGCAAGCGGCACATCCTGGTTGACGCGCTCGAACACATCGAGGGCGCGGCTGATGGTCTCGTCGTAGGTCGCATGCATGCGCCAGGGCCAGCGGTTTTGGGCCAAGATGCGCACCACACCGTCGAGATCGCCTTCCATCTCAGCGCCCATGTCCGGGCGCGGTTGGCGGAAGTCCTCGAAGTCGGCGGCCGAAAACACCAGCATCTCGCCGGCACCGTTGTGGCGGAAGTAGTCGTCGCCCTGCTTGTAGCTGGAGCTGGCGGTCCAGTTCAGGAAGTCGGCCTTCTCCTGCTTGGGCTTTTGCGTGAACAGGTTGTAGGCCAGGCGAATCGTCAGCTGGCCGGCATCGGCCAGTTGCTGGATCACCTGGTAGTCGTAGGGATAGTTCTGAAAGCCGCCGCCGGCATCGATGACGCCGGTCACGCCCAGGCGGTTGAGCTCACGCATGAAATGCCGGGTCGAGTTCAGCTGGTACTCGACGGGCAGCTTCGGGCCCTTGGCGAGGGTCGCATAGAGGATGGACGCATTCGGTTTGGCCAGCAGCAGGCCCGTCGGGTTGCCGGCGCCGTCGCGCAGGATCTGCCCGCCTGGCGGTTCAGGCGTGTCGCGTGTGTAGCCGACGGCGCGCAGCGCGGCGCCGTTGAGCAGCGCTCGGTCGTAGAGGTGCAGGATGAAGACGGGGGTGTCGGGTGCCACCGCGTTCAGCTCCTCCAAGGTCGGCAAGCGCTTCTCGGCGAACTGGTGTTCGGTGAAGCCGCCGACAACGCGCACCCATTGCGGCGCCGGCGTGATGTCGACCTGACGCTTGAGCATGGCCATCGCGTCGGCCAAGCTCTTCACGCCGTCCCAGCGCAGCTCCAGGTTGAAATTCAGGCCGCCGCGGATGATGTGGATATGGTTGTCGATCAGGCCCGGTAGCACCCGGCGTCCGCCCACATCGATGAGCCTGGTCGTCGGCCCGGCCAGGGCCATCACGGCCTGCTCATCGCCGACGCGCATGAAGCGGCCGTCCTTGATGGCCACCGCCGAGGCCGTGGGTTGGGCGCGGTTCAGTGTCGTGAATTGGCCGCGGTGCAGGATCAGATCGGCGGTCTCAGCCATGCTTGGTCTCCCCGTGTTCGGCCTTGGCGGCACAGCGCGGCAACTCACCGAACATATGCGGCTTGACCTGATGATGCAGCCAGGAGACCGGTGCGGAGTCGGTCTGCATCAACTTCTTCACCAGCGGCGGCAGCTGCTCGCCGACCAAGATGCCCAGAAGCCCCACCAGCGCGATCACCGGGGGCGCCGGCGAGCGCACATTGAACAGCGCGTAGATCACGCCGACCAGCAGGCCGATGGCCAGCGACAAGAGATAGGGCTTCATGGGCAGACTCCGTCAATCAGCCTTCGTGGGCGCCGAACATGGACTTGGCATAGATGATGCCCAGACCATAGGCGCCGCCAAACTTCTTGGCGATGCCGGTGGTCAGTTCATAGGTCTCGGTGCGTGCCCAGTCGCGCTGCAGTTCCAGCATGTATTGCAACGCGGTCATCGGGCGCACGCCGGCCTGGACCATGCGCTCGACCGCTCGCTCATGCGCCTCGTCCGAGACGTCGCCGCAGGCATCGGTGATCACATAGACCTCGTAGCCCTGGTCCAGCGCCGACAGCGTCGGGCCGACGATGCAGACCGAGGTCCACAGGCCGGCGAACACCAGGCGACTCTTGCCGATCGCGTTGACCTGGCTAATGACAGCGGCGTCTTCCCAGGTGTTCATCGAGGTGCGATCCAGCAGGGTCTGGCCCGGAAACGCGGCGGTGATCTCGTCGAACATCGGGCCCGAGAAGCTCTTCTCGGCCACGGTGGTCAGGATGGTGGGCACCTTGAAGCCGGCGGCGGCGTGCGAGATCAGGGCCGCGTTGTTGCGCAGCGCGATCGCGTCGATGGACTTGGTCGCGAACGCCATCTGCGACTGGAAGTCGATCAGAATCAGCGCATGGTCGGTCGGCGTCAGCAGCTTGGCGCCGGCGGTAGGGGTGGCGGTAATGGGCATGTCAGCAGTCCTTTAAGACAGGGCAAGGATGAAGAAAGAAGAACACGAGCGGACCAGCGGACAGGATCAGCTCTTCAGGAAGGCCAGCAGATCGGCGTTCAGCTTTTCTTTGTGGGTGTCGGTCAGGCCATGCGGTGCGCCGGGGTAGACAACAAGCTTGGCGTTCTTGATCAGCTTGGCTGCAGCCAGGGCGGCGGCGGCGATCGGAACGATCTGGTCATCGTCGCCGTGCAGCACCAGCGTCGGGATGTCGAACTTCTTCAGGTCTTCGGTGAAGTCGGTCTCCGAGAAGGCCTTGATGCAGTCAAAGGTGGCCTTGTGGCTGGCCATCATCCCTTGCATCCAGAACGTGTCGACCAGGCCTTGCGAGAGCTTGGCGCCCGGACGATTGAAGCCGAAGAAGGGGCCGGAGGCGATGTCCTTGTAGAGCTGGGCACGGTTGGCGCGCTCGCCGGCGCGAATACCGTCGAACACCTCCATCGGCAAACCGCCGGGATTGGTGGCCGTCTTCAGCATCTGCGGCGGCACCGCCGAGATCAGACCGGCCTTGGCGACGCGCTTGCTCCCGTGGCGCCCGATATAGCGCGCCACCTCGCCACCGCCGGTCGAGAAGCCCAGCAGGGTTGCGCCCTTGATGTCCAGCTTGTCGAGCACCGCCGCCAGGTCGTCGGCATAGGTGTTCATTTCATGGCCGCCCCAGGGCTGGCTGGAACGGCCGTGACCGCGGCGGTCATGGGCGATCACGCGGTAGCCGTGTTCGGCCAGGAACAGCATCTGCGCTTCCCAGCTGTCCGAGTTCAGAGGCCAGCCGTGGCTGAAGACCACGGGCTTGCCGTCGCGAGGACCCCAGTCCTTGAAATAGAGTTGCGTGCCGTCCTGGGTGGTGATGGTATTGCTCATCATGGTTGCTCCTGTGGTGTGAGAAGGGGACTTGGACAGAGTGGCTGCGGCCGCTGCCGGCAAAGCAAAGGCGGTGGCAACGCCAACACCCGCAAGCAGCGCATGGCGGCGCGTCGGATCGAGCGGGTAAGAAGGCTCTTGATGAGACATGGCTCGTGCTCCTCGTTTGAAAAAAGTGTCTTGCGCCCATGGCTCAAAACATGCCGACAAGCTTAGAAGCACCGCCACGCGGCGACCACCACAGGAAGGTCTGCTCGGCCTTAGCCCATTGGGGACAGGCCCGGTAAACTGGGGATAATCCGGCGACCTAGGGCGCCTGCAACCTCCTGTTCAGGCGATCTGCCTGGATTGCCCTCTTCCCATGCTTTTTCCACCAGCCCTGGGTGTCCGCGCCCGACTGCGACAGCCACTCGGGCCGCACCTGCTGATGGCGATCTTGTCGCTTTGCTTGCTGCGCGCCGGGCCCGCCTGGGCGCTGGATCGCGAGCGGACGATCACAGCGCTGCACCACACCAGCTGGACTGCACGCGAGGGCGCTCCGACCGATATCGTCGCGCTGCAACAGACTCGAGATGGCTATCTGTGGCTGGGCACGACCGGCGGCCTGTTTCGGTTCGACGGCCTGCGCTTCGAGCGCTATGAGCTTTTCCCAGCGGGCACACGACGCTCCAGCAATATTTCGGCGCTGCGGGCCTTGCCAGACGGCGGACTATGGATAGGTTTTCGCCAAGGCGGCGCCGGGCTGCTGAAGGCTGACGGCACACTGCTGCTGTACGACCAGAGCTCGGGCCTGGCCCTGGGTACGATTTATTCATTCGAGATCCTGCCAGACGGTGCCGTCTGGGCCAGCAGCAGCACCGGCGCCTACCGCCTGCATGGGGGCCGATGGCACAAGATCGGTGCGCAATGGGGCTATGACTTCAGCTACGCCGACCAGTTGCTGCTCGACACCGAAGGCCAGCTCTGGCTGACCAACAAGGAAGGCCTGTTTCGCCTGCCCAGAGGGGCACGTCAGTTTCAGCGCGTCGCGCATGCCGTTGAGATCCAGAACATCACGCTTGATCCGCTGGGACAGCTCTGGAGCCGCGATAAGACCGGGACGCTACGCAAAGGTATCGCCGCCGGTGCGAGCAAGGCATGGCCGCTCGAGGCACCTCGCGGCGGCTTGCTGTTCGAGCGTGGCGGCAGCCTCTGGATCAACACCTATGGCAGTGGTCTGCGCCGCATTCCAGCGCCAGAGCAGCACGACGGCCGCGGCCCCGCCCTGATCGAGCACTTCCGCAAGAAAGACGGCTTGAGCGGTGATCGCGTGATGTCGGCGCTGGAGGACCGCGAGGGCAATCTCTGGTTTGGCACGACCGGCGGGCTGGACCGCTTTCGCGACACACCGCTGGTGTTGGCCCCGTACGCCGACGGACCCGCTCTGGGCAGCTTGGTCGCCGGCACGGATGGCGAGGTCTGGGCGGCGGGCCTGCAGCGGCAACCGACCCGGCTGACGCCGGACGGCCGCGCCCTGCCCGTGCCCGGTGACTTCGGGTCTGACGATACGGTGTTCGGCAGCGCCCACCGTGATCCAGACGGCACGATCTGGTTCGGTGGGACGCCCGATCTGTGGCGCCTTGCGGGTGGGCGCATGCAGCGCGTCAAAGCACCAGCACAGGTCCAGCCCTCCAGGCCGGTACAGGCGATGGCACGAGGCAAGGACGGCGTGCTGTGGGTGTCCTTTCTCGGCGCAGGCCTGTTCGGCTGGGATGGTCGGACTTGGCAAACCGCTTTAGCCGAACTGCCCCGTAGCAACGCCATGAGCTTGCATGGCGAGGCTGATGCACTCTGGGTCGGCTACGTAGACAACCGCATCGCCCGCATCGAGAGCAAGCAGCTCCAACTTTTCGGCGAGGCCCAGGGACTTAACCTGGGCCGTATCACCGCGCTGCATGTGCGCGACAAAGGTCTTTGGGCGGGCGGCGAGTTCGGTCTAAGCCAGCTGACAGACGGACGATTCCACCCCGTTGTGCTGGACGGCGACACGGCCATCAGCGCGGTCACCGGCATCTTCGAGACCGCCGCTGGTGATTTGTGGGTCAACGAGGCCTCGGGGCTGATACGGCTACCGGCCGATGAAGTGCGGCGCGTGCGACGTGACCCAGCCCATCCCGCGCGTTTCGAGCGGCTGGACTGGCTCGACGGCTTGCTGGGCAATGTGTCGCAGCTGCGCCCGACGCCTTCGTTGATTGAGGCCAGCGACGGTCAGCTCTGGCTGACCCGCAATGATGCGATCTATCGGCTCGATCCAGCCCGATTGAGCGCGCCCAGACCGGCACCGCCGGTGCTGATCAAGGCCTTGCACAGCGGCGGCCGCCAGTACCTTCCAGTTGCCCCTGTCGAACTGCCGGTGGGCACTCGGCAACTGCGCATCGAGTACACGGCGCTGGGCTTGGCGAGGGCCGAGCGCACACGCTTTCGCTACCGCCTGGACGGCGTCGACGGCGACTGGCAAGCGGTTGGTACCCGCCGAGAGGCGGTCTACACGAATCTGGGGCCGGGCACCTACCGTTTCAGCGTGCAGGCCTCCGACCGCGAGGGCGTCTGGAGCGAGCCCGGCAGCACCGCTGCCTTCATCGTGCCTCCAGCCTTTTATCAGACACGCGGCTTCCTGCTACTGGGCCTGCTGGGCCTGGCAGGGCTGAGCTGGCTTGTGTACCGCTGGCGTTGGCAGCGCGAGTGCGCGCGCATTCGGGAGCGCATCGAGACCCGTCTGGGCGAGCGCGAACGCATCGCTCGCGAGTTGCACGACACGGTGCTGCAGAGCACGGCCAGTCTGTCGCTGCATTTCCAGGCGGCGCTCGACGAGCTGGCGCCGCCACCGTCGGCGCGGGCCATGATCGAGGGAGCCTTGAATCGAGCCGAGCAGGTGCTGGTCGAGGGGCGCGAGCGCGTGCTCGATCTGCGCAGTCATCAGCAGGATCTGGAGCTGTCGCAGGCGCTGGCCGCCGCCGCAGCTGATCTCGTCGCGGGCCCGACGCCGCCGCGCGTTGTCAGCCGCGTCGACGGGGCACCGCGACCGATCAACGCGGCGATCTGGGCCGAGTTCTACCGTATTGGCCAGCAGGCTCTGGCCAACGCCCAGCGCCACGCCCGGGCCGGCCTGATCGAAATCTCTGTCGACTACGGGCGGGCGGCATTGACGCTGCGCGTGCGCGACGACGGTGTCGGCATCAATGCCGACTTGTTGACGGCTCGGCGCCGGCCCGGGCACTGGGGTCTGGTCGGCATGCACGAGCGTGCCGACCAGATTGGCGCAACCTTGGAGTTGCGCAGCGCGGCCGAAGGGGGGACAGAGCTCGTGCTGAGTATCCGGGCGGCAGCGGCATATGAAGCAGTGCAACAGCGGATCAGACTGCCGCATTTCAGGGCTGGATGAGCCCGCGCTTGAGCGCAATCGATACCGCATGGGTGCGGTCCTTGGCGCCGAGCTTGGCCAAGATGCTCTTCATGCGCGCCTTGATCGTCTCCTCCGACAGCGACAGCATGGCGCCGACCTCCCGGTTGGAATTGCCTGCCGCGATACGCTGCAAGACCTCGATCTCGCGCTGGGTCAGCGGCTCCTCACCGGCATGGTTGACCAGTTCACGCGCGATCTCGGCGGGGATCCAGCGTCCGCCAGCATGGACGGCACGGATCGCCGCCAGCAAATCGGTGCGCAGCGAGCTCTTTAGCAAGTAGCCGAGCGCCCCGGCCCGCAATGCACGCCAGGATTGGGCATCGCCTTTGTAAGTGGTCAGCACCAGAATGCGGGCCTGCGGATACTCGTTGCGGATCGCTGCAATGGCCTCGACCCCGTCCATCTCCGGCATCTGCAGATCCATCAGCGTGATGTCCGGCAACAGCAGCCGGAACTGCGCCAGCGCCTCCAGACCGTTGCAGGCCTCGCCGACGACCTGCATATCGGCCTGGCGCTTGAGCACCGCCGCGATCCCCTCCCGCAGCAGCGGATGATCATCGACCGTCAAGACCCGGATGGGCTGCCCTGTGTACTGCACCTGCTTGCTTCCCCTTGCGTTACTGCAATTGAACGACGTCGCTCTACCTCACTTTAACCGTTCAAGCCTCGGCCGCCGTTCAGGGCCGGCAACATCCCGCGTCGGAAAAACTACTCTTTCGGGTAGTCGCAATGCCCCCGGGCGGGGATGGTTCGAGGCGAGACCCTTGCCGATGATCAAGCCAGCACAGGCGATGTCGCCGAAAGCGGAGGTGCTCATGTTCGTCACAACAAAACTAGATGTCACAGTGGTGCATGCCACCCCATTGATTGCGGCCGGGCTGGCGGCATCCCTGGATGCAGAGTGTCGGGTCACGCTAATGTCTGAAATCGACCACGACCGCCTGCTGGGCCCGCAGGCGCCGGCCGTCGTGATCTCCGACTACCCGTCTGGCCTCACCTTGATGCAGTACCACCGCTCCATGCCCTGGTTGCGCTCGCGAGTGCCGCGCTGCCTGATCGTCGCCGAGTCCACGCGATGCTGGCAGGTCAGGCGGGCCCTCGAGCATGGGGTGCAAGGTGTTGTCGGTGCCGACTGCAGCCTGCAAGAGCTGCGGCGCGCGGTCCACAGCGTGCACCAGGGTCAGCGCTTTTTGTGCGAGGCCGCGAGCGCCAGCATGGCAGAGAGCATCGTGCAGGAGTCACTGACCCCGCGCGAAATGGATGTGCTGAAGCTGCTGGGTGAAGGTCTGGACAACAAGACCATCTCCGCAAGGCTGCGCATCGCGCTGGGCACCGTAAAGACCCATGTCAAGGCGGTGCTGGAGAAGCTCGATGCCAGCAGCCGCACCCAGGCGGTCGCCACAGCGCTGCAGCGCGGGCTGATCGGCGACGAGCACCGTCACCATGCCGCGCCGACGCGACAGCCTTTGCCGGCCATCTGCTGATAACAAGCTATCGCCCGGGCCGCTTCGAGACACCGGTCTCGCGGGCTGCATCCAAAGCTGCGTGATCCGCAAGAAGCACCGCATCGGCACGATCAAGAAGCCGCTCTAGCGCCTGCCTGGCAGGATCTTGCCGCGGTATTCCCTCGGCAATCGACTGCAGTTGCAGCAGCAGGCCCTGCACTGCCTGCACCAGGCAGTCGTGCGCGGCACGTTGCGCTTGTTCGCGCGCCCGATGCTGGGATTGGCGCGACCGCCGCCGTGCCGCACAGCGGCGCAGGCCCAGCGCGACCAGAAGAAGCAAGGCCGCTAGCGCCAGCCAATTCAGGATCTCAACGGGGGTCTGCGGGTAGCGCATGAAAGTGTTGTCTCCAGGACCGCTCGACAAGCCGTCTTGGCCCGAGACTAATTCCGGCGGCAACGCTCAACCACTCCCATTGGAGCTAGGGGATTGACCGATGGGCATGGCCTCAGTAGCCAGCCTCCCGGTCCACTGCCCACTCGGGCGGCCGCCCTGCACGCACCGCTCGCAGCGCCTCAAGGCACTGCTCAGCCACCACGGCCTCACGCGCCTCGCCGGCGATATGCGGCGTGGCCAGCACCTTGGGGTGGCGCCAGAGCCAGGACTCAGCCGGCAGTGGCTCGCGCTCGAACACATCGAGCGCGGCGCCAGCCAGATGCCCTTCGTCCAGCAAGTCCTGCAGATCGTCCTCGACCAGATGGCCGCCTCGGCCGACATTGATCAGTACCGCGCCTCGCGGCAGTTGGGCCAGGCGCTCGCGGTTCAGCAGGCCCTGAGTCGCCTCGGTCAGAGGCAAGGTGCAGACCAGCAGATCGCTGCAGGCAAGCAGTTGCGCCAGCGCGGCGGCACCGGCCAGGCTGTGCAGGCCAGCGAACTGCTTGGCGTGGCGGCCCCACAGCGTCACCGAGTAGCCCAACGGCACAAAGGCGGCCGCCACCGCTTGGGCCACCGCCCCCTGGCCCAGGATGCCTACCCGGCAGCGCTCGGGGGGACGCACTGGGTGGCGGCGCCACTCGGCACGTGCCTGCTGGGCCGCATACAGCGGCAGATCACGGCTGAAATGAAGCGCGCAGGCGATTACATACTGGGCCATGGTGCGGGCCTGCATCGGGTCGACCACGCGACTCACTGGCAGCCCCGGCGGCAGGTCCGGCACGCTCAGCAGCTTCTCGACGCCCGCGCCGGTTGAGCACAGCAGCCGCAGATTCGGATAGGCGCTGAGCTGGCCGGGCTTGAGCCGCCAGGCCAGGATGGCTTCGACCGCCTCGGGCGGCGGCGCATCGGCATCGGTCCAAACCTGCACCTCGGGGGCGGCCGCTCGCAGCGCCGCGACGAATGGCGCCGCCGGCAGCGGCGCGCTGAGGACCAGGATTGCCATCAGCTGTCGTAACCCGGCAGAGAACGATCGAGCCGACGCAAGAGGCCCGGCCATACCAGGTTGGCGCCCAGGCCCTTGCTGCCCTCGCGCGCCTGCTCGGGCATGGTGGCGATGATGGTCTGCGGCACCCGGGTCAGCGCGCTACCACCGGCCTGCGCCAGTAGCTGGATGCGGCAGGCCGCTTCCAACGTGTACATCTGCTGAAAAGCCTCGGCGACGCTGCGACCGCAGGTCAGCAGCCCATGGTTGCGCAGGATCATGAAGCGCGCCGTGCCCAGATCGGCAGCCAGGCGTGGCCGCTCGGCATCGCGCAGCGCGACGCCCTCGTAGTCATGATAGGCCAGGCTGCCCAGCACAAAACCCGATTGCTGAGACAAGGGCAGTAGCCCTTCGGCCTGGGCCGAAACCGCGATGCCATGCGGGGTGTGCGTGTGCATCACGCAGCCCATATCGGGCCGCGCCTCGTGCACGGTGCTGTGGATGATGAAGCCGGCCGGGTTGATCGCAAACGGCGTGTCCTGCAGCGCCCGGCCGTGGTGATCCACCTTGACCAGGCTGGAAGCCGTGATCTCCTCGAAGAACAGACCGTAGGGATTGATCAGGAACTGATCGCCCTCACCCGGCACCCGCGCCGAGATGTGGGTGAACACCAGGTCGTCCCAGCCGAACATCGCCACCAGACGGTAGGCCGCAGCCAGATCGACACGCTGCTGCCACTCCTGGGGCGAGACCTGAGCCTGCAAGCTGGGTATGGGGGGCAATTGCTTGATCATCATCAAATCCTCGGGCCGGTTGCCACCCTGCATTGTCGCCGCCATGCCGCGCCCACACTCTGTCACACCGGGGACAGCGCCATACCGTCGTCGGCGACCTGCGTGCAAGTCGCAGCCCCTGTGGCCTACCCGACCTGCATCAACGCCTCACGCAGACCGCCGAAGCGTCGGCGGTACTGCGGCGCCGACAGCTGCACCTTGCGTAGGAACAAGCGTCCGAAAAAAGCCGCATCCTCGTAGCCCACCTGCTCGGCAATGGCTTCGATCGGCAAGGTCGTCGTCTCAAGCAAGTGTTTGGCCTCCTCGAGGCTCAGGGTGTGAACATACTCCAGCGGCGTCATGCCCGTGACCAGCCTGAAGCGGCGTTGGAAGCTGCGCTCAGGTAGCTTGATCAGAGCGATCAGCGAGGACACCGGCGCGGCGCTGGCGTAGTTGTCGCCGATCCAGGTCTAGCAGCGGCCGATCACAGCATCATCAAGACTCGCGCGTGCGAGCCACGCGTGCAAACGGCTGCTGCCCCACCTGGTGCCAATCGATCAGCCAGACCCAGGCCACGTGGGTGGCGGCCTCGATGCTGACCAGTCGCGCGATCAGGTACAGCGCCAGGTCCATCCACCAGGTGCCGCCGCCGGCCATCACCAGCCGTTACCCTTCGCCGGACACCACCAGCGAGCGCTGCGGCCGCACGCGCACACGCGGGTGAAGCTGCTGCATCGCGTCGCAAAAGGCCCATTGCGTGGTCGCATCCTCGTTGTCCAGCAGGACCGCGGCAGCGGGCAGAATCGCACCGGTACAAGCCGCCGTGACCAGCGTGCCCGCAGCATGGCAGCGCTGCAGCCACTCGAGTTCGTCGGCAAATGTTGCCGTGATCGGTTCATCGGGCGCGAACCGCAGATCGGGCACGATGACGACGTCGGGCCGGCAGTTCGCCAAGGCGCTGCTGACCTGAACCGTCGCCCCATTGGCCACCTGCATAGGGCCTGCTTGCCGACCGACCGTGATCGGACATAAGGCCGGCAGGCCCAGCCTGCCGTCAACAACGATGGGCCAGTCACGCACGGCACTTTGAAAGAGGTCGGTCAGCCCATAGGCCACCGAGGCCGTGCTGAACGGCGTGACAAGCACGGCAATGGTCGGCAGTCCCTGGGTGGCAGCGCTTGCAGCAGGCATGACGATCAGGCGGCAGTGGAGCTGCGGCCAGTATCGCCGCAGCCCATGGCGGATTCGTCAGTTTGCTTGCCGCAATGGCTGAGAGCGCTTGCAGGCCTCGGCCCTAGGCTGCAAGCACTCTCAACTGACGCCTCTGATGGCAAGAAATCTCCATGAAACTGCAAGACCGACACGGCCCGGCGCTGTCAAGCTCCAACACCGCCTCGGTGGCGGCCTACAACGTCGCACTCGATCTGTCCCACAGCTGGAGGCTGGACCCGCTGGCAATGCTGGCGCCGGTGCTCGCCGAAGATCCAGACTTCATTGCCGGCCACTTGCTGCAGGCCTCGGTGATGCTCAGCGCCTTCTAGTTCTCGCTGTTCGCTGCGGCCGGCGACAGCCTGCGACTGGCGGCGACAAGCCGACACACAGCGACCGCCCGCGAGCGCTCGCTGCTGGCCGCGCTGCAAACATGGGCTGCGGCGATATCGACGCCGGCCTGAGCGCGCTGGAACATCACCTCGTCAGCCATCCGAGCGACCTGCTCGCGCTGCAGCTCGCGCATCTGGGTGATCTGGTGCTGGGTCGCACGACGATGCTGCGCGACCGCATCGCCCGGGTGCTCGGTCACTGGAGCGAGAACGACAGCGGCTATGGCTATCTGCTGGGCATGCTGGACTTCGGGCTTGAGGAGACCTTTGCTTTCGAACAGGCAGAAGTCGCCGGTCGCCGTGCAGTCCAGCTGCAGCCCCACGATGCCTGGGCGGTGCACGCGGTAGCGCATGTCTGCGAAATGCAGGGGCGCCCTGCCAAAGGGCTGCAATGGCTCAAGGTCCCGCGCGCCGACTGGCGCTACGACAACGGCATGGCGGCGCACAAAAAATGGCATCTGGCGCTGATGCAACTGGCGCGTGGCGAACACGCCCAAGCGCTGGCCATGTACGACGAGACCGTGGCACCGGGCCCCGAGGTGCTGAGCCTGAATCTGGCAGATGCCAGCTCGCTGCTATGGCGGCTACAACTGCGGGGTGGGGAGCCGGGCGAGCGCTGGACCGCGCTCGCCCAGCGTTGGAAGGCCCAAGGGGTCTGGGGCGCCTCGGCCTTTGTGGATCCGCATGCGGCGATGGCCTTCATCAGCGCCGGTGATCGCGCCGGGCTTCAAGCGCTTCGCCAGGCGGCCGCCAGCGCGGCAGCCGGCCCGGGCGGAGAGGCGTTGTGGCGACGCTTGGCGCTGCCGGCAATCGAAGGCTTTGCGGCCGTGATCGAGGGCAAGCCGGTGCGCTGCACCGAGCTGCTGCTGCCACTGTTGCCCGCCACCCAGCCGATGGGCAGCAGCCATGCGCAGCGCCAGGTGCTGCTGCTGACGGCGCTGGACGCCGCACGCCGCAGCGGCCAGCAGGCGATGGCCGCCGCGCTGGCTGCCGAGCAGGCCGTGCACGGCAGTCGCGTGCTGCCCTCGCGACAGATCGGCACGCCGGGTGGCGCGAACCATACGCTGACACCGGCCTGATCGGCAACTGCGGCGGGCTGTCCGCCCTCAATCCACCTTGACCTTCGCGTCGCGGATCACTTTGCCCCATTTGGCAGTTTCGCTGGCGATAAAGCTGCCGAACTCGGCCGGGCTGCCCCCGACAGGCACCGTGCCCATGGCCTCCAGGCGCTGGCGCACCTCGTCAAGGCGGACGATGGCGTTGACTTCGTCCGCCACTCTCCTGACGATCGCGTCGGGGGTGCCGGCCGGTGCCAGCAGGCCGGCCCAGGTGCTGCCGGTGAAGCCGGCCACGCCCTGCTCGACGAAGGTCGGCAGCTCGGGCAGCGCGGGTAGGCGCTTGTCGCTGGCTACGCCGATCAGCCGCACCTTGCCGGCCTTGCCAGGCGCGATCAGGCCCGAGGCGGCGTCGAGAAAGAGCTGGATCTGGCCGCCCATCAGATCGGTCAGCGCAGCGGCCGCGCCGCGATAGGGGATGTGCACCATATAGCTGCCAGTCAGCGCCTTCAAGAGCTCGGTGCTCAGGTGCGCGGCCGAGCCATTGCCGCTAGAGCCAAAGCTGATCTTGCCAGGGTGCTTCTTCGCATAAGCCACGAGCTCGGAGGCGGTCTTGAAGGGTGCCTCGTTGGGAACCGCCGCGACCAGCGGCGACAGGCCGATCAGCGAGACCGGCGCGATGTCCTTGCCCGGGTCGTAGGGCAGCTTCGGATACAGCGTCGTGTTGGCCGCATAGGCGGCAATCACAACGGCCATCGTGTAGCCATCGGGCGCCGACTTGGCCAGCGCATCGACACCGATGATGCTGTTGGCACCGGGTTTGTTGTCGACCACGACTGACTGCCCCAACCGCTCCTGCAGCTTCTGCGCGACCAGGCGCGCGGTCACGTCGGTGAAGCCGCCGGGCGGGTAAGGCACGATGAGCTTGATCTGCTTGGCCGGCCAGGCCTGGGCCCAGGCCGGTGCGCTCAGCGCGGCCAGGCCAAGGGCAAACTCGCGGCGGTTCGTCTTCATGTTGTCTCCTGCTTGTTGTAGGCATCTCTGAGCTCGCGCTTGAGCACCTTGCCGATGGCGCTGCGCGGCAGCTCGGCGATCAAGCGCAGATCGGCCAGACGCTGAGTCTTGCCGACGCGGGCGTTGAGCCATTCGCGCAGCGCAGTGGCCGGCATGTCGAAACCGGCGCGACACACGACAAAAGCCACCGGGGTCTCGCCCCAGACGCTGCTGGCCACCCCCACCACCGCCGCCTCGGCGACCGCCGGGTGTTGGCGCAGCTCCGCTTCCAGATCGCTGGGGTAGATATTGAAGCCGCCCGAGATGATCATGTCCTTCTTGCGGTCGAGCAGGATCAGAAAGCCCTCGGCATCGAAGCGGGCAATGTCGCCGGTGCGGATGAAGCGCTTGCCGTCCGGCGCGAACCACTCGGCCTCACGCGTCTTCTCGGGCTGGCCGTAGTAGCCGGCCATCATCGCCGGCGAGTGACCGACCACCTCGCCGGCCTGGCCGGCTGGCAGCTCCAGCCCGGCCTCGTCGATCAGGCGGATGTCGTGCCCCTCGGAGGGCCGGCCCACGGTATGCAGCTTGTCAGGCTGCAGATGGGCTTCGAGGATGCAAGTGCCGCCGCCCTCGGTCATGCCGTAGAACTCGACCAGGCCGCCGGGCCAGCGGGCCAGCACCTCGGCCTTCAGCACGGCCGGGAACGGCGCGCTGGTGCAGAACTTGATTTGGCAGGCGCTCAGCTCGTGGTCGTCGAAGTTCGGCAAAGCCATGATGCGCTGGTACTGCACCGGCACCAGCATCGTGTGCGTGGCACGGTGGGCATGGGCCAGGGCCAGATAGGCGGCCGCATCGAACTTGGCCATCAAGAGCACGCAGCCACCATAGGCCAGGGCCGGGAAGAACACCACCAGGGTCGTGTTCGAGTACAGCGGCGTGGCCAGCAGGGTCACACTGTCGGGCCCGTAGCCATAGGCCGCACCCCGTCGCACATGCATCCAGCGCATGCCATGGGGCTGGACGATGCCTTTGGGCGCGCCGGTAGTGCCGGAAGAATAGATGAGGTTAAACGCCGAATCGGCGCCTATCTCCACGGGTTGCGGCCGCGCACCGGGCGGGGCCAGCCAGGCGTCGAAGGCGGCCTCGTCGTCCAGCGCGATGCGGCGAATCCCAGCTGATGGGGGCGCCGCCGCGTCGGCAAAGAGCAGCCGCGCCTGCGCATCGCCCAGCATGCCGCCCAGCGCCGCCGCAGTGACCGAGGGCGCCAGCGGCGCGACGACGACGCCGGCCCGCAGCGCGCCGAGAAACAGCGCCGCCAGCCGCGACGTGCTCAGGCCGCACAGCGCGATCGCCTGGCCGGGCAAGATGCCCTCGCGCTGCAACGCGCTGGCGATGCGATCCATCAGCGTGTCGAGCTCGGCATAGCTCAGCACCGTGTCGCCCTGGCGCAGCGCCGGCGCGGCCGGCCTCTGTAGCGCATGCTGATGGATCAGGTCGGTGATGCGCTGGAAGTCCTGGTCAACAGCCATCCCCACCACCTTCGTCTACTTCGCCGCCAGGCCTAGACGCTCGATCAGCGCCTTGTCCTTGGCATAGGTCTCAACCGCCCACTGGCGATACTCGGCGCCGTTGCGATACCACATGGCCTGGTTCAGCTGCTCGAGCAGCTCGATGTGCCTGGGGTCGTCCATCGCCTTCTTGTAAGCATCATGCAAGGCCTTGACGACCGCCGGATCCATGCCCTTGGGGCCAGCCAGGCCGTAGGGCGAGGTCGACACGACGTTATAGCCCAGCTCCTTGGCGGTGGGCACCTGGGGCCATCGCTTGGTGCGCTGCTCGCCAAAGGTCACCAGCAAACGCATCTGGCCGCCGTCGACGAACTTGTCCCAGCCGCTGGCATCGCTTTGCGCCATCACATGGCCACCCAGCAAGGCCTGCTGCAGATCGGCGTTGCCCTTGAAGGGGATGTGATTGAGCTGCACTTTGGCGTTGCCGGCCAACTCTTCCAGCAGCAGATGTGGGCTGCTGCCGGTGCCGGTGGAGCCGTAGTTGATCTGACCCGGTGCCTTGCGTGCGGCCTCGATATAGTCGTTGAAGCTCTTGAATGGCGAATCGCTCTTGACCGTGAAGCCGAAGGTGTAGCCGCTGATGCCGATGATGAAGGTGAAGTCGTTCAGCGGGTCCCAGGCGGTTTTTTGCATATGCGGGATGCGCAGCATGCCCAGCGGGTATTGCGAGATCGTGTAGCCGTCGGGCTTGGCGGTCTGCGCCATCGTGCCCGGGCCTAGCGTGCCGCCGCCACCGGGCTTGTTCTCGATGATGATTTGCTGGCCCAGATGCTTGGATGCGAGCTCGGACAAGGCCCGAAGATGCCGGTCTGTCGAGCCGCCGGCCGGCCAGGGCACGATCAAGGTGACCGGCTTGCTCGGGAAGGCCTGGGCCTGGGCCGCACCGAGCGGCGCCAAGGTGGCCGCAGCGGCGGCCGCCAGCATCAGGCGTCGGCCCCACATCATTGTTTTCTTGCTCATCACTTGGTCTCCTGGTTTTATTGAGAGAGAGAGGGGATTCAGGTCCGGGACTGCTGCTCCTGCAGTTCGCGCCACATCACCTTGCCACTGCCCGACTTGGGCAGCGCGGCGACGAACTCGACGATGCGCGGGCTCTTGTAAGCGGCCATGTAGCCATGGGCCCAGTCGATGATGTCCTGCTCGCTGACCCGGCCCTGCTGACCGGGTTTGAGCACCAGCAGGGCCTTGACGGTCTCGCCACGCCTGACATCGGGCACGCCAATCACGCAGGCCTCCTGCACGGCCGGGTGGTGGTACATCAGCGCCTCGACCTCGGCCGGCCAGACCTTGTAGCCCGAGGCATTGATCATGCGCTTGAGGCGATCGGTCATGAAGAAGTAGCCGTCCTCGTCAATGCGCCCCAGATCGCCGGTGCGCAAAAAGCGCTTGCCGGCGATTTCGACAAATGCCTGGTCCGTGGCGGCAGCATTGCGCCAGTAGCCCTGCATCACCTGCGGCGCTGCGATGACGATCTCGCCGCTCTCGCCCTGCGGCAGCTCGGCCAAGCTGACGGGGTCGACGATGCGCGCGTCGACATCGAAGACCGGGATGCCCAGGCACTGGGGCTTTGGCCGGTGCACCGGATTGATGTGCGTGGCGGCCATGGTCTCGGACATGCCGTAGCCCTCGACATAGTCCAGCCCCGTCAGCGCCTTCAGCTTGGTGCAGATGGCCTGCGGCATCGCCGCGCCGCCTCCGCGGATGCCGGCCAGGCTGGACAGGTCATAGTCCGCCAGCCTCGGGTTGGCCAGGAAGTCGATCAGCATCGTCGAGATGGTCTGCCAGACGGAGACCCGGTAGCGCTGCATGCACAGCGCCGCCGCATCGCGATCCCAGCGAGGCAGCACGACGATGGTGGCGCCGATATAGAGCGGCCCGTTGAGGCTGCCAGACAAGCCGGTCACATGAAAGAACGGCAGCACCGAAAGATAGACCGCGTCCTGAGTGCGAGCGAACCAGTTGATGCCGCCGACCAGGGTGCTCATCACGCTGCGGTGGGTGTGCATGCAGCCCTTGGGCTGGCCGGTCGTGCCCGAGGTGTAGGGCATCACGCAGAGATCGTCAGGCCCGGCCGTCAGCGGGCCCGGTTTGCGATCGGCCGCAAGCGTATCGCGCCAGGCCAATTGCCCCGCGCCGACCAGCGGCTGTGCCGGCGCACTGACAAAGTCCGGCAGCGTCAGATCGGTGGGTGCGCGCAGATAGTCGCTGTAGCACGCAACGATCAAATGCTGCAGCCCTCCCTCGCCCGGCACGCACTGCAGCGGCTGCAGCTGGTCCACCAGATCCTGCGCAACAAATGCCGTGCCGGCGCCGCTGTCCGCGACATAGTGGCGCAGCTCCTCACCCCGGTTCATCGGATTGACCGGCACAACCACCGCATTGGCGCGCAGGATGGCATAGAAGGCCAAGACCCATTGCGGGCTGTTCTGCATATAGAGCAGCACCCGGTCGCCAGCCTGGACACCACAGTCCTGCTGCAAATAACCGGCGATGCGCTCGGTCTCGCGCAGGAACTCGGCGAAGCTGATCGCCGTGTCGTAGAAGATGATGAAGGGCTTGTCTGGGTAGCGCGCGGCGGCCACCTCGACGTTGAAGAAGAGGTTCGTCTGCGGCAGGGTCAGGTGTTGCGGCAGGCCCGGAGGCCAATGCGCCAGATGCGGCGCCTGCGATGAAGGGACTGAATTCATGGGCCTCGGCCAGGGCGTGCATCAGGGCGACGCCGCTGGCTTTTTGTCTCCGTCCTGGCTTATAGGTCGGCGCTCGCGGCACCGCTGTCGCGCCGGCGTCATTCGTCGATTAATCGAACATTCCGCTCAACGGAATACGCCACCACTGCGAACCAGTCTACGCAGCCCTGTCGCGGCTGTAAATTGAAATTGATGCGCACTCAGGGATTGCGAGTATCGGCGGATGCGATGAAACAAGGATTGCAACGCTATATTCCGTCGAGCGGAAAATAAACGGAATGCAGCAAGCATGGGACGACAACGCAGCAGCCTCGCCGAGGGCGGGGGCACGGACACCGCCGACCCGGCCGAGGATCGGCGTTTCGTCACCGCGCTGGCCCGCGGGCTGGAGCTGCTGCGCTGCTTCAAGCCGCAGGACCGCTGGCTCGCACACCAGGAGATCGCCCGCCGCACCGGCCTGCCCCAAGCCACGGTCTCGCGCCTGAGCTTCACCCTCACCAGCCTGGGCTATCTGCGCCACCGCCCGCAGACGGGCGAGTACGCGCTGAGCCCGGCCGTGCTGTCGCTGGGATTTTCGGTACTGACGAATTTCGAGATCGGCCGCATCGCCCGCCCCCACATGGAGACCCTGGCCGAGCACACCCAGGCCGCGATCTCGCTGGGTGTGCGGCATGACTTGAGCATGGTCTATGTCGCGCATTGCCGCAGCACCGCGCGGCTGATCCTGGGCCTCGATGTCGGCACCCGGCTGCCGCTGGCCGAGACCGCGATGGGCCGTGCGATGTGGTGCTGTGCCTCGCCGGGCATGCGCGCGCTGCTGGGCCATCGCCTGCAGGCGATGGATGCCGGGCGCTGGGCCCGCCAGCAGCCGGCGCTGCAGCGGGCCGAGGCCGACTATGCCCGGCGTGGCTATGCCTGCTCGGAGTCAGAATGGGAGAGCGATATCGCAGCCATCGGTGTCGGCATCGACATCGGCGACGGCCGCGAGCCGCTGGCGCTGACGGTGGGCGGCCCGGCCACGCGGCTGTGTGGCGCGCTGCTGCACGAGGACTTCGCCGCCGCGCTCAAGCAAACCGGCCGCAACATCGTTGACGCCATCCAGGCAGCCGACTGGCGCGACTGATGGCGGGCCTCCATTCAGCTCCCACCCCTTGGCTGGCCTATGCCTGCCTGGCACTGAGCACCAGCTTGGTCGGCAGCTATGTCGGCCTTTCCAAGATACTGCTGGCCGTGTTCCCGGTGTTCCTGCTGGCCTGGCTGCGTTTTGGCAGCGCGGCCGTACTGATGGCCGGCTGGGTCCGGCGCGACGCCGACGAAGCCCGCCTCGATGCCCGTTCGCGCCGCCTGTTGTTCCTGGAGTCCTTTGTCGGCAACTTCCTGTTCTCGGTCTGCCTGCTGTTCGGACTGCAGCTGAGCACGGCCGTTGTGGCAGGGGTCATCATGGCCGGCATCCCGGCCGCAGTGGCTGTGCTGAGCCGGCTGGTGCTGGGCGAGCGCATTGCCCCGCGCGTGATGGCGGGCATCATGCTGAGCGTCAGCGGCATTGCACTGGTGGCGCTGAACCGCGAGGATCAGGGCCAGACCACGCCCTGGGGCGCGGCTCTGCTGCTGGCGGCCGTATTCTGCGAGGCCGGCTATGTCGTGATCGGCAAGCAGCTGACCGCCCATCTATCACCCAAGCGCATCAGCGCGCTGATCAATCTCTGGGGCCTGGCACTGGTGACACCGCTAGGTCTTTGGCAGGCGCTGAGCTATGACTTCACCCTGCCCAGCGGCCAGCACTGGGCGCTGCTGCTGTTCTATGCGGCGGCGGCCAGCATGGTGACCGTCTGGCTGTGGATGACCGGGCTGAAGAAGGTGCCGGCCGCGCAGGCGGGCGTTTTCATGGTCTTTCTGCCGATCGCCACCGCGCTGGTGGGCCTGATCTTTCTGGGCGAGCGCATCGGCGCCCCGCAGTTGCTGGCCTATGGCCTGGCCCTGGCCGGCGTGCTACTGGCCACCGCGCCGAGTGCCCGCCAAAAGGCATGAGACCCCCAACAAAAGCTATGGCCTCGCAGCGCCGACGCTCGCTCGCCTTGCCCTAGCATTGCCGGCACCCTCCGTCCGTTACCACTCCCCTCTCCTCTTTCCCCTACCCATGGACGACTTCGAATACTGGCAGCAGCAGGTGTCAGCTTTTGCCGCACTGTTGCAGACCCGACCGGCCGCAGCCGCCAAGCCGGCATCCGGCAAGTCGCTGCCCGGCCACTGCATGATCTTCTCGCCCCACCCCGACGACGAATGCATCGTCGGCGCGCTGCCGCTGCGGCTGCGCCAGGAGGCGCAGTGGCGCGTCACCAATGTGGCCGTGACGCTGGGCAGCAAGCCCGAGCGCCGCGAACCGCGCTGGCGCGAGCTGCAGGCCGCCTGCGACGTGCTGGGTTTCGACAATATCCGCCTGACCGAGCAGGGCCTGGCCCTGGTGCGGCCCGAGACCGAGACCGAATCACCCCAGCTCTGGCGCGCCCATCTACAGTGCGTGGCCGAGTTGCTGGCCGAGCAAAAGCCCGCTTTGGTGCTGGCCCCGCATGCGCGCGACGGCATCGCCACCCATATCGGCGTGCACAAGCTGCTGACCCAGGCGCTGCAGGCCAGCGGCATCAGCTGCGTGCTGGCCGAGACCGAGTACTGGGCGACGCTGCAATCGCCGAACTGGCTGGTCGAGACCGGCGTGGCCGACACCGCGCGCCTGGTCCAGGCCCTGGCTTGCCACCACGGAGAAGTCGCCCGCAACCCCTACCACCTGCGCCTGCCGGCCTGGCTCGCAGACAGCGTGCGCCGAGGCGGCGAGCTGCTTGCCGGTGCCGGCAGTGCCGTGCCAGGCTATGCCTTCGGCACGCTGTACAGGCTGAGCCTGTGGACCGACGGCCAGCCACAGCAAGACCTGACTCCTCGTCTGTGCCCGGCCGACCAAGCGATCGATGCACGCTGGTTGAAGCCCTGAGAAAGATCCCCGCAATGTCCGAGCATCCTACCCATCTTCGCATCCATCAGTTCGCCGGCCTGCATGCCGGCCCGCGCCTGCTGGTCAGCGCCGCCGTGCATGGCAACGAGATTTGCGGCGTGAGCGCGATCCAGCGCCTGATGGCCGAACTCGACAGCGGCGCGCTGCGTTTGCTGCGCGGCACGCTGAGCCTGATTCCCATCGTCAACCCGCTGGCCCATGCGCTGGGCCGGCGCGAGGGCGAGCGCAATTTGAACCGCAATCTGCGCCCGGCGATGATTGCGCAAGACTTCGAGGACCGTATCGCCCGCCCGCTGTGCCGCTGGCTGGCCGATCACGAGGTGCTGCTGGACCTACATTCCTTTCAGGGCCAGGGCCAGCCCTTTGCGATGCTGGGCCCGCGCAACAACAGCGGCGAGCTCGAACCCTTTGCCCATGAGCTGGCCGAGGCAAGGCTGGCCGCCTGCGTCGGCACAGGCCGCATCGTCGAGGGTTGGCTTTCAACCTATGCCTTGGGTCTGCAGCGGCGCGCGGCCAAGACCGGCGACGGCACGCGCCGCGCCACCCTGCAGCAAGACCCGCACTACGGCGTCGGCACCACCGAGTACATGCGCTCGCAGGGCGGCTACGGCATCACGCTGGAATGCGGCCAGCACGAGGACCCCGCCGCGCCGGAGTTCGCCTACCAAGCCATTCTGCGCACCATGGTGCTGCTGGGCATGGTGGAACCCGGTGCCGTCGAACCTCGCCCGGCCGAGCCGCCCGAGCTGCTGCAGCTCTATGAGGTGATCGATCGCGAACACGAGGACGACCGCTTCGAGCGCGCCTGGGTCAGCTTCGACTCGGTCAGCAAGGGCCAGACCATCGGCCTCCGCCATGACGGCACGCCGGTGCTGGCGCCCGACGACGGCCGCATCGTCTTCCCAGCGGTCAATGCCCAGCCCGGCAGCGAGTGGTTCTACCTGGCGCGAGCGAGCCAACGCCGGCTCGGCTAGAGTGCGGACCATGCGTATCGATTTTGTCTCCGACGTTTCCTGCCCCTGGTGCGTGATCGGCCTGAAGTCGCTGGAGCAGGCCCTGGCCCGGCTGCCCGAGCTGGCGGTGGACCTTCACTTCCAGCCCTTCGAGCTCAACCCGCAGATGGCCCCGGAAGGCCAGGACATTGACGAACATCTGGCACAGAAGTACGGCGCGGGCCCGGATCAGCTGGCGGCCACCCGCGAAGCGATCCGCCAACGAGGCGCGGCGCTGGGTTTCACCTTCACCGTCGGTGCCCGCAGTCGTATCTACAACACCTTTGACGCACATCGCCTGCTGCACTGGGCTGGACTGCAAGACCCGGATCGGCAGAAGGCCTTGAAGCTGGCCCTGTTCGGCGCCTACTTCACGGCAGGCAAGAACCCGGGCGACCATGAGGTGCTGCTGGACGCCGCCGCCGAGGCCGGCCTGGATAGGCAGGCGGCCGCCGCCGTGCTGGGCTCGAACGCCTACCGGCAGGAGGTGCGCGATGCCCAGAGCTTCTATCTGAGCCAGGGCATCAACTCGGTACCGGCCATCATCATCAACGAGCGTCATCTGATCCAGGGCGGTCAGCCCAGCGAAGTGTTCGAACAGGCGCTGCGCCAAATCGCAGCCGAGGCCGCCCCGCCGGCCTGAGTCACAATACAGGCCAGACCCTTCCCACCAACCGCCCCGCCCTCGGGGCGGTTTCATTTGCGCACGACGCCGAGCAACAAGATGTTCAAGAACTTGACGATTTACCGCGTGGGCCCGAGCTGGCAGCCCACCCAACAGGAGGTCGAAGAGGCCCTGGCCAAGGGCCAGTTCCTGCCCTGCGGTCCCAGCGAGCCGCTGTCGCTGGGCTGGGTGCCGCCGCGAGGCATCGAGCACGCGCCGCTGGTCGAGGTGATCGACGGCCATCTGCACCTGAAGCTGACGATCGAGTCGCGCGTGCTGCCCGGCTCGGTGGTCAAGGAACGCGTCGACGAGATCGCCGCCCAGATCGAGGAGCAGACCGGCCGCAAGCCCGGCAAGAAGGCACTGAAGGACCTTAAGGAGCAGGCCACCCACGAGCTGCTGCCACTGTGCTTCAAAAAACGCAGCAGCATCCGGGTCTGGATCGCACCCGAGCAGCGCCTCTTGATGATTGACGCGGCCAGCCCGGCGCGCTGCGAGGAGGTCGTCAGCCTGCTGATCAAGGCGCTCGACGGCCTGACCCTGCACCTGGTTCAAAGCGCTGAGACGCCGGCCGCCTGCATGGCCGCCTGGCTGATGGACGGTGTGCCGCCCGAGGGCTTCACAATAGACCGCGAGTGCGAGCTCAAGAGCGAGGACGAGATGAAGTCGGTGGTCCGCTATGCCCGCCATGCGCTGGACATCGAGGAGGTGCGCCAGCATCTGAGCAGCGGTAAGCGCCCGACGAAGCTAGCGATGAGCTACAAGGACCGCGTCTCCTTTCTGCTGACCGACACGCTGGCCATCAAGAAGATCGCCTTCCTTGACCTGGTGTTCGAGGGCCATGACAAGCCCGAGAAGGACGAGCAGTTCGACGCCGATGCGGTAATCGCCACCGGCGAGCTCGCCGAGCTGATCCCAGCCCTGATCGAAGGCCTGGGCGGCGAGCACGACTTCCTGGGATCGGCCCCGAAGTCACTCGACATCACCGAACTGGTCCCGCCGGATCAAGACCTAGCCCCGGCCGACGCACCACCCTGGGCTTGAGCCTGCGCCGAGGCTTGGCGCCTCAGCGCATCGACATGCCGTAGCGCTGGGCTAGCCGTGCGATCTCGCCGCTGGCTTGCAGGCTGTGCAAGGCGCGATCCACAGTTGCGACGGCCCAGCGCGATTTCGGCGATACCAGGCAATGCGTATCGACCACCGAGTAGGGTTTGGCACTGACGACAAAGCGCTCGCGCTCTTTCGGATGGCGCCGGAAATAGCCCTCGATCTCGGCCTCCGAGACGATCAGCACATCGGCCATGCCCCTGCTGACGAGGCGAAATAGGTTGTCGGACTGCGTATCGTTGATACGCTTGATGCGGCCCGCCTCCATCAGCGGTTGCAGACTGGGAAAGCTGTAGCCCAGCAGCACGGCCACGCGTTGGCCGTCCAGGGCCTCGGGCAGATGTCCCGGGGCCGGCCGCTCGGCCGGGCCGACCACCCGCTCGATCTGCGGCAGCACCGCCTGGGTCCATTGCGACGCCGGCGCGGGAGTCCAGACCGGACTGGAGTAGCAGACCAGGTCGGCCTGACCGCCCAGCACCGCCGGCTCGATGCGACGGCGCGGATAGACCTGCTGCACGGCCCGCGCGCCCAGCTCCGCCGCCAGCCGCTCGGTCAGATCACGAAGAAAGCCACCGCTGACCTTGCCGCCCTCCACCGTCAGCAGCGGGTAGCCCATGCCCGAGGTCTGGGCAATGCGTAGGGTCGGCAGGGTCTGCTGCGCGACGGTTCCACCTGCAAAAAGCACGAGCAGAGCGGCCAGACAGGTCTGGCGAGCGGAGGCAATCATCTTTCTTTGTCCCAACGAGTCCAGGTCAACGAGTCGGTTGTGCCGCCGCCTCGCGCAGCTTGTCCTTCTTACTCTTGCGCTTGCCCTTGATGCCGCCAACAGCCTGGGCCTCGCTGGCAACTTCGCCGGGCTCGAAACCGGCGATCTGCTCTCGCGCGACGCGCTGTCCCTGGCGCTTCTCGATCAGGCGGAAATGCGCCTCGGAATCGGCCGTAATGAAGCTCAGCGCGACGCCGCTGGCGCCGGCACGGCCGGTACGGCCGATGCGGTGGGTGTAGTCGGCAGGCGAGCGCGGCAGCTCGTAGTTAAGCACCGCCGGTAGATCGGGAATGTCCAGGCCGCGCGCCGCCACATCGGTGGCCACCAGCACCTGGATCTCATTGGCTTTTAGCGCCGCCAGCACTTGGCGCCGCGTGCCCTGGCTCAACTCGCCATGCAGGGCCGCCGCCTTGATACCGGTCTTCCAGAGCTTGTCCGAGACATGCTCGGCCGCGTACTTGGTCGCGACAAACACCAGCAGTCGCGGCCAGGCTTCGGAGGCGATCAGATGGCGCAGCAGCGGCGTGCGCGCGGCGGTATCGACCTGGATTGCGCGCTGCACGATGTCCGGTAGCTCGGCCGGCGTGGCCTCGATCGCGATGCGCTGCGGCTCGCGCAGGATGGCGTCGGCCAGAGCTTGCACGGCCGGCGCGAAAGTGGCGGAGAAAAACAGGTTCTGGCGCTGAGCCGGCAGCAGGCCCAGCACCCGCTGCAACTCCTCGGCGAACCCCAGCGCCAGCAGGCGGTCGGCCTCGTCCAGCACCAGAGTCTGGGCCGTGTCCAGCCGCAGCGCGTTGTGCTCGACCAGATCCAGCAGCCGACCCGGCGTCGCCACCATGATGTCCACGCCGCCGCGCAAACCCATCAACTGCGGATTGAGGGACACACCGCCATAGGCGATTGCGATCTTCAGCGGCTCGGGCAGCGAGCGCGCAAACTCGCGCAGCACCTCGCCGACCTGTTCGGCCAACTCGCGCGTGGGCAGCAGCAGCAGCGCTCGCAGGCGGCGCGGTCCGCCGTCACGAGAGGCCAGCACCCGCTGCAGCAGCGGCAGCGCATAGGCAGCGGTCTTGCCCGAGCCTGTCTGAGCCAGGCCCAGCACGTCACCGCCGCCCAGTACGGCGGGAATGGCGGCAGATTGAATCGGCGTCGGTGCGTGATAGCCCTGCTCGCGCACGGCGCGCAGCAAGGCGGGGGACAGGCCCAGGGTGGCAAAAGACATGAAGGCCCCGTTTGATGAGGTCGCATTATCGCGCCCACCGCCGCTAGCCAGGCTCAATGTATGCGCTGCTCAATCTCCAGACTTTGGCACTGTGACGCGGCAGTTGGTCCGGCTTCATATGGCAGCGCGCTGCCAAAAGTCCCTCTTCGATCCAGGACTGCAGCACATAGGGAACCAGGCTCTTGCGCAGAAACCCCAGGCTCAAAACCAACAGCAGGCCTATGCAGGCCTAGTAGATCAGGCACAGCCTGCGGTAGATCACCCCCTCGGGCATGCCGATCTGCAAGACCTGACCCTTGCACAGCAACCCCGAGTCCAGCAGCGGCAGCAGCCTGCCGTGGTAGCGCCCAACGTCGCCCTGCGGCCTGAGCCAAGGCCAACACTGCCCGCGCAAAGCAGCCTTACCGGCCAATAGCACACGATTTCAGCGGCCGCACGACCTCGATCCGCAGCACTTAAGCTAAGAGGAACAAGACCTTCCCTAGCGAGGAACGTTTGACCCGTTTCATCGGCGCGACCAATCTGCTTCTTGATCGGGACCTCATGCCTTCACATCGAAGCGGGCTGCCATCGGCAGACGGGAATCTTGGGATGAAAGTTGCCGAGCTCTACTAGTCTTTCTCGGGCGACTCTTTTTTCAGTTCCACGAGCAATTGCTTGACGAAGTCCTGACAGCTGTACCTTTCACGGCCGATCGGATCGGCCGAGTTGTAGTACTCCCGCTTCGTCACTGCGAACTGGCCAACGGCCTTCAACACGTCTTCCGTTGTCAGCCCTGTCGGCACGCTGACTTCCTTGACTCGGAACGCGTCCTTTGACGGCTCCTGTTTTCCCCACTGAACGCGATAGCCCTCTCTGAGGTTCAAGTCGACTTCCATCCAGCTGCTGGACGCTGTCTGAAAGACAACCCACCAGTGCTTTATGTGTCGATTGAGCTTCTTGTTGTCATCTCCGCCATATTGGGCAGGCTGCTTCTTGATCACCGCTTTGGTGATGGGGGCCTGTTCTTTTCGGTCCAAGTTCCACTGCTCGACCCCTCCCTTTCCAGGGATCGCAGTGGTGACGGCCGCACTCGAAGGTATAGGATTTGTGGTGTCGAGCATCCGCTGGATCGTTGTTCCCGGCGCCGAAGACGTCTTGCGCAGCTGCCTTGGGGAATGCTCTGCTTGAGCGCCTGGCCAGAGGGGGACAGCCCGCCATCTGTCTTGTCCATGTGTTGATGCTGATTCATCCCTACCGGCGGACTGCGCTGCACCGTCGCGCAGCCCGCTGATTCGTTCGCGCTGCAGGTTGCTGCGCGGACTTGCCTGCATTTGCCGGATGGCGCCAAGCTGCACACCCACAGCCGAGCTGTCGTTTGAAAGCGGTGCTCCGACGTGTTGTGCTGAGCCGTATTCAAGGGTTTGCGAGGCTGTGCCTGTGGCTGCGCGGTCTCGAGCTTCGGCAGCTGGCCGACGCCGAGTTTTCGCCGAAAGTCGCGCTTGCATCTCCGCCATGCCATGGTCCTCTCATGCGCTTGGTCACGCCTGACAGCCGCTGCGGCGCCGTCAATGCGTCGGGAAGACGCATCCCTTCAGGGAGCGTTCTTCATCACTTCGCAAGTCCATCGTCGATAGGTGTACTGCCGAAACAACTGGCTCGCTGACGCTCGCGCCAAAGTCCCCAAGGAAAGGCGCAGCGGTTATCGTGATCTTAGGTCGAAGGCTTTCGACTGAACATCAGCAAAATGCTGATGTTCAGTCAGCGATGGCTCGGGTTTGTTTGGACACATCTTCTACCAGACCTACCCGCAGGGGGCCTTTCACAGCGCACCGCGCCAGCCGCGGACGCGGACGCTGACGCTGACTGGCACTCGGCCAACAACCGGCCGACAAGGCCTACTTGACCTCCCGACCCAACCGATAGTTGTGCCACTGCCCCCCTCGCTCCGACAAGGCAGCAAATTCTCCAAGCTCAAACTTGCACCTCCCAAATCACCGATCACCAGCATCGTCGTCGCTTAGGTTTACCCACGCACAGCAACTTCGACGAGGCGAAAAAAAATGAGTTACGGCATCTATGCTGTAACTCATTAATTTGCTTTATAGATCTTGGTCGGGGCGGCGGGATTCGAACTCGCGACCCTCTGCTCCCAAAGCAGATGCGCTACCAGGCTGCGCTACGCCCCGACTAAGACCGCTATTCTAGCCTGAATTTTCACTCGCTCCGCAGACTTATCTGCTTAACGCGTTCGGTGCAATCCACCAACCGCCCTTGGCCGGTGATGAAGGCGGTGCGAACCGACTCGCCCGGCTGCAGCATCAGCACAGCCGCGCGGTAGCGTTGCAGCTGCTGCAGATACTCGGGATTGTTCTGCGGCGCGGGATGCAACTTGTAGTCCAGCACCCACCAGACCGGCGCCTGCGCTGCATCCGGGCGGCGACAGACCAGCCTGTCCAGACGCATGTCCTGGCCCTGCCAGCTGATGGGCACCTCGTTGCCGGCCCACAGCAGCGACGCTGCGTCGAAGAACGGGGCGCACTCGGCGCTGCCTAGGATGGCCTGCGCGCTGCGCTCCAGCCGTTCGCTGCGTTTGGCATCCAGGCCGAACATCTGCGCGGCAGCCGCCAGCAGGCGCGGCAAGGGCTGAACCGTCACGCTCGGGCCGCTGGCCCATTCAAGCACCCGGTGCAGCGCCTCGCCCAGCGCCGCGCTGTCGTCGACCACGGCCGGCCCCTGCCCCATCTCGACGCCGGGCGCGACGGCGCGCAGTGGCGCCAGTGGCAGGGCCTTGAGCTGGAACGGCGCGGCTGCGGCAGCAGACTCGCCAGCAGCCTCAACCGACACCGGGACGGCCATCGCCAGCGGCTGCAAGCGGCTCCACCAGGTGGCGTTGACGGGCTTGCGCAGCGGCGGCGTACGGCTGAGCACCAGGCGCGAACGGGCTCGCGTCATCGCGACATAGAGGGCGTTCAACTCCTCGCGCTGGCGCTGCTCGCGCTCGTCATCGAGCAGTGGCTGCAGCGAGGGCGGTGGGCGGCTCTCCGAGGCCAAGAAGGCCACGACACTGGGCGCCGACTCCTGCACAGGCCAGGCGATCGCCAGACTGCTGCTCTCGGCACGGGCCGGCCCAGCTTCGCAATCCATCAGGAACACGACGCGAGCCTCCAGCCCCTTGGCGCCATGCACGGTCAGCAGTTGCACCGCCTCGGGCTCGGCCGGCGCCGCCAGCTTCAATGCGCGGCTCTTCAGCGCGCGCACAAAGCCGTAGAGGCTTGCGTAGCGCCCCCCATCGAGATCCAGGGCCAGGGCCAACAGAGCTTCTACCGCATGCAGACGCGAGCGCCGCTCGCTGGGCGGCACGGCACAGGCCAGCCGTGCCATCAGATCGCCCTCGAAAACGATGGCGTCCAGCAGATCATGCGGGCTGCGCTCGCCGGCCAGCCGCTCCCAGTGATTGAGCAGCTCGCGGGCGCGCCGCAGCGCCGGGGACAGGTCTTGCTCGTCCGCCAGCGTCAGCGACGCCCACCAAGCCATACGCGCCGACTCCTCAGGCCGCTGCTGCCCCAGCCAGTCCGCACTGCCCGACCAGGCGGCCAGCTGCAGCAGATCGGCCTCGCTGGCGCCGAACAAGGGGCTGCGCAAGGCATGGGCCAACGACAGGTTGTGGCCCGGCGAAGCCAGCGCATCGAGCAGGGCCAGCAAATCGCGCACATCGGGAGAGTCCAGCAGCCCCATGTCCTCGGGCGCCACATGGGGCAGGCCGCGCGACTTCAAGGTCTGCGCCAGCACGCGCAGGCCCTCGCGCTTGCGCGCCAGCACATAGATCTCGCCGGGCTGTACGCCCTCCTCGCTCAGCAGCTGCTCGATGCAGCCGGCGATGCGCTGCGCCTCGGCAGCGCGGCGATGCAACTCTGGCTCGTGGCGAGCCTGGCTGAGACTGGGCCGCCAGGCTTGCAGTTCGTCGCCAGACGCATCGATGACCTCAACATCAGCACCATCGTCATCGATGAAGAACACACCGTCCAGGGCCGACACTGCGCCCGCCTCGGTCGTGTGCGGGCGAAAGCCGGTGTATTCCTGGGCCCGACTGGCCGCATCGAAGGCCGTGTTGACGGCGTCCAGCACCGGCGGCGCATTGCGGCGCGTGTGGTCGCAGGCCAGCACCGTGCCGGCCAGGCCGTCGCGGACGAAGTCGCGCGCGGCGGCAAACACGCGCGGCTCAGCGCGGCGAAAGCGGTAGATGCTCTGCTTCGGATCGCCAACGATGAAGACCGAGGGCGGCCGTTGGCCGCTGGCGCCGCCACCGGCGCCGACATAGCCAGCCAGCCAGGCATAGAGGGCATGCCATTGCAGCGGGCTGGTGTCCTGGAATTCGTCGATCAGCAGATGGCGGATCTGGGTGTCCAAACGCTCCTGCACCCAGCCAGCCAGCGGCGCATCGCTGAGCAGGGCCAGCGCGCCACGCTCTAGGTCGTTCATGTCGACCAGGCCGCGGGCGCGCTTGAGCGCCTCGAACTCGCCGAGCAGGCATAGCGACAGCTGGCACATCTGCAGATGCCAGCCGCGCGCCTGGTGCTGGGCCAGTGCCAGCTTCAGGCGCTCCAGGCGCTCGATGGCCGAATGCAGCTCCGGACTCTCACCCAAGTTCTTGCGCGGCGAGCCGGTCGCGGTGAACAAAGCCTCGATGATGGTTTCGGCCGCCTGCTCATCCGGCCGGGTCAGGCCTTGCTCGATCGCTGCGGCAGCCTTCTTCGGTGTGGCGTTCTTGGCCTGGCCAAGCACGCGCACCAGCGTCGCCAGATCGGCGCGCATCGCAGCAAAAGCCTCCAGCGGATGCGTCAGGCCGGCGAACTCGGGCGCAACGCTCGCAGCATCGGCCACGCTGTCGTGCAGGCGCCCGGCCTGCGCGGCCAGCCCGATCTCGACCCGCTTCTCAAACGCCGACGCCAGCCAACTCAACACCCTGTTGCGCCCCAGCTCGAACACCAGGGCCCGATAGGCAACCAGCAGCTCTTGATCGGCCAGTACAGCGGCATGAAAGCGCTGCCACAGCTCGGGCATCAGCTCGCTCTCGTCCTCCAGCAGTTGCAGCTCGGGCGCGATCCCCTGGGCCTCCAGCAGCTCCAGCGGCGCGGCTCGCAGCAGCTGCGAGAACCAGGCGTGAAAGGTGCGAATCTCAACCATACGCCCAGCCTGCAGGAGTTGCTGCTGCAGGCCAGCCAGCGACGGGGCCAGCGCAGCCGCCTGCTCGGCCGGCATACCTCGCTGTATCAGCGCCTCGCGGCGCTGCGCCTCGCTGCAGTGGGCGAATTCATCCAGCCATTCGCCCAGACGCTGGCGCATCTCACCCGCAGCCTTTCGGGTGAAAGTGATCGCGACGATATCCTGCGGCTGCGCGCCCTCCAGCAACGCCCGCAGAATGCGCGAGACCAGCATCCAGGTCTTGCCCGCGCCGGCACAGGCCTCGACAACCACGCTGCGCTGCGGATCGCAGGCTAGTGCATAAAAGCGCTCGCGCGCCACCGGGGCACCGTCGCAGGTGTAGGCCGCTTGTTCTTGCATCACAGTGCCGCTCCGGCCCAGTCATCACGGCGGCACAGGCCGCGCATCTCGCAATAGGCGCAGGCCATGCCTTCGCCCAGCGCCGGCAACGGCGCACCCTCATGCAGGGCCAGCAAATCGTTCTTCAAACCCCAGAGCAGCAGCTCGGCGCTATCTGTCACATCAGGATGCGGCACGGCGGCGATGCCCTTGGCATCGTCAAGCGCCAGATACAGCGCCTCCAGCCCTGGCGGCCCGGCGGGCTCGGCCGCGCCCTGCATCAAGGCCGCATAGACGGCCAGCTGCGTGTCCTCGGCCAGATCGGCCACCTTGGCTTTCAGGCTCGCGACGCTGCCGGTCTTGTAGTCGACCAGAAGCCGCGCACCGCCCGAGGCATCGACACGGTCGATCCGGCCACGCAGCCGCAAGTCCTGCAGCGCGGTGTCGCCATTGGCATAGGGCATGACCTCACGCTCCAGCTCCCCGGCGGCATAGCGCACGCCGGCCGCCTCCTGCTCGCGCAGCCAGGACAGATAGCGCGGTACAAAGCGCGCGAAGCCGGCCGAGAACGGCAGGAACTCGGCCGCAGACAAGCCCAGGGCCTGCATTTGCTCAACGGCCGCGCGCTGCAGCAGCGCTTCGTCGCTTTCGCCCGGCGCAGGCAGCAGCCGCTGCTGGTGAAACTGATGCAGCACCGCGTGCAGCCAAGTCCCGTAGTCGCGCTTGTCGGCCTCGGCCTCCAGCTCGGCCTGCTCGCGCAGCCCCAGCAGCACGCGGGCGAAGAACTGGTAGGGGCAATTGCGCAGCGACTCCACCGCGCTGGCGCTCAGCGTCGCTGGCAAGCGCCCTTCGGCCTGAGCGTGGGCGCGTTGCAGCAAGTGCGGCCGCAAGCTCAGCAGCTCGCGCCGGTCTTGCCAGACGGCTATCGGCTCATGGCAAGCGGCTTGCAGCGCCAAGGCCAGGCGCTCCAGCAAGGGGCTGGCAGCCAGCGGTTCGCTGCCCTTGTTGCGGCAGCGCAGCAGGGTCAGGGCCGGGGCGCGCAGCAGCTGGGCAAAGGTCAGAGCCATGGCCGCGCGCTTGTCCTCGATGCTGGGCAGGCCCAGTTCGCGTGCCAGCGTGTCGCTGAGCAAGGCCGGCCCGGCAGGCACCGGCCCCAGGGTCTGGGCATCGGCGCCCGGCAGCACGACGGCGCCAAAAGGCCGCAGCATCGCGCGCGCCAGTGGCGTGATCATCACCACCACCTCGCCAAGTGGCTGCGGCACATACTGCGCCGCTTCGAGGCTGGCGTCGACCCAGGCTAGAAAATCGGCCATGCTCAGCTGCGCTTGTTGCAGCACGGCCTCATGAGCCGAACCGGGCCAAGGCGAGCGGCGCAGCCACAGCGCATCGAGCAAAGCCTCGCCAGCGTCCTGGGCCTCGATCATCGCCTCGGCGCCCAGCTGCTGCAAGACCTCCTTGAGCGCCGCCAGCCAGTTGACCAGGCTGCGCGAGGCATCGCCGGCCGACAGCGGCTGCAGGCATTGCCGCGCAGCCTGCCACAGCCGGGCGCTGGCTGGATTCAGCAGATCCGCCCGCACCGCCGCCGGCGCTGACCAACCGCGCGCGCGGCAGCGGGCTTCCAACGCCGTCAGCGCGCCTGAGCCCGCCAGATCGCGCAGCCGAGCCGCCAGCGGGCATTTCATAAAGGCCAGCCAGTCATCTACGCTGGCCTGGCCACGCGCGACGCGCAGCAAGGCCATCAGCTGGGCGGCGGGCGGCATCGTCGCCAGGGTCCAGCCGGTTTCATCGGCAATGCCGAGTTGCTGGCGCTCCAGCAGTGCGCGCACCCGGCGTACCAGCACCCGGTCCTGTGCGATCAGCGCGACCGGGCTGCGGCCGGCCTGCAGATGCCCTAGCACGGCGGCGGCGCTGCTTTGCGCCAGGTCCTCGAAATCCTCGCACAAGGCCTGCTCCAGCAGCCCCAGCGGCGGGCTGGCGGCGAACACCTGATCCAGCGCCAGATCGGCAGACAAACGCAGGCAGGGCAGGCCTGCCGCCTCGGACCGATCCAGCAGCGCCTCAGCCAGCGGATCGGGGCCACCGCACTGCAGATGCAGCCATGCACTGGGACGCAGCTCGAACAGTGCATCGGTAGGCGGCACCCGGGTATCAGCCGCCGCCCATTCAAGCGCCACCAGCGCCAGTGCCCGCTCCAGCCCGCCGGGCCCGGTGCTTTGCAGGGCCAAGCGCGCCTGCTGCCACAGCAGCTCGCGCGCCTGCGGCGAGCGCTGCGCGGCCGCCCTCGCCCAGGCATGAGCGGTCTCGACCAGGCGCTGCACGGCCAGATCGAAGGCACGTGCATCGCGAGCGCGCAAGGCCTGGGCCCAGCTTTGCGACTGCAGCAGGCTGCGTGCGGCAAGGCCATCGATCGCCGCATCGAAGCTGATCTGCTGGGCCTGCGGAAGCGGCGTCGGGCCCAGCGCAGCGGCCAGACTGTGGGTGGTCTCGATGCGCGGCTGCCAGCGTGAGAGCTGCATCCAGGCACGCCGCGCCGGGGCCAGGTGTTGCGCGAAGGGCAGCAGCAGCACGGCATCGCGGGCCGCCAGGCCCTGACCTTCCAGCCAGGCGGCCGCCGTCTCGGCAAGTCGGAGCCAAAACTGGGCGGCGCCATGGCCGGCATCGAGAGGGAAAAGGTGGCGTGATGACAAGGGCTTGAGAATGAAGGCTGCGCCCGAATATGGGCCTTGTGACCGGCCGCAATCCTGCGGCGGGGCTTTGTGTCAGAATCATTGTGCCTCTGATGCCGCCTACGCGAAGTCGGCCAGCCAAGGACAACCCATGAGCAGCGAACTGATCAAACATATTTCCGACGCGTCTTTTGAAGCCGACGTGATCCAAGCCGACAAGCCCGTGCTGGTGGATTACTGGGCCGAGTGGTGCGGCCCTTGCAAGATGATTGCGCCCATCCTCGATGAGGTCTCGACCGCATACCAGGAGCGCCTGCAGGTCGCCAAGATGAATGTGGACGAAAACCGCGAAGTGCCGGCGAAGTTCGGCATCCGAGGCATCCCGACCCTGATGCTGTTCAAGGGTGGCCAGCTGGCCGCCACCAAGGTCGGCGCTTTGTCCAAGGCCCAGTTGACGGCCTTCCTAGACGCTAACCTATAATGATCCCAACCTGTTCGGCGCGGCCGGTGTTCCAAACGCACCGACCGCTCTGAACAGCAGACTGCCAACACGCCCGACCTGACCAGGTTCTGGCGCGTGGACTCGGCGCCCAAGCTCCCGCGTATTTCTTTCGTCTCGTTCATGCACCGATTCTGTCGGGCTTGAATGCAGTGCTTGCCGCCGAAGTATTTGTCCGTGGCCCTTGGCAGGGCCTGGGACGACTCTCAGGGTATTCACCCATGCACCTTTCAGAACTGAAAGCGCTTCACGTCTCCGAGCTCATCAAGATGGGCGAGGAGCTGGAAATCGACAACGTCGCTCGGCTGCGCAAGCAAGAGCTGATGTTTGCCATCATGAAAAAGCGCGCCAAGGCCGGAGAGCAAGTCTTCGGCGATGGCGTGTTGGAAGTGCTGCCCGATGGCTTCGGCTTCCTGCGCTCGATCGAGGCCAGTTATATGGCGTCGACAGACGACATCTATCTGAGCCCCAGCCAGATCCGGCGCTTCAACCTCCACACCGGCGACATGATCGAAGGCGAGGTGCGCGTGCCCAAGGATGGCGAGCGCTACTTTGCCCTGGTCAAGGTCGATCGCGTCAATGACGCGACGCCGGAGGAGAGCAAGCACAAGATCATGTTCGAGAACTTGACGCCGCTATTCCCGCGCGAACAGTTCAAGCTCGAGCGCGACGGCGTCAAGAGCGAAGAAAACATCACCGGCCGCATCATTGATCTGATCGCGCCGATCGGCAAAGGCCAGCGCGCGCTGCTGGTGGCCCAGCCCAAGACCGGCAAGACCGTGATGATGCAGCAACTGGCGCATGCGCTGGTGGCCAATCACCCCGACTGCCATCTGATCGTGCTGCTGGTCGACGAGCGTCCGGAAGAAGTGACCGAAATGCTGCGCACCGTGCGCGGCGAGGTCATCTCTTCGACCTTCGACGAGCCGGCCGCGCGCCATGTGCAGGTCGCCGAGATGGTGATCGAGCGGGCCAAGCGCCTGGTCGAGATGAAGAAGGACGTGATCATCCTGCTGGACTCGATCACCCGCCTGGCGCGCGCCTACAACAACGTGCTGCCTTCGTCGGGCAAGGTGCTGACCGGCGGCGTCGATGCCAACGCGTTGCAGCGTCCCAAGCGCTTCTTCGGCGCAGCCCGCAAGATCGAGGAAGGCGGCTCGCTGACCATCATCGGCACGGCCCTGGTGGAAACCGGCAGCCGCATGGACGAGGTGATCTACGAAGAGTTCAAGGGCACCGGCAACTGCGAAATCCATCTGGATCGCCGCATGGCCGAGAAGCGCGTCTACCCCTCGATTCTGATCAACAAGTCGGGCACCCGCCGCGAAGAACTGCTGCTCAAGCCCGAGATCCTGCAAAAGAGCTGGATCCTGCGCAAGCTTCTCTACCCGATGGACGAGATCGAGGCGATGGAGTTCATCCTCGACAAGATGAAGTCCACGAAGAACAACCTCGACTTCTTCGACATGATGCGTCGAGGCGGCTAAAAAGCTGGGGTTTTCAGGACTTCATGGCACCGCTGCGGCGGTGCGCGAGCGCCACCTTAGGGTGGCGCTCCTACTTCAGGCTATAATCCGCGTTTTTCCGCTGTCGGAAAGTTCGTCGCATGGTGCGGCGTGGCTACCGGCACTGCAGCGAGAGGTCTCTCATGAAAGACGGCATTCACCCCAATTACCGCGAAGTGGCCTTCGTGGACCAATCCAACGGTTTCCAGTTCATCACGCGCTCGACCGTGCAAACCAAGGACTCCGTGACCCTGGAAGACGGCCGCACGCTGCCCCTGGTCAAGCTGGAAACCACCAGCGAGTCGCACCCCTTCTACACCGGCCAGCAAAAGAGCATCGACAATCTGGGCGGTCGCGTCGAGAAGTTCCGCAACAAGTTTGCGCAGTTCAAGAAGTAAAGACTTCGCCGCTTGCGCGGCGGTCCAGCAAAAGGCAGCTCAGGCTGCCTTTTTTCATGGCGCCGGGCCGAGCCCAGGTTCTGCGGCATGATGCGCACCGAGACAAACCCGTAGAAGACTCCCGCGCGTGAACCTGCCCAATCCCGCCATCGTGGCCGAACGCGGCGCCCAGCGGCTGCCACGCTTGGCCTTGCTGCTGTTCTGTGCCGCCTATGTGATCCCCGGCCTTTTTGGTCGCGACCCCTGGCGCAATGCCGACATGACCGCCTTCGGCTTCATGGCCAGCATCGCGCAAGGCCATGCTCCGTGGTGGCAGCCGGCGATCGCCGGCATTCCGGCCGAGGGTGGCCTGCTGCCCTACTGGCTCGGTGCCGCCTTCATCAAGGCCCTGCCCTTTCTCGACCCGGCGCTGGCCGCGCGGCTGCCCTTCGGCCTGGCCCTGGTCGCCGTGCTGGTGCTGGTCTGGTATACCAGCTTCCATCTGGCCCGCACCGATGCGGCCCAACCTGTGGCCTTCGCCTTTGGCGGCGAAGCCCATGCGATCGACTACGCGCGCGCGCTGGCCGATGGTGCGCTGCTGGCCCTGGTGGCCTCGCTGGGCCTGCTACTACTTGGTCACGAGACGACACCGGAGCTGATGCAGTTGCTGGCCTGCAGCCTATTCATCTACGGTTTGGCGGCCGCCCCGTACCGCGAGACCAAGGCCCGCGTGGCGGTGCTGCTGGCCTTGCCGCTGCTGGCCGCCAGTGGTGCCCCGGCAATGGCCGCTGCACTGGGGGCTGGTGGAGCCTGGCTGGTGCGCCGCTCCAGCTATGAGCAGGTGCGACGCCTGCTGCCCTGGCTGCTGGTGGCCGTAGCACTTGGCGCGCTGAGCGCCTGGGAATTCCGCGGCTGGGCATGGCGCGTCGCCGTGGACAGCCACGCCAAGGACCCGCTACGTTTCATCAGCCAGCTCGCCTGGTTCTGCTGGCCTGCTTGGCCGATGGCGCTGTGGACGCTCTGGCGATGGCG
The DNA here is from genome assembly GCF_026241155.1 of Paucibacter sp. PLA-PC-4. Taxonomy (GTDB): domain Bacteria; phylum Pseudomonadota; class Gammaproteobacteria; order Burkholderiales; family Burkholderiaceae_C; genus Roseateles_E. Next base: position 348,432 of record NZ_JAPFGP010000004.1, read on the forward strand.
ACGCCATTGGCAGCATCGCCATGTCAGCGTGCCGTTGCTGGGCGTGCTGGTGCCGCTGATCACCAGCCTGCTGATGAATGGTTCGGACCGCGCACTGCTGCTGGCGCTGCCGGCGCTGGCCGTACTAGCTAGCTTTGCGCTGCCGACCCTGAGGCGCAGCGTCGCGGCGGCGATGGACTGGTTCTCGGTATTCTTCTTCAGCGCCGGCGCACTTTTCGTTTGGGCCTACTACGCCTCGATGCAGGCCGGCTGGCCGACCCAGCCGCTGGTCAATATCCGCAAGCTGGCGCAAGGCTTCGAACCGAGCTTCCATCCGCTGGCGCTGGCCGTGGCCCTGATCGGCACGGCAGCCTGGATCGCACTGGTGCGCTGGCGAACGGCCCGCCACCAGCATGCGCTGTGGAAGAGCTTGGTGCTGCCGGCCGGCGGCGTCGCCCTGCTGTGGCTGCTGGCGATGAGCTTGTGGCTGCCGCTGCTGGACTATGCGCGCAGCAATCGAGCACTGATCGAGCGGCTGCGCAGCCAGTTGCCGGCCGAGCTCAACTGCCTAGCCGCACCGGGCCAGCCAATGTCGCTGCTGGCCTCGCTGGAGTTTCAGGGCGGCTGGGTGATCGAGGCCCGCCAGCCGCTTGCACAGACCCGCTGCCAGTACGCGCTGCTGCAGAACGATACCCAGGCAACGCCAGAGCTACCGGAAGGCTGGGGCCTGGTCGGCAAGGTGCGCCGACCGACCGATCGAGTTCAGCACTACCTCGTGCTACGCCGGCTCTGAAACTCCTCAGGCCTGGACGCGCGGCATCGCCGCCTCGACACCCACCTCGGCGTCACCGCCGGCCACCCGCACCCGTACGGCCGGCAGCACTAAGCGAAACTTAGAGCCCTTGCCGGGTTCGCTCTGGATGTGCAGCTCGCCGCCGTGACGCTGCACAACATGCTTGACGATGGACAGGCCCAGGCCGGTACCGCCGGTCTCGCGCGAGCGGCTGCCATCGACACGGTAGAAGCGCTCGGTCAGGCGCGGCAGATGCTCACGCGCAATGCCCGGGCCCGTGTCGCAGACGCTCAGCTCGCCGCTGCCATCGGTCTGCAGGCGCCAGGCGACGTCGATGGCCCCGCCGTCCGGCGTGTAGCGCACCGCATTCGTCACCAGATTGGCGGCCGCGCTGAGCAACTCGGGCTCGACGCCGGCCACATCGGCATGGGTATCGGTCTGCACGCTGATCTGATGCCGGCCCGAGGATAGCGCCTGCGCGTCCGATGCGACCCGGTTGAGCAGGCCGTCCAGACTGACCCAGCGGTCCGGTGCGGGGCGCGGACTGCCTTCCAACTGAGCCAGGGTCAGCAGATCACTAACCAGTGTCAGCATGCGCTGGGTCTGCTGGCCCATCAGGAAGAGCACGCGCTTGCGCTCGGCCTCGGTCAGCGGAAGCGAACTCATCGTTTCTATGAAACCGGTCAGCACCGTCAGGGGCGTGCGGATCTCGTGCGAGACATTGGCGACGAAGTCACGCCGCATGCTCTCGGCGCGCTCACGCTCGGTGACGTCCTGCGACAGTACCAGACGCATGCCCTCGCCGTAGGAGCGCACCACCACAGAAAGGTTGCCGGGGCCGCGGGTATTGCCCAGCATGAGAGGCTCGGCGTACTGACCCGACTGTAAATAGCCGACAAATGCCGGCGAGCGCACAAGGTTCGTGATGCGCTGCTGCAGATCGCGCTGCGGATCGAGCGCGAAGTGGTCGGCCGCCACCTTGTTGCACCACTGGATATGGTCATGCCGGTCGAGCATCAGCACACCGTTGGGCGAGGCCTCGATGGCGGACAGAAACTGTGAGAGCTGCAGGCGCTCGCGATCAATGACGCGCTCGCGCTCGCGCACCGCGCGCTCGATGCGATAGCCCAGCTCGCCCCAGAAGCCGGTGTCACGCGGCGCGGCGCCCTGCTGGTTGCCGCGCAGCCAGTGGATCAGGCGGTGGCCGCGCAGCGAGTCGACCAGCACCAGCACCAGCACCGCACTGCCCGCCCCCAAGACCTCTCCCAGAAAGGGTGCTTGCGACCAGCGACCCACCCACACACCGACCAAGGCTCCCAGAGCCACGGCCATGGTGGCCAAAGCAATACGCGGTAGCAGCCAGTTCACTGAAACTCCAGTTTCTGGCTCAGGCCGACAGCGCGCTGGCCTGTTGCGTCAGCCGGTAGCCCGCACCGCGAACCGTCTCGATCATGCGAGCGCAGTGCACGCGCTCCAGGGCCTCACGCAGGCGCTTGACATGCACATCCACCGTGCGCTCCTCGATGAAGACATGGTCGCCCCAGACTCGGTCCAGCAGCTGCGAGCGGCTGTGCACTCGCTCGGGATGGGTCATGAAGAAGTGCAGCAGGCGGAATTCGGTCGGGCCAAGCTTGACCTCAACTCCCTCGCGGCTGACGCGGCGCGTGCCCGGATCCAGACTCAGGCCACTGATTTCGACCACCGAATCGAGCGCCTCGGGTGCCTTGCGGCGCAGTACCGCACGGATGCGCGCCAGCAGCTCATTGGTCGAAAAGGGCTTGGTCAAATAGTCATCGGCACCGGCATCCAGCCCCGACACCTTATCGGTCTCTTCGGCCCGTGCGGTCAGCATGATGATGGGCAACTCCTTGGTGCGCACCGCACCGCGCCACAGTCGCGCCAGCGCCAGGCCCGATTGGCCTGGCAGCATCCAATCCAGCACCACCAGATCGGGCAAGACCCTATCGACCTCCAGCTGCGCCTGATCGGCACTGCCGGCAATCGTGACATCGAATCCGGCGTGACGCAGATTGATTGAGATCAACTCGGCAATCGCCGATTCGTCTTCCACCACCAGGATACGGCTCATATGGTTTTCCTTCTGCTCCAGGTCTCAGCGCACCATGGTCTCAACCGCCTCGGGCGTGTTGTGACGCACATCGGTGCCCTTGACCACATAGATGATGACCTCGGCCAGGTTCTTGGCATGGTCGCCCACCCGTTCGATCGCCTTGGCAACGAAGACCATATCGATCGACGTGGAGATGGTGCGAGGGTCTTCCATCATGTACGTGATCAGCTTGCGCAGCAGGCCGTCGAACTCCTTGTCGATCTGGTCGTCCTGCTTCAGCACCTCGAGGGCACGCTCGACATCCAGACGCGCGAACGCATCCAGCGCCTTGCGCAGCAGCGCCACAGCCAGATCGGCCTCGAAGGCCAGATCCGACATCGGCAGGCGCAGCCGGCTCGACACGCCGGAGTTGATCAGGCGCTGCACCGTGCGGGCGATGCGCGCGGCCTCGTCGCCGACGCGCTCAAGATTGGCGATGGTCTTGGAGATCGCGATCAGCAGGCGCAGATCACGGGCCGTGGGCTGACGGCGCGCGATGATGCTGGACAGATCGCGGTCGATCTCCACTTCCATCGCATTGACGCGCTCCTCAGTCTGCAGCACGACGCTGGCGATCTCACCGCTGAAGGAGGTCAGCGCGTTGACCGCCTGAGCCACCTGGGCCTCGACCAGACCGCCCATTTCCAGCACGCGGGTCGAGATGCCGCTCAGCTCGGCATCGAATTGGGTTGAGAGATGCTTGTCGCTCATGGTGTGTCTCCCTGGCTCAGCCGAAGCGGCCGGTAATGTAGTCTTCTGTGTCCTTGCGCTTGGGCTTCATGAACAGCTCGGCGGTCGGGCCGAACTCGATCAGGTCGCCCAGGTACATATAGGCTGTGTAGTCCGAGCAACGCGCGGCCTGCTGCATGTTGTGAGTCACGATGGCCACCGTGTAGTCGCTCTTAAGCTCGTGAATCAGCTCCTCGATTTTTCCGGTGGAGATAGGGTCCAGCGCCGAACACGGCTCGTCGAGCAGCAGAACTTCCGGCTTAATCGCGATGCCGCGCGCAATGCACAGGCGCTGCTGCTGGCCGCCGGACAGACCCGAACCGCTCTGGTTGAGCTTGTCCTTGACTTCGTTCCACAGGGCCGCCTTCTTCAGCGCCCATTCAACCCGCTCGTCCATTTCGACCCGCGGCAACGTCTCGAAGAGGCGCACACCGAAGGCGATGTTGTCGTAGATCGACATCGGGAACGGCGTCGGCTTCTGAAAGACCATGCCGATCTTGGCGCGCACCAGCGAAACATCGTCACGGCTGGTCAGAATGTCATTGCCGTCGAGCAAGATCTGGCCCTCGGCGCGCTGCTCGGGATAGAGCTCGAACATTCGGTTCAGTGTGCGCAGCAAGGTGGACTTGCCGCAGCCAGAAGGGCCGATGAAGGCGGTGACCTTCTTCTCAGGAATGTCCAGATTGATATTCTTCAGGGCATGGAAGTTGCCGTAGTAGAAGTTCAGGTTCTTGACCGAGAGCTTGGCCCGCTCGGTGATGGGCATATCGACTTTTGCGTCCATGGTGGGTAAGCCCTCTTAATGCTTGTTCTTGAAGAGCACGCGCGCCAGGATATTTAGCAGCAGCACGCCAATGGTGATGATGAACACGCCCGCCCAGGCCAGCTTCTGCCAGTTCTCATAGGGGCTCATCGCGAATTTGAAGATCGTGACCGGCAGGCTGGCCATCGGCGCACCCAGGTCCGAAGTCCAGAACTGATTGGACAGCGCGGTGAACAGCAGCGGCGCGGTCTCACCGGAGATGCGGGCCAGGGCCAGCAGGATGCCGGTCAGCACGCCGGCGCGGGCCGACTTCAGGGTCACCGACATGATGACCTTCCACTTCGGCGTGCCCAAGGCGTAGGCCGCCTCACGCAAGGCATTTGGGATCAGGCTCAGCATGTTCTCGGTGGTGCGGATCACGACCGGGATCACGATCAGCGCCAGCGCCAGGATGCCAGCAAAGCCCGAGAAGCTCTTCATCTTGGCGACAACGACCGCGTATATGAACAGACCGACGACGATGGACGGTGCCGACAGCAGAATGTCGTTGATGAAACGCACGGTGCTGCCCAACCAGGTCTTCTGACCGTACTCGGCCAGGTAGACACCGGCCAGCACACCGACCGGCGTGCCCAGCGCGGTGGCCAGTCCCACCATCACGACCGAGCCGAAGATGGCATTGGCCAGGCCGCCGGTCTCTGCCTGTGGTGGCGGGGTCATCTCAGTGAAGGTGGCCAGCGCCAGGCCGCCAAAACCTAGACGCACGGTCTCGAACAGGATCCACATCAGCCAGAACAGGCCGAAGGCCATCGCGGCCAGCGAGAGGACCAGGGCAATCACATTGACCCGCTTGCGCTTGGTGTGCATAGCAAGGCGCTTGGCATCCAAGGCGGAGATGGTGGTGGCGCTCATGAACGTGTCCCCTCGCTCTTCTTCAGTTGCGACAACAGCACCTTGGAGCAGGCCAGCACCACGAAGGTGATGAAGAACAGCACCAGGCCCAGATAGATCAGCGAAGCCTGATGCAGGCCCTCGCCGGCCTCGGCGAACTCGTTGGCCAGCGCCGAGGTGATGCTATTGGCCGCCTCAAACACCGACAACGAGTCCAGCTGATTCATATTGCCAATCACAAAGGTGATGGCCATGGTCTCGCCCAGCGCACGGCCCAGGCCCAGCATGATGCCGCCGACCACACCGGTCTTGGTGTAGGGCAGCACGATCTTCCAGACCACCTCCCAGGTGGTGGCGCCCAGACCGTAAGCGCTTTCCTTCAGCATCGGCGGTGTGACCTCGAACACATCGCGCATCACCGAGGCGATGAAGGGGATGATCATGATGGCCAGGATGATGCCGGCCGACAGAATGCCGATGCCCACCGGCGGGCCCGACACCAGCGCACCCAGGAAGGGCACACCGGTCAGCAGAGCCTGTAGCGGCTGCTGCACATAGGTGGCCAGGATGGGGCCGAACACCAAGAGGCCCCACATGCCGTAGACGATGGATGGCACAGCGGCCAAGAGCTCGACCGCGACGCCCAGTGGCCGACGCAGCCAGTTGGGCGAGAGCTCGGTCAGGAACAGCGCAATGCCGAAACTCACCGGCACCGCGATCAGCAGCGCGATGAACGAGGTCATCAGCGTGCCGTAAATCATCACCAGGCCGCCGAATTTCTCCTGAACTGGATCCCATTCGCTGGTCCAGAGAAAACTCAGGCCGAATTCCTGGATGGCCGGGGCCGCGCCGATCAGCAGCGACACGATGATGCCCACCAGCAAGGCCAGCGTCAGCCAGGCGGCGCTGTGCGCCAGTAGCGAAAACACGGTGTCGGCCCAGGGCGCGACGCGGCGACGCGGCGGCGGGCTGCCTTGCGGCTGGGCCCGCTCTACCGGACGGTCGCCGGACTCGAAGTTATTGGCTGGGAGTATTGCGGCCACGGGGCCTCCTGGGAGTCAGGCGTTAAAAGTCAGCGGCACATTCGACAACAGCCCGACAGCGTTGACTGCCGGGCCGCCGGGACTGCTCAGTTCAGAATCACTTGTAGGCGATGGCCTTGCCCGAAGCATCCTTCAGGTTGTCGGCCCACTGCTTGCGGATCAGATCCTTGACGCTGGCCGGCAGCGGCACATAGTCCAGGTCTTCGGCCATCTTGTCGCCGCTGCCAAAGGCCCAGTCGAAGAACTTCAGCGAAGCGGTGGCGCTGGCGGGCTTGTCCTGGTTCTTGTGCATCAGGATGAAGGTCGCGCCAGTGATCGGCCAGCTGTCCTTGCCAGGCTGCTCGGTCAGCACTTGGTAGAAGCTCTTGGTCCATTCCGCGCCGGCAGCAGCAGCCTTGAAGGCGCTGTCATCCGGATTGACATAGGCGCCGGACAGATTCTTCAGCTGCACATGCGACATTTTATTCTGCTTGGCGTAGGCGTACTCGACATAGCCGATCGAGTTGGGCAGACGGGTCACGAAGGCCGACACGCCCTCATTGCCCTTGCCGCCCGCACCGGTTGGCCAGTTCACGGCCGTGCCCTCACCCACCTTGCTCTTCCACTCCGGATTCACCTTAGACAGGTAGTTGGTGAACAGGAAGCTGGTGCCCGAGCCATCGGCGCGACGCACCACGGCGATGGCAGCGTCCGGCAGTGCAACACCGGGATTCAGCGCGGCGATGGCGGCGTCGTTCCACTTGGTAATCTTGCCCAGGTAGATGTCACCCAGCAGTTGGCCGGTCATCTTGATCTGCCCCGGGGTGATGCCCTTGATATTGACCACCGGGACCACACCGCCGATGACGGTGGGGAATTGGATCATGCCGTCCTTGGCCAGCTCATCGTCCTTCAGCGGCGCGTCGGAGGCACCGAAGTCCACCGTCTTGGCCTTGATCTGGCGAATGCCGGCGCCCGAGCCAACAGACTGGTAATTGATCCGAGCACCGACCGCCTTGTTATAGGCATCAGCCCACTTGGCATAAACCGGTGCAGGGAAGGATGCACCAGCGCCAGTCACGTCCTGGGCCATGGCCAGCGGAGCCAGCGTTGCAGCGGCCGCAAAAACAAGACCCTTGCTCAAATGTACGAAGTTCATGAGTTACCTATCGCAGTGCTTGGTTGACGATGGGCGCAATCCTATGACTTGAATGTGACGAGTCAGTGACAGCGTTAGGCACTCGTGAAGTCTCTCCAGACCCGCGAAAGCAGTCAACGCCATTGTCACAATCAATTCACCCGTTTGTCACATGTGCTCCCTAAAGTCCGTGCCGCTGGGCCTGATGCCCTGGACCGGAGACCCTGACATGAACAAATCCACTCAATTCCTGGCCTTGGCCGCCCTGGCGCTGGGCCTGAGCGCCTGCGCCACCGCACCAGCGCCGGCGCCCCTGGCCGATACGCTGGGCCGCGATCCGCAGCTGAGCACTTTCAACCGTCTGGTCGACCAGGCCGGCCTGCGCGACAGCCTGCGCGCCAGCGGACCACTGACCGTGTTCGCGCCCAGCGACGAGGCCTTCAAGGCCGTTCCGGCCAAGACCCTGGAGGCGCTGGCCAAGGACAACGCCCAGCTCAAGGCTGTGCTGAGTTATCACATCCTGAGCAGCCAGCTTAGCGCCGCCGACATCAAACCCGGCAACGCCAAGACCCTTCAAGGCGCTAATGTGGCCCTGGCCAAGGCCGGCAACTTCGTCACCGTCGAAGATGCGATGGTGCAGCGCTCCGACATCAAGGCCACCAATGGCGTGGCGCATGTGATTGATCGCGTGCTGATGCCGCCGAAGAAGTAAGCAACGCCAATGCCAGAAGGAATCCCCCGCAGGCTGCGCTGCTGGGGATTTTTAGCATGTGGGACGACCGCGCCCCCATTGCCTGACGAAAGACTTAGCTGGGCCTAAACTTGCGCGATTCGTTCTAGCTGGAAGCTAGAACAGCGGCGCCTGCTCACCGATCTGCTGACCGGTGGCGCGTGCTTCGATGGCGAGCAGGCGCAGCTTGGTCGCGACGCCGCCATGGGCTGAAAACCCCGTGCCGACGCCCCCCGCCCCCATCACCCGGTGGCAGGGCACGATAGGCGCAAACGGGTTGCTGCCTTCGGCGCGACCGACAGCGCGGGCGGCGCCGGGCTGACCCAGGCGCGACGCGATTTCGCCGTAGCTCAAGGTCTGGCCAACTGGGATGCGCCGGGTCAGCGCAAGGACCTGGCGATTGAACTCGGGCACGCCACGTTCATCCAGCACGATATCGAGCAAATCGCGCGGCTCGCCGGCCAGCAGAGCTTGCACGCCGGCGCGCGCCTGCTGCACCTGCGCCGGCAACTGTTCAAGCGCCAGCACCTCGCGCGCAGCCGGAAAGCGCACTCGCATGCGGTCGCGCGTCGCGGCAGCGCTTTCCTCGGGCAGCTGTGAGCCGACGATGCCTTGTCCTCCCCAGGCCAATGCACAGGTCCCCAAGGCCGTTTCGTAGCAGTGGAAGAACAGTGCGTCCATCAGACCGACCGTCAGACCATCTGGATGGCCCGCTCGGCCTTGTCCTGCGCCACATGGGCGGCAACACCCAGACGCTCCCGGGTGGCCAGAGCCGCGACCTCGTCCACCGGCAGGCGCTTGAGTTGCGCATCGCTCCAGACCTGGCGCCAGCGCCGGGCCCCGGCCTGGCCATTCCACAGGCCAAGCGCATGGCGCATCGCCTGGGTCCAGGGCCGGCCGGCCTCGACCTGCGCACGCAGATAGTCAAGCCAGTCAGCCTCGACCTGCTCGCGGCTGGCGGCCAGGTCGGCCGTGCCGAAGAAGCGCGAATCCCATTGCGCCATCTGCCAAGGCTCGTGATAGGCCTGGCGGCCGACCATCACGCCGTCAACATGCTGCAGCTGCTCGGCGATCTCAGCATCGCTCTTGAGGCCGCCGTTGATGACGAGGGTCAGCGCCGGAAAGTCGCGCTTGAGGCGGTGGACCAGCTCATAGCGCAGCGGCGGGATCTCGCGGTTGTCCTTGGGCGAGAGCCCCTGCAACCAGGCATTACGCGCGTGCACGATGAAGACCTCGCAGCCGGCCTGCGCAATCGTGCCGACGAAGTCGCGCACGAACTCATAGCTCTCGACCTTGTCGATGCCGATGCGGTGCTTGATCGTTACCGGGATGCTGACGGCATCCTTCATCGCCTTCATGCCCTCGGCCACCAGGGCCGGCTCGGCCATCAGGCAAGCGCCGAAGGCCCCGCGCTGCACCCTCTCGCTGGGGCAGCCACAGTTCAGATTGACCTCGTCATAGCCCCACTGCTCGGCCAGCTTCGCGCAAGCCGCCAGATCCGCCGGCTCCGAGCCACCCAGCTGCAGCGCGACTGGGTGCTCCTGCGCGTTGAAATCCAGATGGCGAGGCTGATCGCCATGCAGCAGAGCGCCGGTGGTCACCATCTCGGTGTAGAGACGGGTGCGCCGGGTCAGCAGGCGGTGGAAGCTGCGACAGTGCTTATCTGTCCAGTCGAGCATGGGGGCGACCGACAGGCGCCAGGGATTGATTTGCGAGGTCTGCACCCGCCGGATTATCGCAAACCCGGCGTTGGCGGCGGGCCGAAGAGCTCCGGATGACGGTGGGCATACCAGTCCTTGACTTGATCGTGATCGAGGGTCAAGAGCGTTTTGAAATCGGGTACGAACAGATAGCCGAGTGCGCTGGCCGCCGACAGCAAGCCGAACAGGAAGTAGACCGTGGACACCTCCAGTCTCAGCAGGGCCAGACCGGCCAGCGCAGGCCCGGCCGCCGCCGCGATGTTCATCGTCATCATGCCCACCGAGCTCAGGCGAGCCCGAAAATGCTCTGGGATGGCCAGCAAGCGATGGGTTTGGCCGACCAGCACGCCGCAGGAATTGGCCAGGCCGACCAAAAACAGGGCCAGCACCAGCACCTCGCCCTGGCCGGTCCAGCCCGCCAGAGCCAGGCCCAGGCCTTGGGCGGCGGTGGCGCCGACCCGGGTCGCGTAGCGGCCGATAAGTCGAGCCACCCAGGCCGAGCCGCCCAACGCGCCGACCAGCATGCCCAGCGACAGCCCGGTCTCGGCCGCGCCAAGCCAAGCGCCCGAGAGCCCCAGGACCTTGATCTTCAAGGGCACCAACATTGTGAATGCCGGGAACATGAACAGCATGCCGACAAAGTTCACCAGGGTCCAGCCCCGCTCCAGCGGCATGGTCCAGCTGGCCCGCAGACCCAGACGGAGGTCGTCGCGCCAGGCGCTCATGCCACGCCCCTGGCGCGCCGGCGGCGCCCGATGCGGCAACCGGCGCGCCAGCAGCACCGCGCTGAACAGCAGGCCGGCCTGCAGCCACAGCGCCGCGCCGGTCGACCAGGCCAGCAGGCTGCCGCCCAAGGCCGGCCCCAGTACCCGGCCCAACGACTGCGCGCTGCGCTGCAGGCTCAGGGCATCGGGCAGCTGCGGGCTCTCGACCAGGTCGGCAGCCACCGTCATCACCGCCGGCAACAACAGACCCGAGGCCAGCGCGCCCAGCAGCGCAGCCAGCAGGACCCAGCCGAGGTGGTAGTGATCGAGGCTGACCAGGGTGGCCAGCAGCAAGGCTACGAGCCCATAGAGCACGAGGCCCAGCATGATCAACCGACGTTTGGCCAGGCGGTCACCCAGCGGCGACAGCACCGGCATCACGATCACCGCTAGGGCGGCCGCGCTGAAGCCGTAAATGGCCAGATCACGGGCCCCGCCGTGGCCGGCAATCCACCAGGGCGCGGCGACCGCACCGACCATCAGTGCCAGCCAGCTCAGCAGCTCGCTGCACAGCAAGGCCCGAAACGGACGGCCCAGGGCGTCCACACGCCTGCGCATCACGGCAATCACCGCATCTCCCTGCGGCGCCCTCTTGGGAGCGCCGCCATCTCATTGTTTATTTGATCGCTGCCTGTGATTGTGGCCGAACGCGGGTGCGACTCAGGGCTTAAAGCTATCGCCCAGCACAACACCTTCACGGCGCGGGTCGGCGCCGCCGGTCAAGGTGGGCGTGCCATTGACCGGCACCCGGATGATCGTGGAGATGCCGCTGGACTGGGCATTGACCGACACCGTGTGGCCCAGCGCTCGCAGGCCGCTGACCAGGGGATCGGCCGCACCGCTGTTGGCGGCGTTCACATTCGGGTGCTCGCCGCCGACATTGGTGGTCGCGCTGTTTGCGGCACCGAAGTCGATGAGATTGGTCGCCTGCTGGGCGTCCAGCCCCCAGTCCAGTGCGCCGACCACGGTCTTGATCACGTACTGGATGATGGTGCTACCGCCGGGCGAGCCGGTGCCCATGTAGAAGTCGCCGATCTTGCCGTCGGCACCGGTCTTGAACACCAAGGTCGGCGCCATCGAGCTGCGCGGACGCTTCCCGGCGGCCACGCTGTTAGCGATCGGCAGGCCGGCCGCGTCGGTCGGCGTGGCAGAGAAATCGGTCAGCTGGTTGTTGAGGATAAAGCCTTGGGTCATGTGGAAGGAGCCGAAGGAGCTTTCCACCGTGGTCGTCATGACAACGGCATTGCCCTCCTTGTCGACGATGGTCATGTGGGTGGTGCCGTTCTCGGCTGTGCTGGAAAGGCCTTGGGCAGGCGTGCCGAAGTCACCCGGCTGCGCCGTGCCCATGCTCTTGCTAAAGCTGATCAGACCGGCGCGGCCGCGCAGATAGGGCTTGGCCAGCATCGCATCCCAGTTGCCTCCGGGCAGCGGCACGAAGTCGGTGTCGGCGATGTATTTGTCGCGGTCGGCATAGGCCAAGCGCCCGGCCTCGCTGATCAGGTGCACCCCGAACACGCTGGGCTTGCCGCCCTCTAGGTCGATTGCGCTGGGGCCGTGCAGACTCAGGTTGAAGTTCTCCAGCACGCCCAGGGCCGAGGCCACCGTGATGCCGCCCGACGAGGGCGGTGGCATGCCGCAGACCCAGTAGGCCCGGTAGGTGGTGCACACGGCCTCGCGCTTCTTTGGCTGGTAGGCGGTGAGGTCGGCCAGCGTGGTCTTGCCCGGGGTGATCGGCGTGCCGCCGGTCGTGGCCGCAACGCCGATCTTGTCGACGATGGCCTGCGCGATGGGGCCGGTGTAGAAGGCATCGGCGCCGCCGTTGGCGATCGCCGTCAGCGTTGCGGCATAAGCCGGGATCTTCAGCGTCGTGCCCAGTGCCTTGGCGCTTTGGTCTGCATTGAAATAGGTGGCGGCGGCCTCGGCATCGGCCAGCAGATTGCTGCGCGAGGTGCTGATCGCGGCGGCCATCCGCCCACTGATCGCAAAACCGTTGGTGGCCAGCTGGATACCGGGCTGGAACAGATCTTTCCAGGCGGTCTTGCCATGGGCTTTGTGGGCCATCTCCAGCATGCGCACAACACCGGGCGTGCCGATCGAGCGACCGCTGGCTCGGGCATTCGGCTTGGGCGCGCTCTGGTCGCCAGCGTCATCGATCCAGCGCAGGTAGTTGGGAGTGGCGGCGGCCGGCGCGGTCTCGCGGCCGTCGTAGCTCACCACGGTCTTGGTCTTGGCGTCAAAGTGCAGCATGAAGGCTCCGCCACCCAATCCGCTGGACTGCGGCTCGACCAGGCCCAGCACCGCCTGCACGGCCACGGCCGCATCGGTGGCCGTGCCGCCGGCCTTCAGCACCTCGCAGCCGGCCTTGCTTGCCAGCGGATTGGCCGTCACCACCATATAGCTCTTGGCGTGCACCAGCTTCTTGCCAACGCGATAACCCGAGGCCGGTTCGGGCGCCGCCGGATCGCCGGGCAGGCCGGAACCGACCACGACCGTGCCGGTATCACTGATGGCCTGGCAAGCCGTGTCCGCCAGCGGTGGAACGGGCGCCTCATCGTCATCATCGCTGCCTCCACAACTGCCGAGCAGCCAGAGCGGCGCAAGCAGCAAAGCGAGTTGAAGCGGGCGGGCAGCTGGTCGCATGAGAATCTCCGTGGGGGTGGCGCCCCATCCTAGGCTGCTTCCCTGCCCCGCCTCAGCTGCGTCGTGCGAATGCCGGATCGATACCCCTAGAACAAGGCCCGCAGCGGATGCTGATCCGGCGCCCAGGGGCTCTCAAAGAAGGTCTCGACCATGGCCGGCGTTACCTCCTCGATGCGCGACGGGTTCCAGCGCGGCGCATGGTCCTTGTCCACCGCCAGCGCGCGAATGCCTTCGACCGTCTCGCTGGCCGCACCCGGGCGCAACTGGAAACAGCGGTGCACCAGATCGCGCTCCATGCGCAGGTCCTCGGCCAGGCTCATCTGGCGCGCGCGGCGCAACTGCTCCAGGGTCACCGCCATCATCAGCGGCGAGCGCTTGTCCAGGGCCGCATAGGTGTGCTGGGCCCACTCGTCATCGACCGCGGCGCGCAACGAGGCCATGATGGCGGCAACATCGGGCAGCGAGAAATGTCGGTCAATACGGGCGCGCAAGCCCAGGTGATCAGCTGCTGGTGCAAGGTCAGCGCGCTCCATCACGGTGGCCACCACATGCTCAGCACTGCTCTGCTCGCCATGGCGGAAGGCCTCGACGATCGAGGGCAGCGCGCTGCTCTGCACGAATACATCGCCCAAGTTCAGCTCAATCGCGTCACCGGCGCCGATCACATGGCCGCTCAGCGCCAACCACTCGCCGATCCGACCTGGACATTGCCCAAGGAAGTAGCCGCCCCCGACATCGGGGAACAGGCCGATGAGGGTTTCGGGCATCGCCAGCTTCGAGTGCTCGGTCAGCACGCGCAGCTTCGCGCCCTGGCTGATGCCCATGCCACCGCCCATCACCACGCCATCCATCAGGGCGATATAGGGCTTGGGGTACTGGTGGATCAGGTGGTTGAGCGCGTACTCCTCAGTAAAGAAATCCTCCAGCGCGCAGCGATCGTCGGGATTGGCCGACAGCGCGGTCTGATGGAAGAAGCGGATATCGCCGCCAGCACAGAAGGCTGCCGGCTTACCGTCTCGGCCGGCGCCCAGGATCACCACGGCCTGGATCTGCGGCGCGCTCGCCCAGGTCTGCAGCAATAGGGTGATGTCTCGAATCATTGCCAGCGACAGCGCATTCAGCGCACTCGCGCGGTTCAGGGTGATCAGTCCCAGGCAGCCATTGGTCTCGGCCAGGATCTGGCCTTCGGATTGCAGCGTGGGGATTAGCGCAGCGGACGGCATGTCCAACTCCCGTTGTTCTTGGTTTTCAGTTTGTGCCCTGGGCCCGCGAGCGCAGCCCCAGCAATTCATTGCCCAGCAGAGCAAGCAGCACCATAGCACCCCCAGCCAGGGCCGCGGAAGACGGGGCTTCCCCAGCACCGAGCCAGGCCCACAGCACGCCGAAGATCACTTCCAGCAAACCCAGCAGCGCGATCTCGGGTGCGGCCAGCACGCGGGTCAGCCGCACCGCCAGCAGGCAGGGCACGGCCAGCTGGAACACCCCGAGGGCGGCCAGCAGGGTCAGGTCATGCGCGCCGGCTTGCACAGGCCAGGCCAAAGGCAGGGTCAGCGAGGCGGAGATCAGTGCGCCAAGCAGCACGGCCAGAAGCATGTCCGGGTCAGTGGCGCTAGCGGACTTGCCGCGTTGCACATGTTGCAGCAGGGTCCAGTTGGTGGCGGCGGCCAGCGGCACGGCGAATGCCACCGCCACGCCGATCAGCGCACCGGGCCCACCCTGCATCTCGTGGCCGAACATCCAGGCCATGCCCAAACTGCCAAGCGCGATCGCAGCCCAGGTACGAGTGGGCAGCCGATGTCGCAAAAAGACACGGGCGAACAGCGCCGTCAGCAAGGGTCCCAGCGACATCGTCACCAGCACATTGGCCACCGAGGTCAGCGTGATGCTCACCATGAAGGCGGTGAACATGGTGGCCCAACACAGGGCCGAGACCCAGACGCTGGCCGAGGCCCGCCGAATTTGCCCGGCCAGCGCCGGCCCGCGCATCCAGGCCAGGGCCACCGCCAGCGCCAGCGCATTGAAGGCACTACGCCAGAACGTCACCTCGAAGCTGCGTGCCGCCTCCAGATGCCGCGTCACCACGCCCGCCGTGCTCCACAGCAGCGTGACAACAACCATCAGCAATACCGCACGACGATGGGTCATAGACAAAATTGAGAGCGGCCCCGAAGGGCCGCCAGACAGCGAGGGCTGCTTAGTTGCGCGACGCGCGCTTGCGTTCGTTTTCAGAGAGGTGACGCTTGCGCAGACGCACGCTCTTAGGCGTGATCTCGACAAGTTCGTCGTCCTCGATGAATTCGACGCCATACTCCAAGGTCAGCTCGATCGGCGGCGTGATCTTGATCGCGTCTTCCTTGCCGCTCACGCGGAAGTTGGTCAGCTGCTTGGTGCGGGTGGCGTTGACGACCAGATCGTTGTCGCGGCTGTGGATGCCGACGATCATGCCTTCGTAGACTGGGTCGTTGGGCTTGACGAACATGCGGCCGCGGTCGTCCAGTTTGCCCAGCGCATAGGTGAAGATCTCACCCGCATCCATCGAGATCAGCACGCCGTTCTTGCGGCTGGCGATATCGCCCTTGTGCGGCTCGTAGCCGTCGAAGATATTGCTGATCAGGCCCGAACCGCGGGTCAGGTTGAGGAACTCATTGGAAAAGCCGATCAGGCCACGCGCCGGAATGCGGTACTCCAAGCGCACACGGCCACGGCCGTCCGGCTCCATATTGACCAGCTCACCCTTGCGCTCGCCCAGCGCCTGCATCACGCCGCCCTGGTGGGTTTCCTCGACATCGGCCGTCACAAGCTCGATAGGCTCATGCTTGACGCCATCGATATCCTGGAACACCACGCGCGGCTTGCTCACAGCCAGCTCGTAGCCCTCACGGCGCATATTCTCCAAGAGGATGGTCAGGTGCAATTCACCACGACCCATCACCTCGAAAATGCCGTCCTCGTCGGTTTCCTTGACGCGCAGCGCGACGTTGCTTTGCAGCTCTTTTTGCAGGCGGTCCCAGATCTGGCGGCTGGTGACGAACTTGCCTTCGCGACCGGCCAGCGGGCTGGTGTTGACGCAGAAGTTCATCGTCAGGGTCGGCTCATCGACCTTGAGCATGGGCAGCGGAGCCGGGTTGGCCACGCTGGTCACCGTCACGCCGATACCGATTTCTTCGATGCCGTTGATCAGCACGATGTCGCCGGGGCCGGCTTCGGTAACCTGCACGCGGTCCAGACCCTGGAAGGTCAACACATTGTTGACGCGACCCTTGACAGCCTTGCCGTCCGGGCCTTCCATCACCAGCACGTCCATCGCCGGCTTGATCGTGCCCTGGCTGATGCGGCCCACGCCGATGCGGCCAACGAAGGTGCTGTAGTCCAGCGCCGAGATCTGCAGTTGCAGCGGCGCGGACGGGTCGCCCTTTTGCGGCGGCACGTGCTTGAGCACGGTGTTGAACAGGGCCGACATATCGGGGCCCCACTGCTCACCCGGTGCGCCCTCTTCCAGCGAGGTCCATCCATTGATGCCGGAGGCATAGACGACCGGGAAGTCGAGCTGCTCGTCGTTGGCGCCGAGCTTGTCGAACAGGTCGAAGGCGGCGTTGATCACGGCGTCAGGCTTGGCACCAGGCTTGTCCACCTTGTTGACGACGACGATGGGCTTCAGGCCCAGGGCCAGCGCCTTCTTGGTGACAAAGCGGGTCTGCGGCATCGGGCCTTCCTGGGCATCGATCAGCAGCACCACACCATCAACCATTGACAGCGCGCGCTCGACTTCACCGCCGAAGTCCGCGTGTCCGGGGGTGTCGACGATATTGATGTGGGTACCCTCCCAGCTCACCGCGCAGTTCTTGGCCAGGATGGTGATGCCGCGCTCGCGTTCGATGGCGTTGTTGTCCATCACGGTGTCGACCACTTTCTCGTGCTCGGCAAAGGTGCCCGACTGGCGCAGCAGTTGGTCGACCATAGTGGTTTTGCCATGGTCAACGTGGGCGATGATGGCGATGTTGCGAATCTGCTTACTCATACGACGCTTTCAAAAAATCTGGGTTCGCTGCGAAGGCCTTCAACCTCCTGAGCGCTCAATAGTCGGTCGGCGATCAACTCGCCGGCGCTGATGTATGCACTGCCTAAAAGTACATGCGGCTCGGGCCCGTAGACCCTGACATGCGCCGCATCTGCAACGGCAACACGGCGCCGCAGACCGGTGAGAAAACGGGCGGCCTCGTCGCCGGGCAAGCACAGCGCGGGCCAGTCCGCCAACAAGGCGTCCGGGGGCCGAAGCAAGGCCTCGCGCTCAGTCTCGGTCAGCGCCGCCAGCGCGTCCAGGCTGATGGCCTGGTCGACGCTCAGCGGGCCGGAGCCGATGCGGCGCAGCGCGCCCAGAGAGGCGCCGCAGCCCAGGATTTTGCCCAGGTCTTCGGCCAGCGTGCGGATATAGGTCCCCTTGGAGCAGCGCACCCGCAAGCTCAGGATGTCATGCTGCCAATCCAGCATGTCAATCGAGTGAATCGTGATACGGCGTGTCGGGCGCTCGATTTCAATGCCTGCGCGGGCATATTCATACAGCGGCCGGCCTTCGTGCTTGAGCGCCGAGTACATCGGCGGCTTCTGCTCGATCTCGCCGCTCATCGCGGCCAGCGCAGCGGCGATCTGCTCGGCCGTCACCGCAACCTCGCGCTGCTCCAGCACTTCGCCCTCGGCGTCACCAGTGGTGGTCGTGAGGCCCAGCCGCAGTACGGCCTCGTAGGCCTTGTCGGCATCCAGGCTGACCTGGCTGAACTTGGTGGCCGCACCGAAGCACAGCGGCAGCAGGCCGGTGGCCAGCGGATCTAAGGTGCCGGTATGGCCGGCCTTCTCCGCCCGCAGCAGCCATTTGGCTTTCTGCAGCGCGTCGTTACTGGACAAGCCCAGCGGCTTGTCCAGTAACAACACGCCGTGCACGGCACGGCGTGTGATCCTGGGGCGCTGGGCGGGGCTGTTCATCGCGATGGCTCAGTCCTTGGCAGGCTCGCCAGCGCTACTGTCGGGCAGCGCGGGCTCGTCGTCCAGTGCCCGCGTCGCATTGGCTTTGTGGATCAGCGAGCTCAGCTCGGCCGCACGCTCGATGCTGCGGTCGAAATGGAAGTGCAAGGTCGGCACGGTGTGGATCTGCAAGCGCTTGAAAAGACCGTTGCGCAGAAAGCCGGCGGCCTCGTTGAGCGCCGCCTCGGTCTCGACCGGATCGCCGACCAACACCGAGAAAAACACCTTGGCATGGGCGTAATCGGGCGTGACCTCGACGGCATTGACCGTGGCCATGCCGATACGCGGATCTTTCAACTCACGGACCAGCTCGGCCAGATCGCGCTGGATCTGGTCGGCAACGCGGAAACCGCGGTTGGGAATAGCTCGTTTATGTCGCATGCTCAACTCCTTGGCGCCCTGTAAACGCAAACCCCGCCTTCGTGTGGAAGGCGGGGTTTGCTGACAAGTCTTTCGACTGAGGGCAACGCCGCCTTACAGCGTTCGGGCCACTTCCTTGATCTCGAAGAATTCCAACTGATCGCCCTCGGCGATGTCGTTGTAGTTCTTCAGCTTGATACCGCACTCGAAGCCTTCCTTGACTTCCTTGACATCGTCCTTCTCGCGACGGACCGAGTCGACCTCGCCGGTGTAAACCACGATGTTCTCGCGCAGCAGGCGGAACTTGGCACCACGGCGCACCAGGCCCGAGGTGACCATCGAACCGGCCACCGTGCCGATCTTGGAGGCCACGAAGACCACGCGGATCTCTGCCGTGCCGATGACTTCCTCGCGCTGCTCGGGAGCCAGCATGCCGGTCATCGCCGCCTTCACCTCATCCACGGCGTCATAGATGATGTTGTAGTAGCGGATGTCGACCGCATTGCCTTCGGCCAGCTTGCGCGCACCGGCATCGGCCCGAGTGTTGAAGCCGATGATGACCGCTTTTGAGGCGATCGCCAGGTTGACGTCGCTCTCGCTGATGCCGCCCACCGCCGCGTGCACGATCTGCACCTTGACTTCGGGCGTCGACAGCTTGAGCAGCGAGGAAGCCAGCGCCTCCTGCGAACCTTGCACATCGGCCTTGATGATCAGGCTCAGGGTCTGCTGGTCGCCACCGATGTTCTCGAACATGTTCTCGAGCTTGGCGGCTTGCTGGCGAGCCAGCTTGACATCGCGGTACTTGCCCGAGCGGAAGGTCGCAATCTCGCGAGCCCGACGCTCGTCGGACAGCACCATGAACTCGTCACCGGCCTGTGGCACTTCGGTCAGACCTTGGATTTCCACCGGGATCGACGGGCCTGCCTCGGTACAAGGCTTGCCGTCCTCGTCCAGCATGGCGCGCACGCGGCCATAGGTCGAGCCGGCCAGCACCACGTCGCCACGCTTGAGGGTGCCGCTTTGCACCAGGATGGTCGCGACCGGGCCGCGGCCCTTGTCCAGCTTGGCTTCGATCACCAGGCCCTTGGCCATCGAGTCCTTGGCGGCCTTGAGTTCCAGCACTTCGGCCTGCAGCAGCACCTGTTCCAGCAGGGCATCGATGCCCTCGCCGGTCTTGGCCGACACCGGCACGAATGGCGACTCGCCGCCAAATTCTTCGGGCACCACCTCTTCGGCGACCAGTTCGCTCTTCAGGCGTTCCAGATTGGCACCGGGCTTGTCGATCTTGTTCATCGCCACGACCAGGGGCACGCCGGCCGCCTTCGCGTGGTGGATGGCTTCCTTGGTCTGGGGCATCACACCGTCGTCCGCCGCCACCACCAGAATGACAATGTCGGTGGCCTTGGCGCCGCGGGCACGCATCTGCGTAAAGGCCGCGTGACCCGGGGTATCCAGGAAGGTGATCATGCCGCGCGGCGTATCGACGTGGTAAGCACCGATATGCTGCGTGATGCCACCGGCTTCGCCTGCGGCCACACGGGCACGGCGGATGTAGTCCAGCAGCGAGGTCTTGCCGTGGTCGACGTGACCCATAACGGTGACCACCGGCGCACGCGACAGCAGCTCGTGACTCTGCTCGGTAACGCCCTCTTCCTCGAGGAAAGCATCCGGATCGTCCAGCTTGGCCGCGAAGGCCTTGTGACCCATTTCCTCCACGACGATCATCGCGGTTTCCTGGTCCAGCTGCTGGTTGATCGTGACCATCTGGCCAAGCTTCATCAACTGCTTGATGACCTCGGAGGCCTTGATGGACATCTTGTGCGCCAGATCGGCCACCGAGATGGTTTCGGGGATGTGCACTTCCTGCACCACCGGTTCCGACGGTGCGACGAAGTTCGAGGGTGCGCCACCGCGATCATCGCGACCGCCGCGACGGCCACCTGCGCCACCCTTGGGTGCGCGCCAGCCCGTGGACGGACGGGCACCGGCGGGGCCGGTCGAACCAATGGTCTTCAGACCGCGCTTCTTGGCAGCGTCGTCGGCCCAACTGCTCGACAGCTTCTCGGACTTGACCGACTTCTTGTCGCCCGGCTTGGCAGCACCAGCAGCGGCCGGCGCCGGAGCGCCCGGCGTGCCCGGCTTCTTATGGATGGTGCCCTTGATCTCCTTGGCCGGGTCCGGCTTCGGCTCTTCCGGCTTCTTCGCGACCATCACCTTCTTCGGTGCATTCATCATCGCGCGGATCGCCGCAGCCTCGGCCTCGGCTGCCTTGCGGCGGCGCTCCAGGTCGACCTGTTTTTGCTTCTCTTCGGCACCCACATCGACCGCCTTGATCACCCGCAGCGCGGGCTTGGGCGGCTCGACCGGTGCTGCCGGCGCAGCCACGGGCGCAGCAGGTGCGGCGACTTCCGGAGCCGGTGCGGCTACTTCGGGCGCCGGTGCGGCGGCCGCAGGTGCGGCGCGACGCCCGCCACCGGCCACTGCCTTATTGATTGCGGCAGCGGCCACCTTGGCGGCTTCACGGGCTGCCGAGTTGTCGGCAGCAGCGGCCGGTTTGGCTTTGGCGGCTTTAGCCGCAGCAGCATCGGCCGCAGCCTTGGCAGCGGCTTCCTCGGCAGCGCGTGCTTCGGCAGCCAGCTTGTCCTGACGGCGCTGCTCTTCGGCGGCACGGGCGGCGCGCTCGGCTTCCTCACGCTCGCGCACGCGGATCGCCAACTCTTCTTCCTGGCGACGCAGGGCTTCGGCCTGGGCCTGGGCTTCCTCTTCGCGGCGCTGCAGATCAGCCTCTTCGGCGGCGGCGGCCCCAGCCTCGTCCAGGCCACCAGGTGCGTCATCGCGCTTGACGAAAGTGCGCTTCTTGCGCACCTCGACCTGGATGGTGCGAGCCTTGCCGCTGGCGTCGGCCTGCTTGATCTCGCTGGTCGACTTGCGGGTCAGCGTGATTTTCTTGCGGTCGGCGCCACCGGTACCGTGCGCGGTGCGCAGGTAGTCCAGCAGACGTTCCTTGTCGGCTTCGTTGAGGGCGTCATCGGTAGACGCCTTTTTGACGCCCGCAGCTTGCAGCTGCTCAAGCAGCGTGCTCGCAGGCCTTTGAAGCTCTGCAGCGAACTGGGCGACGGTAGTCACAGCCATTGTTGGATCCTTAACTTATGCGTTCTTTGCTGTGCGAATGACGGGTTTGTGCGGGCATTTCGCTGCCTCAAACAAACCAATGTTCGCGGGCCTTCATGATCATGGCGCGGGCCGCAGCCTCGTCCATGCCGGCCAGTTCAACGAGCTCGTCGACGGCCAGATCGGCCAAGTCGTCACGGGTATGGATATTGCCGTCAGCGAGTTTGGCAACCAGTTCGGGCGTCATGCCCTCCAGGTCGCGCAGGTCTTGGGACACTTCCTCGACCTTTTCCTCGCGTGCAATTTCCATGGTCAGCAGCGCATCCTTGGCCCGGGTGCGCAACTCGTTGACCGTGTCCTCGTCGAAGGCCTCGATTTCCAGCATTTCCTGCATAGGCACGTAGGCCACTTCTTCCAGGCTGGTAAAACCCTCGGCGATCAGGATGTCGGCGACTTCGGCATCGACGTCGAGCTTGTCGACGAAGAGCTTGCGCACCGATTCCGATTCGATCTCATGCTTGGCCGCAGATTCCTCGGCCGACATGATATTGATACGCCAGCCGGTCAGCTCGGAAGCGAGCCGCACGTTCTGGCCGCCACGGCCAATCGCGATGGCGAGGTTCTCCTCGTCCACCACCACGTCCATGGCATGTCGTTCTTCGTCCACCACGATGGACTGCACATTCGCAGGCGCCAGCGCGCCGATCACGAACTGGGCCGGGTCCTCCGACCACAGCACGATGTCCACCCGCTCGCCGGCCAACTCGTTGGTCACGCCGTTGACGCGAGAACCCCGCACGCCCACACAGGTGCCGATCGGGTCGACCCGCTTGTCGTGGGACAACACGGCGATCTTGGCGCGGCTGCCGGCATCACGAGCGCAGCTCTTGATCTCCAGCAGACCCTGCTCGATCTCTGGCACTTCCTGGGCAAACAGCTCCTTCATGAACTCGGGCGATGAGCGCGAGAGCATGATTTGCGGACCGCGCTGCGTCGGATCGATACCAAGGATGACGGCGCGTACGCGGTCACCGGTGCGCAGGTTTTCCTTGGGAATCATCTCGCCACGCTTGAGGCGGCCTTCGATGCGGCCCGACTCGGCGATGATGTCGCCCTTGTCCAGGCGCTTGACCGTACCCATGAAGATCTTCTCGCCGCGCGACAGGAAGTCGTTGAGCAACTGCTCGCGCTCGGCGTCGCGGATCTTCTGCAGGATCACCTGCTTGGCGGCCTGGGCGCCGATACGGCCGATCGGCACCGAGTCGATCGGCTCCTCGATATGGTCTTCGACCTCGATATCGGCGATCTGCTCCTGGGCTTCAAACAGCAGGATCTCGGCATCAGCATTCTGCAAGCCGGCCTCATTGGGCACGACATGCCAGCGACGGAAGGTCTCGTAGGCGCCCGAATCGCGGTCAACGGAGACGCGGATGTCCACCTCGCCGCCATACAACTTCTTGGTGGCCGAGGCCAGGGCAGCTTCCACCGCGCCGAACACCACATCGCGCTCCACGCTCTTCTCGCGCGAAATCGCATCCACCAACATCAAAAGTTCGCGGTTCATTGATCAGGACCTCCGTCAACCTTGTCATCCTTGGGCACGGCACTGAGCTTGCCGGCCTTCTTGTCTGGCGCCGGCTTGGCGCCGCGCCCCTTGAAGTTCACCACCGGCACCAGTCGCGCCTCGCGGACTTCTTCAAGAGAAAAATCCAATGCCTGATCGCTCTTGCCGTCATTGAAGACCAGCCGCCAGCCCTCACCCTCGGCTTCCAGCACACCCTTGTACTTCTTGCGCCCCTGGAACGGCATGCGCAAGGTCACCTCGATCTCCTGGCCGACAAAGCGCTGGTAGTCGGCCGCTTTCTTCAGCGGGCGATCCAGACCGGGCGAGGACACCTCAAGGCGCTCATAGGCGCAGTTCTCGACTTCGAGCACATACTGCAACTGGCGCGTCACGCGCTCGCAGTCTTCCACCGTGATCAGCTCGCCGGCCAAGGCCTGCTCAGCCAATTTGTCAATATAGACACGCAGCAGGCCGCCGGGGCTGCGTTCGCAGTCCACCATGTCGTAACCCAGACCGGTCACGGTTTTTTCAACGGCGGCTTGCCAGTTCATGCTTTGACTCATGCAGCGGGTGTCTCGGGCTCTCGTGGGTACTGTTGGTATGCAAAAGCGATCAAGCAAAAAAAATGGGCTGGATGAATCCGCCCACCTCAGTGCCCCGCCGAAAAGCCCTCGAACAACCGTTAAACAGTATTCAAAGCCCCTCAGCGAAGGCAGGATTGTACTATGCAAGCACCATGCCCGCAAGCTGCGGCGCTCGCGAAGTACCGATGGCATGCCAAAATCCGAGGCTTATTTTAATGACAAGGAGCCACCATGGGTTTTCTCGCCGGCAAGCGACTGCTGATCACGGGCGTGCTGTCCAACCGCTCGATTGCCTACGGCATCGCCAAAGCCTGCCACCGCGAGGGGGCCGAGCTGGCTTTCAGCTACCAGGGTGAGCGTTTCAAGGAGCGCATCACCGAGTTTGCCAGCGAGTTCGGCTCAAAGCTCGTTTTTGATTGCGATGTGTCCGACGACGCTCAGATCCAGGCTCTTTTCGACCAGTTGGGCGAGGCCTGGCCCGAGTTTGATGGTTTTGTGCACTCGATCGGTTTCGCGCCGCGCGAAGCAATCGCCGGCGACTTCCTTGACGGACTCACTCGCGAGAACTTCCGCATCGCCCACGACATCTCCGCCTACAGCTTCCCGGCCATGGCGAAGCTGGCCGCGCCGCGCCTGCGCCCGGGTGCCGCGCTTCTGACGCTTAGCTATCTGGGCGCGGAGCGCTATGTACCCAACTACAACACCATGGGACTGGCCAAGGCCTCGCTGGAGGCCAGCGTGCGCTATCTGGCGCATTCGCTGGGCGCCAAGGGCGTGCGCGTCAACGGCATCTCTGCCGGCCCGATCAAAACCCTTGCCGCCTCGGGCATCAAGGACTTCGGCAAGCTGCTGAGCCAGTTCGCCGCCAGCGCACCGATCCGGCGCAATGTGACGATCGAGGATGTCGGCAACACCGCCGCCTTCTTGTTCTCCGATCTATCCGCCGGAATCAGCTCCGAGATCATCTATGTCGACGGCGGCTTCAGCCACGTCGCCCTGACCAGCGAATAATCGGCTATCCGCCGAGCCGCACCCAAGGGCAGCCGAACGAAAAAAGCGCCGGTCTAGCCGGCGCTTTTTCTATTCCCGCAGGGAATCGCCCAGCTGAGCTCCGGGCGAAGGACTCACGAATCAAGCCACACAGTCGACGTAGTAGCTCGACTTGCCATCCTCACCCTTCTCCTCCACCAGGCCATGCACATCGGTGGCAAAGCCGGGGAACTTGGCATTGAACTCGCGGGTGAACTTCAGATAATCGACGATCTTCTTGTTGAAGCGCTCGCCAGGGATCAAGAGCGGAATGCCGGGCGGATAAGGCGTCAGCAAGGACGTCGTAACCCGGCCTTCCAGATGATCGACCGCCACCCGCTCGGTCTTTCGGTGTGCGATATGGGCATAGGCATCGCTGGGCTTCATCGCCGGCTCCAGGTCCGACAGATAGACCTCAGTAGTCAGGCGGGCGATATCGCCCTTGGCATAGGCCTCGTGGATGCTTTGGCACAAATCACGCAAGCCCATGCGCTCATAGCGCGGTTGGGCAGCAACGAATTCCGGCATGATGCGCCACAGCGGCGCGTTCTTGTCGTAGTCGTCCTTGAACTGCTGCAAGGCGGTCAGCAAGGTGTTCCAGCGGCCCTTGGTGATACCGATCGTGAACAGGATGAAGAACGAGTACAGGCCGGTCTTCTCGACCACGACGCCATGCTCGGCGAGGAATTTGGTGACGATGGAGGCCGGAATTCCGCTGTCCGCGAACTTGCCGCTCATGTCAAGGCCGGGCGTGATGATGGTGGACTTGATCGGGTCCAGCATGTTGAAGCCGGCGGCGATATTGCCGAAGCCATGCCACTTCTCGTTGGCCTTCAGCATCCAGTCGGCCGGTTTGCCGAAGCCGTCCTCGGTCAGCTTATCCGGTCCCCAGACCTTGAACCACCAGTCCTTCTTGCCGTAGTCCTTCTCGACCTTGCGCATTGCACGGCGAAAGTCCAGCGCCTCCGAAATACTCTCCTCCACCAGCGCGGTGCCGCCGGGTGGCTCCATCATCGCGGCCGCAACATCACAGCTGGCGATGATCGAGTATTGCGGACTGGTGCTGGTGTGCATCAGATAGGCCTCGTTGAACAGATGCTTGTCCAGCTTGACGTTCTGCGAGTCCTGCACCAGCACCTGAGAAGCCTGGCTGAGGCCAGCCAGCAGCTTGTGGGTCGACTGCGTGGCATAGACCATGGCCGTCTTCGGGCGCGGGCGGTTCTTGCCCATCGCATGGAAGCTGCCGTAAAAATTGTGGAAGGCTGCGTGCGGCAGCCAGGCTTCGTCGAAATGCAGGGTGTCGATCCAGCCGTCGAGCTTGGCCTTGATAGTCTCGGTGTTGTAGAGCACACCGTCATAGGTGCTCTGCGTCAGGGTCATGATGCGCGGCTTGACCTTCTTGACGTCCACACCCTTGAGCAGCGGGTTCTTTGCGATCTTCTTCTTGATCGACTCCGGCGAGAACTCGCTCTCGGGGATCGGACCGATGATGCCGTAGTGGTTGCGCGTCGGGGTCATAAAGACCGGCACAGCGCCGGTCATGATGATGGCGTGCAAGATGCTCTTGTGGCAGTTGCGGTCGACGACAACAACGTCGCCCGGCGCCACCGTGTGGTGCCAGACCATCTTGTTGGAGGTCGAGGTGCCATTGGTGACGAAAAAGCAATGGTCGGCATTGAAGATGCGCGCCGCATTCTTCTCCGAGGCGGCAACCGGGCCGGTGTGGTCCAGCAGCTGACCGAGTTCCTCCACCGCGTTGCAGACGTCGGCGCGCAGCATGTTTTCGCCGAAGAACTGGTGGAACATCTGACCCACCGGGCTTTTCAGAAAGGCCACGCCGCCGGAGTGCCCGGGGCAATGCCAGCTGTATGAGCCATCCTGCGCATAGTCCATCAGCGCCTTGAAGAACGGCGGCGCAAGCCCGTCCAGGTAGCTCTTTGCCTCGCGGATGATGTGACGGGCCACGAACTCCGGCGTGTCCTCGAACATGTGGATAAAGCCATGCAGCTCGCGCAGCACGTCATTGGGCAGATGCTGGGAGGTCCGGGTCTCGCCATACACATAGATCGGAATGTCCGCGTTCTTAAAGCGGATCTCCTCGATGAACTTGCGCAGGCTCAGTACAGCCGGATCAAGCTCCGGGCCGGGCGTGAATTCGTTGTCGTCGATCGACAGGATGAAGGCACTGGCCCGGCTTTGCTGCTGGGCGAACTGGCTCAAATCGCCGTAGCTGGTGACCCCCAGCACCTCAAAGCCCTCTTTCTGGATCGCATCGGCGAGGGCTCGGATTCCCAAACCGGACGTATTCTCCGAGCGGTAGTCCTCATCAATGATCACAATCGGAAAGCGAAAACGCAGCATTCGGGGCCTCCAAAGGGCTGGGGCAAAAAAAACAGAAGGCGCGAAGTGTAGGGCCAAGCATTGCCTACGCGGGCACGGCTTCGTGCTTTGTCTCACAAAGCGGACGGGCCCGAGAACTACACTCGAATCACATCATGAGTTTGGGGAGGTGACATGGACATGAATCAGGCCACCGTCTGGTGGCTGATCGCCGGAGGCCTGGTGGCAATCGAACTGACCACCGGCACGTTTTATCTGTTGATGCTCGCCGTCGGCGCCGCAGCCGCCGCACTCGCCGCCCACCTTGGCCTGGGCCTGACGGCGCAGATCGCCACAGCCGCGGTGATCGGTGGCGCTGCCGTCGTGCTCTGGCATCAAAAGCGCGCCGCACGCGGCCAGACGGCCCCTGCCGGGTCGAATCCCGATGTCAACCTTGACATCGGCCAAAGCGTGCAGGTCGATCACTGGCTGCCTGGCGGACGCGCGACGGTCAAGTACCGCGGCGCCGAGTGGCAGGCCCGCTACCAGGGCAGCGACACGCCCGTCACAGGCCGCTATGTGATACGCGCGGTCGAAGGCAGCTGCCTGCTGCTGGATCACTGACACCAACATCAAGAGGGAGCCTCGCTCATGGAAATCGCACTGGTTCTGCTGGTCATCGCCGCCATCTTCGTGGCCCGCTCGATCAAGGTCGTACCGCAACAGAACGCCTGGGTAGTCGAGCGCCTGGGCAAGTTCCACGCGACCTTGACGCCCGGACTGAACTTCCTTGTCCCCTTCGTCGACCGACTAGCCTACAAGCACTCGCTGAAGGAAATCCCGCTCGACGTGCCCAGCCAAGTCTGCATCACCAAGGACAACACCCAGCTGACAGTAGACGGCATCCTCTACTTCCAGGTCACTGATGCCATGCGCGCCAGCTATGGCTCCAGCAACTATATTGTCGCGATCACCCAGCTGGCTCAGACCACGCTGCGTTCTGTGATCGGACGCATGGAACTGGACCGCACATTCGAGGAGCGCGCCATCATCAACACCTCGGTCGTCGAAGCGCTGGATGAGGCCGCGCTGAACTGGGGCGTCAAGGTGCTGCGCTACGAGATCAAAGACCTGACCCCGCCGCCGGCCATCCTGCATTCAATGCAGGCCCAGATCACCGCTGAGCGAGAAAAGCGTGCGCTGATCGCCGCCTCCGAGGGCCGGCGTCAGGAGCAGATCAATATCGCTACCGGCGAGCGCGAAGCGGCTATCGCCCGCTCCGAGGGCGAGAAGCAAGCAGAGATCAACAAGGCCCAGGGTGAGGCCGCCGCAATAACGGCGGTGGCCGATGCCACCGCCGACGCGATCCGCAAGATCGCCGCCGCCATTGAGCAACCGGGCGGTCAGCAGGCCGTGCAGCTGAAGGTCGCGGAAAAGGCCGTCGACGCCTATGCCCAGCTGGCCCAGAAGAACAACACGATGATTGTCCCCGGCAATATGAGCGAGGTCGGCGGCCTGATCGGCACAGCCATGGCCTTGATGAGGGGCAGCAAGCCCTCCTGAACTCCAAATTCAGGCCGCCTGGCGCCACCCTTTTTGACGGTAGTCGGCCAGCTCGGCAATGCTGAGCATCGGCAAGCCATGGCGTTGGGCAAAGTCCAGCACCTGCTGGCCACGGCTCATCGTGCCATCGGCATTCATCAGCTCACACAACACCGCAGCACCCGACAGGCCGGCCATCAAGGCCAGATCGACCGAGCCCTCGGTATGGCCACGCCTTGCCAGCACGCCGCCAGGCACTGCGCGCAAGGGGAACACATGGCCGGGCCGGGCCAGATCTGCCGGCACTGCATCGGGCGCAATCGCCGCACGCACGGTCGTCAACCGATCGGCTGCACTGACACCGGTGCCCACGCCCTGGCGCGCCTCGATGCTGACAGTAAAGGCCGTGCCATAGCGGCTTTCGTTGCTGGCGACCATGGGCGGCAGCGCCAGCCGCTCTATGTGTGCATCCTGCAGGCACAAGCAGACGATGCCGCTGCACTCACGGATCAGCAGGGCCATCGAGGCCTCGGTCAGGTGCTCGGCCGCGATGATCAGATCGGCCTCGTCCTCGCGGTCGTCATCGTCAGTCAGCAGCACCGGCTGGCCGGCACGCATCGCGATCAGCGCCGCCGCCAGGCGTGCAGGCATGCGCAGTATCTCTTGCTCGCTGCAGGCCACAGCGTCGGAGTACACAGGGGTAGAAATATCGTGTTGAGACATGGTTGAAACGCTCCTCGTGAAAGGTGGGAGAAGACATTTCAGGGCGCGCAAACAAGCACCCGCAGCCGCGCGGGCGATAGTCACCCACGCCGCAACCGAGCGCTTGCTGGCACATCTTCTTTCATCCGGACTGTGACCGTCGGCTCTGGCATCGCACCAGATCTGCTGACCTCGAACCGGGGAGGCTCGAGCGCTCGCGGGCTCACCAGCTTGCGCTGGCCTACCGCCGGTGGGGAATTTCGCCCCGCCCTGAAGACGTGTGCCGGCTTGCGCCGGCACCAACATAGTAGCGGCGCGCATCGCTCCACCGGTGTCCGCTGTGCGACTTGCGTGCCCATCTAGCGGAGCGACATTTGCTCAAGCCAGGCAAAAACTGCGCTATGATGGCGGGCTTCGGAGAGGTGGATGAGCGGTTTAAGTCGCACGCCTGGAAAGCGTGTGTGGGTTTATCCCCACCGCGGGTTCGAATCCCGCCCTCTCCGCCAAGACACACTTCTCAAGAAGTCCAAAGCCGTCCCAGAGACGGCTTTTTTTCGTCTTTTTCATGGGGAAAAGGCCCCCACCACCCCAAGAGGACATCCCAGGTCGCCTCGCAACATCCTGTTGCTTCCCGCACTTTTTTGTGGGTGGGATTGGGGGTAAGCTTTGTGGGTAGAAATTTCGAGATCCTCGAAATTTTGTGGGTAGACTTTTTGGAGAAGTCGCCATGGCAACCAAGCAAGGCCCTCATGTCATCCACCGACTGAGTCCGCTGGTCGTAAAGAACACCAGGAAGCCTGGTTACTACGCAGATGGGGGGAATTTGTACCTTCAGGTCTCCCCAGGTGGCGCCAAGAGTTGGCTGTTTCGCTTTCGCTTGAAGGGACGGTCCCGCGAAATGGGGCTCGGGCCGCTCCATTCCATTGACCTCGAAGCGGCCCGCCAATTGGCCAAGGCACACCGCACGAGATTGCTTTCAGGGGTCGATCCGATCGACAGCCGCAATTCAGAGAGAAGTGCGCTACTCGCCAAAGAGGGCGCACGGAGCGATCGTAAGAAGTGGAGTTGGTGCTGCGAGACCTACGTTGCCGACGTCAAGATCCCCGAACTGACCAACGCTAAACACGCCGCGCAGTGGGGAACCACGCTTTCCGCATACACCTATCCATTGTTAGGCGACAAGTGGGTGGACGAGATCACCCTGCACGATGTCTTTGCCGTCCTCAAGCCGATCTGGCTTGAGATCAACGAGACCGCCACCCGGGTCCGCTCTCGGATGGAAGCTGTGTGGGGCTGGGCCAAGGTGAAGAACTACTGCAGCGGCGACAACCCAGCAGTCTGGAAAGCAAACCTCCAGCATCTGCTCTCGTCTCCAGAAAAGGTGCAAGACGAAGGCCATCATCCCTCCCTGCCCTACGAGCGGATGGGTGCCTTCATGACGCGGCTACACGAGATCCAAGACGCCAACATCAAGTTCCGCCGTTCGATCTCTCCGGCAATGGCCTTGGAGTTCGCCATCCTGACTGCCATGCGGACCAATCCCATCATCTTGGCCACGTGGAGCGAGATCGATGAGGAAAGGCGACTCTGGACAGTCCCGACGGAACACATGAAGGGCAAGTTCCCCATACGGGTTCCCTTATCAGCCCGGGCTATGGATATCCTTCAGTTGATGAAGCCCCATCGCTTGGACAGTTGCCCGTTGGTCTTTCAGTGGCGCGGAGTCGGGCTCTACAACACCTCGATGTTGAACGTCATCGGCAACATGGACGAGCGAGAACCCAAGACATGGATTGATCCGAGGATGGAAGGCCGCCGTGTGACCGTGCACGGTTTCAGGTCAACCCTGACCGATTGGGCTGCGGAAACAACTGACCACGACTTCAAGGTTTACGACAAGGCACTGGCGCATAGCGAGGCGAACCAGACCGTTGCGGCCTACCTGCGTGGCGATATGCTGGCTAAACGTCGCCTCCTCATGGACGACTGGGCGAAATTCTGCAGCTCAGTCGTTGCTCCGTGTTTGGCGACAACCACGGCCTGAGCAGCTTCGGGCCAGGCCGGCTTTGGCGGCATGGCCAATCGTCAGCCATCGCGGAGTTGCCGCCCAGCCGCCGGAGTCCAACACCACCACAGTAAGCAGCAGAGCTGGGCGACGCAAGGCTGGCGCCGATCCCCGCCCGAAGCGCAAGAAATGGACTCGGACGGGCTCAGCGACTTCCTCGATCCAAATCAGGTAGTTCCATCGCGCGGACTACGCGTGGCTGGCGCACAGCGGCAGGCCTTTTTCCGCCCGTCATGTAGCCACGAACCGCATTTGCCAGTTTCATATCCGCAGGGTCGTCCGACGACTCCAGCACTTGGATGATGGCCTGCCATGCAGTACTGCGGGCGTTGGCGGCCCCCCCCTTGGCCTCCAATTTCGGCCCATGCTCCGTCATGAACAGGCGCCCCTCACTACGAGCACGAATGCGCCACAGCGGCTCGTAGCCCCTGATGGCTCCTCGTGACGCGCGCGAGCTGGCGCCAGCCTCGACACCCCATCCCTTCAACCGCTCGGCAAAGAGCTCACGCCAACGCCGCAAGTCCGCCTTCCTCGGATTCAGTCGATGTCCATGCTTGGATTCCGTCCGCACGCTGAGGTGAACGTGGGGATTGGCCTGGTGATCGTGCAGCACCATCACGTATCGGTGGTCCTTGAACTCGATCTGTGCAAACTCCCGGGCCGCCCGTAGCACGGCCAGCGGATCTGTACCCTGCGGCATCGACAGCATCACATTGAGCGCCTCCCGCCGCGGGCCCTCCTCCGGAATCCTCGACCCGCCATAGCGCCAAGCGTCCGTCAGCTCGCGCACCGCTTCACGCCCGGATGCCTTCATTCCCAGCTCGTCTTCGATCTCCAGCCGCCCCGCTTTGCTGATGTAGCGAAAGTGAGCGGCAATCGCTTTCATGCCGCGTCCGCCCCCTGTCACCTTGACCATGACCTGCGGTACGCGCCGCAGCACCACTGCCCCGATGTGACGGCGAATCGCTGCGGCGCGTTCATGGATGGACTGCACCGAGAGCTTCGGAGTCGAGCTTCTCACCACACGGTTTGGTGGGTAGAAGAGCCTATCGCCCCACTGGACCAGCAGTCCGTCGATCCACTGGGGCTGCTCATTCATGACGTTCTCCGCTTGCTCGGGCGCCTCCCGCTGACCCCGCCCGAGATCCTGGCCTGCCCAACCCGGCCTCCGCCAAGGCCACCGAGGCCAGCCTCAGGTGCCGGTGGATTGGCGCTTCGATCCGCAGCAGCAAGTCCCGGTATGCGCGCGCTGCCTCACCTTCCCCGTGCCTCAGCAAAGCAGCCAGTTGCAGGAGTCCCCGGCGTACGGTCACCAGCTCATCTGTCGAAGCGTGCAGCTCGTTCAGCAACGCAGGCCGCCCTCCTCCTCCGGTTAACGACGGCACCTCACTCGCAAGCCCCACGAGGTAGGCGCCTGGTGACAATCGGGCCTGCCGAGCAGCCAGGCGGATGAGTTGGGCGTCTGCGGCGCTCAAGCGCAGCGACAGACGGACCGGCCCACGGCTCACGGGGTTGATGAGCACGGATGGAATGACGTCGCGCCTCTCCTCTTTACCCAACCGCTCAGCCAGCACGCGCCGAATGAGGTTTGTGGGCGACACGCCCTCCAGTCGCGCACGCGCCAGCAGTGGCGCTCGCATCCCCTTCAGGTCCACGCAGAAGAGTTCTCGATGCGACTTGTCCATGGCCACCTCCATCGCCGATGGGTGCAATACATCGGGGCGCCTTCGCCCCTATCGCTGCACTAACCCAAGACCAAGTATTGGTCCGAAATCGCGCTTTTGAGGCGCTGATTTTTGGCAAAAATCAGCACCGATTCCCGACCAATCGTGGACTAAAGATTGATCATGAATACCTCAGCCGTCCACGCAGCGTCCCTCGGTGACTCAGGTCCGTCCACTGACCGTCCATCAAGCGTTCCGGGAGCGCCCTGGGAGAGGCACCTGAGCGTCCCCGGACTGACCTCAGCGGCAGGCCTGAAGCTGATGCCTGGTGAGCCGCCCGGGCGCGCCACGCGCAAGGCGCGGCAATTCGAGGCCGAGATCGCCAGACTCCGAGCGGAGGGCTACACGCTGGCCGCCATCCGCCGATCACTGGCTGCGGCCGGCGTAGAGGTCAGCCTCGCCACCATCCGGCGGGAACTGAAGCGCCCCACGCGCGCGCTGCCAATCACGATGGCAACCGCAGTCCCTGCCGTCACCTCATCCGGTCTACTCATAGCAAGCACAGCCTCGCACTCCGCACCGGCCCACGCCGCAAGCCGGTCACAGCAGCCTGGCGCACAGCCATCCCCCGCAGAGCTATGCGAGCAACCCAGCGGCAAAGACCTGGCTCAGGCGTTCTGCAGCAGCCAGAACCATCACCCCCTGAAGCGCGCAAAGGAAAACCCATGAAGATCGCCGTCATCAACTTCTCGGGCAACGTGGGCAAGACCACCGTGGCCCGCCACCTTCTGCTGCCCCGCATTCCCGCTGCGGAGCTGATCGCCGTGGAAAGCGTCAACGCCGACACTGAAACAGCACAGACCCTGCGGGGCCGCCAGTTCGGCGCACTGCAGCAGTACTTGCAGACCATCGACAGCGCCGTCATCGACATCGGCGCGAGCAATGCCGAGGAGTTTCTGACCCTGATGAAGGCCTACTGCGGCAGCCACGAGGACTTCGACTGCTTTGTCGTGCCGACTGTGCCCTCAATCAAGCAGCAAAAGGACACCATCGCCACGCTGATCGAGCTGTCGCGGTTTGGCATCCCGCCACAGCGTCTGAAGCTGGTCTTCAACATGGCTCAGCCCGGCGTGCCGATCAAGGAGTCGTTCTACCTCGTGCTCGCCTTCCTCGCCCAGCAACGGCTGGCGGAGGAAAACACGGCTTGCCGCTTGTACACGAGCGACATCTATGGCTTGGCGCGAGACAGCAATACCGACATCGGCACGCTGGCCCTCGACCAGACCGACTACAAGCGCCTGATCCGTGACTCGGACGACAGCGAGGAAAAGCTCGCGCTCGGCCTCAAGCTGGCCGCCCGCAGGCTGGCTATCGGCGCCGTTCCCGCGCTTGACGCCTGTTTTACTGCACTCGGTCTGGATGAGCTTGCTGATGCAGACACCGCGCCGGCGGTGCGCTACTCGTGAACGAGCCCTTCACAGCACGGGATGCGCTCGTCGCCGAAGCGCTGGGCGACATCGGGGTGCTTTTGGATCGCGCCGAAATGGTCGCGCTGGAGATGAGATCCGCCGCCGAAGCGGTCGACCGTGCCTGTGAACGGCTCGAAGCGCACGCCGCTGCGGCGGAGCCGCGCATGGCCCAATTGGCCGAGCATGCCCAGGGCGTGGCGGCCAAGCACATCGCGCGGAGCGCCCGCGAGACCATGCACACCGCCGCCGACGACGAATGCCGATCGATGGCCGCCTTCGCCCGCGCGCTCTTCCACAGCGAGCTGAACCCCGCCTTGCACAGCCTCCTTCAGGCTGCAAAGGCCTGCGCTGAGAACCGAGACCATTCGCGCATCAGTTGGTGGGCCTGTACCGTATCGGCGGCGGCCTCGGTCATGCTGACAGGGTTGCTGGCCTTATGCATGCTGCACCTGTAGGCCCGTGCAGCATGCCCTGCCGGTCCACGGCGCAGCGGACAGGTTGTTGGTTGGTTTGCCCGCCGTGCCGGAATGGCTGCTCAGGCCTTCAGCTTGCGCATCTCCTCGGCAAGCACCCAGAGTGCGCGGTTGAGCTGCACGCTGCGGTCGATGCTGCCGACAGCGCGGGTCTGCATGCGCCGGCCCTGGGTACTGCGCCCTGGCTGTCCACCGCGCAGCAGGTTCTCCTGCGTCCGCTGAAAACTCAGCCACAGGCTGTCGCCCTGGTCCTCCATGCGACGCGGCTGCATCAGTTGCTGTGCGGTGATCGGCGCCGCTGGCTGGGAGGTGCCCGCCTGCGGTTCTCCATAGCGCAGCGCTAGCGCGGCCGTCGCGAAGGCTTGCTGCTCTTCGGCACGCAGGGTCAGTGCCTTCATGCCCTCGGTGGCGGCATCCACCGCCTCGAAGTCCTCCAGCACGCGGAACGCACCCTCGATCACCTCGCCCTGGATATCGCCCTTATGGGGAATGCGGATGTCCTCGACCACATCGCCCACCACCAGGCCGTTGCAGCAGACAAAACGGAACACCCCGGCCAACAACTGATAGGAGCTCGCGCCATCGTGGCTGTTGATCAGGATGATCTCGTTGGCCTCGGACTTCCCCTGCTGCAGTTGCCCGGCATGGCGCATCCGGATCATGTGCTTGGTGAACTCGGCCTTGCCGGCGATACGGCTCGCGCTCTGCGCGACCATGAAGGGCTCGAAGCCCTCCGTGTGCAGGGCACGCAGAACCTCAATGGTCGGAATGTAGGCATAGCGCTCCGAACGGCTGCAGTGCTTGCCGGCCGCAAAGACCGAGGGAGCGGCAGCTCGCATCTGGTCTTCAGCCAGTGGGACAGCGCTTTGCAGCACGCGGCTGCCACGGCCGAAGCGAGCGGCCAGTAGGGAAGATGAAGACATGATGATCTCCTGTCGATTGGAATGATGAAGACCGAACGTTCAGCGCTTGGCCCGCGCACCGGAGCCGCTGGGGGCTAAGCGGCCACGCCGGGCCGGCGGTTCGAGCGAGGACTCGCCCCAGCCTTCGTCTTCTGGCACAGAGCCGCGCTCCGACGCTTTGCCCCGGCTGTCCAGGAAGTCGATCTCCTCGGCGGTGAAGCCGAAGGCGTAGACATTGACGCCGCTCTTGTCCTGGTAGTTGTTGTTGCGCAGCCGGCCGACGATGTTCACGTGCGAGCCCTTGCCCAGGTACTGGTTCGCGTTCTCCGCGAGCTTTCCCCAGAGGGTCCATTGCACGGCGGTGCTCTGCTCCTCCCGCGCCTCGCCGCTGCCGCGTCGGACATTGCTGATCGCGGTCAGCACGGCCTTGGCCAGCCGCTCCTCGCCGTTGACCAGGTACTCAAGCCGCACCGCGCCGGCCAGATGCGCATTGCGCTGTTCCACACGAACGATTGCCATGATGAATCTCCTTCAAGAAGATCCACCGGCCCCGTGATGGAAGCCTTCCAGCAGATCCTCTCGCTTGGACTCCTCGCTCCCGCCCACGGGCGGGCGGGGGGTGGGCACGGCCCCTTCCCTCACGGGAAGGGGTTGGGGATGGGTGGGGTGTCTTCATCGGCAGCCCGAGCGGCGCGCCGCTGTCCCGGCCCGCCGCTTGAAGATCCCCCCACAAGTCCCCCTCACCCACGGATGGGGGCGCCGTGGGGGGATCGCGGTGGGCCCGCTCGGCGCGGGGACTGCCCCATCACCGGTCCGCAGGCATCGCGGCCGCCGTGCCAAGTCCCCTGGCACCAGGCTGCGCCGAAGGACCGTCCCCTGGCTGAGCCCCGGCGTCTTTCGCGGGCGGCGTGCCATCAAGCGCAGCGGCTGGCGCGCCGTTCGAGCCGGGGCGATCACCTAAAGAGGCGGCCCGGCTTCGGGCGTGGCGGGTGCCAGGGGTGCCGATCTGGCAAGGCCAGTTCGGCAGCCGGCGGGCCGTTCCCGCGCAGCGGGAAGGAACAAGCCCGCCGTCCCCTGGCACGGGATCGGGCCGCCGGACCAGGGCCAGGGCCAGGGCCAAGGGCATAGGGCAAGGGCGCCGCCCTTGCCCCGGATCGCTCACTCAGGCCTGCGCCCGCAGCAGGGCCGGCAGCCAGCGCCTGCCGTCCAGCAGCGCCTCTGCCTTCTCCACGAGTTGCTCCTTCTTCAGCTTGGCCAGACCGACGCAGGCCTCGCCCTCTCCTACCTCGGCCAGCGCCTGCACGATCTGCGCCTTGGACACCCGACCCAGGTAGGTCTCGCCCGAGGCCTGCCACCAGTCGGCCATATCCAGGCCGGTGGCGCTCGCCAGCGTCTGGGCCGGCTTTGCGTGCGCCGAACCGGCAATCTGATCAAAAATCCAGGCCAAACGCGAAAGCTGCCGGATACGAATGCACCACGAGGGAGGATCGATGAAACCGCACTATCTCGGCATGCGTCCGCCGGATGATCTGCAGCACATTCCGCCGAAGTACTGGCCCCATCACGAGTACTGCTTCTACCTGCATGACCAGATCGGCGAGCTGCTGGTCCAGTACGAAGCCTCGGGTGCGCATCAATGGGTTGCGGACGCCATTGCAAAAGCTGCGACGGAAACCGGACGCCAGGGCGAGTTGGACGTCTTGGACCTCCTGAAGGAGGCAGGTCTGACCGAGGCGGTGAAGCATGTACTCATCGGGCACCTGGTGCTCGCGCTCACGGCCGACATGCTCCACTTCCTGTATGAGGGGATGCGTTGCCTGGAGAAGCGCAAGTTCGCCGTGGCGTTCTCCTTGCTGCGCAAGCCGTTCAAGGAGAACATGCTGTTCCTCGCCTGGCTGCTGGCAGACCCGGAAGACTTTCTGGCCCGGTTCGAGAAGGACAACTACAGCTCGCTCAACGGACTGCAGCCGGCACGCAGGCAGGAAATCTTCAAGCTCGCCGCAGACAAGCTCGCGATGAAGGAGGCCTTCGACGGCAACCTCATCGAGCAATGGGTGTTTTCCAAGGAGATGGAGAACGGACTGGAACCCCTATGGCAAAAGGCGACCCATCTCATCACCAGCCAGGGCAGGCACCTGAGGACCGAAGACCTGAACATCAACTTCATCTTCAACGATGCCAGGTCGGACCACCTCTATGACGCGGCCTACACCATGCTCCCGTACCTGATGCTGTTCCTCGTACAACTGTCGCTGCGCGCATTCTCCGAGATCGCCCACGCAAACGTTGCGACGGCCAATCACTTGGTCTTGGTTTCACTGTGCGCACACGAGAACCTTTTGAGCCGTGGCCCGCGGCCATCGACAAGGTTCATCACCAAAGCGCTGAAGTCGATGTTGACCTGCCTGCATTGCAAGAGGCCATTCAAGTTCGACC
Source organism: Paucibacter sp. PLA-PC-4 (assembly GCF_026241155.1). Taxonomy (GTDB): domain Bacteria; phylum Pseudomonadota; class Gammaproteobacteria; order Burkholderiales; family Burkholderiaceae_C; genus Roseateles_E. The sequence goes on from NZ_JAPFGP010000004.1 coordinate 386,927, forward strand.
GGGCCAACGCGATGTCGCTCTTCCTCACAGAGCGAGCTTCCTGCTCCGCCTGCGGCGTCGACAGCCCCGCGCCCCTGTATTGGCTCCTGGCCCAAAGCGACCTCAAGTTCATCGACGACCAGCCGCCAAGTGCCTTCGACAAGCTCATGAGCGAGATTCATCAGAAGGCTGAAGATCCCAGCACCGAGAAGCTGTCCGCAGAACCAAAACCTGCGCCCGCACCACCACCACCAGATCGCAGGACGAAGCAGAAGCCAAGCCCGACGTAGCAAGGGCAGCCCGGCATCGGGCGTGGCGGGTGCCAGGGCAGCCGATCTGGCAACGCCAGTTCGGCCAGGCGGGCCATTCCCGCCACGCGGGAAGGGAACAGGCCCGCTACCCCTGGCACGGGACGGGCTGCCCCGCCCAGTCCAATTGCGTCCAAGCCTGCATCCCGCGCGACAAGCCGATGCGCGACAGCTTCTAACTTCGGCGCGCAACGCCGCCCCGCCCGCCCAGCTTGCCCAGCATCCCGATAGGCAGCCAAGCACCCCGATTCAACGGTGCTGGACATGGCCGCGAAAGCAAGCGGCGACAGGGGATCCCGAGCCCGATGCCGCAATGCGTTGCAGTGGGCGCAGGCCGCAGCGATATTGGCTTGGCCGTCGCCTCCGCCGTCCTGCCGCGCCCGCAGATGCTCGGCGGTGCATCGCAACAGCAGAGATTGGCGCAAGCTCAGCCCGCAGCCTTCCCCTGCTGTTGGCGAATGAGCGGTCATTCAAATTGGCGCGTCGCCGGGTCATTCCGATGCGGGCATCTGGGCGTTCGCGACGCACGCACGTTTGCGAAAGTTTCAGCTATGTGCGCTGCCGCACTGACGGCAGGAGTTGGACTTGCCACCCTGCATCGGCTCACTGCCTCCCTTGCCCTGAGAGAGCGCGTGAATGCAATGTCGAGGTGCCTGCAATGACCGCATTCCGAAGCCTCCAGGTGTTCAGCTACGTCGTGCTCGGGTTAATGGGCGCCGGTATCGCGTACGCAGGCGCCATCAGCGTCATCTACTGGACAGGCATCAGCGTCTGACGCAGGTCGCAGCCCCATGAACAAACGCCAAGCACGCTACTTTGCAATCGGCTCCACGCTGGTCGCCACACTGATCTTTCTGGGGCTCACCGTCGACAGTCACCGTCAGTTTCCGAAACTGACCAACGCGCAGAACATCACGCCGGCGGTCACCCTGGGCAAGAACGTCTGGCACAAGAACAACTGCATCAACTGCCACACGATCTTCGGCGAGGGTGCCTACTACGCACCGGACCTCACCAAGATCGCACAACAGCGCGGTGCGCCTTACTTGCGGGCATTCCTGAAGGACCCGTCGAAGTTCTACGACGAGCAGCGCCACCGCCGGCTGATGCCACAGCAAGATCTCAGCGACGCCGACATCGATGGTCTGATCGCTTTTCTAGACTGGGTCAGTCGGGTGGACAACCAGGGCTGGCCGCCTCGGCCGATCACGGTCACCGGCGTGGGCACAGCGGCGGGAGTCGCGATCCTTCCTCAGGCCGCACTGGCTGGGCCTTCAACGTCAGTTGCGGGATCGCGTGCGACCGATTCCGGCAAGGATCCGGTGGCTTTGGGCGAGCGCGTGTTCAGAAGCGCCGCGCCCGCCTGCACCGCCTGCCACTCCATCGTGGCGGGCGTCGATATGGCCGGACCTTCACTTGCCGGCATCGCCACGCGCACTCAGCAGACCTTGGCGTCTCCTGCCTACAAGGGCAAGGCCACCGACCTCGAGGCTTTCATTCGCGAATCCGTCACCCACCCCAGCGCGCACCTGGTGACGGGCGCAATGTATTCCGCCGACGGCGTCTCGTTCATGCCGAACACCTACGAAAAAGACCTGAGCGCCGAACAGCTCGGCCACCTCGCTGCGTACCTGGCGACCTTCAAGTAGCGGACTTTTCGCGCCCATTCCAAAACAGGCCGCGGTCCATTGCGGCCGCCTCTGCAGGAGCATCCCCATGCGCTACAGGTCTCAATCGGTTGCTTACTGGTACTTCGCCGTGGCGATGGTCTTGTTTGGGCTGCAACTGGTGTTCGGCCTGCTTTCGGCCGCCAAGTACGTCGGACCTGATCCGCTGCTGAACATCCTGCCCTTCGATGTGACCAAGGTCATCCACACCAATCTGCTGATCGTGTGGGTGCTGACCGGCTTCATGGGCGCCACCTACTGGATGGTGCCGGACGAATCGCGCACCGAGCTCTACAGCACCAAGCTCGCCTATGTGCAACTGATCCTCTGGACCCTGATGGGTGTGACCGCCGTGGTGGGCTATCTGTTCCGCTACGGCACGGGCAACAAGCTGCTGGAGCAGCCGCTGCCCCACAAAATCGTGATCGTGATCTGCATGCTGATCTTTCTCTACAACATCGGCATGACGATCTGGCAATCCAAACGCTTCACCACGACAGAGGGCGTGCTCGTGCTCGGACTGGCACTGGGCGCGCTGCTGTACTTGCCCGCCTTGCTGGAGTACGAGAACTACACCGTATCCATCTATTACCGCTGGTGGACGATTCACCTCTGGGTCGAGGGGGTCTGGGTGATGATCCAGGGCGGCTTCCTGGCCTACCTGCTGATACGGCTGTCCGGTGCCGATCGAGAGGTCATGGAGAAGTGGCTGTATGTGATCGTCGGCCTGGTCTTCATCGCCGGCATCCTGGGAACGGCGCACCATTACTACTGGGTGGGCGTCCCGTCCTACTGGTTGCCTATCGGCGGCATCTTCAGCGCGCTTGAGCCCGCAGCCCTGGTGGGCATGGCGATGTTCGCTTACTCGGCCATGCGCCGGGCGGGCTTCTCGCACCCCAATACGCTGGCTTTGCACTGGACCATCGGCAGTGCACTGTTCACGCTCTTCGGAGCCGGCCTGCTGGGCCTGGCGCATACTTTCCCCGACGTCAATAAATGGACCCACGGCACGCTGATCACCGCGATGCATGGGCATGCGGCCTTCTATGGCGCCTACGCCATGATCGTGCTGGCGATGATCACCTATGCCCTGCCGGCGATGACGCCGGGGCGCAGCGAGCAGGGCAGCAGTCTTGGCTACTGGGCATTCTGGATGCAGCTGGGCGGCATGTTTGGCATGACCCTGTCGTTTGCCACCGCAGGCATTGCGCAGGTGTACCTGGAGCGCATCATGGGCATGGGCTATCTCGACGCACAACTGAAGATACAGGTGCACTTCGTGATGCTGATTGCCACCGGTTCGCTGTTCGCAGTCGGCGTGGGATTGTTCATCTATGACTTCTTCCGCCATATACCCCGCTTCGACATTGAAGAAGAGCTCAATGCAGCAGGTGCGCCCAACGCGGTGAGTGCCTCTTGACCGCTGCACTGATCCGCGCCATCGGCCCGCAGGAGGGGCCGGCGCCATCGATCGCCGATGAACCCTACTACCAGCCCTCAGGTGCCGAGGTGGCCGTCTTCCAACACTGCCATGCCTTGCAGCTGGCGGTGATGCTCAAAGGTCCTACCGGCTGTGGCAAGACCCGCTTTGTCGAGCACATGGCCTGGAAACTGCAGCTCCCCCTGATCACGATCTCCTGCCATGACGACCTGAGCGCCAGTGATCTGATCGGCCGCTTCTTGATACGCCACGACGGTACCGCCTGGCAGGATGGGCCCCTCACCCGCGCCGTGCGCGAAGGCGCCATCTGCTACCTCGACGAAGTGGTCGAAGCCCGCCAAGACACCATGGTGGTCCTGCATTCATTGACCGACCATCGCCGCATCCTGCCGATCGACAAGACCGGCGAGACGCTGGTGGCCGCCCCGGGTTTTCAGCTGGTCATCTCCTACAACCCGGGCTACCAGCGCATGCTCAAGGACCTGAAGCCCAGCACGCGACAGCGCTTCGTCGCGCTCGACTTCGACTTCCCACCTGCCGCTCGCGAAGGGGCGATCATCGAGAACGAGACCGGCGCCGACCATGGCACGGCCATGGCGCTGGTATCGCTTGGGCATAGGCTTCGCGCTTTGCGCGACCGTGGCCTGGCCGAGGTGCCGAGCACCCGCTTGCTGATCGCGGCGGCGGCGCTGGTGGTCAGCGGCATCCCGATACAGCAGGCCTGCCTCAGCGCTGTGGTGTCACCGCTGTCCGACGACGAGGCGCTGGTGGCCGCGATGCGCGACCTGGTCGACGCCAGCTTTGCCTGATCGAGCAAGACCGCGATGGCCGAAGCCGAGGACGTGATCACCGACCTGGCCCGACACGCGACCGTCTTCACGCAGAACTTCTGGCGACAGCACCGGGCCAAGACACCGAGTCGGCCCGTGACCCGGCTGACGGATGTGGCACCGCGTCTTTGCCTGCTGATCGAGGCGGTGTTCGGCACTTCCCATCGTCTGCGCACGGCGCAACTGCCGGCACGTCCCACTTGGCTAGCCAGGACCTTCCAGCGCAGCGCCTTCCCGCGAGCGCGTCTGGCACTGCCGGCCACCGATGGCCACAGCATCTGGTTGCCGCCCGAGACTGGCCTTACGGATGCCGACCTGGCCATGGAGCGCTTTCGCACCCTGGCCCTGGTACAGGCCATGCGGGCGAACAGGGGCAGCGCCGCTGGCGCGGACTTCTGTGCGGCGCCGCTGGTTGCCGACCTCTATCTGCTGATGGAAGCCATTGCGACGAACGCAGAACTGGCCCGCTTGCTGCCCGGCATGACTGCTGCCCTGAACAGGATGCGCTGCGAAGCGCTCGCAGCTCGCCCGCCCTTGGCTCAGTTCCCGGCAACGCGCCGTCCGCTGGAGGCCTGGGTGCGCGCCTTGATGGCACAGCCTTGCGAGGGGCCGATTGCGCACGCACCTATCAGCGCATCACCGGAGGAATCGAGGTGTTTCGCACAGAGTCTTGCCGCTGACATGAATCGCGACCATGCCAGCGCGGGGCAGCACGCCCTCTTGTTCCGGGACAGCTGGACCGGCGAGCTGCGCAAGCCCGGCATGGCCATGGCCGCACCCGCAGCGAACAGCGACCGGGTCGGCAACACCGAGGCTCGCGCGGCACGCAGCGCACGCCTGACCCGTCGCCCCGAAGTGCGCGAGGGGTCTGCGCAGGAAGACGAGGCCAGGCCGGGCGCGTGGATGATCCCTCCCGAGGTGCCGCACGAACAGGCCGAGGATCCATTCGGGATGCAGCGCCCCACCGACCGAGACCAGGCTGCTGCGGCCGACGAGTTCGCCGACCTGGTCTCCGAGCTGGCCCAGGCACGCCTGGTCTGGAGCCCGGGCCACGCACCGGAGGTGTTGCTGTCCGATGACCCGCCTGCGGTGCGACCCCAACACGCCACCGCCTCCGCAACAGATGCGCCTCAGAAGCTCAGCTATCCCGAGTGGGATTACCGTGTCGAAGCCTACCGCCACCCTGGCGCCTCGGTGCGAGTGCTGGTGGCACCGGCCGGGGCCCAGCAATGGGTGGACAACACCCTGGCTCAGCATCGCTCGCTGCTCGGCGCCATACGCCAGCGCTTTGCGGCCCTGCGTCCCCAGCGCACCCGCAGGCGTCGACAACCGGACGGAGATGACATCGACATCGAAGCCTGTATTGAGAACCTGGCGAACCGGCGGGCCGGCTGGCCCATGGCCCAGGATCTCTACTGCTCTGAGCGGCGAGCCCGGCGCGATATGGCGATCCTGCTGCTCATCGACGTCAGCGGATCCACCGATGGCTGGATCGCGAACCAGCGCAGCGTCATCGACGTAGAGCGCGAAGCCCTGCTGCTCGTCTGCATTGCCCTGGCCGCGATGGGCGAACCCTTCGCGGTGCAGGCCTTCTCGGGGAACGGGCCCACGGCCGTGCGCCTGTGGGACATCAAGCGCTTCAACGAAGCCTACGGCCCTGCCGTGGCACTGCGCATTGCGGCGCTGGCGCCCGACCAGTACACACGCACGGGCGCCGCCCTGCGCCACGCCAGCGCGACGCTGATGCGCGAGGGTGCTGCTCACCGCCTGCTATTGCTGCTGTCGGACGGCAAGCCGAACGACTGCGACATCTATGAAGGCCGCTACGGCATCGAAGACACAAGACAGGCCGTGGCCGAGGCGAAGCTTCAGGGTATCGCGCCGTTTTGCTTGACGGTGGACCGGCAGGCCGCCAGCTATCTGTCCACCCTGTTTGGTGCCCACCACTACGCCCTGCTGGCGACACCGGGTGCGCTGCCAGCCGTGTTGCTGGACTGGATACAGCGGCTGTCGAGAAGCTAGGCACGGTTTGACGGATCAACCATGAACGTCACAAGGCAAGCCGCCTCTTCAACACTCGCTACGGACGGCTCTTCAGAATTCACGAGCTCGGACGGCACGACCTCCGGGAGCAGGGTGTCGGGTTCCTGGCCACTGTAGAAAGTGTCCATGGCTGCGCCCGGATCTTCCTCGCCGAGAACAGACTGGTCGGCGACTCCGCACGCAGCTGGATCAGACAGCACGCCGCACCATCATCTCCTTGATCTTGCCGATGGCCGCCGCAGGCAGCAGGTTCTTCGGGCATACATCCACGCAGTTCAGAATGTCTCGGCAGCGAAACAGGCGATAAGGATCCTGCAGATTGTCCAGCCGATCGGCCGTTGCGGTGTCGCGGCTGTCCACTAGGAAGCGATAGGCCTGCAGCAGGCCCGCGGGGCCGACGTACTTGTCAGGATTCCACCAATAGCTTGGGCAGGCCGATGAACAGCAGGCGCACAGGATGCATTCGTACAAGCCGTTGAGCGACTCTCGCTGCTCGGGCGACTGCAATCTCTCACGCTCGGGTGCCGGCTCGTCGTTGATCAGGTAGGGTTTGATGGAGTGGTACTGCTTGAGAAACTGCGTCATGTCGACGATCAGGTCGCGAATCACGGGCAGGCCCGGCAGCGGCTTCAGTACCACCTTGGCAGGCAGCGCGCGCAGATTGGTGATGCATGCAAGCCCGTTCTTGCCATTGATGTTCATCGCATCCGAGCCGCAGATGCCTTCGCGACAGGAGCGGCGGAAGCTGAAGCTCGGGTCGAGCGCCTTCAGCCGTATCAGCACGTCCAGCAGCATGCGGTCGCCGGGGTTCACCGCCAGTTCGAGCACCTGCATGCGCGGCGCCTTGTCCTGATCCGGGTCGTAGCGGTAGATGTGGAAGCTGTGCATGGGGCCTGATCAAGTTGCGGGAACGTTGCGGAAGGGGCTGGAGCGGTTCACCAGACTGCGCATCTCGTCGGCCGCGCGCAGGGTCAGGTGGTGGGGTGTGAAGCCAGGACGAGGAGAGATGTAGTCCGCCATTTCGCACACCAGTTCCAGTTGAGCCATGGATGCCTGCGCCAGCAGGGCGATCACCAGGTTCTCCAGCGCGATGACGCGAATGCGAAGCTGCACGGCTTCGGTATTGGCCGAAGACGGATCCTCGACGACCGCATTCCCGGCTAGAGCGCCTGCGGTCAGCAGGTCAGGGCCGGCACCACCTTCGTTATCCCATCGCGACAAGGCAATCAGGCGCAGGCGCCGACGTTCCGCCTCGTCCGGCATCGCCTTTTTGACCGATTCTTGGCGCATGGGTTTTCCTCCTATTTCACCGAAGTGGGTTCGGGCTTGAGCAGGTGGACGATGCTCAGTTGCATGCCATTGCCCAGCGCGCGCTGCATGGCCTTCACCGCATCCCGGGGCGGGAGCGTCTGAGACTCGATCACGAAGGACAGCGCGGCCGGCTGCTGCGACACTCGCACGCTATCCGGTCTAACGCCTTTCGCACCGCGCGCCACCGACTTCAGGCGCGCCAGGTCCAGGGGCCCGCGCACATCGCAGAACACCACGATCTTGCCGCTGGCGGTCGCCTTCCGAACCAGCGCATGGTCATAGACAACGGCCACCTTGTCTTCAACGCAGGCACCGCAGGCTTGGCCGGGCACAGGGCAGCAGGCGACCACAGCGACCACTACAGCAAGACCTTTCATGGCTTCTTGACGTGCGCGTCCGCCCACTTGAAGTAGGCCAGGTACTGTTTGACTTCCTCATCGCTCAAGCCCTGGTTGGGCATAGCGATCTTCCACTTCTCGAGCATTGCCTTGGCCTTGGCGTCGGTCTTCAGCATCTCTTCCGGCGACTTGAGCCAGCGCGCCAGCCACAGGTCATCATGGCGCTGAGTGGTGCCCAGAAGGTCGGGGCCTAGCTTGTCGCCTCCACCGATGGAATGACAGGCCAGGCACTTCGACTCGAAGGCCAGCTTGCCGGCCACGGCCTGTGCGTTGTCTGGCGTGGCGGTCGCGGGGATGTTGTGATGCTCAGGATCGCCGCCCGGCCCGCCGGCGGCAATCAGGCCCACCGCGCCCTGCGCGGCGTTGGCGAAGTGGTGATCCACCATCACGTAGCTGCCGGCCTCGGGGATGATGAACTCGACAATGGCACCACTGGAGGAGCCCAGCAGCACCGTCTGCATGCCGCGAAACTGGTTGTCGGGGTTTCCGTCCATCCACACGCGGTCGAAGATAGTGCCGACGACGTGAAAGCTCGAGGTGTTGGACGGCCCGACGTTCAGCACAAACAGGCGCACGCGCTCGCCCGGCTTGGCCTGCAGCGGCACGTCGACCATGCCGTTGTAGCGGCCGTTGAACACCGTGTAGTTGGGCTGCTTGCTGCGCAGTCGGTCGTTGTCCAGCACGTGCAGCGGCTGGCCATCGAGCTTGCGTTTGGTCGGATCGGGCCGGGTGTAGAACTCGCTCTGGACCACCGTGTACTCGCGGTCTACCTTGGTGGGGTAGCCCCCGCGCGGCTCAACGACCACCATGCCGTACATGCCTGAGGCAATGTGCTCCAGCACCATCGGCGTGCCGCAGTGGTACATGAAGACGCCGGGATAGTTGAGGGTGAACTCGAAGGAAATGGTTTGACCCGGTGCAATCGAGCGGTACTTGTCCTGCGGCGACACCATGGCCGCGTGAAAGTCCATCGAATGCATCATCGGCGCGGCCGTCATCTGGACGCCGGGTGCAGGCTCATCGGAACGGTTGGTCATCGTGAACTTGATGCGGTCGCCGACGCGCGCGCGGACGGCAGGCCCTGGCACCTGGTCGCCGAAGGTCCAGGCGCTGAACTTCACGCCGGGCGCGATTTCGATGATCTTATGGGTGGTATCGAGGCGGATCTCCTTCACCTGAGCAGGCTGCAGCGGCTTCAGCAAGGCGCCCAGGCTGAGCGCATCACCGCTGGCAAACGGGCCGGTGTGGCGTTCGCTTGAAAGCACCGCAGGAGGTGTCTTGAAGTCCATTTTTGTCACGTCGTAGGCGTCATCGGCAGCCGCTGTAGCTGGTGTACTGACGGCGGGCGCTGGCGCGATAGGGCGTGCCGGCGGTTCACGCTCCCCGCAAGCTGCGAGAGTCAGCACCAGCACGGCGAGCCCGGCGGCGTATGTCGGGGCGGTGTGGTTCATGGGTTCTCCTTTGCGCGGCTGGCAAGTCAGCCCGGTTTCCCGTCGAGACGTTGGCGCGTCAGCACGGGCGGGCATTGCAGGGTGAACAAGAAGCAGGCCGCAGAACACGGCACTGCGGAGGCGAGTACTTTCGGCAACGGGCCGGTCGAGGTCGGCTGGCCCGAGCAGTTCCGCTCTGCCATGAAGAGGAATTCCAGAATCAGCGCAAGCGCAAAGCCAAACAACATCTTGCGCGCGAGCCACAGTCTCCCGGACAGATCAGGGCGGCCCAGGACCGCTGCGATCTGAAGTGCCGGGGACGCGATCAACAAAACAGCGAGACCAATGAGCAGCGGGAGAAACTGTCGATATTCGAGCAGCCACAGAGCCCCCCGCCCGCAGCTCGTACGCAGGTCGATTTGGTTCAGTTCTCGAGGTGATGGGGGCAGTTGGCATGGGCGCAAGGGATGACTGACCTTGCACCAGCTCGGGTCTCGGGGTCTGTTCGGCAGCGCACTTTAGGAGAGCATTGCAAGCTTGAACGGATAGTCAAGCAGGCCATATCCGCTCGATCCTGAGGCGCAAGGTATGCAACGAGGATCGGACGGAACTGACGTGAGTACTCGTGCTGGTGGATTAACTGCACCCATGAGTGCGCACCGAAAGGACTGGGCATGACATCAATGAGCCAGCGCAGCAGCAAACCCGCAAAGCGACTCCGGCCAAGAAGGCGGGAAGTAAGAAACCATCGACAAAGCCTGTCCCAGCACGCGAGCCCGTCACCGCTGCGTCGAAGAAGGCTCCAGCCGCCGCTGCCAAGAAGAAGGTGATGCCAGCGAAGAAAGTCGCAGCAAAGTAGGCCGCTGCGCCGAAGCGGTATCGAGGGTCCGCGTTCCTCTTGGTCCCCGCCCTTGGCTGCACCCACTCCTCCACCGGTGTCCCGGCATTGTTCGCAGGCTTCATCGCTACTACGGCAAGGTCTGACTTCTCCAGCCAATGCATCATCGGCGTCGGCTCCTCACCTTCCCGATGCGGGCCGCCGGCCACGACTGGCGCCAGCGGTCAGACTGGAGATCTCCCGGTTCCCGAGCAAGGAGCGTGCGGCATGCCAGGGTCTACGACCACGCCGGGTCGCACGGGCGCTTGCGATGGCGCGCCCAAGCGTGTTGCCTTCCGCAGATCGGACGGCGTCGGCACCTGGATCGAAATTCTTACGCGGCTCAATGGCTGGCCTACACGTACCCCTGTCAACGCTTCGTCGTGCACCTCACGGTGCCCAACGCAAGACTCGGGGACAACATGATTCGCTATACCTTGCTGTGAGGGACTTGCACCCTTTGCTCCTTGCCGGTCTCCCGGCGCACCCGACCGAAGTTTGAGCCGGATTTCCCCACACCTAGGCGAAGCGCGGCTGCTATTTTTTGTCGGCCCTGATCTTGCGTACTGAAGGGAGTTCCCCGGCCTGATGTGACGTCAGCCCTCCGGCGTGGCATAAGGCGTCGAAGTCCTTGGCGAGATCGCCGAGACTCACGGATCGAAGCTTCTTCACCAGCAGCGCCTCGGCCTGTGCCAGCGCTTCATCCAAGGCGGCGTTGACGATACTCTCGACCGCGCATTGCGGGTTGTCGGTCGTGTTGCCGATGGCGAATATGCGCGGCCCCCCCACTGCGTTGTGGATGTCCAGAAGCGTCACCGACGTAAGGCAACAGGACAGCTTCCAGCCGCCGCCATGGCCTTTTTCAGAGCTGACGAAGCCGGCCTTCTTCAGGCCCGACATGGTTCGCCTGACGACAACCGGATTGGTGTCGAGCATCTTGGATATCTGTTCGGAGGTGAAAGGCTCATCGCGCTGCGCCATGTGCAGCAGCACGTGGAGCATCCGGGAGAGGCGGCTATCGCTTCTCATGGCACAAGCCGGCTGCGAGCGTACCGGATCCTTGATCTGCAAATCATGGAGCATTGTAAGTTGCGTGAACTCCTTCTAGTCCTTATCATGTAACTTGTATAGTTTCTTAATTTGCAGGAGCATCCATGGTCTACGACGCCATCATCATCGGAGGCAGCTACGCAGGTCTCGCAGCTGCAATGCCGCTCGCACGTGCGCGACGCAGGATTCTGGTCATTGACGGAGGCCAGCGCCGCAACCGTTTTGCGGACCGTTCGCACGGGTTCCTCACACAGGACGGCGCCAGCGCGGCCGACATCGTAGCGATCGGGCGGGAGCAACTCCTGGCGTACGACACGGTGGAATGGCTCGACGCCCAAGCGGGCAATGCAAGCCGGACCGACGTGGGCTTCCGTATTGAACTCGAAGGCAGGGATGCACGAACTGCAAAGCGGCTGGTCATCGCTACCGGCGTGATCGATACGCTGCCTGCAATCCCCGGACTGGCAGAGCGCTGGGGGCGCCATGTCTTCCATTGTCCCTATTGCCACGGCTACGAACTGCACCAGGGGCGGATCGGTGTAATCGGCACGTCAGCGCTGTCCATCCATACGGCCCTGCTGCTCCCCGATTGGGGGACGACAACGCTATTCCTCAACGATGCCGTGACACTTGACGCGACGCAGCAGGCGCAGTTGCAGGCCCGTGGTGTGACAGTCGAGTCCGTCCCGGTGGACCGAATCGTCGGCCAGGCGGACGTTGTGCTGCGGGATGGCCGGACCATCACGCTTGACGGCCTGTTCACGTCAAGCCGAACCGCCGTTGCAAGCCCGACAGCGGCCTCACTCGGCTGCGAGTTCGCGGACAGCCCTTTCGGGCCAATCATCAAGACCGACGCCATGAAAGCCACGTCGGTACCGGGACTGTTTGCTTGTGGCGATGCTTCACGCGCGGGGGGCTCGGTGGCCCTCTCAGTGGGCGACGGAACGCTTGCCGGCGTCGCTGCCCACCAGTCCCTTGTCTTCGGGCAAGGCTAGCTGCAAAAGGCGGTCTGGTCGCCGATCTGCCGCTACATGGCTGTCGCTCTAGGGCTTCTGTGCCGACAAGCTGCGGTATCGCAGGAGTCGGATCGTCCCTGTTCGCCACACCAGCTTGTCCGGGCCGCTGTTGCGCGGCACATCAAATTTCAGGAAATTCAAGATGTCCAACTTCTCCGACCCCAAAGCCATTGTGGACTATGCTGAGAATGCAAGCCGACGTATCCCTGGCTTGAAAGATATGCATCGCATGTCAGCCCTTCTGATGGCTGAGAGCACACCACCTGATGGGCGTGTGTTGGTTCTCGGTGCCGGCGGCGGCATGGAACTCAAATCTTTCGCTCAGTCGTTTCCAGGCTGGCGTTTTGATGGCGTCGATCCCTCCGCTGAGATGTTGGGCCTGGCAAAGGCGGCTCTCGGACCGCTGGCCTCGCGTGTTCAATTGCACCATGGCTATGTTGAAGCAGCGCCGCAAGGGCCGTTCGATGCGGCATCCTGTCTCCTGACACTGCACTTCACCGACGAAGCTGAACGCTACAGAATCTTGTGTGAGCTGCGTGCACGATTGAAGCCCGGCGGGGCGTTCGTCGCGATGCACTACAGCGTCTCTCAGGATCGTTCCGAGCGTGATCTGGCGTTGCGCAGGTGCGCTGTCTATGCCATCTCGTCCGGAGTCGATCCTGAGCAGGCAAGAGCGGCGACGGCGGCTATCGGTAAGCAGTTGCCCATCCTTGCGCCAGAGCAAGACGAGGAACTCATGCGCAGGGCAGGCTTCTCGGGCATCAGCACCTTCTACTCAGGTCTGGCATTTCGAGGATGGGTGGCGCATGCATGAGCCCTGCGACTCTCAGCAAAGGCGACTATCGAAAACGGTCCGAATCAACCGGCTTGATTGACCGGGAAGTCCCTGAAGAAGGGTTATGCAGACCTTCCCAATCTCCCAAAAAGTTACTTCAGGCTCGCCTCCTGCCTTTCTCGTGACTATCGCGAATCAGAAAAGCCCCGGGCAATTTCATCGGCGGTCTCCAAGAGCTCTTCCCGCGTGGCGCCGTCGCGTGCCTGGATTGAAAATCCCTGAAGAACAGCCGCGAGGTGCCGCGCAACGGAATAAAGACGGGGTGGTTCGATCCACGGCGCCAGCAAGGTGGCAATTTCCAGGCGGAAGCCATCGCGACGCTGCCCCAGTTCCTTGGCAAGATCGTCATGATCCGGATGGGCGCACAGCATGCCGCTCGACACCATGCAGCTACGCTCGCCTGCGGACGATGTCACTACCTCAATTGCCGTAGCCAACAACATGCGCACTGCCTGTGCCAGCGAGTCAGCCTCCCGAACGACGTTGCCCTCCACCAGGGGAAACTGCTGCGAGTAGCGATCCAAGGCACGCCTGTACAGACTAGCCTTGCTGCCAAAGACCCCATAGAGACTGGGGGGCGCCACCCCGATCGCCTTGGTCAGCTCGCCCATGCCGACTCCTTCGTAACCATGGCGCCAGAAAAGGTGCATCGCGGTCTCCACCGCCTGATCTTCATCGAAGGTTCGAGGTCGCCCGGTCTTGCGGGGGAGCTGCGCGTGATTTTCGGATGCATGCGGAGAATTCATAGTGATCATTAAAAAACACTTGACGGCCGTCGTCAAGCTCAACAAAATAGTGTTTTTTAATGATCACTAAACAATATGAATTCGCTGGAATCTGAAGCCCAGAGCTCGCTGAATCCTCATCAACATCCTGCTCCAACCTTCGTACTGCTGCACGGTGCCTGGCACGGTGGCTGGTGCTACTCCCGGGTCGCGCGCATCCTGCGAGCCAAGGGATACGACGTATTCACTCCCACCTTCACTGGACTGGGCGAGCGGTCCCATCTGGCATCCCCCGCGATCAATTCCTCCACGCATGTTCAGGACGTTCTGAAGGTGGTCGCCTTCGAAGGGCTGGAAGACATCGTGCTGGTCGGTCACTCGTACGCAGGCATGATCATCACAGCCGTGGCCGACGCGATCCCAGAAAAAATACGGGCGCTGGTGTACCTCGACGCCTTCGTTGGCGAGCATGGAAAGTCTCTTTTCGACATGGACTCCCCTGAGGCCACGGCCGCCTACATCGACCTGGCGCAATCGAACGGCGGCCACACCGTGCCGCCGCTTCCATCGGCCGTATTTGGCGTCAATGCAGCGGACCAGGCGTGGGTCGACTCGCGGTGCACGCCTGGATCGCTGGCCTGCTGGACCGAGCGACTCCAGCTGACCGGAAACCATGCCCACGTGACCAATCGGTCCTACGTTTTTGCGGCCGGTTGGACAGGTCCTTTCAGGCCGATCTATGAACGCGTCGTCGCCGAGGGCGGCTGGAGGACCTTTGAGCTCGACTGCGGCCACGATGTCATGGTCGACATGCCGCAAGAGACGGCGGACATCATTGAGAGCGCGGCCTTCGCTGAGCTAGCCGGGGCCTGACCCATGTCACGAACCGAAGTGGGCGCGGCCTTGCTGGTGCCTTTGTTCTGGGGCCTGCAGTTCGTCACGACTAAGCTGGGTGTCGAGGCCATTGCGCCACTGATGTTCGGCGCCTTGCGCTTTGCCGTCGTGGCGATGCTACTTCTGCCTTTCGCGGGCAAACCGAGCCGCAAAGAATTGACCGCAGCTGCGCTCATATCGGTTTTCTTCGGCGGGTTGGGGTTTGGCCTGTACTTCGCGGGCCTTCATCTTGGCTCAGCCAGCCTGTCAGCCGTGGTCGCGCAGTTGATGACCCCCTTCACTGTGCTGTTCGCATGGCCGCTGGTCGGCGAGCGGCCTTCCCCGAGGGTGCTGCTGGGCATCGCCGTGGCCTTCGCCGGGATCGCCACTGCACTCTTCGACCCGGACCAGGCGGCATCTGTAGCTGCTGCGGTGCTGGTGGCCGGCGGGGCTGCGGCCCAAGGCCTGGGCACGGTACTGATCAAGCGCTTGGGGCCTTTCAAGCCAATGCGATTGATCGCATGGATGTCGCTGTTTGCGATGCCGCAACTGCTGCTGGCATCGGCCTGGTTCGAACACGATCAATTTCCGACGCTTCGGCATGCCCCCGCCTTTGCCTGGATGTCGCTGGCCTATGCAGCCGTGTTCGGCACCGTGGTCGCCTTCGGACTCTGGTTCTGGTTGGTAGGCCGTTGTTCGCTGGCACGGGTCGCACCCTTTGCCTTGCTGCAAACCGTAGTGGCTATAGCCGCCAGTGTTGTCTTCCTAGGCGAATCTGCCACCCCGTCGCTAATCGCGGGAGCCATGGTCTGCCTGGCCGGTGTAGCCCTAACCCAGTCCCACCGCACCGCTGCGCACACAACGCACGCTGTTTCCCCATCCGCCCATCGGAGGACCGATTGATATGTCCGACACCCCAAGAGCCACAATCTCGCCATTCTTCCCGTCGCTCCAACCGCTTGATATCGAAGCCGGTGGAGTCCGCTTTGCCGGCGTCATTGGTGGCGAGGGGCCGCCGGTCCTGCTCCTGCATGGCTACCCTCAGACTCACATCACGTGGCGGCGAATAGCTCCCCAACTTGCCAAGAACCACACCTTAGTCATTCCCGATCTACCCGGCTATGGTGCAAGCCGCACGCTGGCGCCCACGCCGCGTTGGACGAAGCGACGCGTCGCCGAGGCGCTGGTGGCACTGATGGACTCGCTGAACCTTGAACGCTTCGCCGTAGTGGGGCACGACCGAGGAGCGCGCGCTGGCTATCGCCTTGCCATGGACCATCCTCTGCGGGTCTCGGCGTTTGCGTCCCTTACCGTCATACCCACATTGGATGCCATGAACGCCATGGATTTCAGAGCGGCGACGCGTGCGTTCCACTGGTTCTTTCTGGCTCAGGAGGCGGACCTGCCCGAGCGGATGCTGGCGGTGGACCCGGACGCCTTTATTGACCGGGCCCTATCCCGGATGACAGGCGGCCGCGAAGTCATCGAGCCTCAGGTTTTCGATGCCTACCGCACAGCCTTTCGCGACCCAATGGTGCGCCTAGCGATCTGCGAGGACTACCGCGCAGCAATGAACGAGGATTTGGCCCTGGACATCACCGATCGAGAATCGTCGCGAAAGATGCCGTGCCCCGTGTTGGTACTGTGGCCTAAGGCGGATGCGACATCCGATCAACCTAGTCACATCGAAGTCTGGCAGCGATGGGCCAGCGACGTGATCGGTGCCGAAACTTCTGGCGGACATCTGCAGCCTGAAGAAGCTGCCGATGAGGTGCTGGCATCGCTCCTGCCGTTCCTTGCCAAGCACACTACATCGTTGGGATGAGGTTGAGTTCAGTGGCAGGCCTTTGCCGTTGTGGGGGAGTCCATATACGAAAGCTCCTGCCCAAGCTCCACCACCGCGACAAACAGCAGCAGTCTCGCATCGCGTGCCGGCGGTGCCCGGAGTCAGCCAGCCTATGCAATGTGCCGGGCAAGCGACCAGACGCGCGAAAAGGAGTCTTTGCAGTAATCAGGAGCTTATAAGCTCCTGATTATATCAAAAGCAGAATCTACCCGTACTTGGCTGGGCCAGCAGCGACGCGAAGGTCATAGGAATTTACTCGTATCTTTGTCTGGAATGCCCTCAATCGAGGGAACGAAGGGGCTCAAGATCTTGACAGTGTTTCGAATAAACATCATGCTATGAGGCATAAATGCCTCATAGCACGACGAACGATTGGTTCCTATGAACCGAACTCGCATACAGATCGCCAAGCCAGACATCCTGGCGTTTTTCAGCGAGGTGATGCCTCCGATCCTGAGGGAGCGGCAGATTGCGTCCGCCCTGGCGCAGCAGCGCAAGGGGTGGCGGTTGGCCCAAAGCACCACGCTCACTGCCTTCATCGAGTTTCTGCTCAAAAGCGGGCGACTCAAGCGGCACAAGTTCGACTTCCCCAACAGGCCGGAGACCGTGTACAGCTGGGGCACCCCTCCGACGATGGAGCTGCTGTTGCACCTCAAGGCCAACAGCTACTTCAGCCACTACACGGCCCTGCGCATGCACGGCCTCACGGAGCAGGTGCCCAAGCTCGTCTACATCAGCCACGAACGCTCAACCCCGCCCTCGACGGGCGACGACATCACGCAGGCGGCCATCGACAAGGCCTTCCGCCAACCGGCGCGCGTCAGCCAGAACGCGGTGGACTTCGGGGAGCTTCGCATCGTGCTCCTCAACAGCGCGAACACCGGAGAGCTTGGCGTCGTCGATCAGGAGCACCAGCAAGGCGAAGGTCCCGCCGCCAAAGTGCGGGTCACCAGCATCGAGCGGACACTCATCGACGCGGCAGTGCGCCCCACCTACTGCGGCGGCGTCGCGGAGGTGGCCAAAGCGTTCGAGCTCGCCAGGGGCGCGTTCTCAGTGAACGCCCTGGGTGCAATGCTGAGCAAGATGGGCTTCACCTACCCCTACCACCAGGCCATCGGGTTCTATCTGGAACGCGCCGGCTACCGGGACGGCGTCGTCGACATCATCCGGCGCTTCCCCATGAAGCACGACTTCTACCTCACGCACGACATGGCCGACACCCGCTACGAATCGGCTTGGCGCCTGCACGTCCCCAAGAGCTTCTGATCCCAAATCAGCGCGTCATCGCTGCCAGGACCTCGTTCGCCAGCTTGACCACATAGTCGAAGTAGAAGTCGAAGTCTTTGAGGTCGTAGGACGTGGCCATTGTCTGCCTGACGGCCTCGAAGTTCTGGCGATGGAACTCGCGCTCCTTGTCAATGTCGGCCAACCAGGCCAGCTCGACATGCTTCACTTTGAACATCTCCCGAGTGATCTGGAGCGCCCTCGCCTGCGTCAAGGTCAGGCCCAGTTCCTCGACCAGCACGTAGATGTCGATGAAGTCGCGAGCGCGCGGCGCGCCCGGCCGTGAGCGCTTCACCACTGGACCGTAGACCTCCATCTGCTGACAGATGGCCCGCAGCTTCTCGCAGGCGATCATCGTCGGCGAGTAAACAAAGATGCGGTAGCCATCGACCTCGGCGGGCTCCTTGTCCTCGACGTACTCGAAGCGGCTGATGTCGATACTGAACTTCGTCCCCTGCCCGATGTTCAGCGCCGATTTCCGCAGCTTGTCCATGTCCTGCTTCAGGGCCTCGTACTGCTCGGTCGAGGCGAGCTTGAACTCGAGGTCGTAACCGCCCCAGAAGCCGGCCAACTCGGGCGAGACCTGCGCGGGCTTCTCCGCCATCTTGAGGTCGAACGGCTCGTACCCCGCAGCCCGGAAGGTCTGCTGCAGCGCGCGCACGATCTTGGCCTGGACGCCCTCGACCCCGCCTTCGAAGTCCCTCGCCATGGAGAAGTCCAGGTCGATGGACTGGCGGGACGTCAGCTTGTGGATGAGGGCCATGGCGTTCCCGCCCTTGAGCACCAACTCGTCCATGAGGTCGTCGTCGGAGAACATGGCGGCGACGGCGAGCCGCTTGATCTTCGCCAGCGTCTCCAGCTCGGCGTCCTTGACCCTGACCATTGTCTTGCCCATAGCCTTGCCCTTCGCCTTGGCCTCACCTTTTGCCATGCAATCCTCGCCTGCAGCAGTCGTCGATGTCCGGCTCCATTCTCGGAGCTTTGGCGGCCAGCGCAGCACGCGCCCCCAAAGGAGGTGCATATCGCGCAGCAGCGCGCAGGCATGGGGCTCAGAACACGCTGGCGTCCGCATCGATGCAGCCAGGCGCAATGCAAGGCCACGAATCCCGGCGATCGCGGCAGGGACGAGGGCGCTGAATTTTGCTGAATTTCAGCAGCTAGAACCGAGCTGTCCGTGCCTAAACTGAATGGAACAGGACACGGGAGCACAATATGCAAGCACATCCACACAGCGTGTCGTCGAGTCTGATGCCCCAGGCTTTGCTGCGCCTGCCTAAGGTCATGAACACCACCGGGCTGGGTCGATCCACGATCTATCGCATGGTCGCCAAGAAGCAGTTTCCCCGACCGATCAAAATCAGCGTCAGGGCCGTCGCATGGCGCCAGACAGACATTGCCGATTGGATCGAAGCGCGCACGCCACCTGCCTGATCAACCGGCGTCAGCAACCGAAGGACCTGCATCCCGACTCGCCTGCCATGCCTCCAAGTCCAGGCACAAGCTCGCGATGAGCGTCTCCATCAGCACGATGGACAGCAGCGTGCCCTGTTCGATGCGAGTTCGGGAGCTCAGCAAGCGCAGACGAGCAAGCAAGGCCCGCAGCGCTTCGACCGTCTCAAGAACCTCCGCTGGTGGCCGACTCAAGCTCATCGAGAGCACGACGGCCTGCGACCGTTCGGCCACATCCCTGGCCATGATCCGCACCGTCTCCAGGCGGGATTTCGCGAACGCCTTGGGCAGCACCACGGCCAGCGCGTCCACGTCTGAGACCAGCTTGGCAACCCGTGACTTCAACGCTTCACTCGACACCGCCAAGACACTGGCATCTGGTACTGCACCCATGAGGGAAGTGTAGCCACTGCGCGGCGCAGTATCGCCAGCAGCGCGGCTCGGCATCAGTCTTCAGCCGGAGGCGAGGACGACGCAGCAGATACCTACGCATGATCTTTTCCGGGGATGCTGCGCATCAAACCCGCCCTGCGCAATTCCGCCACGTCCTGAAGAACCCGCTGGAGTGGCGTCGCAAGCAGCTTCCTGTCCGAGACATGAGACCGGCGGCGGGCCATCTGCACGCTCAGCGTGCCTTTGCTGCAGCCGTAATGTCGCGCGACAAATGCGGAGGAACACAGCCGGCAATCGGCCGCCATGCAGGCGACCAGGGCGCGAGCCCTGACCTTCAGCCCGCGGGGACATGTCGGCGTATCGAGCCTGCCGGATGCATCGATCTTGGCACACACCCAGGCCTCCAGCAGCGACAGCGCGCCTTCGACGCCATAACCGCCGCCTGCGGCGATCAGTGAGGCCGCCATGGGATCAACAGCTCGGCGAGTGGCTGCGGCAGAGGCAAGGCTCTGCGGCATCGCCGGCTCCTCAAGGCCCCGTGTGAGCTCCCACACGCGCCACGCTTCGTCAGAGGGTCGCGCACGCAGCGTGGCATCGAGCGCCGCGCGCGCCACGGTGATGAGCTCTCCATAGAGCGACAGCAGCGGCTTCGCATCGAAGCCCTCACCGGACTTCAAACCCGTGACGACGCTCAGTGCCGCGTTCGGGTAACGCTTCGGCCTTTTGCACAGGCCCAGCTTGACCGGGCGCCATGCCAGCATGAGGATCTCGCGGCGCAAGGCCTGTCTGGACTCGAGGGGTTCGGCACGACACTTCGCAGCGAAGGCCGGCCCGCGTCGTACATGGGCCGCGCGAACCCACCGCGACAGGATGTGGCTGCAAGAACGCATGACGCCCACGATGCCGTCCCCGTCGTCGATGCGCGCGACGATGTGGATCTCGGTCGGCATCAGCACGTAGTAGAGCAGCTGCCGTCCCGACTGACGGTGTGCAGCAATCAGTCGCTCCCGGATCCTCTCGGCCGTGCGCTCGTGGGCGAGGAAGTCGCGGCCTGGAGCCGCCTGCCAGCTCAAGCTCCAGGTTTTCTCGAGGGCGCTCGCCTCGCCGTTTGGCTTTTCTGCTCCCATGGCGGTAAGACGAAATTGCAGGCCTGCTGCACCTCACTTTCTTGTAAGCGATTGCAACACCCGCTGCGGCGATCCATTCGCTACCCATGCCGAGCCACCGAAATCGAACCGAAACACCGTCGTTGCGAAGTTAGGGGCTCCCCCCGAATTGAAGCTCTTCTCCAGCGGGGGCCGCGCAGGACCAAATCAAACGCCCAAGATCGCCCGCCAAGAACTCTCGACGGCCCCACCAGCCGGCATTACCTTCATCTCGCCCGAAGCCTGAAACGCCGAGGGCAGTTCGAGTCTCAACCTGTAGGAGTTCATCATGGACAAGCAAGCGCAAGCGGCACTGGAGCCGCAACTCATCGACCTGGGCGACGCGAAGGTACTGACGCAGGGCCTCCCGCAACCCAACTCGTACGAGGACAGCGTCGAGATCGAGGGGAAGAAGGTCCCCTGAACGGCCACGGCGTGCGTCATCAATGTCCGACGCACGCCTGAGGCCACAAGTGCCGCTGCGGTCCACCATCGCGACCTCCCTCGCGACGCGGCCGTGGCGGCCGATCAGATTGATCCACCAGCGGGAGGACCAGATGATCCACGTCAGTGCTCCCCACGAGCTGGCCTTGGCGAGCCATGTCCGTGCGTGCGCATGCGATGGCCAGGTCATCCTCCTCGACCTGCGTCGCAGCCGCTACCTCGGCATCGGTGGCCCCGCCTCGCAAATGCTGGCCCAAAGGCTCCAAGACTGGCCGATCGCCGCGCAGCACAGCAACACCTCCCTCAGCTCCTCGGCCACAGCCGCCCTGCTGCACCAGCTCGTCTCGCAGGGCCTGGTAGTGGACGCCACGACCACCTGGACAAGAAACACCGGCACAAGGAACACCGGCATAAGGAACACCGATGTCAGCAGTGCGTTCCACACGCGCCCGGTCGACAGCATCGAAGAAGCGACGTCGACCATCGAGCTGGATCAGGACCTGGGTCATGGCCTGACCTCGGCCCCAGGCAAGCCACTTCGGACGACCGTGCACATCCGGCGCTCGCTGCGCTTCGTGCGCAGCGTGGCCACCGCCGCCTGCTGGATCCGTTGCCGCTCCTTGCAGGCCATCACACGCGATATCGCACGCCGGCGGATCCAACTCCACGGGTCGCGGGCAGAACGCAAGGAGGCCACCGAAGCCAACGAAGTCATCGAGGCGATGAAGCCAGCCCTGGCGGCCTACGACGCCCTGCGGCCTTTCGTGTTCACCGCTCGCGACGAATGCCTGCTGGATTCCCTGGCCCTGCTCCACTTCCTGTCGCATGAGGGCCTGGCCCCACGCTGGGTTCTCGGCGTCAGAACGGGACCGTTTGCTGCCCATGCCTGGGTGCAGGAAGGTTCGACCGTGCTGAACGACCAGCACGAGTATGTCCGGCAGTTCCGACCCATCCTGGTCGTGTAGCACCGGGCAGCGCCACGATGTTCCGGTACCTCGCCCTGGTGTGGAACGCGTCCCAGCCAAGACCGTCCGCCTCCGCACAACGGCTCGGCAGCATCTGGCAGCGGCAGGCGGACTGGCGCCCCGCGCTGCGCCGACCGGGCCTGCAGGTGTTCACCACGGGTGAACGGCCTGGCATCAACGAAGCCCAGGTTGTCCATGGCGGTCTCGGCCTCGTGCTCGGCAAGCTGTTCCGCCGCGTCGAATTCGATGCCACGCCGGCGCCCGGCGCCAACCTCAGCGAAGCGGATGCAAAAAGCATCCTGGACACAGGCGGCCGCGCGCTGGTAGAGCAATTCTGGGGTCGCTACGTGGCCTTCCTGCCAGCCCCTTCGGACGCCACTCTGATCCTTCGCGATCCGAGCGGCTCCCTCCCCTGCTTCAAGCTACGGCATGGCGACGTCTGGATCTACTTCTCGTGGCTTGAGGACGCGCTGCAAATCACCGCCGCGACCGGTGGAGAAGGAGAAACCGCAAGCCCTGCAGCTTGGACGGTGAACTGGGATGTCCTGGCTCACCGCTTCCTGTACGGCGCTCAGAATGGTCGCGAAACCGCCCTCACCGAGATCACCCAGGTCCTGCCTGGCGAACTGCTGGACTCGCAGGCCGGAACGTCCACGCTGCTGTGGAGCGCCGTCAGCCACGCACGGGCGGCCGCAGACCGGGATGGCATCGAAGCGGCGACCCTGCTGGGCCACGCCGTGCGCTCGTGCACACGCTCGTGGGCCAACTGCTACGACACCCTGCTGCTGCGGCTGTCCGGTGGTGTGGACTCCTCGATCCTCGTCAACTGCCTCGCGGCCGGCCACACGCCGGCCGACGTGATCTGCATCAACTACTACTCGCCCGGCTCGGACACCGACGAGCGGCGCTACGCGATGCTCGCGGCCGGCCAAGCCGGACGCGATCTGCTCACCCGCGAGCGTGATCCTGCCTTCCGCATCCAGCGCGTGCTGGAGTCGGCCCGCATGCCCAACCCTGTCGCCTATGTCGGCGCGATGAACGCAGCCACCGACGCCAAGCTGGCAGCGGCCTACCGCGCCAGCGCGATGTTCACCGGCGCCGGGGGTGATCCGCTCTTCTATGAGATGGCCAGCTGGTGGCCGGCGGCCGACTATCTGTGCGACCGCGGCTGGGACACAGGCTTCCTGCCTGCGGCCCTGGACGCGGCCCGTGTCGGCCGGGTCTCGCTCTGGCGCTGCCTCAAGCTCGCGATCCGGGAGCATGTCAAGCCCGATCTGGCCGCGAGGACCGCAACGACCCGAGCCAATTGGCTGCCCGGCGATTTCGCGCATGACCGGGTGGACGGGCTTCGCTTCGCACACCCGGAACTTCGCGCAGCGACCGATCTCCCGATCGGCAAGTACATGCAGACCGCCGCACTGATGCACCCGATCGGCTATTACGACCCGTTCGAGCAGGCGACTGCGCCAGAGGCCGTCCACCCGCTGTTCTCTCAGCCCCTGGTGGAGCTCTGCCTTCGGCTTCCCACCTACCTGCTGATTCGAGGTGGGCGCGGCCGGGCACTGGCCCGGCGCGCCTTCGCCGCCGAGCTGCCAAAGCAGATCGCTGCCCGCAGGTCCAAGGGCGGCACCGACGACCACATCAAAGCGGTGCTGCAGAACCACCGCGATTTCGTGCGCGGACTGCTGCTCGATGGCCACCTCGTCCGCCGCGGGTTCATTGATCGCCCCCGGCTGGAGGCAGCCCTGCGCGGGGACCCCACGACGCTGGACTGGTCGCCCGGCCTGATCCATGAGCTGGTCGCCGTCGAAGCCTGGCTGACCCGCTGGCTCGGATAGCAACAGCCTTTCACGCGTTGGGAAAAGCGGCATGCCATCGCTGAAGGAAGTCCGGGAACTCCGCTCAGCGCTGATGGTCCTGTGCGACGGCCTGGAGAGATCCATGGCCTGGCGCCTCGCGGGTGCGAATGCACTGGCGCTGCTCGGTGGCGCACTGGCCGGATTGGCGCCTCTGGCCCTGAAAGCGCTGATCGATGTCGTGAGCCGCCAGCCCAGCGACACCGACAACCGTGCCACCGACTCTTGGGCATGGATCTCGGCGCTGGGCATCGCCTATCTGCTCTGCCTGAGCGCCGCGAGGCTCGCGTCCGAGATCCGGCCCTTCCTCGTCGGGGGCGTCGAACAGCGGCTCTACACGGGCTTGCGGGTCCGCTACTTCACGCACCTGCTGGACCTGCCGCTCTCCTTCCACCTGGCGCGCCAGAGCGGCGCCATGGGTCAGCGTCTTCAGCAGGCGGTCTCCGGATACCAGCTCATCCTGGCCAGCCTCGTCCACGGCTTCATTCCCGTCCTGGTGGAGGGGGTGACCGTGGCCATCGTGCTACTCACCCTGGGCCAGCCCGCCCTGGCCGCCACCTTCGTGCTCACCGGAATCGCACTCGCCCTGGCGGTCGGCAGGCACATGCCGCAGCTGCGCACCAGCGCACGCGCGGTCACGGGCACCATGGTCGATATCCAGGGCTTGATGGCGGACAGCCTGATCAACTACGAGCCCATCAAGTGCTTCGGTGCCGAGAGAGAGACCCTGAACCGCTTTGGTGAGCGATGCCTCGTCCTCGAAACCCACTGGCGGGACCTGCTGCACCGGCGCCTCGCTATCGGAGCCTCGGTCACGGTGGTTTTCACCCTCAGCGTCGCGAGCTCGCTGGCGATCGCGCTCCTCGCCGTGTCGCAGGGCCGATTGAGCCTGGGCGGCTTCGTCCTCGCCACGCTGTACATGGTGCAAATCATTCGACCGCTCGAACTGCTGAGCAGCGCCGCGCGCGATGCCTCGCAAGGCCTGGCCTTCATCCGCCCTCTGCTGGAGGACCTCGGCATCTCCCCGGGCACATCCCCGCAGCCACCCAGGGTCCAGCAGGGGACCTCGGGAGGCGAGCCGGCCAACGCTATGGACACGATGAGCGCGAAAGTCATGTCCAAGGCATCGCCGGTCCAGGCTGGTGTCGCTGTCAGCTTTCGGGGGGTGTGCCTGGCCTACGACAGAGGCCCACCCGTGCTCCGGGACTTCAGCCTGGACGTCCCGCCAGGGAAGTCCCTGGCCATCGTCGGCGCGAGCGGCTGCGGCAAATCGTCGCTCGTTCGCCTGCTGCTGCGGCTCCAAGAGCCCGATACCGGGGCCATCACCCTGGCGGGAACCCGGATCGATGCGATACCCGTCGACGAACTGCGCTCGATGATCGCCGTGGTGCCGCAAGACCTGGCCCTGCTCAACGGCACGGTCGCGGCGAACATCGCACTCGGCATGGGGAGCGCGACACGCGCCAGCATTGCGGATGCCGCGCGACTCGCCAAGCTGCATGACTTCGTCGCTGCCCTCCCACACGGCTACGAGACCGTGATCGGCGAGCGCGGGCTCAAACTGTCAGGTGGCGAGCGTCAGCGCATTGCGATCGCCCGAGCAATCCTTCGGCGCCCCCGTCTCTTCATCCTCGACGAGGCGACCTCGATGCTCGATGCCCACACCGAGCAAGAGATCATGCAAAGCCTGCTGGCGCTCTCGCAAGGGCGCACCCTGATTCTGATCGCCCATCGGCTCGCCACAGTCCGGCATGCTGATGAGATCGCCGTGCTGGCGGGCGGCGCCGTCGTAGAGAGAGGCGACCACGCCACGCTGATGGCGCTTGGCGGCACCTACGCGGCGATGTGGCAGCACCAAACGGCCGAGGAACGCAGGTGCTGAGATGAACCGTACTTCGATTTCAGGAGTCGACGCCGCCACAGCTGCCTGAGGAGATTCGGAGACTTTCTGAATAGTTTGACAATAAAACATAAACTCTTTGCAAATCAATTAGATAGCTCTCTACAATCTTGTCATGAGCAAAGAGATTCTGAGTCTCATCCGTGCATCCGGAGCCTCCGGAATGGCCCCGGACATGCTGATGACGTCCCTTGAGAAGCGCCTGAGCCGTTCCACGCTCAATCGCCAGCTTTCGGCGCTCGTCGCCGAAGGAAGCATCAAGCCGCTCGGGAAAGGTCGGTCGACGCGCTACGTGAGCACCACGCCCTTCTCGCGCGCAGAGGTCGACGCCTACTTTGCCCGGCCGGCGGCCGAGCGTCCACTGGCTCCGTTCCGGGAGGAGTTGCTTGAGCCGACTCCCAACATCGACCCGGAACGAGCATTGCGATGTACGCAAATCCAGGGCCTGGCCCACAAGCCGGACCGCAAGTACCTCGCTCAGTTCCTCGTCCTGTTCGCATGGTCCTCGTCCTTGCTTGAAGGAAGCACGTATTCGGAGTTGGATACGGAGGCACTGATCAAGTATGGGGAGAGGAATCCTGACAAGCCGATGGAGGATGCGCTCCTCGCGCTGAATCACAAGCTGGCAGGCCAGTACCTGTGGGATCACCGTGAGTTGTCGATGGAGACGGTGTGCGCGATGCACGACCTCCTGACAGACGACC
>NZ_JAPFGP010000050.1 GCF_026241155.1 Paucibacter sp. PLA-PC-4
CCCCCCGCGTCAAAATACTTGTCGCCCCGATAGAACGATGAACCTGGGGGCGCAGTGAGAACGAGTTGGCAAGGTACGGACAAGCATTCAAGGACAGAGCGGTAGCACGCATGCTGCCGCCGGAGAGCGCATCGCCAGAGGCGGTGTCGCGTGAGATTGGGATTGGCGTGGACACGCTGGAGCGCTGGCGTGCCGAGTCGCTGACCAAGCCGTTGGATCGGCGCGAGTGGACGGCTGCCGCGCGACTGGAAGCTGTGATTGCGACTGCGGCGATGGACGAGGCCACGCGCAGTGCCTGGTGCCGGGAGAACGGCGTGTATCCGCAGCAACTGCTGGAGTGGCGCACGAGTGCCATGCAGGCATTGGCAGCCCCGGAAGAGGCCCGCGCGAGCCCATCGCAGACCCGGGAGGACCGCAAGCGCATCAAAGAGCTTGAGCGCGAAGTGCGGCGCAAGGACAAAGCCCTGGCAGAGACGGCAGCGCTGCTGGTACTTTCAAAAAAATGCGAGGCGATCTTCAGAAGGAACATGGAGGGCGAGGACGAATGATCGTCCTTGAAGATCGCCAAGAGCACGCCCGAGACATCCAGGCGGCCCGCGAAGCCGGAGCCCGCTTGCACCAGGCCTGCGCGGTGGCGGGCATCACCGCACGCACCCTGCAGCGCTGGAATGCTGGCCAAGGCCTTGAATCGGGCGATGGCAGGCCTGGGGCCGTGCGGCCGACGCCCTCCCACGCGCTGACCGAAGCCGAGCGCGCAGAGGTGCTGCGCGTGGCCAACGAGCCGCGCTTCGCCGATATGCCGCCGGCGCGCATCGTGCCGATGTTGGCCGACGAGGGCGTGTACATCGCCAGCGAGTCCACCTTCGCTCGCGTGCTGCGCGCTCAGGGCCAGATGCGCCACCGCGGTCGCGCCAAGGCGCCGCGTAAGAGTCGGCCGCCGACCACGCACATCGCCACGGCGCCTCGGCAGCTGTGGTGCTGGGACATGACGTTCCTGCCCACGCAAGTTGCCGGGCGCTGGTTCTTCCTGTACCTGATCCTGGACGTCTACAGCCGCAAGATCGTGGGCTTCGAGGTGCATGAGGACGACGACAGTGATCACGCCGCGCGGCTCGTGCAGCGCACGGCACTGTCGGAGGGCATCCATGCTCTGCCACGCGAGGAGCGGCCCGTGCTGCACGGCGACAACGGCGCCACGCTCAAGGCCACGACGGTGCTGGCGATGCTGTGGTGGCTGGGAGTGAAGCCCTCGTACTCGCGCCCTCGCGTGAGTGACGACAACGCCTTCGTGGAGTCGCTGTTCCGCACGGCCAAGTACCGGCCGGAGTTCCCGGACAAGGGCTTCGTCGACCTCGATGGCGCGCGCGAATGGGCGCGCAAGTTCGTGCATTGGTACAACCACGATCACCGCCACAGCGGCATTCGTTACGTGAGCCCGGCGCAGCGGCACGACGGCGCGGATGTCGCGATCCTCGCGGCCCGGCACGACGTGTATCTCAAGGCCCGGCAGCGCAACCCGGCGCGCTGGTCACGCCATACACGGAACTGGTCGCACGTCACGGCCGTCACGCTCAACCCGGAGCGCGAATCGGTCGTCACTGCGGCCTCGCGTTCCCGAAATACTCAGCCATTGGCTGCATGAATGAGGCGACAGGTAGCTTGACGCGCGCCG
>NZ_JAPFGP010000051.1 GCF_026241155.1 Paucibacter sp. PLA-PC-4
CAGTCCGTGTCAATACTCTGACGCTAAGCTGAAGGCCTGAAGACAATGCCCTGCAACGCAAGTTGCAGGGCATTGTTCTTATGGGCTACGTGCAAGGACAGAGTCGAGACCAGGGCAGCCTGTTTCCGGTGTCGCTGGACGAGTTGATCGGACCGGAGCATGTGTGCCGGGTGATCGCGGCGTTCGTGGCGCGGCTGGACCTGAAGGCGCTGGGTTTTGCTCGAGCCCACAGCAAGGCCACAGGCCGCCCGCCGTACGACCCGGCGGACCTGCTGATGTTGTACCTGTACGGCTACCTCAATCGGGTGCGCTCATCGAGGCTTTTGGAGCGGGAGTGCCAGCGCAACATCGAACTGATGTGGCTGCTGCACCGGCTCACGCCCGACCACAAGACCATTGCCGAGTTCCGTCGCTGCAACGCGCAGCCGCTACGCCGAGCCGGGGCCGAGTTCGTGCGCTTTTGCGCCGAAGCCGGTCTGATCCGCGGAGAGTGGGTGGCCGTGGACGGGACGAAGTTCCAGGCAGTGGCCAGCGGCAAGGCCATCCTGGACGAGGTCCAGCGGGCCGAACTGCAGGCCAAGCTGGAGCAGCGCATTGCGCAGTACCTGCAGGAGTTGGAGGCGGCCGACCAGCAGCAAGGCGAGGCGGAGCTGGACGCTCAGGCGCTGCGCCAGGCGCTGGCGCGGCTGCAGCTACAGCAGGCCGAGCTGGCGAAGGTGGACAGCGACAAGCAGCGCTACGTGAGCACCGAGCCCGAGGCTGTAGTACTCAAGGGCAAGGGCCCGGGCTACAACGTACAGACCGCCGTCGACGCCGAGCATGCCCTGATCGTGGCCCACGAGGTCAACGCGCAGGCGGGTGACAACGGCTGCCTGCAGCGCATGGGCGAAGCGGCGCAGCAGACCCTGGGCGGCACGGAACTCAAGCTGGTGGCGGATGCGGGCTATGCCAATGGCGAACAGGCGCAGGCGCTGGAGGATCAAGGCGTGCGGGTGCATGTCCCCGTCAAGCGCGCGGTCAACAACCAGGGCGAGGGGGACTTGTTCGACCAAGGCCGCTTCACCTACGACGCACAGGCTGACGCCTACGTCTGCCCGGCAGACAAACTGCTGCAGCGCAAGCAGTTGCATCGGGCGGGTAAGGTCGTGATCTATGCAGCGCAGCCCGGCGATTGCGGCGCTTGCGCGATGAAGGCGCGCTGCACGCAGGCCCCACGGCGCACGCTCAGTCGCCATCTCTACGAAGAGGCATTGCAGCGCATCCATCAGCGCGCTACACCCCAGGCGATGAGGCTGCGCCGCTGCACCGTCGAACACCCGTTTGCGGCCCTGAAGTTCCACATCTTCGAGAAGCCCCGCTTCCTGATGCGAGGCCTGACGGGGGCCGGCGCGGAGATCGCGTTGGCGACACTGGCCTACAACGTCAAACGGGCACTGGCGGTGCTGGGTGGGCAGCAAATGTTGCAAAAGCTGGCTATGTGATGCCGGTGCCAGTGTTTGTTGCGGTCCGACACAAAGCTTCGGCTGTTCAGCCCACCATCACGCAATACGCTCCAATGGACACCTCGTGCGCGCCCAAACAAAAGCGCTCCGAGAAACTCGGAGCGCTTT
>NZ_JAPFGP010000052.1 GCF_026241155.1 Paucibacter sp. PLA-PC-4
TTCTTCCCAGCGCGCGCAGTGACGGCGGCTGATGGTCTAGAAGGGAATCCAGATGCAGAAATGGCCCGCGTTGCGGGCCATCAGGGATTGGTTCGGCTTGACTCTGGGGGGAAGCCCTTGTAGTTGGCGGTAAGCGAACCAGCCAGCGAAGCTGGCGCAGGTCCGCTTGACCAAAGGGTTGAACCTCACTGTGGCGGCTCCGACAACACAGGCTGCGTACATCGGAATCCCTGATCCGCAGAGGCATGCCACGGGAACTTGCTTTGCGCGTTCGGCCAGACCAACTGGTGCAATGGAAATTCTGTTTCTGCGTAGTACCACAACGCAGAGAACACGTAGTCGTTGTAGATGGGCCGAGGTACGGGCACATATACGCACGGGTAGCGTTCAATGAGATCGTAGGTAGGCGCGTCCAGGGGAATTGGATTCCCTTCAGCTAGTCGCTGAACATGGATGTTCAGAATGGAATGAGCTGTGTCGCCGGCAAGCCCAAAGATGATCAGCTCTGACGCCCCAAATGTTTGAAAGAGGCCAACGGTGTAGCTGAAACGCGGAGAGTCATCATCCTCGTTGCTTGGCGCGACGCTCGTGCAATGCCAGCCGAATTTTTCTACGTTGCGAAGCACAGTCCGCTCGTAGTCGTTCATGGGTGGAAGACGCTGTTCTTGCATCTCGTGAGGTTCAACGTTGAAGCTGAGCCGCAAGCGGCGGCCTGCCGACGCGAGTCGGCTCGAGCGACTGGTTAAGCGTCATCGTAGGCCGGCGATGAATGGGAACGCAACAACCAAACCGACTGCGAGAGCCATCGAAAGCCGAACCTTCTTGGACAGCGTCGCCGCCTCTGCTATCAAGTTTGGATCTGTGAATTCTTGAAAATCGCCACTCGCAAGACTCCACCATTGCTCACGTTCGAACGCGTTGCTGCCCCCGTCATCGATGCTCCTCTGGTCATTGAGCTCACTAATGCGATTCGTTGCGTTCGCAACGTGCCTGCAGTATGAGCGGAACCGGAGCATCACTGGAATGGCAAATGCCGCGTACATGGCAACCAAAGCTACAAGAAGCAATACAGCCGTGGAACTCATGAATTCATGACGCCTAACGTCAACGCTCAGCGGGCGGCGCAGCCGTCCGCTGCAGCAATGGGTTAGAAGGCGGTGCCGACGGCCGCCAAGTGCCGCCAGCTCCGTGATAGGTCTCCGCCTCCAAGAGAAATGAGGTTCTACACGACCGGCAAGTGAAGTGGTACCGCATGAAATCCGGCCAAGGGCCGTTCACGGCGATCGATGGAAACGGGACTTGCCCAATGAGTTCGCGGTCAGATTCAAAGGGCTCATAGCGCAACGCATGTGCTTCAACACCCGCACGGACTTTTCCGATGACGCGTGCCAATTCACCAGGCGAACGCAGTTCAACAATGACATCGAATTCCTCGCAGGAATGGCAGGACATGCGATGAGCCTTCTAACGTGCGAGCTCAGCGGGCGGCGAAGCCGTCCGATGGAGCGACCGGTTAAAGCGCTGACCGAACGGCCGATTCGTGCTCATTCGGCGGCAACCAAACAATCGCTCAATTGGCTTGTCGACGTGAC
>NZ_JAPFGP010000053.1 GCF_026241155.1 Paucibacter sp. PLA-PC-4
GCCAAGATCGTCGCCTCGGGCGCCGACAACGTGCTGACCGGCAACTGGTCGAACGACCTGCTGCTGATGATGAAGGCCGCCAAGGCCGCGGGCCTGAAGGCCGACTTCGGCACCGTCTTCCTCGACCAGCCGGGCAATATCAGCACCGCCGGCGAGACCGCCATCGGCCATTTCATCGCTCATGTGTTCAATGGCGAGGCCGGCGGCGCCGAGGGCGCGAAGTTCGTCAGCGACTACACGGCCAAGACCGGCCACAACCCGGTCTTCGTCGAGGCGCAGGCGGTGTTCGCGATCGACATGGTGGCCGACGCGCTCAAGCGCACCCGGCCCACGGCCGGCGCGCTCGACGTGAACGCCTTCGCCCGCGCGATGGAGACCGCCAGGATCCGCACGCCGATGGGCGAGATGAGCATGCGCGCGGCCGACCACCAGGTGCTGCTGCCGCTAGTGGTGTCCACCGTCACCAAGGACGCGAGGTACAAGGTCGACGGCACCGACATGGGCTTCAAGCCGGTGAAGGTCTATAGCGCCGAGGAGGCCGCCACGCCGGTGCAGGCCTCCTGCAAGATGCAGCGCCCGTCCTGATGCCCATGGATACGCTGCTGTTCGGCCTGCTCAACGGCCTCATCTACGGGTTACTGCTCTTCATGGTGTCGGCCGGGCTGACGCTGATCTTCGGCATGATGGGCGTGCTCAACTTCGCCCATGCCTCCTTCTACATGCTGGGCGCCTACTTCGCCTACACGCTGCAGGGCCTGCTGGGCTTTGGTGCGGCGGTGGTGGCGGCGACCCTGCTGGCGGGCGGCGTGGGCGCGGTGGTGGAACGCTTCTTCCTGCGCCGGGTCCACCACCATGGGCATGCGCATGAGCTGCTGCTGACCTTCGGCCTGTCCTTCATCGTCGCAGAGGCCATCAAGCTGCTGTTCGGCAACTTCCCAGTGCACTACCACGTGCCCTCGATGCTGGACGGCCCGGCCTTCACGCTGGGCAACCAGCAATACCCGCTGTACCGGCTGCTGATGGGGGGCGTCGCGCTGGCGATGTTCGGCCTGCTCTACCTGCTGCTGACCCGCACCCGCGTGGGCATCATCGTGCGCTCGGCCATCTACAAGCCGCGCATGGTGGAGGCCCTGGGCCACAACGTGCAGCTGGTGTTCATGGGGGTGTTCGCCGTCGGCGCCGCGCTGGCCGGCCTGGCCGGCGCGATCGCGGGCGCCTTCTACACCACCAGCCCCAACATGGCGCTGGAGATCGGCGTGATGGTGTTCGTCGTGGTGGTGGTCGGCGGCCTGGGCTCGCTGGGCGGCGCCATGCTGGCCTCGCTGCTGATCGGCCTCATCACCTCGCTGGCCGTCGGCGTCGACCGCAGCCTGGCCGACGCGCTCGCCCTGGTGGGTGCCCGGGCCTGGGCCGAGGGCGTGGGCGGCCTGCTCACGCTCAAGCTCTCCAGCCTCGCCGCAACCCTGCCCTTCGCCCTGATGCTGCTGGTCCTGCTGCTGCGCCCGCAGGGACTGCTCGGCGACAAGACCTGAACCTTCGCTTCCCCATGCGTACCTCCACCTCCCTCCTGCTGGGCGGCG
>NZ_JAPFGP010000054.1 GCF_026241155.1 Paucibacter sp. PLA-PC-4
CGCCGCCGGCGGCGAGGCCCAGCTGCACTTGGGTGACGTGACCCGCTTCGAGGACATGGAGCTGATGGCGCGCCAGGCCCTCACGGCCTGGGGCCGCATCGACATCCTGATCAACAACGCCGGCATCCTGCGCGACAAGAGCTTCGCCAAGATGGCGCTGGACGACTTCCGCCGCGTGCTTGACGTGCATGTGATGGGCGCCGTCAATGCCACCAAGGCGGTCTGGGCACAGATGCAGGAGCAGCAGTACGGCCGCATCGTGATGACCACCTCGTCCTCGGGCCTCTACGGCAACTTCGGCCAGTCCAACTACGGCGCCGCCAAGCTGGCCCTGGTCGGCTTCATGCAGACCCTGGCGCTGGAGGGCGCCCGGCGCAATATCCGCGTCAACTGCCTGGCGCCGACGGCGGCCACCGGCATGACCCAGGGCATCCTGCCGCCGGAGGCGCTGGCCCGGCTGACGCCGGAGCGCGTCAGCCCGGCCCTGATCCCGCTGTGCGTCGAGAACGCGCCGACCCGCATGATCCTGCTGGCCGGCGCCGGCAGCTTCGAAGCAGCGCACATCACCATGACCCAGGGCCTGCATATCGCCGATACCGCGAGCGCGGGCGCGCTGCTGTGCGAGCGGCTCGACGCCGTGCGCGAGCGCGCCGGCGAGCGGGTCCCGGCCGAGGGCTGGGAGCAGTACCAGCTGGAGCTGCAGAAGGCGGCGCAGCCCGAACAGGTTGCCGCATGAGCGCGGCCACGCTGGCGGGCCAGTTGGCCTGGATCACCGGCGCCGCCAGCGGCATCGGCCTCGCGGGGGCCCAGGCCCTGGCCGAGGCCGGCGCCCTGGTGGTGCTGTCGGGCCGCCGCGCCGCGGCCCTGGAGGCGGCCGCCGCCGACATCCGCGCGCGCGGCGGCCAAGCCGAGGTCGAGCCGCTGGACGTCACCGACGCCGCGGCCGTCGCCGCCACCGCGGCGCGCATCCTGGCCCGCCACGGCGGGCGGCTGGACATCCTGCTCAACAGCGCCGGCACCAACGTCACCGCGCGCGCCTGGCGCCATCTGACCGTGGAGGGCTGGCGCCAGGTGCTGGGCACCAATCTCGACGGCATCTTCCACACGACGCTGGCCGCGCTGCCGGCCATGCGCGCGCGGCGCAGCGGCCTGGTGATCAATGTCTCGTCCTGGGCCGGCATCCACGAGCCCAAGCTGACCGGCGCAGCCTACAACGGCAGCAAGCACGCCGTGCGGGCCATGACCGAGACCATCAATATGGAGGAAGGCCCGAACGGCATCCGCGCCTGCTGCCTGTGCCCGGCCGAGGTCTCGACGCCCATCCTCGACACCCGGCCCCAGCCGCCCAGCGCCGAGGAGCGCGCCCGCATGCTGCAGCCGCAGGACCTGGGGCGCACCATCCGCTTCATCGCCGAACTGCCGCCGCAGGCCTGCATGAACCTGGTCGTGATCAGTCCGACCTGGAACCGGATGTACATCAACGACTTGTGAGTCGCGCCATCTCTTGTTGGCCAATTCTCGAGTGGCGGCTCTTCGGCGTCTCGGCCCCGGAGACCGGTTTCCGCTTTGGGTCG
>NZ_JAPFGP010000055.1 GCF_026241155.1 Paucibacter sp. PLA-PC-4
CGGCGCTGGCCTGCATGCCGGTGTCGTTGAGCGCGGCAATCATGCCGTCCAGGCGCAGGCCGCGCAGTTGGTCCAGGGTGTGTTGTTGAAGCATGGTGTGTTCGTGATGTTGGAGAGTTCGGCCAAGGGGCTTGCGGCAGCGCCTCAGTGGTGTCCGTAGTAGCCAGGGCCGCGCACGTTGTCATGGGCGGGCATGGCCGCCGTGTCGCCGCCCAGCAAGCTGCTGTCTCGCCGGTCCAGTGCACTGGCCAGGATCGACTTGACGCTGCGATAGTGCGGCGCGCGGATGGACTGGGCCCTGGCGCAGGCGGCCTCAAGCCGCTCGTCGCCGTACTCACGCGCCAGCCGCATCAGGCCCAGGCAAGCGCGGTAGCCCTGCTCGGGGTGCGTGCGGTGCTCCATCTGCCAACGCACCACGCCAGCCGTGGCGGCACCGATGCGCTCACCCCAGCCGATGAGCTTGGCCGGTGTCCACAGCCGGTGCGCTCGGTGCGACGCCGGCATGTGCTCGGCCACGGTGGTGAAGCCGCCCACCTGGGGGCTGAGGGCATGTGCTGCGATGCGCTGGCGCCGCAGCAAGACCTCCAGCGTCCCGGCCGTGATGCGCAGTTCCACGGCAGCGCCGACGTGTTGGTGCGGCACCGAGTAGTAGTGGCCCTCGTAGGCCACGTGATAGTCGATGTTGACCCGCGCCGGTTTGAACTGCGAGAGCACCATCGGCGTTGCTGGCAGCGGCTTCAAGGCCGGTGCGTCCAGCGCCGTGAAGGCCACCGCCCTGCAGCCAGGCAGCTTCTTGAACGGACGCTGGTTCAAGTCGACCAACAGCTGGGCGATGGCGCGGTTGAGCTCCACCAGGCTGAAGAAGCGCCGATGGCGTATCCGAGCCAGGATCCAGCGCTCGACCACCTGCACACCCACCTCGACCTTGGCCTTGTCCTGAGGCCGGCCTGGGCGTGCCGGCAGCACCGCCACGCCGTAGTGCTCGCCCAGCTCCTGCATCAGCCGCGCGGTGACGGGCTCGTAGGCATCGGGGTTAGCGATGAGCGCGCGCGGCTGATCGGGCACCAGTAACTTGGGCACACCGCCGATGAACGTCAGCGTGGCGATGATGGCGCCCACCCAGTCGGCGGCTGTCTGTTGCCACGTGGCGCAGGCGTAGGTGTAGTTCGATGCACCCAGGACGGCCACAAACACCTGGGCTCGGCGAATCTCGCCGGTGGCGGCATCCACCACCGGCACGGTCTGGCCGGCGTAGTCGACGAACAGCCGCTCGCCGCCGGGGTGGACCTGGCGCATCGAGCGCTTCAGGCTCTTGGCCCAGGCGCGGTACTTCTCGCAGAAAGCGCTGTAACGGTAGGCCGCATCCCCGGTGCCCGCGCTGTACTCCTCCCACAGCAGTTGCAGCGTGACGCCGGGGCGCTTGAGCTCTTGATGCAGCACCGCGTAGTCGGGCTCGCGCCGGGTGCTGCTGCGTGGGCGTGGTGGCGGGTACAACCGG
>NZ_JAPFGP010000056.1 GCF_026241155.1 Paucibacter sp. PLA-PC-4
TGTTGGCGATCACTGAAAACTGACCCACCTG
This sequence comes from Paucibacter sp. PLA-PC-4, assembly GCF_026241155.1. GTDB lineage: Bacteria > Pseudomonadota > Gammaproteobacteria > Burkholderiales > Burkholderiaceae_C > Roseateles_E. The sequence goes on from NZ_JAPFGP010000056.1 coordinate 32, forward strand.
CAAGGGCGGTGATCGCGCAAATCTGACCCACGTATCGACACTGACCTGCTCAAGGCTGAGCGGGGAATCAGGAGTGATCAACGTGGGCATGTTGGCCAAGATCAGGAGAATGCACCTGAGGGATGGGCTTCCCATCCGAGAGATCAGTCGCCGCACCGGGCTGAGCCGGAATACGGTGAAGCAGTGGTTGCGCCGCGAGGGCGAGACCGAGCCGAAGTACCCCAAGCGCACCGAGACCAGCGTGCTCGATGCCTGGGCAGAGCATCTGGAGGCGGCCTTGCGCGTTGACCTGCACCGACCGGTGCGGGAACGGCGCACGGCCAAGGCCCTGTTCGAGCAGATTCGGGCACTCGGCTTTGCCGGCAGCTACCCGCGGGTGGTGGTGTGGGTGAGGCGCTGGCGCGAGCAGCAGGCCAATGCGCCGCGCCGGGCGGCGTTCGTGCCGATGAGCTTCGAGCTGGGTGACGCGTTCCAGTTCGACTGGAGTTGCGAGTACCTCTTCGTCGGCGGGTTGCGCCGGCGGCTGGAGGTGGCGCACACCAAGCTGGCCAGTTCGCGCGCCTTCTGGCTCACTGCCTACCCGACGCAAAGCCACGAGATGCTGTTCGACGCCCATGCCCGGGCGTTCGCGGCCTTCGGCGGTGTGCCGCGTCGCGGCATCTACGACAACATGAAGACCGCCGTGGACAAAGTCGGCGTGGGCAAGCTGCGCAGCGTCAACATCCGCTTCCAGGCCATGTGCTCGCACTACCTGTTCGATGCCGAGTTCTGCAACCCCGCCTCGGGCTGGGAGAAGGGCATCGTCGAGAAGAACGTGCAGGACCGGCGTCGCCAGGTCTGGCGCGAAGCCGCCGAGCGGCGCTGGCCCGACTTCGCCAGCCTCAACGAGTGGCTGGCTCAGCGCTGCCGGCAGTGCTGGGAAGAGAGCCACCATCCGGAGTGGCCGGCGCTGACGGTGGCTGAGGTCTGGCAAGACGAGCAGGCGCGGCTGATGCCCTGTCCCAAGCCCTTCAATGGCTATGTGGAGCACCAGGTGCGCGTGTCGGCCACAGGACTCATCCACTTCCAGCGCAATCGCTACAGCGTGCCCACGCGGCACGTGAACGCGATCCTGAGCCTGCGCGTCTACCCCGAGCACCTGGAGCTGGTCGCCGACGGCATGCAGGTCGCGCGCCATGTCCGCAGCTTCGAGCGCGACCTGACCTTCTACGACTGGCAGCATTACATCGAGCTGGTGGAGACCAAGCCCGGCGCGCTTCGCAATGGCGCGCCGTTCAAGACCATGCCGGATGCGCTGCAGACCTTGCAGCGGCACTTGCTGCGCCATCCCGGCGGCGATCGCGTGATGACCCAGGTGCTGGCCGCCGTGCCGGTGCACGGGTTGGACGCCGTGCTGGTTGCCGCGGAGATGGCCCTGGAGGCCGGGCGCCCCAGCGCCGAGCATGTGCTCAACG
>NZ_JAPFGP010000057.1 GCF_026241155.1 Paucibacter sp. PLA-PC-4
TCGAAGCCTTCCGGGCCATGTTCCCCGACGGGCTGCACTCGCCGCTGTGGATCGTGATCCCGCTGGGCGCGGGGCTGGCCGGTTTCTTCGGCGTGATGCTGGGAGCGCCGACGCTGAAGCTGCGCGGTGACTACCTGGCCATCGTGACGCTGGGCTTTGGCGAGATCATCCGCGTGTTCCTGAACAACCTGGAGCACCCGGCGAACATCACCAACGGCCCGCGCGGGATCGGCCAGATCGACTCGATCCGCTTCTTCGGGCTGGACCTGGGCAAGCCCACCGAGCTCTTTGGCTTCGTGCTGCCCTCGGTGACGCTGTACTACTACCTGTTCCTGGCGCTGGTGGTGGCCTCGGTGGTGATCTGCTACCGGCTGGAGAACTCGCGCATCGGGCGGGCCTGGATGGCCATTCGCGAAGACGAGATCGCGGCCAAGGCCATGGGCATCAACACGCGCAATCTCAAGCTCTTGGCCTTCGGCATGGGCGCGACCTTTGGCGGCGTGGCCGGCTCGATGTTCGGCGCCTTCCAGGGCTTTGTGAGCCCCGAGTCCTTCAGCCTGCAGGAGTCGGTGATGATCGTGGCGATGGTGGTGCTGGGCGGCATCGGCCACATTCCCGGCGTGATCTTGGGGGCCTTGCTGCTGGCCATGCTGCCCGAGGTGCTGCGCTATGTGGCCGGCCCGCTGCAGGAGATGACAGGCGGACGGCTGGACGCCTCCATCCTGCGCCAGCTCTTGGTGGCGCTGGCCATGATCAGCGTGATGCTGCTGCGCCCGCGCGGCCTGTGGCCCTCGCCCGAGCACGGCAAGGCCGCGACCGCGCCCACCGACAAGAAGTAAGAGCAAGGACAGACCCCCATGACTGACACCGTACTGAGCGTCAAAGGCGTCTCCAAGCGCTTCGGCGGGCTGCAAGCCCTCTCCGAAGTGGGCATCGAGATCAAGCAAGGCCAGGTCTACGGCCTGATCGGCCCCAACGGGGCGGGCAAGACCACCTTCTTCAACGTCATCACCGGGCTCTACACCCCGGACGGCGGGAGCTTCATGCTCGGCGGCGAGCCCTACACGCCGCAAGCCGTGCACCAGGTGGCCAAGGCCGGCATCGCACGCACCTTCCAGAACATCCGGCTGTTCGCCGACATGACGGCGCTGGAGAACGTGATGGTGGGCCGCCACATCCGCACCGGCTCGGGCCTGATCGGCGCGATCTTGCGCACGCCCGGCTTCAAGGCCGAGGAGGCTGCCATCGCCAAGCGCGCGCAGGAGCTGCTGGACTATGTGGGCATCGGCAAGTACGCCGAGTTCAAGGCGCGCACGCTGAGCTACGGCGACCAGCGCCGCCTGGAGATCGCCCGGGCGCTGGCCACCGACCCCAAGCTGATCGCGCTGGACGAGCCGGCCGCCGGGATGAACGCCACCGAGAAAGTGGTGCTCCGAGAGCTGATCGACCGCA
>NZ_JAPFGP010000058.1 GCF_026241155.1 Paucibacter sp. PLA-PC-4
AGGTGTGCCGGCGAAGACGCCGACGCCCCGGAACGTGGCCGAGTAGGCCCAGCCGAGGTTGACGGCCATCACCGCCCCGGAGGACAGACCCGATACGGTGATGTTGGCGGTGTCGACATTCAGCGCGGGCAGCGAGACCACCGCGGCCTGGCCGGCGCATGTGCCGAGGCCCAGCAGGGCCGCGATCAGGGTTGACTTGGGGTGTGTCATGTTTGTCTCCTGGCAGTGGCTACGAAGGCGGGGCGCCTGGGCGCCCCGGTCCATCGTTCAATTCGTCACACAGGTGAAGGAGGCGGCAAGGTTGACGTCGCCGCTGCCGTTGTAGCGCGGCCACTTCGGGTACTCGCACAGCGGGCGGGTGCGGGTGGCGGTGCCGGTGGCCGTGTCGGCCATGATCTGCAGCGGCGGCACGGTCTTCTTCTCGACCCAGTTCTCCAGCGTCGTCAGCGAGTCCCAGGCGACGTTGAAGATCGAGCTGACCGCATGGCCGTAGCCCGGAACCTCGTAGTAGCGGGCGAACTTGTCGACCTCGCCCGGGGTCATGCGGGCCTGCAGGCGCTGGTAGTACTCGGAGCTGCCGCGGGCGCTGACCAGTACGTCGACCAGGCCATGGCCGAGCAGCAGCTTGCCGCCCTTGGCCGCGAAGGCGTCCAGGTTGACCGGCACGTCCAGCAGCGTCGACAGCTCGCTGATGCGCGAGGCCCAGGCGCCCGGGTTCTCCGGGTCCAGCGACAGCGGGTTGTAGCTGAGGTCGCGGGTGATGCCGTAGCGGATCAGCGCGTCGGTCTGCCGCGCCACATAGGGCGCGCCGGCGGGCATGGGGTTGGCCGGCTGCTCGGTGCCGAGATTGAGGAAGGTGATGGTCGGCTGCAGCGGGTTGCTGCCGGCGATGCCCAGGTCGCCCCCCCACATGTTGTAGCCGGGATAGGAGGTCTCGCCGCTGGCCATCGGGAAGTTGAAGCGGGTGGCGCTGTTCATGCCCTTGAGCGTCGCGATCTGCACGTCCGACAGGCAGGTGTCGCCGGTGTCCGCGCCGCCCGGGCAGCGCAGCGGCGTGCCGTTGAGGCTGGCGGTGGCGGGGTCGAACCGGTCGTTGCAGCGGTTCTGGTCGCTGATCAGGCCGTCGCTCAGGCCGTCGAGCGCGTCGCAGCTGGCCAGGGCGGCGTTGAGCAGGAGCAGGCGCTTGGCCTGGTTGGGGTAGGCGCCGGGCTGCGAGAGCGCACGGCTGGCGCGGTGGCCGGCCAGCATGGCCGACATCTGCTTCCAGGCCGGATACCAGGCGATGATGCCGTCCCAGTCCGCCGGCCA
>NZ_JAPFGP010000059.1 GCF_026241155.1 Paucibacter sp. PLA-PC-4
GCCCACCACTGGGCACGCCTGTTCCAGGCCTCGGGCCACACCGTGCGATTGATCGCGCCGAAGTTCGTCACGCCCTACCGGATGACAGGCAAGCGAGGCAAGAACGACGCAGCCGATGCCGCAGCCATCTGCGAGGCTGTACAGCGCCCGCACATGCGCTTCGTGCCGATCAAGAACCTGGAGCAGCAGTCGCGCCTGATGGTGCACCGTGCCCGCCAGGGGTTTGTCGAGCAGCGCACTGCCACGCTCAACCGCATCCGTGGCCTGCTCAGCGAGTTCGGCATCGTGCTGCCGCTCAAAGCCGCCACCGTACGCCGCCGCGCCTGCGAGTGCCTGGAGGAACTGCCCGGCTACGCCAACACCGTGATCGGCGACCTGCTCAGCGAAGTCACGCGACTGGACGAGCGCGTGGCGCAGTACGACGCCCACATCCAGGCCATGGCCCGCGACGACGCCCGCGCCAAACAGCTGATGCAGCTCGGCGGTGTCGGCCCGACCACAGCCACCTGCTTGCTCGCCATGATCGGCAATGGGCACGACTTCGACTGCGGGCGCCAATTTGCGGCCTGGCTGGGTCTGACGCCGGGCCAGTACAGCTCGGGTGGCAAGACGCGACTCGGGCGTATCACCAAGGCCGGTGACGCCTACCTGCGCAGCCTGCTGGTACTGGGGGCCAAGGCGTTGCTGGCCGCTGCCAAGAACAAGACCGATGCGATCAGCCGCTGGGCCGTGGCCTTGGCCGAGCGGCGCGGCTACTGGCGGGCGGTGGTGGCGATTGCGGCCAAGAATGCACGCATGGCTTGGGCGGTGCTGCGCAAGGGAGAGGCGTTTGCCTTGCCGGCATGACCTGACCCAAACTCGCCAACCATTGGAGCCATAGGACACAAAGAACCACCGCCGTGTGACGGCAAGCGTTGATGACAACAGGTTTGGACCTGCGCGGGGCGTGACCGATTAACTCAAGGGCGGCGCAAGACTTGCCGGCTAACGAATGGGTCCCCCGCGTGCGTCCTTCATCAGGGTCTGCGGCCAGAGAGTGCCGCAACAATGACCGTTTGTAGTTTGGCCAGTCCGCACCTTGTTGTTCTTCCCAGCGCGCGCAGTGACGGCGGCTGATGGTCTAGAAGGGAATCCAGATGCAGAAATGGCCCGCGTTGCGGGCCATCAGGGATTGGTTCGGCTTGACTCTGGGGGGAAGCCCTTGTAGTTGG
>NZ_JAPFGP010000005.1 GCF_026241155.1 Paucibacter sp. PLA-PC-4
CGGCATCCGAGATCATGCCTAGTCTCGTGGGCTCGGAGATGTGAATAAGGGACAGGCCTGTGCCCGGCGCGCCGGCGCCGGCGCCGCGCTGGCGGCTGCTGGTGCCGCCGCCGCTTTCGGGCGCGCCAGCGCAGCCGGCTCTTCGGCCATCTCTTCGATCTGAGCCGCCCACATGGTCGCGGCAAGGGCCGCCGCCAGCGCGGCGCCCAGCAGCACCTGGCGCGGCGTCACCGATTTACTGGGGCCACTCATGGCTTGCTCCCGTCCACACGGTCATGCCGCGCATGCAGCGACCAGACCAGCTCGGCATCGATCTGCGCAGCCGTAGGGCTAGCACGGCGCAGCTTCAGGCTATCCAGGCTCAGCGCCGGGTCCTGGCGCAGCGCTGCTTCGATAAAGCCGCGCAGCTGGGCATAGCCGCCCTGCACCGGCATGCTCACGCGCAGCCGTTCCAGCCCGGCCGTCGCATCGATGCTCAGGCGGTGTTCGGTGCGACTGCTGAGCAGGCCCGCGCGCAGGCCCTGCTCCAGCAGATCGGCCAGGCGCTGTTGGCGCTGGTCGGCATCGGGCAGGGCCATCTGCCAGGTCTGCAGCGTGGCTTCGGGGCCGGCGCCGCTGGCGCGCTGAACCCGCAGCTGGCGTTGCAAGCGCTCGGCCGTGGCCTGCAACACGTCGCTCTGGGCCTGCCAGCGCTGGGTCAGGCCCAGCTCCAGCAGCGCCGCCAGCGCCAGCGCGGCCAGCCCCAGCAGGCCGGGCCAGCGCAGCGCGCGCAGCGATCGCTGCATCGAGGCGATGGTCATTTTCATGGCTGGGCCACCGGTTTGGAGCGCGAGACGCGCGGCAGGTCGTCGCGCAGCAGCTCGGGCTGCAGCTTGGCGCCAAGATCGAAGCGCTGGCCCGCCAGGCCCTCGCCGGCGGTCTGGAAGCGGCTCAGCACCACATCGGTCCAGCCCGGCGCGGCGCTCAGGCGCTCGACCAGCTGCAAGGCAAGGGCCTGATCGCCGGCCAGCCCGTCCAGGCGAAGCTCGCGGCGCAGCGCCGAGTAGTCCATGCCCAGCCAGCTGATGCCCTGCTCTGGCGGCTCACCCATGCCGGCCTGCTCCACATGGCTCAGTAGCGGCCCCCAGGGCGTTTGCAGCAGCGACTGCACCTCGGTGGCGACGCGCAGGCGCTCCTGGTCCAACACGGCCCTGGCCCGCGCGGCACCGCGCTGTGCGGCCAAGTCGAGTCGCGGCGGGGGCGGCTGGCGCTGCAGCTGGGCCGACAGCGCGGCCACCCGCTGCTGCGCGGCGCGCAACTGCTCGCGGCTGTCCCAGGCGCTCCACAGGGCGGTGGCCAGCACCAGCGCGCCGCAAAGCGCCAGCGGCCAGCCCAGACGAGAGCGCGGCGCGATGTCGGCGGCGAAGTCGGGGTGCGCAAGCGCGGCAATGGGCTGCGCCAGCGGCTCGAACCAGGCGGGCTTGGGCGTGGCAGCATCCAGCGGCGCCAACTGGCGCACACCCGGCAGCGCCGGCATCTGGGCGGCATCGAGCCCATAGCCCTGCACCAGCACTTGCGTCGCCGCATTGCTGGCCTCCCCCTTGATCTCCGCCAGCGCCTCATGCAGAGCCTGCACAGTGGGTCCGGCCAGGCGCTGATGGCGCAGCTCATGGACCACACCGGCACGTAGCGCCAGCCAGGTCAGCAGGCCGCCCTCGACCCAAGCCAGCGCCGCCTGCGGTGCGCGCAGCCAGTCGGGCTGCTCGGCCGAAACACCTTGCAGCACCGCAGCCCAGGCCGGGCGCAGGCCGCGAAGGCTGACCTGATGCGCATCAAGTCCCTGGCGCAAGGCCTGGAGGTCCAGCCCGTGCAGGGCGCTGACACCCGTCGCGCCCTGCATGCGCCAGCCGGCCAGCGCCCAGCGCTGCGCGGCCGCGCCGAAATAGTGGCCGAAGAGCTGGCGCGCATAAGCCTGCAGCGCGGCCTCGTCGGCCAGCGGCAGACCCGGCTCGCAGATCAGATGCTGCAGCAGATGCTCGGAGGCCACAAGTTCCAGCGCCCGGCCGGCATGGGCGGCGGGGTCCAGGCCTTCGGCCGTCAGCCACAACAGGCTGGGCTTGGCCACGCGAGCACCCAGGCCACGGCGCCAACGCAAGACCTGACCCTTGAGTCCGGGAGCCCTATTCATCGAGGGTGACACGCTCGAGTTCCTCGAAAGTGGTGACGCCGCGGCAGACCGCCTCCAGCGCCATCGCGCGCAGCGGCTTCATGCCGCGCGCACGTGCGGCTTCCTTGATCTGCGACATCGGCGCGCGCGCCGCGATCAGGTCGCGCAGGCCGTCGTCGAGCTTCAGCAGCTCGGCCACCGCGCGCCGCCCGCGATAGCCGCTGCCGCGGCAATGGCCACAGCCCTCGCCGCGCATGAAGCGATGGCCGGCGTCGGGCTTCAAGCCATGGCGGGCCAGGGTCGCTGCCTCTGGTTCGTAGGGCCGGGCGCAATGGCTGCAATTGAGCCGCACCAGGCGCTGGGCCAGTACCGCGTTCAGCGCCGAGACCACGTTGTACAGGTCCAGCCCCATATGCATGAAGCGGCCGATCACGTCAAAGGCATTGTTGGCATGGACAGTCGAGAACACCAGATGGCCGGTCAGCGCCGCCTGCACCGCGATCTGGGCTGTCTCGGCATCGCGGATCTCGCCCACCATCACCCGGTCGGGGTCGTGACGCAAGATGGAGCGCAGGCCACGCGAGAAAGTCAGGCCCTTTTTCTCGTTGACGGGGATCTGCACGACCCCGGCCAGTTGGTACTCGACCGGGTCCTCGATCGTGATGATCTTGTCGGTGCCGGTGTGGATCTCGGCCAGCGTGGCGTACAAGGTGGTGGTCTTGCCGCTGCCGGTCGGGCCAGTCACCAGGAGCATACCGTGCGGCTGACGCGCCTGGGCGCGTATCGCCGCGCGTTCGTCGGCATCGAAGCCCAGCGCATCCAGGGTCAGCTGGCCGCCCGCTTGCTCGATGCGGGCGCGGTCTAGTACGCGTACAACCGCGTCCTCGCCAAACACGCTGGGCATGATGGAGAGGCGGAAGTCGACCTCGCGACCCTGCACCTTGAGCTTGAAGCGGCCATCCTGCGGCAAGCGGCGCTCGCCGATGTCCAGCTCGGACATCACCTTCAACCGCGACACCAGTTGCTCGGCCACCGCCGCGCCCTCGACGGTGCGCACCATGGCCATCACCCCGTCGATACGGAAACGTATCACCGCGCCGCGCACCGTGCACTCGATATGCACATCGCTGGCGCCATCCTGCAGTGCGTCGTACAAGGTGGCGTTGAGCAGGCGCACAACGGGCGAGGCCTGCTCGGACATGCGCAGCGCCGACAGCTCCTCTGTGCCGGCACCGGCCTCGCCGGTGGCCACCTCTTCCTCGACATCGGACAGCGCGCGGAAGTCCGCCTCACCTGCACCCAACCAATGCTCGACCGCGGCCGCCTCGCAGCGCAGCCAGCGCACCGGCTGCTGCAGCCTCGTCTCTATGCTTTGCAGCAGCAGCGCATCAGGGTCGCGCTCGGCCAACAGCATTGCGCGGCCCCCCGCACCGACCGCCAGCACCGCCCGCCAGCGCTGTGCCTGGGCCTGCGGCCAGCGTTCGAAGTCCAGATGCCAGGGGCCACGGTCAGCCGGCAGGAAGTCGCTGAGGGAATGAACGACAGCCGTCACTGGACTTGCTCCACCAACTGAAAGATCGGCAGATACATCAAGACAATGATCCCGCCGATCAAGACACCCATGACCAGCATCAGCGCCGGGTTGATGGCCCGGGTCAACAGCTCGGTCAGGCGCACCGCCTCCTCATCATGAAAGGCTGCCGCGCGCTCCAGCATCGCAGGCAGCTCACCGCTGCGCTCGCCCACCCGCACCATGCGACGCGCCACTGGCGTCGCCAGGCCCTGGTCCTCCAGCGCATCCGAAAAACGTCCGCCCTGCGCCACCTGCTCGGCCGCTGCGGTAACCGCCGCACGCCAGGGCAGGGCTACGACGCCCTCGACGATGCGCAGCGCCGCCAGCACCGGCACGCCCGAGCCCAGCAGCATGCCCATGCTGCGGTACAGGCGCGCCAGCGCCAGCACGCGCAATCTAGGCCCGAGGCCCGGCAGGGTCCACAGCGAGGCCTGCAGGCGCTGCCTGAGGCCGGCGTGGCGCCACAGCCCGAGGCCCGACCCCAGAATCACCGCAAGGCCTCCCAGCACCAGCAGCGGCTGGCTTCCGGCCGTCTGGCCAAAGGTGATCAGCGCGCGCGAGGCCCAGGGCAGCTCATTGCCCAGACCGTCCAGGATGCCCGCAAAGCGCGGCAGCACGAAGAGCAGCAAGAACAGGATCACCGCGCCACCAACCAGCAGCAACATCGCCGGATAAACACAGGCCGCGATAAGGCGCGAGCGCAGGCTCTCGACCCAGGCCAGGTAGCGCGCGTGCTGGGCCAGCGCCGCGCTGAGCTGGCCGGTGCGCTCATTGGCCGCAACGATGGCGCAGACCAGCTCGTCGAAGGCCTGGGGCTGGGCCTGCATCGCGGCCGACAAAGGCCGCCCCTGCTGGACCGCATCGATCACACCGTCCAAGGCCACGCGCACGGCCGGGTTGGCCTCTTTCTCGCGCAGCGTGGTCAGCGCCTCCAGCAGTGCGATGCCGGCGTCCAGCAGCACGGCCAGCTCCTGGCTGAAGAGCTGCAGAGGAAAGCGCTTGCCGCGGCCGCCGAGCTTGGGGCGCTCGGCGCCGCCCGACAGCTCCTCGACCTCCAGCAGATGCTGGGGCGCCACACCGGCCAGGCCGGCCAGCGACTGTCGATCCGGCGCCTCGATGCGCCGCGACTGCACCCCCAGTTGGGGATGGAAGATACGGATCTGGTACTGCGGCATGGAGGGCGCGAGCGATCTCACCAACTGGTCAGATCGGCATCCTCGCCTTCGCCGCCGGGGCGGCCGTCGCGGCCCAGCGAGAACAGATCGTAGTCGCCATGTTCGCCCGGCGAGCGGTACTGGTAGTCATTGCGCCAGGGGTCCTTGGGCACTGCCTTGCTCAGATAGGGCCCCCCCCAGCGCGGTTCTTCGCCGGGTTTGGTGACAAGGGCCGCCAGGCCCTGCTCGGTGCTCGGGTAGCGGCCCACCTCAATGCGGTATTGGTCCAGCGCCTTGGACAGGCCGTCGATCTGCGCTCGCGCTGCCTTGACCTCGGACTTGCCGATCTGGCCGAAGAACTTCGGGCCTACATAGCCGGCCAGCAGGCCGATGATGACCATCACCACCAGCAGCTCCAGCAGGGTGAAGCCGCCACGCCGCTTGGCTGGAATATGTGACGAATTAAAGACAGGGGATCGTGACATGACAAATTGAAAACTGAGCCAACGACTATTCCACGGCAAGCGCAGGCTCGCAATCAGGGCTTGCGCTCCCCGTGTTCGCGGTGTGACTCAGCAATGTAACGGCCATAAATGACAAATGGTCCGAGCACCGCCCGCAGCAAGAGCCGCATAAGAACGGCACAATGATGCCAGCGCCAGCGCCTCGCCTTTGGCAGAGGTGCGCGGTTAGCCAGGTGGAACTTTCTGACCATGCAGTCTTGCCCTTCCCTGGGATTGCACCTGGCATGACGGCCCGCGCCCAGGCCCTCTGGCCTGTGGTGTAGCGGCCCATGCACCAGGCGATGCTCGCCTGCTCCCGTTCGTTCGACTCAGAAAGTCACCCCTCATGAAAATCGCGCTCATCATCGAAAACAGCCAAGCGGCCAAGTCCGACACCGTCTTCAATGCGCTGAAGACCGTCACACAGCCGCTCGGGCACAGCGTGCACCACTACGGTATGTACACCCCCGAGGACAAGGCCTCGCTGACCTATGTGATGAACGGCCTGCTGGCCGGTATCCTGCTGAACTCCAAGGCGGCCGACTTCGTCGTCACCGGCTGCGGCACCGGCATGGGCTCGATGCTGGCCTGCAACGCCATGCCCGGCGTGTTCTGTGGCCTGGTGATCGACCCGACCGATGCCTTCCTGTTCGGCCAGATCAACGACGGCAACTGCCTGTCCATGCCCTATGCCAAGGGCTTCGGCTGGGCGGCCGAACTGAATCTGCAGGACTGCTACCGCAAGCTGTTCGAGCACGAGCGCGGCGTGGGCTACCCGAAGGAGCGCGCTGCCATCATGGCCAAGAACCGAGGCATCCTGAAAGACCTCAAGGCCGCCTCGTGCAAGGACATGCTGAGCGTGCTGAAGACGGTCGACCAGGACCTGCTGAAGGCCACCGTGTCGGGCGAGAAGTTCCAAGAGCTGTTCTTCACGAATTGCCAGGACGACGCCATTGCCGGCCATATCCGCCGCGTGCTGGGCGCCTGAGGCAAGCCGCGCCCTTCACGGCGTCCGTCAGGGCGCCAGCAAGGCCTCGCGGGCGGCCGACAGCACCGCACCGGTCAGGCGGTCCAGCAGCCCCGAAGCCGCGCGAGCGTGCTGCCAATAGAGGGCGACGTCCAGCGGCGTATCGGGCACCAGCTCGACGAGGCTGCCCTCGCTGAGCTGACGGGCTATCATGGACTCCGGATGCAGACCCCAGCCCATGCCTGCCGCTGCGGCACTCACAAAAGCGTGGGAGGACGGCAGGGTATGCCGTGGCAATTCCACGTGCCGGTGGCACAGGCGCCGTGCCCAGCTGGCCTGCAGCTCGTCCTTGGTATTGAAGACGAGGCTGGGCGCCAATGCCAGGGTGCCCGCGCCGACGCCGTCGGCGAAGTAGCGCTGTATGAAGGCGGGGCTCGCGGTGGCGCGGTAGCGCATCGCGCCCAGCGGCCGGCTGTTACAGCCGGCGGCGGGCCGCGCCGACGCCGTCACGGCGGCCAGCACTGCGCCGCTGCGCAGGCGCTCGCTGGTGTGATCCTGGTCATCCACCAGCACTTCCAGCAGCACCGGGTTGTCCGCCGCGAAGCTGGCGAGCGCCGTTGCGGCCCAGGTCGCGAGGCTGTCGGCGTTCACAGCGATCGGCAGCGGGACGCGCGCTGGGGCGTCCGCTGACAGGGCCGGCAGCGCCGTGTGGAGCTCCTGCTCCAGCAGGCGCACTTGATCCACATGCTGGCACAGCCGGCGTCCCGTCTCCGTCGCCCGGCAGGGCTGCTCCCGTATCACCAGCGCGCAGCCGACACGCTCCTCCAGCAGGCGGATGCGCTGAGAAATGGCCGAGGGGGTGACATGGAGCGCGCGCGCCGCGCGTTCAAAACTCCCCTCCCGCATCACGGCGGCCAGGGCAGACAGCGCGGCGTAGTCCAACATCTGATTAGTTTTTCTAAACTCAACTTAGATTAGTTAGTTTGGCTTCATTTGAGAGGACTGGCAAGCTCAGCCCATGATCACTTCAAACCTGGCCGCCGCACCGGCCGCACTGCTGCAGGGTCTGGCGCTGAGCCTGGGCCTGATCGTCGCCATCGGCGCCCAGAATGCCTTTGTGCTGCGCCAGGGCCTGCGCCGCGAGCACGTCGGCCCGGTGGTGCTGTTCTGCGCCGCTGCCGATGCGCTGCTGATCATGGCCGGCGTGCTGGGCATGGCCCAGGCGCTGGGCGAGCGCCCCGGCCTGGCGCGCGCGCTCGCCCTGGCTGGCGCGCTGTTTCTGGCGGTCTACGGCGGGCTTGCGCTGCGCCGCGCCCGGCATGCGGGGCAGTTGCGGGCGGCGGCAGGCGGCGAAGGCCTGGGCCGGACAGCGGCGCTGGCCCAGGCGGCGGCTTTCACGCTGCTGAACCCGCATGTCTATTTGGACACCGTGCTGCTGGTGGGCAGCATCGGCGCCCAACAGCCGGCCGAGCTGCGCGCCTACTTCATCGCCGGCGCTGCGCTCGCCAGTGCCATCTGGTTCGGGCTGCTGGGGTTCGGCGCTCGCTGGCTGGCGCCTTGGTTCGCACGGCCACGGGCCTGGCGGGTGCTGGACAGCCTCATCGGCTTGACCATGTGGGTGCTGTCAGCCTTGCTGCTGCGGCACGCGCTGACGGGCCTCTGAGGCCGAGGCTACCCTTTGGAGGCCTGCTGATGAAGCCAGGTGAGGAAGGCCTCAACCGGCGGCCGCTTGGCATGGCGTGCCGGATAGACGGCGAAGTGCGCCTTGACCTTGATCGACTTGTCGAGCCCGAAGATCGGCTTGAGCTTGCGCTCGGTGATGTGGCGGCCGGCGTTCGTCGCGCTCTCCAGCGCGACGCCCAGCCCCTGGGTCGCCGCGTCGAGTGACATCTGCGCGCGGTCGAAGCGCACGGCAAAGCGCTCAGGTGCCCGCTGATCGGAAAATTCGGCAAACCAGTCCTGCCACTGGACGATGCTGACCGTGCTCTGTATCAGCGGCACATCAAGCAGATGCTCGGGCCGCTTGAGCCGGTGTTCCTGGATGAAGGCCGGGCTGGCAAGCGGCACGATGCGCTCCTCGAACAGCGGCTCGACCACAAGATCCGGCCACTGCGGCACACCGTAGCGGATGTCGATATCGGCCTGCCCCAGCGCGAAATCGCTGTGCGTGTGCGCCGCCGAGAGATTCAGCGAGATATCCGGATGCGCCTGGGCGAATGCCCGCAGGCGTGGCATCAGCCACAGGCTCGCAAGGCTGGGCGCCGAGTGCACATAAAGGCTGTTGTTGACGCCCTGCCTCAGGTCCTCAGTGGCTGCCGTCAGCGCCGACAAGGCGCCGCCGACGCGCCCCAGGTAGTGATCGCCGGCCGTGCTCAGTCGCACGCCGTGCGCACTGCGCTCAAACAAGCGCACGCCCAGATGGGCCTCCAGCCTAGCGACCTGATGGCTGATCGCCGAGGCGGTCAGGTGCAGCTCGGCAGCCGCAAGCGCAAAGCTGCGGCGCCGCGCAACCGCCTCGAAGGCCAGCAGATTGGCCAAGGGTGGAACGCCGGCCATAGGGGGAACCCTCTGGTTAGATGACGAACTGTCATCTTAGCCTGACGAGACTTCGCTTGTTGTCATGCCACGTAGCGCCGACTATTTAGGTCAACAACACAGGAGACAAAGCACATGCTGCTCAAAGACAAAGTTGCCGTGATCACCGGCGGCGCCGGCGTCAACGGCCTGGGATTCGCCACCGCACGCCTGATGGCTGCGCAGGGCGCGAGAGTCGCAATCCTCGACCTGGAGCGCGCCGACCCGGCCGCCGCTGCGGCGCGGCTGGGCGAGGGTCACCTCGGCCTGGTGGCGGACGTGACCGACAAGGCCTCCTGCGAGGCAGCGGCAGCCCGGGTGCTGAAGGCGCTCGGCCGTATCGACATTCTGGTCAACAACGCCGGCATCACTCAGCCTGTCAAGACGCTGGACATCAGCGGCGCCGACTACGATCGCGTCCTCGACGTGAGCCTGCGCGGCACCTTGTACATGTCGCAGGCGGTGCTGCCGGCAATGCGCGAGCACAAGAGCGGCGCCATCGTCTGCATCTCCTCGGTCTCGGCCCAGCGTGGCGGCGGCATCTTCGGCGGGCCGCACTACTCGGCGGCCAAGGCCGGCGTGCTGGGACTGGCGCGGGCGATGGCGCGCGAATTCGGCATCGAGGGCATCCGCGTCAACTGCATCACCCCGGGCCTGATCGAGACCGACATCACCCAGGGCAAGCTGAGCCCGGAGCGCAAGAAGGAAATCGAGGACACGATCCCGCTGGCCCGCCTGGGCCGCGCCGACGATGTGGCGGGGGCCTGTGTCTTTCTCGCCAGCCCGCTATCGGCCTACTGCACCGGCATCACGCTCGATGTGAACGGCGGCATGTTGATTCACTGATCCACTGCTGAACGACCCGAGGCCCACAGAGGCACTCTTCATTCAATCCGGAGACAAAACCCAATGCAACGCACCACCTTCACCCGCACACTGCTGGCCCTCGCCGCCATGATCCTGGTCGCCCCGCTCGCGGCGCAGGCGCAGGCCGTCAAGCTGACACTGGGCCACGGCGCCGCGCCCGGCAATCCGCGCCACGAAGCGGCCATGAAATTCGCCGAGGTCCTCAAGGCCAAGACGGCGGGCCGCATCGAGGTGCAGGTGGCACCCTCGGCCCAGTTGGGCGATGACGCCGCGATGGTGACCGCGCTGCGCACCGGCGCGCTTGATATGTCGGCCAACTCCCAGGGCGCCGCGGCCAATGCGGTGCCAGAGTACGCAGCCTATGGCATGCCGTTCATGTTCTCAACACCAGCCCAGGCCTTCAAGCTGCTCGACGGTCCGCTGGGCAAGGAGCTTGCCGACAAATCCGCCGACAAGGGCATGGTCGTGCTCGGCTACTGGGATAACGGCATCCGCCACATGACCAGCGGCAAGCGCGCCATCACCAAAGTCGAGGACATGAAGGGCCTGAAGATGCGCACGCCGCCGGACGCGGTGCTGGTCGACATCATGCAATCGCTGGGCGCCGAGGCGCAGCAGATCAAGTTCGCCGAGCTCTACGTGGCGCTGCAGCAGGGCGTGGTCGATGGGCAGGAAAACCCGCTGGTCAACATCCATGCCAGCAAGCTCTACGAAGTGCAGAAGCACCTGGCGCTGACCAGCCATATGTTCCAGATGACGCCCTTCTTGATGAGCAAACGCAGCTGGGACCGGTTGAGCGAGGTCGACCGCAAGGCGGTCAGCGAGGCCGCGGTCGAAGCAACGGCGCTGCAGCGCAAGCTGTCACAGGAAGCCGACGACAAACTGCTGGCAGACCTCAAAGCCAAGGGCGTGCTGGTGACCACGCCCGACAAGGCGGCCTTCGTCAAGGCCACTGCCAGCGTCGACGACAAATGGGCGGCAGGTCCCATCGGTCCCTACGTCAAGAAGGTCATTGCTGCCGCGCGCGGCAACTGAATCCCGCACTGACCGCCAGAGTCACCCACGACTGGCGGGGCCTGCCCAGCGCGGGCCCCGAAGGAGACAAACATGAACGATACGCAACGCAGCGCCCTGGATCGCGCTGTCGTCAGCCTGTGCCGCGGGGTGCTGTGGCTGTCCACGGTGGTGATCTTCGGCATCCTGGTGGTCAACACCGTGCTGCGCTACGCCACCGGCTCCAGCGTGCAATGGGCCAACGAGGTGCCCGAGCTGCTGTTCCCTTGGCTGGTGATGGCCGGCGTCGTACTGGCGGCCGTACACGGCGCCCACATCACCACCAGCTTTCTGATGGACACCCTGCCGACCCGGGTGCGCCGGACCGTGACGACGCTGGGCTGGCTGGTAGTGGCCGGGCTTTACAGCACGCTGGCCTTGGCCACCTTCCGGATGCTGGAAATCGTGCACGACGAGAAGTCACCCATCCTGCAGCTGCCCGGCTCCATCACCTACGCCTGCGTGATGGGCGGGATGCTGCTGCTCGCGGTACTGGCCCTGCAGTCGGCCTGGCAAACGGCGTTCGCGCCGCCCGTGCCGGCGCCCAGCAGCGAGGAATCGCCGGTACCGGTGGCCCATTGGTAAGCCGCCTCAGCCCCCTCATCAGGAGCCTCCCATGAGTGCACTCATTCTTGCCGTCTTCCTCGTCGCCGCCGTCGCCGCGATGCCGATTGCCCACGCGCTGCTGGTGGCCGCGATGACCGCTGCGGCAACCTCCGACCGGGTGCCGCTGGATCTGCTGGTGCAGCAGATGGTCGCCCAGGTGCAGAGTTTTCCGCTGATCGCCATTCCCTTCTTCATGCTGACCGGCACCTTGATGATGGGCGGCCGGCTTGGCGAGGCCCTGATCGGCGTGCTGTCCACGCTGATCGGACGCTTTCACGGCGGCCCAGCTCAGGTCGGCGTGCTGTCCTCCACGCTGTTTGGCGGCGTGTCCGGCTCGGCCGTCGCCGATGCCTCGGCGATCGGCTCGCTGCTGATCCCCTGGCACAAGCGCCTGGGCTACCCGGCGGCGTTCTCGGCCGCCACGCTGGCCGCCGCCGCCACCATCGACATCCTGATCCCGCCATCGATCCCAATGATCCTGTTCGCGCTGAGCTCGAATGCGTCCATCGCTTCGCTGTTCATCGCCGGCGTGCTGCCGGGAATGCTGATGTGTGGCGGCTTCATGGCAGCCTGCTGGTGGGTCGGCAAGCGCCGCAACTTCCCCCGAGAGACCACCCCCTTCGATGGCCCGGCCTTTCGCAAGCACCTGGCCTATGCCAGTCCAGCCATCGTGCTGCCGGTGCTGATCATCATCTTCCTGCGCTTCGGCATCGCCACGCCCACGGAGGTGGCCGTGCTCTCGACCCTGTATGCCGGCCTGGTGTCCGCGGTGATCTACCGCGATCTGGGCTGGCCGCGGCTCAACGCGGCCATCGTCCACGCCGGCCTAGCCACGGGCGTGGTGCTGCTTGTCATCATGGCGTCGGCGGCAATCGGCTGGCTGCTGACCTTCGACCAGATGCCACAGGGTATCGCGGCCTGGGTGCAGCAGAACGTGCATGCCAAGTGGCTGGTCATCCTGATCATGAACCTGATGATGCTGATGCTGGGCATGTTCATCGATCTGCCCGCCGCCGTGCTGCTGCTGACGCCGGTCTTCGTGCCGCTGGCCCAGGGCATAGGCATGGACATGACCCAGCTGGGCATCATGATGGTCGTGAACCTGGCCATCGGCCTGTACACCCCGCCGGTAGGCACCACGCTCTTCATCACCAGCGCACTGGCCAAGGTCAAGGTCGGCCAGACCGTGCGTGAGCTGGGCCCGTTCTACCTGGTGGCCTTCGGCGTCCTGGCCCTCGTGTCCTATGTGCCCGCCAGCATCCTGCGCTGAACAGCGCGCCCCGTCTTTTTCTCTAGGTTCTCAAGGAGATTTACCATGACCGACACCGCCGCCTGCGTCTCGGACCTGGCGCAAGCCGCCCACCGCATCCGCCGCTACGCCCTGCGCATGGGCGAGGTACAGGGCCAGGGCTATATCGGCCAAGCACTCGGCTGGGCCGATGTGCTGGCCGTGGCCTACTGCCATGCGCTGACCCTGCGCCCCGAGGAGCCCGAATGGGAGGGCCGCGACCGCTTCCTGCTATCGCATGGCCACTACGCCATCGCCCACTATGCGGCCCTGATCGAAGCAGGTGTGATCCCAGAGAGCGAGCTCGAAACCTATGGCAGCGACGACAGCCGCCTGCCGATGTCCGGCATGGCCGCTTACACGCCAGGCATGGAAGTCTCCGGCGGCTCGCTCGGCCAGGGTCTGGCCATCGGCGTGGGCATGGCGCTGGGTCTACGCCAGAAGAACAACCCGGCCTTCGTCTACAACTCGATGTCCGACGGCGAGCTCGACGAAGGATCAACCTGGGAGGCGGCAATGGGCGCGGCCCACCATCGTCTTGCCAACCTGATCTGCCTGGTGGATGTCAACAACCAGCAGGCCGATGGCCCCTCGGGCAAAGTGCTGGGCTTCGAGCCACTGGCAGACAAATGGTCCGCCTTCGGCTGGCATGTGCAGCGCGTCGATGGCAACGACCTAAAGGCCGTGCTGAAGGCCTTCGATGCCGCACGGCAGCTGACCGAGGCCAAGCCGCGTGTGATCCTCTTCGACACCTTGATGGGCAAGGGCGTGCCCTTCTTAGAGCAGCGCGAGAAGAACCACTTCATTCGCGTCGATCCGCCGGAGTGGCAGCAGGCCCTTGCGGTGCTGGACGCGGCCAATCCATCCACAGCTCGCGAAGGAGCCCTGGCATGAACACCGTCACAGACAAGAAGCCCCGCCTGACCACCTCGGCAATGATCGCCTCGATCGCCAGCGAGGGGCAGCGCGTCAAGGCCGCGCCCTTCGGCAAGGCCCTGGTCGAACTCGCGGCCAGCCGCCCGGAGATCGTCGGGCTGACCGCCGACCTCGCCAAGTACACCGACCTGCACCTGTTCGCCCAGGCCTACCCGGACCGCTTTCACCAGATGGGCATGGCCGAACAGCTGCTGATGGCCGCCGCCGGCGGCATGGCCAAGGAAGGCCTGATGCCTTTTGCGACTACCTATGCGGTCTTCGGCACCCGCCGCGCCTACGACTTCATCCACCAGGTGATTGCCGAGGAGAACCTGAACGTCAAGATCTGCTGCGCGCTGCCCGGCCT
Organism: Paucibacter sp. PLA-PC-4; assembly: GCF_026241155.1. Taxonomy (GTDB): domain Bacteria; phylum Pseudomonadota; class Gammaproteobacteria; order Burkholderiales; family Burkholderiaceae_C; genus Roseateles_E. The sequence goes on from NZ_JAPFGP010000005.1 coordinate 14,014, forward strand.
GACCACCGGCTATGGCCCCAGCCACCAAGCCACAGAGGACATCGCGATGATGCGCGGTATCCCGGGCCTGACGATCGTCGACCCCTGCGACGCGCTGGACATCGAGCAGGCCGTGCCGCAGATCGCCGCGCACAAGGGCCCGGTCTACATGCGACTTCTGCGCGGCAACGTGCCGCTGGTGCTGGACGAGTACGACTACCAGTTCGAGCTCGGCCGCGCCAAGCTGCTGCGCGACGGCGCCGATGTGCTGGTGATCTCCAGTGGCTTCATGACTATGCGGGCACTGGAAGCGGCGCAGGACCTGGCCACCGATAACGTTGGCGTGGCCGTGCTGCACTGTCCGACGATCAAGCCGCTGGACGAGGCCACCATTGTCGAGGCCGTGCGCTACCAGCACCGCCTGGTCGTCGTCGCCGAGAACCATTCGGTGGTGGGCGGGCTCGGCGAGGCCGTGGCAAGCGCGCTGCTTCGCCACCGCGTGCAGCCGGCCGGCTTCCAACTGGCCGGCCTCCCCGACGCGTTCCTCGACGCCGGCGCGCTGCCGACCCTGCACGAGCGCTACGGCATCAGCCGCGAAGCGCTGGCGCGGCGCATCAAGGCCTGGCTGGGCTGAGCTAGTTGCGCTCGACCTCGCGACAGGCTTCCCAGTCCTGCCGGGCCCCCGGCTTCAGCGCCTGGACGGCAACGCGCCTCTCGCGAGCCGCCACAAGCAGGCGGGCCAGCGGGTCGAGACACAGGCTGGCCTGCGGCAGTTGCAGACGGTTGCTCGAGGGGGCGGCAGAGCCTTGAGGCCGCCCCGCGCAACAGCCATCCACTCGCAAGAAGGCCCGTGGCGCAAAGCGCCACGGGCCTTGAATCAACAGAAAACCAACAAGGTGCTATTTAGAACGGAATATCGTCATCCATATCATCGAAGCCGGTCGAAGACTTCGGGGCCGGTGCCGGGCGCGGGGCCGGGGGGCGCGGTGCGGCGGCACGGGGGGCCGGCGCCGGAGCGTCGAAGTCATCGCCACGGTCGGCACCACGGCCACCACCTCCAGCACTGCGGCCGCCGCTGTAGCTGCTGCCACCGCCGCCGCCCTCGTCACCACCGTCACGGCCGCCCAGCAGCTGCATCTGGTCGGCGATGATCTCGGTGGTGTAGGTGTCGCGGCCCTCCTTGTCCTGCCATTTGCGGGTGCGCAGACGGCCTTCAACATAGAGCGGGCGGCCCTTCTTACAGTATTGCCCGACGATCTCGGCCAGCTTGTCGTTGAACACGACACGGTGCCATTCGGTCTCTTCCTGCTTCTCGCCGGACTCGCGGTTCTTCCAGTTGCGCGTGGTCGCCAGGCTGATGGTACAGAAGGCCACGCCGCTGGGGTTGTAGCGCAACTCGGGGTCGCGCCCGAGGTTGCCGATGAGAATGACTTTGTTGACCGAGGCCATGATGCGCTCCGCTGGCGTTTGTTCGTGAGTGGAGATGGATTATGCCGCTGTCGACCGCCGCCCTCCAACTTGCGCCTCGTGCCCGCGATCCTGCACTTGATCCTCGCCGCCGCAACCGTTGGGCGGGGGCATCCTAAGATGGCGCCATGCCCAGATCGAGCCCCCGCCCCGCCGACAGCAATCACAAGCTCTGGCTTGCCTATGCCGGCCTGTGCCTGCTGAGCTGGATGCTCTATGCGATGGCCGGCACCGAGCTGCAGCGCGGCATCTGGCAGCTCTGGGGTGGGGTCTACCAGGCCACGCTGAGCTTGTGGCCGCCGATGCTGCTGGGTGTGACCGTGCTGCCCTGGGTGGGCTGGCTGCAGCGCCGCGGCCTGGGGGCACCAGCCAGCCTGAGCCTGCATGCGCTGGCAGCCCTTCTGTTCGCCGCGCTGTGGCAGGGGCTTGAGTTCCTGACCGCCTGGTGGCTGTTCGGTGCCGACCATGCCCAGGCCACCTTGCAGCAGTTGGTGCTATGGCGGGCGATCTGGGGCGTGTTCGTCTACATCGCACTGGTGGCCGGCTTCACCGCCGTGCTGCAAGCGCGCCGCGCCCGTGCCAGCGCGGTGGCGGCGGCCCAGGCCGAGTCGGCGCTGGCGCGCGCAGAGCTGGCCGCCATCAGCGGCAAGCTGAATCCGCACTTCCTGTTCAACACGCTCAACACCCTGATCGCGCTCACCCGCAAGGACCCCAAGGCCGCCGAGGATGCGCTGCTGCGCTTTGCCGGCATGCTGCGGTATGTGCTGGACAGCAAACGCGGCGCCAGCGACCGCGTCAGCCTGCAGGACGAGGTCGATTTTGTGCGCGACTATCTGGCGCTGGAGTCGCTGCGCCTAGGCCCGCGGCTGCACATCGCCTGGCAGCTGGACCCGGCCACACTGGACGACGAACTGCCGGTCCTGACGCTTCAGCCACTGGTCGAGAACAGTATCCTGCACGGCATCGCGCCGCGCACCGGGGGCGGCTGCATCAGCATCAGCGCGCGCCGCGATGCGCTCAACGCTGGCCTGGCCCTGACTGTGCAAGACGATGGTCCCGGCTGCGACCCGGCGCGGATCGAACCCGGTGCCGAGGCCGACGGCAAAGGCAGCGCACGACGCGGCATCGGCCTGTCGGCGCTGCGCCGGCGCTTCGCGCTGGACTTCGAGGGCCGTGCGCGCTTCAAGATCCACACCGCCCCCGGCGCGGGCTTCCGCGTCGACCTCTGGATACCGCAAGCATGACGATGATGAACCGCGACCACAGCCCCCGAATACGCACCCTGATCGCCGAGGACGAGCCGCTGGCCGCCGAAAGCCTGGCCGAGTGGGTGGGGCAACTGCCGCAGTTGGAGCTGGTGGCGGTCTGCAATGACGGCGCCAGTGCACTGGCCCAGATCCGCGCGCTGCAGCCGGGCCTGGTGCTGATGGACATCCAGATGCCGGGTATGACCGGCCTGCAGGTGCTGCGCGCGCTGGCGCAGCAGCCCAACACGAGCGGCCCGGCGGTGATCTTCACGACCGCCTATGACGAGCATGCGCTGACCGCCTTCGAGCTGCATGCGGTGGACTACCTGCTCAAGCCCTTCTCGCACGATCGCTTTGTCGAGGCGGTCGAGCATGCGCTGCAAGTGCTGGAGCGGCTCGATGGCGCGGCGACAAACCCGACACTCAACCCGGCACTGGAGGCGCTGGAACACCCCCCCGAGGCGCCGCTGACCCGCATCCTGGTGCGCGACCAAGGCAAGATCTTCCCACTGCATGTCGACGCGATCGAGTACCTGCGCTCCGACGCCAAGTACACCGCCATAGCCAGCCGCGGTCGCCAGTTCCTAGTGCGCTTGCCGATCAGCAGCTTCGAGCAGCGCCTGGACCCGCAACGCTTTCTGAAGCTGCAGCGCAGCTGCATCGTCAATCTCGATTGCGTGGAGGCGATGACGCCCGACGAGAGCTCGCAGCTGGTGGTGCAAATGCGCGACGGCACGCGCTTCACCGCCAGCCGTGAGGTCTCGAAAAAGCTGCGGGAGCAATCGATATGAGAGCCCTGCTCGCGCTGCTGCTGGTGGCCGGTGCGCAACCGGCCTCGGCCCAGGCTGCCGAGGGCCAGCTCTACACGCCGGGAACCTTCGAACGCCTGGAGGTCAGCGGCTCCGCCCAGGTGCGCCTGGCCCAGGGCGAGCGCGACCAGGTCTTCATCGTCGGCAATGCGCAGACCCAAAAAAACGTGCAACTGGACTTGCGCGGGGATCGACTTGTGATCCGGCCGACTGGAAGCTGGAAGTTCTGGGACGGCTCGCGGCTGCAGATCGAGGTACTGATGCGCAATGTGCGCCAACTGGTGCTTTCCGGCGCCAGCGATCTGCATGCGCCCGGGCCGCTGAAGACGCGTCAGCTGGACGTCACCATCTCCGGCGCCGGCCAGGCACGCTTCGACGCGCTGGCGGCCGACAGCCTGCGCTTCGTGATTTCCGGTGCCGGCGAGGGCCGCCTGGCCGGCCAGGTGCGCACAATGCAGGCAGCGATCTCGGGCAAGGGCGCCCTACAGGCCGAGCAGCTGCGGGCCGGCACGGCCTCGGTCTCCATCAGCGGCGTCGGCCACGCCAGCTTTTGGGCCACCGACGCAGTGGGTATCGGCGTCTCCGGCGTCGGCACGGTGGACTACTGGGGCCCGGCCGAGGCCCGGCAACGCAGCTCGGGCATGGCTTCCATTTCCTACCGGGGCGAGAAGCCGCCCTCGGCCCCGGCTTACGCCTCGCCGTCCCAGTAATCCAGTGAGTTGTCGCGACGTTGTATCAGCGCCGGCCCCATAGAGAAAACGGCCACCTTGCCCGAGTCCGGATACTCGCAGACCTCGGGTCGCTCCTGGGTACTGATCGACAAGTACTTCAGGTCGGCGTCCGAGGTGTTGAGGATGTGATGCGGATAGTCGGGGCCGCAAGGGATGAAGATCACATCGCCGGCCTGGATCGGCAGTAGTTCGCCTGCCACGCGCAAAGTGCCCAAACCCTGCAGCACAACAAACATCTCCTCCTGCGTGTGATGGAAGTGATAGGGACAGCTCTGCTTGCCGGGTGGCACAGTGTCGATGCCACATCCCAGCTTACGCGCTGCCGTGCCGCCGGACAGCGGCCCCACCAGACTCTCGTAGCGCGGCGCACGCTCGAAGCGCTCGCGCGGGATCTCATTGAAGTTCCGAATCAATTGGCTGCGTAGGTCGTCGGCTGTCAATTGGGTTCTCCTGGACAATAGCGGGCTCCATGCATCATCACGCCCCCCTCCAGATCCTGCAAGAAGTCTTCGGCTACGGCGCCTTCCGCGGCGCGCAGGCTGACATCGTCGACCATGTGGTGAGCGGCGGCGACGCGCTGGTGCTGATGCCCACCGGCGGCGGCAAGAGCTTGTGCTACCAGGTGCCGGCGATCGCACGGCATCGCCAGGGCCAGGGCGTGGCGGTGGTAGTCAGCCCGTTGATCGCACTGATGCACGACCAGGTCGGCGCGCTCGAAGAGGCCGGCGTGCACGCCGCCTTCCTGAACTCGACGCTGAGCTCGGAGCAGGCCGCCCATGTCGAGCGCGAGATGATGAGCGGGCGCCTGGTGATGCTGTATGCGGCACCCGAGCGCATCACCAACCCGCGCTTCCTGGCCCAGCTCGACTCGCTCAACGAGCGCGGCCTGCTGAGCCTGTTCGCGATCGACGAGGCACATTGCGTCAGCCAGTGGGGCCATGACTTCCGCAGCGAATACCTGAGCCTGAGCCTGCTGCACGAGCGCTATCCCGATGTGCCGCGCATCGCGCTGACCGCCACCGCCGACGACCTGACACGGGCCGACATCATCGAGCGCCTGAAGCTGGAGGACTCGCGCGTCTTCATCAGCAGCTTCGACCGCCCCAATATCCGTTACGCCATTGTCGAGAAGGACAAGCCGCGCGAACAGTTGCTGCGTTTCATCCGCGACGAGCATGAAGACGAGGCCGGCGTCGTCTACTGCCAGAGCCGCAAAAAGGTCGAGGAGACCGCCGCCTGGCTGGAAGCCGAGGGCATGAAGGCCCTGCCTTATCACGCCGGCCTGGACGCCGCCGTGCGCCAGAAGCACCAGGACCGCTTTTTGCGCGAGGACGGCATCGTGATGGTGGCCACCATCGCCTTCGGCATGGGCATCGACAAGCCCGATGTGCGCTTTGTCGCCCATCTGGACCTGCCCAAGAACATCGAGAGCTATTACCAGGAGACCGGCCGCGCCGGCCGCGATGGCGCGCCGGCCAATGCCTGGATGGCTTATGGCCTGGCCGATGTGGTCAACCAGCGCCGCATGATCGACGAGAGCCCGGCCGAAGAAGAGTTCAAGCAGGGCCAGCGCGGCAAGCTCGACGCGCTGCTGGCCCTGGCCGAGGCCACAGACTGCCGGCGCGTGCGCTTGCTCAGCTATTTCGGCGAGGCCAGCAGCGCTTGCGGCAACTGCGATAACTGCCTGAGCCCACCGGCCACCTGGGACGGCACCGAGGCCGCACGCAAGCTGCTCAGCTGCATCTACCGCTTCCACCAGAACGGCGGCCAGCGCTTCGGCGCCGGCCATCTGATCGATGTCTTGCGCGGCAAGGTCACCGACAAGGTCACGCAGTACGGCCACCAGAGCCTGTCGACCTGGGGCGTCGGCGCGAACCTGCCCGAGCAGCAGTGGCGCGCCGTGCTGCGCCAGCTGATCGCGCTGGGCCATGTCGTCAGCGAAGGCGAGTACCACACGCTGGCGCTTGCCGACAGCGCCCGCGCGGTGCTCAAGGGCGAGGTCCAGCTGCTGCTGCGCGTGCCCAGCGTCGCGCCCAAACGCGGCAAGACCACGCGCGGCGCGCCGGGCAAGCGTGGTGGCAGCGCCGCGCCGATCGATCTGGACTTTGAGGCCCAGCAGCGTTTCGAGGCCTTGAAGGCCTGGCGCGCCGAGGTGGCCAAAGAGCATGGCCTGCCGGCCTATGTGATCTTCCAGAACGTCACGCTGGCCGAGATGGCCCGGCTGCATCCGCAAAGCCTGGACGAGCTGGCCGGCATCAGCGGCGTCGGCGCGAAGAAGCTGGAAGCCTATGGGCGGGAGATCTTGCGGGTGCTGGAGAGCGGGGCCCAGGGGTAATCACCGAGGCGACGGCGTCAACGCCGGCCGTCTGTGCGGCGTTGGCTTGTGCTTGCACCAGCCAACAACCCCGGAGCCACCGCCATGCCCCATTGCCCGCCGACCCGGCGCCTGAGCACCGTCGCTGCCTTGCTACTGGCCAGCCAGCTGGCCTCGGCGGCGGATAATCTGGAGCGGGTAGAGATCACCGGCTCGGCGATCAAGCGGCCGGCGGCCGATGGTGCGCTGCCGGTGCAGACCATCACTCGCGAAGACATCGCCAAGGCTGGCGTCACCACGGCCTCCGAGCTGCTGGCCCAGCTGTCGGCCAGTTCGGGCGGGCTGAGCGACGGCGCCAGCATCAACGTCGGCGGCTATGACCAGAAGGGGTTCAACTCGGCCAATCTGCGGGGTCTCGGCACCTCGTCCACGCTGGTGCTGCTGAACGGCCGGCGCATGGCCAATTTCGCCTCGCCGGGCGATGATGCCGGGGTCGACCTGAACAACATCCCGGCCGCCGCGATCGAGCGGGTCGAGGTGCTGCTGGACGGGGCCTCGGCGATTTACGGCGCCGACGCGATCGCCGGCGTCATCAACTTCATCACCCGCAAAGACTTCCAGGGCCTGGAGCTGAACAGCCAGCTCGGAAAGACCCGGGAAGGCGGCGCCGGCAAGCGCACCGCCAGCGTCGCGGCGGGCATCGGCGATATCGTGCGCGACGGCTTCAATGTCTTCGGCGTGCTCGATGCCCAGCGCACCGAGCGCCTCAGCACCTCGCAGCGCGAGTTCATCGCCGGGCTGAAGGTGCCCGAGCGCCTGGGCCATCTGCTGTCGGGCTTTACCAGCCCGGCCAATATCCGGCTCAGCAGCGCGCAGCGCAACCATCTGCAGGACCGCGGCTTCACGATCAAGGGCAAGCCCATCGTCAACCGCACGATCAATCTCTCGGCGCCCGACTGCGCGCCGCCGGCCAACCTCTATCTGCCGGCCGGCACCGGTGGCGAGGATGCCTGCACCTATGACTACATGCGCGACACCGAGCTCTACCCCAAGTCCGAGAAGCTAGGCTTCCTGGGCCGCGGCGTGCTGCAGCTGACGCCGGCGCACCAGCTCTTCGCCGAGCTGGCGCTGACGCGCGCCCGCACCTGGTATGTCGGCTCGTCGGCGCGCGTGACCGGCTATATGGACTACCGGCTGGTGCCCGAGCTGGCCGGTACCGCGCTGGAGACGATCGATGAGGAGTATCCCGGCGAGCTCCAGCTGCAGATGCGCTTGGACGAGGCCGGCCGCCGCAGCAGCCAGCTCACCAGCGAAGGCCGGCGCTTCGTCACCGGCCTGTCCGGCACGCTGGCCGGCTGGGACTACGAGCTAGCGCTGAATCACAGCGTCAACACCGTGCGCGACCGCGACACCCACGGCTATGTGCTCTACGACGAATTGATGGCCGGCATCAACAGCGGCCTCATCAACCCCTTCGGCCCGTCCAGCGCCGCCGGCAAGGCGCTGATCGACAGCATCCAGGTCGATGACGAGGTGCGCTTTGCGCGCGGCACGATGGACGCGCTGGACCTGAAGGCCTCGCGCGCGCTGAGCCGGCTGGCCGGCGGCGAGCTGATGCTGGCCCTGGGCGGTGAGCTGCGGCGCGAGAAAAGCCAGTTCCGCCCCTCGGCCCTGCTGCTGAGCGACAACATCAACAACGACTTCGCGCCCGAGGGCGGCGGCCCGACCACCGATTCACGCAAGGTCAGGGCCGTCTACGCCGAGCTGCTGGCGCCTTTTGCGCCGCAATGGGAGGCCCAACTGGCACTGCGCCACGACCACTACCAGGGCATAGGCGGCGCCAGCAGCCCCAAGCTGGGCCTGCGCTACACGCCGAGCAAGGCCCTGCTGCTGCGCGGCTCGCTGGGCGCGGGCTTCCGGGCGCCGTCGATGAACGACCTCTACCGTCCCACGGTCTACAGCAGCACCGCGACCCTGCCCGATCCGCTGTCCTGCGCCGCCAACGACAACGACCTCTCGGTCTGCGCCGACAACTGGGACACCCGCCGCTACAGCAACCCGAACCTCAAGCCCGAGCGCAGCCGCCAGGCCTCGCTGGGACTGGTGTTCGAGGCCGACCACCACTGGACGCTCAGTGCCGACTGGTGGACCATCAAGCGAAGCAAGCTGATCAGCGAGATCGGCGACGATGTGATCCTGGGCAATCTGGCAAAGTATGGCGAGCTGGTGCACCGCGACGAGGACGGCGACATCGACTACATCGAGCTGCGCAAGGACAACCGCGGCGCACAGAAGGCCAGCGGGCTGGATCTGGTGCTGGATCTGCATGGCGTGAAGACCGCCTGGGGCCAGTTCGGCGCGCGCCTGAGCGGCACGCTGATGCTGGACTCCAAGCTGCAGACGGCGCCGGGCGACCCCTACATCAGCAATCTGGGCCGCTTCGTCACCGAGGGCGCGGTGCAGCGCTGGCGCCACCGCCTGAGCCTGGACTGGGAGCGCGGGCCCTTCGCGCTGACGCTGGGCAATACCTTCTACTCGTCCTATCAGGACCAAAACTCGGCCATCAATATCGACGACGGCAGCATCGTCGCGGCCAACCGTGTCAAGGCCTACTCGCTGTGGGACAGCTCGCTGGCCTGGCGCGCGAGCCCGGCGCTGAGCCTGCGGGTCGGGGTGCAGAACCTGTTCGACAAGAGCCCGCCCTTTTCCAATCAGGCCTACCACTTCCTGTCGGGCTACGACCCCAGCTACACCGACCCGCGCGGGCGTTATCTCTACATCAATCTGAACTATGCGATGAAATGAGCGGGCGCCTCAGCACTGCGCCGTCTCGGCGCAGGCCAACTGCGCCAGCTGCTGCGACGGCTGCTGCGCCGAACTCTTGCCGACGATCAGCACCCGCTCCAGCCGCATCAGCGGCTGCTCGGCCGTGGTGCCGACGTCGATCAGCGCCAGCAGCGCGGTCGTGACACTGAGGGCTACCAGGCTGGCGACGGACTTCTCGGTGAGGCTGTGCTCGAACATCATGCTGAACTCCTTGATACACCGGCCTGATGCGGGCCGGTGAATGCAGTGTCGGCGTCGTCCGCTCGGCGCGCGAGGCCGACGCGACAAGCTGGCAAAAACGCTGTCTGAACCGACCCTGGGAGCGACAGGACGAAACGATCAGCAGCTCGACAGGTCCGTGCAATCGAGCTGGCTGAGGCGCACGGCCGACGCCGCTGACTGCGCTGCGGCCGGCTGCGCCACGGTGTGCAGGTTCTGCGGCGCGCTCTGCTCGGCCAGCACCAGGGCCATCGTGGCCGCACCAGCAACGGCGAAGAGGGCAGTCAGAAAGGTCTTGGCGCTGCTGTGCATTGCGGGCTCCTGCGGGGCATGGGAGGCTTGGGTGGAGGCTTTCAGTGTCGCCAGGACGGCTGCGCGCCGCCAGCGCTTGGCGATGGGCAGCGGCAGGCGCCGCATGAAGTGCGGGCAGTGGCGATGAGTGGGGGCAGAGCGGCCAGACCCGTGATCAGCGCTGCAGATCCAAGCGCTTGTGCAGCGCCTGCGCCCGGACACGCGACTCGCGCTCGCGGGCCTGGCGCGCGCCCTGCGCCTGCTCGGCCAGGCGCTGTGCGCCGTTCAGCGCCGCCGGGCGGCCGGCGGCGATGGCAGCCTGGTCCAGGTTCTCGCCCCAAGTCAGCCCCGGTTTCAGCAACAAGGGACTGGCCAGCCGATCCGCTGCATCGGCCTCCAGCCAGGGCAGCAGATCGGCCAGCACCAGGCGCACACGCGGTCGCAGTGCGGCCTCGCCGATGCGGCCGCGCTGGCCCCAGACCACGGGTAGATCGGCGCTGCTGCCCGCATCGGCCGCCAACTGGGGTGCGATGGCGGTATCGCGCAGCACGCCGTAGCGCAGCTGCATCATGGCCTCTTCCACCAGCATCGCGGCATCCTCGCGCGGCACGCTCTGGCCGGCCGGCACCGAGTAGCTGTAGTCATCGCTGACGCGGTCCTGGCTGAAGAAATGCACGATGTCCTCAGGCCGGTAGGCCTTCTGCTGCGCGCTGGCCTCGGTGCCGAAGAACAACACCTGGCCCAGCGCTCGCATCTCCTGCGAGAAGAAGGGGTAGCGCTGGTGCAGATCCTGCGAAGCCGTCAGCGCCGGACTGGCCTCATAGACCCGCAGTGCCCCGCCCAGGCCGATCTGCACCCGCGGCGGCACAAAGTCCGCCGCATGGGCCAGCTCGTGATAAAGCAGGCGGGCCAACTCGTAGCGCAGCGCCGCCAGCGTGCGCGTGGGTCGCTCGGCCACCGGATAGGCGGGAATGGCATGCCGGTTGTCCAGCACATAGCGCCAGGGCGTGCTGTAGGCCAGCGCGGCACCGTAGGCGCTGCGCGGATCGGGGCTCTCGCTGAGGGTGTCGAGCTGCTCGGGCGTCATCCAGAGGTATGCCCCATCCAGATAGATGGCGCCGGTAGCGCCCCAGTAGAAGGCCGGTCGCACGCGCGCACCGATCACCACCGCCGTGCTCGCATTGAGCATGCGGCGGAAGTCGCCATGCGGATCTTCCTCGCGCAAGAAGCGCTCAAAAACCTCGGCCATCCAGTCATTCGAGACCAGCAGCCGCTGCATCACCTGCTCCACCGTCGGCACGGCGCCGGCCGTCTGCTGGCCCAGCAGCGGCAGACGGGCCAGTGTGCAGAGATTGTTAGGACTGCTGCTCAGGCCGGGGTGGTAAATGCAGTCGCTCAGAGCGCGGGCATGGGGGCCGTCGGACAGCCAAGGATAGACGCGGCTGGCGGGGTTGTCGCCGTCAAACAGCGGGTTGGCGGCTGGCTGCGGTGGCGGCTGGACCAGCAGGGTGAATTCATCGCTGGCGCTGCGGCCATCGGCCAGGTTCAGCTGGGCGCGCAAGCGCAGCAGGCTGTCGACGCTGACCGCCGGCGCCTTGAATACCAGCCGCGCTGAGTCGCGGCGCTCCAGCGTCGCGGCCGGGCCGTCCAGCTGCTCCCAGTACCACTGCGCGCCAGCCAACTCACTGCTGCTCAGGCCCGGCGCCCAGGCCCGCAGAGACAGGCTGCCGCCACCCCAGACCGAGGGCTCGCCGCGCACGCTCAGGCTCGGCCCGGCGGCGGCCGGCGCCACTTCGAGAGCCAGCTCGGCCGTATGGCTTGCGGCGCGGGCGTCCCTGAAACTCAAAGTGAGGCGGTAGCTGCCGGGCAAGGTCGGTTCGATGCTGAGCGCCGGCGAGCGCGCCGACAGCAGCGCAAGACCTGGCCCCGCCGTCTGCTGCCAGCGCGGCTCGGCCAGGGCCGAACCGCCACAGGCCAGCAAAGCCAGCTCGGTCGCGCGGCCGGCCTGTATCGTCACTTCCCGGGCCAGCCGCGCCACCGAACCGGGTTCGCAGCTGGCACTCACGGGCGGCACGACGGGCGGCGGTGCAGGATCGGCGGCTCCGCCGCCGCCGCCACAGGCACCCAGCAGCAAGGCCAGGCCCACGACTCCGACAACTTTGATCGTCACGCCGCCTCCCGCCGCGAGCCTCATCGATGCCCGGCAGCATAAGGGACAAGCGCAGCGGAGCAGAGTCACCGCAGCACGCACGATGCGGCCGTGGCTCTGCTCCGTTCAGAGAACCGCACGCATCAGATGCGGCGCGCCGGCTTGGCGGCGGCCAGCTGCACGGCGGGCTGGGAGGCCAGGCTGCGGCCTTCGATGACCACGCGCGGCAGTTGCACGATCTGCTGGCTGGCTTGGGCCGACTTGCCGGTGATGACGACGCGCGGCAGCTGCTCAATCTTTTGCGGGGCGGCCTGGGCGCTACCGACAGCGGCGAGAACGAGGGCGGCGGCAACTTGGATCAGACGGACTTGCATGATGGGCTCCTTGGGTTTAACTCGGTGTCGACCAAGCGGTTTGCTGTGTCGATGGAGTCAGTATCGGAGCCGATCGCGACGCTCTCCAGCACCTTGTGATGAACTGCAAGCCGCGCCGGATGGGGCGTCGCAGGCGCCGACGGATGTGTCAGCGGGCCTCAGGAGACGGCGCCGCCCCCAAGCACCTGCCTCACCAGCGGCGCCAGCTCCTCCAAAGTCTGCTCCTTGTGGATCAGACCGTGCACTCCGAGGCTGAGCGCCTCGGCCAGCAGGGCCTCGGTGACATGACCCGAGCTGATCAGCACCGGCAAGGTCGGCGCGATCAGGGCAAGGCGGCGCGCCAGCTCAAGGCCGGTGCAGGCCGGCATGCTGTAGTCGCTCACCAGCAGGTCAACGCCGCCGGCCTGGGCCATGCTCAGAGCCTGGTCCGGCTCGGCACACAGACTGACGCGCCAGCCCTGGCGTTGCAGCAGGCCTTGCACTGTCAGGCGCATGACCTCGTCGTCGTCGACATAGACGATGTGCTTCCCTAGCCCGACCGCAGTCACGTCCGGCTCCGGCATGGGCTCGGCCGGCAGCTCCCCGCCTTGCAGCAGCGGCAGATAGAGGTGGAAGCAGCTGCCGACGCCGGGCTGGCTGTCGACCTGGATTTCTCCCTGATGGGCCAGCACGATGCCATGTGCCACCGCCAAGCCGAGACCGGTTCCCTGGCCCTGCGGCTTGGTCGTGAAGAAGGGCTCGAACAGGCGGCTGCGCGTGGCGGCGTCGATGCCGCTGCCCTCGTCACGCACCCAAAGATGGGCGCGCGCCGGGCTGCCGGCATGGTGCTCCGCACTCAACCCCACCTCGACCCGACCGACCCCGCCGTCCAGCGAGTGCCATGCATTGGTGCACAGATTGATCAGCACTTGCTGGATCTGCGTGGCGTCGGCGCGCACATGCAGGGGCTGGTCTGCCAGGCTCAGCACCAGTTGCACGCCGGGCGGCAGCGCGGTGCGCAGCAAGGCCAGGCTTTCCTGTACCAGGGCCTGCAGCTGCACAACGCACAGCTCCTGCGGCTGGCGCCGGCTGAAGGCCAGGATCTGCTGCACCAGGCTTCGCGCCCGCTGGCCGCCGATGCGTATCAGGCCCAGATGGGCAGTGGCCGGATGCTCGGCGGGCAGCTGTTCCAGCGCCAGTGCCACATTGCCGAGGATGGCGCCGAGGATGTTGTTGAAGTCGTGTGCGATGCCGCCGGCGAGCGTACCCATGGCCTCGAGCTTCTGGGCCTCGCGCAGCTGGGCTTCGAGCTCGCTGCGGCGCGCCTCGGCCCGCACCCGCTCGCTAAGGTCGATATCGACGCAGTAGAGCTCTGCTTCGCCGCGGCTGTTGCGCTGCATCGTGTGGCTTGAGAACACATGGACCGGGCTGCCGTTCTTGTGCTGCAGCACCAGCTCCTCGGCCGGCGTCGAAACCACGCCGGCCGCCAGCCACTGCCGCGTGGCTTCGATCACCAGCGGCCGCATCGGCGCCGGGATGATGAGCTCCTCCAGCGGCCGGCCCAATGCTTCCTCGCGACTGTAGCCATAGAGCTGCTCGCTGGCGGCATTCCAGAAGATCACCCGGCGCTCGGCGTTATAGCCCTGCACCGAGATCTTCTCGACCCCTTCCAGCAAGGCGCGAAAACGGCTCTCGCTGCCGGCCAGCGCCTGCTCAGCCTGGCGCGCCGCGCTGACATCAAGCAGCAGCGCATGCCACAGCACTGTCCCGTCCAGGCGGCGCTGCGGCCGGCCGGCACCCTGCAGCCAGCGGCGCCTGCCCGACGGCGTGGTGACGCGGAACTCGGCATGCCACGGCGAGAGCTCCCGGGCCGAGCGCCAGATCGACTCGCGCAGGCGGGGCAAATCGGCCGGTTCGACCAGACGCCACAGCAGGCCCACATCGCGCTCCAGCAGTTGCGGCTCCAGCTCCAGCAACTCCAGGCAGCGCGGGCTCATTTCGTAGACCGCGTCCTGGCCGTCGGGCCAGAGCGCGTACTGAAACACCACGCCGGGCAGGTTCTCGGCCAGGTAATGGAAATTGGCCTCGGCCGCATGCAGGGCCTGCTCCAAGCGCTTGTTGCGCAAGCTGTCCATTGCGTCGCTCCCTGTGGCGAGAGCCTGGTCCCCGGAGCGGGTCCGGCCGGCGCCTGTGTCGGGCCATTGTTGCCCGGGGCCGGGCCGGCTGCAAAGCTCAAAGAGGGGACGTTCGGACGCCGCTCAGGATGCGTTGCCCAGCATGATGCGGGCCAGAGCCGGCAGTCCGCTGGGGCCGTGGGACTCGGACTGAGCCATGGGCTCGGCGTCAAAACCGGCCGAGCCCAGCCACAGCGTGCCCAGCAGGGCTAAGCCGAGAAGCAGGATCACAAGGCGCGGTTTCATGGGCGGGAAGTATCCGTCAGCAAGGCGCGGGCGCAAGCCCCAAGAAGGGCGATATCGACCTGGCCTTCATCTACCGTTAAAAGAAGTCTTGCTATCCAATAAATTAAAAATAATAATGATTAAAAGAAAGTAAATATACAAATGCGCATTTCCAAGACCCAGCAAGCCAGCAACAAGCGCCTGATCTTGCAAACGGCGGTGGACCTGATGACCCAGCAGGGCTTCGATACCACGACGATGAAGCAGATCGCCCGGGCCGCCGGGGTCGGCGATGCGACCATCTACAAATACTTCCCCAGCAAAGAAAAGCTGGTGCTGGCCTATTTCGAGCAGGCCTTCGAGGATGCACTGGCCCAGTGGCGCGCCACGCCCGACCAGGCCGAATGGAGCCTGCAGGAGCGGCTTCAGCTGCTGATGGACAGCCTGCTGGAGCGCCTGCTGCCCGACCGCGAATTCGTGGCCCTGGCCCGCGAGCTGGTCGAGCGGGCCCCGCTGCTGATGCTGGGCGGCGGGCTGCCAGGCCGCGAGTTGCTGCAGCAGGCCCTGCTGGAGCTGCTGGACGAGGCCCTGGCCCGCAGCGAGATCGCTCCCTGCGGCCCCCTGCTCAGGACCGGCCTGTCCGCGCTGATGGCCGACTATGCCTATGGCGTGATCAGCTACTGGCTCAAGGACGACAGCGAGGACTTCGGCAACACCACGCAGCTGCTGGAGCTGAGCCTGTCGCTGCTGGTGCTGAGCCTGGCCAGCGGCGTGATCGGCAAACTGATGGAGCTGGGCGGCTTTGTGCTGCGCAGCCAGCTGATGCGCCTGCTGCAGGACGGCGGCGGCCTGCTGGACCTGCTCAAGCTGGCGCGGCGCGGTGTGGCCGGAGCGGCACGATGAGCGGCGCCGCCAACCCCGCCCTGCTGCTCGGCGCCAGCCTCAGCGCGATGGCCGCCGCGCTGCATCTGGCCATCATTGTCGGCGGCGCCCCCTGGTATCGCTGCTTCGGTGCCGGCGAGGGCATGGCCAAGCTGGCCCAGGCCGGTCATTGGTGGCCGGCGCTCTTGACGCTGGGCATCGCTTTTGTACTGCTGGTGGCCGCCGCCTATGCGCTGGGCGCCGGCGGCTGGAGCGCCGCGCTGCGCGGCCTGCCGGGGCTGCGCTGGGTGCTGCTGGGTATCACCGCCGTCTATCTGCTGCGCGGTCTGGCGCCCTGGCCGGCCATGCTGCTGCAGCCCGAGCTGCGCCAACCATTCTGGATCTGGAGCACGCTGATCTGCGCCGGCTACGGTGGCGTCCATGCGCTGGGCCTGGCGCAGGCCTGGAGCCGGCTGTGAGCGCCGCGCCACCGACCGGGCGGCTCGCGCGCGGCGCGGTGGCTGGCGCCGCACTGGCCCGGGCCGGGCTCAGCCAGCTGGGCCACAAGGCGGCTCTGGGCCTGGGCCTGGCCGGCCCACAGGCCCAAAGCGAACAGGAGGCCCGGCTCGGGCGCATCCTGTTCGGCGCACTGAACCAGCTCAAAGGCGTGGGCCTGAAGGCCGCGCAGCTGCTCAGCATGGAGGCCGGCTCGCTCCCCGAAGGCGTGCGCGAGCAGCTGGCCCAGGCCCAGTACCGCGCCACGCCGCTGAACCGCGCCGTGATCCGCAAGCTGCTGCGCGAGGAGTTCGGCCAGGGGCCGGAGACGCTGTTCGCCGCCTTCGAGCCGGCGGCCTTTGCCGCCGCAAGCCTGGGCCAGGTGCACGGCGCGCTGGCTGCCGACGGTCGCCGCCTGGCCGTCAAGATGCAGTACCCGGGCATGGCCGCGACGGTGCGCAGCGATATGCTGCTGCTGCGCGCGCTGCTCGGCGGCTTGGGCGGACTGCCCGACCCCGAGCTGCTGGCGCGCACGCTGGCCCAGATCGAGCAGGCCCTGCTCCAGGAATTGGACTACCGACTGGAGGCGCAGCAACTGGCCTGGTTTGCCGCTCGCCTGCCCGAGCAGGACTTTGTGCTGCCGCGAGCGCTGCCCGCGCTCAGCAGCGCGCGGGTGCTGACGATGGAGCGGCTCGACGGCCTGCATCTGTCCGACTGGCTGGCCGGCGGCCCGAACCAGGCCGAGCGCGACCGCCAGGGTCAGATCTTGCTGGACCTGTTCATGGCCGGCGCCTTCGAGCTGCGGCGCCTGCAGGCCGACCCGCAGCCGGGCAACTACCTGTTCATGCCGGACGGCCGGCTAGGACTGCTGGATTTCGGCTGCACGCGAACGCTGACCCCCGACTTTGCCGAGAGCCTGCGCCAGACCTGGCGCGCCCGGCTGCGCGGCGACGATGCCGGCCTGCTGGCCGCCTATCGGGCCCTGGGCCTGGTCGCGACGGAGCTGGGGCTGGCCGAGTTCCGCAGCCAGCTGCTGCCCGCGCTGGCGCCGCTGCTGGACTGGCTGCTGCTGCCTTGGCGCACGCCGCGCTACGACTTCGGCCAGCACCCGCCAATGCCCCGCATGCCGGCCGCCCAACATCGCCTGGCGATGCGCTACCTCAAGCACATGCCCGCCGAGCAACCCTTCTTCGACCGCAGCCTGCTGGGCCTTGTGCATCTGCTGAGCCGGCTGCGGGCCCAGGTCAACACCCACCAAGACTGGATTTGATGATGAACACGACGACGCTCTCGGCACCCCGCCCACGCGCATGGGTCGGCCATTGGCTGATGGGCGTGGCCGCCCTGCACACGGTGTTTGCGGGCGCGGCGTTCGCACCGGTGCTGCTGCAGATGGCGCGGGGCGGATTGCTGGACAGCGTCGGCGCCGATCCGCTGCGCGGCGCGGCGACCTGGTTCACGCTGTTCGGCGTGGTGCTGGCCCTGCTGGCCATGGCCGTGACGACGCTGGAACGCGACGGCCAGACCCGGGCGCTGCGCCGGCTCGGCTGGGGCCTGCTGGCCCTGACCCTGCTGAGTCTGCTGCTGATGCCGGCATCAGGCTTCTGGCTGGTGCTGCCGGCGATCTGGGCCCTGCTGCGGCGCTAACGCCCCCCGCTCACTTGCAGCTGAAGCTGCGCGTGTTGACCTCCTTCACCTGGCCTTCGCCGCAGGTCTTGACGGCCTGCTCGCCCATGCGGGCCACATCGGTCGGATCGCTGCTGCGCGACGAACCGGGCGCCAGCACGCAGGCGGTGGACATGAGAGCGGCGACCAGGGCCAGGGCGAAGGTGGGGAAGCGGTTCATCGGTGACTCCTCGATACAGGTTGAATCTGACCCGCACTGTAGGAGAACCGGTGCGAGCGCCAAACGCAGGGCCGACGAACTGCAGAACCGAAGGGGCAGGCTGCTGCGGCCGGCGCTAGAGCGCCAGTCGCAGCTTGCCGATGCGGCTGCGCAGCCGCGCTTCGGGCAGGCTCATGCCCAGGCCGTCCATGCATTTTCTGAGCCGCCCGGGGCGCTCAAGCAAATGGGCCCGCGCTTTGGCGAAGCAATCGCGAATGGTGGGCCCGTAGGCATGTTCGGCCTTGGCGACGCCCGCCAGCGGCAGGCAGGCCCGGGCGTCGGCCAGCATGGCAAGGTCGATCAGGTCACGGCTCATCACGGCATCATCGGCCCAGCGGTCGGCATTGGCCATCAGCTTGGTGGCAATGCCATCGGCGGCAGCCAGGGTACAGACTCCGCAGATGCGCTCGTCGGCACTGGGGGGATCGGGCACGATGCGCCCCTCGAAGACGATCTCGAACTTGATGGCCACGCCGTCCACCTCGAAGGCAGCCCGGATGCCGTACTGGTCGATGCGCGGCTCGCGGACGAGCTTGAACGATTGAGTCAGCAAACCGGCGATGCCGCTGCTATGCACCAGGCTGCGCAGCTCGCGGTAGCCGTCCACCGATGAGCAGATGAAGTTCACATCGACGGATTCCCGGTACTCGCCGCGGGACAAGGCAATGGCCGTACCACCACCGAAGAGACAGCGCTGACGGACCAGTAACTCGGCGTCCAGGCCGACGAGCAGACGGGCAATGCGCTGGTGATGAACACGCTCAAACAAGCAGCACTCCTTTGCCAACCGTGGCCGTCAGGCGTTCCAAGAGGGCCAGTTCGCGGGGCAACATCTTGGCCGGCTCGATATGGCGCCAGTTGCGTTCGTACAGCGTGAAGGCCTCGGCCGGCGTCAGCACCGCCGCCGGGCCTTCGGCCACATGCCAGGCCACGCTCTGCAGCTGTGGGTAGTGGGCCAGGCGGATACCGGGCGGCACGCGGCGTGGCGCCAGGCGCTCGGTTGCCAGGGCATGTCCGGTGTCCCGGGCCAGACACTCAAAATCGTCCGCCAGCCCCAGCACGCCCATGACCTTGATCAGTGTGCCTACGGTCACCCCCGCTTCGCCGCGCTCCAGGCGTGTCAGCGTGACGCGGGTGATACCGGCCCGCGCCGCCACTGCGGCGGCCGTCTGGCCACGGCGCAGGCGCGCCAGGCGCAGCCGCTCGCCCAACTCGGCGAGCTGTCGAACCTCGGCTTCCGGCAAGGGGGTCGGCTTGGCCGGCATGTATCGCATTTTATGCCAAGCATCACAAAAGAAAGGCGACTACGCAGTAGTCGCCTTTAGGGCCGAGGTGCAGCGTGCCTCCGTGTCAAGCAGCCGCAGCCGCCGTCTCCTGATAGCCGCGCGGCACCGCGCCGAGCAGGCGGCGGGTGTACTCCTGCTTCGGGGCGGCCAGCAGGGCCTGGGTCTCGCTTTGCTCGACCACATCGCCGTTTTGCATCACCAGCACCTCGTCGGAGATGAACTTGACGACCGCGAGGTCGTGGCTGATGAAGATGTAGCTCAGGCCGAACTCGTCCTGCAGGTCCTTCAGCAGGTTCAGCACCTGCGCCTGCACCGAGACATCAAGCGCCGAGACGGCTTCGTCCAGCACCAACACTTCGGGGTTCAGCGTCAGGCACCGCGCGATCGCAATGCGCTGGCGCTGGCCGCCGGAGAACTCGTGCGGGTACTTGTTCAGCGCCGAATCATCCAGGCCCACCTTCTGCAGCAGCGCGCTGGCGCGAGCCTGGCGGTCGGCCGTACTTGTGCCGATGCCGTGGATCTCCATCGGCTCCAGCAGGGTCTGGCCGATCGTGAACCGCGGGTTCAGCGAGGCGTAGGGGTTCTGGAACACGACCTGAATGCGGCGGCGCATCTTCTGCCAGTCGTTGCCGCTCATCTTCAGCAGGTCCTTGCCCTCGAACAGGACCTCGCCGCCGCTAGGCTCGTGCAGACGCAGCAGGGTCAGGCCCATGGTGGTCTTGCCCGAGCCCGACTCGCCGACCACGCCCAGGGTATAGCCCTTGCGCAGCTGGAAGTTCACTTCCTTGACGGCCTTGAACTCCTTCTTGCCGAACAGCCCGTCCTTGAAGAAGAAGCTCTTCTTCAGGCCGCGCGCCTCCAGGATCACCGGCGCGTTCGGATCCTTGGCCTTGCCTAGGCCTTGAGCTTGGCGACCGGCGATGTGATCGTCGATCACCATCAGCCGCGCCGGGTTCTCGGTCAAACTGGGTCGGCAGGCCAGCAAGGCCTTGGTGTAGCCGTCCTGCGGGTTCTTGAAGATCTCTGCTACCGGGGCTTTCTCGCGGATCTGGCCATGGCGCATCACCACCACATGGTCGGAAATCTCACCCACCACGCCTAGGTCATGCGAGATGAACAACATGCTCATCTTGTGCGTGTCCTTGAGCTTGGCCATCAGCTCCATCACCTGGCGCTGGATGGTCACGTCCAGCGCCGTGGTCGGCTCGTCGGCGATCAGCAGCTTCGGCGAGCAAGCCAGCGCGACTGCAATCATCACGCGCTGCTGCTGACCGCCCGACATCTCGTGCGGATAGGCCTTCAGGCGGCGCTTGGGTTCGGGGATGCCGACCTCGTTGAGCAGTTCCTCGGCGCGCACCAGGGCCTGTCGGCGGCTCATGCCCATGTGCTTGATCAGCGGCTCCATGATCTGCTCGGCCACGGTGAACACCGGGTTCAGCGAGGTCATCGGGTCCTGGAACACGCAGGCGATTTCCTTGCCGCGGATGGCTTGCAGCTGGGGCAGGGTGCAGCCCAGCAGGTCGCGCCCCTGGAATTCGATCTTTCCTTCGCGCTCGGCGTTGTCCGGCAGCAGGTTCAGGATGGACATCGCAGTGACGCTCTTGCCCGAGCCGGACTCGCCCACCAGGGCCACGGTCGAGTTCTCCGGCACATCGAAGCTGACGCCCTTGACAGCCAGCGCGCGCTGCATCTGGCCGCCTTGCTTGCCCATGCGGAAGGCGACCTTCAGGTCTTGAATACTCAGCAGCATGGCTTTACTCCAGGCCTCTCAATTTCGGATCCAGCGCATCGCGCAAGGCGTCGGTGAACAGCGCAAACGCGGTCACGAAGACGGCCATCACCACCGTCACGCCGACCAACTGCCACCAGTAGCCCAGGATCAGCTCGCTCTGGCTCTCGGCCAGCATGGTGCCCCAGGAGACCTGGTCCACGCCGACACCCAGGCCCAGATAGGACAGGATGACCTCGCTCTTGATGAAGCTCACCACATGCAGCGAAAGCTGCACCAGCGCAACGTGCGAGACGTTGGGCAGGATGTGCTTGAACATGCGGCTCATCTTGCTGGCGCCGATGGCTTCAGCCGAGCGCACATACTCGCGCACCGAATGTTTCATGAACTCGGCACGGATCAGCCGGTAGATGCCGGGCCAGCCCGCCAGACCCAGGATCAGCGCCACCGACATCACGCCGCGCCCGAAGATCACCGCGAACGCGAAGATCAAGAGGATGCCGGGGATGGCGGTGAATACGTTGTACAGCCACTCCAGGAAGTCGCCGATCTTGCCGCCGAAGAAGCCCGACAGCGCGCCCAGCACGGTGCCGATCAGCGTCGCCAGTACGGCGGCCAGCACGCCCACCATGATGGAGACTTCGGCCCCCTTGATGGCCTTGGTCAGCACATCGCGGCCCAGCCGGTCGGCGCCGAAGGTCAGGGTCTCGGCCTTGACCGTGTCCACCGTCTTGAACTGCTTGGCGCGCTCTTCCCATTCGGCATAGCGCGGCGCCAGCGGATCAATGTCGCTGAGATCGACATTCGGGCCCTTGGGCTGCGCGATGGCGCCGGTGGCCTCGGCCGGGCGCGGGCCTAGGAAGGTCGGCGGCGCGTTGGGCACGCCCACTTCCTTCTGCCAGCCCGAGGCGATCACGCCGGCGCCCGACAGGGCCACCAGCACCAAGAACACAGCCACGATGGCCATGCAGACCATGCCGACCTTGTCAGCACGCATGCGACGCCAGGAGGCGGCCCAGACGCCTTCGGAGCGCTGGGCACCGGCCTTGGTCGCTGCAGTATTCGACAGAACCGCGCTCATTTCAGCACCACCCGTGGGTCGACCAGCTTGTAGAGCAGGTCGGTAACAAGATTGATCACCATGGTCAGGAATGCGATATAGATCGCAAACGCCTGGATGACCGGGTAGTCGCTGCGGTTGACCGCCAGCAAGATCTCGCGACCCAGGCCCGGGATCGAGAAGAACACTTCGATCAGGAAGGCGCCGGTGAACACACCCGGCAACGCCACCGCGATGTTCGTCAGGATCGGGATCATTGCGTTACGCAAGACATGCTTGAGCAAGATGGTCTTCTCGGTCATGCCCTTGGCGCGCGCGGTGCGCACATAGTCATGGCCGATCTCGTCCAGGAAGAAGGTGCGGTACAGCCGCGTGTATGGCGCCAGCGCCACCGCCACCACCACGATGATGGGCAGCGGTGCATAGGTGGTCAGATTGGTCCAGAAGCTGTCGGTCCAGCCCTGCACCGGGAACCAGCCTAGGCGGAAGGCGAACACATACTGGAACACGATCACATAGACAAGCAGCGAGATCGACACCGCCACCGTCGTCACGATCATCACCGTGCGATCGGTCAGGCTGCCGCGCACATAGGCCACCGCCATCGCGAATGGAATCGCCAGCAGCACCTCTAGCACCAGGATGGGCACCATCACCGTCAGCGTCGCCGGCATGCGGGTGGTGAACAGGCTGGCCACCGACTCGTTGGTGGCCCAGCTGCGGCCCCAGTCAAAGGTGACGATCTGCTGGATGAAGATCCACAGCTGCTCCCAGACCGGCTTGTTCAGGCCCAGCTGTTCGCGAATGGCGTCGATCTGTTCGGGGCTGGCGTTCAGGCCGCCGAGGATTTCGGCAGGGTCTCCACCGAAGTATTTGAAGAGGAAGAACACCAGCAGCACGACGCCCAGCAAGGTGGGAATCATTTGCCACAAGCGCCTTATCAGGTATGCCGCCATCGCTGTCGGATCTCCATGCCAAGCGTCTTGAGTAGACAAAAGCGAAACCCCGCTCACTTGTGGTGAGGGGGGTCTCCATATTGAAAGCAGGCGCGAGTCTAATGGAGACGGCGTCCGGAATCACCGGCATTTGCCCTTGTCGGATCCGGGTTTGCCCTAGGAAACCCCCGTATTCAACGGGGTTTGCGGCCTTTCTGGGCCAAAATGCGCGGCCTGTCGGGGGCAACGGCCCTAGACTCCGCACCTCGCCCAGCGCGCCGGAACCGGTGGCGGCTTGGGCCATTGACGCGCCGCACCCACAAGGCCTGCGGCGCGTTGTCATTGCAAGGATTGTGATCGTGATGCGTTCTGGCTTCACACGACTGGCCCTCGCCGCCGTGTTCTCCTGTGTTTCCCTGGCCAGCCCGGCCCAGACCGGCCCTGCGGCCGGTGAGACCAAGGTGATCCGCTACTCCTTCCGCGTGGCAGAGACCGGGTTCGACCCGGCTCAAATCAGCGATCGCTACTCCAAGGCTGTCGCCGCCGGCATCTTCGAGGCGCCGCTGGACTTTGCCTTTCTGGCTCGGCCGTACCAGCTGCGGCCCTCGACCGCGGCAGCCATGCCCGAGGTCTCGCCCGACTTCAAGACCCTGACCTTCCGGATCAAGCCGGGCATCTTCTTTTCCGACGATCCGGCCTTCAAGGGCAAGAAGCGCGAGCTGACGGCGGCCGACTACATCTATTCGATCAAACGTCACTACGACCCCAAGCTCAACAGCCGCAATCTCTATCTGCTGGAGAACGTACAGATCCTCGGGCTGTCGGAGCTGCGCAAGGAGCTGATGGCGGCCAAGAAGCCCTTCGACTACGACCGAGAGGTCGAGGGCCTGCAGCTGCTCGACCGTTACAGCTTCCGCGTGAAGCTGGGCGTGGGAGATCCGCGCTTCATCAACCAATTCGCCGACTCGGCCTTCCTCGGCGCGGTGGCGCGCGAAGTGGTCGAGTTCTATGGCGACAAGATCATGGAACACCCGGTAGGCACCGGCCCCTACCGGCTGGCCGAATGGCGCCGTAGCTCTCGCATCGTGCTCGGCAAGAATCCGAACTATCGCGAGGAGCTCTATGACGAGCAGCCGCCGGCCGATGCGGACCCGGTGCTCAAGGCCCAGGCCGCCAAGCTGCAGGGCAGGCGCCTGCCGCTGACCGAGCGGGTCGAGATCGCCATCATCGAAGAGAACCAGCCGCGCTGGCTGTCCTTCATGAACGGCGAGGCCGATGTGCTGGAGGAGGTGCCGTCGGAGTACGTCAGCATCGCCACACCCAACGGCAAGCTGGCCCCCAATCTGGCCAAGCGCGGCATGCGCGCGGTGCGCTTCCCCTACCCCGAGATCGCCTTCACCTACTTCAATATGGAGGACGCGGTGGTGGGTGGCTACACGCCCGAGAAGGTGGCGCTGCGCCGCGCTATCAGCCTGGCTGTCGATCTGGACAAGGAGATCCTGCTGGCACGCCGTGGCCAGGCCATGCCGGCCCAGAGCCCCTTCGGCCCCGGCACCTTCGGCTACCAGCCGGGCTTCAAGTCCGAAATGAGCGAATTCAGCCTGCCCAGGGCCAAGGCACTGCTGGACTTGTACGGCTATGTGGACCGCGACGGCGATGGCTGGCGCGATCTGCCGGACGGCAAGCCGCTGGTGCTGGAGCTCGCCACCCAGCCCGACAGCCAGAGTCGCCAGCTGATCGAGCAATGGCAGAAGAACATGGATGCGCTGAAGCTGCGCATCGATTTCAAGACCGCTAAATGGCCCGAGAACCTGAAGAGCGCCAATGCGGCCAAGCTACAGATGTGGTCGGTCAGCTGGGTCGCCACCGCGCCGGATGGCGACACTTTCCTGGCACTGGGCGACGGTCGCGCCAAAGGCTCGGCCAACAAGTCGCGCTTCGATCTGCCGGCCTATAACGCGCTGTATCAGAAACAAAAGATGCTGCCCGACGGTCCCGAGCGTCAGGCCGTGATGCAGGAGGCCGCCAAGCTGATGATCGCCTACATGCCCTACAAGATGCATGTGCACCGCCTGTTCACAGATCTGGCCCAGCCCTGGGTGATCGGCTTCGACCGCAATGTCTTCGTGCGTGACTTCTGGCGCTACGTGGACATCGATACCGAAGCCCTGGCCAAGCAGCGCCAGGGCTCCTGAGACAAGAGGCCCAGATGCGGCGCTACTTGATCGGGGTCTGTCTGGCTCTTGTGGCGGTAGCGGTCCAGGCGCAGGCGCCTGCCAAACCACCGCCCAAGGTGCTGAAGTACGCATTCCCGATTGCCGAGACCGGCTTCGACCCCTCGCAGCTCTCCGACATCTACTCGCGCACCGTCACCGCGCACATCTTCGAGGCGCTCTACGCCTATGACCATCTGGCCCGCCCGGTCAAGCTCAAGCCCTTGGTCGCGGTGGCCCTGCCTGAGGCTTCGCCCGACTTCCGGACCTTCACGATCCGCATCCGGCCCGGCATCCACTTTGCCGACGATGCCGCGTTCAAGGGCGCCCGGCGCGAGCTGGTGGCCGAGGACTTCGTCTATAGCTTCAAGCGCTTTGCCGACCCGGCGTTGAAGGCCCCGGGCTGGGCCACCTTCGAGGATGTCGGCTTCATCGGCCTGAAGGCGCTGCGCGAGAAGGCATTGGCAAGCAAGAAGCCCTTCGACTACGACGCCCCGGTTGAAGGTCTGCGCGCGCTGAATCGCTACACGCTGCAACTGCGCACCGAGCAGCCGCGCCCGCGCCTGCTGGAGACCGTGCTTGCCGGCTCCGATCTCTACGGCGCGCTGGCGCGCGAGGTGGTCGAGCACTACGGCGACAAGCTGATGGCCCACCCGGTAGGCACCGGCCCCTTTCAGCTGAAGAACTGGCGGCGCAGCTCGCAAATCGTGCTGGAGAAAAACCCCGGCTACCGCGAGCGCTTCTACGAGTCCGAGCCGGCCGCCGATGACGCAGAGGGTCAAGCCTTGCTGGCGCGCTTCAAGGGCCGGCGCCTGCCAATGGTCGACCGCGTCGAGATCGCCATCATCGAGGAGGTGCAGCCGCGCTGGCTGAGCTTCGTCAATGCCGAGAAGGACTTCCTGGAGCGCGTGCCGCCCGAGTTCATTGCCAGTGCCCTGCCCAACGGCCGGGTCGCGCCAAACTTGGCCAAGCGCGGCATCCAGGGCCTGCGGGTCGTTGGCTCCGATGCAACGCTGACCACCTTCAATATGGACCACCCCATCGTAGGCGGCTTGGCACCTGAGAAGGTGGCGCTGCGCCGCGCGATCTCGCTGGCCATCGATGTGGACCGCGAGATCCGACTGGTACGGCGCGGCCAGGCGATCCCGGCCCAATCGCCGGTCGTGCCGCACACCACCGGCTACAGCGCAGATTTCAAGACCGAGATGGGCGACCACGATCCGGCACGCGCCATGGCACTGCTGGACATGTACGGCTATCTGGACCGCGACGGCGACGGCTGGCGCGAGCTGCCCGACGGCCAGCCGTTGACCCTGGTGCGCAACACCCAGCCCGACAACCAGTCACGCCAGCTCGATGAGCTGTGGCAGAAGAATATGGCAGCCGTCGGTCTCAGGGTCGAGTTCAAGACCGCCAAGTGGCCGGAAAACCTGAAGAGCGCGCGCGGCGGCAACTTCATGATCTGGGGCGTCGGCTCCTCGGCCTCGAGGCCCGACGGACAGAACGCGCTGCAGCGCCTGTACGGCCCGGCCACTGGCGGGCAAAACCTGTCACGCTTCAACGACCCCGAGTTCAACGCCCTCTATGAGCGCATGCAGGCCATGCCAGACGGCCCTGAACGCCTAGACTTATTCGCGCAGGCCAAGCGCATCGCGGTGGCTTATATGCCATACAAGAACCACGCCCATCGCCTGCTGACGGACCTGACCCAGCCTTGGCTGATCGGCTACCGCCGCCCGCTGTTCTGGCAGGACTGGTGGCAGTTTGTGGACATCGACAACAGCAAACGCCCGCAACAATGATCAACACTCTCGCGCGCGCCGGCCTGGCCGGCCTGGTGGCCCTGCAGCTCGGGCTGACCCAGGCTCAGACAACACCAACCGAGCCGAAGGTGCTGCGCTATGCCTTCGTCGCCGGCGAGACCGGCTTCGACCCGGCGCAGATCAGCGATCTGTACTCGCGCATCGTCACCGGCCATATCTTCGACGGGCTCTACAAATACGACTACCTGGCCCGGCCCTACAAGATCAAGCCCAATGCTGCGGTCGCGTTGCCGGAAGTGGCCGACAATTTCCGTAGCTTCACGCTACGAATCAAGCCGGGCCTCTTCTTCGCTGACGACCCGGCGTTCAAGGGCCGCAAGCGAGAGCTGGTGGCCGAGGACTATGTCTACTCGTTCAAGCGTTTTTTCGACCCGGCCACCAAGAGCCCGGGCTATTCCAGCTTCAACGACCAAGGCATTCTCGGCCTGAACGAGCTGCGCCAAAACGCGCTGAAGAACAAGAAGCCCTTCGACTACAACGCACCGGTCGAAGGTCTGAAAGCCCTGGACCGCTACACACTGCAATTCAAGCTCAAGGAGCCGCGCCCGCGCTTCATCGAAGCCATCACCGGCGGAGACCAGTACGGCGCCGTGGCCCGCGAGGTCATCGAGCACTACGGCGAAAAGGCCATGGAGCACCCGGTGGGCACCGGGCCCTTCATGCTCAAGAGCTGGCGGCGCAGTTCACAGCTGGTCCTGGAGCGCAACCCCAACTACCGCGAGGCCTTCTACGACGCCGAGCCCAATGCCGAGGATGCCGCAGGTCAGGCCTTGCTGGCCCGCTTCAAGGGCCGGCGCTTGCCGATGGTCGACCGCGTCGAGATCTCCATCATCGAAACCAGCCAGCCGCGCTGGTTGGCCTTTTTGAACCGCGAGTTCGACCTGATCTCGGTGCCGCTGGAGTTCTCTGCGGTAGCCTTGCCGCAGGGCGAGCTGGCACCCAACCTGGCCAAGCAAGGCATCCAGCTGCAGCGCATCGTCAACACCGACCGCACGCTGTTCTATTTCAATATGGAAGATCCGGTGGTAGGCGGCTACACGCCGGAGAAGGTGGCGCTGCGCCGCGCGATCTCGCTGGCCACCGATGTGGGCCGCGAGATCCGAACCTTGCGGCGCGGCCAGGCCGTGCCGGCCCAGACCTTTGTGGCACCCGGCACCTGGGGCTATGACCCCGAGCTGAAGACCGAGAACAGCGACTTCGACCTGCCGCGCGCCAAGGCATTGCTGGACATCTACGGCTACAAGGACGCCGACGGCGATGGCTGGCGCGACTTCCCGGACGGCAAACCGCTGCTGATCGGCTATGCCAGCCAGCCCGACGATTTGTCGCGCAGCTTCGACGAGATGTGGAAGAAGAATATGGATGCACTGGGCGTGCGCATCGAGGTTCGGGCGGCCCAGTGGCCCGAACAGCTCAAAGCCGCGCGGGCCGGCCAACTGCCAATCTGGATGCTGGGCTTCTCCGACGCCGCACCCGATGTGCAGCCAGGCCTGGACCTGCTATATGGCCCCTCGGCCGGTGGCCAGAACCTCAGCCGATTCAAAAACGATCGCTTCGACGAGATCTACCGCCAGATGCGCGACCTGCCCAACGGACCCGAGCGCCTAGCCCTGCTGCGCGAAGCCCAGAAGATCAACCTGGCCTATATGCCGCAAAAATACGTCGTGCACCGCATCATCAATGACCTGACCCAGCCCTGGCTGATCGGCTTCAAGCGGCCGATCTTCGGCAATGTGTTCTGGCAGTACGTCGAGATCGACACGAGCCAAAAGAAGAAGATCGCATCATGAAACTGAAGCATTGGGGTACAGCAGCCCTGGCCGCCATGTTGATGACGGGCTCGGCGCTCGCCGCCGAGCCCAAGGTCCTGCGCTACGCCTTCCAGATCGCCGAGACTGGTTTCGACCCGGCCAAGATCGGCGATATCTATTCGCGCATCATCACGGCCCATATCTTCGAGGGCCTGTACAGCTACGACCATCTGGCGCGGCCGGCCCGGTTGATCCCGCTGACAGCAGACGGTATGCCGCAGCACAGCGAGGACTTCCGCACCTGGACTTTCAAGATCAAGCCCGGCATCTTCTTCGCCGACGATCCCGCCTTCAAGGGCAACAAGCGTGAACTGGTGGCCGAGGACTATCTCTACGCAATCAAGCGGGTGGCCGACCCCGAGGTGGCCTCCAGCCACTGGAGCGAGGTCGAGGCGCTGGGCATCACGGGCCTGGCCGAGTACCGCGCCGAGCTGCGCGGCGGCAATAAGAACTTCGACTACGACCGACCCATCGCGGGCCTGCGCGCCCTGGACCGCTATACCTTGCAGCTGCGCCTGGACAAGCCGCGTCCGCGCCTGCCGCAGACCCTGGCGCAGACCGACCTCTACGGCGCGATGGCGCGCGAGGTGGTCGAGGCCTATCCGGGCAAGACCATGGAACACCCGGTCGGCACCGGCCCTTTTGTACTGAAGGACTGGCGGCGCAGCTCGCGCATCGTGCTGGAGAAGAACCCCGGCTACCGCGAGCGCTTCTACGAAGCCGAACCCGGCGCCGACGATGCCGAGGGTCAGGTCTTGCTGGCACGTTTTAAAGGCCGACGCATCCCGATGATCGACCGCGTCGAGGTGTCCATCATCGAGGAGGGTCAACCACGCTGGCTGGCATTCCTGGGCGGCGAGTTCGACCTGCTGGAGCGGGTGCCCAACGAGTTCATCAGCCAAGCCATGCCCAACGGCAAACTGGCGCCGAATCTGGCCAAGAGAGCCATGCACGGGTACCGCGTGCTGAGCCCGGACGTGGGTTTCTGGGTCTTTAATCTGGAAGACCCGGTGATCGGCGGCTACACGCCCGAGCGCATCGCGCTGCGCCGTGCGATCTCGCTGGCCTCCGATATGGAGCAGGAGATCCGTGTGGCCCGGCGCAATCAGGCCATCGTCGCGCAGTCGATCTATCCGCCCGGCACCAGCGCCTACGACCCCGCATTTAAGAGCGAGATGAGCGACTACGACCCGGCCCGCGCCAAGGCCCTGCTCGAGATGTATGGCTATGTTGACAAGGACGCAGACGGCTGGCGTGACCAGCCCGATGGAAAGCCGCTGGTGCTCGAAAGCCTGACCACACCGGACGGCTCGCAGCGCCAGATCGATGAGCTGTGGCAGAAGTCTCTGGCCAAGGTCGGCCTGCGGGTCACGTTCAAGCCGGGCAAATGGCCCGAAAACTACAAGGCTCTGCGGGCCGGCAAGTTCCAGATCTGGAGCCTGGCCACCTCGGCATCGATGCCCGATCCGCAAGACTTCCTGAGCAGTCTCTCCTCCATCTATGTCGGCAGCCAGAACTTCGCGCGCATCCGCCTGCCGGCGGCCGACCGCCTGTTCGAGCGGACCGCACCGATGCCCGACGGACCCGAGCGCGCGGCCCTGTTCCGCGAGAGCGAGCGCCTGATGACAGCCTACATGCCTTACAAGCATAAGGCCCACCGCTTCATCACCGATCTGGCCCAGCCCCAACTGATCGGCTACCGCCGCCACCCGTTCAAGCAGGACTGGTGGAGCTATGTGGACATCGAGCCGGTGAAGAAGCCATGATCGCCCGCCTGCTGCTTGGCGGCGGCTTGGCCCTGGTGATGCTAGTGGCCCAGCCCGCACGGGCGCAGCAGGCCGCCGAGCCCAAGGTGCTGCGCTATGCGCTGAACGCGGCCGAGACAGGCTTCGACCCGGCCCAGCTCAACGACCTGTACTCGCGCATCATGACCAGCCACATCTTCGATGGGCTGTACGAGTACGACTATCTGGCCCGGCCCTACAAGATACGCCCCAATGTCGCCGAGGGCATGCCCGAGCACTCGGCCGACTTCCGGACCTGGACCATCAAGATCCGGCCCAGCATCTTCTTTGCCGACGACCCGGCGTTCAAGGGCGCCAGGCGCGAGTTGGTGGCCGAGGACTTCGTCTACAGCCTCAAGCGCTTCTTCGACCCCGCGACCAAGAGCCCGATCTATTCGACGCTCAAGGACGTTGGCATGCTGGGCGTGGACGAGCTGCGCCTGGACGCGCTGAAGTACAAGAAACCTTTTGACTACGACCGCCCCGTCGAGGGCCTGCGGGCGCTGGACCGCTACACGCTGCAGCTCAAGCTCGCCGCGCCGCGCCCGCGGCTGCTGTTCACGCTGGCCAGCGGCGACCTGTTCGGCGCGCTGGCGCGCGAGGTGGTGGAGTTCTACGGCGACAAGATCAGCGCCCATCCGGTCGGCACCGGCCCCTTTGTGCTGAAGCAGTGGCGGCGCAGCTCGCTGATGGTGTTCGAGCGCAATCCCGCTTACCGCGAGCGTTTCTATGATGCCGAGCCCAGCGCCGACGATGCGGCAGGCCAGGCCCTGCTGGCCCGCTTCAAGGGCCGGCGTCTACCCATGGTGGACCGGGTCGAGGTGGCCATCATTGAGGAAGACCAGCCCCGCTGGTTGTCCTTTCTGAACGGCGAGTTCGAACTCTCGTGGGTGCTGCCCGCGCCATTCGCCAACCAGGCCATCCCGCACGGCAAGCTCGCGCCCAATCTGGCGCGCCGGGGCATGCAGCTAGAGCGCGTGCTGGCCTCCGACCGCTTCATGTACTACTGGGATATGAAGGACCCGGTGGTCGGCGGCTACACGCCCGACAAGGTGGCGCTGCGCCGCGCCATCGGCCTTGGCACCGATGTGGGCCGCCAGGTCAGCAATGTCTGGCGCGGCCAGGCAGTACCGGCGCAAAGCGTGGTCGCGCCCTACACCTTCGGCTTCGATGCCGAGTACAAGAGCCCCAACAGCGACCATGATCCGGTCCGAGCCAAAGCCCTGCTGGACTTGTTCGGCTATGTCGACCGTGACGGCGACGGCTGGCGCGATCTGCCGGACGGCAAGCCGCTGGTGATCCGCTATGCCAGCTCGCCCGATGCGCGCTCGCGCTCCTTCGAGGAGATGTGGAAGCGCGACCTCGACGCGCTGGGCATACGCCTGGAGGTCAAGGTGGCCAAATGGCCAGAGCAGCTGAAGGCCGCGCGCGCGGGCCAGCTGATGCTGTGGCAGCTGGGCTTCAGCTCCAACTCGCCCGATGTGCAGCCGGGTCTGGAGCTGCTCTACAGTCCATCGGCCGGCGGCCAGAACTTCAGCCGCTTCAAGCTGGCGCGCTTCGATGCGATCTACGAGCAGATGCAGGCCCTGCCCGACGGCCCCGAGCGCCTGGCCCTGCTTCGCGAGGCGCAGAAACTCACAACGGCCTATATGCCGATCAAGTTCTTGGTCCACCGCGTCATCAGCGACCTCAGCCAGCCCTGGCTGATCGGCTACAAGCGGCCGCCATTTAGCCAGCAGTTCTGGCAGTGGGTGGACGTCGACCCCAGCCAACGCCCATGATCAAGCGCATCGTCCTGGTCATGCTGGCCGCCCTGTGCCAGGTGGCGGCCGGCGTCGAGCCCAAGACCTTCCGTTATGCCTTCCCGATCGCCGAGACCGGCTTCGATCCGGCCCAGGTCAGCGACACCTACTCGCGCACCGTCACGCCCCACATCTTCGAGGCGCTCTACGGCTACGACCCGCTGGCCCTGCCGGTCAAGATCGTGCCGCTGACAGCGGCGGCTCTGCCCGAGGTCAATGCCGAGTTCACCCGCTGGACCATCAAGCTCAAGCCCGGCATCTTCTTCGCCGACGATCCAGCCTTCAAAGGCAAGAGACGCGAACTGGTAGCCCAGGACTATGTCTTCAGCCTGATGCGCTTTGCCGACCCGGCCGTCAAGAGCCCCATGTGGGCGTCGGTCGAGGAGCGAGGCATTCTGGGCCTGGCCGAGCGGCGCGAGGCCGCGCTGAGGAACAAAACCCCTTTCGACTACGACAGCCACATCGAAGGCCTGAGCGTGCTGGATCGCCACACGCTGCAGATCAGGCTCAAGAGCCCGCGCCCGCGTCTGCTCGAAATGCTGGCCGCCAATGATCTGTTCGGTGCCGTGGCCCGCGAGGTGGTGCAGCATTATGGCGAGCAAGTCAGCGCCCACCCGGTCGGCACCGGCCCCTATGTGCTGAAGGACTGGCGGCGCAGCTCGCTGATCGTTCTGGAGCGCAACCCAGGCTACCGCGAGCGCGTCTACGAGGCCCAGCCACGCGCCGACGACGCCGAGGGCCAGGCGATTTTGGCCCAACTCAAGGGCCGGCGCATCCCGATGGTGGATCGCGTCGAGGTCAGCATCATCGAGGAATCGCAGCCGCGCTGGCTGTCCTTTCTGGGCGGCGAACATGAGCTGATCGACCGCGTGCCGCCCGAGTTCGTGGCGGTGGCGCTGCCGCACGGCAAGCTGGCGCCCAACCTCGCCAAGCAGGGCATGCAGCTGAGTCGCCTGATCAATGCCGACAGCGCCTTCACTTACTTCAATATGGATGATCCGGTGATTGGCGGCTACACGCCTGAGCGGGTAGCGTTGCGCCGCGCGCTGTCGCTGGCACTGGACGTGGAGCGCGAGATTCGCCTGGTGCGGCGCGGCCAAGCGATTCCCGCACAGTCGCCGCTGCTGCCTCACACCAGCGGCTACGACCCTGAGTTCAAGAGCGAGAACGGTGACTTTGACCCGGCCCGCGCCAACGCCCTGCTTGATATGTATGGCTATGTCGACAAGGACGGTGACGGCTGGCGCGACCAACCCGATGGCGGCCAGCTGGCGCTGGAGGTCGCAACGCAGCCAGACGCGTTGTCGCGTCAATATGACGAGCTGTGGACGATCAACTTCAAGCGTGTCGGCATCCGCACCAAGTTCTTCGCCGGCAAATGGCCAGAGCAGCTGAAGGCCGCTCGCGCCGGCAAGCTGCAGCTGTGGATGATGGGCACCACCGCGAACGCGCCCGACGGCCTGCAGGCCCTGCAGCGCTTCTACGGCCCGCAAGCCGGCAACCAGAACCTGTCGCGCTTCAAAAGCGCCGAGTTCGATGCGCTGTACGAGCGCATGCAGGCCCTGCCCGATGGCCCCGAGCGCGAGGCCCTGTTCCTGCAGGCCAAGCGCCTGCAGACCGCCTATATGCCCACCAAGACCCATGTGCACCGCATCGTCAACGACATCGCCCAGCCTTGGCTGATCGGCTACCGGCGGCCGTTGTTCCGCAACGAGTTCTGGCATCTGATCGACGTGTTGCCGCGCACGAAGCCATGAAGCGCCGAGATCTGCTGGGCGCGGCCGCCGCGCTGGGTGCCGCGCCGGCCCTGCTGCAGGCCCAGCCCGTAAGCAAGAAAACGAAGACCCTGCGCACCGCCTTCAACGCTGCCGAGGTCGGCTTCGATCCGCCTCAGGTCTCTGACCAGACCTCGGTCATCATCAACGCGCACATCTTCGAGTCGCCGCTGACCTTCGACTGCCTGGCCCGGCCGGTAGAGCTGCGGCCGCAGACGGCCGCTGCGCTGCCCGAGATCACCGACGACTACCGCCGCTTCGTCTTCACACTCAAGCCCGGCCTGCTCTTCAGCGACGATCCGGCCTTCAAGGGCAAGCCGCGCGAGCTGGTGGCCGAGGACTATGTCTACAGCATCAAGCGCTACTACGACCCGCGCATCAAGACCGAGCACCTCTACCAGTTCGAGGGCGCCAAGGTCCTGGGTCTGAGCGAGCTGCGCCAGCGCGCCCTGCAGGCCAAGACTGGGCTGGACTACGACACGCCGGTGGCGGGCCTGCGCGCGTTGGACCGCTACCGCTTCGAAGTGCGGCTGGCGCAAAGCGATCCGCGTTTCATCTATGTGTTCGCCAATGCCGGGCTGAGCGCGGCAGTCGCCCGCGAGGTGGTCGAGGCCTATGGCGCCGACATCATGGCCCATCCGATCGGCACCGGCCCCTTCCGGCTTGCCAGCTGGCGGCGCGGCTCGCAAGTGCTGCTGGCGCGTAACCCGCAGTTTCGCGAGCAGTGGTTCGACAGCCAGGCCCCAGCCGACGACCCGGCCGCGCAGTTGCTGGCCGAGCGGCTCAAGGGCAAGCGCCTGCCGCTGGTCGACCAAGTGCAGGTCAGCATCATCGAGGAGGATCAGCCGCGCTGGCTGGCCTTCGAGGGCGGCGAGCTGGACGTCGTCGAGATGCCGCCCGGCGTCGCACCGCTGGCCCTGCCGGGCGGAAGGCTGGCGCCGGCGCTGCAGCGCAAGGGCGTGACAGCGCGCAGCACGCTGGGCGCCGATGTGCGCTTCTCCTTCTTCAACTTCAACGACCCGCAGGTCGGCGGCTACACGCCGGAAAAGGTGGCACTGCGCCGCGCCATCGCGCTGGCCTATGACAGCCAAGTCGAGCTGCAGCAGGTCTACAAGGGCCAGGGCGTGCCGGCCCAGTCGCTGCTGCCGGCGGCCGTTTATGGCCACGACCCGCTGCTCAAGAGCGAGATGAGCACACCCGATCTGCCGCGCGCCCGCGCGCTGCTCGATGTATGGGGCTACAAGGATGTCGACGGCGATGGCTATCTGGAGAACCCTGACGGCTCCAAGCTGCTGCTGCGTATGGCCGGCGTCAACACCTCGCGCCAGCGCGCGCTCGACGAGCTGTGGAAAAAGCGCATGGACGCCGTCGGTCTGCGCATGGTCTTCGAGACCGGCACCTTCGGCGAGCTGATCAAGAGGTCGCTGGCCGGCCAGCTGCAGATCTGGGGCTTCTCCTGGAACATCTCTTTCCCCGATGCCGACTTCTTCCTCGGCATGGCCTACGGCCCCAATGCTGACCAGAGCAATGACGCCCGCTTCAAGCTGGCCGCCTACGACCGCCTCTACGAGGCCCAGCGCGCGCTGCCCGACGGCCCCGAGCGTCTGGCCCTGATGCGCGAGGCCAACCGCCTGCTGCTTGCCTACGTCCCGTATCTGCCGCACTGGCATGCGCTGCGCACCGACGTCAGCCAGCCCGGAGTGCATGGGTTTTGGCGCCATCCGTTCGCGCGCGACTGGTGGCGGTTTGTGCAGATCGGTTGAGCAGCGATGTCTGAAGCGAGCCCGGCGACCCTCACCGCACCGCCCCCACCCGCTCCCTGAACAGCGCGGCGCGCTCCGCGTCTGCGGCGAGGGCGATCTCGGCTGCGCAGTGGTCCATCCAGGCGACGAATCTTGATTCGGAGTCCACCGTACGGGCAGCCTCTCGCAGCGCCGCGTCGCGCCCGGCCAGCATGCGAGCGGCCAGGTCCAGCGCGAAGAACTTGGCGCGCATCAACCGAGCGGCTGCGGCTGCGCCGGCCGGCGCAGCCGCCGGCTCAGATACCGCCCCGCTCACCAGTCCTTGGGCCAGCAGCCGCTCGACGGCCTGATGCGGCGCCAGACCCAGTCCCTGGGCCAGGGTTTGCAGCTCGCCCAGGCTGCGGCGCCCGTCCACCATGATCAGCAGCATGCGCAGACCCGCCGGCAAGGCCTGGCGTGGCCCGGCCAGCAGGCGCCGGGCGGCGTCGGTCTTGCGAAGAACTGCGTCGGTGGAAGAGGGCATGGGCGGGCGGAGAGCGAGAGCCGCATGCTGGAGAGGCTTTGTGGCTGCGGCGTGACGGCGCCGTGACAGTCGCGCCGCTTCGTGCAGGGCTTGGCACCTGCATGACACCGGCTGCGCGACTGAAGAGGCATCATCGACCCATGCACACGCACGACAGCCCAAGCTCCGAGCCCCAGATCCGCCGCTACGAGCGATTTCTGCGCGAGTCGCGCGGCCTGGCCTTCGAGCGCTACGAGGACCTGTGGCAATGGTCCATCACCGAGCTCGATGCCTTCTGGCTGAGCCTGTGGGAATTCTTCGAGCTGCGCTCGACGGCGCCGTTCGAGCGCGCCCTGCTCGATGACCGCATGCCCGGCGCGCGCTGGTTCGAGGGAGCCACGCTGAACCTGGCGGACCAGGCGCTGCGCCATGCCCAGATCAGCACTGAGCGGCCGGCCATCGTCTGGAGCACAGAGGCCATGCTGTCGCGCGGCGAAGTGGCCGAGCTCAGCTGGCCCGAACTGCGCAGCCAGGTTGGTGCCTTCGCGGCGGCGCTGCGCGCGCTGGGCGTGCAGCGTGGCGATCGGGTCGTCGCCTATATGCCCAATATCCCACAGACCGCCATCGCCTTTCTGGCCGCAGCCAGCCTCGGCGCGGTCTGGTCGGTCTGTTCGCCGGACATGGGAGCGATGGCGGTGCTGGACCGCTTCCGTCAGATCGAGCCCACCGTGCTGGTTGCCGTGGACGGCTACGTCTATGGCGGCCAGGCGGTCGACCGCCGAGCGCTGCTGGGCGAGCTGCGCGCCGGGCTGCCCAGCCTGCAGCAACTGGTGCTGCTGCCCTGGCTGGACCCGCAGGCGGACACGACCGCGTTTGGCGCGCTGAACTTCAACACGCTGCTCTCACGCAAGGACCTGGCCCCGGTGGCGCCCGAACCTCTGCCCTTTGATCATCCCTTATGGATCGTCTATTCCAGCGGCACCACCGGCCTGCCCAAGCCCATCGTGCACGGCCATGGCGGCATCGTCCTGGAGGCGCTCAAGGGCGGGGTGCTGCACAACGACCTGCGGCCCGAGGACCGCTTTCACTGGTACAGCTCGACCGGCTGGATCATGTGGAACTGCCAGGTCAATGCGCTGCTGGGCGGCACGACGATCTGCCTGTTCGACGGCAGTCCGGGCGGCCCGCGAGAACGGCCGGACTGGGGCACGCTTTGGCGCTTCGCGGCGCTGGCCAAGGTCAGCTGGTTCGGCGCGGGCGCGGCCTTCTACGCCAGCTGCCTGAAGGCTGATGTGCGGCCGCCGGAGGTCGGCGATCTGAGGGCGCTGCGCGCGGTCGGTGCCACCGGCAGCCCGCTGGCCGACGAGAGCTATGACTGGATCTGGCAACGCCTGCCCAAGGTCGACGGGCTGCCGATCTGGATCGCCTGCATCTGCGGCGGCACCGACTTCGCCGGCGCCTTCCTGGCCGGCCTGCCGACGCTGCCACTGCGGCGCGGCCAGATGCAATGCCGCTGCCTGGGCGCCGCGGTCTACGCCTATGGCGAGCCCGATGCGAACGGTCGAGGCCAGGCCTTGAGCGATGCGGTCGGCGAGCTCGTCTGTACTCGGCCTATGCCGTCGATGCCGCTGCGCTTCTGGGGTGATGCCGACGGTAGCCGCTACCGTGAGAGCTACTTCGAGATGTACCGCGGCCCCGAGGGCGAGGGGATCTGGCGCCACGGAGACTGGCTGCGTATCACGCCCGAGGGCGGCGCCATCATCTACGGCCGATCCGATGCAACGATCAACCGCCACGGCATACGCATGGGCACGGCCGAGCTCTACCGCGCGGTGGAGAAGTTCCCCGAAGTGCTGGACAGCTTGGTGGTGGACCTCGAATACCTGGGGCGCGACAGCTATATGCCGCTGTTCCTCGTGCTGCGCGAGGGCTTGACCCTCGATGAGGCGCTGACGCAGCGGCTACGAGAAGCGATCAGGAGCGCCTTGTCAGCCCGCCATCTGCCCAACGAGATTTGGCAGGTGGCGGCGATCCCGCGCACCCTGTCGGGCAAAAAAATGGAGCTGCCAGTCAAAAAACTTCTGCTGGGTGCGGCGCCCGAGACGGTATTCAAGCGCGATGCGATGGCCAATGCCGGCTGTGTCGACTGGTTCTGCGACTTCGCCGCGCGGCGCCGGGGCTCGCTCCCCCCCATCTAGGCTGTTGCCCGAACTTCACGGCGCTCAGGCGCCGGCGTATGCTAATTGCACAAATCAGGCTGTCGTACTCTTTCGCCAAGCCTGCATCGCCAGGGATGCAACGCCAGCAGCAGGAGCGCTCATGCGCTTGCCATCCCCGGCCCGGTCCGTCAGCAAGCTTGATTTGCTCATCTGGGCCTTGCCGGCCCTGGGCCTGGCCATCATGGCCGCGCTCTGGTGGATGGTGCTGCAGACGTTGGACGGCGAGCGCGCGCTGGTCGAGCGCGAGATCGAGCAGCGCGGCAGCGGGCTGAACCAGACCTTCTCGGAACACACGCGGCGCAGCTTGCAGCAGATCGACCAGATCACCGCCTTTGTCGCCAGCGATCTGGAGAGCGGCCTGGGCCGCAGCACAGAGCGCGCCGCGGCCGAAGCCGGACTGGCCCGACTGCTCAGGCTGGGACTGGACGATCTGCCGGGCGTCAAATCGCTCTATATCGCCGATGCCCAGGGCCGGCTGCTGAGCAGCTCGCAGCCGCCGGGCGAGATCGCGGCCCGTCCGCACTTCCTGGTGCACCGGGAGGGCCAGCGCCGGGGCCTGCATATCGGCACGCCCGAGCAGATCGCCGGCGACCCCTCGTGGCGCCTTCATCTGACTCGGCGGCTGCAGCGTGCAGACGGTGGCTTTGCCGGCATCGTCGGCGTTGTGATGGACCCTTATTACTTTACCGACTTCTACCGCGCCAGTCAGTTCGGCGACCACGGAGTCGTGGGCCTGCTCGGCCAGGACTGGGTGCTGCGGGCGCGGCGCTCGGGTGAGCGAGTCTGGTTCGGCGAGGTCTCCGGCAGGGGCAGCCTGATCCATCAGTTGGCGCGCTGGCCCCAGGGCAGCTACCTTGCCACCAGCCGGCTCGACGGTGTGCACCGCCGCATGACCTACCAGACGCTGGAGGAGTACCAAATGGTGGTCTTCACCGGCCTGAGCCTGCCCGAGGCTCTGGCGCCCTACCAAGCGCGGCGCGCCGCCGCGCTGCGCGGCACTGGGCTGGCCAGCCTTGCCCTGATGCTGGCCTTCGGCGGCCTGAGCTTCGCGGCCATCACGCTGCGGCGCAGCCAGTCCTCGCGCGAGCGGGCGCGCGCCCAGTTCGAAGCGGCCTCGAATGCTAGCTTGGACGCTTTCTGGATCCTGCGCGCCGAGCGTGCCGCCGACGGCCGCCTGCTCGACTTCCGCTTCACCCACTGCAATGACCGCGGTGCAGAGCTGCTGCGTCGGCCCAAGGAGCAGATTCTCTGGCACACCCGCGCCGAGGTATTCAAGACCGCTCGCGACCCGCGATTTTTCGAGATGTATGCCAAGGTGCTGGAAAGCGGCCAGCCGCTACGCAATGAGTTCGTCATCGAGACGCCGCCAGCCGCGGGCCTGGTGCTGCAGCACCAGGTGGTGCCGGTAGGCGACGGCGTGGCCATCACCAGCCGCGATGTGACGGCAGAGCGCCGCCGCGAACAGGCCATGCTGGACACGCAGGAGGCCTTGAGCGCGGCCCAAAAGCGCCTGCACGACATCACCGACCACTTGCCAGTGCTGATTGGCTATCTCGACGCGCAGGAGCGCCTGCTTTTCGTCAACGCCACCTTCAAGGACTGGCTGGGTATCGCGCCCGGCGCGGCGATGGGGCGGCCGCTTCGCGAGGTGATCGGCGAGACGCTGTATGCGCAGCGAGCGCCCTGGCTGCGCCGCGCGCTGGCCGGCGAGGCGGTCAGCTTCGAGCTGCAGTCCGACACGCTGGGGGTGAGCCGCTCGCTGAAAAACGAGTACCTGCCGGACATCGCCTCCTCCGGCGTTGTGCAAGGCCTCTATACGCTCAGCCAGGATGTCTCGGCACTGAAATCGGTTCAGCGCGAGCTGCAGCTGCTGGCCCGGCACGACAGCCTGACCGGCCTGCCGAACCGCCATCACTTCGACGAACTGCTGGGCCAGGCGTTGCGGCGTGCCCAGCGTGGGGGTAGCGCACTGGCACTGCTTTTCCTGGACATCGACCGATTCAAGTCCATCAACGACGGCCTGGGCCACGCGATGGGCGACGCGGTGTTGCAGGAATTCGCGCGCCGCTTGCAGCGCAGCGTGCGCAGCACCGACACGGTGGCGCGGCTAGCCGGCGACGAATTCGTCATCATCCTTGAAGGCTTGGGCAGCGATGCCGAGCCGACCACCGTAGCTGCCAAAATCGTCGAGGTAATGGGCCCGCCGTTCGAGCTTCAAGGCCAGCAGCTCCAGGTCTCAACCAGTATCGGCCTGGCCCAGCACCAGGGCGGAACTATCACGGCGGCCGAGCTGCTGGCGCGCGCCGATGCCGCGCTCTACGAGGCCAAGGCGGCCGGGCGCAACACTTTCCGGCAAGCGAGCCGCTGAGCGCAGTCTAGACCGGCAGTTCGGCGCGGCGCGGCAGATCGGCGCCGCGGCGCGAGCAGGTAATGGCGGCCGCCCGCGCAGCGAAGGACAGGGCCTCGCCCAGCGCCGGCCGTGACAGCGCCGCCAGCGCGCCAGCCGATAGCGCCGCGTGCTCGGCCATCCAAGTCAGCAGCGCGGCCTGGAAGGTATCGCCAGCGCCTACCGTGTCTATCACTGCGACGTCAACCGGCGCGGCCTCGACCCGGCCAGCCCCACTCCAGGCCACGGCCCCCTGCGCGCCCCGCGTCAACACCACGCAGCCCACTCCACAGGCAAGCGCAGCGGCCGCGAAGTCTGCCGGCACCCGCCCCGGATAGACCAGGCCCAGATCTTCCTCGCTGAGCTTGAGCACATCAGTGCGCGGCAGCATCCACTCGATCTGCGCGCGCCAGACCGCCAAGTCCGGCTCGACATTCAGACGGACATTCGGGTCGTAGGCGATCAGACTGCGGCCCCGCGCACGCTCGACCAGGGTGCGCAGCGTCGCTGCGCCGGGGCCCACGACACTGGCATAGGAGCCAAGATGGATCACGCTCGCACCAGCAGCCGGCAGCGCGTCCAGTGCGTCCGGGCTCAGCAGGCGGTCGGCGCCGCCCTGGCCATAGAAGGTGTAAGCGGGCAAGCCCTGGGCGTCGAAGCCGACCAGGCTCAGCGTGGTCGGCGCGCCGGCGCGCTGCACCGCACGGGTGTCGACACCCTCGGCCTGCAGCACGCGCATCAGCCGCTCGCCGAGAAAGTCCTTCGAGATCTGGGTCAGCATGCAGACCGGCTGACCCAGCCGTGCCAGCCCCACCGCCACATTGAACGGCGAGCCGCCGACACGCCCATCCAGCAGCAGACCGGTGGGCGTCTCACCGGCCGCGAACACATCAAAAATCGCTTCGCCGCAAACCACGAACATGCTTTTCCTCGAATTCTTGAAAGACTCAGATCCTGAGCGCCAACACCGCGTCTGCCTCAACCGGGCAGCGCGATCACGACGCCGGCCTCGTCGACCGCTGCCTGCGCGGCCCGGCCCGGCTCCAGCCCGTGGCCGGCCGCTGCGAAGCCGACCAGGCTGATGCCGCCGGCCAGCTGCAGCACGACCTCACCGGCCGCACGCGAGCGGCGCAGCACCGTGCCCGGCAGCAGATTGCGCGCCGGGCCGGTCTCGATCTGCGCCGCCATCTGCACCGCCGTAGCCTTGCACAGAGCCAGCACCGGCAGACCGCGCGCCAGCCCCAGCAGCTGGGCGCTTTCGCGCGTGATGCGCGAGAACAGCCGCCCGCCTTGGGGCAGGGCCAACTCCACCCTCAGCAGCCCCTGCTGTGCCCGCAGCGCTGTGACGCAGCAGGGGAACTGGTTGCGCATGCTGGTGCGCACGCCGGTGCCGGCCACTGTGCCACCCTGGGCGAGCAGGGCCAGCACCTCGGCGCGCGAGCGGCTCAGCGCAGCCTCGGCCGCCAGCACCCGCTCGCCCTCGGCGGTCAGCCGCGCGCCGCCGCCGCCCGCGCCGCCGACCAGCTTTTCGACCATGGGCGTGCCGGCCAAATTACTCAGGGTCTCGATGGCCTGCCAGGCCGCCTTGTAGCTGACGCCGGCCTCGCGGGCCGCCTGCGAAATCGAACCGACCGCGCCGACACGGCGCAGGATGTCAATGCGCTTGTCGCCGGCCTGATGCCGCAGGACCTCGCTCAGGTTGGAGTGGGCATCATTTCTCTTCATACGCGCATCCTAACCATCGGCCTATACTGGCGCTATTCTTGTTCGGAATAGCGAGGTTGCCGTGATTCGTTTCTCCGCCCTGGTGCTGCTGACCGCAGTGCTTCTCGGCAGAGCTCATGCGGCCGAGGTGCAGGTGGCCGTTGCCGCCAATTTCAGCGCGCCAATGCTCAAGATCGTCCAGGCCTTTGAGCAGGACAGCGGACACAAGGCCAAGCTGGCCTTCGGCTCGACCGGCAAGTTCTACGCCCAGATCAAGAACGGCGCTCCATTCCATCTGCTGCTGGCCGCCGACGTCACGACGCCGCAGCGCTTGGTGGCCGAGGGCCTGGGTCTGGCCGACAGCCGCTTCAGCTACGCGACCGGCCGGCTGGTGTTGTGGAGCAAGCAGCCTGGCTTGGTGGATGCCCAGGGCGCGGTGCTGACAAAGGCAGGTGCCTTCGAACGCATCGCGCTGGCCGACCCCAAGCTGGCGCCCTATGGCGCAGCCGCCGTCCAGGCCCTGGGCAAGCTGGACCTGCTGGAAGCGCTGATGCCGAAGTTCGTGCAGGGCGAGAGCATCGCCCAGACCTATCAGTTCATCGCCACCGAGAACGCGGCACTGGGTTTTGTCGCGTTGAGCCAAGTGCAAGTGGACGGGCGCATCGCCCAAGGCTCGGCCTGGATCGTGCCGGCCACCCTGCACGATCCGATACGCCAGGACGCGCTGCTGCTCAAAGCAGGACTCGGCAATCCGGCCGCTACGGCACTGCTGCAGTACCTGCGCAGCGATAAGTCCCGCGCCATCATCCGCGCCCACGGCTACGAGCTGTAAGGGGCCGCAGCAATGCCGCTCGACTCCGCCGCCTGGCAGGCAATCGCTTTGACCCTGAAGCTGGCCGGCCTGACCACCGTTTTGCTGCTGTTGCTGGCCACGCCGCTGGCCTGGTGGCTGGCACAGACGCGCTCGCGCTGGCGGGCGCCAGTCGCCGCGCTGGTGACCCTGCCACTGGTGCTCCCGCCAACCGTGCTCGGCTTTTATCTGCTGGTGCTGATGGGACCGAGCGGCCCGCTGGGCCGGCTGACGCTAGCACTGGGCTGGGGCACGCTGCCCTTCACCTTCAGCGGTCTGCTGATCGGCTCCATCCTGTTTTCCCTGCCCTTCGCGGTTCAGCCGATTCAGCATGCCTTCGAGGCCATCGGGTCGCGAGCGATGGAGGCGGCAGCGACCTTGCGTGCCCGCCCGCTCGATGCCTTCTTCACAGTCGCCCTGCCGCTGGCCCGGCCGGGTTTGGTCACTGCGACCATCCTGAGCTTTGCGCACACGGTTGGCGAGTTCGGCGTGGTGCTGATGATGGGCGGCAATATCCCGGGACAGACCCGTGTGGTCTCGACACTGATCTACGGCCATGTCGAGGCGCTGGAGTATGCCCAGGCCCATTGGCTGGCCGGCGGCATGCTGCTGTTCTCCTTCGCCGTGCTGTTGATCCTCGCACTGATGAACAAGCGT
This sequence comes from Paucibacter sp. PLA-PC-4, assembly GCF_026241155.1. Classification (GTDB taxonomy): domain Bacteria; phylum Pseudomonadota; class Gammaproteobacteria; order Burkholderiales; family Burkholderiaceae_C; genus Roseateles_E. Next base: position 58,317 of record NZ_JAPFGP010000005.1, read on the forward strand.
CGCTCGCTGCTATGAGCCCGGCCCACCAGATCCGCCTGCGCCTGCCGCGTGCGGCCTTCGAGCTGGCCGTAGACATCGAACTGCCGGCGCGCGGTATCACCGCCCTGTTCGGCGCCTCCGGCTGTGGCAAAACCAGCCTGCTGCGCAGCGTCGCGGGGTTGGAGCGCGGGGCCCTCGGCCTGGTGCGGATCGGCGGCGAGTGCTGGCAGGACGATGCGGCCGGGCTGTGCCTGCCCACGTGGCGACGCCCGCTAGGCTATGTATTTCAGGAGGCCAGCCTGTTCGAGCACCTCGATGTGCAGGGCAACCTGCACTACGGCCTGAGGCGCGCCGGCGGGGTACAGGGAGCAAAGGCGCTGCAGCAGGCCATAGCGCTGCTGGACATCGGCGGGCTGCTCAAGCGCTCGACCGTCCAGCTCTCGGGCGGCGAGCGCCAGCGCGTCGCGATCGCCCGCGCGCTGGCCACCGGCCCTCGCCTGCTGCTGCTCGACGAGCCGCTCGCCGCGCTGGACCTGGCCCGCAAGCAGGAGATCCTGCCCTGGCTGGAGCGGCTGCGCGACGAGCTCAGCATCCCTATGCTTTACGTCACCCACGCGGTCGACGAGCTGGCCCGCCTGGCCGACCACATGGTGCTGCTGGACCAGGGCCAGGTCCGTGCTGCGGGCCCGGTGGCCGAGTTGCTGGCCGCGATCGACAACCCGTTGCACCTGGGCGATGACGCGGGCGCGCTGCTCAACGGCACGCTGGCCGAGCGCGACCCACGCTGGCATCTGTGCCGCGTCGCCTTTGATGGCGGCAGCCTGTGGCTCAGCGACAGCGGTCTGACCCCGGGTCAGCCGCTGCGGCTGCGAGTGTTGGCGCGCGATGTCAGCGTCGCGACCCAACCGCCACGCCACAGCAGCATCCAGAACCAACTGCCCTGCGTGATCGACAGTATGGCCGAGCACACCCACCCGTCGCAGTTGCTGCTGCGGCTGCGCTGCGGGCCGGCTGTGCTGCTAGCACGCATCACCAAGAAGGCCGCCGACGAGCTGCAGTTGCGGCCCGACTTGCAGGTCTGGGCACAGGTCAAGTCGGTGGCGCTGGTGCGGTAGCAGCGAGGCTCGCGCGCCAAGCATGCCGACTCGCATCGCGCAGCTGTTCGGCCCTCACCGCGTGGGCGCCATCGGCCAGCGCATGGATCAAGGCCTGGGTTGAGGAGGACCAGGGGTAGCTGCACGACAGGCCCATATCGCGATAGACCTCTTGCGGTTGCCCTTCACCAGTTCGATGCACGACCACGGCGGCGAGGAAGCCGCGGCCCTTGCACATCTCCATCGTGCCAGCATAGATCCGATACTGGCCATCGCTGCGATCTTCGAACTGCATACGCACTCCTTGAGAGACCCACCCAGCGCCTGACCACGCCGCATGGACCAGGATCAGTCGATCCATGGCATGGCCCGGTACGCAGATGAGTCCGCGGGCAAACACTGCCGGCATCTGCGCGTTTCGTCTGTGCGTCAGCCAACACAGCATGGCCGCGCTGCTGTGCCGACCGCTGGCGCGCATACTCCAGGCTTGACTTGGAGATGATCATGGCCGTGTCGCAGACCTTCAGACACAAAGACTATGCGCTGGTCTGCAGTGCCGAAATTAACGACAGCGGTCGCTTCGAGCCGGCACTGGTCGTATCCAGGCATGCATGGCCGAGTCGCCCCCGCACGATCTCAGTCCCGCGCGGCGCCCACCCAACCGCCGAAGTCGCGATAGCAGTGGCCCATGCCCAGGGTATCGAATGGATCAGCAACTACGGCTGACGGTCAGCGACAGTCACAATACCGATATCGCACCTTCACCAGGTCCGATCTCTGCGACCGAGCCCGACGGCTATCGCCGACCCCGGCAGCGCTGCTGGCTACAATCGCCCTCATGCCCCGCTGGCTCCGCGCCCTTCTCATTGCCCTGTTGATCCCGGTCTACGGCCTCGCCGCTGTCGGTATCGTCGCTTCCGATGAAGCGAATGCCGGGCAGCTGCGGATCGAGGGGCATCAAAACCCCGAGGCCCTGGGCGACAGCTTCAGCGGCAATGTGGCCGACCTGGCCTTCGAGCTGGGCGATACCTCGGACGATGTCTCCGAAATCCCGCCCCCTGAGAGCCTGCTGACCGCCCCGGCCCCGGCGCCCACGGCGGCACTGAGCGCTGTCGATCCGCGCCCGCCGACCAGCCGCGCGGAGACGCCGCTGCGGCCGCCGAAGACCGACGCGCTGCGCGCCTGAGCGCGCCTTGCCCGCTGGCCGGGCTTTCTGCGCCCCGGCTCGCCGCCGGCGGGCGCACTCATCCGACGTCGACACGGCCCACCCGCTCTCATGGAAATCGCCTTACTATTTGTCCTGATCCTGATCAACGGCCTGTTCGCCATGTCAGAGATCGCCCTGGTCACTGCGCGCAAGGCGCGCATGCAAAAGCTGATCGACGAAGGCGACAAGTCCGCCGCCGCGGCCGTCAAGCTGGGCGAGGATCCGACCCGTTTCATGTCCACCATCCAGATCGGTATCACCTCGATCGGCGTGCTCAACGGCATCGTCGGCGAGGCTGCGCTGGCCGGACCGCTGGCGCTGTGGCTGCAGACGCTTGGCATGCAGCCCGACGTCGCCCGACCCGGTGCCACCGCGCTGGTGGTGGTGCTGATCACCTATTTCTCCATTGTGCTGGGCGAACTCGTGCCCAAGCGCCTAGGCCAGTCGAACCCGGAGGCGGTGGCCCGGCTCGTGGCCACGCCGATCTCGGCACTGGCGATCGCGACCAAGCCCTTTGTGCGCCTGCTGTCGGGCTCGACCAATGCCTTGCTGCGCCTGCTGGGCGTCAAGGCCAGCAGCAGCTTCAATGTGACCGAAGAGGAGATCCATGCGGTGCTGGCCGAGGGCACCAGCGCCGGGGTGATCGAGTCGCACGAGCACACCATGGTGCGCAATGTATTTCGGCTCGACGACCGCCAGATTAGCTCGCTGATGGTGCCGCGCGGCGACGTGGTCTGCCTGGACCTGAATTTGCCGCTGGAGGAAAACCTGGCCCGCATCGAGTCCTCTGACCATGCACGCTTCCCGGTGGTGCGCGAAGGGCTCAATAACATCGTCGGCGTGGTCAATGCCCGCCAGCTGCTGTCGCAGCTGATGCGCGGCGGTGCGCCCAAGCTCGATGAGCATCTGCAGCAGCCGCTCTATGTGCCGGAGACGCTGACCGGCATGGAGTTGCTGGACAACTTCCGTTCCTCGCATGTGCACATGGCCTTTGTCATCGACGAGTACGGCGAAGTACAGGGCCTGGTGACCTTGCAAGATCTGGTGGAGGCCATCACCGGCGAGTTTCAGCCAGGCGATCCGGCCGATTCCTGGGCGGTAAAGCGAGTTGATGGTTCTTGGCTCTTGGACGGACACATCCCAGTGCCCGAATTGAAGGACCGACTGGAACTGGACGAGGTTCCCGAGGAGGAGCGCGGCCGTTATCACACGCTCAGCGGGATGATGATGCTGCTGACAGGTCGACTGCCCAAGGTGGCCGACACGGTGGAGTGGGAGGGCTGGCGCTTTGAGATCGTCGACATGGATGGCAAGACCATAGACAAGGTGCTGGCCAGCCGCGCGGCGCGGGCCGAGGAGCACGACAGTGACCGGCGCACTTAAGAGCTGTTGCACGGCCCTGTCAGTGCTGCTCCTGCTCGGCTGCTCCGAGGGCTACCCGGGCAAAAGCGCGCCGCTGATCAGCCCTTTCGACATGGGCAATGAGCAGCGCCTGTCGGCCCTCAACGAGATCGGTGCCGAGGCCCACCCCCAGAGGCGCTGGAGCTTCGCGCTGAGCAACGGTTGCAGGCTGGAGGTAGGCCACAAACGCAAGAACAGCCGTCGGCTCACCCAGGTCTTCGAGCTGCGGCGCGGCATGGACGTGGACGTCTCGTTCGACGAACCGGACCAAACATTCGACGTTCACCTGCTGGCCAGCGCCGCCGCCGATGCGCCGCGCCTGGGCACCCTGCTGGAGAGCGAGGCTTGGACCGACGCTGTGCAGGCGGATCTGCTGCTGCAGTTGCTGATGCGGGACTGCGGTGCCAGTCCTTCAGCGCTTGCGGACTGAAGGGCGGCAAACGCGATGACGGGGCTTACACCACCCAGTCCCGCTCCAACCACTCGATGATCTGCGGTGCCTGCAGCGCGCCGTTGATACGCTGGCGCTCCTGGCCGTCGCGCAGCAGCACCAGCGCGGGCAGGCCGCGCAGGCCCAGGCGCTGGGCGAGGCGCGGATTTTTGTCGGTGTCGAGCCGGGCGAACACCACCTGGCCCTTCATCTGGCGTGCCGCCAGCGCCAGCTGGGGCGCCATCATGCGGCTGGGCACGCACCAGGCGGCGGTCAGCTCCAACACAATAGGCAGCTCGGTGCCGCTGACCACGGCGTCGAAGTTTGTCTCGCCAAGTTCCACCGATCCACCGTCCAGCAGCGGCCGGGTGCAGTGGTCGCACGCCGGGTTGTACCGGGCACCCGCTTCGTAAACGCGGTTTTTGCTCAGGCAATGAGAGCAGGTGATCAGCATGTGGGAGGACCTCGGACAACTTTGGGGAGCACCCGCTCGAGCGGCGGCATGCCCGAATTTTGCAGGGCCGCCGCCGCCGCAGGGGTTTCAAGACGACCCAAGGCGTAACAGCCTGCTTCGCGAGGACCCTCTAAAATCCGCCCCCCAGCGAACCGACCCGAGCCCATGAACATCATCGTCAACGAAGACCTGCGCGCCTACATCGACCCGCTGACTCCCGAGGAACACGCGGCGCTTGAGCGCAGCATTCTGGCCGAAGGCTGTCGCGACGCGCTGGTGCTGTGGGGCGAGGTGCTGGTCGACGGCCACAACCGCTACGGCATCTGCCGCAAGCACGGCCTGCCTTTCCAGACCGTGCAGAATTCACGCTTCAAGTCCATCGAGGACGTGCATCTGTGGATGATCGACCAGCATCTGGGCCGGCGCAGCGTGTCGGACTTCCAGCGTGGCGTACTGGCCTTGCGAAAGAAGGAACTGGTGGCGCAGCGCCGCGCCCAGATCCTTGCCAGCGAGCCGCTGCCGGCCCCCGCCGACAGCACGGCCCCAGAGCTGCCGCCGGCCGAGGCGCTGAACAGCCGCGAGGCCATCGCCCGGGCGGCCCGCATCAGCAGCAGCCAGGTGGTACAGATCGAGAAGATCCAGAAACAAGCGGCTCCTGAACTTGTCGCCGCCGTCAAGGCCGGCGAGATCTCGATCAATGCGGCCGCCGCGGTGGCCAGCCTGCCGGTCGAGGAACAGGTGGCCGCTGCGGCCGGCGGCAAGGATGAGCTCAAGCAGGCCGCCAAGCGCGTGCGCGAGGCCAGCAAACCCAGCAAGCCCAAGCCTGCGCCGCAAGAGGCCGTGGCGGGCGCCGAGACGGCACCCGCCAGCGAGCTGGAACGCCTGCAGGTCCGTATTGCCGAGCTCGAAGCCGAAAACGCCGCGCTGCGCCGGCAACTGGCCGCGCTGCAGTAAAGAAAGCCAACGGCTTCAGGGTGCATCAGCCAGTCGCTCGGCCAGATCCCCGCCCAGCTGCCGCATGAAAGCCCGCACCCGGGCGGTATCGCGCAGGTCCGGATGGGTCAGCAGCCAGACCGGGATGCTCATGTCGGGCAACACCGCGGAGACGGGCATGAGCTCAGGCTCATGGGCCTCGGCCAGCGTCGGCAGCAGGGCCAGGCCCAGGCCGGTGCGGGCCATCGCGGCGGCCGACTGCATCAGGTCGGCCCGCATCACGATGCGCTCGTCCGCCACATGGCGGCGCAGCCAGCGGTCATAAAAACGCGAGCTGCGGTCGCGCTCATAGCCTATCCAGGGGTAGTCTTGGCACAGCTGCGGCACCGGCGTCTCGGCCTGCGGCAGATCGGCCGCGCCGCGCGCCGCGTAGATGCGCATGCGCATCTCGCCGAGCCGGCGTCCGACCAGGTGCTCGGGCACCTGGGCGCTCATGCGCAGCGCGACATCGGCATCGCGGCGCGACAAGTCGACCAGGGCCGAGCTCTCGCTGATCTCGACGGCGATACCTGGGTGTGCACGCGCGAACGCCGCCAGCGGTCCCGGCAGCAGATAAAGCATCGCGACAAAGGCGGTGCTCAGGCGCAGCTGGCCTTGCAGCGCGGTATCGCGGCCAAGTATGCGGCGCTGCAGCTCGGCCACGCCGGGCGCCATCGCACGCGCCTGGGCCGACATCAGCTCGCCGGCCTCGGTGGGACGGTAGCCCTGGCGGTGGCGCTCAAACAGGCGCGCGCCGAGGCGCTGCTCCAGAGCATCGAGGCGGCGCAGCACCGTGGTGTGCTGCACACCCAGGGCGCGGGCCGCACCAGCCAGCGAGCCGGCTTCGGCAATCGCCAGCGCGTAGCGCAGATCGTCCCAGTTCAAGGATTCGGCGGGATGTTCGGTCGAGGGGGTAGACATGTGCAAATTTGCAAGTTCAGTCTGCACATTCAGCCATTGTCCGTGCGAGAACGCAAACATAGCATCCAGACCATCCCACGCAATCCGCGCTGGATCGCCCCAGGAGGACCCGATGAGCACGATCTTGCCGCTACGCCCACGCACGACCCCCATGCCCGCGACCCAGTCCCCGTCGACCACGGGCCCGGCCCGTCCGCTGCTGGATCGCTGGTTCCTAGCCTGGGCCGAGAAGGCTGAGGCGCGCTGGGCGCGCCTTCCCCTGTCTCGCTACTACTGAAAGGTCACGCCATGCCCCTGGTCACCGTCACCGTCCGCCAGCCCAAGCCGGCGAGCTTCAAGAACACCGTGCTCGACGCGGTCCATGCCGCCTTGGTCTCCTCCGGCGTGCCGGCCACCGACCGCTTCCAGCGCGTGCTGGAGCTGCCGGCCGAGGATCTGCGCATCGATCCGCGCTACCCCGACCTGCAGGCCGATCGCGGCGCCGACTTCGTGCTGATCGAGATCCTCTGGTCGGTCGGACGCAGCGTCAAGGTCAAGAAAAAGCTGCTGCAGCAACTGATGGGAGATCTTGCCGAAGCCGGCATCGACACCGAGCAGGTGATGGTCGGCTTTGTAGAAACCAACTGGGAGAACTGGTCCTTTGGCGGCGGCCGACTGCTGCATGTCTAGCTAGATCGGCAGCTCGGTGTAGTAGCGCCCGCCGTGGAAGATCAGCGGCTGGGCGTTCGGCGCCCAGTGGCAGCTCTCCACCTCGCCGACGAATATCACATGGTCGCCTTCCCGGTACTGGCTGCGGTTGGCGCACTCGAACACCGCCGCGACGCCCTCCAGCACCGGCGCGCCGCCGGCGCCCTCGCGCCAGGAAACGCCGGCGAAGCGGTCGATATCCCGGGTCGCGAAGCGCTGGGCCAGGGCTTTTTGGTCGGCCGCCAAGATATTGATCGCGTAGTGCGAGCCGCGGCTGAACACCGGCATTGAGCCCGCCTTCATCGCCAGGCTCCACAGCACCAGCGGCGGCGCCAGCGACACCGAGTTGAAGGAGTTGGCGGTCAGCCCCACCAAGCTGCCGTCATCGGCGCGCGCAGTGACGATGGTGACGCCGGTGGCGAACATGCCCAAGGCCGAGCGGAATTGCTGGCTGTCGAAACCGGCGGCGGAAGGGGGTGTGCTGAACATCGCCTGATTGTCCTTCAGCGGGCATCACCAGGCTCGGCCATGGACAAATCGGAATCTGTCCCAAAATAGCCCCTATGGCTGAACACACCCACTTTCAGGTTCTTGAGAATCCTCATCTGCCCAGCGCGCCGCACTACGGCTTTGGCCGCTGCGACTGCCGCGCCTGCGGGGACGATGAGCCGGCCCTGCCGCAGCGCCGGCTGTTCACCGGCCTGCTGGCCGGCGGCGCAGCGCTGGCCGGCGTGCCCGCCTGGGCCCAGGAGGGCGTCAACGTCGGCAAGCAGAGCAAGCTGACCAGCCTGGTGCCGGCCGAACAGGTCGAGAACGCCGGCGCCCAGCAGTACCAACAGATGATGGCTGAGGCCAAGCAAAAGGGCGTGCTGGCGCCGGCCAACCACCCGCAGTTGCTGCGCCTGCGCGCGATCGCCGAGCGCATCGTGCCGCAGTCGTATGGCTGGAACGCTCGCGCGCGGCAGTGGCGCTGGGAGGTCAATCTACTCGGCAGCGAGCAGCTCAACGCCTTCTGTATGCCGGGCGGCAAGATCGCCTTCTATTACGGCATCCTTGAGAAACTCAAGCTCGATGACGACGAGGTCGCAGCCATCATGGGCCATGAAATCGCACACGCGCTGCGCGAACATGCGCGCGAGCGCATGGCCAAGACCACGGCCACCCGGGTCGGCGCCGGCCTGCTGTCCAGCCTGCTGGGCCTGGGAAATGTCGGCGACACCTTGCTGAATATGGGGGGTCAGCTGCTGACCCTGAAGTTCAGCCGCGAGGACGAGACCGAGGCCGATCTGGTGGGCCTGGAGCTTGGCGCAAGGGCCGGCTACCGGCCCGAAGCCGGCGTCAGCCTGTGGCAGAAGATGGGCAAGGCCAGCGAAGGCGCGCCGCCGCAATGGCTATCCACCCACCCCGCCGGTCCGACCCGCATCCGCGATATCGAGGCCAATATCCCCAAGGTTGAAGGCCTGTATGCGCGGGCCGAGAAGCCAGCGAAGCAGTTCGAGGTAGCCCCGCCGCTGCGCAAACGCTCCTGAAGCGCCTGGCCGGCGCCTCACCAGCGCGCCGGCAGCGCCTTGCGCAGCTCGTAGCGCCCGGCCGAGCTGCGCACCACGTAGCCGCCCAGCTCCAGGTCTTTCATCAGCTTGGACACCATTTCACGGGAGCAGCCCAGGCGCTGCGCCATCGCCTGATGGGTCAGCCGCTCCTGGGGTCCGCTCTCCAGCAGCGCCTTGAGCCGGCCATAGACATCGTGCAGCGCCATCTGCTTGGCCGACAGCGTCGCAGCGCGGGCCAAGCGGATCACCTTGCTCAGCAGTTCAAGCGCGAACTCGGGATGCGCGGCGATATGGGCCAGGATGCTCTCGCGCGTCAGCAGCACGCAGCGGCTGGTTTCCTCGGTGATGACGCTGGCCGCGCGCGGCCCGCCGTCCAGGCTCATCTCGCCGACATAGTCGCCGACCCCGTAGACGCTGTAGGTGATCTCGCGGCCACGGGCATCGCAGCCATAGGCTCGCAAGCGGCCCGACAACACCAGATAGAGGCTGTCGCCCTGCGTGCCTTCCTCGATCAGCACGGTGCCACGACGGTAACTGCGAACCACGCCGCGCGCGGCCAATCCCGCCAGCGTGGGCGGCAGATCGGCCAACGCGGGCTCGAAGATCTGCGCAAGAACGGTGCTGCTTTCCATGCGGCGCGGCTTGCGTGGCACCAAGCCACGCCTCCTACGCCAGATGTTACGGGATGTAGGCCCGGGCCGTCAGTCTCAGTTGTACAGCGCCGACATCAGCGGCGGCAGCACCGCCAGTTGGCGCAGCAGCTCGCGGATGCTGGGTGCACCGGATTTGGCCCGGATGCTCTGGATCTGGGTGCGCACAGTCGAGATCGCCACGCCCTGTGCCTGGGCCACGCTGCTGGGCTCAGCGCCGTCGCTGAGCGCCTTCAGCACCTCGGTCTCGGCTGGAGTCAGGCCGTAACGCAGCGCGAACCACTGCGCCGCCAGTGCGCCGCACAGCTCGCGCCGCTCCAGCACCAGCAGCACCGCCGCTTGCTCGACATCGCGGTTCAGCGGCACCACCACCACATTGGCCTGCTCGGCCCCTTCGCCCAGGCGCAGCAAGCAGCGCCGGCCCTCGCGTTCGGCATGGGCCAGCGCCTCGAACAGCGGTTTGACATCCTTGGCGCAGCGCGCCCGCAACTGCCCGCCCAGCAGCTGCAGCGGATGCCGGGCATCCATCGCCAGTCGGGCCGCACGATTGCTGTGCAGCAGCTCGCCGCGCTGGTTCAATAGCAGCACGCCATAGTCCAGCTCCTCCAGCACCAGGCCGAGCCAGTGGCTGCTCAGCGAAGCAGCGCGGCGGCGCTCGGGAACAGCCGTGCGGCGGGCAACGGCGGAAACGGTGGCCAATTCGATTGCATTCATTACTGAGCTCCCTGAAGCGCCACCGAGTGATGACGGCGTGATCAGAAGCTTAGGGCCAGGTCTTGTGCGGCGGCGGTGAATCTTGGCGCCCGCATTTGTGAAGTATTCACCTGTCATCCCTAACATAAGGGTTGCTGCGGCGCTCATGGCCGAAGCTGCTCTGCGGGCCGTGGCCGGGGATGAAGACGGTGTCGTCACCCATGGGCCACAGCCGCTCGGTGATCGAGGCAATCAACGTGGCGTGGTCGCCGCCGGGGAAGTCGGTGCGACCGATGCTGCCGGCAAACAGCACATCGCCGACAAAGCAGCGCTTGGCCGCCGCCGAGTGGAACACCACATGGCCCGGTGTGTGGCCCGGGCAATGCCGCACCTGCAAGGTCTCATGGCCGATGCCGACTGTGTCGCCATCGGCCAGCCAGCGCGTCGGGGTGAAGGGCTCGGCCGGCGGGAACCCAAACATCTGGCTCTGCTGCGGCAGGCCGTCAATCCAGAACTGATCGCCCGGGTGCGGCCCGATGATGGGCAGGCTCTGGCTGCGTGCCAGCTCGCCGGTGCCGCCGGCATGGTCGATATGGGCGTGGGTCAGCCAGATCGCCTTCAGGGTCAGGTCATGCTCGCGCACCGCAGCCAGCAGACGCGGCAGCTCGCCCCCGGGATCGATCACCGCTGCCTCGCGGCTGGCATCGCACCAGACGAGGGAGCAGTTCTGCTGGAAGGCGGTCACGGGCAGGGTCAGGTATTGCAGGCTCATGGGAGGGGCGCGGGCTCGAACCGAAGTGCAAAGCCGCCATTCTGCAGAACTGCGCCGGCGTGGCCGCCGACCCTCGGTTACATTGCATCGCACAAGCCGCATAACCAATAGAAAAAAACCTCAGGCACCATGAACAAGGCATTTGTTCGCGCGCAGTACCTCGACGACCTGCTGATGCGCCATCTGCACAGCTTTCTCGGCGACATCGAGCCGGATGCAATGGCCTTGCTGCTTGAGCATCTGCAATGGGTGGAGCTGGCCGGCGGCCAGACCCTGATGAGCCAGGGCGAACCCGGCGACGCGATGTACCTGACCGTCAGCGGTCGGCTGCGCACTTATATCAACGACGAGGATGGCCGCCAGCGCATGGTGCGCGAGATCAGTCGAGGCCAGATGGTCGGCGAGATGAGCCTCTACACCGACGAGCCGCGATCTGCCACCCTGGTGGCGATCCGCGACACCGTGCTGGTGCGCCTGGGCAAGGCCGAGTTCAGGCAGCTGCTGGCACTCAGCGGCCAGGTCTCGATCGCGCTGACCCGGCAGATCATCAAGCGGCTGCAGACCGAGGGCGCGCGCTCCTCGATGGATCGTCCGGTGACCATCGGCCTGCTGCCGGTCAGCGCCGGTGTCGATCTCGGCACGTTTGCGAGCGCGCTTGCCGAGCAGTTGCGCAGCATCGGCCGGGTGGCCGTGGTCGATGCAGACCTGCTGGACGCCGACCTGGGCCTGCCCGGCATTACCCACCGCGAGCAAGGCGATGCCGAAGCCGACCGCAGCATCGCGGTTCGGCTCGACGAGATCGAGGCCGAGCACGACTTCGTGCTGCTGCTCGGCGACGCCACGCCGACCTCCTGGACCTATCGCTGCAGCCGCCATTGCGACGAGCTCTACCTGCTGGCCGACGCCGATGCGCCGCCGCTGATCCACCCCATCGAGGCGGAGTGCCTGGTGCGGCGCCCGCCGCGCACCGATGCGGCCGAGATCCTGGTGCTGCTGCACCCGGCCGAGCGGCTCTCGCCCGCTGGCACGGCCGCCTGGCTGGAGCGCCGGCCGCTGAGCGATCATCTGCACATCCGCCCCGCGCTAACGCGCGATATGGCCCGGATGGCGCGCCTGATCAGCCGCACGGCGGTGGGCCTGGTGCTGGCCGGCGGCGGCGCGCGCGGCATCGCCCACCTCGGTGTCTACCGGGCGCTGCAGGAGCGAGGCATCGAGATCGATGTGGTGGGCGGCACCAGCATCGGCTCGGTGATGGCCGGCTATGTGGCCACCGACCGGGGTTTCGAGGCGGTGCTGGCCAACGCGCGCAAGGTCTTCTCGGCCAAGCCCACCAGCGACTTCAACCTGATCCCCCTGCTCTCGCTGATCAAGGGTCGGCGCCTGAGCGGCCTGGTCGAGACCGCGCTGCGCGAGCTGACGGGCCAGAACGATGTCAGGGTCGAGGATGTCTGGAAGACCTATTTCTGCGTCGCCACCAACTACTCGAAGGCCAGCGAGCACATCGTGCGCCGCGGTCCGATGCGCAATGCCATCCTGGCCAGCATTGCCATCCCCGGCGCGCTGCCGCCAATGATCATCGACGGTGATCTGATGTGCGACGGCGGCACCTTCAACAACTTCCCCGTCGACGTGATGCGCGGCATGCGCGGCGTCGGTCGCGTGATCGGCGTGGACCTGAGCTTTCGCAAGCCTCGCCGCATCAACCATGAGGAGGTGCCGGGCACCTGGGCGCTACTGCGCGACAGACTGCGCCCGCGCGCCCAGCGCCGCTACCGCCTGCCCTCGCTGACGGCCTTTCTGATGAACGTTACCGTGCTCTACAGCGTCTCGCGCCAGCGCCAGGCTCGCAAGCTGACCGATGTCTATATGAACCCGCCACTGGACCGGGTCGGCATGCTGCAGTGGAAACGCTTCGAGCACATCGTCGCGCAGGGCTATGCCCATGCCTGCGAGGTGCTCGATGGGACCGCCCCCGTGCCGGCCGGCGACGACTGACCCCGAGGATTGCCATGAACCAAGCGCGCGCGCTGCTGCAAGGTCTGATCACCCGATGGAGCCAGCGCCGCGCGGCCAGCGCCGACGCGCCCGCCGCGCTGGATCCGCGCCTGCAGGCCTGCGCCGACAAGATCTGCAGCGCCGCCGAGGCGGTGGCCCATATTCGCCCCGGCGAGCACGTCTTCGTCGGCACGGCCTGCGCGACACCGCGCAGCCTGGTGGCGGCGCTGGAGGCGCACCGGCCGACGCCCGCCGATGTCGAGTTGCTGCACTTTCTGACCGACCATGCGGTCGCCCACGATGCGGCCGGCCAGCCGCAGACGCGCTTTCGGCACCGCAGCTTCTTCGTCGGCCAGGACATGCGCGCCGCGGTACGCCAGGGCCTGGCCGACTATGTGCCGATCTCGCTGGCCCGAGTGCCCCAGCTGATGGCGATCGGCCGCATCCCGGTCGATGTGGCCCTGATCCAGGTCTCGCTGCCCGACGAGTTCGGCTATGTCAGCCTGGGCCTGTCGGTCGATGTGATTCCGGCCGCCGTGGCGCGCGCGCGCCTCGTGATCGCCGAGCTCAATCCACAGATGCCGCGCACGCTGGGCGACTCGATGCTGCACATCGGCGAGATCGACCATCTGGTGCCGGTCGACACGCCGGTGATCGAGTACCGGCATCCGGCCCAGCCGGGCGCCGTGGTCGAGAGCATCGCCCGCTATATCGGCAGCATCATCGACGACGGCTCAACCCTGCAGATCGGCCTGGGCCGCTTCAGCAACGAGGCCTTGAAGTATCTCAGCGATCGCCAGGACCTGGGCATTCACTCCGACGTCATCACCGACGCCATCATCCCGCTGCTGGAGCGCGGCATCCTGACCGGCAAGAAGAAGAGCCACCAGGTCGGCAAGATCGTCTGCAGCTTCGCGATGGGATCTCAGCGCCTGTACGAGCTGATCGACCGCAACCCGCTGTTCAGCTTCCAGCCCATCGAGGCGGTCTGCGACGCCTGGACTATCGCCCGGCAGCACAAGATGGTGTCGGTGACCCAGGCCTTCGCGGTGGATCTGACGGGCCAGGTCTGCGCCGACCAGTTCGGCGGCGATTTCTACGGCGGCCTGGCGGCCCAGGCCGAGTTCCTGCAGGGCGCCTCGCGCTCGGTCGGCGGCAAGGCCATCATCTGCCTGGCCTCGTCCGATGAAGAAGGCAAAATGTCGCGGATCCGCGGCATGCTTCAGGTCGGAGAGGGCGTCGCGATCGCACGCAGCGATGTGCACTACGTGATCACCGAGTACGGCATCGCCTACCTGTTCGGCAAGAGCATCCGCGAACGCGCCGTGGCGCTGATACAGATCGCCCATCCCGATCACCGCGCCGCGCTGCTGGAGCAGGCGAAGACGCTGGGCTATCTGCCGGCCGAGCAGCAGCTGCGCAATCTGCGCGCCTATGCGGTCGAGGAGGAGGCACAGATCACGCTGAAGGACCGGCGCCAGGTCTTGCTGCGCCCGGCTGGCGCGGCCGATGGCGACGCGGTGCGCGCGCTGTTCCACCGCATGCCCGAGCGCGATGTCTACACCCGCTTCTTCCGCCGGATCCGCGGCCTGTCGATCGCTGATGTGCAACGCCTGTGCAATGTGAACTGGGAGACCGAAGTAGCCCTGGTGGCCGTCACCGGCCCCCGCGAGGACCCCCAGGTCGTTGCCCATGCGCTCTATGTGCTGGACCCCAGCACCAATCTGGCGGAGACCGCCTTCATCGTCCATCCCGACTGGCAGGGCACGGGCCTGGGCGCCCAGCTGCAGCACCATCTGGCCGCCCATGCCCGAGTCGCCGGCGTGCTGGGCTTCGTCGCCGAGATCCTGCCGAGCAACGAGCACATGATCCGCCTGGCCAGGCAGGGCGCCAGCCAGGTCAGGAGCGAGCACATGGACGGCACGGTTCGGGTGACGGCGCTGTTCTGAGCGCGGCCGGCGCGCGGCCTGCGGACGGCGCATCTGATACCGCGGCCGGCGACGCCGTGATCTACGTTGGCCGGCCCGCAGAGCATTTCAGCGGGCTCATTGCCTGCTACAGCAACTTCATTCAGTAAGGGAGCTTCTTCATCATGATCGAACCCAAGCCAACCACGCCCGTGACGCCGCAAGAACTGCCTCGCGAACTCGGCCTGGACGAACTGGTGCATGTGAGCGGCGGCGCCCTCGTCACGGGGAACGTAGACTTCGTCCCGCCAGCCAAGACCGACGGATTGATCACCGGCAACGTCGATTAAACAGATTCATCGGCACGGTTTGGTGCAGGGGCTCCGCGTGCAACGCGGGGCCTTTTCTTTTGGTTCCTTGCGCATTGATTGGTGCTGCGGAGAAACAGTGGCCTGGGCGCAGCCCGGGTGTCGCCGCTCTCTCATCAGGCGCTACAAGGTGGCATTGCAGGTACCGGTTCGGTCGGCGAAAGCGTACTCAAGCCTGCGCCGTGATCGAGCGGATCCAGGGCAATCCCTGAGTCGGAATTAATGACAGCTCGGCCGCGCAAGACCTGGCCCCACAGAAGCAGAGCCCTTGCCGCGCCAGCCTCAGGCGCTTGTTTGCGGGGTCAGGCATTGCTCTTGCTTGCATGCTTCCCCACGCACAAGGGCCCGGCGTCTTGTCGTTTCGGCACACGCACGGGATCAACAGGCATCTGGCCGCTTGCACCGCGTATCAACAGGGAGAGAAGCATGAGAAGCAGCAGGATCAGCAAGGGCTTGGCACGCGCTGCCTTGGCAATGAGCCTGGGTATGGGCGCGCTCGGCGCCGCGCAGGCGGGCTACGTCACCGGCAATGTCGACCCCGCCTTCGGCCCCGTGCTGCCTGGCGTTTCGTACAGCGGCGCCTTCAGCTTCAACGTCGCCGACAGCTGTGCCGGCAATGCCGCTGGGCTGGTGCTAGTGAACGCGGTGGCGAGTTGCGGCGGCCCGGTGGCGGTGAACTTCGACTTCAATATCTACGAAACCGCCAACCCAGCCAATCTCGAGACCGTCAATCTGGCCTTGAGCAGCAACTTCCTGTGGGTGCTGGATGGCTTCGTCGTCGGTCTGAACACGGTGGGTACCGGCTATTTCAATGACTTCGTCGGTGGCGCCGTCGCCCCGGGCAAGTATTTCGACCTGATGAGCATTGGCAACTACTACATGCCCACGATTGCCGTTGGCGAGAGCTGCGGTGCCCCCTGCGTCAATCTGCTGGGCTTCGCCAGCACCGAGGACATTGAGATCACCGTCTTCCACAGCGACGACCTGGGCCAGAGCAAGCTCGGCGTCGATGCCAGCGGCCGCGATGTAGGCTACCGCATCACGCGCGAGAACGGTGGGATCGTACTGGCACGCACCGATGCCAACAACCAGGTACCCGAACCGGCAACGCTGCTGCTCAGTGGCCTCGCCCTGGGTGCCGCAGCGTTGGCCTCGCGGCAGCGCCGCCGCAGCCAACGCTGAGCCCTCGGCTATCGGCAGTTGGGGGAGGCCGTCAGCGCCTGCGCCTGGCGCAGGGCCTGCTCGGTACTCCAGGCCTGCCCCTGCTGCCACAGCACGTCGAAGGCCGGGCCTGCGTTGCCGCGCAGATCCTGCAGCAACGCCGTCCAGCGCTGCTGGGCCGCTGCCGAGCGTTTCAGCTGAGCATTGGCACGCAGCTGTTCGGCCGCCGCCGCCAGCCGCAACGCCCCATCCCGGCCTCCCAGCTGCCGGGCCAGCTCGACGTGCTCCTCCAGGCAGGTCAACATATGTTCGCGCATCTCGAAGGCGGCAAAGGCCACCAAGGCCTCACCCAGCTTGGCAGCGGCCGGCCCGGGCCGGCCGCCCAGCAAATCCAGCCGGCCCTGCCAGCCCAAGGCATTGGCCTGGCCACGCAAGTCTGCGGCCGCCCGACAAATTTGCAGTGCACGCTCGAAATGCCGGCCCGCCGCCTCCGCATCACCGGCAGCCAGCGCCATCTGGCCCAACAATGCTTCGACATCGGCTTCGGTCTCGGGGTGCGCCAGCTCGCGAGCCAGGGCCAAGGCTGCCTGCAAATGCCGACGCGCCTGGGCTTCCTCACCTCGAAAGGCCTCGATCTGGCCCAGCTGTAGCAAGGCGATGCTCTCGCCGACGCGGTGGCCGGCCGTGGCAAACAGCGCCAGCGCTTCCAGGCCTGCACCCAGCGCGCTGACCGCGTCCCCTGATCGCAGCCGCGATACCGCCATCGTGGACAAGGTCGCGGCAATGTCGACCGGGTTGCTAAGCTGACGGCGCAGTTCCAGGCTGATGGCGAGCAGCCGCAGAGCCGCGTCGTGGTCGCTTTGCGCATCGGCCAGACAAGCCCCCACATACAGCGCATGCGCGTGGAAGAAGTCATCCGCCCGCACGCGCGGCACCCCGAGCAAGGCCCGCACCTGCTCCCGCCCTTCGCTGACATGGCCGCGCAGAATCCAGAAGTTCTGCAGCGCAATCACCATCTTGGCCGCGACAAAAACCATCTCATCCGGCGCCTGCAGCGCGAACCGAAAAGCCGCGCGCAGATTGTCCAGCTCCACATCGCCACACTCGGCCCACCGCCCCTGCTCCGGCCCCTGCATGCCGTTGCGAATCTGCTTGGCCACGCCGAAATAATGCTGGCAATGCGCAGCCTCCAACAGCGCCTCCTCGCCGGCCTGTACCAGCTTCTCGCGTGCGTACTCGCGCAGCGTTTCCAGCAGTCGATAGCGTGCGCCGTCGGGCGCCGTATCCATCAGCACCAATGACTTCTCGACCAGCGAACCCAGCAGGTCCAGCACGTCCAGGCTGTCCAGCGGCGCCTGCGCGCAGACCTGCTCAGCGGCGGCGAGGTCGAAGCCGCTGGCAAACACGCCCAGGCGGCGGAACAGCTGCTGCTCCGCCTCGCCCAGCAGCTCGTGCGACCAATCGACCAGCGCGCGCAGCGTCTGCTGGCGCTGCTGCAGCACCCGGTCGCCGCCGGTCAGCAGCTTGTAGCGGTCGCTCAGGCGCTTGTTGATGTCGGCCACGCTCAGCAGACGCACGCGCGCCGCCGCCAGCTCCAGCGCCAGCGGGATACCTTCCAGCCGCGTCACCAGCTCGGCGATCGCCGGCGCCTGCTCGGGCGTCAGCTCGAAGCCGAACTTGTGGGCCTGGGCCCGCGCGACGAACAGGCGCACCGCCGTCGAGGCCGCCAGCTCCGCGATCCCGGCAGCCCGCCCAGGCAACGGCAGGGGCTGGACCGGATAGGCCTGCTCGCCCGGCACATGCAGCGCCTCGCGGCTGGACGCGAGCAGGCGCACCTCCGGTGCCGCCTTCAGCAGCGCGTGGGCCAGGCTCGCGCAGGCCTGCAGCAGGTGCTCGCAGTTGTCCATCACGATCAGTGCGCGGCGCGTTTTCAGATGCGCGGTCAGCGTCTGCAGCAAAGGCCGGCCCGGCTCCTCGCGCACTCCCAGCACCTGGGCGGCCTCGGCCAGCACCAGGGCACCATCGCGCAGCGGCGCCAGGTCGAGGAACCAGACACCATCGGGGAACTCGGCGCGCAGCTCGTTGGCGACCTGCAGCGACAGCCGCGTCTTGCCCAGACCGCCCATGCCCAGCAAGGTCAGCAAGCGGGTCTGCTGCAGGCGCTGCTTGATCTCGCCCAGCTCGCGCTCTCGGCCGATGAAGGAGCTCAGCTGCTCGGGCAGGTTGTTCGGGATCTGCCGGATCGGCAGCCAGCGCTCGCCGACCCGGGCAACGCGGTAGCTCTTGTCGCCATCGGGCGGCGCGGCAATCGCCCCCCCGTCCGCCACCACAACCTCGAACAGCTCCAGCGGCTCGGCCACGCCCTTCATCAGCCAATGGCCATGCGACTGCACGCGGCCGGCGGCGAGCTCGCCCAGCGCCTGCCGCGCCTCGGCGCTCAGCAGGGTCTGCCCGCCCTGGGCCAGAGCCATCACGCGCGCTGCGGTCGGCTTGGCCAGGCCCTCGACCTCCAGCGGCTTGGCGCCGCGCGCCACATCGTCTTGAGCGTTCTCGCGCAGGATCACCGGACCCACATGCAGGCCGGCGCGCGCCTTCAGCGGGATGTGCAGGCCGGCCAGCGCCGCGTGATAGGCGCGGGCATAGGCCAGCGCCTGGCCGACCTGCTCAAACAGCAGCAGCATGCCGTCGGTCTTGTCGATCTCACGGCCGCCATGCAGCGGCAGCAGATCGCGCGCCACGCGGTCGTGCGCCGCCCACAGCCGGGCCATGTCATGGTCACCCAGCAGGGTGGACAGGTGGGTGCTGTCCACCACGTCGGTCAGCAGCAGGGCACGGATCTCGCTCATAGGCCGGGACGATGCCACAGAAAGGAGCTCGGCCGATGCCGGGCTTACTCTCGGCGTCGTGCCGTGAACGGTCGCGTCAGGCCGCGTCAGGTCAGCTGCAACTCGCGGCGCAGAGCCGTCGCTTGCAGGAACTGCGCACGCTGGATCGGATCCTCGAAGATCGCCGCCTGCGCCGTCAGCCCGCGCCGGGCGGCGGCCAGGGTGGCGGCCAAGCATGGGGCGTCACGCGGATCCTGCTGCTGCGCCAGCACGCGGGCGCACCAGATGGCGGCGTCCGCCTCGTCGTCCTGCCAGCCACCGCGGCCGCCCACCGCCGCCAGCACGGCCTCGACACCGGCCCGCGCGCCGCTGGCGTCACCGGCCTGCTGCAAAGCGCAGGCGACGCCGGCTTCGCAGGCCAGCGCCTGCGCCGGCTCGCCGCTGGCAGCAAGACCCACCTGCGCCAGCCGACCATGCTCGACGGCCTCGCGCCATCGACCCAGCAGATAGCAAGCCTGAAAGGCGGCGTCATGACCGGTGCATTGGATATAGCGGTCGCCGATTTTCTGCGCCATGCGGATGCCGTCGAGGGCATAGTCCAGCGATTGTTGCGCCTGCCCCAGATCGACCAGCACGCCGGCCAGATTGCAGCGCGCCTGCGCACCGATCTGCCGGTGATCAATGGCATCGCAGAGCTGCAGCAGCTTGCAAAGCTGCTCGCGGGCCTGTTGCACCATGCCGCACTGCTGGGCGGTGTAGGCCAGATTCAGCAAGGCAATGGCCTCGCCGTAGCGACTGCCGATGCTCTGGTACTTGGACAGCGCCTGCTCGCCACTGGCGAAGGCCTGCTGAAAACGGCGTTCGGCTAAATGGCCGACGCTCAGATTGTTCAGCACGGAGGCCTCGGTGTAGCCGTCTGCGCAGGCGCGCGCGAGGGTCAACGCGGCCTGCGCATGCATGCGCGCCTCCCCATGGCGACCCTGACGGCCCAGCGCCATGATCAAGGCGTTATGCACCTTGGCCGCCTCGGCCGGGGCCAGCGCAGCGGCCGCGGCCAGGCGGCTCAGGCCCAGGGCATGGGCCTGCTCGTAGTCGCCGTTCTGGCACAGGCGGTTCATGCGGCTTTGCGCGGCAATCAGCCGAAGCACCTCGTCATCCTGCGCATCCGCCTCGGCTTCCAGCGCCGCGATGGCCTGCTCGTGCTCGGCCATATCGCCGTGGCGCGACCACGCATGGACGCACACGCGCAGCATCGCGAAGCGCCGTTGCGGGTCAGCGCCGACATCCAGCGCCAGCGCGCGATCGGCATGGGCCAGCGCCGCGCTGTCGGCATGGCGGGCGACCGCTTCCTGGGCCGCCAGGGCCCAGTGTTCGGCGGCGCGGTCCGGGAGGCCGGCGCGCTCGAAATGCTCGGCGATCAGGCCGGCGAACTCGCCCGCCCGGCCCGCGCTGCGCGCCTCCAACCACAGCGCAGCGCAGCGGTGTTGCTCGCGCCGGTCATTTTTGAGCACGGTGCCGTAGGTGACGTCATGCAGCAGGTGATGCCGGAAGGCAAATTCCATCGCATCGGCGAAAGCGCCGCCGTCCTGAGGCAGCACCAGCCCGCGCTGGCTCAGCGCGCCCAGCGCTTGCGGCGCATGCCCGTCGAGCGCGGCCAGCGCCTCGTCCCAGAACACGGCGCCGATCACGCTGGCCTGCTGCAGCGCGCGCCGCTGCGGCATCAGCAGCGCATCCAGTCTGGCCTGCAGTACGCCAACCAGCGTGGTAGGCACCTGCAGGCCTTCGCAGGACAGCCGCCAGGGCGCGGCGGAGGCATCCAGCACGCCCTGGTCCACCAGCATCTGCAGCAGCGCCTCCATATGGAAGGGGTTGCCGTCGGTGCGCTCAATCAGCAGCTGCTGCAACTGCTGCGCGGCAGCCCCCGCCGGCTCGCCCAGCTGGCGCAGCAGTGCGCACGCCAGCGTCTGGCGGTCCGTCAGGTCCAGCGGCGCCAGCGCCAGGCGGGTGCACGCCGGCCAGGCCTCAGCCCAGCCGGGCCGCCGCTCCAGCAACTCGGGCCGCGCGGCGCACAGCATCAGCAGCGGCAGCTCGCTGCCAGCGGCGCTCAGGTGCCCGATGGCATCGAGCGAGCCCTCATCGGCCCAGTGCAGATCGTCCAGCATCAGCACCAGCACGGCGGGGGGCGGCAGCCGCGCGCAGGACAGGCGCAAGAACTCGATCCAGGCATGCAGGCCGCGCGCCCGCAACTGCCGACCGTCCTGCAGGATGCCGGCGATAAAAGGGCTGGCGCGGTAGTCCAGCCCGATCAGCTGGCCCAGCAGCGCGGTCTGTTCATCGGCGCGCTCGCCGAACAAAGGCGCCAGGCCATCGGCCAGCTTTGCCTGGGCCAGCGCTAAGGGGTCGCCGTCCTGCACATCGAAGCATCGGAACAGCAGATCCCGGATCACGCCATAAGGCTGATGCAGCCCCCGAGGATGGGCGCTGGCGTGCAACGGGCCGCCGCCTGGGCCCGGAGTCGACAAGCCCGCCTCAAACTCAGCCAGCAAGCGCGTCTTGCCCAGGCCAGCCTCGCCGATGACGGTGATTTGTTGCTGGGTCCGCCCGGCCTGCACGACGGCCAGTGCGGTCCGCATCCGTGCTAGATCGGCGTCGCGGCCCACCAGGCCTGCGCTCACGGCATCCAGGCCATGCCGCACCTGCTGGGCGCTTCGCGGGCGCTCCCGCTCAACCCGAAACGTGAGCATCGGCACGTCAACGCCCTTGATGTGCAAGGCCTGACCCTGTTGCACATCGAAGCGGTCCTGCACCAGCCGGTAGGTGTCCACGCTGATCAGCAGCCCCCCGGGCGGCGCGCATTGCTCCATGCGTGCAGCGATGTTGACCGCACTGCCGCGTATCGTGCCCTCGGCGTCGACGCCGCCACCCAGCAGCACCTGGCCGGAATGAATGCCGACCCGCACGTCAAAGCCTTGATGACCATGTTCGTCCTGCACCTGCTGCGCCACGCTACGACCGGCGGCAAGCAGCGCCAGACCGCAGCGCGCGGCACGCTCGGCATCGTCTTCCTGCACCTCGTCGGCGCCGAAGCCGGCCAGCAGGTTGTCGCCCGCGTACTGCAGGACACGGCCGCCATGGGCCCGCACCACGCCGGTAAAGCGCGCCATCGCGCCATCCATCACCGCGTGGATTTCTTCCGGGTCGAGCCGCTGGCCCAGCGCGGTGGAGCCCACCACATCCAGGAACAGGATGCTGACCAGCCGCAACGCCTGGGTCTGCGCCGGCGCGCAGCCGGCAGCGCCGGCCTGCAAAGCCTTTGCCTGAGCCTGCAGACCAGCCACCGCGACATCAACCACAGCTTCACCCAGCAAGGCGCGCTGCGACTCCAGCGCTGCAATGGCTGCCTGCAGCGCCTGCAGGGACTGGGGCGGCCCGGCCGCTGGACCGCTCATGCTCCGCGAGCCTTGCCGCCCAGCTGGGTTGGTGGTGTGGCGGTTGACGCACTTCGACGTCGGCTGCACAGACTCATGCTCGGACCCTCGATACAGCACCGAGTTTAGAGGCGGATGGCGCGAGCCGGCACCCCTTGTCCGTCCAATCCTGTCCCTGTCTTTGTAAACCCGTCGCCACAGCACGGCCGGCAAGCCTGTAGCCGCTTCACAGTCGAGCTATGCTGGCTGCGAAAGGATCTGCAGCCATGCGCATCGGAGCACTCAGCCAGGCCACCGGGGTCGATATCGAGACCATCCGCTTCTACGAGAAGAGCGGCCTGTTGCCCGGCCCGGCGCGAAGCGCAAACGGCTATCGCGACTATGCGCAGCCGCATCTGGAGCGCCTGGCCTTCATTCGCCACTGCCGGGCGCTGGACATGTCGCTGGCCGATGTGGCGCTGCTGCTGGCCAGCGTGCACAGCCAGGACCCGGCCCAGCTCGCAAGCGTCGACGGCCTGGTTGAGGCACAACTGGCCAAGGTGCGGGCGCGCCTGGCCAGCATGCAGGCGCTGGAGAAGCAGCTGGTGGCACTGAAGGCCCGCTGCGACGCCGATCACGACGCCCATGGCTGCGGCATCCTGGAAGAGCTGGTGGCGGCCGCCCATGGCGAGGCCTGTGCTTGCCACGGTCCCGGCAAGGCCTGACCTTTGCCGAGAACTTGGCGCTCGCAAACCCCTGCCCGACTCGATTCGCCATCGGCACGAGCTGTTGCTGCGCAACCGGCGGCTGGTCGCACAGGATCAGGCGCAGGGCCAAAACAAAGCGAGGGAGCCGTCGGTCGGGTCCTGATTTTCTCATCAGACCTGCACCCCAAAAAACGCCGAGAGCGCTTGCGGTCTGTGGGCTGACCCTGTCTGGTCGCCCTTGCCTCGATCGACGGTTGACTCCGCAGTATGGGCGTTAGGCACTCAGCTCAGCTTTGCATTGAGATGGATCTCAGCGCAGGCCGATGAAGCTACGCGGCAGCGCCCCGCCGTGCCATTGAGCAGCGGCTGCGGATTGACGGCGGCCGGGCAGGCCATGTTCGAGGGTGGCGCGAGCGCGTTGGCTTGGCTGGCCAACGCTCGTTGCTCGGCGGCGGCCGCGCTGGCCGCCACGGCCGTCGGGGCGGCGAGGCAATAGGGCTGGTACAGGTAGTTCGAACAGCGCGTACCAAGCTGCAGAGAGCTCAAGTTGGCGCATTGCTGTACTTGCTCGCAGGGCAAGTCGCTGCCCAGTGCGCGAGCCTCGGCCTCCTCGGCATTGGCGCGCGCGACGGCGCGCTGGTGCTCCTCGGCGGCGGAACTCGAACCCGCGCCTTCGCCGCAGGCGAGCAAGCTCAGGCCGGCAAGAAGAGAAACAACAGGCGGGAACACGCGCTTCATCATGATGAGCGGCTGGCTTTCGAGGGCGCGGATCACGCCAGAAATGGAAGTGTCCGGTGCAATCAGACGCCGGGGAGTCACCCTTTGGGGCGAAGCTCGCGCGGGCGAGGCTGCACGCAACAAGCGCAATCGGTGGCTCTTCGTTGCACCCGGCGCGCCCGTTGCCTACGACCCCAGTACCAGCGCCATCCTGCGCCTCGCGCGTTGCGCTGCCGCCGCATCCCCCGCCGCCTCCGCCTGCCGGAGCTGCTGATGCAACCAGGCCAGCAGCGGCCTTCGCCATCCCTGCGCCGAGGCGGTGTCTACCGCGAGCGTCGCATCAACAGTTTCGCCGCGCCGCAGCCGCACGCCCATGGACACCAGCCGCGCCAGTGGGTCGGCGATGGCCGCCGGCTGGGCCTGGCGCTGCGCTTCGGGCAGCAGTGCCAGGTCCTGCTGTTGAACGTCGGCGCGGCCGGCAAGATAGGCGGCATAGACGCGCTCGGCCGGACCGGCATCTGGAGCCAGCGAGGCGAGGCCGGCGCACTCGTCGTCGAATTCCAGGCTGGCCACGCGCGCGGCGCATTCGGTCAGCAGGGCGCGGGCCAGCAAGTCGGCGCGGCCGGTGCGGGCCAGCTCGGCGCGGGCGCGCTCGAAGTCCAACGCGGCGACCCGGCTGTTACCGGCCAGATAGGCCTCGGTAGCGCGCTCCAGCGCGCTCTTGGCATTCATCTGCCAGTCCGGTGGCGGTGGGCCGCTGGAGCAGCCGGTCAGCGCGAGCGCGGCCAGCAGTGCAAGCCTGCGGACTGAGTCAGCGAAGGGCCGCTCCCGAGCTGACTCAGCGCCCCCTCGGGGGGCGGGCGACGTGCCTCGCCGGCCTGGGGGCTTCTTCATGGCAGTTTGATCTCGGTGTCGCGCTTGAAGGGCCAGCGCCTGTTGACCTCATTGAGCAGCTGCTCGACCTTGCGCAGGCTGGCCTCGACCTCGGCGCGTAGCTGGCCCAGGTCTTCGGTGGCGGCGCGGGCGTTGCCGGTGATGCCTTGCACGTCCTGCAGGATGGCCTCGGCCTTCTTCAGGCTGGAGCGGGCCTCTCCCAGCAGCTCGTTGAGCTGGGCCACGGTGGCGCGCGTGTCGCGCACCAGGCCCTGCTCGCCGAAGACCTGGCTGTCGGCCTTGGCAACCAGGCCGTCCAGGCGCGCCAGCAGCACATTGGTCCGGTCCAGGGTCAGGATGATCTTCTTCGCGTCCTGCTCATCGCCCATCAGCGCGCCGAGCGCGCCGCCCGGGCCGTTCAGGCGCGCGGTGGTGGCCTGGACATTGCGCAAGGTGTTGTTCAGCGGCGCATCGTCGGCGGTGATGGCGCTGAGATTGGCCAGCAGGTCGCGCACGCCGGCCATCAGGCGCGGGATCTCGGCGGCGGCGTCTCCGATCAATACCTCACGCTCGGCGCCGTCGGGCAGCGGCGGGTCGGCCAGGATGCCGCTGTAGGCGCGGATGCGCGGCGCGCCGACCAGGCCGCTCTCCATCGTGAACACACTGCTCGTGCGCAGCCAGCGCGCGTCCTTCAGAGGCACATCGATGACGATGCGGGCCTTGCCGGCCTCCGACAGCTCGATGCGCCGGACCCGGCCGATCGCGAAGCCAGCGAAGCTCAGGTCCATCCCGACGACCACGCCCTCGGCACTGTCGGCCACCAGCACCAGGGTTTGGGCGCGCTCGAAGGCGCCGCGCGCATACAGCACATAGGCCACCGCCGCCGCCAGCAGCAGGGCCACCGCCAGCAGCAGCAGTCGGGCCTTCAGGTCCAGGTTGGCGACCGGCGGCGGCGCGTCAATCGGGGGCAGGTCTTGCTTGTCCGTCATGGCTCAATAGTAGTTGCCCACCAGGGACAGCAGCTCGATCAGCAGCACCACCGCCAGCAGCCGCGCCAAACGGGCGATGTCAGCGCGGCCGACCAGGCTCTCCTCGCGGGCCAGCGGCACCATCGGGATGATGGCCACGGCCAGGCTCAACAGCAGGGTCTTCAGGCCGAAGATCAGGACGATCACCGGGCTGAACACCTGGCCGACGGTGCGGGTGAAGCCCTCAATGCCCCAGCCGCTGAATCCGTAGACGGCCAGATAGCTGAGCACCAGAGTGATGAAGCTGCTCAAGAGGGTCAGCGCGATCGCGGCAAACACCCCGGCCAGCGCGCGAGGAAGCACCTCATCGCGCAGCGGGTCGAGGCCGCGCGCCAGCGCCGCCTTGTGCAGGCCCTGCTGGCGCTGGCGGCGCACCTGCTCGGCGGCCGGCAAGGTGTAGCGCACGGCTGCGAACAGTGCGGCCGACAGCGGGATCAGCTCCAGCACCAGGGTGCGCACCAGCACATCCAGCGCATAGCGGCTCAGCCCATAGCTCAGCGCGGTGGCCAGCACGATACGAATGACGATCTGCGCGGCGACCGCCGAGGCGATCGCAAAGCCCGGCAGCAGCGGCGCGGTGGCCATGTACAAGGTACGCAGTATCAGAAGGCGCTGCGAGCGGCGGTAGCTGGACGGCGCCAGCGCCAGCACCAGCAGCCGCGCGCCGAAATGCAGCAGCCGCCCCCAGCTGGCGAGCCAAGCCAAGAGGGTTTGCAGCGGTGCGATGCGTGCGGTATGAAGCATGGTGTCCGCTCTATTGTGCGTGCTGGCCGCAGCGGGGTGGGGTAAGCTGACTCGCCATGAGCCGTATCACCTTGCGCCAACTGGACAGTGCCATCGAGGGCCATCTCTTGCTGGGTCTGTTGCGGCAGCAGGGCCTGCAGGCCTGGCTGCTGGGCGAGCATCTGCTGGGCGGGGTCGGTGAGCTGCCGGCCTGCGGTCTACTGCGCCTGATGGTGGATGAAGCCGACCGGGCTCACGCCGAGGCGGTGCTGCAGGACTGGGATGCTGGAACGCCGCTGCCCGACGAGGCACAGCCCGATGTCAGCCGTGACCAGGGGCTCAGACCCGCATGAGCGTCGAGGTGATGCCGCTTTACCGGTGCCCCGGGCTGATCGAGCCGGTCGCGCGGTTGATCTACGAGGAGTTCTGGCGCGAGGTCGAGGGCGGGTACAGCCTGGCCGATCTGGTCGCCCATCTGCGCAACGCCACGGACCCCGACCGCATTCCGCTGAGCCTGATCGCCGTTGAGGACGGCGAGCTGCTGGGGACCATCAATCTGATCGAGAACGACGACGCGCAGCGCGCCCATCTGCGGCCTTGGCTGGCGGCCATGGTGGTCAGCCAGGGCCGGCGCGGCGAAGGCATTGGCAGCGCACTGGTGCGCACCCTGCTCGCCCAGGCGCAGCACCTGGGCCTGCCCCGGCTCTTTTTGGGCACCGACGGACCGGGCTTTTATGCTCGGCTGGGTGCGCAGTTGCACGAGCAGGTGCGGGAAGACTTTTGCATCATGTGCTTCGAGCTGGGCCAGCGGCCATGACCATCGTCCGGCCTTGCCGCAGGGCTTACAGTCGCTCATCATGCTCGGCACCCAAGACCTGACCCTGTTCATCATTTCCGGACTGCTGCTCAATATCGCACCGGGGCCGGACTCCATCCTGATCATGACGCGCAGCGCCACTCAGGGCTGGCGCGCCGGCTCGGCGGCGGCGCTGGGCATAGGCGCCGGCACCTGTGTGCATGTGCTGGCGGCGGCGCTGGGCCTGTCGGCGCTGCTGGCGGCGTCGAGTTGGGCCTTCACCGTGATCAAGTGGGTGGGTGCGGCCTATCTGGTCTGGATCGGGCTGCAGATGCTGCTGAGCCGCAAGCAGGCCGGCCCGGCCTCGCCAGCAGCGCCCCCCGCTGCTCTGCCCTACCGCAAGATCTTCGCCCAGGGCTTTTTGACCAATGTGCTGAACCCCAAGGTGGCGCTGTTCTTCCTGGCCTTTGTGCCGCAGTTCATCGCACCCGAGGCGCCGCACAAGGCCCTGGCCTTCATCCTGCTGGGCGCGATCTTCAATCTCAACGGCATGCTGTGGTGCCACTTCCTGGCGGTCTGCACCGCGCTGGCCAGCAGCCGCCTGCGTGTCGGCGCTGGGCTGGCGCGCTGGCTGAACCGAGGCATCGGCGCGCTGTTCCTGTCCTTCGGCATCAAACTGGCCCTATCGGAAAGGTAGGTTGTTCGCGATGACGCTCGATGAAGAGATTGCCCGCAAGCTGCGCGAGGCCGCCGCGTGCGGCGAGCTGGCGGCGGCCAAGGGCTATGGCCGGCCGCTAGACGTGGACGATGAGGGCTGGCAAGCGACGCCCGAGGCCCTGCGCATGCCCTTCAAGATCTTGAAGAACGCCGGCTATGTGCCCCCCGAGGTCGAGCTGTTTCACGAGCGGGCGCGGCTGCGCGCCGCCGTCGAGCTGGCGACCGATGCGGATGAGCGCCAAGGCCTGCAGCGGGCACTCAGCGCGCTGGAACAGTCGCTGGCGCTGCGGCTTGAATCGCTGCGCGTCAACGCCAGCTTGTGATGCGCAGCCGGCACAAGCTGAGCGTTGCGGCCGTCCTGCTGGCTGGCCTGTGCTTCTACGCCACCCCCTATCTGGCCCTGCACCAGATCCGCAGCGCGGCGGCGGCACAGGATGCCGCCAAGCTGGCCGGCTATGTCGATTTCCCGGCGCTGCGCCAGAGCTTGAAGACCGGCGTGCAGGCCCGTCTGATTGGCACTGAACGCGACGAGCAGGGGCAGCCCAGCCGCGCCCATGTGATGGGCGCGGCGGTGGCCGGCGCCTTGCTGGGCCCGATGGTGGACAGCCTGATCACACCCGAAAGCCTGGCCCGACTGCTGCAAGGCCAGCAGCCGATGGCCGCCGCTACCGGCATCGGCGGCGAGCCGGCGCAACCCGGCAAATTGCAGACCCACATGGCTTATGAGGGCCCCGACCGCTTTGTCTTCAGCGTCCGCAAGCTGGGCGAGGACGAGGAGCCGGTGGACCTGGTGCTCAGACGCGACGGCCTGCTGCATTGGAAGCTGGCCGAGCTGCGCCTGCCCTGAAGCCCGACTCACTGATGGAGAAACCGCGATGAACATCCGAAGAACTGCCCTGCTGGCCGGCCTCGCGTTGGCCCTGTCGCTGCCCATGTCCCTACCCGTCATCGCCCAGACTGCCGCTGCGGCCGACAAGGTCGTCTATCACATCGACAACGCGGCCCTCCAGGCCACCAAGGGCCTGCGCAACATCCGCAACCATCTCGACGTGGCGCCCGACACCCAGATCATCGTTGTGACGCATGCTGAGGGGGTGGACTTCCTGCTGGAAGGCGCCAAGGACAAAAACAACCCGAACATTGACTACGCGCCCCTGGTCTCGGCCCTGGTGGCACGCGGCGTCAAGTTCGAGGTTTGCGAGATCACCTTGAAGAACCGCAACCTCGACAAGAAGGCCTTTGTGATGGACGCCGAATTCACGCCTTCCGGCGTACTGCGGGCGGCTCGCTTGCAGACTCGCGAGGGCTTCGCCTATCTGAAGCCCTGAGCGGGCCGGCCCTGCGGCCGTTCAGACAAACAAGCTTTGCGGCGCCAAATAGCGCTGCCGATAGCTCTCGAAGTCCATCACATCGGCGGCCTCGATACGGCGCTGCTCGGCCACCGAGGCCTCGGCCATCGCGGCAAAGCGGTGCTGCAGCTCGGGGCCGAAGGGCAAGGCCAGCAGGGCCTGGCGGGTTTGCTCGGACTGCGCGCGGATGAAGGCCACATGGCTGTCGCCGAAGTCCTGCGCCATTGCGGCCAGTACCCGGGCCGAAGGGCTGCGCTGGGGCTGGGCCAGGGTCAGGCGGGCATCGGCCAGCGCCGCCTGATAGGCCATGCCGCCGTGGGCCGCATCGAGGGCCGCCGCAATCGGCGCGCAACCGTCCAGCAGCTCGGCACCCCAGTCGGCCAACGTGATCTCGGCGCCGTGGCGGGCCAGGCGCAAGCCAGGCTCGCGGCCGCGGGCGGCGGTCAGGTGCTGATTGTTGGCCAGCGCGGCGATCTCGTCGGGGCTGTCCGGCGGGCTGTCGGTCTGCAGGCAGTGCAAGAGGAAGATGTCGAGGAAGCGCATGGTCTGGGCATTGATGCCCAGCGGCTCGAAGGGGTCGAGGTCCATGCAGCGTACCTCGACGTATTCAACGCCCCGCTCACGCAGAGCGTGCAGCGGGCGCTCGCCGGAGCGGATCACGCGCTTGGGGCGTATCGTGCCGTAGAACTCGTTCTCGATCTGCAGCAGCGTGGGGCTGAGCTGGTTGTAGTCGCCGCCGACGCCACGCACGCCCAGCTTCTCATAGGCCGGATAGGGCCGGGTCAATGCCTCTTGCAGCGAGGCCGCGTAGCTCTCCAGACTGTTGTAGCTGACCGAGAGCGAGGCCTGCGCGTCGCTCTGGTAGCCCAATCGGCCCATGCGCAGCGAAGTGCCGTAAGGCATGTGATAGGTGTGCGTGCCCAGCGGATGCAACTCGTGCGCGCGGCCCTCGACGAAGCTCGAACACAGGGCCGGCGAGGCGCCAAAGAGATAGAGCAGCAAGAAGGAGTGGCGGCGGAAATTGCGGATCAGGCCGAAGTACTGCTCGGTCGTAACGCCCGGCAGCGACCAGTTGTAGTGGATACCCGAGATGGTCTGCATGCGCCGGCCATAGCGCTGGCCCAGGCCCATGCGGTAGACGCTCTTGGCGCGGCCGACGTTGGAGTGGCCGTAACGCCCCAGCGGGATGGTTTCGTCGGTCGGCAGGCCGCAGGGCATGGAGCTAACCCACAGGCGCTCCTGGCCCTCGGCCTGCAGGACCTGGTAGACCGACTGGTGGACCTCGCGGAGCTCGGTCAGCGCGGCCTCGACATCGGGATGCACACCGGTGATCAACTCCAGCTGTGATTCGCTGAAGTCAGTGGTGATGTGCGGATGGGTCAGGGCCGAGCCCAGCGCCAGCGGGTGCGGGGTCAGGGCCAGGCGGCCATCAGGCAGCGCGCGCAGGCTCTCCTTTTCGATACCCCGTCGAATGCCTTGTAGTTGTGCGGCCGCAGGTGGTTGCGGCCTGTTTTTGGTCTCGCTCATGCGACGGTCCCCTTGTTCTAGCGAGCGCGGAAGTTAACAGAAGCGCGTGACCGGCGCTTTAGTCCTTCTCCTGCTCCATCAGCAGATAGGTGTTATAGGCGTTCATGCGGTTGGCCAGCTTGAACAACGGCAAAGCCTCGTAGCGCAACCAGTCGGTGGCAGCGTAGACTTCATCGAAGGGTGTCATCTCGCGCGCCGCCCGGCCCATGGTGGCGCGCAGATAGGCCAGGTAGTCGCGCGTCAGCAGCAGGTCCTGCAAGGCCTCGCCCGGTTGGGTGGAGGCCGGGCCGTGGCCCGGGACGATAACGGCGGCCGGACGGGTCAGCAGGCGGTCCAGCGAGGCCACCCAGCGCCGGCTGTCGGCCTGGCCGACAAAGGGGATGCGGCCGCGAAACACCAGATCGCCGGCGAACAGCAGCTTGTCGGCCGGCAGCCATACGCTCAGGTCCTCCGGCGTGTGAGCCGGCCCGACCGGGGTGAGCTGGATCTCCAGCCCACCCACGCTTAGCCGGGTCTCATGGTCCACCCACTGATCGGCAGCCACCAGCGTGGTGCCGGGCTCGACCAGGCCCTCGGCAATGCTGGCACGCAGGCGCTGGGCGGCGGTCTCGCTGTTCAAATACTCGCGCGCCGCCTGGTGGGCGATGATGCGCGCGCCGGCCTTCTTGAACTCCTGCAGGCCGTAGATGTGGTCGGCGTGGTAGTGGGTCAGGATCACATGGCTCAGCGGCTTGGGGCTGAGCGTCTTGATGACCTGCAGCAGCTCGCGCGCCAGCGCCGGCGAGCCCAACGCGTCCACCAGCACCAGGCTGTCGGCGGTCTCGATCAGGCCGGCGTTGGAGATGTTGTTGCGGTTTTCGCGGCTGCCGGCGGCCGACAGGCCCTCGAACATCCAGACATGGGGCGAGAGGCGCTGCGGCGTCAGGGGCTTGAGGCTCGCCTCGGCCGTAGCCGGCGCTGCGTGCATCAGCAGGGCCAGGGCGAGCAGCAAGGCGGTAAGAGAATGCGGTGACATGGGTGTGGAGCGTAGCAGGCCCGGCATGGCTAAACTCGGACGCAGCACAATCGACGGGCCACAATGGAAGCGTTCTGGCGTCAGGCAAGACAAGCAGCGCTGCGCGTCTGGCGACAAGATGCGGCACTGCGCTGCGAGCCCAACGCGGCAGCGCTGCAATGGGCCCGGGGGCTGGACGCAGCCGACCCGGCCTGGCTGATGCTGGCGCAGGCGGTACTCCTGGCTCCCGACGATGCTGTGCGGCCCTGGCGGCTCGGAAGCGCGGACTTCCAGGGTCAGGCCTTATTGGTCGAGGACGGCGCGCTGCTATGGTGGCAGGCGACGGCCATCGACCCGGGCCTGGCGCAGGCCGTGCAGCTGGCCGGGCTGTCGATCTGGCGGCTCGACCCGCAGTCAGAGCGCATCAGCTACGACCCCTATGGCGCCGGCCCCACTGGCATGCCGTCGCCGCACGAAGGTGTCGCGCTGGACCTGGTACGCGAGCGCATCCATCCCGATGACCGAGAGGCGGTGCGGCGCGCGGCGGCGGCCGCGTTGGAGGGACAGGCGCGCGTCGACACGCTGGCCCGCTACCGCCAGGACGACGGTCACTGGTGCCCGGTGCTGACCCGCCGGGTGGCCCTGCGAGACGCCACCGGCCGGGTGCTGGGTCTGCTGGGCGTCTCGCTCGATCTCAGCGTGCTGGTCGCAGAGCGCGAGCGCATGGTCTCTGCGGCCGAGGCAGCGGGCCTCGGGCTGTGGAGTCTGCATGGCAATGACGGCAAGCCCGAGTGGAATCTGCCGATGTACCTCATCCACCACTGCGATCCGACGAAGCCGCCGCCCAGCCAGGCCTTCTGGTGGGCCAACCACGTGCACCCACTGGACCGGGAGCGCCTGAAGCGCGAGTACCGTGAGGCAGAGACCCAAGGCCAGATCAGCCACCAGAGCGAGTTCCGCGTGCTCACGCCCGAGGGCCAGGTGCGCTGGGTCCACAGTTGGACCAGGCACGAGTTGCGCGATGGCCGGCGCACCGCCTATGGCCTGCATCTGGATGTCACCGACCGCCGTGGCGTCGAGTTCGAGCTGCAGCAAGAGCGCGAGCGCACGTTGTTCGCGCTTGGAGCGGCCGGTGTCGGCGTCTGGCGCCGCGTCGACGCGCAGCACAGCTACTGGAGCGAGACCATGTACCGGCTGCGCGGGCTTGATCCCGCCGACCCGCGCCCAATTGATCAGCTCGCCGAGCTGTGCCTGCATCCGCAGGACCGCGCCGCCTGGGCCGAGATTTCGCGCCGCTATGTTCACGGCGACAGCGAAGCGGTGCTTGAATGGGAGTTCCGCGTGGTCTGGCCAGATGGCTCGGTTCACTGGCTGGCCAGCCGCGGTCGCACGGTGCACGACGAGCAGGGGCGACCGAGCTACCGCACCGGCATCAATGTCGACGTGACAGGGCGCCATCAAGCCCAGGAACTGCTGCTGGAGAGCCAGCGCCTGGAGCAGCTCAAGCGCACCCAGTCCGAGTTCCTGGCCCGGGTCAGCCATGAGCTGCGCACGCCGCTGAACGCGGTGCTCGGCTTCGCCCAGCTGCTGGCCTATGACGCCAGCGAGCCGCTGAGCGAGCGCCAGAGCGAGCGCCTGACCCGCATCGATGCGGCAGGCCGTCATCTGTTGGCCCTGATCGACGATGTGCTGGACCTGGCCCGCATCGATGTCGAGCAGCAGCCGCTGGCCGACGAACCGGTGTCGCTGCAGGGGCTGGCCCAGCAGGCGCTGGAATGGGTGGCCGCGCCGGCACAGGCCGCCGGTATCACGCTGCGCTTGGCTGAGCCGCAGTTGCCTGGACGGGTGCGGGCCGATCGCCGCCGGCTTGGCCAGGTGGCCATCAATCTGCTGACCAATGCGATCAAGTACAACCGCACGCAGGGTTGGGTCGAAATCGGCACGCTGGCGCGCGGCCGGTCCGCAGAAGGCCCGGCGCAATGGGCGCTGGTAGTGCGCGACAGCGGGCGCGGTCTTGCGCCGGAGGTGCGCCAGCGCATCTTCGAGCCCTTCAACCGGCTGGGCGCCGAACTCGAGGGGATTGCGGGCACCGGCATCGGCCTGACCATCGTGCGACAGCTGACCGAGCGCATGGGCGGCCAAATCGAGCTGCTCAGTCAGCCCGGGGTGGGCAGCGAGTTCCGCATCTGGCTGCCTGCCGACCAGGAGGGCACGCGCCCAGCGCCGCTGGACGAGCTTCCGCCGCAGATGGCGACGCAGTCACCGCATGCCGGGGTGGGGGCGCGCCTGAAGCTGCTGTGCATCGAGGACAACCCGACCAATATGCAGCTGGTGCGCGAGCTGCTGGCGCTGCGTCCGGCGGTGGCACTGAGCACAGCCGACACAGGCCGCGCCGGCATAGCGCTGGCGCTGCAACTGCACCCCGATGTGGTGTTGCTGGACATGCAGCTGCCCGATCTGCACGGCAGCGAGGTCTTGCACGCATTGCGCCGCTCGCCTGCTCTGAGGGCCTGCCGGGTGATCGCGCTATCAGCCAATGCGATGCCGTCCGATATCGAGGCCGCACGTGCCCAGGGCTTTGACGATTACTGGACCAAGCCGATCGAGCTGACGCGTTTTCTGCGCGGCATCGATGCCTTACTGGGCTGAGCCGAACAGCGCGTCATAGCGGCGCTGCATCTCCTGCGGCGTGACCTCCTCCAGATGGTGGCCGATGTTCCACAAGTGGCCGAAGGGGTCGCGCACAGTGCCCGAGCGTTCGCCATAGAACTCGTCCTGCGCCGGCCTGAGCAACGTGGCGCCGGCCTCGATAGCGCGCGCGATCAGCGCATCGCAGTCGTCGACATGCAGGTGGATCGAAAACGAAGTGCCGCCTATCGTCTCGGGGCCAACACAGCCGATCTCCGGATACTCGTCCGAGAACATGATCACCTGCCCCCCGAAGTCCAACTCCACATGGCCGATCCGGCCGCCGGGCTCGGTCAGGCGAAACATTTCGGTGGCACCGAAGGCGCGGCGATAGAACTCGACAGCCTGCGCGGCATTGCGCACACGCAGCTGGGCAAACACTTCCTTGATGGTCATGAACAGGCTCCGCAGTGGATCTGGGCTCCACCTTAACCCGCCGTTTCGTCGCCGGCTTGAACGAATTTGACCTCAGGCCTGTGGCGGCGGCACCGGCACATGATTGATCTGCGCCGGCGCTATGCGGCGGTAGGCGCCGGGCGTCAGTCCGGCAATGTCGCTATATTCCCGGCTCATATGGGCCTGGTCGCTGTACCCGGCGTCCAGCGCCAGCTCGGCCAGCGGCCGCGCGGGGCCGGCGGCCATCGCCGTCAGCAGGGTCTGCAAGCGCTGCACCCGGCAGAAGGCCTTGGGCCTCAGCCCGACTGCGGCGCCGAACAGTGCATTGAAATGGCGGTGGCTGAAGCCGCTGGCCTGCACCACCGCGTCGACGCGACACCCCCGGGCGAAGGCCGCCAATGCAAAAGCCAGCACGGCCGGCAGCGCCGGCTGCGGCGTTGTCAGGCGCTCCAGCAGCGCCGCCTCGAACAGATCCAGCGCCCGCAGCGGCGAGACCTCGGCCGCCAGCCGCTGGCGCAACTCCTCGGCCGTGCTGCCCCACAGCTGGCCCAGCGGCGTGTGGCGATGGGCCAGTACCAGCGCAGGCACACCCAAAAGCCACAGACTGGCGCCCGGCCGCAGCTGCGCGCCGACCGCGCGGCCGGCAGTGGCGCCGGCGCGCACATAAAAGCGCTCCCGCGCACCACCGACGATGCATAGCCCCAGCTCCCGGGCTGCGCTGCCGGTCTCCGCGCTATCGAACACCCGCAGCGGCGGGCCGGACAGGCGCAGCACCAGGCTCATCGCGCCGGTGGGCAGGGTGTACTCGCGCGATACCACCGGCTCGACGGGGCCGTCGCTGACCCAGAGCTTCTCGACGACAGCACGCAGCGGCTGCGTGATCGACAAGCCTTCACGAAGAATCATCGACATGGCGGCTAATCCTTGATGGGCCTTGCATTGAAGCCCCGACTCGCGGGCAGTTCGGCTACCGAGGCGAACCGACCGCGCCCCCAGCCAACATCCCCTGATGATGGCTCAGAAACACCTGGCCAACGAACCAGTCCTGCCAGCCGCTGCGGCGCAGCCGGTCAAGCACCGGGCCCTTGACCTCGCTGAGATCGAGGCGGATGCCCTGGCGGCACAGGGCCTCATGAAGCTCGCGCAGGGCTTCGAGTCCGCTGAAGTCGATACCGTTGACCGGTGACATCTGCAGCACCACGCGGCCGGTTGGCTCGCTCTGCTGGGCCAAATAGCTCTGCACTACCTCGGTCAGGCTGCGCGCGTTGGTGAACAGCAGGCTCTCGTCGATGCGCAGGCCCAGTACGCCGGGCAGGCATTCGACCGCATGACGGTCGACATTGCGGTAGTGCTCGGTGCCGGGCACCCGGCCGATCAGGGCCACGTGCGGGCGCGCAGTGCGCTGCAGCAGCAGTGCGATCGAGCCCAGCACGCCGATGCCCAGCGCCGCCGCGACACTCCACAGCAGTACCAGCGCGCTGACCGCGAGCATCAAAAACGCCTCGGGCCAGGCATAGCGCCAGGCCTCGCGGTAGGGCGAGAGCTTGAGCCCGGACAGTACCGCAACGATGATGGTTGCGGCCAACACCGCCTTGGGTAGCTGGGCCAGCGGCTCGGCCAGCAGTAGCATCGCCAGCCCCATCACGCTGGCGATGAAGACCCCGGTCATCCGGCTGCGGCTCCCGGCGTCATACATCAGTACGCTGCGCGAGAAACTGGCGGCCACCGGCATGCCACCGCTGAGTGCGGCCGCGAAGTTGGCGCCGGCCAAGCCGCGCAGTTCGCGCCGCGCATCAATGCGCTGGCCGGCGCGCCGGCCCAGCGACTCGGCGACCACCAGGCTGGACACATAGCCGACCAGGGCCACCAGCAAGGCGCCCGGCAGCATGGCTATCCAGAGCGCGCCGTCCAGGCGCGGCAGGCTGAAGTGCAGCCGCAGCGGCGGCAGCTGGCCGACCAGCGGCACGCCGCGCGACAGCGCGTCCGCGCCGTGGGCCAGGGCCATCGCGGCCAGCAAAATCACGAGCGGCGCGAGTCGGCCCGGCAGGCCCTTGAGCCAGCGCCGCGCCGCCAGCAGCAGGGCCAGCGCGACCAGGCCGTAGAGCGCGCTGAGGCCGTGCCACGCGAAGTCGCTGCGCCAGGCGCTTTGCAGCAGTGCCGGCAGCTCGAAGCCCTTGGCCGGGCTGCCCAGCAGCACCGGCAACTGGCTGGCCGCAATCGACAAGGTGGCGCCGGTTTCGAAGCCGTGCAGCACCGGCACGCTCAAAAGCGCGGCCAGCGCATCCAGGCGCAGCGCGGCCGCCAGCGCGAGTATCAGCCCGACCTCGGCAGCCAGCACGAGGGCCGCCTCACTGGGGCTGACGCCGGCCGGCGCTTGGCCCAGTGTCTGGGCAATCATCAGCGCCAGCACCGCCACCGGGCCGACGCCCAGATGGGCGCTGGAGCCCAAGGCGGCATAGAGCAGCAGTGGCAGCAGACTGGCATACAGCCCGACCTGGGGCGGCAGGCCGGCCAGCATCGCGTAGGCGATGCTTTGCGGGATCAGCAACACGCTGACGACAAAGGCCGCCAGCAGATCGTCACGCAGAAGTTCCCTGCGGTAGTCCCGCCAGCGCTGCCACAGACGCATCAGTCGACCTTCGCGCCCGAGGCCTTGACCACCTGCGCCCACTTCTTCGTCTCGCTCTGGATCAGCGCGGCGAACTCGCTGCTGGGCATGCCGCTGGCGATCGCGCCCTGGCTGGCCAGGCGCTCCTTGATGGCTGGGCTGGCCAGGGCCTTGGCGGTCTCGCGCTGAAGCAACTGCACCTGGGCGGCGGGCATGCTGCTGGGCGCCAGCAGGCCGAACCAGGAGCTCGCCTCATAGCCCTTGAGCGCTGAGCCGCCAGCCTCCTCGATGGTGGGCAACTCGGGCAGGGCCTCGCTGCGCTTGGCACTGGTAACGGCAATCGCCTTGAGCTTGCCGGCCTTGATCTGCGGCAGGGACGAGGGCAGGTTATCGAACATCAAGTCGGTGTTGCCACCCATCAGGTCCATCAGCGCCGGGCCCGAGCCGCGGTAGGGAAAGTGCAGCATGAAGCTGCCGGTCATGCTCTTGAACAGCTCGCCGGCCAGATGGATGGAGGTGCCGTTGCCACTGGAGGCCATGTTCAGCTTGCCCGGATTGGCCTTGGCGACCCGGATCAGGTCCTGCACCGTATTGATGCCCAGGGCCTGGGCCTTAGCCGGGTTGACAACCAGCACATTGGGCACGGCCGCAACCAAGGTGATGGGCGCGAAGTCCCTCACCGGGTCATAGGGCAGCTTGGGATAGAGCGACTGATTGATGCCATGGGTGCCCACCGTACCCATCAAGATGGTGTGGCCGTCGGTGGCGCGGGCCACTTCTGCTGCGCCGGTATTGCCGCCAGCGCCGGGCTTGTTCTCGATCAAGACGGGCTGACCCAACGCCTTCTGGAGCTCGGGTGCCAGCGCGCGGGCCAGGATATCGGTGGTACCGCCGGCCGCGAAGGGCACGACGATGCGTAGCGGCTTGCTGGGCCATGCGCTTTGGCTTGGGGTCTGTGCCTGGGACAGGGCGGGCAGCAGCAGGGCGACGGCCGCGAGCAGCGTGCGACGGGTCAGGTCTTGCGACATGGTGTGTCTCCTTTGTTGTTTGAGGTCGGGGCCAAGTATGCGACAAGCCCGACAGGCCGCGAACGATCAGCGCCCGTGCGGGCCGATGGTGTGGCGCAGGCTGACCCGTTGGGCCGAGCAGGCGGCATCGAAGTCGGCCTCGATCTGCTGCAACGCGTGCACATCGGCGGCGTCGACGCCGGCGATGCCGACCGCGCGGTTGCGGCCCTGAGCCTTGGCGGTGTAGAGCGCCATATCGGCCCAGTTGACCGCCTGCTCCCAGTCCAGCGCCAGATGGCCGGGCGGCAGCGGGAAGCGCGCATGCCCGATCGAGACCGTGACGCGCAGCGGCCCGGCCTCGGTGGCGACCGGCTCGGTGCCGACGCTGAACAGGATGCGCTCGGCCAGCAGCTGCAGCTGGTCCTGGGCAACCTCGGGCGCATAGACCAGAAACTCCTCACCTCCCCAGCGCACCACCAGGTCTTCGTGGCGCACAGCCTGCGTAATGCGCCGCGCGACCTCGCAGATCACGATGTCGCCGGCCGCATGGCCATGGCGATCATTGACATGCTTGAAGTGATCGATATCGACCATCAGCAGCGCTCCCTGAAATTTGTGTTGGGCGCGCTGCGACATCACGGCCTGGAAATGGCGCCGGTTGGCCAGATCCGTCAGCGGGTCTCGCTCGCTTTGTGCCCGCAGCAGCAACTGGTTGGCCTTGAGCCGCTTATTGGCGGCCTGCACACGCTTGAGCATCACGCCGGCCAGCAGCAGCGACAGGGCCAGCAGCGTGCCGACCGCGATGCCGACCCGCTGGGCCAGGTCGCGGTTGGCGAGCTGCTGGTCCTTCAGGGTCTTGTCGCGCGTCAGCAGATCGAGGTCGCGCTGTGCGCGGTCGCTGTCGTACTTGAGCCGGAGCTCCTGCAGCTGGGCCTCCCGGTTGCGAGCCTGGATCATCGCGCTGAGCGCACGCTCGGTGTGGAAGACCGCGATGGCCTCGCGCGGCTGGCCGGCCGCGGCCCAGGCCTCGCCGATCTCGCGCAGCTGGTTGGCGCGGCGCGCCGGCTCGGTCTGGCCGTCGGTCAGGGCCTGGGCGCGCGCCAGCTCTCGCCGTGCAGCGTCGAACTTGCGCAGCAGAATCATCGACACCGCCATGTTGTGGCGCAAGGTGCGCTCAATGCGCAGGTCCTTGTGGCGCAGCAGCACCGGCAGTGCCTGGCGAGCCAACGCCAACGCCAACGCCGGCCGGCCGTTGTGCATGTGCAGATCGGTCAGATTGGTCTGGACCTGGGCCACCAGTCGGGGAGACTCAGCCTGCTGTGCGAAGGCCAGTGCCTCCTCATAGGCGCGCAGCTGGCCGGGCTTGTCCCCGCGCCGCACCGCGATGCGGGCCTCGGTGATCTTGGTGCGCGCCATCGCAAGCGCATCGTCGCCGGCGCGCTCCAGCGCCGCCGCCAGCCAGCGGCGGGCCTCGTCGCCCTGATCCAGCTCCTGACTCAGCAGCGCCAGCGCACCCATGCTGATGGCGCTCAGATAGCTGTCGCCGCCGGCCTCGGCCAGTGCCAGCGCGTAGCGCAGGGTGCCGGCGGCCTGGGCCAGCGCGCCCTGTGCCGCCTGGTCGCGCTCGATGATACGCAGCGCGGCCCAGACGCTGCGGAAGTCGCAGCCACGCGCGATGCTGGCGGCTTCGGCGCCGCGCTCGCAGCGCCGCTCGAGACCTCGAAGAGCCTGCTGCGCGGTCTCGGTGGCCAGACTGTTCAGGCCATCGCGGGCGGCCAGCTGGGCGCTCAGCACGGCGGCCCGGTCGCGCGTCTTCTCCGCCGCGGCCAGGCGCTCGACGAGCTTGCGGGCAGCGCCGGTGTCGCCGCCCTGGACGAGGATCTGGCCCTCGGCCATCGCCAGCTGAGCCTGGGCGAGCGGTTGATTCGGCGCCAATTCGCGCAACGAGCGCAGCGCAGCCTGGGGACGGTCATAGGCCATCAGCACCAGGCGGGCCAGCTGGGCGTCCAGCGTACGGTCGATCTCTGCCAGCGCTGGTGCCATGGCCAGACTCAGCAAGAAGGACAGCGCGAGCCGCCTCATCACGCACCCTGGCCCAACGGGCCCTGCAGCGCAACAAGGCCTACCCTGCCCTCCTGCCAAGCGGCTTCCATTCGGGTGGCCAGCCGGCCCAGCTCGGCCTCGTCCTGCGCGTCGATATGCAGCACGCCGTAGGCCTTGTTGCGGCCATGGGCCTTGGCCAAGTACATCACAGTGTCGACCAGATCAATGGCGCGCTCCCAGCTCAGCCCCAGGCCGTGCGGCGCGACCGGGAAGCTGGCGAAGCCAATCGAAGCGCTGATGCCTATGTGCCGGTCGCCATGGGCCACCGGCGGCGCGCCAATCAGGTCCAGCAGGCGCTGGGCCAGCACCTGGGCGTCGACCACGTCACGCGGCGGCACGACGATCAGGAACTCCTCGCCGCCCCAGCGCACCACCAAATCGTCCTCGCGCAGCGCGGCGCGCAGGCGCTGCGCAACCTCGATCAGCACGCTGTCGCCGGCGGCATGGCCCCATTGGTCATTGATGCGCTTGAAGTGATCGATGTCGATCAGATAGACGGTGCCGGCCAGCTTGCCACTGTCGGCCAGGCGCTGAATGGCGGACTGGAAATGGCGTCGATTGGCCAACCCGGTCAGCGGGTCTCGCTCGCTCTGGATCTTCAGGTGCTCGTTGCTGCTGGCCAGCGCCAGGTTGGTGCGGCGGATGCGCTGGTAGGCCAGACCGAGCAGGGTGGCCGACAGCACCACGCAGCCGGCCAGTGCGGCCCACAGCTTGAGCTCTAGGTCGCGGGCACGGATTTGTTCGGCCTTCAAGCTGTTGTCGCGGTTGAGCAGCTCGATGTCACGGGCGCGGCGCTCGGCGTCGAAGCGCTCCTGCTCTTCCAGCACGGTCTTGCGTGTGTCGTCGCGCAGCACCTGGTCGATGATGCGGCGGTATTGATGGTGGGCCTCAATCGCGCCGGCCCAATCGGCCGCCTGCTCCAGATACTGGCCCAGCTCCTTCCATCCGTCGGCGGCATAGGCAAGCGCGCCCTGCTGCTCGTCCAGCGTGATGGCCTGGCGCACATGGATCTGCCCCTCGGCGACCCGCTTCAAGCCGATCTTGGCGATGCCCAGATTGTGCAGCGCGACGATCTCGGCATTCAGGTTTTGCGCCCGCCGCGCCAGCGGCAGCGCCTGTTCGGCCAGCTCAAGCGCGCGCGCGTAGTCGCCCAGGCGCAGGTAGTGGTCGGCATAGTTGGCAAGGCCCAGCGCCTGCAAGCCTTCGGCCTTGGCCTCGCGGGCATAGTTCAGCGCCTCCGTCCAGGCCTGGCGGGTCACACTTCCATCGCGATCCTCAGCATGCAGGATTCCCTTGACCGTCATCACACTGCTCATCAGCACCGGGTCAGGGTCGAGCTGAGCAGCGCGCAAGGCCTCGGCATGGGTCTGCTTGGCGCGCTCGACCTGCTGGGCGCGGTGATACGTGCGGGCCAGCTCGTTCAGGCCGGCCGCACGGCGCCAATGGGCACCCAGGCCCTCGGCCTGACGCACCGCTGCCAGCGCAGCGGCCAGCGCCTCTTCCATCTGGCCGCGATCGCTCTGCACTGTAGCCAAGGTTGCATAGGCGCGCAGCAATACGCGAGGTGAGCGTGGCACCTGGACTTGCTGTTCCAGCGGGGCAAGTGCCTTCAGTGCCTCTCGCAAATCCCCCTTGTTCTGGTGAAACTGGGCCAGCATCACGGCCGCCGCAAGCTCGGCCGACGCTCGCTCGGTCTCGACCGGCCAATGGCGCAGCTGGCTCAGCAGTTCATCGACGCGGGCACGGTCGCGCATCTGGCCGGCTGTCAGCCCGCGCAGGCTGAGCACCTCCAGGCGCTCGGCGCTGCCAGGCGCGGTTCGGGCCTGAAGGGTTTGCAAGATCTGATCCTGCTGCTGAGGCCGGCCCCGGCTCAGACGCTCGCTCTGCTCGATCTCTTGCCACAGTGCGTCGTCGCGCTGTCCGGTCTGTGCGCTGCGGCCATCCTGCCCGCCCGGCTGGCAGCCAAGCAGCGGCACGGCCAGCGCCAGGCACAGGGCCAGGACGCGGCCGCGCGGCATCCAGGACGCGGGGCAAACGATGCTCATTACCAGGCCTATCGGCGCATTCGCGGGCAGCTTGAGGACGAGCAGGACTCAGGCGGCCGCGTGGCGGCTTGCCTGAGGATGCAACCCGGCACGGCGGGTGCCACAAGGCCAGGCCTGAATCTGGTGCGGGCTCATCATGGTGGCGCGAAGGCTCTCTCTTGCTGCTTGTGGCGCCAGTGTAGGGACGCGGCCGGCCCGCCAGACCTGGGGCCGGCCCTAGGCCCGGGCGGAGTTGCGCAGTTTGCACGCTTAGCCCAGATGGGAGCAGACCGCTGCCAGCGTCGCTGCGTCAGCCAGCAGACGGCGGTGACCCAGGCCGCTGCTGACTTGCAGCCGGGCCTGGGGCAAGGCCACCGCCAGCGCATGGGCTGCGGCCAGCGGTGCGGCGCGGTCCTCGCTGTCGTGCAGCAGCAAGGTCGGCT
This sequence comes from Paucibacter sp. PLA-PC-4, assembly GCF_026241155.1. Taxonomy (GTDB): domain Bacteria; phylum Pseudomonadota; class Gammaproteobacteria; order Burkholderiales; family Burkholderiaceae_C; genus Roseateles_E. The sequence goes on from NZ_JAPFGP010000005.1 coordinate 101,490, forward strand.
GCTTGAGCCGCGCACCCAGCCAGGCCGGCTCGAAGATCTCCAGCCCCTGACCGCCCGACAGCGCCTCCAGCCGTTGGCGCATTCGTGCCTGAACGGCTCGGCCCAGGCCAAAGCTACCACCAAACCAGCCCAGCACCTGGCTTGGAGGCGCCGACGCCGCCAGCAGCACCAGGCGCTCGGACGCCAGCCCGCCAGCCAAGGCCTGGCTGGCCGCCAAGGCGCCCAGCGAATGGGCGACCACGCCGCGCAGCGGGCCGAAGTGCTGGCCGGCCGCCCGCAGCGCGCGCACAAACTCCGGCAAATGGCTTTGCCGGCCGCTGCTGCGGCCATGGGCCGGCAGGTCCAGCAGTAGCGGGTCCAAGCCGGCGCGCCACAGCGCCTCGCCCAGTGGCCGCATTTGCTGGGCATCGCCTGCCCAGCCATGGACCAGCAGCACGCGCGGCCGCACGATGCCCGGTGCCGCAGCGTCCCGGCGCTGCCAGGCGACCAGGCGCCGGCCCTCGAATAGCCAGTGCAACGGCTGCCATTCGGGCGGCACGGGCCGCCGTCGTGCCGCCTGCTTGGTGGGCAACGGCGTGACGAAAATCTGGTAGGCCAGGTCGGCCGCCAGGCGCGGGCTGAGCCGCTGCAGCAGGTCCAGCGCGCCACGCAGCAGGCGCTGGCCGCCACCGGCGGCATAAAACAGTGCGGCCGGATTGGGAGGCAGGGTCTTGTCGCTCATCATGCTCACTCCGGAAAAATGAAGTCGCGGTTGTCGTTCGGCACGGCGCGCCAGAGCCGGCGCAGGCCCAACCAGGCGCGCCATGCCAGCAGCGCCACCGGAATCAGCAAAAACAGCTCAATCATCAAAGCTCCCTAGCGGATGGATGCGTCGATGTTGTCGCACGATCGTGCGAAATTGACGCATGTGGAGAAGCAGGACCTTGGTGTGCACGGCGGACTCAGGGCTTGTAGTGGTGAATCAGACGTTGATAGCTGGCCCAGCCGCGTTGGGCCGTCAACGGCTCGCGCAAGAAGCGGGCCTCGCGCATCAGCGCGGCGAACAGGCCGTCAAGCTCGAACACCAGCTGCTCGGCGTCCAGGTCGCCACGCAGATGGCCCATCTCGACGGCCTGCAGCACGCTGCGCTTGAGCGCGCCGCGCCAGCGCCGCACACCGGCCAGCAGCAGCTCGCGCAGCGGGCCGTCGCGGTCGTCGAACTCGAAGCTGCCGGCCACGTAAAGACAGCTGCCGCGCGGACCCGGCAGCACGGCGCGCTGCAGCCAGGCCGCCATGATGGCGTCCAGCCGCGGCAGGCCGCGGGGCTCGCGCAGGGCCGGCATGAGGATGTCCTGCTGGAAGCGCCGGTCGAACTCCTCCAGCACTGCACGCTGCAGGCCCTCGCGCGAGCCGATGCGGGAGAACACCCCGCTCTTGGACAGATTCAGGCGCTTGGCGACCTCGCCGATGCTGAGGCTCTCCAGGCCGTCCAGCGCGGCCATCTCCAGTGCGACATCGACGATGGCACTCTGGGTCAGCTCGCTGCGCTCGGTCTTGGCTTCCATGAGCGGAAATTTAGCACGACCGTGCGAACATTTATCAAGACGACGACACACCCGTCGGCCGGTACTGACAATCTTTGTCAGCAGGCCGGCTCGATCAGACCGCGCGAATCCGGGTCCACGGCCTATGATGGCGGGTTCTCCGTCAGCCACCTCGTCCCCCAGCTTCCATGTCCGACGACCATTCCAGCGACTTGCCACGCCGCCCTCCCGTCGCCGAAGCCGCGATGATCCGCGTGCGTGGCGCGCGCACCCACAATCTGAAGAACATCGATGTGGATCTGCCGCGCAACCAGCTGGTAGTGATCACGGGCCTGTCTGGCTCGGGCAAGTCCAGCCTGGCTTTCGACACGCTGTATGCCGAGGGTCAGCGCCGCTATGTCGAGAGCCTGTCTGCCTATGCGCGGCAGTTCCTGCAACTGATGGATAAGCCCGATGTCGATGTGATCGAAGGCCTGTCGCCAGCGATCTCGATCGAGCAAAAGGCCACCAGCCACAACCCGCGCTCCACCGTCGGCACAGTCACCGAGATCCACGACTACCTGCGCCTGCTCTACGCCCGCGCGGGCACGCCCTTCTGTCCCGACCATCACCTGCCACTGGAGGCGCAAAGCGTCAGCCAGATGGTCGACGCGGTGCTGTCCATGCCTGAGGAGAGCAAGCTGCTGCTACTGGCGCCGGTGGCACGCGACCGCAAGGGTGAGTTTCTCGATCTGTTCGAGGCGTTGCAGGCCCAGGGCTATGTGCGCTTTCGCATCGACGGCGCGACGGTCGAGGCACCCGATCTGCCTGCGCTGAAGAAGGCCGAGAAGCACGATATCGATGTGGTTGTCGACCGCGTCAAGCTCAAGGCCGACGGCGCCGACAGCCTGCGCCAGCGCCTGGCCGAGAGCTTCGAGGCGGCGCTGCGGCTGGCTGAGGGCCGTGCCCTGGTACTGAATATGGACACCGGCGCCGAGACCATCTTCTCCAGCAAGTTCGCCTGCCCGATCTGCAGCTACTCGCTGCCCGAGCTGGAGCCGCGGCTGTTTTCGTTCAATTCGCCAGTCGGCGCCTGCCCCAGCTGCGAAGGCCTGGGCCAGGTCACCGCCTTCGACCCGGACCGCGTTGTCGCGTTCCCAACGCTGAGTCTGGCCAGCGGTGCGGTCAAGGGCTGGGACCGCCGCAACGCCTATACCTTCTCGATGCTGGAGAGCGTGGCAAAGCACTACGGCTTTGACATCGAGCTGCCCTTCGAGGAGCTGCCCGAGATGGCGCGCCAGGTGCTGCTGCGCGGCTCCGGAACCGACGAGATCAGCTTTGTCTACGAGGCCGAGAGCGCCAATGGCAAGAAACGCTCGGTCAAGCGCGCGCACGCCTTCGAGGGCATCCTGCCCAACCTGGAGCGGCGCTTCAAGGAAACCGACTCCAGCGCAGTGCGCGAGGACCTGGCCCGCTATATGGCGGCCAAGCCCTGCCCGCATTGCGAAGGCTCCCGCCTGCGGCGCGAGGCCCGGCATGTGGTGCTGCAGCCCGCCGATGCGCCCGAGGGCTTCAAGGGAAAGCCGATTTACGAGGTCGAGCATGCGACCTTGCGCGACTGCCTGCACTACTTCGAGGGCCTGAAGCTCAAGGGTGCCAAGGCCGATATCGGCGACAAGGTGGTGCGCGAGATCAGCTCGCGGCTGCGCTTCCTCAACGATGTGGGCCTGAACTATCTGAGCCTGGATCGCAGCGCCGACACCTTGTCCGGCGGCGAGGCTCAGCGCATCCGCCTGGCTTCGCAGATCGGCTCGGGCCTGACCGGCGTGATGTATGTGCTGGACGAGCCCAGCATCGGCCTGCACCAGCGCGACAACGACCGGCTGATCGCCACGCTGCGCCACCTGCGCGATCTCGGCAACTCGGTGCTGGTGGTCGAGCATGACGAGGACGCGATCCGCGCGGCCGACTATGTGCTGGACCTCGGCCCCGGCGCCGGTGTGCACGGCGGCCGCGTGATGGCCCAGGGCACGCCCGCCGAGGTGGCGGCGAATCCGGACTCGCTGACCGGCCGCTATCTAAGCGGGGCCGAGCGCATCGAGGTGCCGCCCAAGCGCCACTCGCTGGCCGATCAGACCGAGCCGCGGTCGCTGAAGATCGTCAACGCGCGTGGCAACAATCTGCAGGGTGTGACGGTCGAGATCCCGGTAGGCCTGCTGACCTGCGTGACTGGTGTCTCGGGCTCGGGCAAGAGCACGCTGGTCAACGACACGCTCTATGCAGCCGTGGCCAAGAAGCTCTACCAGAGCCATCAGGACCCGGCCCCGCACGACGAGATCGAGGGCCTGGACGCATTCGATAAGGTCATCAATGTGGACCAGAGCCCCATCGGCCGCACGCCACGCAGCAACCCGGCCACCTACACAGGCCTGTTCACGCCGATCCGCGAGCTGTTCGCCGAGATGAACACCGCGCGCGAGCGTGGCTACGGACCCGGGCGTTTCAGCTTCAACGTGGCCGGCGGCCGCTGCGAGGCCTGCCAAGGCGACGGCGTTCTAAAGGTCGAGATGCACTTCCTGCCAGACGTCTACGTGCCCTGCGATGTCTGCCACGGCAAGCGCTACAACCGCGAGACCCTGGAGGTGCTCTACAAGGGCAAGAACATCACCCAGGTTCTGGGCATGACCATCGAGGATGCGCACCAGTTCTTCAGCGCGGTGCCGACGCTGGCGCGCAAGCTGCAGACCCTGCTGGACGTGGGCCTGGGCTATGTGAAGCTGGGCCAGAGCGCGACCACCTTGTCGGGCGGAGAGGCGCAGCGGGTCAAGCTTGCACTGGAACTATCGAAGCGCGACACGGGGCGCACGCTCTACATCCTCGACGAGCCGACCACCGGCCTGCATTTCGCTGATATCGCGCTGCTGCTGAAGGTGTTGCACCAGTTGCGCGACGCCGGCAACACCATCGTCGTGATCGAGCACAACCTCGATGTGATCAAGACCGCCGACTGGCTGATCGATATGGGACCCGAGGGCGGCTCGGGTGGTGGTCAGCTCTTGCTGGCCGGCACGCCGGAGGACCTGGCCGCCCATCAGGGCAGCCATACCGGACGCTATCTGAAGGCGCTGCTTCCCAAGAAGCGCTGAAACCGGACTCAGGTGCGGCGGCGGCGGGTCACCCAGCCGACCGCAGCCAGGCCGGCCAGCATCAGCGCCCAGGTCTCGGGCTCGGGCACCGGTGTGCTCACGCCGGGCGGCAGCGGCGGGATGCCACCAAGTCCGCCGCCGGGCGGCGGTGTCAGGCCGCCACCGGTGAAGCTTCCCGGCAGACCGGGACCGGCGGCCACCGTCTGGCCGCTGGGCACGGCGGCGACCTGAGAGAAACTCGGCTCGCTGCCTGCTACGGACGCAGGCGCGCCGCCGCCCGGCACACCGGCGCCGGTAGGTTCCATCTCGAGCAGGGCCTGCGGGTCTTCGCCTTCTCGGGTCGAGGACGCCACATTGGTGGCGGCGGCCGGTGCGGCCGCCTGCTTGGTGCGCTTGATGCGGCTGACATTGCGGCAGACCGTGGGCACCAAGATGCACTCGCCGTCCTCGCAATAGACCAGGCCGCGCTCGGTCATCTGGTCGGTCCAGCGGGCGCGGGTCACGCTGGCGCAGACGCTGCCCTGGCCGAAATGCATGGCGCTGATCTGCGGGCTGTACTCGGCCTGCCCATTGATCGACTCGCGCGTGATCGTGACCATCTCGTCGTAGCTGCGCTTTTGCATGCGCGCCTTCAGCTTGGCACGGGTGGCCGCGGGGATATCCTGGTAACGATCCACGGCAGCGACCACATCGCCCATGAAGGGGTTCACCCCCGGCTTATCCCAGGAGCATTGGGGCAAAGTTGCGCCCGACGCAGCAAGCGCCATGGTGACGAGTATGGACATGGACCTATTCCCTTATCAGCCCGTGGGGCGGGCATCTTGTTGGCTTGGTCTGCCAGCGCGTCCGCTGGTCGCCAAGCGTTTGACGATGTTTGAATTTTATGTGGGGGGCTGTGGTGCCCCTGCCGACAAGCCCCCCTCAGCCGGGGGAGCGCGCCTGCGGCATAAGTCACGCTTCGCACAGCACCGCGCCGTGTACTAGACTGCGCGCAGCTCAGGAGACGCCATGCCCCGCACGATCGACTACTACTTCGCCCCGCAATCCCCTTGGACCTATCTGGGCCACGCCCGTTTGTGTGAGCTGCTGTCGCGCGCGGGCGCCCAGGTTCGCGTATTGCCGGTCGATCTGGGCGGCGTGTTTCCGGTTTCGGGCGGCCTGCCGCTGGCCAAGCGGGCGCCGCAGCGGCAGGCCTATCGCCTGGTCGAGTTGCAGCGCTTCAGCAGCTGGTTGGGACTGCCGCTGAATCTTCAGCCGCGCTTTTTTCCGGTCTCCGGCGATGCGGCCGCGCGCCTGATCATTGCGGTGGACCTGCATGATGGCAGCAAGGCTGCGCTGCGCCTGGCCGGCGCCGTGATGAGCGCTGTCTGGGCCGAGCAGCGCGACATTGCCGACACGGCGGTGCTGGCCCAATTGCTGGCCGAGCAAGGCCTGGCGGCACAGCGCTTGGCCGATGCTGAAGACGCGGCCGTGCAGACGCGCTATGCCGCCCATACCCAGCAGGCGATCGACGCCGGCGTGTTCGGTGCGCCCAGCTATGTGCTCGATGGCGAGATTTTTTGGGGCCAGGACCGGCTCGATTTTCTGGAGCGCCGCCTCCAGACGCCGGCCTGACACGCCGATTCGCTGCTACCCTGCGCCGTCCCCGATCCACCAGCGTCCCCATGCCAGAAACCGCGCTCTCGCGCCATGTGCTCTACGTCGAAGACGACCGCATCAACATCGTGTTGATGGAAGAGGTGTTTCGGCGTCTGCCGGGCTGGAGCCTGGACTGTGTTGAGGACGGCGCTCAGGCCTTGCACGCGATGCGCGAGTGCCGGCCGGATTTGTTGCTCGTCGACATGAACCTGCCCGATATGAACGGGCTGGAGCTGCTGGCGCGGCTGCGCGCCGAGACGTCGCATGCGCAGCTGCTGCCCTGCGTGGCGCTCTCGGCCGACGCCTTGCCGGAGCAGATCGCCTGCGCGCTGGAGGCCGGCTTCATGGCTTACTGGCTCAAGCCCATCGATGTGACGCAGTTGGCCCAGGCCCTGCACGAACTCGACCCAGTCGGGCGGCAGTAAGCCAGTAAAAAGGCCCGGGGATACCGGGCCTGATGCATGACGCGACGCCGCGAGGCGCCGACGTCTCACTTCAGATGGCTGTTGATCAGCTTCGTCATCTCAAACATATCGGCCTTGGCCTTGCCGAAGATTTCCTTCAGCTTGGCATCGGCGACGATGATGCGCTTCTGCACAGCGTCCTGCAGATTGTTCTTCTTGATGTACTCCCAAACCTTCTTGGTCACATCGGTGCGCGGCAGCGGTGCTGCGCCGACGATGGCCGCCAGCGCAGCGCTGGGGGTCAGTGCCTTCATGAAGGCGGCGTTGGGAGTGCGCTTCTTTGCCGGCGCGGCAGCCTTCTTAACAGGAGCTGCTTTCTTTGCCGGGGCGGCGGCCTTCTTGGCTGGCGCCGCCTTCTTGGCTGCCGGAGCAGCCTTCTTGGCCGGAGCCGCTTTTTTGGCGGGTGCCTTAGCGGGCGCGGCCTTCTTCGCAGTTGCCATTTCGATTCTCTCCATCAAGGGTTTGGTTGATGTGCCGGGTCAGGGTGAAGACCGCGTGAGCCTTCAATTCTCTCTAGCACCGAGCGAGGGCAATGGTACTGCGCGCCTAGCGCATTGAGAAGGCTTTACTAGGGAAGGAATGCCCCAAGTCGCAAGGAATAGCGCGATGTTTGTCGCGGCCTCGCATCAGATGCGGCTCACAGACGTGTTTGCCAGAGCAAATGCGGCCCTGCCTCGCTGAGCTGCTTGCAGCCGCACAAGGCCATCGCGATCTCCAGCTCGTCGCGCAACAGGCGCAGCGCATGTGCCACACCGAGCGCGCCGGCGGTGGCTAGCGCATGCACATAAGGTCTGCCCAGCAGCACCGCATCGGCCCCCAGCGCGATTGCCTTCAGCACGTCGGTGCCGCGGTGGATGCCTCCGTCGACCAGCAGGCTTGCGCGCGGGCCGGGGCGCGCGCGCAAGGCGTCGGCCAGGTAGGGCAATAGTTCGGCAGTGGCCGCTACCGTGTCCAGCGTGCGTCCGCCATGGTTGGAGACCACCAGGCCGGCCGCACCCAGATCCATCGCCTGGCGAGCGTCATCGGCATGCTGAACTCCCTTGAGCAACAGCGGCAAACGCGTGATCCCGCGCAACCATTCGACATCGCGCCAGCTCGCGGCCGTGCTCAGCAGGCCGTCAAACAAGGCGCTCTGTCCGTTGCCCAGTGGTGCTCGGGCGGGCGGTGTCGCGCCGGCCAGATTGACCGCGCTGATATGGGCGGGCAGCTTGAAGCCGGCGCGGCGTTCGCGGTCGCGCGCGCCCTGAACCGGCGCGTCCACCGTCAGCACCAGAGCCTGAAAGCCGGCGGCTTCGGCGCGCTGCACAAGTTCTCGCGTGAAGCCGCGATCCGGCTGGATATAGAGCTGAAACCATAGAGGGCCGGCGCCGCCGGCCATCGCTTGGGCCACCGCCTCCAGCGCCGTGCTCGACTGCGCGCTCAGGATCAGGCCGGCATCCTGGGCGGCCGCCGCATAGGCGCTGGCGATCTCGCCGTCGGCGTGAGCCAGCTGCTGATAGGCGATCGGCGCGAGCAAGATAGGGTGCGGCAGTTCGCGATCCAGCAGCCTGGTGCGCGTGTGCCCGCCGGCCAGCTCACGCAGCACACGGGGATGCAGACGGAGCGCGTTCCAAGCGGCGCGGTTGGCGCGCAAGCTGAGCTCGTCGGCAGCGCCGCCGCTGAAGTAGGCCCAGGCCGTCTCGCTGATACGCGCTCGAGCATGGGCTTCGAAGTCGGCGAGGCCGGCAATGCCCTCGGGCAAGGCCTCGCGACGCGGGCCGCTCATGTGTCGGCCCACATGCGCAGCAGGTTGTGATACGCGCCGGTCAGCTGCAGCGTGGCCTCGGACTCGCCATGCTCGGCGCGCAGCCGCATCAAACTCATGTCCATCTGGTAGAGCAAGGTGCGCTGCGACTCGCTGCGCACCATGCTCTCGACCCAGAAGAAACTGGCCAGTCGGGCGCCGGCCGTGACAGGGCTGACCTCGTGCACGCTGCTGCCCGGATAGAGCAGCAGGTCGCCGGCCGGCAACTTGATGCGCTGCTGGCCAAAGCTGTGCTCGACCACCAGCTCACCCCCTTCATACTCGCCGGGCTCGGCCAGGAACAAGGTACAGCTGAGATCGGAGCGCACCCGCTCGCCATTGGCGCGCGAATGCATGACGGCGCCGTCAACGTGGCGGCCGTAGTGCTGGCCGCTGGCGCCATAGCGATTGAACAGCGGATTGAAGATCTTCTTGGGCAGGGCGGCCGAGAAGAACAGCGCATTGCGGTGCAGCGCGCGCAGCACCAGGGCCTGCAAGCCCTGGGCGGCGGCGCTGCCCTGCGCAAGCTGTTCGTTGTGCTTGGCCTGCACGGCCTGAACACCGGCCGTCGCCGCGCCGTCCACCCAATCGGCCGCCGCTAACGTCGCACGGGACTCGCGCAACTCGTCGGCGGTCAGGACTTGTTTCAGGTGGAGCAGCATGGGTGGGTCAGAACTTGGCCTTCATGCTCAGCTGCACGGTGCGCGGTGCGCCGGGGATGTAGAAGCCCCGGTACAGCGAATCGGCATAGAGCTTGTCGGTCGCGTTGGCGATATTGAGCTTGAGGATCAGATTCTCGGTAAAACTGTACTCGCCCATCAGGTCCACCGTCGTGAAACTGGCGGCCGTGACATTGCGCGCGCCCTCGGGATTTTGCTCGCTGCGGTGGTTCAGGCCGCCGCCAATGCGGATCTGCGGCGTCAGCCGATAGGTGGTCCAGAGGCTGGCGCTGTGCTTGGGCGTCAGGCCCGGGCGGTCACCGGCAACTTGCGAGCCGCCCCCATTAGCCGCCAGTGCCACATTGCTCTTGTCGATCTTGGCGCTGGGAATGAAGGTGTAGGAGGCGAAGGCTTCCCAGTTCGGTGTGATGCGGCCAGCGATGTCCAGGTCCAGGCCGGTGGCGTGGCGCTTGCCGGACAGCAGCTCCTGAGTCGCTGCGGTGTCGGGGTCGGTGTTGCGCTCGTTGTACTTCTCGGTGCGGAACAGCGCGGTGCCCAGGGTCATGCGGCCGGCGAACAGATCGAACTTGGCGCCCAGTTCGAAGTTGCGACTCTTCTCGGCCGGGGTGTTGGCCGCGCGGTCATTGCCGGGTGCACCGGGTGCAAACTGGTAGGTGTCGCCGGCGGTGTTGTACGAGGTGCCGAACGAGACATGGTAAGACGCCCACTCATTGGGCTGGAACAGCGCGCCGACGCGCGGGCTCCACAGCGTGTCCGAGCGCGAGAAGCTGCGGGTGGGCAGCTTGTACTCGGCCTCGAAGCGGTCCATGCGCAGGCCGCCCAGCAGCTTGACACCCGGCGCCACGGTGACCATGTCCTGCAGATACAGGCCCAGATTGCGCGCGCCGAAGCTGTTGAGCACGGGATTGCCACGGGTGTCGGGACGGCTGGCGCCGTCATTGGGCGTGCCGACCGTGCTGGTCAGCGGGCTGGCGGTGCCGGCGAAGTTGTTGTTGCGCTTGGCGTCTTCGTCGCTGTAGTCCAAACCGGTAACCAGCTCATGGCGCATGCCGCCCCAGCTGAAGCTGTTGCTGTAGTCGCTTTGCAGCGTGGTGATGTCGCTGATCGCCACACGGCCCTTGGGCGCGCGGGTGACGAGGGTGGCGTTGCTCAGATTGGCCGGCGTGGTGGCAGCGCCGTTGGTGCTGCCGAAGCGAATCACGCTGGCCCACAGCTCGCGCTCGTAGCGGCCCTGGCGGAAGGTCGTGCGCAGCTCGCCGCCGTCACCGAAGCGGTGGGTATGACTCAGCGTGGCGTAGGTGGTGTTGCCGCGCAGATAGTCGCTGGAGAAGCCGTAGAAGTTCTTGGCCGGCAAGGTGGGCTTGATCGTGCCGTTGACGATGAACCAAGGGTGGTTGTAGCTAGGCACATTGTCGAACTCCAGATGGTAGAAGCTGGCCGAGAACTCGTCGGCCTCACCGATCCCCCAGCGCAGCGTCGGCGCGATGCCGTGCTTGGAGACCTTCGCGCCGTAGTTGTCGGCTTCTTGCAGCACGGCGTTGATACGCAGCGCCGAGCTCTCGCCGGTCTTGAAGTTGAAGTCGCCGGTCAGGCGCAGGTCCTCGCCGCTGCCCACGGTCATGTCGACCTCATGCTGGTTCATCAGCAGGGCTTGCTTGTTGACCTGGTTGACCACGCCGCCGGTCGAGCCCTTACCGAACAGCATCGAGGCCGAGCCTTTGAGCACTTCGACGCGGTCGTTGTTGAAGGTATCACGCTCGGTCATCTGGGTGTCGCGCATGCCGTCAACGTAGATGTCGCCGGCCTGGCTTAGCGAGAAGCCGCGCAGGCGGATGTCCTCTTCGCCAGTTTCGCCGGACAGGAAGGTGATACCGGCGGTTGAGCGCAGCACATCGCGGAAGTCGTCGAGGTTGCGGTCATCGATCAGCTTCTCGGTGATCACGGTCACCGACTGCGGAATGTCGCGCAGCTGCTGTTTGCCCTTGCCGATGCGGGTCTCGGTGGCTTGGTAGTCGTCCTTGCCGGGGCGCTCGGCGCTGGCCTTGGCACGCACCACGGGCAGGGCGCTCTCGGCCTTGACCGGCTCGGCAGGCGGGGTTTGAGCGATCGCGGCGGAGGCCAGACCGAAGCCGGCGGCCAGGGCGCCCAAGGGGAGCAAAGTGGCCTTGTGTTTGATGCGGGACATGAAGACTCTCCAGTTTGATGAGGGGTGGGCAAGGCGCTGCCCATGGCGGCCTGGCGATGGCTTGGCCGCCTTATTCTTGAAATCGGGAAGGGGTGCTAGGGCCGCTCGGGCTCGCTGACGAAGCCGACCTTGCTCAGGCCGGCCTTAGACGCGTCGGCCAGGGTTTCGGCGACCAGGCGGTAGGCGACGTTCTGATCAGCGCGCAGATGGACTTCGGGCTGGACCGACTTGGTGCCCTCGGCTGCAAAGCGCTGGGCCGCGTCCTCGCGCGAGACCGGCTCGCCGTTCCAAAAGCGCTGGCCGGCGGCGTCGATTGCAAACTCGATCTTGTCGGGTTGCAGCTCGTTGGCTGCCGAACTGACCTTGGGTAAGTCGAGCTTGACCGCATGGGTCAGGAGCGGCGCGGTGACGATAAAGATCACCAGCAGCACCAGCATCACGTCGATCAGCGGCACCATATTGATCTCGGCCATCGGGCCGCCGCCGCGCTTGTTGTCAAAGGAAGCGAATGCCATCGTGGGCTCCTCAGGACGCGGTGGCGGGCTTGAGCGGGCGCACATTGGCGGCCTGGCCCTGGGCGGCGGCGCCGGGGGCCTCGCCCAGCGTCAGGAAGCTGTGCAGCTCGTAGGCGAAGGCATCCAGCCTAGCCGACAGCACGCGGTTGCTGCGACTGAAGGCGTTGTAGGCCATCACGGCAGGGATCGCGACGGCCAGGCCGATGCCGGTCATGATCAGCGCTTCGCCAACAGGGCCAGCCACCTTGTCCAGCGTGCCAGAGCCGCTCATGCCGATCGCCAGCAGCGCGTGGTAGACACCCCAGACCGTGCCGAACAGGCCGACGAAGGGGGCAGTCGCGCCGATCGTTGCCAATGTGGTCAGGCCCGACTCCAGCCGCGTGGTCTCCTCGTCGAGGACCTTCTTAATGGTACGGGTGATGAAGTCATTGGCCGTGCCGGCCTCGGCAAGGCGAGCCGAACCATGGCGGGCATGATGAGCCTGGGCGTGCAGCGCATGGGCGCTCAGATGCGAGAAGGGATCGCGCGCGCCATGGGTGTTCAGCTCCGCCTGCACGGCGTCCAGCGAGCGGGCGTTCCAGAAGAAGTCCAGAAAGCCGGTGCTGCGCTTGTTGCGCAGGTACTGGGTCAGACCCTTGGCGATGATCAGTGCCCAGGAGGCGACCGACATCAGCACAAGCACCCCGAAGAGGAATTTGCCGACGAAGTCGGCCTGCGTGATGAAGTGACCGAAGCCCATGGCCTGGGCGGAGGTGACGGTGGTGGCGGCGGTGGTGACGTCCATGATGGTCAGGGTTCTTGGTGTTCTGGTTCAGCGGTCCAGCTCGTAGGACAGCAAGGCGGTGGTTTCCCATTCGACCGGCTGGCCGTTGTCGAGATAGGGTGCGAAACGGGCGGTGCGGATGTCTTGCAAGGCCTGCTGATCGATGCGGGCAAAGCCCGAGGACTTCTTCAGCGAGGCCTCCTTCAGCTGGCCGCGTGCATCGACGACGATGCGCAGATGCACCAGACCCTGCTCCCCCAAGCGGCGCGACAGCAGCGGCACGGTCAGACGCGGCTCGACCACATAGCGCACCGCGCTGGGCGGAATCTGCCGGGGCACGGCGGGTGCAACCTGGGCCGGCGGTGCCGCCGGCGCCGGCGGCGCGGGTGCGACAGCCACCACCGGGGCCGGTGCCGGCTCAGGGGCGGGCACGACGAAGGCGGGCGGCGCCGGGGCCGGGCTGGGCGCGGCCGCGATCACCGGCGCCGGAGCCGGTCGGGGTTTCTGGACCTGGGGCTTGGGCGGCGGTGGCGGCGCGGGCTTCACAGGCTCGGGCGCGTCGATCAGGCTGACCATGATGGGCGCGGCCTCAATCACCGCCTGCCGCACCGCATCAACCTGCAGCAAGGCCCAGCCGCCGAGCACATGGGCGGCCAGCACGCCGCCGGTCAGCACACGGCGCGCGGTGGGGCCAAGCTCGTCAACCGGCGCTGGCGCGGCTATCTGAGGCTTCGGCAAAGCCGCTGCCGCGCGCGGCGCTTCCGGGACGCCACCGGGTCGGGCGGCAAGAGTGGCTTGAGTCACAGCAAAGGCGCGAGCGCAAGGATTGAGATCGGCCGGAATCGTAACATTAATGCGAACTATTCCTATTACTTATGGGCATTTCTACCAAGATCCTGGCTCGTCCGTCCCCAAAATGCGACAGCCCCCGGGGCGAACCGCCGGGGGCTGTTTGAAATAGACGGCGCTCGCCGTCCGGGTCGCCGGGTTCGGCAGGCTCAGCGCTCGCCGGCCTGCTCAGTCCTCGTGATCTTCGGCGCGGTGCGCAGGCTCAGCACCATGGTCACGGCCAAGATCGCTACCACCGCGCCCAGCGAGGCCAGCACCGGGATCTTGATCAAGTCGATCAGCATCATCTTCGTGCCGATGAAGGCCAGCACCACAGCCAGGCCATAGCTCAGCAAATGGAACTTGGCGGCCATCGCGGCCAGCAGGAAATACATCGCTCGAAGACCCAGGATGGCAAAGATATTGGAGGTCAGCACGATGAAGGGGTCGTTGGTGATCGCGAAGATCGCCGGGATCGAGTCGACCGCGAAGATCACGTCGGTGACACCCACCAGCGCAATGACCAAGAGCAACGGCGTGGCCAGGCGCTTGCCGTTCTCCATCGTGAAGAAGCGCTCGCCGTCAAAACCCTGGCTGACCGGAATCAGGCGGCGCAGCAGCTTGAGTGCCGGATTGCTCTCTAGATCAGGCTCCTGGCCGGCGGCCCACCACATCTTGATGCCGGTGATCAGCAAGAAGGCGCCGAAGACGTAGAGCACCCAGTGGAACTGCGCGATCAGCCAGCTGCCGACCAGAATCATCACGGTGCGCAGCACGATGGCGCCGATGATGCCGTACATCAGCACCCGCTTCTGGTAGGCCGGCGGCACCGAGAAGTAGGTGAAGATCATCAGGAAGACAAAGATGTTGTCCACCGCCAGCGACTTCTCGATCAGATAGCCGGTCAGGAATTCCAGCGATTTGGTCGTGGCCAGATCGGCATCTCCGGTGCTGTCCTTGACGGCCCACCAGAACAGGCCGTTGAAGGCCAAACTCAGGGCTACCCAGACCAGCGACCAGTTGATCGCTTCCTTGACGCTGACCTCGTGCGCGCCCTGCTTGCGCAGCACGACGAAATCGACGAACAAGGCCACCAGCACCGAGCCGGCAAAGAAAATCCATAGCCACAGGGGCGCAATCGAGCTCATGCAGAGACTCCCGCAAGATAAATGGGTTGATGAAGCAACGGGCCGAAAGGTCTTGCGGGGCGGGACGCGGATGTGGGGGACACATCCACCAGCTGCGGGATCCGGATGCCAGCGGGCGCTGGCAACGTAATGACGGACGGCCGCCACGACAAAGTGTCGTGTAGCTACTCCCCTTTCGGTTAGCCACGAGTATGCCAGGGTTTGCGCCAAATCAATGGGCAAGCCCCCAGGGGAAAGACCCGATTCGTGAAACACTGCCGCGTCATCGCTGGCTTGTATGCTAAGCGGCATGAAAACCCTGACGCGATGGTTCTTGTTGGCGGGCGCCCTGCTGCTGGTGGCCGCCCTCTACCCCGGTGTGGTCGTCACCAGCTATGGCGCCGCCCTGATCGCGGCCCTGGTGCTGGGCCTGCTGAACACCTTGCTGCGACCCATCCTGGTGCTGCTGACACTGCCGGTCACCGTGATCACCTTGGGGCTGTTCCTGTTCATCATCAATGCGTTGATGTTCTGGGCTGCCGCTTCGGTGCTCGACGGCCTGAGAGTCACCGGTTTCTGGGCCGCGCTGATCGGCTCGCTGATCTACAGCCTGTGCGGCATGCTGATCGATGTGCTGATCGAGCGCCTGTTCCCCGGGCGCGACTGACCCCCCCCCAGAATCGATGGCGCCGGCAGCGGCGCAAAAACGTCTGATCCGAGGAGAAGGACGCAATGTCTGCGTTCGACCCGGAGATCGGCATGTTGCGCAAGTACCTCCTGGGCCTAGGCGCCCTCACCCTGAGCCTGGCGGCCGACGCCGCCGGGCTGGACTACCAGGGCACATTCACCACCGACGACCAGCTCTTCGTCACTCAGTTCACCTTGGCTGCGACCGAGCCGGTACAGGCCTTCAGCAGCTCCTGGCTGCGAGGCGGTTTCGCGCCGGTGCTGTCGCTGTTTAATCTGGCCAGCGGCGAGCTGCTGGCGCTGGCCAGCGGCAGCCAGAACAGCTGCGGCCCCAGCGAGGCCGGCGATCCGGTCAGCGGCTTTTGCTGGGACGCCCGCTTTGCGGTCAGCCTGACGGCCGGTAGCTACCGGCTGGTGCTGTCGCAGGACGGCAATACCCCGCTGGGGCCTACCTGGGACGATGGCTATCTGATGAGTGGCCAGCCCGACTACACCGGACTGAGCTATCTGGGCAGCGAGCAACGCTTCATCAATGTCGATGGCAGCCCACGCAGCGGCGCCTGGGCCTTCAGCTTACACGCCAATGTCGTGCCCGAACCAGGGACCTGCGCGCTGATGCTGGGCGGTCTGGGCCTGCTGGCATGGCGCCGCCGCCTGGCCGGCGCCGCCTTTCTGGGCCTGGCCCTGCCGGCGGCCGCGCTCGAAGCGCCGCTGATGGCCGACACGCACATCAACGCCGGCCTGCCGGCGCAAAACTTCGGAGCCCTGCCGACACTCAACGTCGGCGGCGGCGCCAGCGCCTTGCTGCGCTTTGATCTGAGCGGCCTGCCCAATGGCATGACGGCGGCAAAGCTGATCAAAGCCAATCTGCTGCTCTACGTCAACCGCGTCGGCACCCCGGGCACGCTGGAACTGCTGAGTGTCTACGCGCCCTGGGACGAAGCCGGTGTCAGCCACGCGGCCGCCCCAGTCAACGGCGGCGCCGGCAGCGGCCAGAGCTTTGCGGTCGCCAAGGCCCAGCAGTTCCTCAGCGTCGACATCAGCAAGATCGTCAAGGGCTGGATCAGCAACCCCGCCAGCAACTATGGCCTGCAGCTGCAGCCCGCGCTGAACAGCCCGGGCGCCGTGGCTTTCTTCGACAGCAAGGAGAACACCGGCACCGCCCATGTGGCCCGGCTGGATCTGACCCTGGCCGACCAGGGGCCGCAAGGGGTCCAGGGCCTGCAGGGCCCGCCCGGTGTGCCGGGCGCTCAGGGCATCCAGGGCCCGCAAGGGCCGCGCGGCTTCACCGGTTTGACAGGCCCGGCCGGCCCGCAGGGGCCGCAAGGCAATCAGGGGCCGGCCGGACCGATGCATCTGCACTATGTCAGCCAAACCCATACGCTAGCTGGCAATACCTGGTCCGGCTACTCGGCGGTCTGCCCGGGCAATACCCGCCTGGTCGGAGGTGGTTGCGGCCACCGCGACAACAACAGCGCCCAGGACGAGATCAATGTGAACTATGCCGGCCCGCGGCCCGACTACTCGACCCAGGTTTACCAGTGCAATCTGCGCAACCATAGCGGCGACAACCGCGCGATCCGCATCTGGGCCATCTGCGCTGAGGCCAGCGGCGTGACCCAGCACTGAGCCGCCCGCGTCAGGGGACCGCCAGCCGGGGTGTCAGCGGTCGTGCCTGCAGGTTGGGCAGCTCGGCACCCGGCGGCACATTGCCGCGATACATTTCGCTGAGCAGCTGGCGGCGCTCGTAGAGCAGCTGGCGCAAGCGCGCATCTATGACCGCAGCCTCGATCTGGTCGGCGCTGCGGCTCCTCGACTGATTCAGGCCCGAGCGCAACCGATCGATCGCGCCATTGAGGTCGCCGGCCGCCGCCCGCGTTTCGCCCAGGGCGCGCACCGCGCGCAGCGGCTGATCGAGGCGCTGCCAGAGCTGGGCCAGCAGCGCCCAGGCCTGGGCGTCGTTGGGATTCAGACTGACATGGGTCTGCAAGGTGTCGGCCGCCTCGCGCGCCGATTGCAGGCGCGTGTCCACCAAGGCCAATTGGGCGCGCTGGATCAGCAGCACGCGCGAACGGTCCTGCGCCAGCGGCACCAGCGCGGCGAAGCCGGCCTCGCCCTGCTCGCGCGCCTGCGCCAGCTCGGCGCGCGCCAAAGTCAGCACACGGGCCGAGCGTGGGTCGCTGCCCATCATCTGAAGCAGCAGCTCGGCGCTGCGCAGCGCGCTGTCGGCGCGGCCGTAGTTGCGCATCTTGATCGACGCCAGCGCGCTGGCATAGCGCGCGCCAAGCTGCTCGAAACCGTTGCCGGCCGTGCCGCCGCGACTGTCGCGCACGCCGGCGTCGAGCTCCTGCAGCTTGGTCCAGGTCTCGGCGCGCGGGTCCATCAGCACCCTCGAACGCGCCGCCATCAGCGCATGCAGGGCCAAGCCATGCGGTCGCTCCATCGCGCCGGTGCCCAGGCGCGCGCGCGCTTCGCCGATGCGTTCGCTGGTCAGCGGGTGGGAGCGCAGATAGGGGTAGTTGCCAGCATCCATCAGGTGGTAGGCCTGCTCCATCCGCTCGAACATGCTGGCCATGCCCGAGGGCGCATAGCCGGCGTGGGTCATGAAATTGAAGCCGACCCGGTCGGCCTCGCGCTCCATATCGCGCGAGAAGCTCAGCGAAGCGGCGGCCGCAGCAGCCTGGCTGCCGACGATGGCGGCCTGAGCCGCATCGGGGCTGCCCGAGCGCGACGCCACCAGCAGGCCGGCGATCAGGCCTGCGGTGGCCAAGAGGCTGTTGCGCGAGTCGCCGGCGATGCGCCGCGCGATATGGCGCTGGGTGATGTGGGCCAGCTCATGGCCGAGCACCGAGGCCAGTTCATCGGGCGCGCTTGTGATCGCGATCAGGCCCAGATGGGTGCCGACAAAACCGCCGGGCAGTGCGAAGGCGTTGACGCTGCGGTCGCGCACCAGAAAGATGTCCCAGGCGAAGCGCTGCTGCGTGTCGTCACCGATCTGGCCCAATTGCTTGGCCGAGTTCACCAAGGGAGTCCACAGCGACTGCACGTACTCAAGCAGCAGCGGATCGTCGAGATAGTCGGGATCGATGCGGATCTGCCGCATGATCTGGTCGCCGATGCGGCGCTCGTCATTGACGTCCAGGTCTTGCGACACCGAGTCGCCCAGGGCCGGCAGATTGACCTGGGCCCTTGCGGGCAGGCCCGGCAGCAGCATCAGGGCGGCCGCCAAGGCTGCGGCCAGACGGCGCGGGCGGGTCATCAAACTAGGCATTCGCGGCATTCTCCAGGCAGGTCAGGCGCCTATGATGGCAGATCGCAGGTTTCCAGATTGTTGCCGCTGCCATGACTTCCGCACTCACCCACTTCGACGCCCAGGGACAGGCCCATATGGTCGATGTGTCGGCCAAGGCCGAAACCCATCGCATCGCACGCGCTTCAGGCCGCATCCGCATGCTGCCCGCCACGCTGGCCCTGATCACCAGCGGCACGGCCAAGAAGGGCGATGTGCTGGGCATCGCACGCATCGCGGCGATCCAGGCGGCCAAGCGCACCGCCGAGTTGATCCCGCTATGCCACCCTCTGCCGATCACCCGCGTGGCGGTCGAGTTCGAGATCGACGCAGCGGGCTCAAGCGTCAAATGCACGGCCCAGGTCGAGACGCTGGGCCGAACCGGCGTCGAAATGGAGGCCTTGACGGCGGTGCAGATCGGGCTGCTGACGATTTACGATATGTGCAAGGCCGCCGATCGCGGCATGGTGATGGGCGAGATCCGCGTCCTTCAGAAGCAGGGCGGCAAGAGCGGCGACTGGTCGGCCGCGCCGCTGCTCAGCGCATCTCCCTGAAGTCGTAGTCGCGCGACGGTCCCTCGCACTGGAAGGGCGGGGGTTTCAGGGCCCTGACTTCGGGCTCCTCGCATTCGGCCAGCCAGTCCTCAGCCTGCTTGTTGCGGAACTCACGCAGACGCTGCACGACGTAGCGGGCCCGGTCAGTATCTCCACTGGCGTGCAAGGACTTGGCCCAGGCCATCATCAGCCGCGTGTCGATGAGCTGGTGGGCGGTGCGACGGGTCGCCTCTAGCGCAACGGGGCCGGCGGGCAGGCTGGTGGCGGCCGCGTAGTCGGCCTGCGCGCCGAAGAACAGGCTGCGCTGCCCGCGCGCGATGCGCTGCTCCAGCGGCGCGGCCTGCGCCGGCGGCATATAGATCTCGACCACGCGCAGGTAGTCCCACAGCGCGAAGGCACTGCCAGCGATCATCAGCACACCGGCCGCGCGCAGAGCCCCGTCCGGCAGAGCCAGACCTTGCCCGGCTTTAGTCAGCGCGGCGGCACCCAGACACAGCCCAAGCGCGAACGCCGCCGGCAGCAGGAAGTAGACGTACCACAGCGGGTACTCCAGCAGGCTGTGCAGGCCGATCATCAGCACGATCATGAAGGCACAGCGCAGCAGCGGCGCCTCGCCGTCAGGTGCCCGCAGACTGGAGCGGAACGCACGCCAGACCGACCACAGCAGCAACGCGATCACCAGCAGGCCCAGCGGCCAGCCCAGCTCCACCAGCAGCTGCATCGGCAGGTTGTGCGTGTGGTCGAAGAAGGCCGTGGGCCGACCCGGGAAGGGTGTCATGGTCCAGGCCAGATTGAACTCGCCCCAGCCCACGCCCGTCAGCGGGTATTGCTGCAGCAAGCGCCCGGCATTGGCCAGGATGGCCAGGCGCGAGGGCGAGCCCGCGCCCTCGGCCAAGCGCGACTCG
This sequence comes from Paucibacter sp. PLA-PC-4, assembly GCF_026241155.1. GTDB lineage: Bacteria > Pseudomonadota > Gammaproteobacteria > Burkholderiales > Burkholderiaceae_C > Roseateles_E. The sequence continues at coordinate 121,556 of NZ_JAPFGP010000005.1, forward strand.
GCACCGAAGGCCTGGCCTGAGCTGGCGGCCCAGGCCGACATCAGCAGCCAGCTCAGGCCTAGCATGAGCGGCGTGCCCACCAGGGCCCAGCGCGAGAGCCTGGTGAGCTTGCGGTCCAGCAGACCCCAAAGCGCCAGCAAGCCGACACCGATCATGCCGGTGCGCGAGGCGCTCAGCACCACGGCGAACACCAGGGCGAACAGCAGCGCCGGCAGCGCGGCCGCCCAGGCGCGGCCCCGGCACGAGTTGGCCAGCCAGACCGCCGCAACGCAGGCCCACATCAGCAGGCTGGCCAGATGATTGGGCTGGCGCATATTGCCGACCGCCCGGCCGACCACGCCCGAGCGCGCAATCACGCTGCCGTCGGCCCAACCCGGCGCGAACACCTGGACCAGGGCCACCGCGACACTCAGCAGCCCAGCCACCAACAGGGCCAGGCAGAACAGGTCCATCACCGGTTCGCGCGCCTGATCGTCGCCACCGGCGCGCATGCCGGCCAGCAGCACCAGCAGCGCTGCGGCCAGCGCAGCGGCGCTCGATGCGCCATTGGGCGCGGCCAGCGCCGCGAGCAGCAGCAGGCCCAACGCCAGCAGTGCGGCATTCGGGCGCAGGCCCTCCTGCCCCGTCGGTGCCAGCAGGTACAGGCACAGGCCCCAACCGGCCAGCGAGGCGAGCTGGTTGAACAGCGTCGCCATCGGCGTCAGGTTGTAGGCAATCAGCAGCGGCAGCGCACAGGCCGCCAGCAGGGCGGCCAGCAGCGCGGGTGAAGCATGAAAGGGGTGGCGAGGCGTCTGGCGATCCATGGGGCGGCATCATGGCATGCCGGACACCTCCTCAGGGACTTCAGCGCAGCGCCATCGCCACCGTCAGGCGCAGGCCGCGCGGCTCGACCGGGTGGAAGTGTCGGTCGGCCACCGGCGCCGCTTCGCCGGCCAGGCGCGATTCGTAGAAATAATCGATGTCGCTGGCGCGGCGATCGAACAGATTGAAGACATCCAGGCTCACGGTGACGCGTGGCGTCGCGCGCCAACTGGCCCGTGCATAAGCCAAGGTGGTGGCCCGCGAGCGCTGCGAGCCGTCCTCGACCAGATCGCGCGGGCCGAAATGGCGCAGCTGCAGCTGACCTGACCAGGGCGCACCCGGCTCGGCCCAGCTCAGGCCCAGCGAGGCCACCTTGTCGACCGCGCCGGGCACGCGCTGGCCCTCAGGGGCCGGGTCGCGGTAACGGGCGCGCGAGGCGGCCCAGTCCAGGTCCAGCTGCCAATCGCGGCCAAGCCGCCAATGGCTGTTCAGCTCCAGACCTTGGCGCCGGCTGGCGCGCGCGGCCTCGGTATCGCCGGCGTCGCCGACAAAGACCAGCTCCGAGTCCAACTCCAGCCGCCACAGCGCCAGGCTGGTCTGCCAGCCGGGCAGCCACTCGCCGCGCAGGCCAAGCTCGCCACCACGACTAGCGGCAAGACCTTGCACTGCGTCTATCGACGCGCCCTCCTTGGGAGACAGCCGCGCCGTAGTGCCGCGCGCGTCATTGCTGTGGAAGCCGCGGCCGTAGTTGATGAAGAACTCGGTGCTGGCCCAGGGCCCGAGCACCACAGACAGCTTGGGGCTGAGCTGGCGGTCGCTGGCGCGGCCGCTGTTCGCCGCGATCGAGCTGTCGACCCTAAATCGCGCCGCGTCGGCACGCAGGCCGACGACGCTGCGCAGCCAGGGCGTCCAGGCGCTGGCGAGTTCGGCGTAGACGCCCAGGCTGCTCTCGCGCACCCGGCTTTGCTGCGTGGTGCTCAGGCGCTGGCGCCGCGCTGTGGCATACAGGCCCACGGGGCTCAGCCGGTCGTGGCGGGCCTGCGTGCCCAGGCTGATCTGTTGCTCGGCCCCGACCCACTGAAACTGCCAGCGCCGGCTCAGCTCGCCGCCGAGCACGCGACGTGACTCGGCCTGCTCGAACTGGTCGCCATTGATCGGGTCGTCCTGGAAAAAAGTGAAGTTGGAAAACAGATTCAGACGTGAGTGGATCAGGTAAGCACTGGCCTGCAAATCACCGTTGACCAAGTCGCGGCTGATTTGGCCGGAGAGCGAGTAGCGTGCGCTGCGGCCGCCGTCGCTGGCGTCCACGCTGCCGAAGCGGCCCAGGCTGCCCTCATCGACCGCGCGCTGCGGGATCTGGTCGGTCGCGGTCCAGCGGTTTCGGTAGGCCATCAGGCTCAGGGAGCGCGAGCCCTCGGCCGTGCGTTCGCTGTAGCGCAAGAGGCCGCTGAACTTGCGCGCACGCTGCGATGTTTCCCACGGGCCGTCGTTGCCATGCAGCTCCAGAGCGCCCAGCCAGCGCCCAGAACCGGCGGTGCCGCCGTCGGCCAACAGCGCGCGCGCATGGCCGTGCCCACCAAGGGTCAGGCTGGCAAGACCCGGCCCCATCTCGTCGCGCAGCCGCAGCCGCGCACTGCCGGCCGAAGCAAAATCGCCGTCGCTGGCGAAGTACGGACCTTTGCGGTAGTCGATGCGCTGTACCAACTCAGGGATCAGGAAGTTCAGATCGCTATAGCCCTGGCCATGGGCATGGCTGACCATATTCACCGGCATGCCGTCGACAAAGCTTGCAAAGTCAGTGCCGTGGTCGAGATTGAAGCCGCGCAGAAAATACTGGTTGGCCTTGCCGTCGCCGCTGTGCTGGGTGACGATCATGCCGGGCACGAACTCCAGCAGCTCGGCCGGCCGCAGCACCGGTCGCGCCTCGATCAGGCTCGCCCGCACCGAACCCTCGCTGGCGGCGCTGGCCTGGCCCAGGCCCAGCTGGTAATGGCCCAGCAGTTCGACCTTGTCGAGCTTCTCGACCTGGGCCTGCGCGCCTAAGGGCCCCAGCAGAGCCATCAATGCAATTCTGTGCTTCATGACAACTCCAGCATTCTGAGATCAAAGGCGCGCTCCAGCAGCCAGACCAGGGCCAGCACCGCCGCCAGCAAGGAGCCGCCGCCCAGCAGCCAGCGGGCATACAAGCGCTGCGTTCGCAGCCGCCAGGCGATTGGCACGAAAACAGCGACGATGGCCAGTTGCCCCGCCTCGACGCCGAGGTTGAACATCAAGAGCGGCCCGGCCAGCGCGCTCTGACCCAGGCCCAGATCCCTCAGCGCACCGGCAAAGCCGAAGCCATGGATCAGGCCGAAGCCGAAGCTCAGCTTCCAGCGCGCTTGCTTGACCACCGGGTAGAGGTTGTTCAGTGCGGCCAGCAACACGCTGGCCGCGATCAGCGACTCGACCCAGCGCGACGGCGGGTCCAGGACCCCGAAGACGGCCAGGCCCAGCGTGATCGAATGAGCCACGGTGAAGGCGGTCACGACGCCGACCACCTCGACCAGGGCCGGTCGCAACACCGGGGCCGGAGCCCAACTGACCGACAACCGCAGCAGCACCGCCGGCAGCAACAGCACCAGCAGGAACAGCACGTGGTCGACGCCGATCCAGATGTGGTGAACACCTTCGAGGAAGAAGCCGCCGAGTCCCAGCGCGGCAGCGTCCTCGCCCAGTTGGAGCTGCTGAGGCCGGCCATCGGGCGCCAGCACCAACAGCACAGCCGCTTCGGCGCCCCGCTCCAGCCGCGCGATGCCGCGATGGGTCGGGTCGCTGGCGGCGAACAACCGGTAGCTCAGGGTCAGGTCTTGCGCCGCACTCTCGCAGTTCCAGCTGCGGCTCAGCACCGCATAGCGGCCGTCGCTGTGCATGGCGATCTGCAGCGGCCGGTACGCGCTGGGCAGGCAGGCCCGGCCTTTGGCATCGCGCAGATCGATGTCCAGGCCCTGCTCTGCCAGGGCCTGCATTGCAGCCGTGCGTTGGCGCAGTTCGCCCCAACGCAGCACGCCATCGGCATCGGCGTCCAGATCCAGTTCGCGGTCCAGATCGCGAAGTGCGATGTCCAAGCGCTGCTCCAGCGTCGCGCCCTGCAGGCTCAGGCGCAAATAGGCATCGCTGGGCTTGTGGGCCAGCGCCGGCAGTGCGAACAGCCACAGCAGCCCTGACAACAGGCATGTCAGCGCTTTCATCGAGCGGCCTCCTTCGCACGAGCCAGCAGCAACGCGTCGGCTGGCTCACGCTGCTGTGCCCAGTTCGCCTCGGCAAGTGCCAGCGCGAGCTTGGCATCACCCTGCAGGTCCAGCGCGAAGCGAGCGAGTTCGCGCTCATGGCCACCGTCGCCGCGCAGCCGCGCGGCCTCGAAACGGGCCTGCAGCTCGGCCATGGCAGAGTTGGCGCGGGCCGTAGCGCCGCTGCGCTGCCATGCGATCGCCAGACGCAGCAGCAACGCGTCGGCCGACTCTGTGCCCTGCAGCAGCGCGATCACCTCGGGCCAACGTCGGTGCTCAAGCAGCCAGTCGGCATAGGCGGCGCGGGTGTAGACGTCGCTATTGAGCTCCAGTGCACTGCGGTACAGCGCCTGGGCCGCCGGCTCGCCGCGTCGATGTGCGAGCTCTGCGCGCACCAGCGCGATCCATGCGGCGGGTGCACCGGGCTGGCGGGCCAACCGCGCCAGTTCGCGCGATGCGGCGTCGCCCCTGCCCTGCAGGCTGGCCAGCTCGGCCAGGCAGACCCGGCCATACAGCGCGGCGACGCTATCGCTGTGTGAATCAGCCAGGCGCTGGCAGCCGGCCTGCGCTTCGGACAGGCGGCCGCGCAGCTGCAGCAGGGCCGCGCGGTTCAACTCGGCCTGGGTCTGGATGGCAGGCGAGATGCCAGCCGTGGCCAGCAGCGCGTCGAGATCGGCGAGCGCCGCATCGAAGCGGTGCTGGCTTTGCGCAATCGTCGCGCGCAACAGCCGCACCGGCGCAGGCGGCGCCGGCTGGCTCCACCAGGGCGCCAGCGCGGCCTGGGCCAGGCCAAGCTCGCGCGGATCGCCCAGCACTCGTGAGCGGTCGATGGCCTCGCGCGCGAGTTGCAGCGCCAGTGGCAAGGTGGCGGGCGCCGCAACGAGCTGTGCGCGCAAGCGGCGCTGCTCGGCGCCGAGCCGGGTGGGCAGGCGCTCCACCAGCTCGGCATCGTTGGCCGGCGTGTAGGGCGGGTCGGCGGCGGCCGGCGGGGCCAGGCAGCACAGCATTGCCAGGAGAAGTGTGATCCGCATGACCCCGCCCCCGTTCTCAGCCCAACGAGACCGGCTCGTCGGTCTCGCTGCTGGGTGGCACCGACACCTTGTCGGCGCCCAGCGGTTCGGCGCTGTCGCTGCTGCTGCGGCTTTGCTCGATCGCGAATTGCGTGAAGCTGGCCGACGTGGCTAACGCGCTGTCCGGCACCTGGGCCGGGCCGGTCGGCGGTGGCACAACGACCACGTCGTCATGATCGCTGCCACCGCAGGCGCTCAGCAGCGCGCCGGCGAGCAGGCCTAGAAAAAGCGTCTTGTTGAGATTGCGCATGGCCTGCTCCTTACTTGGTGCCGCCCACGGGCGTGAACAGATAAGGGAAGCCGGCCAGCAGCGGCGCCGTGGCCTGGTCAACCGCGTCATGCAGCTTCAGCGAGGTGGCGCCCAGCGGCACATTCGAAGGCTTGCAGTCGGCACCGAAGCCCAGTGCATTGGTATCGCCATTGGCCATGCACAGACCGCCCATCACAGCGATCAACGAGACATCGACCACATCGTCCTTGGGCCGGCGACCGTTGGGAAAGCCAGCCATGTCGCTGCCGCCGGCCAGGATGTTGCCGACCACGCCAAGCCGGTTCTGCTGCGCATAGGGGACCGGCGCGATCGCTGTGTTGAGCCTCAGCATCTCCGAGGCCACCGCGTTGGCCGGTTGGTTGACGCCCTTGATGCCGGTCAGAAAGGTCGTGACCAGATCGGTGCGCGGCAGGTTCTTCGGGGCAGTGCCAGGCAGGGCCAGAGCGATCTCCAGCAGGGCCGGCAGGCTCGGGTGGGTCACGTAGGTGGCGAACTGGCCATCGTCCTTGGGCTTGGCGCTGTTGAACCGGTCCTTGTCGGGCAGGCCGATGACGACCTCGTTGACAAGGGGCATGCCCAGGCGCGATACCTGCACCCAGGCGCCGCCAGCCTTCTCGGTGCTCTGATGCCCCGGTTTCGGGCTCGGGTCGAGCACGCGCGCCTGACGCAGGCTGGCCGTGGTCCAGCCGCCGATCACCGTTTCAGTGCCGGCGGTCAGGCAGCTCTTGTGCAGCTCCAGCGCCAGGGTCGTGACGTTTTTGTCGTCGATGGTGTTCTTGGCTGCGCCGATCAGGGCCGGGTCGGTGATCACGCCAACTGGGGCATTGACCAGGTCGAAGATCGTCCCGAGATTGACCGCGAACGGGTCCTTGCGTTGGCCGACAAAGACCTTGCCCGGCATCGCGCAGCCGGGGATGTTGATGCTGTGCACATGTTTGCCGGCATAGGCGGCGTAGTCCGCAATGGTCTTGATGCCAATGTTGTCGACCGGCTTGTCGAAGCTGGTGCCGCCGCCGCTGGCATTGCTGACGGCCTGGCGGCTGCCGCTGCGGCGGTCACCGCGCACGATCTCTATCGAGTAGCTCTCGTTGAGATTGAGCGTGGCGGCGCGCGGCTCGCTGACCGCCCCTGCCTGTATCAGCGGGATCGCGACGTTCTTGTCACCGATCGGCAGGCTCACGCTGTTGAGCTTGTTCTTGAAGCGGAACTGGAAGCTCAGGTCTTCCTTGGCATCGCCGTTGTTGTCGATATGGATCTCGTAGAGCGCGTTCGGGTCGAGCGAGAAATAGTTCGGACCGCCATAGGCATCCTGCAGCGGCAAGTAGTTGGCGATCACGGTCACATAGTCGCTGCGGCCGGACTCGTAGCTGGCGAACATATAGAAGTCGCTGGCATCGACCTTGGGCACGGTTGTGATGAAGGGCGCTTCGCGATGGCTGGAGGCGTGGGCACCGCCGGCCATCATCAAGCCGGCGGCCAGTGCGATCAAGGTGGCGCGCGGGCGCACCTGGGAGGGGGCTTTGCAAGTCATGAGGCGTCTCCGGATGGCGGTTGACCCAATGCCAACCTGCTGTCCTTACGCCCCGCATCCAAGATCGGATGCAGCCTCGATCAAATTTCCTAGGGGGTCAGCGCCGCTCGACCACCACCGGTTGCAGCGCCAGCGCCAGGCGCACGCGCTCGGCCGCCTGGCGCGCGTCTTCGCGCGTCGGGTAGGGACCGGCCTGCAGGCGGTGCAGCGCGCGATCCTTGAAAACGGTCAGCAACGGTGCCATCCAGTCGGCCTCCTTCAGCAGCTGCTGCCGAAAGGACTCGGCACCGGCCAGCTGCGAGAACGCGCCGAGTTGCACCCAAAAGCCCGGTGCTGCCACCGTGCGGATCTGCGGCAGCGCAGCCTCGTCGGCCAGCAGCGCGGCGGGGTCGGCGCTGGGCGCAGCGGGCGTGGCTGCGGGCATGGCGGCCGGCGGCACTGCCGCGACGCTGGCCGTGGTGCTCAGCGCCGGCGCGCCGCTGGCGTCGCTGGCCACATAGACGGGCGGCGGCTCGACCGGCGCGGCGGGCTCGCTGCCGCGCATCCAGGCGCCGGTGCGGATGTCCTCATAGGTCAGCCGCTCCAGCTCGACCGCGCCGACCCCGCGCAGCAGGTCTAGCTTCAGCGCGGCCGTGTAGCTAAGGTCGATGATGCGGCCGCGATGGAAGGGGCCGCGGTCGTTGACTCTGACGATGATCTCGCGGCCGTTCTTCGGATTACGCACCCGCGCATAGCTGGGGATGGGCATAGTCGGATGCGCGGCCGTCATCGCATACATGTTGTAGATCTCGCCGCTGGCGGTCGGTCGGCCGTGGAACTTGCGGCCATACCAGGAGGCCAGACCGCGCTCGATCAGCGGCTCGTCGCCGGCCATCGGCTGATAGCGCTGGCCCAGCACCTCGTAGGGCTTGTTGGGGCCACCCTTGCGGATGTTCTCCAGCTTGGGCGCCGCATCGGGCACCTTGTGCAGATCGGGCGGGATCACCGCATCGGGGCCGTCCCGGGCGGGCCAGCCGCCGGCCGGCGGCGTCGGTCGCGGGGCCGGCGCGGTAATTGGGGCGGGCGCGCGGCTGGCGCAGCCGACCAGCAGGGCCAGCAGCGCGAGGGCGGGCAGAGACTTGGACATCAGCATTGGCCGCGATGGTAGCCGGGATGCGCACCGCGCTGCCCGACTACGCAAAGCCCGCAACTCGGCCCCCCATCGACTTGGCTATGCTGCGTCATCCACAGCCCCGCCCTGCCCATCATGAATGACTACGTCTTCCCACCCGAGCCCCAGCCCAGTGTGGCCGTGCGCGGCAGCCGCCAGCGCTATGCCGTCGCCCGCATCTTCTGCGTCGGCCGCAACTACGCCGCCCATGCCCGCGAGATGGGCAGCGACCCGGATCGCGAGCCGCCGTTCTATTTCAGCAAGCCGGCCAACGCCCTGGTGCCCTCCGGCGCCAGCATCGCCTACCCGCCCGGCACCAGCAATTTCCATTACGAGATGGAGCTGGTGATCGCGATCGGTGCGCCCGCTTTCAAGGTGGCGCCCGAGGACGCTGAAGCCACCATCTGGGGCTATGCCGCCGGCCTGGACATGACGCGCCGCGATCTGCAGAACGCGGCCAAGGCCATCGGCCGGCCCTGGGACATTGGCAAAGGCTTCGAGAACTCGGCCGTGATCACCGAGCTGGTGCCGGCCAGCGATATCGGCCACCCGAAGGCCGGCGCGATCACGCTGGCGGTCAATGGCGTCGAGAAGCAGCGCGGCGATTTGTCCGACATGATCTGGAGCGTGCCCGAGATCGTCGCCAATCTGTCGCAGTACTACCACCTGGGCCCGGGCGATTTGATCTACACCGGCACGCCCGAGGGCGTCGGCGCGGTCAAGCCCGGCGATGTGATAACCGGCGTGATCGAGGGCCTGGATAATCTGAGCCTCACGATCAAAGACCCCGACTGAGCGATGTTCGATCACAACGAGAGCCTGGACCAAGCCCGCGAACGCAACATCCGCGAGGCGCTGATGGAAGACATCGGCGTCTGCGACTGGACCGCCCGGCTGGTGCCGGCCGGTCGCCGCGTCAAGGCCCAGTTGCGGGTGCGCGAGACTGCGGTGCTGTGCGGGCGCCCTTGGTTCGACGGAGTGTTCGCTGCGCTCGATGCGACGGCCCGCATCGATTGGCTTTGTGAGGAAGGTGGGCGCTTGAGCGCCGACACCGTGATCTGCGAGATCGAGGCCGACGGCCGGGCCCTGCTGTCGGCCGAGCGGCCGGCGATGAACTTCCTTCAACTGCTGTCGGGCACGGCGACCCTGACCCGCGCCCATGTCGACGCGATCGCCGGTGCCAGCACCAATCCACGCGGGTGCGCCGTGCTGGACACGCGCAAGACCCTGCCGGGTCTGCGCCTGGCGCAGAAGTATGCGGTGCGCATCGGCGGCGGCGCGAACCAGCGCCTGGCCCTTTATGCCGGCATCCTGATCAAGGAAAACCATATCGCGGCGGCCGGCGGCGTCGCAGCGGCGCTGCGTGCGGCCCAGGCGCTGAACGCGGGCGTGGACATCCAGATCGAGGTCGAGAGCATCGCCGAGCTGCAGGAGGCGCTGGGCGCCGGTGCGCTCAGCGTGCTGCTGGACAATTTCAACGAGGCGATGATGCGTGAGGCGGTGGCCGTGACGGCAGGCCGGGCCTTGCTGGAAGTCTCGGGCGGCGTCGAGCTCGCACAGCTGCGCTGGATCGCCGCTACCGGTGTCGACCGCATTTCCGTCGGTCGGCTGACCAAGGATGTGAAGGCGGTCGACTACTCGATGCGCGTGCTGGGGCCGGTCTGAAACACGGCTGAAACACGGCTGAATCGGCACTGAAACCCTTAGTGTTTTTTTAGCGTAGCGCTAGCAAAGCTTTAGCGGCGCCGGCGCACTGCGATTCCTAGACTGCCCTGCCTGTCCGCTTGAAAACGAGCGGGCCTCACCTCAGGAGCAGTTCGATCATGTCTTTGCAATCCCCGGCCGCCGGCATCACCGCTCAAGGCCAGCGTTTCGATATGTATGGCCCCATCCACAAGGCCTTGCGTCATCTCTTCTGTGACACGCTCGTCCGTATGGGCCGACTTGACTGGCAGGACCCTGCCGAGCTGGCCGAGGTGAGCTCGCAGCTCGACGGCCTGTTGACCCTGCTGCGCCAGCATCTGCAGCACGAGAACGACTTCATCCATACCTTCATGCAGTCGCGCCAGCCCGGCAGTGCCGAGCGGGCGGGCGGCGAGCACCACGACCATCTGCAAGCGCTGGCCGCGCTGGCCTTAGAAGTGAAGCTGCTGCGCAAGCTGCCCAGTGCTGCCCAGGCGGCCGGCGTCTACCGCCAACTGTCCTTGCTGATGGCAGAGAACCTGATGCATATGGATATGGAAGAGAGCGAGCACCATCTGTGCCTGTGGCAGCAGGCGACCGATGAGGAGCTGATGGCCCTGCACGACCGCCTGCTGGCCAGCATCCCGCCGGCCGAGATGTTCGAGACCCTGGCCTGGATGCTACCGGCGCTGTCGCCGCAGCAGCGCGCAGGCATGCTGACGGGCATGCGTGAGGGCGCGCCGCCGCCCGTGTTCCAGGCCGTGCTGGACCTGGCGAAGGAGAAGCTCGACGCGCGCGCCTGGGCCAAGCTGCAGGCCGCGCTGCGCCAGCCGCTGGCAGCCTGACAGCTAGTCGAGCTGCTCCAGATGCAGCGGGCGGGCCAGGCTCAGACGCCAGCGCCCCCGGCCGCTTTTTTCAATACGCAGCGGGGTCGCGCGCTCGGCCAGGCGGCGCTGCAGCAGGAGCAGTCTGGCCTCTAGGTTGTCGACCACATCGGGCAGCCTCAGGCGGGGGTCCAGGCGCAGTTCGCGGTTGCTGAACTCGGCCCGGCCGTCCGCCAGCCAGTCCTGCACGAGCAGCGCCAAAATGGCGCCGGCCACGCCTTTGATCAGATAGTCGCTGCCGAGGAAGATGCTGTCGTCATGGGCGTAATGGCGCAGCAGCACAGGCTCGCCGTCGGGGGCCGCGGCCGGCGCCGCGCGAGGTGCGGGCGGCGCCTCCGCGGCGCTGCTCTGCAGCAGGCTCATGGCCAGGGCCAGCTGGTTGGCGATGACACTCACCGCGTCCTCGTCGTCATAGCTGAAGTGCTGGTCCTGCTCGCTCTCCAACAGCAGCACGCCCAGCACCTGGCCCTGCAGCCTCAGCGGCACGGCCATCTGGCTGCGCGGCTCGGCCAGACCAGGCATCGGAATCTCCTCGGCGCCGCTATCCAGACCCTGATCCTCGGCGCGCTGGCGGATGGCGCGGGAGTAGGCCTGCCACAGGGTCAGGTGCCCCACCCGCAGCGCCACGCCTTCGCGCGCCGCAATGCCGGCCACGCCCTGGCCTACAGCCATCTCCGCGCCTAGACCCGAGTCAGCGTAGCCATGGCTGGCCACGGCATACAGGCGCTGACTGCGCTGGTCCAGCAGCAGCAGCATGGCATGCTCGATCAAGAGTTCCTGCTGCAGGCCAGACATGGCCTCGTCGAGCAACTGGCCCATCTCGCCACACGCAGCCAGGCGATCGCTCAGGCGGCGGGTGGCGGCGGGCAGATCGCAGCGCGGCTTGGGGGCGGCCAGCTCGCGCCGCCCGCCCAGGCGCTGCACGTCCAGCACGCGGTAGACATCAGAGCCTCGCAGGTGGTAGACCTTGTCCATGCCGGAATGCGAGGCGATGCCGGCGAGCTTGGCCTTCATTCGCTCGAACAGCGGGCCTTCGCTCTCGGTGCGCAGGTACTCAAGCTGCAGGCGCACGCCGGCGGCGGTGTAGGGGTCGTCGACGGTGATGGCAGCGCGCCGTGTGGCCAGGATGTTCTGGCGGCTGCGGTTGAAGAACTGGAACGACAAGGCCACATGCTGCTCGTCCACGTACTCGGCCTGCGACAGGTAGCACAGATGCGGCACACCCTCAGCCGAGGCGCTGCACAGCACGGCCGGGATCACGCCCTCGAACATGCGGCGGATCTCCCCCAGGCGCACGTGGCTGTCGCTGGCGCGGCGACCGTGTGTGGCCGTGCTCATGCAAATAGCTCCATCGGCGCCCCGGCGCCAGGCCCGGGCGTCTGGTTCCAGGCCCCGGTGGGCAAGAAGCTGATGACCTGCAGGTCCTCGCCATGACCGTCGAACCAGGCGTCAGCGAACTCGGGTCCGAATCCGAACAGGCCGATCTCGCTCGTGAAGTCCTTGTGATTGGCCGCCAGCTCCGGCCAGTCGGCTGTCTGCGCCGACTCCACCCGCGCATCGCGCCCCTTGATCTGGACGGCCACATGGGTGCTGGGCTGGCAGAACACGCAAGCCACTTGGGCCGTCTGTGCCACTGCCCCGATCAAGGGCTGCCCGGGCATGGCCGGTAGCAGCAGGGCCAGGCGCGCGCCCTGGCGCTGCTGCACGGCCAGCGCGCGGCTCAGCGTCGGCAGTCCGTTGGCGTCACAGGCGCCGACATGGATGGACAGCCCCTGGCGCAGGAAATCGCGGAGTTGTGCATGCAGCTGGTACACGGGCCTTCTCACCTCCCGCGCAGATTCTAGAGGCCGCCGCACGGTGGCAGGCGGTCGGCGCGATCACCGCGCCGAACCCGGCCTCAGGCCGTGTGGCGACGCCGGCGAGCGACCCAGCCCAGCAGCCCAATACCGCTCAGCATCAGCGCGTAGCTGCTGGGCTCGGGCACGGCGGCCATCAGCTCGTTGCGTGCGCTCACGGCCAGATCGGTGTAGTTGCTGAACACGCCGTCCATGCCCCAGCCGAAGTACTTGTCGTACTGCGCGGCCGCCAGCCCGGCATTGGCCTGCGCGAAGGTGTAGCCATGCACCAGCAGGCCCGCGGCATGGGCGGCCTGGATATAGGACTCGGTCACGGCGTTGGCGCCGCTGGCGTTGATCGACGGGCCGATGCCGTTGACGTACTGAGCGATGTCGGCGAAGGAACTGCTGGCCGAGTTGCCGAGAAAGACCTGCTGCAGGCTCATGCCCAAGCTTTGCTGCTTGGCACGGATGTTCTTCATCGTGTCCAGGCTGAAGGACTGGATGAAGACCGCGTCGCTTGACTTGCCATAGCCGTGCTGGGCCAGTGTCGCCAGGATCTTGTCCTCCATCAGCGGGTCGGCGATCTTTGCCTCAGGGTACAGACCCACTGTACGGCCGGTCAGCGCGCTCTGCGACTGGGCCAGCTGGATCACCTCGGCGAAGGTCGGCACGCGCAACGCGTCGGCCGAGCTGGGTGTGAAGCCGGGATAGCTGGTCTTACCGGTGCCGGTGGGCTTGACAGTCAGTTGCTTGATCTCGGCCAGTGTGTAGTCGGCGACACGGTAGCCGTTGTTGCGGCGGCCCAGCACCGTGGCGACATCGGTGGTGCGGTTGAGCGTGGTGTCGTGCATGGCGACCAGATGGCCGTCCTTGGTCAGCTGAAGGTCGGGCTCGATATAGTCCGCCCCCATCTTGATCGCCAACTCGTAGCCGGCCAGTGTGTGCTCGGGCAGGTAGCCGCTGGCGCCGCGGTGGGCGACGACCAACGGTGCCTGGCCATTGAGGGTCTTCAGCGCCGTGGCTTGGGCCGGCAATGTGGCAGCGGCGAGCAGGGCCAGGCCCAGCAGGCCGGCATGAAAAGGGGTTCGCATCGGGGTGACTCCAGAGTGGGCAGAGCGCCGCACTCTAGGGAGCACCGGTGACAGCAGCGGCCCCTGACACCCTGCCGAGCGGCACTGCCAGGGGGCGCCACGCGCACGAGAGCCCAGATGTAAACGTCGGCAACAGTACGACGGACTAGGGATTGCCCGGGTATTCTGCGAATCCGCCATTTCGGCATGGAGTTTGCAGCGAGGGCTTTGTGGACAGCAAGACGGCGCTTGACGGTGATACCGGCTTCACGCTGGATGCGAGCCTGCTCGCACGGCGCAAGGCCGCGCGTGCGCGCCGGCTCTACACCCAGCAGGTGCCTGCACTGCGCCTGCTGGGCTTCGCCATCCTGAGCGTCATCGCGCTGCTCAATGTGCCAGGAGGCATGTCGTCCCGCCCCGAATTGATGCTGCTGCTGTTCTTCAACATGGCTTATGCGCTGCTGGGCTGGCTGGCGCTGCGCTTGGGTTGGGGACGCAGCGGACCGTTTGATCTCAGCCTGCTGTTCTTCAACCTTGACGTGTTGGCCTGGCTGCCGACGCTCTATCTGCTGGAGCAGGGGCAGCTGTTCTTCGCCTATTTCATGTTGGTGCGGGTGGTCGACCAGATCGGCTTTGGCTTCAAGCGCGCCTTCTATTTTGTCCATGTCATCACGCTGGTCTATCTGGCCTACGGGCTGGGCATCGGCGCCGTGGATCCGGCCAGGGCACTGTGGAGCGAACGCCTGGGTATTGCCGCCTCGATGTATCTGCTGGGCGTCTATCTGGCCGCCACAGGTCTGGTCATGGAGCGACTGCGCCGACGTGCGCGCGAAGCCGTGCGAACAGCCCACCAGTTGGTCGAACAGCTGGAGCAGAAGGCCTATGCGCTGAAACTGCAGACCGTTGAGCTGGACGCGGCGCGGCGCCAGGCCGAGCAGGCCAACCAGGCCAAGTCGCAGTTCCTGGCGGCCACCAGCCATGAGATCCGCACGCCCATGAACGGCATCCTCGGCGCGGCCGAGCTGCTGATGGGCACGACCCTGACGCCGATTCAGCAGCGCTATGTGCACACCGCCCACCACTCGGCCACCGCCTTGCTGGGCCTGATCGACGATGTGCTGGACCTGTCGCGCATCGAGGCCGGCAAACTGGAGCTGCGGCCGGTGGTGCTGGACTTGCGTGCCCTGGTGGGCGAGGCGCTGGAGCTGGTAATGACGACGACGCGCGACAAGCCCGTGACGCTGTCGGCGCACGCGTCGGTCAAGCTGCCGCCCCGAGTGCTGGCCGACGCGACGCGTCTGCGCCAGCTGCTGGTCAATTTGCTGCACAACGCAGTCAAGTTCACTGACCGCGGCAGTGTGCGCCTGGAAGTGTTGGTGCTGGAGGCACAGCCGCTGCGCGTACGTTTCTCCGTGCGCGATACCGGCATCGGGATCCCAGCCTCGCAGCTGGAGACTATCTTCGATACCTTCACCCAGGTCGACAGCTCCAGCACTCGGCGCCACGGCGGTGGCGGCCTGGGGCTGGCCATCGTCAAAGAGCTGACCGAACTGATGGGCGGCCAGGTCAATGTCGACAGCGATGTGGGCCAGGGCTCGCATTTCTGGATCGATCTGCCGCTGCAAATCGCCGACGAGGAGGCCGTGACGGTGGCTGCGCCTTTGGCGACGGCGGGCGGCAATGCGGTGGCCGTCAACGTGCTGGTCGCCGAGGATGATCCGGTCAACCAGATGGTGGTCGAGGGCATGCTGAAGATGCTGGGCTGCAACGTCGATGTGGTCAACGATGGTCAGGCCGCGCAGGCGGTGGCGCGCAAGGGTCAGTACGACATCATCTTCATGGACTGCCATATGCCGCAAATGGACGGATACGAAGCCACCCAGCGCATCAGAGCCACCGAGCAGGATGGCAGGCGCCGCACCCCCATCGTCGCGCTGACCGCCGACACGCTGGCCAGCGACCGCGAGCGCTGCCTGCAAGCAGGCATGAACGACTTCATGACCAAACCGGTCAACCGCGCCCAGTTGGCCGCGATGATCAAACGCTGGACGGGGCTGGCGACCTTGCCGACCACGCAGTGGTGAGCAAAGGGCCGGCTTGAGGTCCAATATCGCCATGGACAAAGCCCAAGACACCGAGCAACGCCTCACCGATCTGGAGATCAAGGCCAGCTTCACCGAAGACCTGGTCGACCACCTGAACCAGACCGTGATCCGCCAGCAGCAACAGATCGATGCGTTGCTGCACGAACTGGCCGCGCTGCGCGAGCGCGCCACGGCGCCGGCCGAAAGCGTGGGCTTTCGGAGTCTGCGGGACGAGCTACCGCCGCACTACTGAGCCGGCGGCGTCAGCGTCACCTGCACCTGGGCCTGCATCGCCTCGCCGCCGCCGCCCAGGCGCATGCCGCGCACCGGGCAGGCGTCCAGATAGTCGGCGCCGATGGCCAGCTTCACATAGCGGCCGTCGGCCAGGCATTGGTTGCTGACGTCGAAGCCCAGCCAGCCCTCGGCCAGCCTCGCCTCGGCCCAGGCATGGCTGGCGACATGATGGTCGTCGGTGGCTAGGTAGCCGGAGACATAGCGCACCGGCACTCCCAGCAGCCGCGCGCAGGTGGCGAACACCTGGGCATGGTCCTGGCAGACGCCCAGCCGGCGCTCGAAGGCCTCGGCCGCCGGCGTGGCGGCATCGGTGAAGCCGGGGGTGTAGGGCATCTGCACACCCAGCGCCTGCATCAGCGTCAGCAGGCCGTCACGGGCGTCGGCGGCGACGCCGCCACCATGGGCCTGAGCAAAGCTGCGCAGCGCAGCGTCGGCTCGGGTCAGGGCCGAGTCGCGCAGGAACAGCTCGGGCGGGAAGGCGTCATGCGGGTCGGGCCGAGGCGGGCCATCGACGGTGTCGACCAGTCCCTCGGCTCGCAGCCGGATCTCGGCGTGCGGCCGGTCCATGCTCAGCACATGCATCACATTGCCATAGGCGTCCTTGCCCCGGCTGGCCCTGCCAGGCAGGCTCAGCACCCAGCGCAGCACCCGCTGGCCGGCGCTGTCGACGGGCGTCAGGCGCAGGTACTGGGTGCTGCGCTTGACGGGGTGGTCGTAGCGGTAGACCGTCTCATGGCTGATTGCGAGCCGCATCAGTTGGCTTCCAGATAGGCTTCGCGGATCGCGTTGGCCAGCTGGGCCGACTCTTCGAGGAACTGGGTCAGCCAGCGGTGCACGCCGGCGTCCAGGATCTCGTCGACTGCACCGTACTCCAGGCGCAGCGCCAGCTGGCCGGCCAGGCGCTTGACCTCGCGCCCGGCGTCCTGCGCGCCCGATTTCGCCTCGATATGCGGCAAGATCGCGACGATCTCGTCGCAACAGGCACGCAGCGAGCGCGGGAT
Source organism: Paucibacter sp. PLA-PC-4 (assembly GCF_026241155.1). GTDB lineage: Bacteria > Pseudomonadota > Gammaproteobacteria > Burkholderiales > Burkholderiaceae_C > Roseateles_E. The sequence goes on from NZ_JAPFGP010000005.1 coordinate 138,499, forward strand.
GTCGGGCCGCAATATCAGCAGCTCTGTGACGCGGCGGCCGTCCAGGCTTTCGCGATAGACCGCGTGGTAGGCCTCGAAGGCCGACAGCGAGCGCAGCAGCGCGCTCCAGGCATAGAAGTCCGGCGCGCTCTCGACCGGCACATCCACGGGTACCAGGCTCTCGACCGCCGGCTCGATCAGTTGCGACTTCACATCGAGCAGCCGGGCGGTGTTGTCGGCCCGCTCGATGAAGGTGCCCAGGCGGATGAAATTGTAGGCATCGTTGCGCTGCAAGGTGCCGTAGGTGGCGCCGCGGAACAGATGCGAGCGCTCCTTGACCCAGTCGAAAAAACTCGAGACGCTGGGGATGCCACGCTTGGGGAAGCTTCGCGCCTCCAGCCAGGTGCTGTTGATGGCCTCCCACATCTCGGCGGTGATTTGGCCGCGCACCGCATGGGCGTTCTCGCGCGCGCCCTTCAGGCAGCTCAGCACCGAGGCCGGGTTGCTCAGGTCCAGCGCCATAAAGTTGAACAAGTGCTCAGGGTCCAGCGAGGACTGGCTTTGCGTGAATGATTCCAGCGTGCCGGTGACGGCCAGCGGCGCGGCCAGCTCGGTCATCGCGCCACGGCTTTGCGGCAGCAACGACAGCGAGTGCGTCACATCGAGCATGCGCACCAGATTCTCGGCGCGCTCCAGATAGCGGCTCATCCAGAAGAGTTGGGCGGCGGTACGGCTCAGCATCTCAGTTCTCCAGGATCCAGGTGTCTTTGGTGCCACCGCCTTGCGAGGAGTTGACGACCAGTGAACCCTGCTTCAGGGCCACACGCGTCAGCCCACCGGCGACCATGCTGATCTCGCGCCCACTCAGCACAAAGGGCCGCAGATCGATATGGCGCGGTGCGATGCCGGCCTCGACAAAGGTCGGGCAGCTCGACAGGCACAGGGTCGGCTGGGCGATGTAGTTGCTCGGGTTGGCCTTGACCCGCTCGCGGAAGTCGTCGACCTCGGCGGCCGTCGATGCCGGGCCCACCAACATGCCGTAGCCGCCGGCGCCATGCACCTCCTTGACCACCAGTTCGGCCATATGCTTGAGCACATGGTCCAGGTCAGCCGGTTTGCGGCATTGCCAGGTCGGTACGTTGTGCAGTATCGGCTCCTCCTTCAGATAGAAGCGGATCATGTCGGGCACATACGGGTAGATGGACTTGTCGTCGGCCACACCGGTGCCTATCGCATTGGCCAGGATCAGATGGCCCTGCTTGTAAACCGATAGCAGCCCCGGCACACCCAGCATCGAGTCGGCGCGAAAGGCCAGCGGATCGAGGAAGGCGTCGTCGATGCGGCGGTAGATCACGTCGACCCGCTTCGGCCCCACGGTGGTGCGCATATAGAGGTGGTCGTCCTTGACGAACAGGTCCTGCCCCTCGACCAGCTCCACCCCCATTTGTTGGGCCAGGAAGGCATGCTCGAAATAGGCGCTGTTGAAGGGGCCGGGGGTCAGCACGACCACATTCGGGTTGTCGACCTCGGCCGCATGGCGCAGCGTGTCGAGCAGCAGGGTTGGGTAATGCGCGACGGGGGCGACCGGATATCTGGAGAACAGCTCGGGAAACAGCCGCATCATCATCTTGCGGTTTTCCAACATGTAGCTGACGCCTGAAGGCACGCGCAGGTTGTCTTCCAGCACGTAGTAGCCGCCGTCCGAGTGGCGTATCAGATCGACACCGGTGATGTGGGCGTAAATGCCGTGCGGCAGATCCAGCCCCTGCATCGCCGGCTGGTACTGGGCATTGGCGAACACCTGCTCGGCCGGGATCAGACCGGCCTTGATGATCTCGTGATCGTGGTAGATGTCCCACAGAAAGCGGTTCAGTGCGGTGACGCGCTGGCGCAGTCCGGCCTCCAGCATCTGCCATTCGCTGGCCGGCACGATGCGCGGCACGGTGTCGAAAGGGATCAGGCGCTCAGCGCCGGCCTCGTCGCCGTAAACGGCGAAGGTGATGCCCACCTTGTGGAAGAGCAGGTCCGCCTCGGCCCGCTTCTTGGCCAGGACCTCGGGCGTCTGGGCCTGCAGCCACTGGTCGAAAGCCTGGTAATGGGGGCGCGTGGCCCCGTCGGCGAGCAGCATCTCGTCATAGTGGCCCGGGGCGGGCAGGGTGAGCGCATGCATGGTGAGAGAGACTCCGTCGGCTTGAATCGCGATAGACGCAAGGGCTGTGCCCAGGCCAGCTGTGCTGGCCTGCAGTGCAGCTTGCCCGAGTTTGGTGCATTCGGCCAGGGCCTGATGAATCAGTCACGTGCTAACTTGGTGCACGATGCCCCGCCCCCGACTTGCGGTGCGTCAACTACCGGGCTACAAAGCGGGCCATGACTGTTGCGACGCAAGACCTGACCCGCCACCGCAAGGACCGTCTCTCACTGGGCAGCTGGCTGACCGCTGCCGTGCTGACGGCGGTGCTGCTGGCCGTGCTGAGCTGTGCCTGGCTGATCGAGAACTTTGCGCGCGCTCACGCCGAGCGGCGCGCCACCGAGTCGCTGCGCCAGACCGCGCTGGACTTCCGTGACGCACTGGACCGGGGTATGGCCCAGCAGTTCCAGGAGGTCAAGGTACTGTCTCAGCTGGAGCTGTTTCAACGCCACGACGATGTGCCGGCGATGCGCCGGGCGCTGGAGCAGATCAGGCTCGGTTTTGGTCATTTCGCCTGGCTGGGTGTGACCGATTCTGAGGGCCAGGTGCTGGCCGCCGGTGGCGGCCTGCTCGAAGGCGTCAATGTCTCGACGCGGCCTTGGTGGCAGGGCGGCAAGGCCGGACCTTTCGTCGGCGATGTGCATGCGGCGGTGCTGTTGGAGAAGCTGCTGCCCAAGCAGAGCGAGCCCTGGCGCTTTGTAGACTTTGCGTTGCCGCTACGCGATGAGCGCGGCCGCTATCTGGGCGTGTTCGGCGTGCATCTGAGTTGGGCCTGGGCGCGCCAGATCAAGAATGAGCTGATCGACGCGGCGATGGAGTCGCATGCGGCCGAGGCCCTGGTGATCGGGCAGGACGGCACCGTGCTGCTAGGTCCTGCGGCGCTGGAGGGCCGCAAGCTGGCGCTGGATATGGGCACGATAGGCACGGCCCAGCGCAACAGCGATGCAGGGGTCGACTATTTTGCGGTGACTGCCGCGACGCGCGGCCAGGGCAGCTACCCAGGCCTGGGATGGACCGTCTTGATGCGCACGCCGACCAGCGTTGCGTTGGCCGACTACCATCGGTTGCGCAGCAAGATCGTGGCAGTCGCGCTGGCGCTGGTGGCCCTGTCTGTGCCGCTGGCCTGGCTGCTGGCGCGCCGCTTGTCGGCGCCGCTCGAGCGCCTGGCCGCAGTCATCTCGGCACGGCGTCACCTGGGCGACGAGCCGCTGCCGCGTGTGGGGGGCTATCGCGAGGTAGCCCTGCTGTCGGGGGCGCTGGCCGATCTGTCGGCCCGACAGGCCCGACAGGACGCGACGCTGGCCGAGCTCAACACCTCGCTAGAGCAGCGCGTCGAGCAGCGCACCGCCGAGCTACAGCAGGCGCTGCGCCAGCTGCAGGCCGGCGAGCGGCGGCTGCGCACCATTGCCGACAACCTGCCGGTGCTGATCTCCTATATCGACCGCGAGCAGCGCCTGCAGTTCCTGAACGCGACCTTCAAGCCCTGGATGGACATCGACCCGGTGCGGGCCCTGGGCCAGCGTCTGCCCGAGCTGATCGTCCCCGAGGCTTACGAACCGCGCCGTCAGGCGCTGCAGCAGGCCCTGTGCGGCGAGCGAGCCAGCTTCGAGACCGAGGCCGTGGCTGGCGGCGTCAAGCGCATGCTACGCGCCGACTACATCCCCGATCTGCTCGAGGACGGCTCGGTAGCGGGCGTCTACACCCTGGCCACCGACATCACGGCAGCCAAGTTGGTCGAGCAGCATCTGGATCGCTTGTCGCGCGTCGACGAACTGACCGGCCTGCCGAACCGACGCCAGTTCGAGGAGCGACTGGACAAGGCGCTGGCCCGCAGCCGGCGCAACGCCCAGGGCATGGCCTTGATCTTCCTGGACATCGACAAGTTCAAGCAGATCAACGACGGGCTCGGCCACGCTGCCGGCGATCAGGTGCTGCAGGAGTTCGCGCGGCGCCTGAGCCGCTGCGTGCGTGGCACCGATATGGTCGCGCGGCTGGGCGGCGACGAGTTCGTGCTGATCCTGGAGGGCTTGCACCGGCCCGAAGAGGCCGAACTAGTGGCTGGCAAGATCCTGCATGCGATGCAGGCGCCGGTGGAGCTGCCCAACGGAGCGCAACAACTGGCGACCAGCATGGGGATTGCGGCCTATGCCGGCGGGCCAGACGACTTGCCGGCTGCGGCCGAGTTGCTGGCCAGCGCGGATGAGGCGCTGTATCGGGCCAAGGGGGCGGGGAGGGGGTGTTTCAGGTGGGCCATGACGTGATTTCAGGGAATCGTCAGACCCATGACAAGATTCGAGTTTTCCTCTAAAGAACATGAGCTTATGAGATCAGTATTCATGTCATGCAAGAGGGCACCCAGCAACTTGTGCTGGCTGCCGGCCCGGCCGGCCTCACACCGAAGGCGCTGACAAGCGCCGCAGGCGTGGCGAGCTGATCGACGGTCAACCGCTACCTCGCCGCGCTGCGCGCCTCGGGCGCGATCAAGGCCCTGGGCGCCGGTCGCCCGACCCGCTACATCGCCGCCACCGCCTTCTCGCGCGCCGATATCGACGCCTATTTCGAGCGCCCGGCCAACAGTCGGCCGGTGGCACCGTTTCGTGAGGCCATGCTGCTGCCCTCGCCCAATATCGATCCCGGTCGCGCGCTGCGCTGCACCCAGGTGCAGGCGCTGGCGAACACCATGGATCGCAAGTACCTGGCCGAGTTCATCATCGACTTCTCCTGGGGCTCGTCGGTGCTGGAGGGCAGCAGCTACTCGGCCCTGGACACGGCCGCGCTGATCCAGTACGGCCAGCAGAACAAGAGTAAACCGACCGAGGATGCCTTGTTGGCCCTCAATCACAAGCGGGCAGGTGAGCATTTGTGGGCACACCGGGAACTGTCGGTCGAGAACCTTCGCGCCATGCATGCCTTGTTGACCGACGACCATGGCTTGCCGGAGGTGGGGGGCTCAGACCATTTACTGCCGCCTGAGCAGCGCGGCAAGCCGCGCGACTTCGAGGAAGTCAGCCTGATGAACTCGGCCTACATTCCACCGTTTCGGCCGGGTACAGGGCATGCAGCCGCGCTGCTGGATGAAATCATCAGCACCGCCTCGGGGTTGGCGCCGGTCGAGGCGGCGCTATACCTGATGACGCGCATCGCCTATGCGCAATCATTCGCCAACGGCAACAAACGGTCCTCGCGTATTGCCGCCAATCTGCCGCTACTGGCGGCCGGTCTGATCCCGTTCTCGTTCGTCGATGTGGACAAGGCGGACTACACCCGCGGCATGGCCGCGTTCTATGAACTCGGCAGCATCCATACGATCGAGCAGACCTTCATCCGCGGCTACGCCAAGTCCATCGTCCGCAGCAGCAATAACCCGCCCGCGATGCGCTCGCGTGGCTTCGACCCGGACCAGATCGCCGACCTGTTGGTGGCCTTCATCAACACCGGCAAGCCGCTCGCGGATGCGCGAGCGAGGGCGTTCTTCAAAGGCTCATTACCTCGAGGTTGACCCGCTTCGCTTTCAATCCAGCGCACGAGCCAGGAAGTCGGCCGGCCGCCAGATCTCTATGCCGTGAAACGGATGCAGCGCCAGCAGTTCCTGGTCTGCGCTGAAGATTACTTGGGCCTCGCCATTTAAGGCCACATCAAGGAACTTATCGTCCTTGGGGTCGCGGCAGGCCGAGATCCGCTGAGAGATGGGAATCAGTCGGGCGACCCCACCGAGCAGACGCAGAAGTGCTGCCTGTCCTCGCGGGACACATACTTGTCGAACTTGGGGCGGGACAGGACGTCACTCAACTCCGTAAGTGTGGCTTCCGACAACATAGGGGTGCCCCATGCCAGCGCGTGATCTACGGCCCTGGCGGCGGTGCCGCCGGGCATCAGAAGGCGGCTGACCCAGAGATTGGTGTCGACCACCAGCTTGCGTTCAGCACTCAGCAAGTCCTGCAACACATCCTCCGTCATCCAGGCATCAACGGCCTTGGCGCCAACGCGGTCGCTGAAACGCTGAAATTCGGCGACGTTCAGATGCACCAGGCGCTCGTACTCCTGCATCGACATCACCACCGCCACATCCCGCTTCTGGCGCTGGATCACCACCGACTCCCGCCGGGCAGCCTCCAGGACATCGGCCAAACCCTGCCTGGCTTCACTCGCTGTCACAGTACGCATTCGCAGCACTTTTTGTACGATTTGAACTCAAGCATCCCAAGAAAGCGAAATGCAATGGCGGCGCTTGCTCTGCCCCAACTTCTCCTGGCCGATCAACCGGCCGCTGCGCACACGGCTTCATGCCCGTCCCACGCTTTCAAAAAGTCTCTTGTGCTCGTCGGCAATTGCTTTGAGATGCTCTGGCCAAACTGCTTGTCCCAGCGAGCCGCAGCCCCTTTCTCTCCCAGCGCCATGCTCGCCAAGCTGCCGTAGACCAAGGCGCCATGTCGAAACAGAGGCGTCAGCGTCGGGTCTTTTTCAGCGAGGAGCTGAGCGGCCAGTCGTTCCACCTCGCGCCAATCGTTGCGCAGCCAAGCAGCATAGAGTCTGACCTGCGCGCGCAGCCACTCCGGCGCTTCGCGCGGCAGCTTGGCCAACCACGCAGCCTGATCCCACAAGCGCCGTGCCTCTTCGCTGGGGAGATGGGCCACCGTGGAGTTGGCAAGATGCGTCATGGTCTGGTGGAGCGTCGCCGCATGAAAGGGCACGACACCGGAGAGCTGAGCTCTAAGCAAGCGGATGTCACGTGCCAGTACCGGGTCACTTTTTTCCAGCTCGGCAACCACCTTGTCCGCGGAGAAGGCCCGGCTCGCAGCGCGAGCGTCCAGATGCGCACGGACCAGGCTCGAGTACTCCATCCGGGTGACGTCGGCAACAGTTGCCAACGGGTGCCGGCATTCCAAGGCATTCAGGATTGGCAAGCCGGCTAGGACGAGTTGCGGGAGCTGATGCGCAGACTGGCTTTTGAATCGTGCTTTGGGCGCCTGGAGCGCAACACTAGGGTAGAAGTCGGAATGCGCTCTTGCCTGGTGCTGCCTGACAAAAGTGCGCAGCATCGCTGCACCACCCACGCGCCGCACTTGCAGATCGGCAATAGAACTCAAGCCCACGCGGCGCAGCTCATCGGCCAGCGCAGGGGCTTCCCACAAACGACTTGCCTGCTCGACCGCCAAGGCCGGCGTGACCTTGCTGCGCGCAAGGATGACGAAGTCGTTGCTGTTGGTTACTAGCAGTTCACTGTGAGGGAACTCCGTCAGCAGCGCCGCCAGCATTTCTGCGAGGAGCGCGTCGGTCATCTCGTATGCGTGAATCCACTGCACCAACAAACCGTCCTCACGGAGCTTGCCGCGGACCCGCGAATAGAACTCTCGGGTGAACAGGCTTGCGACACCGCTGACCCAGGGGTTGGACGGTTCGGAGACGATGGCATCGTACAAGCCGTCGTGTGTCGCCAGAAAGGTCCGAGCATCCTCGATGTGGAGCAAGGACCGCGGGTCTTCGTATGCCCTGGCATTGAAAGGTAGAAAGGTCTTGGCGCCCTCCCACATCGCGCGCTCGATCTCGATCGTGTCCACGCGCTGCACGACAGAAGAACCCAGCAGCGTGTGTGTGGACAAGCCAGAACCCCAACCGATGACCGCAACTTCCTTCGGCTGCGGATGCCAGGCCAGCGGTGCCAAGCCCAGCATCAGCATCGTGATCTCATCTGAGGTTGGTGCGCTCTGCGAGTCCCTGAGGCCCGCATCGGGCTTGCCATTGGTGGAGATGATGACGGTCTGATCGCTGAACATGCGGGCCGAGACCGTAGCGGTGGATCCATCGCGGAAATAGAGCAGTTGGCCGAGTTGGGGCTCATCTACAACCCCGGTTCGAAACACGCCTGAGGCCTGCTGCAGGGTACTGGGCAAGCCGAAGTGGAGGACTAGGCCAGCCACAGTTGCCGCGCCCGCCGCGCTCGCTCCGGCGGGCAGCGACCAGCTTCTTTGCTTGAGCCCGCGCAGCAGCCACAGGCCGATCAGCACATCCATGGTGGCTGCGGTCAGCACGCTGAGGGTAATTCCCATAAGCGGTATCAAGACGTGTACCACCGTCACCACGCCGAAGATGGCACCAATCGTATTGGCTGCGTAGACACGGCCAATGGCCGCTTCGCCCGCCCCTCGGCGGAGCAGGGCGGTGGTGAATAGCGGGAGTGTCATGCCCGCGAAGAAAGCGGCGGGGCTCATCACCAGCAAGGCAATGACTGCCGTAGCGACGCTGTACAGCGCATAGCCGCCGTCGGTTCGTGCCAGCGCCGCCGTCAACCAGCTAACCCACTCAAAACTCCGGGCCAGCACCGGCACGGACAATAGCGCGCAGGTGCCCATCGCGACTTGCACATAACCTGCGTAGCGCACCACATCGGCAATCTGATCGCCCCGGTGGCGAATCCACAGCCCACCGCAGGCGATGCCGAAGATGAAGGCGGCGAGCATCAGCTCGAAGCCATGCAGCGTGGTGCCCAGGGCCTGGTTCAACATGCGCACCCAGCCAATCTCGTAGCCAAAGGACGCGGCGCTGGAGAGGAAGGTAGCGGCGAGCAGCGTGCGCTGCAGGCTTCGTAGATCGGCGCCTCGAGCAGCGGGCTTGTCGCCCTCCTGCGCAGCGATGCCGCGCTCAGGGGCTTTAATGGCAATCCAGGCAGTGCCTGCGGCCAACAACAGGTTCATGCCCGCAGCAACCTGCAGGCTGCCGGGCAACCCAAACAGGGGCAGCAGCAGGAAGCTGGCCGCCAGGGCACCGGCGGCGGCACCCAGGCCATTCGCAAAGTAGAGGCCGCCCAGCGTCGCGCCCATGGCTTCCCGGTTCCAGCGCAGCATGCCGCCGGCGATAAGTGGAAAGGTCGCACCAAGCAGAACGGTCTGCACCGCGATCAGGCTGCCCGCGCCCAGCCAGGGCCAGGCCTTAGCCGCCCAATGGCCTTGTAGCGCCGGCAGCACCTGCGTCTCGCTCAAGCCGACAAAGCCGGTGAACAGTCCATGAAAAGCAAAGCCAGCCAGGCCGATCAGCAACTCAATTGCGGCATAGCACCCAATCAGGCTGTGCAGCCGCGTGGTCAGCCGACTTACCGCCCAGGCACCAACGGCCATGCCACCCATGAACATCACCAGCACTAGGGTCTGCGCGTAGGCGGCGTGGCCTAGCAGAAGGCCGAGGTACTGGGTCCAAACCGACTGGTAGATCAGCGCGGAGAAACCAGAGGCCACGAAAAGTAGTAGCAGTGCGATCCGCATGGATAGTGCTCAGTGCAGTTGACGGCATTCGACCCATAAACAACCTCAAGAATCAATGCTTCTTGAAGCACCAAAGAGAAGAGGGCTCGAAAGCCCTCTTCTTTCAACACAAGTTAATGTTCACTAACAACTGCGGCGAGTGTTTTGTCGCAGTTGAGAAACAATCACTGACGCTCAGGGGTTGTTCTTCGTGATGGAGTCAGTTACCGCACCCTTTGTGCAGCCAGCACATTCATTCTTCCAGCTGATGCGTGCACCATCTTCGGTCGGCGTCATCTTGATCGTCTGACCGTCGATGTCGCCATGAATGCCCTTGTTCAGCACAACGTCAATAATGCCGTCAGCTGCCTTGGCGCTGGCGATTTCCTTCGTTGCCGCAAAGTCGAGCACATCATTGCTGCCGGTGGTGCAGCCGGTCTTGGTACCAATGGTCTGGATGCAAAGCGCTACTGCCTTTTTCACGCCATCGACCTGAGCCAGTGCCGAGCCGACACGTGCCTTGCCGGTGTAATCGCGATACTGCGGAATTGCCACCGCAGCCAAGATACCAATAATCGCCACGACGATCATCAGTTCGATCAGGGTGAAACCTTGTTGGACGCGCTTCATGCTCATGATGTGGACTCCTGGGAAGAAAAAAGTGCATTGAGGGGTAGAGACACTCCCCCTGAATGCAGGGGTCGTGCCAGCCGTTTTGCGGCCATAAACGTGATCTGCGTCACGCGAAATTGGCAGTCCGGCGCATCGAAGTGACCATTCTTGGCAGCCGGTCCGGCGCGATTTGTACGGGGGACCGGGAGGTGACGATTTTTGTCAGTCGCCGCACGCAAAGCCCGACTGCCAGTCAAGACTGCACTAACCAAGCTTGGTCAGTCCCAGGGCCGCACCATGCAAACCATCAACATCCACTAAGCCAAGACCCATTTGTCGCGGCTCGTCGACGCAGCCAGCAAGGTGGAGCCCTTTGTGATCGCCAAGGCCGGTAAGCCTCTGGTGAAGGTGATGGCGATCAATGCGCCGGAGGCGGGGCAATTGGAGCCCCTGGGCTTCATGGCAGAGCAGATCGCCGTGCCCGATGACTTTGTTGACCGTATGGGTGCGGTCGAAATCGAGTGGCTGTTCGTCGACGGCGACGCATGAAGCTGCTGCTGGACACGCATCTGCTGCTCTGGGCGGCCGGTGCGCCGCAGCGCTTGTCCGGTGAAGCCCGGGCCTTGCTTGAGGCCCCGGCCAACGAGTTGTTCTTCAGCGCGGCCAGCCTGTGGGAGATCGCCACCAAGCGCAGCTTGGGGCGGGAGGACTTTCAGTTGGATGCCCGGCTGCTGCGACGCGGCTTGCTGGACAACGGCTACAGCGACCTCGTAATCGGCAGCCAGCATGCGGTGGCCATAGACACCTTGCCGCCGCTGCACAAGGACCCGTCCGGCCGACTGCTGATCGCGCAGGCCATGGTCGAGGGCATCACGCTGCTGACTTCCGACGCGATGGCGGCACAGCATCCAGGGCCGGCACGCCAGCTTTGAACTCAGCGACGGGACGGTCTCAGCCTTCCACCCAGTTGGCCACTAGCAGCGCCTCGACCCGCTCGAACTCGCGCGGATTGTTGGATACCAGCGTCAGCCCCTCGCTGCGCGCACGGGCGGCAATGTGCAAGTCGTTGACGCCGATGGGTTCGCCCTTCTTCTCCAGCGCACTAGGGATATTGCCGTAGTGTTCCGCCGCCTTGGCGCCGTAGCTGAGCACTTCCAAGCAACTGCAGCAGTCTTCAACCACGTCAAGGGCGCGCGAACTGGCCTGACTCTTGTGGGCCCTATGCAGCAGTTTGGCCACGGTGATCGAAGACACTGCCATCTGCCCTGCATGCTCATTGAAACGCGCCAGCGCAGTCAGTGGGCGTTGCTTGATCACATAGATGCAGATATTCGTGTCCACCAGGTAGCGCAGCTTCAGAGCGCCTCGCGCTCGGGCTGTACTTGGCTGGCACGCTCGGGCATGAAGTCTTCGGGGGCTTCAGGACCGTCCAAGAAGAAGCTGTCCCAAGACTGGCCGACCGGCGCAATGATGCGCTCACAGCCTCGGGCTCGCACCTCGACCTGCTTGACACCTTCGGGCAAGCGCAAATGCGCCGGCAAGCGAATCGCCTGGCTGCGGTTACTGGTAAATACCTTACTCCGGCTCATCGTGCCATTTCCGATGGGATATGGCACGAGTGTTTGCCAAAAACCAAGGCATCAGAGCGCAATCACCTGCCCCGCCCTCAGCGCACTGATCCGATGCGGGCTGCTCAAGGTGCCGATCTCGCTCATTACCGCGTCCATCTCGCCGGGCTTGATGTGGGTGATGTGGACTTCGACGCTGCCGGCCAGCTGGGCCAGTTCGCGGCCCAGCGCCGTCGGGCAGAGATGTCGACTGATGCGCGCGAGTTGGCGCTCGTCGTCGCCAAAAGCGGTTTCGATCACCAGATGGGCAACCTTGATTTCGGACAGGCGTTGCCACAGGGCCGGATTGGGGCCGGTGTCACCGGTGTAGACCCAGTGGCCGGCGGGTGAATCGACCGCGAAACCGACCGCCGGTACCGTGTGCTCGGCATTCAGCACCTCGATCTCGCGACCGCCCAGGCTCAGGTGCTGGCCGATCTCGAAAGGGTGCAGGCTCAGCACCGGATGCTCGGCGCTGGGCAGGCGGGTGAAGTCGGGCCAGATCACACCATTGAAGATGTGCTGGCGCAGCGCGTCCAGCGTGGCTGCGAGCGCGTGGACCTGGATCGGCGGACGGCCGGCCTGGGCGCGCAGGCGCAACACGGTGTCGGCCAGCAGGCCGACGGCCAGGATGTGGTCCAGATGCGAGTGACTGACCAGGATGTGGTCGATGCGAGCCAAGGCGTCCAGGCCGAGGTCACCGACGCCGGTGCCAGCGTCGATCAGGATGTCGTCGTCGAGCAGGAAGGCGCTGGTCTTGTAGCCTGCTGCAATGGCGCCGGAGCAGCCCAGGACATGTATGTTCATGCGTCGGAGTCGGAGATGGCGCACGAGATTGTGGGCGCCATCTCAATTTACGCGCGCCGAGCAGCCCTGCCTAGCTGCGTAGTTCGCGTTTCTCAGCCGATCAGGGGACGGCTGCGACGATGTCGGGCGGCGGCGTGATTTGCTGCACGGCGGGCGGGCCTGAGCTGCCGGTTTCAGCCGCCGGGTTCAGAGACCAGCCTGGACAAACTGCATCTGGGTGCCGGCCAACTCGATCACATCGCCGCTTTTCAGGGCAACCGATTCACCGACCAGGGGGATGCCGTTGACGCTGGGGCGGGCGCCGCCCTCCACATGGGCGAACACATAGCCGCTGGGGCGCTTGGTGATAGAGGCCACCTGGACGCCGGGCTTGCCAACCGTGGTGACGACCTTGGTCAGGCTGACCTCCCGGCCGGCGGCCGCGCCGGTCAGCACCTTGATCGTCGCCGGCATCGCGGTACTTGCGGGCAAGCCCAGGGCGCCGAAGGACGAAGGCAGACCGAAACCGCTGGGCACGGCGGAGCCGGGCTTGAGGATCATGGTCTTTTCGTAGTCAACGCTGTCTTCCAGCAGGAACTTGATCTTGTACTTGCCGATCTCGACGACGTCGCTGTTGCTGAGCAACTGCTTCTTGATCGCCTTGCCGTTGATATACGTGCCGTTGGTGGAGTTCAGGTCTTCGATGAACACGTCGACGCCCACCATCTGCAGCACGGCATGCTCACCGCTGACCGCCAGATTGTCGATCACGATGTCGTTGTAAGGCCGCCGCCCCAGGGTGGTCTTGTCCTTGGTGATCTGCACCTCCTTGATCACCACCCCATCGAGCGAAACCACCAGCTTGCCCATGCTTGACCTCAAGTCCTGTTGTCTGTTTTGCGTGCCGGCCGGCCGCTCCAAGCCGCCCATTCGGACCCGACCCTATTTACGACCGAAGGGCCACCATGTCCGGCCAGCCGTCCGGACTGGACCCTCGGCGCGGGCCAACACAATCGCAATATTATCCTTGCCGCCCATGTCGTTAGCCGCATCAATCAAGGCTTGAGCCGCTTCCGACAGCGAAGGGTGGCTTAAGAGCAACTGAGCAAGCGCGTCGTCGTCCAGCATATCGGAGAGTCCGTCCGAGCACAGCAGGAACAGATCGCCCGGCTGAACCTCATGCTGATGCAGCTCGAGCATCACCGTATCCTCGACGCCCACCGCTCGGGTCACCAGATTGCGATTGTTGGAATAGGCGGCCTCTTCGGGGGTCAGCAAGCCGGCATCGAGCTGCTCCTGCAGCAGCGAATGGTCGCGGGTCAGCTGGCTCAGCTGACCGTTGCGCAAACGGTAGGCGCGAGAATCGCCGACATGACCCAGCAGCAGGCCCTCGTCGCGGAAAACGGCCAGCACCAGGGTCGTGCCCATGCCGGCGTAGCGCGGATTGGTGTTGGCCGCGTTGAAAATGGCGCGATTGGCGTTGTCCACACAGATGTCCATCGCCCGCTTCACGTCGGCAGCGGTAGCCTTGTTGCTCGTTTCCTTGAGCCACCTGCCCAGCTCGGCCGTAATGAAGGACGTCAGCATCTGGCTGGCGACCTCGCCGGCGTTGTAGCCTCCCATGCCGTCGGCCAGTACGGCCAAGCTCACGGCCGGGTCCAGAGCCACCGAGTCTTCGTTATTGTCGCGGGCGCGGCCGACATCGGTAGCGCTGAAGATCTCCACGGTCATGGGCGGGCTGGGCTGTGTCGCTTAGGTCAGGGATTTTGCCCCGGTTCCTGGGGGTTCAGACGCAATGTTTGCGCGAACGGGTCGGCGGCCGTGAAATCCTCGCGGACCGGCGGGCCTGCCAGATCATCCACCGGCAGCTGGGCCAACACCGTCTCCAGGTCCTGGGCGAACAGCTCGCCGCTTCGGTAGCGCAGCTCGGGGCGCTTTTCCAGCGCCAGCGCCAGCACCAGCGCCAGCGATTCGGGCAGCTCAGGTCTGTGGTGGCGCACATCGGGGGGCGCCTGGTTGGCGATCTGGTACATCAGCTGGGCCATCGAGTCCGACTGGTGCGGCAGCTGGCCGGTCAGCAGCTGATAGAGCAGTGCGCCCAGCGAATACAGGTCGCTGCGTCCGTCGACCTGCAGCCCCGCGAGTTGCTCGGGCGACATGAAAGAGGGGGTGCCCAGCACCAGGCCGGTGCGGGTGCGGCTGCCGTCAGCAATGCGGGCAATGCCGAAATCCATGATCTTCAGCGTTGCGCTGTCGCGGTCCAGCATCACATTGGAGGGCTTGATGTCGCGGTGCACCACGCCCTGGCTGTGCGCAAAGGCCAGCGCACGGGCCAGCCGTATGGCCAGTGCGAGCACCTCGCGCACCGGCAGCAGCGCGCCCGCGCGGGTGAAGTGGCTCAGGTCCTGTCCCTGCACATACTCCATCGCGATCCAGGCGTCCTGGCCAGTCGGGCCGGCGTCGAGCACCTGCAGGATGTCAGGGTGGGCCAGATGGCCGGCGGCGCGGGCCTCGCGCATGAAGCGCCGGCGCACATCGATCAGGTCCTCGGCCGCAAACTCCCGCTGCAAAGCCAGTCGCTTGATGGCCACCTGACGGCCGCTGGCCCGCTCGGTGGCCAGGTGCACGACGGCCATCGCACCGCGGCCCAGCTCGGCACCGATCTCATAGCTGTCGAGGCTGGCGCCGCTGTCGGTCTGGAAATGCTGGGGCTGGGTGCTGGGCAGCGTGCTGGGCTCGGTGACGCTGTCGCCTGGGCTGCCCGGCTCGGCCTTGCGGCCCAGCATGCGCTTCCAGAAGCCGGGCGCAGCCATCTCTTACCTGAGCCTCAGGCGGCCTTGCTGCGCATGGCCATGGCCTTGCCGAACAGCAAGACCAGCAGCGCACCTGCCACGCCGCAGCCGTAGTACAGCGCTGGCAGAACCTCGGTCGAGCCCGGCTTGTCGCCGGCCTGGGTCGGCACCCAGTTGGCCAGCGCCGGGTCGCCCACCATCATCGTGCCGGCAATCCAGCCCAGGAGCATCGCACCCAAGGTGATAACCATCGGGAAGCGGTCCATCAGCTTGATCACCAATTGGCTGCCCCAGACGATGATGGGGATCGAGACGAGCAAGCCGAAGATCACCAGCGGCATCTGGTGATCCCCGCCCGCGCCTTCGGCGGCACCGGCGATCGCGATCACATTGTCCAGACTCATCACGAAGTCGGCCACGATGACGGTCTTGACCGCCGCCCACAGCTTGTCGCTGGCCTGGATATTGGCATGCTCATCGTCATGCTCGGGCATCAGCAGCTTCATACCGATCCACAGCAGCAAGATGCCGCCGACCAGCTTCAAGAAAGGCAGCTTCAGCAGGGTCAGTGCGAAGAAGATCAGGATGACGCGCAGCACGATGGCGCCGGCCGTGCCCCACATGATGCCTTTACGACGCTGTGCGTCGGGCAGCTTGCGGCAGGCCAGCGCGATCACCACCGCGTTGTCGCCGCCAAGCAGGATGTCGATCATGATGATCTGGCCGACGGCGAGCCAGAACTCGGGACTGGTGAGCATGTCCATGGGTATTTGCTTTGTTGGGTGTTCTGCGGCCTGCACAGAAACGGTGAGCGACTATAACGAGGCCGGCCGGATCGCTGCCGGAAAACGAAAAAGGGGCTGTCGCCCCTTTTTTCTCAGTCCGGCCGCTCGGGCTGCTGCTGAATTGTGCGATGCCACGCCCCCCTGGCTCGATGCGTGGAATTACGCATTTGCGAGGGCAGCCGTGGCTGCCGCCCTTACAGCAAGGCCTTGAGCAGCTTGGCCATTTCCGACGGATTACGTGTGATCGTGAAGCCCGACTCTTCCATGATAGCGAGCTTGGCGTCGGCCGTGTCGGCACCACCGGAGATCAGCGCGCCGGCATGGCCCATGCGCTTGCCCGGAGGGGCGGTGACGCCTGCGATGAAACCGACGATCGGCTTCTTCATGTTCAGCTTGCACCAACGGGCGGCTTCGGCCTCGTCCGGGCCGCCGATCTCGCCAATCATGATGACGGCGTCGGTGTCCGGATCGTCGTTGAAGGCCTTCATCACGTCGATGTGCTTCAGACCGTTGATCGGGTCGCCACCGATGCCGACGGCCGACGATTGGCCCAGGCCGATTTCGGTCAGCTGCGCCACGGCTTCATAGGTCAGCGTGCCCGAGCGGGACACGACGCCGATACGGCCCTTGCGGTGGATGTGGCCGGGCATGATGCCGATCTTGATTTCTTCGGGCGTGATCAGGCCAGGGCAGTTGGGGCCCAGCAGCAGGGTGCGCTTGCCACCGGCGGCTTCCTTGGCCTTCATTTTGTTGCGCACTTCCAGCATGTCCTTGACGGGGATGCCTTCGGTGATGCAAATCGCCAGATCCAGATCGGCTTCGACAGCTTCCCAGATCGCAGCAGCGGCGCCGGCGGGCGGCACATAGATCACCGACACGGTGGCGCCGGTCTGGCCGGCGGCTTCCTTGACGGTGGCGTAGATTGGGATGTCGGAGAACTTCTCGCCGGCCTTCTTCGGGTTCACACCGGCGACGAAGGCGTTCTTGCCGTTGGCATAGGCTTGGCAACCGAGCGTGTGGAACTGACCGGTCTTGCCCGTGATGCCCTGGGTGATGACCTTGGTGTCTTTGTTGATGTAGATCGACATGATTTCTTTCCTAGAGGGCTTTAAGCGACGGCGGCGACGATCTTCGTCGCGGCTTCGGCCATCGAATCGGCGGCGATGATGGGCAGGCCGGATTCGGCCAGCATCTTCTTGCCCAGCTCTTCGTTGGTGCCCTTCATGCGCACGACCAGCGGCACGGACAGATTCACGGCCTTGCAGGCGGTGATCACGCCTTCGGCGATGGTGTCGCACTTCATGATGCCGCCGAAGATGTTGACCAGAATGCCCTTCACTTCAGGGTTCTTCAGCATGATCTTGAAGGCTTCGGTGACCTTCTCGGCTGTGGCACCGCCGCCGACGTCCAGGAAGTTGGCCGGCTCGCCGCCGAACAGCTTGATGGTGTCCATCGTCGCCATGGCCAGACCGGCACCGTTGACCAGGCAGCCGATATTGCCGTCCAGCGAGATGTAAGCCAGGTCGAACTTCGAGGCTTCGACTTCAGCCGGATCCTCTTCATCCAGGTCGCGGTAAGCGACGATCTCGGGGTGACGGAACAGCGCGTTGGCGTCGAAGTTGAACTTGGCGTCCAGCGCAATCAGATTGCCCTTGGAATCGCAGTTCAGCGGGTTGATCTCCACCAGCGACGCGTCGGTGTC
The DNA here is from genome assembly GCF_026241155.1 of Paucibacter sp. PLA-PC-4. GTDB lineage: Bacteria > Pseudomonadota > Gammaproteobacteria > Burkholderiales > Burkholderiaceae_C > Roseateles_E. Next base: position 156,185 of record NZ_JAPFGP010000005.1, read on the forward strand.
CATGTAGCACTTGTAGAGCTTGGCGAAGATGTCGACGGCTTGGTCGATCGACGCGCCGGTCAGACCGATCGCTGCAGCAATCTTTCGCGACTGCGCTTCGGTCAGGCCGGTCAGCGGATCGATCATCTCGGTGATGATCTTCTCGGGCGTGGAGTGGGCCACTTCCTCGATGTCCATGCCGCCTTCGCTGGACGCGATGAAGGCGACCTTCTGCGTGCCGCGGTCGGTGACCAGCGAGACGTACAGTTCATTCTTGATGTCAGCGCCGTCCTCAATGTAGAGGCGACGGACCTTCTGGCCTTCTGGGCCGGTCTGGTGCGTGATCAACTGCATGCCAAGGATCTGCTCGGCCAGGCTCTTGACGTCGTCCAGCGAGCGGCCCAGCTTGACGCCGCCGCCCTTGCCACGGCCGCCGGCGTGGATCTGTGCCTTCACAACCCAGACCGGGCCGCCGAGCTTTTGCGCGGCTTCCACCGCTTCTTGCACCGTGAAGGCCGGGATGCCACGCGGCACCGGAACACCGAACTGGCGCAGGATTTCCTTGCCCTGGTACTCGTGAATCTTCATAGGGGTCTCGCTTCTTGGAAAAGTCAGGATGAGGAAGCCGCAGGCAGCGTGGCGGCGCCGGCAGCACAGGCTGCCTGACCGTCGCGATACCAGCGAGGGTAATGGGTGCGCACGACCGCGCCGTCGCGGCGCAAGGCATGGCATTTGTCGAGCTGAAATGGCGGCTGGCCCGAACCATCGCCCTCGCGGGTGTCGATCACGAGGCCGGCAAAGGCCTGGATCACCGCGGTCGGCAGGATCTGGCACAGCTCGGTCAGATGGGTGCAGCCCCGGGTGCCGGCCAGACGCTCTTTGACGCCAAGCCGGAATCCTTTGAGCAGATTCAGACCAACCAGGCGCGCATAGGCATCGTCATGCTGGTCGCAGGCGCCGGGATAGGGCATCCAGCGCGTCTGCGAGCCGGCCTCATGGATTGTCAACTCGGTATCGATGACCAGCTGCAGCACCATGTCATGGATGGGCTCTCCGGCATGGCGGGTGCCCCCGGCCATGGGGATATCGCGTGTCTTGGTGTCGCTCAGCGTGGCCTCAACCTCGTAGAGCCCGTCGTCGCGCGCATAGACCTGCACATCGAGAGCTCGACGGTGCAGCAGACGGCGCGCAGTGGAGGGGTTGAGCAAGGACATGGGGCGCTGGACAAACACGGACGCACAAAAACGGGCCCGCAGGCCCCAATTGTGGCTGCGAGCAGGCTTTGCACAGTCCGGCAATGTAGCATGCTGCGCTGCCGCAAGCCTGTCGACAAGCTGTCAGGGGGTCTGCGGCGCCTCCGAAATCTGGCGCAGCACCCGCCGCACGACATCGGCCGAGAAACCCCGCGCCAGCAGAAAACGGGTCTGCTTGGCACGGCCTCCGGCGTCCTCGGCCGGGCTGCCGAATTTGCGCTGCCAGATCGCTTGCGCGCGCTCGAACTCGCTGTCCTTGAGTCGCGCCTGGCTGTCGGCGCTCAGGCTCAACCCGTGCTGGGCCAACTCCTGCTGGATGCGCAAGTGGCCATAGCGCTGGGCGCGGGCATGGATGCGTGACTCGACGAAACGTTCCTCGCTGAGATAGCCCTGGGCCAGCAGCCAGACCAGCAAATCGTCAACCTCTGTCTCGATCTCTGCGACCTCGACCGCCTCGGCACCGGCGGCGTCGCGCTGCGCCCGGGCAATACGCAGCAACTTGCGGCGCAACTCGCTGCGGCTGTGCTCACGCTGCGCCAGCAGCGTGATGGCACGCATCTTCAGGGACAAGGGTTTCATTGCAAGCCGGCGTCAGGCGCTCGCCCCAGCGGGCATCAAGCGGCCGGACCGTCCACCGTCAGCAGAGGCACGCCCAGCGACTCCCGCACCTTGTTCTCGATCTCGCGGCCGATATCGGGGTTCTCGCGCAGGAATTCGCGCGCGTTGTCCTTGCCCTGGCCGATCTTTTCGCCGTTGTAGGCATACCAGGCGCCGGCCTTGTCGACCACCTTGGCCACCACGCCCATGTCGATGATCTCGCCTTCACGACTGATGCCTTCGCCGTAGAGAATGTCGAACTCGGCGGTCTTGAACGGCGGCGCCACCTTGTTCTTGACGACCTTGACCTTGGTCTCGGAGCCGATCACTTCCTCGCCCTTCTTGATCGAGCCGATGCGGCGGATGTCCAGACGCACCGAGGCGTAGAACTTCAGGGCATTACCACCCGTGGTGGTCTCGGGGCTGCCGAACATCACGCCGATCTTCATGCGGATCTGGTTGATGAAGATGACCATGCAGTTGGTCTTCTTGATGGTCGCGGTCAGCTTGCGCAGTGCCTGGCTCATCAGCCGGGCTTGCAGGCCGGGCAGTGAATCGCCCATCTCGCCCTCCAGCTCGGCCTTGGGCGTCAACGCCGCGACCGAGTCGACCACGATCAGGTCCACCGAACCGGAACGCACCAGCGCATCAACGATTTCCAGCGCCTGTTCACCGGTGTCCGGCTGGCTGATCAGCAACTCCTGCAGGTTGACGCCCAGCTTCTGTGCGTACTGGATGTCCAGCGCATGCTCGGCATCAATGAAGGCGCAGACGCCGCTGAGCTTTTGCATCTCGGCGATCACCTGCAGGGTCAGTGTCGTCTTGCCCGAAGACTCGGGGCCGTAGATCTCGACAACCCGGCCACGCGGCAAACCACCGACGCCCAACGCAATGTCCAGGCCCAGCGAGCCGGTCGACACCACCTGGATGTCCTCGATCACTTCGCCCTCGCCCAAGCGCATGATGGAGCCCTTGCCGAACTGCTTCTCGATCTGGGACAGGGCGGCTTGCAGGGCCTTGGCTTTTTCGGTGTTGATGGCTTTGACGGGGGCGTCCATGTTTTTCTCCTGTTGAGGCTGGGCGCATTATGGCGCAATCTGTATATTCGTACAGTAGTTTAGGAGCTGCCTGCTGACAAGCAATGTCAGCAGGGCCGGCGTCCCTAGAATGCTCGTAAAGACTGGGGACAAAGCATGCGCATCCTGATTGCGGAAGATGACCAAGTGCTGGCTGATGGTTTGCTGCGCTCATTGCGCGCCTCCGGCTATGCGGTGGACCAGGTTGGTTCGGGCACCGAGGCCGATGCGGCGCTGGCTTCGCATGAGTTCGATCTGGTGATTCTGGATCTGGGCCTGCCCAAACTCCATGGGCTGGAGGTGCTGCGCAAGCTGCGCGGGCGTGGTGCGTCGATGCCGGTGTTGATACTGACGGCGGCCGACAGCGTCGAGCAGCGCGTCAAGGGCCTGGATCTGGGCGCCGACGACTACATGGCCAAGCCCTTCTCGCTACAGGAGCTGGAGGCGCGGGTGCGGGCATTGACCCGACGCGGCTTGGGTACCGCCTCCAGCGTCATCAAGCATGGGCCGCTGAGCTTCGATGCCACTGGCCGGGTCGCCTATATCAACGAACAGATGATCGAGCTGTCGGCGCGCGAGCTGAGCCTGCTGGAGGTGCTGCTGCAGCGCGCCGGCCGCCTGGTCAGCAAGGATCAGCTGGTCGAGCGCCTGTGTGAATGGGGCGAGGAGGTCAGCAATAACGCGATCGAGGTCTATATCCACCGCCTGCGCAAGAAGATCGAGCAGGGGCCGATCCGCATCGCCACGGTGCGCGGCCTCGGCTACTGTCTCGAAAAAATTCCTGGCTGACGCCAGCAGCGTGAATGGCCGGAGACACCGAACAACGATCGCTGTTCGGCGAGATCCTCGATTGGATGCTCGCCCCGCTGCTGGTGATCTGGCCCATCAGCGTGGCGCTGACCTGGCTGGTGGCGCAAGGCATTGCCAACCGGCCGTATGACCGCGAGCTCGGTGAGATGGCGCGCAATCTGGGCCTGCAGGCGGCCTCGGAAACGCCTCGCGCTGGCAGCAGCGCGCGGTCTCGCTACGCCCTGTCGCCGGAGGCCGCCGCGCTGCTGCGGGCCGATGAGGCCGACACGGTCTACTACCAGGTGCTGGGCCTGCGCGGCGAGTTCCTCAGCGGCGACCGCCAGCTGCCGGTGCCGGCCGCGGACGACCCCATCGTGCCCTGGGAGCTGCACTTCCGTGACGACGAGGTCGGCAGCGACACGGTGCGGGTCGCCTATCTGTGGGTGGCGCCCGAGGGTCAGGCCGGCTCGACACAGACCATGCTGGTGCAGGTGGCCGAGACCCTGGGCAAGCGTGCTCGCCTGACCAACGAGATCATTAAAGGCGTGATCCTGCCGCAGTTCGTGATCCTGCCGCTTGCGGTGCTGCTGGTGTGGCTGGCGTTGGCGCGCGGCATCGCACCGCTCAACGACCTGCAGCGCCGCATCCGCTCGCGCGAGAGCTCGGATCTGAGCCCGATCGACGAGCGCCGGATCCCCGATGAGGTCGCACCGCTGGTGCGCGCCATCAATGATTTGCTGGGCCGGCTCGACCAGTCGATCGGCGCGCAGAAACACTTCCTGGCCGACGCCGCCCATCAACTGAAGACGCCTTTGGCCGGCCTGCGCACCCAGGCCGAATTCGCGCAGCGCGAGATCGATGAGGGCCGCAGCGAGCCGGCCGAACTGCGCCGCTCGCTGCAGCAGATCGCCTTGTCCAGCCAGCGCGCCGCCCATATGGTCAACCAGTTGCTCGCGATGGCCCGCGCCGAGGACAAGGAGCATGCGGCACGGCGCAGCGAGGTCAATCTCTCCGAGCTGGCGATGGAGACGGTGCGCGACTTCGTACCGCGTGCGATGGACAAGCGCATTGACCTGGGCTTTGAGGGGCCGGATGACGAGCACAGCGCGCTGCGCATCAACGGCCATCCGCTGCTGATCCGCGAGCTGATCCGCAATCTGGTCGACAACGCCCTACTCTACACACCGGCGCATGGCACGGTGACGGTGCGCGTCGTCGAAGACCCGTTCGGTCAGGTCACAGTGCTGCAGGTCGAGGACTCGGGGCCGGGCATTCCTGAGTCGGAGCGTGAGCAGGTATTCCAGCCGTTCTACCGGGCCCTGGGCACCAATGTTGACGGCTCAGGTCTGGGACTGGCCATCGTGCGTGAAATCGTCCAGCAGCATGAGGCCGAGATCACGCTGGACGAGACCCGCGAGCTGCGGTCCGGCCAGGCGCAAGAGGACGGCCAGGGGCCCGGCGCACGCTTCACCGTGCGTTTCGCGGCACATCCGGGCCGCGATGCGCTCAGCGCGACATGAAGCGCCGACTCTTCGCGATCGACATCAGAATGCCCAGGCTCAGGCCCAGCATCACCATCGCCGTGCCGCCATAGCTGATGAAGGGCAACGGCACGCCGACCACCGGCAGGATGCCGCTGACCATGCCCATATTCACGAAAACATAGGTGAAGAAGCTCAGCGTAATGGCGCCGGCGAGCAGGCGGCCGAACGGGTTGGTCGCCTCGGCCGCGATCATCAGCCCGCGCACGATCAGCGCGGCAAATCCCAGCAGCAGGCCTAAAGCGCCGACCAGGCCGAACTCCTCGCCATAGGCGGCGAAGATGAAGTCGGTGGTGCGCTCCGGAATGAACTCCAGATGGGTTTGCGTGCCTTTCATGAAGCCCTTGCCGGTCAAGCCGCCCGAGCCGATCGCGATCTCGCCCTGGATGATGTGAAAACCCTTGCCGAGCGGGTCCTTGTGCGGATCGAGCAGGGTGCAGACCCGGTTCTTCTGATACTCGCGCAGCACCGGCCACTCGACCTCGGGCTGGCAGATCTGGTCCTCGCTGAGCACCAGGGTGGTGATCGCGATCGCGCCGATGGCGACGGCCGGCAGGATGATGCGCCAGCTGAAGCCGGCGAAGAACAGCACATAAAAGCCCGCTGCGAACACCAAGATCGAGGTGCCCAAGTCGGGCTGGCGCGCCACCAGTCCCACCGGCACGGCCAGCATCAGCAGTGCGATGACGAAGTCGGCCGTGCGCAGCTGGCCCTCGCGCCGTTGGAACCACCAGGCCAGCATCAACGGCGTGGCGATCTTCAGCAGCTCCGATGGCTGGATCACGATGCCGATATTGAGCCAGCGCGTCGCACCCTTCTTGCTAATGCCGAACAGCGCCGTCGCCACCAGCAGCGCAATGCCCACGGTGTACAGCGGGATCGCCAGCGCCATCAGTCGCTGCGGCGGCACCTGGGCGACGACGAACATGATGGCCGCCGCCAGTGCCATATTGCGGGCATGGTCGACGAAGCGCGTGCCATGGTCGAAGCCGGCCGAGTACATGCACATCAGGCCCAGCCCCGCGAGCCAGGCCAGGATCAATAGCAGCGGACCGTCGAAACCGCTGACCCAGGGCCGCAGGCGGCTGAACAGCGAGGGCTTGCTGAAGACATGACTCATCGGCGGGCTCCCGAAGCGGCTGATGTGGCGGCTGATGCGGCCGGCGCAGGCGCCGACGCGGCCACTTGGCCCGGCGGCGGCACGGCCGTGATGGGGCGCGGCGCACCGACCGGCGCCTTGGTCAGACCTTGCTGGGTCAGTGCAATATCTTCCTCGCTGGGGTAGACGCCTTGCAGCAGGAAGTCGAAGACGCGACGCGCAATCGGCGCGGCGGCGGTCGACCCCCAGCCGGCGTTCTCGACGATCAGGGCCAGCGCGACAGTCGGGGCCTCGACCGGCGCGAAGGCGACATAGAGCGAATGGTCGCGCTTGCGCTCATCGGCCTTGATGCTGCTGTATTTCTCGCCGGCGCGCAGGCCCACGGCCTGGGCCGTACCGGTCTTGCCGCCGCTGGTGTAGGGCGCACCCATGAAGACGGCGCGCGAGGTGCCTTCCATCGTCACGCCATGCATCGCATTGCGTATCACCTCGGCATCGGCGGGCTTGAGCGGCAGCGGCTCCAGCGCGGCGCTGGCGACGCGGCGCTGCTCATGCTTGACCACGTCCTCGATTTCGCGCACCAGGCGTGGCTTGTAGCGCTGGCCGCTCGTGGCCACGGTGGCGTAGGCGGTGGCCAGCTGCAGCATCGTGAAGCTGTTGTAGCCCTGGCCGATGCCCAGCGAGATGGTCTCGCCGGGGAACCACTTCTGGTTGGCCGGGCTGCGCGCGAAATAGCGCTTCTTCCAGGCCTGCGAAGGCAGGATGCCGGTCACTTCGCCCTGCAAGTCGATCTCGGTCTTGCGCCCCAGGCCGAAAGGTTCGAGCTCGTCGTGGATCAGATCCACCCCCATCTCGTTGGCCAGACTGTAGAAGTAGACATTGCTGGAGCCGACGATGGCCAGCCGCATGTCCTTGGGGCCGGGCCGGTCCGCCTCCGGACTGCCGAAGGTGCGGCCGCCGAAGCTGTAGACCAGGTTGTCCATCACGATGGTGCCGGGCGCGCGCTTGCCGCTGGTCAGGGCTGCCATCGCCATCAGCGGCTTGAAGGTCGAGCCCGGCGGGTAGGTACCGCGCAGCGCGCGGTTCAGCAACGGCTTGTCGATGTTGTCGTTGAGCTCGCGCCAGCTGTCCGCATCGATGCCGTCGACGAACAGATTCGGGTCGAAGGTCGGCTTGGACACAAAGGCCAGCACCTCGCCGTTGCGCGGGTCGATCGCCACCAGCGCGCCGCGCCGGTCCTTATAGAGCTCCTCGACCAGAGCTTGCAGCCGGATGTCGATCGACAGCATCAGCGTGTTGCCCGGCGTCGGCGGCTTGTGGGCCAGGCGTCGCACCGCGCGGCCGCCTGCGCTCGTCTCCAGCTGCTCGAAGCCAGTGATGCCATGCAGCTCACGTTCGTAGGCCTGCTCCAGGCCCAGCTTGCCGATGTACTCGGTGCCGCGGTAGTTGGCGACGTCTTCCTCGTCCCAGTCGTCCATGGCCTTCTTCTCGGCCTGGTTGATGCGGCCGATATAGCCGATCAGATGGCTGCCGACCTCGCCCATCGGATAGCTGCGGAACAGCCGCGCCTTGATCTCGACGCCCGGGAAGCGAAAGCGCTGGGCGGTGAAGCGGGCGACCTCCTCGTCGCTGAGCTTGGTGCGTATGGGCAACGAGTCGAAGTGCTTGCTCTCCTCCAGCAAGCGCTTGAAGCGGCGGCGGTCGCGCGTTTGGATCTCGATCACCTCGGACAGGGCATCGATGGTCTTGTCCAGATCGCCGGCCTTGGACGGCATGATCTCCAGTGTGTAGGCCGAGTAGTTGCTGGCCAGCACGATGCCGTTGCGGTCCTTGATCAGGCCGCGATTGGGCACGATTGGCACGATGGCGGTGCGATTGCTCTCGGCCTGCTGGGCCAGTTCGTCATGCTGCAGCACCTGCAGCCAAACCAGGCGCGCCACCAGCAGCCCGAAGCAGAAAAGCACAAAGGCCACCGCCGCCAGCACGCGCAACCGGAACTGCGACTGCTCCTGCTCGGAATTCTTCAGCAGCATCATCACAGGGGCCGGTTGGCGTCTCGATCCGGGGCGCGGCGTTGCGGCGCCAGCAGCAGCACCGTGGCGATGGGCCACAGCAAGGCCTCGAACAATGGCGCCAGCAAAAGCGGCCAGCCCGGCCACATGCCGCCGACCATCAGCCGCACCGCCAGCGACACCGCATGGGCCAGCACGAACAGCGGCAGGATGTGCAGGGCCTGCACGGGCAGGCTGAACCACAGCAAGCGCCGGTGCAGCGCGATCGCGCCAAAGCTCAGCACGCTATAGGACAGCGCATGCTGACCCAGCAGCGCGCCATGCTGGACATCGACCAGCAGACCGAACACAAAGGCCCAGCCGACCCCGACCCGCCGCGGCTGGTGCACATTCCAGAACACCAGCACCAGTGCCAGCACATCGGGCATCGCGCTCTGGCGCCCGACCGGCACCATATCTACCACCAGGGCCAGCAGCAGGCTCACTGCGATGAAGAGGGGGTTGGCCGGCAGCAGCAGCTGGCCGGAGCCGCGTGGCATGATCATGGTCGACCTCCGCTGGCCTTGCTGCCGGCACGTGCCGGGGCCGACGCTGCGGCGGCAGAGGCCGCGACGGCCTCGTTGCGGGCGTGCTCGAGTTCGGCCAGTGCGCCCAGTACCAGCACATGGCGGACATTGTCGAGCTGAGCCACCGGGCGCAGGTTGACGCGGGCAAAGCTGCTGTCGCCGCGCCGCTCGATGGCGCTGATGCGGGCCACCGGCAGGCCGGGTGGATAGACGCCGTCCAGGCCGGAGGTGGTCAGCAGATCGTCCTGCTTGAGGTCGGCGTTGGTGGCCATGAAGCGCAGCTCCATGCCCAGGCCGTCGGTGCCGCCAAACGCCGCGCCGCGCTGCTGGCTGCGGGTGTTGAGCACGGGGATCGCGGCGTCCTTGTCATTGAGCAGCGTGACCTCTGCCGAAAGGAGATAGACCCGCGTCACCTGGCCCAGCACACCGGCATCGTTGATGACCGGTGCGCCGGAGCGCACGCCCTGCTGGCTACCGCGATCAATCACCACCTTGCGCGAATAGGGATCGCTCGCCTCGTACAGGACCTCGGCGGCAATGGTCGGCACCTGCAGAGCCGGTCGCAGTGCCAGCAGTGCGCGCAAGCTCTGGTTCTCGGCTTGCAGCTGCTCGGCGCGCGATAGGCGCTCGGCCTGCTGCACCAGTTGGCGGCGCGCCTGGTCCTCGGCGGCCATCGCGCGCTCGGTGCCGCGCAGGTAGTCGCTCAAGCGCTCCCAGGCGTCGACCGGCGCCAAGAGGCCCCGCTGCACCGGGTGCAGCACCAGGGCCAGTGCGGCGCGTGCCGGCGTCGCAAGCTTGAAGCGGGCATCGGCCACCATCAGGAAGATGGCCAGCGCCGCGCACAGCAGCAGCTTGGTCAGGGCCGAGGGGCCCTGGCGGAAAAACGGAGGTGGCGTGCGATCCAGGGTGCCCAGTGGCATGGCTCAGGCGGGGGGCAAGATGTGCAAAAGCCGGCCCCGCGTGAAGCGTGCCGGCTCGGAGCAGTTCATGGAGGCGCTTACTCCGAGGTGAAGATCGAGCCCAGGCGCTCCATGCGCTCGAGTGCCATGCCGCAACCGCGCACCACGCAGGTCAGCGGATCCTCGGCCACCAGCACCGGCAAGCCGGTTTCCTCGGCCAGCAATCGGTCCAGGTCGCGCAGCAGCGCTCCGCCGCCGGTCAGCATCATGCCGCGCTCTGCGATGTCGGCGCCCAGCTCCGGCGGCGTCTGCTCCAGCGCGTTCTTCACCGCACTGACGATCTGATTCAGCGGGTCGGTCAACGCTTCCAGGATCTCGTTGGACGAAATGGTGAAGCTGCGCGGCACACCTTCGCTGAGGTTGCGACCCTTGACTTCCATTTCCTTGACCTCAGAGCCGGGGAAGGCCGAGCCGATATTCTTCTTGATCGCCTCCGCAGTGGGCTCACCGATCAGCATGCCGTAGTTGCGGCGGATGTAGTTGATGATGGCTTCGTCGAACTTGTCGCCACCGACGCGGACCGAGCCCTTGTAGACCATGCCGCCCAGTGAGATCACGCCGACCTCCGTGGTGCCGCCGCCGATGTCAACCACCATAGAGCCGGAAGCCTCTGAGACCGGCAGGCCGGCACCGATCGCGGCGGCCATCGGCTCCTCGATCAGGTAGACCTCGGAGGCGCCGGCGCCCAGCGCGGACTCACGAATCGCGCGGCGCTCAACCTGGGTCGAGCCGCAGGGCACGCAGATGATGATCCTCGGGCTCGGCTTGAGCATCTTCGAGTCGTGCACCATCTTGATGAACTGCTTGAGCATCTGCTCGGTGACGGTGAAGTCGGCGATCACGCCATCCTTCATCGGGCGGATCGCCTCGATATTGCCGGGCACCTTGCCCAGCATGGCCTTGGCTTCGCGGCCTACGGCCTGGATGGTCTTCTTGCCGTTCGGACCGCCTTCGTGGCGGATGGCGACCACCGAGGGCTCGTCCAGCACGATGCCCTTGCCGCGCACGTAGATGAGGGTGTTGGCGGTGCCGAGGTCGATGGCGAGGTCGGTGGAGAAGTAGCGACGCAGGGAAGCGAACATGGTGTGTATGGAGCGCCAGTCAGGGCATCTGAGCCTGTGGGTGAGATCGACCTGGAGCTGGCTTGGGGCTGAGCGGTTCTGGATACGGTGCAGCCGGGGCAAAGGCTGCGCGGATTTGTTCGCACCATATGCAACGAGGCCGCTTGAACCTTGCGGCCATGCAGCCCCGTGACCATGGAGATAAGCGGAGATAATACCTGATCACCTCTGGGTTTCCTGCCCTGGCAGACCCGAGGGGACCTCAGTTTCTGACACTTACGGGCCTGGTTTTTCCCGGCCCTAAAACGTTTACCCCATGGCCCTGACCCCACAAGACGTGAGCCGCATCGCCCATCTGGCGCGGCTGGAGCTGCAAGGCGGCGAACCCGAGGCGCTGCTGACCCAGCTCAACGGTTTCTTCTCCATCGTCGAGCAGATGAGCGCGGTCGACACCAGCGGCGTCGAGCCGCTATACACGCCGCTGTCCGCCGTGCAGGACGTGGCTTTGCGCCTGCGCGAGGACGCGGTCACCGAGAGCAATCAGCGCGAGCTCAATCAGCGCAGCGCGCCGGCGGTCGAAGACGGTCTGTTCCTGGTCCCCAAGGTCATCGAATGAAAATGCTGCACACCCTGGGCGTCGCCGAACTCGGCCGGGCCCTTGCCGACAAATCGGTTTCCAGCCTCGAGATCACGCAACACCTTCTTGCACGTGTTACCTCCGCCGAGGCACTGGGGGCCTTTCTGCATGTCGATGCGCAGACGGCGCTGGCCAGCGCGAGCGCAGCTGACGCGCGCCGCGCCGCCGGCGAGGTCGGGGCGCTGCTGGGCGTGCCGCTCGCGCACAAGGACATCTTCGTCACCCGGGACATGCCCACGACGGCCGGCTCCAAGATGTTGGTCGGCTACCGCAGCCCTTTTGACGCCACCGTCGTCGCCAAGCTGAACGCGGCGGGCACTGTTTCACTGGGCAAACTCAACTGCGACGAGTTCGCGATGGGCTCGGCCAACGAAAACTCGGCCTTCAAGCCGGTGTCCAATCCCTGGGATGCTGACCGGGTGCCGGGTGGCTCCTCGGGCGGCTCGGCTGCTGCTGTGGCGGCCCGCCTTGTGCCGGCCACCACCGGCACCGACACCGGCGGATCGATCCGCCAGCCGGCCAGCTTCACCGGCATCACCGGCATCAAGCCGACCTATGGCGTCTGTTCACGCTACGGCATGATCGCCTTTGCCTCCAGCCTCGACCAAGCCGGCCCGATGGCGCGCTCGGCCGAAGACTGCGCCTTGTTGCTGTCGGCGATGAGCGGCTTCGACGAGCGCGATGCCACCAGCATCGAGCAGCCACCGCAAGACTTTCACGCACAGATGCTGGCGGCCCGCGAGGGCGCCACGGCGGCCCAGCCGCTGAAGGGCCTGCGCATCGGTCTGCCGCGCGAGTTCTTCCCGGCCGCGCTGAGCGGCGATGTCGATCGCGCGGTGCGCGCCGGTCTGGCCGAACTGGAGAAGCTCGGCGCCACGTTGGTAGACGTCAGCCTGCCCCGCACCGAGCTGGCGATTCCGGTCTACTACATCATCGCGCCGGCTGAGGCCAGCTCGAACCTCTCCCGCTTCGACGGGGTCAAGTTCGGTCACCGCGCGGCCCAGTACGACGACCTGCTGGACATGTACAAGAAGACCCGCGCACAGGGCTTCGGTGCCGAGGTCAAGCGCCGCATCATGATTGGCTCCTATGTACTGAGCCACGGCTATTACGACGCCTACTATCTGCAGGCACAGAAGCTGCGCCGCATGATCGCCGACGACTTCCAGCGCTGCTTCACGCAGTGCGATCTGATCGCCGGCCCGGTGGCGCCGACCGTCGCGTGGAAGCATGGCGAAGGCTCGGACGATCCGGTCAAGGCCTATCTGGCCGACATCTTCACCCTGCCCGGCTCGCTGGCCGGCCTGCCTGGCATGAGCGTGCCGGTGGGCCTGGGCGAGGGCGGTATGCCGGTGGGTCTGCAGCTGCTGGGCAACTACTTCAAGGAGGGTCAGCTTTTGCATGCGGCCCACGCCTTGCAGCAGGCGACCGACTGGCACCAACAAGCCCCGGCAGGAATCTGACATGACGAGCAAACTCATCCGCGGCTACGAAGTCGTGATCGGGCTGGAGAACCACGTCCAGCTGTCCACCCAATCGAAGATCTTCAGCGGCTCCTCGACGGCATTCGGCGCCGAGCCCAATACCCAGGCCTCGCCGGTGGACCTGGCCCTGCCTGGCACGCTGCCAGTCTTGAACCGCGGCGCCGTCGAGCGGGCGATCCGCCTGGGCCTGGCCGTGGGCGCGAAGATAGCGCCGCTGTCGATCTTCGCCCGCAAGAACTACTTCTACCCCGACCTGCCCAAGGGCTACCAGATCAGCCAGTACGAGATCCCAGTCGTGCAGGGCGGCAAGCTGGAGTTCTTCGTCGGCGAGAACAAGAAGGTCGTCAATCTGACCCGCGCCCACCTCGAAGAGGACGCGGGCAAGAGCCTGCACGAGGACTATCACGGTCAGAGCGGTATCGACCTGAACCGCGCCGGCACGCCGCTGCTGGAAATCGTCTCCGAACCCGATATGCGCTCCGGCGCCGAGGCCTGCGAGTACGCCAAGACCCTGCATGCGCTGGTGATGTGGCTGGGCATCTGCGACGGCAATATGCAGGAGGGCTCGTTCCGCTGCGACGTCAATGTCTCGGTACGCAAGCCCGGCGAGCCCTATGGCACGCGTCGCGAGATCAAGAACCTGAACAGCTTTCGCAACCTGCTGCAGGCGGTCGACTACGAGGTCAACTGGCAGATCGACGAGATCGAGGACGGCCGCGAGATCCAGCAGGCTACCGTGCTGTTCAACCCCGACACCGGTGAGACCAGGGCGATGCGTAGCAAGGAAGACGCGGCCGACTACCGCTACTTCCCCGACCCTGACCTGCCGCCACTGGTGATCGCGCCGGAATGGGTGGAGCGGGTGCGCGGCGAGCTGCCCGAGTTGCCGGCCGTGATGGCGGCACGCTTTCAGCAGACCGATGGCCTGCCCGCCTATGACGCCAGCCTGATGACGGCCAGCCTCGCGACAGCTCGTTTTTACGAAGCCGCTCGCGACATTTGCAAGGCGCCCAAGCTGGTGGCCAACTGGCTGCAGGGCGAGATTGCGCGTCGCCTCAATGCCGAGGAGCGCGAGATCGACAGCAGCCCGGTGAGCGCCGCGACCTTGGGCGCGCTGATTCTGCGCATCCAGGACGGCACGATCTCCAATAACTCTGCCAAGCAGGTGTTCGAAGAGCTGTGGTCCAAGGGCGGCGAGGTCGACGCCATCATCGAAGCCAAGGACCTCAAACAGTCCAATGACACAAGCGAGCTGGAGCGCATCCTCGACCAAGTGCTGGCTGCCAATCAGAAGTCGGTGGACGAGTTCCGCGCCGGCAAGGACAAGGCGTTCAACGCCCTGGTCGGTCAGGCCATGAAGGCCACCAAGGGCAAGGCCAATCCGACGGCCGTCAACGAGCTGCTGAAGAAAAAACTGGCGGGCTGATCAGTCCAGGCTGCCGGGGGGCGCCCCGGCCCAAAGCCTCTTGAGCCGCGCCAGCTCGGCGTCGAAGTTCTTGTTGATGCGCACCAGCTCTGCCTTCTGGTTCTCGATCAGTACGCGCTGCGCCTCGGCCGAAGCGTCGTTGGCATCAAGTTGCTGCTTGAGCTTGGCCGGCAAGGGCCGGCCCTTGTAGAACTCGGCCTCGTCCTGCAGCGGCTTGCGCTCGGTTGCCAGGTCCTTGATTCGGTTCTCGGACATTCGCATGCCCTTGATGACATCGTCCAGCGCGGCCTCACGGGCATGCTGGTGGGCCTCGGCACTGCGATAGCGCGTCATCAGATTGCGGTCGCGCCGCACGGCGTCGGCCTGGGCCGCCCGCTCGGCCGCCAAGCGACGCTCGCGTGCCTCATAGGCGGCCCGCTCCTCGGGCGACATCGCCGGTGGCACGATGGCACGCAGCGAGCCGTCGGCATTCAGGATGCGCTGCTCGCGGTTGTTGCAGTCGGCGATCAGCCGGTCCGAGGTCAAGCGCCGGCCATCGGCCGTGGTGCAGCTGTAAATGGCCCCGATGGATGCCGGCTTGGGCTGCGCCCAGACCAAGCCGGCCTCGGCCAGCAGCAGGGGTAGCAGCAGGGCGGCAGGGACGGGGCTAGAAGCTCGCATCAGACTCCGTATCGGTCTCGGTAGGCCTGCACCGCCGCCGAGTGGCCCGAGGCCACGACGTCGCTGGTGCTGCGCAGATACTGCAGCAAGTCCGCCAGCCCGGCAATCGAGATCACCGGCAGTTGCAATTGCTCGGACACGTACTGCACGGCCGACCAGCTCATGTCGACGCCGTTCTCCGCCGCCTTCTCTTGGCGGTCCAACGCGATCGTCACGCCACAGGGCGTGGCACCGGCGGCCTGGATCATTGCGATCGACTCGCGCACCGAGGTACCGGCGGAGATCACATCGTCGATGATCAAGACCCGACCCCGCACTGGCGCGCCGACCAGCGTGCCGCCCTCACCATGGTCCTTGGCTTCCTTGCGGTTGTAGGCAAAAGGCTTGTTGTGGCCCAGCCGTGCCAGTTCCATCGAAACGGCAGCCGCCAGGGTGATGCCCTTGTAGGCGGGGCCGAAGATCATGTCGAAAGCCAGGCCCGAGGCGATCAAGCGCTGGGCGTAGAAGCCGGCCAGCCGGCCCAGCTTGGCACCATCGTCGAACAGACCGGCATTGAAGAAATAGGGGCTCAGTCGCCCAGCCTTGGTCTTGAACTCGCCGAAACGCAGCACGCCTGCCTCGACGGCAAAGGCAACGAAATCCTGGGCCAGGGCATCGGTGGGGGCGGCAGCGGTAGTCATGGTCGGGCTTTTGGAGAATTCGCCCGCATTGTAGGGGCGCAAAAAAGCCCGGCCGCCGTGCGGCGACCGGGCTTGATCAAGCAACCCTCGGGCTTTAGAACAGGGCCTTGAACTGCACACCGTAGGTGCGCGGGTCATTGATGAAGCCGGTTAGGTTGTTGAAGTCGATGGCGCCGTTGACCACCACCTTGTCGGTGATGTTGCGCACAAAACCGGCCACCTCGTACTTGCCGTTGTCCCAGATGTAGCCGACACGCAAGCCGCCTTCGGTCAGCGGCTTGCCGGTGAACTCGACCGCCTTGTAGAGGAAGAAGTTGACCTTGGAACGGTAGGCCCAGTCGGTGTAGACATAGAACTCATTGCCGGCAGCGGTCGGCATGCTGTAGCGAGCAGTCAGGTTGGCGATCCACTTGGGCGCGTTCGGCAGCGGGTTGTCATAGATGCTGTAGTTGCCGTTGGCATCCGGCGTGCCGATCATCGTCGCGCCGCTGCCGGCCTGGGGCATGGTCAGGCTGCGGTCCTTGATCTTGGTGTCGTTGTAGCTGGTGCTCAGCGTCAGCAGCAGATTGTCGGTGGGCAGCAACTCCAGGTTCAGCTCGAAGCCTCGACCTTCGCCCTTGCTTGCATTCAGCAAGGTGTTGGTGTTGTTCGTGCCGCCGACTGCAGTGAGCTGCTGGTCCTTGACCTCATAGCTGAACAGCGTGGCCGACAGGCGGGCGCGGCGCTGCCAGAACTCGCTCTTGGCGCCCAGCTCGTACGAGGTCACGGTCTCCGGACGCGCCTTGCTCTGAGGGCCGAAACCGCTGGCCGGGTAGATCGACGCGGCGCGGAAGCCGGTGGCCACGCGCGCATAGACATTGGTCTCGGGCGTCAGCGTGTAGGTACCGGACAGATCCCAGTTGACCTTGCTGTCATTGGTACTGGCGCTGGTGCCGGCCGAGGCGTTGACCGTGCCGGTGGTGGCCAGGGTCTTCTTGTCCTTGGTGTAGCGCAGGCCGCCGCGCAGGTTCAGGTCAGGGCTGACGCGGTAGTTGAGCGAGCCGAACAAGGCCCAGGCCTTGTTGGTCTGACGCGTGCTGACCAGCGCGTCGGCCGGCGCCGCCAGGTAGTCGACGCTCTCCATCGTGTAGCGCTCGTCGAACAGATAGACACCGCCCTGCCAGCGCAGCGGGCCGCTGCCGTTGGACTCGAGACGGAGCTCCTGGCTCAGCTGGCGATGGTCCTTCAGTGCGTCCGAGGTCTCCGAGCTCCAGAACACATTGCCCTCACCGTTGAACGGGGGCGGCTGGACGAAGTTGTTGATATAGCCGGCATCGACGTCGGCACGGCTGAAGGGCTGGACCGCCTCGATTGCGGTGATCGAGTGCAGCGTAAAGCCGTCGAGCGCCCATTTGATGCGCGCGCTGCCGCCGCTGGCATGCAGGCGTTGCTCGTTCTTGCCATCGAAATAGGCCTTAGCCGGATCGAAGCCATCGACCAGGTCATTGGTGCCGGGCTTGATGACGCTGGAGCGGAACAGGCGCGGGCTGCCGTCGAGTTCGCGGTTGTGCAAATTGAACAGTGCGCTAAGGCCCTGGTTGGGCTCGTACAGCGCCTGCAGGCGAACCGCACGGTCGTTGTAGCCCTCGGTCTTCTTAGTGGCACCGGTGGCAACCTGGTTGCTCACCCAGTCATCACGGCGCTGCACCTGGGCCGACACCCGAGCCGACCAGTCGCCGCCTAGTTGCACATTGGCGGCGCCCTCGACAGTGGCGCTGCCGTAGGTGCCATAGGAAGCGCTGAAATAGCCGTCCTGCTTCTTCGATGGGCGCACCGAGTCGAACTTGACGACGCCGGCCGGCGTGTTGCGGCCGAACAGCGTGCCCTGCGGGCCGGCGATCACTTCGACCGCCTTCATGTCGAAGACCGGGAAGCCCTTGAGGATCGGGTTCTCCTGCACGACATCGTCATAAATCAGCGAGACCGGCTGCGAAGCATTGAGCCGGAAGTCGGTATTGCCATAGCCGCGCAAGTAAAAGCGCGGGAAGGCCCGGCCAAACGACGACTCGATGTTCAGGCTGGGCACGCGGCCCGACAGGAAGCGCACGTCTTGACCACCGGAGGCAAGCACATCGAGCTTTTCGCCGCTGACGCTGGAGACGGCGGTCGGCACGTCCTTGATGTTTTCGACCCGGCGCTCGGCCGTGATCGTGACAGTTTCGAGCTGGGTCTTTTCCTGGGCGAGGGCCTGGCTGGCGGGCCAGGCGGCCAGGGCCAGCGCGACCGCGATGGCGGTCGGCGCGGGCACGGGGCGGGCTTGTGCGGGGTGGTGCGACATGGGAACAACTCCAAGGGGGAAGGGAATGCTGGCTGCAGGCGGCGGGCGCCCGGAAGGACCAAGCCGCGGAATCTAGCAAGTTGGATGCCAGAATTTACTGGAAAACCCTAGTCTGTGACGGTTTTGTTGCCAAAACACCGCAGAAAGCGCCTGCGCTACAGTGGCCGTCCCTCCCTGCTACCGACCGCCATCCATGCGCCTGATCACCGCCAACCTCAACGGCATCCGCTCCGCCGCCACCAAGGGATTTTTCGACTGGTTGCCGCAGCAGAACGCCGATCTGCTGGGCGTACAGGAGGTCAAGGCCCAGCACGAACATGTAGATCAGGTCTTCTGCAGCTCGGGAGGCCTCAAAGGCCATTTCCACTACGCGCAGAAGAAGGGCTATTCGGGCGTCGGCCTGTACAGCCGGATCGAGCCCAGTGACATCATCAAGGGCTTTGGCGTGCCGGAGTTCGATGACGAAGGCCGCTGGGTCGAGTTGCGCTTTGACAAGCCTGGCCGCAAGCTCAGCATCATCAGCTGCTATTTCCCCAGCGGCTCCAGTGGCCCGGAGCGTCAGGAGGCGAAGTACCGCTTTCTCGCGGCGATGTACCCCTACCTGATGGCATTGAAGGCCGAGCGCGAGTTCATCTTGGTGGCCGATGTGAACATCGCCCACAAGCCCGCCGATCTGAAGAACTGGAAGGGCAATCTCAAGAACAGCGGCTTCTTGCCCGAGGAGCGTGCCTGGCTGGACCAGCTCTTCGGCGGCGGGCCGGACCAGGGTGGCCTGGTCGATGTCTACCGCCAGCTGCATCCCGACACCACCGACGAGTGCTACACATGGTGGAGCAACCGCGGCCAGGCCTATGCCAAGAACGTGGGCTGGCGCCTGGACTACCACTTCGCGACGGCGGGTCTCGCGGCCACCGCTCGCAGCGCGGCTATCTACAAGCAACAGAAGTTCAGCGACCATGCGCCGCTCACGATCGACTACGACTTCAGTGTTTGAATCAGTGGCCGCCGATCAGGCTGGCAATGCGCTCGTCGGACAAGCGCATCGGCATTGCCTGGGCTGACAGCAGGGCGACGACCGAATGCTCGTCGCGAGCGCTGTCGCGAGTGACTGGGCTCAGGCGGGGCTCGCCGGAAGCATTGGTCAGCGCAGCCACCAACGGGCGGTAGGCCTTGTCGCCGTTACGCACCACGATGCCGATCTCGCCCGAGGCCAGCTTGACGACGCTACCCGGCGGAAAGATGCCGAAGGCCTTGATAAGCGCGGCCGCCAGCGGGCTCTGTGCAGCCATCTGATGCAGCTCGCGGCCAGCCTGCTGGGCGCTCATCGCCGGCCGGTTGGCGCGGCTGGACAGACGGGCCGTGTAGACATCGGCAAAGCGCAGCATCTCGGCCAGCTCGCTGATGTCGGTGGCGCCGTTCGGATAGCCAGAGCCGTCGGCCAGCTCATGGTGCTTGAGCACCGCCTCGATCCAGTCAGTGTCGGTGATGCCGGCTTCGCTGAGCATCTCAGCGCTGCGGGTCGGATGTTCGTTGATAGCCTCCCGCTGCTTGGCCGTCAGCGGCGAGACCTGGGTCGACAGCCGGGCCTGCAGCTCGACCATCGCCACATTCATCGTCAGCGCCGCCTGAAAGGCGCGACGCTGTTCGGCCTCGGTCCAGCCCAGATAGCGCGCCGCCGCCTGGCAGGCGGTGGCGGCGTGGATTGAGTGGCTGACCCCGTAGTGGCCGACACCGGCCTCGGGCTGGCGCACCACTTGGGACAGGGCCACATCGGGAGAGCACTCAATCAGCGACAGCAGCAGATCGGTGGTGCTGTGAATGGCGCCCGCCAACTGTGCGATAGGCGCACCGAGCGCTTGCCGGACATCGCGGCTGCCACGGTCCCAGTCGGTGGGTAGCCGCGCCAGCCGCTGCCCCGGCGTCTCACGCCGCGCCGGCTGCACCGCCTCGGCCAGCTCCTCGACCTCGACCAGCGCGCCACGCTCGTACAGCTCCTGCAGCTGCGCCTCGTTGACGATCACCTGCCCGCGCGCCAGCAGCAGCATGCGGCTCGAGTCGCGCACGCTGAACGGCAGCGGCTGGCCGAGCACGATGCGGTTCTTGACCGAAGAGAGCGAGCAGACGCGCATGGGGGAGTGGACAAAGCGAGGCCCGCCGGGATGCGGGCCACAGTTGTAACAACTCTACATCGGCCACCACGAGGGCGACTTGAGTGCTTTGCCGGAGGGCCAGAGACTTGGTTACCTCACTTTGCATAGCTCCCGGAGCATGCCGGCGGATTCCGGGAGCTCACCCGTCGCCCGCGCCGCTTGGCCGCCCATCAAGGTGACGATCAGGCCATTGCGACGCATCTGCAGCTCGGCAGAATTGTCATGCAGCGTCCAGCTCAAACCCAACGACTGTTCAGGCAGCCAGGCCATCAAGGCTTCACGGTGGCGGAAACCGGCACCGCGGGCATCGGTCCGAATGCCATAGGGCTTTGGGCCGCCAACCACGCCATCACGGCCCAGGCCGCGACGTTTTGGCGCAGCTTGGTCGGTTCGATCTTGTCCAGCGTGTCGTTGGGCGTGTGGTGCCAATCGAAATAGTCGCTGCCGTCCTGGCTCAGCTCCAGCGCCGGCCAGTTCAGGCGTCGCATCAGCAGCGCGGCGTCCGGCCCCGGCGTGGCTTCATTGCGCTCGAGGTCCGGCGCGATGCCCAGCGGCGCGAGCTGCTGGGCGATTTGGGCCACGATGCCCACAGCTTCGGGCCGCACGCGGCTGCGCAGCCGGTAGACAAGACCTGCCCCCAGATCGCTCTCGCCGACGAACTGATGCACCTGGCTCTTGTACTTCTCGGCATAGGCCAGCGCGCCGTCGAATCCGTTCTCCTCGTTGGCGAACAGCACCACGCGCACGGTGCGGCGCGGCTTCAGCCCCTGCTCGAGCATCAGCTTGGCCGCTGCGGTGACGATACCGACGCCGGCGCCGTCGTCGAGCGCGCCAGGCCCCAGGTCCCAGCTATCCAGATGGGCGCCCAGCAGCACCACCTCCTGGGCCAGCTCAGCGCCGGGAATTTCGCCGATGACGTTGTGCGAGGTCGCGGCGATGCCGGCCTCGGCGCGTAGCACCAGGTGCATTCTGACCGGCTGGCCGTAGCGCTGCAGCCGGGAGATTAGGTCGGCGTCGGGCACCGAGACGGCCAGCGCCGGGACTTTGCTGATGCCCTCGGCATAGCGGGTCGCGCCTGTATGGGCCAGGCGGTCGCGGTCGGTGCCGATCGAGCGGATCGCCACGGCCAACGCGCCGCGCTTGGCAGCCTCGACCGTGCCCTGGGCTCGCGCCGCCACCGCGCGGCCGTAGCCGCGCGCATCGCGCGTGCGTTCGGTCTTCTGGTCGATGAAGACGATACGGCCCTTGGCTCGCTCGCTGCCGTCGGCCTTAAGCGCCTCCAGATCGGGGTAGTAGGCGATCTCGGCATGCAGGCCCTCGTTAGCCGTGGCAACGCTATTGCCTAGCGCCGTCATCACCAGCGGGTGCGGATAGGGCGCGGTGATGTGGGCATGGGCCTCGCCGCGCTTCCAGGCGCGCAGCGGCACCGGCTCGGCCCGCACGTTCGAGAAGCCCAGCGCCTTCAGCCGCGCCAGCGCCCAGTCGACCGCCCGCGCGTCGGCCAGCGAACCGGCCGGCCGGGCGCCAACCTCGGTGACCAGCGAATCGACCAGCTCATAGGCCAGACCATGATCGGCAGCCGCCGCGCGCAAGGCCACGGCGGCCTGAAGTTCGGCAGATGTAAACGACGGCGCCTCGGATCGGGCACCACCGGCCAGCAGGGTCAGCGTGGCCAGCAGCAGCCGGCACGCAGGCAATCGCAGCGAAGCCAACATTGTGTTACTCCCCCGCATATCTGTCTCGCGGCGGCGCCAAGCATAGCCGGGCCGATGCTCCGGTTGGCGCCGCCGCGGCGTCGATTCACGGCGCCGATTCACCATTCGTCGCCCGCCTCTGGCGGGGACACCCGCCGGCGCCGAAGATAAGACCCATCAACACAGACCGAGCCAACACCATGAACATCACCACCCCCAACGAGCAGGAACTGCGGGAACAGGCCAAGAAGCGCGTCGACATGAAGATGGGCTTTCTGGTGCATCTGACCGTATTCCTTGCGGTGAATCTGGGCCTGTTTGCGCTCAACAGCCTGACCGGCAGCCCGCGCTGGCATGTGTTCCCGCTGTGGGGCTGGGGCCTGGGCCTTGCCATCCACGGCCTGGTGACCCTGCTAGCACTGATGAGCGGCGGCGGCCTGCGCGAGCGCATGATGGCGGCCGAGCTGGAGCGGCTGCGCCGCCAGTGAGTGAGACTATGCTCAGGCTGGAAAGGTCCTGACCAACCACAGCGTCAGCAACCCGGCCAGCAGCAGCCAGAGGGTGATGACCGCGGCCGCAGCGGCCCAGCTCCGGGGTTTCTTCAGCAAGGCCTCGGCCCGCAGCCTGGCCCGCGCCATCACCGGCCCGGGCATATAACGTACCACCAGCCACAACCCGAACGGCACGATCAGCAGGTCGTCGAGATAGCCCAGCAGTGGGATGAAGTCCGGGATCAGGTCGATCGGGCTGAGTGCGTAGGCGGCAACGACCAGGGCCAGCAGGCGCAAAGCCCAGGGCGCGGCCGGATCGCGGGCCGCGAAATACACTGCCAGGACCTGAGACTTCAGCGCCCAGGCCCAGCGCTTGAGCAGCCCGCGGCGCCTTGCCATCAGTCCCCGAACACGATCTTCTTGCGCTTCTCGACCCACTCTTCGAAGTGCGGACCGTAGACCTCCTCGACGCGGTTGCGCTTGACCTTGAAGGTAGGGGTGATGAAACCGTTGTCGACGGTCCAGGGCGTCTTGACGACCACCAGGCAGTCGAGCTGCTCATGTGGGTCGAGCCGGGCGTTGACATCGTCAAGATGCTGATTGAGCTGCGCCATCAGCTGCTGGCGGTCGGCCTCGGTGCCGCTGCGCTCGGCGGCATCGGGCGAAAGCATCACGATGCCCAACGGCTGGCCCAGATTCGCGCCGGTGACCACACAAGCCTCGACCGCCGGGTGGGCGCCGAGCCGGTCCTCGATCGGCGAAGGCGCGACATACTTGCCCTTGCTGGTCTTGAACAGATCCTTGACCCGGCCGGTAATGCGCAGGCAGCCGTTCGCGTCCTGCTGGGCCTTGTCGCCGGTGCGCAGCCAGCCGTCCTCGGTGAAGGCCTCGCGACTGAGCTCAGGCTCCTTGTAATAGCCCACCATCAAAGCCGGGCTGCGCATCTGAAGCTCGCCGGTCTTCGGATCGAGCCGGGTATCGACACCGTCATAGGCCGGTCCTACCGTGCCTTGCTGCAAGGTGCCCGGCACGGTGATATGGGAGACCGCGAGATTCTCCGTCATTCCATAGCCTTCGTTGATGTTCAGCCCCAGCTTGCTGTACCACTGCAGCAGGGCCAGCGGCATGGGCGCAGCGCCGCCGGCGGCGATGCGACACTGATCCAGACCCAGGGCCTTCAGGATCTTGCGCCGCACCAGGCCGCCGATGAGGGGAATCGACAACAGGCGTGCGAGCTTGGCCGGCGGCATTTTGGCCTGGATGCCCTGCTGGAACTTGACCCATAGCCGCGGCACCGAGAAAAACACGGTTGGCCGGGCGCGCTGCAGATCGGCGGTGAAGGTGTCCAAGCTCTCGGCGAAGAACAGCCGCATGCCGGTGCGCAGCCACCCATGCTCGACCAGCACTCGCTCCACCACATGGGCCAGCGGCAGATAAGACAGCATGCGGTCCTCGGCATTGAGCGGGATGCGGCCCAGGCCGGCCTGCAGCGCCCAGGCAAAGGCGCCGAAGGTATGCATCACGCCCTTGGGGTTGCCGGTGGTGCCCGAGGTGTAGATCAAGGTGGCCAATTCGTCAGCCGGGCGCAGCGGCTCGCCCTGCAGCGGCTGATTGCGGGCGCAGATCGCATCCCAGCCCTCGTACGCAGCTTTCGCATCGTCCGGCGAGAGCGGATAGCTGATGGCCGGCAGTCCTGCGGGCAGCCCCGGCTTCATGCCGGCCCAGCCATCGAGCTTGCCGACGAAGCAGGCTTTGGCCTCGCTGTGATTGAGGATCTGTTTGATGGTCTCGGGCGCTAGCGTCGGGTACAGCGGCACCGAGACATAGCCGGCCATCCAGATCGCCAGATCACTCATCAGCCACCAAGCGCAGTTCTTCGACAGGATGGCCACCTTGGAGCCAGGCTCCCAGCCCTGGCTCTTCAGATGGGCGGCCATGCGGCGCGCGCCATCGGCGACTTGGGCCCAGGTGAAGTCCTGCACCTGGCCATTACCCATCGGCTGGGTCAGCGTGACGCTGGACGGACGGGTGCGCTCCCAGTGGTACAGGCGCTGCAGGGCCAGGCTGTCGGCGGGAATCGTGGTGGGCATGTGTTTGTCTCCTCTTGGGGTTTGGCGCTGAGGCTATAGGCTGGGCGCCACCCTGCCTACCGGGTTATTGCGGGGCTCGGGGTGGATTCAGAGTCGCCGCTCTAGAAAGCCCGGGGCCAGCCCGCCCTCGCCCAGCGCGCGGCGCAGCGCGTCCAGCTCATGGCCGTCAGGCAGGCCGGCGGGGCGCAGCGCGTCGGCACGAGCCAGTGCGGCCGCCGCGCCCGGTTCGCGCAGCAGCACCAGGGTGGCGGCCAAGTCCAGCTGCGCGGTCCAGGCCGCTACCTGCTGGGGCTCTGGCAGGGCGTCAAGATAAGCGATGCGTCGCTCCAGCGCGGCCCGGCTGCCGGCCAGGTCGCCGCGGGCGCGCAGCAGCTGACCGCGCAGTTGCTCGCTGCGGCTGCGCAGTGCGGTGCTGGTCTGCAGCACCGGATCGGCCTGCGCCAGCGTGAGCGCGCGGTCGGCCAGGGCCAGGTCTTGCCCTAGCAGACCGACCCGTAGCATGGCCAGGCAGGCCTCGACCCGCGCAGGTCCGCTGACGGCTGGGGTCGCGCCGATCTCCTCCAGCAGCGCCCCCGCCTGCGTACGCAGCGCAGCGTTCACCGGTGCGGCCATGGCCCGGGCCTGCAGCAGCGCGGCTTGCTGCGGCAGGCGCAGGGTCGGGTGCTCGACAGCGGCGGCGCTCAGACTGGATTGGATCTGCTCGTGCAGCTGCAACGCACGGCCGTGCTCGCCGCGGTCGGCGTAGTAGCGCGCCAGCTCGGCCCGCATACCGGCGGCCATATCGTTGCCGGGCCCCAGCAGCGCCTCCATCTCGCCCAGCAGCGCGCTCGCGCGCGCCTCGATCCCGGCGTACTTGGCCCGGCGGATCTGCACGGCCAGCAGATTGCGCCGCAGCACCAGCACGAAGCGGGCATAGCGCGGCTGCGCCGTGGCCCAGCGCGGCTCGGTGGCTAGCAGCAATGCCTCGGCCTCGGCCAACCGGCCCTGGGCGACGCGCAGGCCCTGCACATAGTTGTCGAAGAACATGTGCTCGAACTCGCTGGGCTTGTAGAGCTCCTCGACGATAGGTCGGGCACGCGCCAGCGCCTGCTCGGCCTCGTCGAGCCGGCCCACGCGCGAGTAAGCCACGCCCAATAGGTAGAGCGCTGCGGAGTGCGGGTGCGAGACCTCGCCGTGGCGCGCGATCAGGTCGGCCTGCAACGGTTCGACCAGGGCGATCACTTTGGCCGGCGAGCCCTGCGAGGTGTAGATGCGCGCCAGGCCCATGCGGGCATTCAGTGTGCGCTCGTCTTCGCTGCCGAAATGCTGCTGCGCATGCTCGATGAGCTGCTGAGCCAGCGGGATTGCGATGTCGTAGCGGTTCAGATCGCGGTAGGTGCCGATCAACACATCAAGCAGCCGCGCCCGCGTCGCCGGGTCGTCGGCGAACTTATCGCCCAGCTCGGCGCGGCTTCTCTCCAGCAGTTCCAGCACCGTGGGCGGGCGGCCGCCATGGCGGTCGGGGTTGGCCGAGGCCAGCAGCTCGGTCAGATAGCGGGTCACCTGCTCGGACTGGCGCGCCGCGGCCTCGGCGCGCTGCCATTGCCACAGGCTGATCGCCAGGCCGGCGCTGAGGCTGGCGCCCAGCAGCAGCGCGGCAATAGCCAGCTTGGCGTGGCGGCGTAGCCAGAGCCGGCTGCGATGGCGCCAGTCGTCCCGGCGCGCACTGACCGGGCGGTGCTCCAGCCAGCGCTGCAGATCGTCGATGAACGCGCCGACGCTGCCGTAGCGCTGGCCCGGCTGCTTGCGCATGGCCTTCGCCGCCACCGCCTCCAGATCGCCCCGGGTGCGCTCGAAGTCGGGCGGCCGGCCCGGCCCTGGCCGTTGGCCCTCGGGCGGCAGCGTGCTGCGCGACAGCCGTGCCGGCTCGGTGTGCAGCACCGCATGTTCGAGCGCGGTACGCGAGCCGCCGGTCTGGCCGAAGGGCAGCACGCCGCTGAGCAGCTCGTACAGCATCACGCCCAGCGAGTAGACATCGGCCGCGACCCCGATGGCCGCGCCGGTGATCTGCTCGGGCGCGGCATAGGCGGGTGTCAGGCGGCGGCCGGCCTGGCGGGTCAGCTGGCTGTCGGTGCTGGAGCCCTTGTCGTCGAGCAGGCCGGCGATGCCGAAGTCCAGCAGCTTCGGGCTGCCCTCGGCCGTCACCATCACATTGCTGGGCTTGAGGTCGCGGTGCACGATCAGCTGCGCATGGGCATGCTCGACCGCCCGCGCCACCCCCAGCAGCAGCCGCACCCGCTCGGCCACCAGCAGCCGGGCCTGGCGCACATGCTCGCTGAGCGTCAGCCCCGCCACATGCTCCAGCACCAGATAGGCGCGGCCGCCACCGACCTGGGGCTGGACACCAGCGTCCAGCAAGCGCGCAATGCCCGGGTGGGTCAGCCGCGCCAGCACGGCACGCTCGCGAGCGAAGCGCTCAGCCAGGCCCGGCGCCGAGACATCGTCGCGCAAGAGCTTGATTGCGACCTGGGCCTGGTAAAGCCCGTCGGCACGCTCGGCAAGCCAGACCTCGCCCATGCCGCCCTCGCCCAGCTTGGACACCAAGCGCCAGGGGCCCAACCGCTCACCGGTTGCGGCACGGCCGCCACCGGGCTCGGCCGCCAGCGCCCGAGCCAGGCGCTGCTGAAAGCTCTCGGCCGGCGCGGCCGCTACGGATGGGTCTGCCTCAGCGGCCTGGTCGGCCGAGGCCAGCATGCGCGCAAGGCGCTCGGCGAGCTCCGGCTCCTGCGCCCGCAGCGCGGCGAGCCGGGCGGCGCGCTCAGCCGGGCCCACCTCGACCAGCTCATCAAAGCTGGCCGAAAGGCGCTGCCATTGATCGCGCGCCAGCATCCGACGAGCCCTCAGCGGAGAGTGCCGGCAGCGTCGCCCAGCAGCTCCTGCAGCAGAGCCCGCGCCTTGATCAGCTCGCGGTTGACAGTACGGCTGGACGTGCCGCGCAGCAGCGCCACCTCGGCAATCGTCAGGCCGGCAAAGCTGAGCATCTCGATCAGCTCGTACAGCCCCTGATCCAGCACCTGCATGCGCGCAAGCGCGCGGTCCAGCGCGATCAGGTCCACCATCTCGCTGCTCACCGCCGCCACCTGCTCGGCGGCCGACAAGGTCACCATGACCGCATCGCCGCCGCGCTTGTCGCGCCCCTCGGCGCGCACGTGGTCGATCACCACCGAGCGCAGCACCCTGCCAACATAGGCGAAGAACTGGCCGCGCGAAGCGCCCTGCAAGCCCTCCTGCTCGGCGATACGCAGGAAGCCCTCGTGCACCAGGGCCGTGGTGTTGAGTCCGACGACCCGGCCCGATTGCGCCAGCCGCTGCCGCGCCACCCGCTTGATCTCCGGGTAAAGCGTCGCGTAGAGCCGCTGCAGCGCCTGGGCATCGCCGCCCGAGCAATCCACCAGCAACTGCGTGATCGCGCCCTGGCTCATCGCACGCTCCGCCTTGCTTACTCAGCGGCGGCCGCAGCGGCCAGCGCGTCCAAGGCCTCTTCCAGCACCCCCGCCGCGAGCCCGGCGGCGCGCTCCACCGGTGCCTGCGCCAGCGCGGCCGCGCCTTCACGCTTGAGCCGCGCCACCCACTGGCCGGCCTCGCGCCCTTGCGCAAAGCCGCTGCTTTGCAGGAGCAGGCCCCCATCGGCGGCATTGAGCTTGAAGTAGAACTGGCCGTCAGCCTCGCGGTACTGCTTAAACACCGGGAGGGCCGATTTCGCCTTGGCCGCCGCTTGCACCGGCGCAGCCAGCGGCCGGAAGCGGCGCAGGCCCACCGCCTCGCGCAGGCGCTGCAGCAGCGGCGCGGCCTGGGCTCGCGCCTTGGCCGCACCGGCCATCAGCACCGCCTCGATCTGCTCGGGGTGCGCCATCAAGGCCTCGTAGCGTGCGCGCATCGGACCGATCTCGGCGTCGATGAGCTCAAACAGCTGCTGCTTGGCCTCGCCCCAGGCCAGGCCGGCGCGCAGCGCCTCGCGAAAGGCCTGACGCTGCGCGGGGGTCGCGAAGGCGTCAAAGATCTGCACCAAATGCGAACCCTCGGGCTCCTTGGGCTCGCCAGGCAAGCGCGAGTCGGTGACGATGCGGGCAATGGCCTCGCGCAGTCCCTTGGCCCCACCCTCGAACAGCGGGATCACGTTGTCATAGCTTTTGCTCATCTTGCGGCCGTCCAGGCCGGGCAGCAGCTCCATCTCCTCGTCGATGCTGGCCTCGGGCAGCACGAAGAAGTCCTCGCCGCCGCCGAAGAGATGGTTGAAGCGTTGGGCAACATCGCGGGCCATCTCGATGTGCTGGGCCTGGTCCTTGCCGACCGGCACGCGGTGGGCGTTGAACATCAGGATGTCGGCAGCCATCAGGATGGGGTAGCTGTACAAGCCCATCGTGATGCCGGCATCGGCATCCTCGCCTGCCGCCACATTGGCGTCCACCGCGCCCTTGTAGGCATGGGCACGGTTCATCTGGCCCTTGGAGGTGACGCAGGTCAGCAGCCAAGTCAGCTCGGGAATCTCGGGGATATCGCTCTGGCGGTAGAAAGTCACGCGCTCGGTGTCCAGGCCTGCGGCCAGCCAGGTGGCGGCTATCTGCAGGCGCGAGGCCTCGATGCGGCCGGGCTCGTCGCACTTGATCAGCGCGTGGTAGTCCGCCATGAAGAAAAAGCTCTCGGCGCCGGTCTCACGGCTGGCGGCGATGGCGCGGCGCACCGCGCCGACATAGTTGCCGAGATGCAGGGTGCCGGTGGTGGTGATGCCGGTCAGAACGCGCAGGGTCATGGTGGTGATCGGGGGTCGGGTGTGGGCCGGATTAGACAAAGTCGCTCGGATTGCCGCCTATTCTCCCAGCAAGCGCGCCGCGCTCAGCTTAGGATTCACCAAAACACCCGTCCACCCCGATGACACCTTTGTTGCTGGTCAGCGCCGCGCTGCTCGCCATGCTTGGCGGCGCGCTGCTGCTCTTATGGCGGCAGGAACGCAGTCTGCGCTACGTGCGGCAATGGGGGTGGAGCTGGATTCTGCTGGCCCTGGGCCTGGGCGGCGGCCCGCTGCTTCAGGACCTGTTCGAACCAGGTGCTGCGCGCAATCTGCAGGCTTTTGTGGCCTCGGCGGCGGTGATGGGCTCGCAGCTGCTGCAGCTGGCCGGCGCGCTGGACTATCGCGGCCGGCAGCTGCGGCTGATGCAATGGCTGCCGGGCTTCGTGTTGCTGATGTGCGTGCTAGCGGCGTTGGGCTCACGCGAGATGAGCCAGGCGGTGCTCATGGGCGCGCTGGTACTGGGCCTGGGCGCGATGGCCAGCGCGGCAATTCTGTGGCGTGCCAGCCAGGGGCTGGAGCGCTGGGTGTGCGCCGGCTTCGTCGCGGTGGCCCTGGTGCACGCGAGCGGCCCACTGCTGGACCCGCAGGGCCGCTCGGTCATCACGTACGGCCTGGGCCTGATCGTGCAGACCGCGCTGGGCCTGGGACTGATGCTTTTGTCGGTGGGCCGGGCCCATGGCCAGGCGCAGCGCCAGGCCGAGCGATTCACGCGTCTGGCCGAGCACTCGCTGCAGGGCCTGGTGGTGTTGCAGGACTACCGGGTCGTCTACGCCAACCCGGCGGCGCGCCGCATGTTCGGCCACGATCCGCTGCGCGACCGGCCGGGGGAGACCGCGCTGGCCGAACTGGTCTCGCCGGATCTGCGCCAGGCTGCGCGGCAGCGCCATCGCGCAGTGCTGGCCGACTCGCAGGCCCGCATCGAATGGGAGGGGCCGCGGCTGGGCTTCGATGGACGGCTGCTCCATGTACGCGGCCTGTCCAGCCATCTGGACTGGGACGGCCAGCCGGCCGAGCTACTGGTGATGATCGACGACAGCGAGCGCCAGGCGGCCCTCGAAGCCTTGCGCCGCCAGGCCCTGCACGACGAGCTGACCGCGCTGCCGAACCGCAACTTCGCGGTCGAGCGCCTGCGGCAGCTCACGCGGCTGGGCGCGTCGCCGTTCGCCCTGGTGTCGGCGGATATGGACCGATTCCAATTAATCAATGAATCGCTGGGCCATGCGGTCGGCGATGCCTTGCTGCAGGGCATCGCGCAGCGCCTGTGCGCCGAGCTGCCCCACAACGCGACGGTCGCGCGACTGGGCGAGGACCAGTTCGTGATGCTGGTCGAGGGGGCGCCTGGGCGGGCCGAAGCGCTGGCCTTCGCCGAGCGGCTGCTGGCGCTGATGGAGCGGCCCTTCGCCGTCGACGGGGCCGAGCTGTTCGTCCATATGTCGGTCGGCGTGGCGCTGTTTCCACAGGACGCGGCCGACGGCCCCGGCCTGCTGCGCGCCGCCGACTCCGCGATGCATCGGGCCAAGGCGCGCGCCGGCGCCACCTATGCCTTCTTCGATGCGGCGATGAATCGCGCCGCCCAGGCGCGCATGGAGGCCGAGCAGGCGCTCTCGAAGGCGCTGGAGGAGGGCCAGTTCCGGCTCGACTACCAGCCCAAGATGCTGGCGGTCTCGCGCGAGCTCTGCGGTTTCGAGGCGCTGGTGCGCTGGCAGCGGCCAGGCATCGGCCCGGTCAGCCCGGCCGAGTTCATCCCGGCGGCTGAGCGCACCGGCCAGATCCGCGCGCTGGGCACGCTGATCATCGAGATCGCGACCGCCCAGCTGCGCCAGTGGCTGGACCGCTTCGGCCGGCTGTTGCCGGTGGCCATCAATGTATCGCCACTGCAGTTCGAGGATCCAGAGTTCGTGCCGCAGCTGCTGGCCGCGCTGGAGCGTCAGCGCCTACCGCCGGCGGCGCTGCAGATCGAGATCACCGAGAGCGCGGCGATCGGCCATGTTGAACGGGTGCTGCCGCAGTTAGAGCGGCTGCGCGCGGCCGGCGTGCTGTGCGCACTGGACGACTTCGGCACCGGCCAGTCCTCACTGACCATGCTGCGCCAACTGCCCATTCATGCGATGAAGTTGGACCGCAGCATGATAGAGCCGCTGCCACGCCAGGACGCCAGCGCGGTGGTCCAGGCGACCTGCGCGCTAGGCCATTCGCTGGGGCTTGAGATCATCGCCGAGGGCGTCGAGACCGAGGAGCAGGCCATGGCTGTCGAGGCGCTGGGCTGCACCCAGCTGCAGGGCTACTACCTGAGCCGACCGCTATCGGCCGAGCGCGCCACGGAACTGCTGCGGCGCTTTGTCGACATCCATCCGCTGGTCAATTCCTAGTGCGTGCCATCAGCTCGCCGAGCCGGATCGCAGCACCCGGCTGCCAGCCGGGATTGAAGCTCAGGCCCTGGCCCTGCGGGAACAGCATCACGACGGTGGAGCCAAGCAGGAAGCGGCCCATCTCCTCGCCTTGCTTGAGCACGACCTGGGCGTCGGGATAGCTCCACTCGCGCAGATGGCCGGGGCGCGGCGGATTGACCTGGCCATGCCAGACCGTGGCCATCGAACCGACGATGGTGGCGCCGACCAGCACCATCACAAAGGGACCGGCCTCGCCATCGAACACGCAGACCACGCGTTCGTTGCGGGCGAACAGGCCAGGCACGCCGCGCGCCGTGGTCGGGTTGACCGAAAACAGCGCGCCGGGCACATGGATCATGCGCGTCAGGCGGCCATCGCAAGGCATGTGGATGCGGTGGTAGTCGCGCGGGCTCAGGTACAGATTGGCGAAGAAGCCGTCGCGAAACTGCGCGGCCAGCGCCGCATCACCGCCGACCAGGCCCGTGGTCGAGAAGCTGTGGCCTTTGGCCTGGAAGACCTGGTCGCCCGCGATCGCACCGAACTGGCTGATGCCGCCGTCCACCGGGCAGATCAGCGGACCATCGGCCAGCGGCCGCGCGCCCGGCTTGAGCGCACGGGTAAAAAACTCGTTGAAGCTCGGGTAGCTGGCGATGTCGGGGTCGGCCGCCTCGGCCATATCGACCCGGTAGCGAGCGACAAAACGCCGGATCACGGCCGTCGTCAGCGCACCCAGGCGTGCCGAGGCAAACAGCCCCGCCAGACGGGTCAGCGCCTGCTTGGGCATCAGGTACTGCGGCAATACGGCCAGACGGTCGGACACGGAAAATACCCCAGCTCAGTTCGGAAGGTGCGGGATTGTAGGGGGGCATGCGCATTCAAGCACCGCGCCGGCATCGCCGATGCGTGGCGCCGGTCCCGCTACCATTAGCAGCGCCCCGTCCTGCTTGAAACCTATCCATGCCCTGCACCGAAATCCACAGCTCCTTCTACCGCTTTGTCGCGCTGAGCGACCCGCAGAGCGTGGCGGCGCGACTGCGTGAGCTGGTGGCCATCGGGCTGGGAGGCAATATCCTGGTTGCGGCCGAAGGCATCAGCGGCGCGGTGGCCGGCGAGCCGGACGTGCTGAGGGCCTTCGAGGCGGCGCTGCAGAGCGACCCACTGTTCGGCGGGGCCTTCGCCGGCCTGGTGTTCAAGCACAGCGCCTGCGTGACCCGGCCGTTCACGCTGATCAAGGTCCATGTGAAGCCGGAGATCGTCGCCTTCGGAGTGCCAGGCGTCAGCGGCCTGCCGGCGCCCGAGCGACCCGACACCCATGTGGCACCGGCGCGCTGGCGCGAGCTGCTGGCTCGGCCCGATGTGCTGGTGCTCGACAACCGCAACAGCTTCGAGTTCAAGCTCGGCCGCTTCGCCGGCGCCATCGATCCAGCGGTCACGCACTTCCGCGATTTCCCCGCCTATGTGAACGACCATGCCGAGGCATGGAAGCGCGAGGGCAAGACCATCGCGATGTATTGCACCGGCGGCATTCGCTGCGAGAAGACCGCCGCCTGGATGCAAGATCAGGGTCTGCAGGTCTACCAGCTCGACGGCGGCATCCTGAACTATTTCCAGTCGATGCCCGAGCCCGAATCCGATTGGCAGGGCGAATGCTTTGTGTTCGACAAGCGGATCGCGATAGACACACGGCTGCAGGAAACCGCGACCAATGCCGAGCAGGTCTATGCCGAGGAGCCGCCGTGGCGGCTGGCGCGCGCCAAGCGCCTGGACCCGGACGGTTGATAATCGTCGCCAGTTTCCGTCCTCCTTGCCCGCAGTCGAAAGCCCCCGCGCCCCATGTCCAATCTGATCGTCCACGGCGGCACCCCTTTGAAGGGCCGCATCACTCCCTCGGCCAACAAGAACGCGGTGCTGCCGATTCTGTGCGCCACGCTGCTGAGCAAGCAGCCGATCCGGCTCAATGGCGTGCCCGAGATCACCGACGTCAAGAAGATTCTCGAGGTGTTCCGCAGCCTGGGCAGCACGGTAACCGTGGACTTCGCGACCGGCATCC
The DNA here is from genome assembly GCF_026241155.1 of Paucibacter sp. PLA-PC-4. GTDB lineage: Bacteria > Pseudomonadota > Gammaproteobacteria > Burkholderiales > Burkholderiaceae_C > Roseateles_E. The sequence continues at coordinate 190,014 of NZ_JAPFGP010000005.1, forward strand.
TCGATGTGCACCACAGAGACACCCACTTCGACCCGGCCGTCGATCGCCTACCCGAGGAGATGCGCAGCTCCATCATGCTGGTGCCGGGCCTGATGGCGCGCTTCGGCGCCGCCCGCATCGAAGACGATGTCAAGGGCTGCACGCTGGGCGCGCGAGAGATCGACCCGCATGTCGAGGTGTTCGAGCGCTTCGGCGCCGCGGTCGAGCGCCACAGCGACGGCCTGCTGGTTCAGGTCGGGCATCCGGGAGACAGCGGCGCGAGCAAGCTGCGCGCCAACAATCACTGGACCGACTACGCCTCGGTCACCACCACCGAGAACTTCGTGCTCTGCGCCGCGCTGGCCGACGGCCGCTCGACCCTGATGAACGCCGCCTCTGAGCCGCATGTGCAGGAGTTCTGCGAGTTCATGCGGATGCTAGGCGCCAAGATCGAGGGCCTGGGCACCTCCAAGCTGACGATCACCGGCGTCGACGCGCTGCAAGGCGGCGAGTTCACGTTCGCCGAGGATTTCCACGAGATCGTCACCTTCCTGGCCCTGGGTGCCATCACCGGCGGCGATGTGCAGGTCAAGAACTCGACGCCCGAGCAGTTCCCGCTGATCGACCGCACTTTTGCCAAGTTCGGCGTGCAGATCATTCACGAGGGCGGCTGGTCGCGCGCGCAGCTGGTGTCGCCGGACGGCAAGCTCAAGGTCAAGGAACCGTTCACCCGCAACATCCTGCAAAAGGTCGAGGCTGCGCCCTGGCCCTATCTGCCGGTCGACCTGCTGCCCATCTTCGTTGCGCTGGGCGTCAAGGCCGAGGGCAGTGTGATGTTCTGGAACAAGGTCTATGACGGCGCGATGGGCTGGACCTCGGAGCTCAGCAAGTTCGGTGCCCATGCCTTCCTGTCCGACCCGCACCGCATGGTGACCTTTGGCGGCAAGCCGCTGGCCCCCGCCGAGGTCGAGAGCCCCTACATCATCCGCGTCGCGATCGCGCTACTGATGGTGGCCGCCAGCATCCCCGGCAAGTCGACCATCCGCAACGCCACACCGATCCGCCGCGCCCACCCACACTTCGCCGAGAACATCGGCCGCCTGGGTGCCCGCATCGAATGGGTGGACGGCGACTGAGGCTCGGTCAGCCAACATCCGCATTCCATGCGACGCCTCCTTGTGCGCGGCCTTGCCGTGCTGGCCTGCGCGGCAGCCGGCGCCCAGGCCCAGCCGCCGTCGCCGCCGCCAACCACGCTGCGCTGGGTGGTGCAGCACATGCCGCCGCATTTCAGCTATGCCGGCGGCCGCGTGCCCCAGACCCTTGAGGATCTGGGGCGCGGCGAAGTCGACGGCTTCCTGCGCCTGTTGATCCCGCGCCTGTCCGAGTACCGCCATGAATTTGTCGAGGCCAGCACGGCGCGCTTCGAAAGTCTGGCTCGCCAGGGAGAAACGCTGTGCAGCGTGCTGCATGTGCGCCGGCCCGAGCGGCTGGACTGGCTGTACTTCACGCATCTGCATCCGGCCCTGGCCTCGCGCGAGATCCATGTGATCGTGCATCGCGACAGCAAAGCACGCTTCGAGCAGGCCGGCCAAACCTTGCAGCTGGCCGAGCTGCTGCAGCGCCGCGAGCTGGTCGGCCTGCTGCCGCGCGACCGCAGCTACGGCCCACGCATCGACACGCTGCTGCAGGCTCAAGGCGCAAATGCGCCCAAGACCGTCGCCACCGGCCGCGGCATGCAGCTGCTAGCAATGCTGCGCGCCAAGCGCATGGACTACACGCTGGAGTACCCGGCTGCGGTTGACGAGTTCATGCTCAACCTGGGCGGTCCGCCCGAGCTACTCAAACTGCCGTTGGCCGAAGGCCGCAGCACCACCATGGCCATGGCCGCCTGCAGCCGCACGCCCGAAGGCCGGCGGCGGATCGAGGCGATCGACCGGGCCGTGCGCACGCTGGCCGAGGACCCGCAGCGCGAGCGCTGGCTGCGCGAGTGGCGCGGCACCGCGCTGGACGAGGCCGAGCGCCGGCGCCTGCTTCGCTATCTGGACGAACGTGCCAGCGCCGGCCCGCAGATCGAATAATGAGCCGCCCGCCCAAGCCCGAGCTGCCGCTGCTCGATGGTGTCAGCGCCAGCGCCTTGGCTCTGGGACTCGGTCCCTGGGCCTCGCTGCTGGACTGCCTGGCCGAGCGTCTGCCGCTGGTTTCGCGCGATGAATGGCGCGCGCGCATGGCCGCCGGTCAGGTGCTGGACGAGCAGGGCCATGCCTTGCCGCCCGAGACGACCTATCGCGCCGGGCGCCGTATCTTTTACTACCGCCAGCTGCCGGACGAGCCGGACATTCCCTTCGCCGAGACCGTGCTGTTCCAAGACGAGCACCTGCTGGTGGCCGACAAGCCGCACTTCCTGCCGGTCACACCCAAGGGCCGCTATGTGCAACAGACCCTGCTGACGCGGCTGAAGAAGCGCAGCGGCATTGCGACCCTGACACCTATCCACCGCATCGACCGTGAGACCGCCGGCTTGTGCCTGTTCGCCGTGAGGCCACAGGACCGCGACGCCTACCAGCGCCTGTTCCGCGAACGCGCGGTCGAGAAGGTCTACGAGGCTATCGCGGGCTTCAGACCCGAGCTGCCGCTGCCGATGACTTATCGCAGCCGTCTGCAGCAGCGCGCCGACGCCTTCATGCAGATGGAGGAGGTGGCCGGCGAGCCCAATGCCGAGACCGACATTGCGATGATCGAGCGGCTGGGCAGGGACCTGGCGCGCTACGAGCTTCGTCCGCGCACCGGCCAGAAGCACCAGTTGCGCGCACAGATGAGCATGCTGAACCTGCCCTTGCTGGGCGACCGCATCTATCCCCTGTTGCAAGCCGATACGACCGTGCCGGACTACACACAGCCGCTGCAGCTGCTGGCGCGCGAAGTTGCCTTCACCGATCCGCTGGACGGCCGGCCGCGCCGTTTTTCGAGCCACCTGCGTCTCGCCGCCACGACAGCCGGCTGAAGCGCAGCCGCTATGCTTGCCTGCATGGTTTCTGGCCATGAGGGAGGTCCGTTTGACCGCTGACCCGCTAAGCTTTCGCAGAGCCATTGCTCTGTTGTCGGTGCTGGTGCTGCTGTTGTTGATCTTCATGGCATCGCCCTCGCTGGCCTATCTGAAATACAGCGAGCAGGTTTTTCCGGTTTGGCTGCACACGCTGTGCGAGCTGTTCGCCGTGCTGATCGCGGGCCTGGTCTTCGCCTCGGCCTGGCATGCCGAGGGGCGCGACCTCAGCCTCAACACCGCCCTGCTCGGCGCCGGCTTCGCAGCGGTGGGCCTGTTCGACATCGGCCACCTTCTGTCCTACAAGGGCATGCCGGACTTTTTTGGCCCGGCTGCGCCGCAAAAGGCAATCGCCTTCTGGCTGTGTGCCCGCTACTGCGCCGCCACAGTCTTGCTGTTGGTGGCACTGCAGCCACACTCGCCCGTCCTGCAGCGTATCCAGCGGCGCGGCTTGCTGGCGGCGGCCCTGGGTCTGGTGCTGCTGGGCTACACCAGCCTGCTGGCCTGGCCCGATGTATGGCCAGCCTTGTTCGTGACCGGCAAAGGCTTGACCGAAGTCAAGATAGTGGCCGAGTACGGCATCGTCGCCCTGCTGGCCGTCGCTGCCTGGGCCCTGGTGCACCAGACGGCGCGTGGTCACTACAGCAGTGCCGATCTGGCACTGGCTGCCCTGATCACCATTCTCAGCGAGCTGTGCTTCACGCTCTATGCCAATGTCAACGACATCTACAGCCTGCTGGGCCATCTCTACAAGATCCTTGCCTACTACTTCATCTACCGCGCGGTCTTCCTGGTTACCGTGCGCGAGCCCTATCAGCGCCTGAGCGAGGAGATGGCCGAGCGCCTGCGGGTCGAGCAGCGGCTGGAGTTTCTGGCCTATCACGATCCGCTGACCGGCCTGCCCAATCGCGCGCTGCTGCAAGACCGCATGCAGCAAGCAATCGACGAGGCCAAGCGCGAGCAGCTCGGCGTGGCGGTGCTGCTGCTAGACCTGGATCAGTTCAAAACCATCAACGACTCCATGGGCCACGATGCCGGCGACCAGCTGCTGCGCGCAAGTGCCCAGCGCCTACGTGCAGCCCTGCGCGAGGGCGATACCGTGGGTCGGCTGGGCGGGGACGAGTTCCTGATCCTGCTCAAAGGCATCCACGATCACACCTGTATCGAGCGCCGCTTGCAGGCGCTGCAACAGGCGCTGGCGGCGCCACTGCCGGTGGACGGGGCCGAACTGCGTGTCTCGGCCTCCTTCGGTGTGGCCCGCTATCCCGACCACGGGACGGCGTTGGGAAGTCTGCAGCGCCACGCCGATACCGCGATGTACCGCGCCAAGGCAGACGGGCGCAATTGCTGGCGCCTCTACGACCCCAGCATGCAGGACGATGTGCAGGACCGGCTGCGGCTGCAGAGCGGCCTGGCCGTGGCGCTGGAGCGGGGTGAGTTCGAGCTGCATTTCCAGCCCCAGATCGAACTGGCCAGCGGCCGCCTGGTGGGCGCCGAGGCCTTGCTGCGCTGGCGCCTGCCCGATGGCCGCTTGATGCCGCCTGCCCAGTTCATTCCGGTAGCCGAAGAAAGCGGGCTGATCGTGCGCATAGGCGAATGGGCGCTGCGCGAGGCCTGTCGCCAGGCCCGGCGCTGGCCCGAGATCGAGGGCCGCGCTCCGTGGGTGGCGGTCAATCTCTCGGCCCTGCAGTTCGGCGAGAACGGGCTGGAGGCTCTGGTCCGATCGGCGCTGAGCGACAGCGGGCTGGCGCCACAGCGGCTCGATCTGGAGTTGACCGAGTCCATCCTGATCAGCGATCCGGCCAGCGTGCTGGCCACGGTGACACGCCTCAAGCAGCTGGGCGTGGCCCTATCGATAGACGACTTCGGCACCGGCTATTCCAGCCTGTCCTACCTAACTCGCTTCCCCGTCGACAGACTCAAGATCGACCGCAGCTTCCTACAGGATCTCGGCCAGCGTGGTCGCAACCAGTTGATCGTCGAAGCCATCATCGGACTGGCACGCAATCTGGGATTGGACTGCGTGGCAGAGGGCGTCGAGACTGAGACTGCCGCCGAACTGCTGCGCCATCTAGGCTGCAGCCATGCCCAGGGCTATCACTTCGCCCGGCCAATGTCGGCCGAGGAAATGCTGGCCTTTGTAAGCGCCCGGGTCTAGGACTGAACGGTGACGGCTCAGCTCCGAAGCAGCGCCGCCAGCGCCTTCGCGTCCAGCACCGTCGCCTCGTCCTGGCCTTCGAGAATGCCGTCGGCCAGTCCGCGCTTGTCACGGTGCAGCTCGATGATGCGCTCCTCCACCGAGCCGGCAGTCACCAGGCGGTAGACCGTAACCGGGCGCTGCTGGCCCATGCGGTGGGCGCGGCCCATGGCCTGATCCTCGGCGGCTGGGTTCCACCAGGGATCGACAATCAAGACATAGTCGGCCATCGTCAAGTTCAGACCGAAGCCGCCGGCCTTCAGGCTGATCAGGAAGAGCTCGCCCTCGCCCTTCTGGAAAGCCGTGACGCGTTTGGCCCGCTCTGCGGCGGGCGTGCTGCCGTCCAGATACTGGTAGGCCAGGCCCATGCCGTCCAGCCGCTCGGCCAGCAGCTTCAGAAAGTCGGTGAACTGGCTGAACACCAGGGCCTTGTGGCCGCCAGCCACCAGCTCCTGCACGATGTGCTCGAACTCGGCCATCTTGGCGCCGACCAGGCCGGTCTCTGGCGCCACCAGGCGCGGGTCGCAGGCGGCACGGCGCAACCGCATCAGCTCGGCTAGCACCTGCATGGGCTTGCTCTCGCTGCGCTCGACCTGTTCCTGGGCCTGCCGGCGCAGCGCCTCCAGAAAGCTACGTTCCTCGCTGCCGGGCTGCACCAGATGGACGATCTCGGTGCGCGGGGGCAGGTCATGCAGCACCTGGGCCTTGGTCCGGCGCAGCAGAAAGGGCGAGACCAGGCGGCGCAGCCGGGCGCGCACTGCGGCATCCTGCTGGCGCTCAATAGCCACGGCAAAGCGCTCCTGAAACTGCGGCGCCGACCCCAACAATCCTGGGTTGATCAGATTCATGATGGACCACAGATCGGACAGCCGGTTCTCGACCGGCGTGCCCGATAGCGCCAGCCGGAAACCGGCCTTGAACTCGGCCACCGATTTCGCCCGCTTGGTGGCAGCATTCTTCAGCGCCTGGGCCTCGTCCATCACCAGCGTGGTCCAGGTCTTTTCGGCAAAGCGCTCGGCATCGATCTGGGCCAGCGCATAGGAAGCGATGACGACATCGCCAGGCCCGGCCTGCTCAATCAGAGCGGCGCGCTCGCCGTCCTCACCATACAGCATGCAGCGCAGGCCCGGCCCGAATACTGCCGCCTCGGCCAGCCAGTTGGCGCAGACCGAAGTCGGCGCCAGCACCAAGGCCGGGCCTTGTTCAGCGCGGGCGATCAGCAGGGCCAGAGTTTGCACCGTCTTGCCCAGGCCCATGTCGTCGGCCAGGCAGGCACCCAGGCCGGCATGGGCCAGTCGCGTCATCCAGGCATAACCCTCCAGCTGATAGCCGCGCAGCTCGGCACGCAGGCCCGGCGGTGTGGCCGGCTGCAGCGTGGCAGCCTCGGCCAGCGCATCCATGCGCTCGCGCCAAGGCTGGTCGCCCTCGACGGCCATGCCCTCCAGCGTCTCGTCCAGCCAGCTAGCGCCGGCTCGGGGCAGTTGCAGCTGGTCCTTCTTCGCAAGCGCCAGCGCATCGAGATCGCGCAGCTGCTGGCGCAGCTGCTCGCTGAGGGCCAGGTATTGCCCCTCGCCAAGGCTGACGAAGCGGCTGCGCGAGACCCGCGTCAGCGCCATCAGCTGCTGCAGGCTCAGCACGCGCTGCTCATCAACCCGCGCCTCGCCAACCAGGGCCAGCCAGTCGCGCCCGCTGCTGACATGCACGCTCAGGCCAGCACTGTCCAGCGGTTTGACGCGCAGCGGTTTGCCCTTGGGCCAGTCCAGCGCGGCAACACCGGCCAGGCCCGGTAGCAGCTCGACTGCGCGCAACGCCAGCTCGGCATCGTCGAGCAGCCAGGGCGATTCGGGGCCCAGCTCGGCGTCCAGAAAAGGCAGGGCCTCCAGCACCGCGGCGCGATGCGCGCTCTCCGCCGCCAGATCCCGCTCGGTAGCCAGGCTGACGCCCTCATGCATGCACATCAGTCGTGAGCGACCCAGGCCCGGCGTCACGGCCGGGCCGAAGGCGCCGAAAGGCTGGGCCACCAGCTGCAGCTGCAGACCCTCGCCCAGCGGCATCAGCTGAGCCCGCAGCCGGCTATCGCCCTCGACCAGTTGCCCGGCCGCTGCGTCGCTGTGCAGCTGGAAATGCCCGCTGAGCACCTGCAAGGCCGCTCCCAGCTCGGCACCGGCGCTGGCCGGCACCCTCCAGCCCTGAGCCACCAGCTCGGCGACGCGGCGCTGCGGCGCGCCTATGCGTATCAGCCGCGCACGCTGCGGGCCGTCGCGCAGCACGCGCAAGCTGTTGCGCTTCTCGATCTCGGTCTCGTATGTTGTGCCCTGCCAGTCGATCAGCTGGGGCGGCTCCGAAGCACTCAGTGGCGGGTGGATGCGAAACTCGAAGTGCTCGCCTCCGTCGGGGGCGGGGCGGCGCAAGACCTCCAGCTCAGGTTGGGCCTCGGCCAGCTCGACCCACTGGCCCGGTGCGTCGGCGAACATTACGGCTGGATGGCCGACTAGCGCGATCGCAGCCTGCGTGACATCGATCTGATAGGTGTGCGTGCTGCCGTAAGCCGGCCGCTCCAGATGGCGCAGCACCGCGTTGTCGCGGGCATCGTGGCCGCCCGACCTCTTCAGCTTTGCCCAGCCCACGGGCTTGAGCTTGAGCTGGCCGCGCGCGCCCTGGCTGCGCTCCAGCGCCTGCACGCTCCGAACTCGGCCTAGGCTGTCCAGCGTCAGCTGCCAGGCCAGCTCGGTCGGGGCGGCCGTCGGCTTGATCGCCGCGCTCTGGTCCAGCGCGACGATGGCCGCGAGCGCATCGCGCCAGGGTTCGCGCGGCGCGCTCAGAAAGCTTGCCGGCTGCGGCAGGCCTGCTAGATCAAGCTGGGGCTCGCCCAGCTCCAGGCGCCGTAGTGCGCCGGCTACCAGGGCCGCCAGCCACTGCTGGCGCTGGGCCTGCAGACGCTGCAGCAGCCCTTGGGCGGCGGCAGCCGTCCAGCCCGGCGCCGGCCGGCCCAGCCAGGCGGCCAGCAGCAGGCGGTTGGCCGCCAGCCCTAGCGCATGCTCGCGCGCCTCCAGCCCCGGCAGATAGGCCAGCGCGCCCTCGTCCAGGCTATCATCACCCAGACGCGAGCCGATCACATGAGCCCACAGTCCCCACCACTCATGGGCACTGGGCTTGCGCGTGCCCGATTCGGCGACGCAAAACTTGCGCGCGGTCTCCCAGGCCTGCGGCTGATCCTGGGCCATAAGGCTCAGCACATAAAGCCGGCCCTGGTCGGGATCGAGCAGGCCACGACGCAGCCCGGTGGTCTGGCGCAGGGACTTCAGCGCCTGCTCATAGGCCTCGGCGGCGGCCGGCCACTCGCCGCGCAGCGCCAGCCGGGCGGCCTCGAACACGGGCGGCGTCGGCGCGCCGGCGAGCAACTCCTCCACCCGCCCCAGCTCCAGCGCCTGCAGCTCGTTCTCGGCCAGACGCAGTCGCTGCTCCGGCGACAAGGCCTGCGGCTCGGCCAGCGCCGGGCGCGTCTGCGTCAGGCTGCGCTTAAGTTCCCGCGCCTGGGCCAGCATCTGCTCCTTGCTCAACGCAGGCCGGCCGCCCAACGTGGTGAATACAAGCGAAGGGCTGAGATTCTTCGGTTTGACCATGCGGCATTTTGCCGCCTTCGTGCCAGGCGCCCGCTCAGGCCATGCCGGGATTGCCGGCCGCCCCGACCAGGGTCGGGCTGTTGAGCCGGCGCGCCGCGATATGTGCAGGGCCACTGCCCTTGGCCTGGCTCTTGAACCACTGTTCGACCAGATCCCAGACCGGCTTGGAGCCGGCCTTGGCCGCCTCTTCGCCGACCGGCGCCCATCCGGCCACCTTGTAGCTCTTGTCGGCTTCTATCGCCTTGCCGCCCAGCCGCATCTCGCTGATGCGCGAACCCATGCCGGCCTCAGGCTTACAACTGTAAGCCAGCCCCCCGACCCGCACCATGTCACCGCCCTGCTGGTAGTACGGGTCCGGGTTGAAGAGGTTGTCGGCCACGTCTTCGAGCACCGTCTTGATCATCGAGCCGCTCATCTCGGTGAGGGTCGTGTGCGGATAGGTAATCGCGGTCTGGTCCATCAGGAACTCGCGCGTGATGGTCTGACCCGGCAGCAGGCTGGTGCCCCAGCGAAAGCCCGGCGAGAACGCGATCTCGGCCCCTTGAACATCCATCAGCGCATCACAAAGCAGTTGGTCCCAACTGCCGTTGAAATTGCCGCGCCGGTATAGCAAACCGTCGGTGATCGCCAGCGGTTCGGCCAAACGGGCCTCGAAGGGTTCGCGCATCTTCTTGATCAGCGCCGCCATCTCGGCATCAGCCGGCAATAGATTTGCGAACACCGGCAGCAGTTGGTACTTGAGCTCAGCGGCGCGGCCATCCTTCACGCGGATGTCCAGCACGCCGAGGAACTTGCCGTTGCTACCGGCATTGGTCACCAGGGTCTGGCCGCCGCGGTTCTTCACCGCCACCGGCACCGGCACGCCGTCATGGGTGTGGCCGCCGAGGATGGCGTCCAGGCCCGAGACACGAGAGGCCAGTTTCAGGTCCACATCCATGCCGTTGTGGCTCAAGAGCACGACGACCTGGGCGCCCTTGGCGCGCACCGCGTCAACGACCTTCTGCAACTCCTCGTCGCGGATGCCAAAGCTCCAGTCCGCCACCATGTAGCGCGGGTTGGCGATCGGTGTGTACGGGAAAGCCTGGCCGATGATGGCCACCGGCACGCCATTGATTTCCTTCAGCGTGTAGGGCGCAAACACATCGTCGCCGAAGTCCTGCGTCTTGACGTTTTGCGCGACGAAGTCGATCTTGCCCTTGAAGTCTTTCTCTACGATCTCCTGCACCCGTTGCTGGCCATAGGTGAACTCCCAGTGGCCAGTCATTACATCCACACCCAGCAGCTTGCAGGCATCGACCATGTCCTGCGCGTTGGTCCACAGGGCCGTGGCCGAGCCCTGCCAGGTGTCGCCCCCGTCCAGCAGCAGGGCTCCGGGCCGGCTGGCGCGCAGGCGCTTGACCAGGGTGGCCAAATGGGCGAAGCCACCAACCTTGCCGTAGCGGCGCGCGGCGCGCTCGAAGTCCAGATAGGTGAAGGCATGGGCTTCGCGCGTGCCGGGCCGCAGGCCGGCAGCCTTGAGCAGATGTTCACCGACCAGATGAGGCAACCGCCCCTTCAGGGCCCCGAAACCAAGATTGACGCTGGGCTCGCGGAAGTAAGTAGGTAGCAGCTGGGCATGACAGTCAGTCATGTGCAGCAGCGAGACCGCACCGGGACCCTTGAAAGGCGCCGGCGCGTCGTAGGGCGTGGCCGCCTGGGCCTGGCGCGCAAAGCCGAAGCCGGCCACCGAGGCAGCACCCAGGACATTGAGCAGATCGCGTTTGCTGAGATTCATGATGGGCAGAGCTCCGCTGGCCCCGCGGGGCCGGTGGTGGGCCGGACTCGAATTACTGCGAGTTGACGGGAGACTTGGGGTCCAGCAGCAGAGCCATGATGTCGCGCATCTGGCCCTCGTTGAGCACGCCGGCATGACCGAAACGCGGCATGCCCGAGCAGGCGCTATATGCCTTGGCGTTCCACAGCTTGCCCCAGGTGTATTGCACGATGGCGGCCGTCTCCGGGGCCGCCGGGTTGCTGACACCACGCAGCTTGCCGTACTGGTAGAGGCTGGGGCCTATCGTGCCGAAGCTGATCTCGGCCTTGCTGATCTGGTGGCAGTTGTAGCAATTACCACCGCTGGGGCTGCCCGCCGCGTCGGTCCAGGTCATGCCTCGGCCGTTCTGCGCCAGCTTCTCGCCCTCGCGCCAGTCGCCCAGATACTGGCCGTTGGCCGGCCACTTGATCGAGGCCAGCGCCTCGGCCTCGATGCGCTTGGTCGTTGCCTCGTCGGGCTGCCTGTCGCTGGAACAGGCCTTTTGTGCCAGATCTTGCTCGATGCGGTCGAGCTTGGCGATGCCCTGCTCACGAAAGGAGCTCTTCACCATCGCCAGCGCCTCGGCGTCCAGCTCTGCGGCACTGGGCAGGCTCGCGCAGCCGACCAGCACCAGTCCTGCAGCGGCCAGGCCGCCCCAAAGGATTGCATTGTTCATGATGAGCGGTTCCTTCAACGCTTGATCGACGGGGCGATCGAGACCGCACCCTTGCTGTTGACACCCATATAGGTGGCCAGCGCCACCGTCACATCCGAGCCGTAGCCGGGGAAGGGGAAACGCTGCTGGCGGAAGCAGTCGTTCAGGCGCCGCTGCATGCCCCACAGCTCGCCGCTGGAGACGCGGTAGGCCGGCCAGGCCGCGAACCCAATGCCATCGCCGGGGTTCTTGGTCAGGTCGGGCAGATCTTGCAGGCGGATTCGCTTGCCGGTCTCGCTATGACAGGAGGCGCAGGCAAAGTCGTAGGGGCCGCCGCGGAAGAAGAACAGGCGCTTGCCGATCTCGTACATCTTCTGTTCCTGCGCATGGGCTACCGGCAGGTTGAACTTCAGGCCGCGCGACTCGGCGGATATCCACGCCACCAGGCCTTCGAGGTTCTTCTGCTCGTCACGGCCGAAGCCGGTGGCAGCGATCTTCTTTGCGTCCAGACCCTGCAGCGACTCCATACAGCTCAGCAGCCGCGACTCCAGATCCTGCACCCGGCCGGTGTCGGCGAAATAGCGCGGCAGCTCGACAAAAGCGCCCTTGACAACGCCCGGGCCCTTGCCCAGATCACAGCGCTCCATCGAGGCATTCTTGGGGCCGCGCTTTTGCTTCCAGAGCTCCTCGCCCTTGGCCTCGAACAACTCCGCCGGGTTGCCGTCGGCCAGCATCGCGCGGTACTGCGCGATTGCGTCGGCCGACGAGGTCTGGGCCTGGGCACAGGCGGCCGCGAGCACGCAGCCTAGGGCCCATGCCGACTTGCGCATCGTCATCATGCTTGTCTCCTATTGTTGTTCGCAACCGCCGCAGCCTATCAGGCCACCGTCGCTTCGTCGCTGCGCTTTTCGCCCTTGTTATCCACCCAGTTCACGGTGATCTTGTCACCGGCCTTGGCGCCCTTGACGGTGAACTGCAAAAAGGGGTTCTTCGATACCGCCGGACCCCATTGCGCGGTCAGCACGGTCTTGCCGTTGAGTGCGGCCGTCACCTCGGTGATGTGCCAGGCCGGGATGGTCTTTCCAGCGGCGTCCTTGCGCTGGCCGGTCTCCATCTCATGACTCATCAGCACACGCACCACGGCGTTGCCACCTTGCGCCTGGGCGCGAATTCGCATCGGATCTGCCATCTTGGTCTCCTATTCTGATCAGCCGCCGCAGCCGCCAAGTGTTACTTTCACTTCCTTCTGGGCGAACAGTACCTTGTTGTCGCCGGTGATCGCCACGGCGAACACATTAGAGGTCTGGCCCATCTTGACGCGCGTGCTCATGCTCGCCTCGACCGCATCGCTGACGTCGAAGGAGGCGGCCAGGATGTTGGGGTTCTTCTCGACCAGCAGCAGCAGACGCTTGACGCCGGCGGCCGTGCTAGCCACACCCAGCGGTACGACGGCGCCGTTCTCGGCGATATCGGGGCCGGTCAGCGTGACCTCCTTGCTCTCGGTCGGCTTGCCCAAGCCCAGGGCTTTGAGCATCTCATCCATGGATTTGGCATCGAAGGCGGCGCGGTTGAAGGCGGCCTGCGCTTGCGCACTCAGCGGCAGGGCGGCGGCCAGCAGGCCGGCCACCAGGGCGCTGTGTTTCATCATGTCTCGGCGGGTTTGCATGGAGTCTCCTTATCGGGGGGTGAGCGGTATTGTCGGGTGTACGCGGGTGGCTTGCTGAGCAGGGTTGTGCGAGCTACGGCTTGGCACCGGCCGCCAGCCAGGCGGCGATGGCGGCCAGATCGGCCTCTGGCAGGGACTGCGGCGGCATCGGCACCGCACCCCAGACGCCGGCGCTGCCGCTCTTGAGCTTGGACGCGTAGTACTCGCGCGCATCGCCGCGGTCTTTGTACTTGGTCACCACCTCGCGGAACGAGGGACCGACCACCTTGGTGTCGATCTGATGGCAGGCCATGCAGGCATGCTGCTGCAGCAAGGCGCTAACCGGCTTGGCGGCGGCGGCCCGCATCGGCGGCGCCTTGGGCTGGGTGTCGATGCCGCGCTGCGGCCCGACCAGGCGCTGCTGCTGGGCGAGGTTGCCATGGGCATCGCGGGCGAAATCGGGCAGATAGGACGCGATCTTGGCCTCGGGCGCACAGTTCTTCACACAGGCCGAGCCCTGCACATCGGGCTTGGCCCCGGCCGCAAACTCGGCGCCGGGCCACAAGGCATGGCGGGTCGATTTGCCATTGCGGTTGGGCAGGCGCTGCTGCACCTCGGCGATGTTCTTGTCCGATAGTTCGCCGTCTGCGGGCAGCACATCAGCCAGCGACAGCATATAGGCCGTCACCGCATAAACCTCGTCGGGCTTGAGGGACTTCGGCGCGGTCCAGGGCATGGCGCGGTTGATGTAGTCCCACAGGCTTGAGAGCTGGGAGACCTTCATCATCGTTGTACGGCCCGGAAAGCTGTTGTCGCGCAGGCTAGCGACGCGGCCGGTCTTGATATCGTCTGCGGTCGTGCCGCCGATCAGCGGGCTGAATACCTCATTGGATTCGCCGAAGACGCCGTGGCAGCCGGCGCATTTGGCCTCCCAAAGCTCCTGGCCGTGGGCCACCGTGCCTCGCCCGGGCGGCAGACCCTTGAAGTCGGGCCGCACATCGATGTCCCAGGCCCTGATCTCAGGCTGGGTGGCGGTGCGGCCTATGCCCTCAAACTTCGGCGCCTGGGCCGAGGCAAGCCCTGCCACCAGCGCCAGCGCAAACGGCATGGTTTTAAGAGAGCTGGACATTCTTGACCTCCCCGCTCTCCTGCACCAGCCAGGTCTGGATCGCATTGTTGTGATAGATCGAGCGCCGGCCACGCACCGCACGCAGCTGGGCATAGTTGGGCTGCACATGACCAGTCTCGTCGGTGGCCCGGCTCATCACGAGGGTCGCCTGGCCGTCCCAGACCCAGTCGAGATTGAAGCGGGTCAGGCAGCGGTCCAGCACCGGAGTCTCCAGCCGGGCCGCTCGCCAGTTGCGGCCGCCGTCAACCGAAACATCGACCTTGGCAATCTTGCCGCGGCCCGACCAGGCCAAGCCGCTGATGTTGTAGAAGCCCTTGTCCAGCAAGACCTGCCCCCCGCTGGGCGTCGTGATGACGCTCTTGACCTCCTGGATAGAGGTGTACTGGCGGTGCAGGCCGTCGGGCATCAGGTCGATGTAGTGAATGTTCTCGTCCTTGCTGGCCCAGGGTTGGTCGCCCACCTCGATGCGGCGCAGGTACTTGACCCAGCTGACGCCCTGCACGCCCGGCACCACCAAGCGCAGCGGATAGCCGTTCTCGGGTCGCAGCATCTCGCCGTTCTGACCATAGGCCAGCAGCACCTGGCCGCTGCGGACCAGCTCCATCGGGATGGTTCGCGTCATCGCCGAGCCATCGGCACCCTCGGCCAGCACGAAACGGGCGCGCTTCAGGTCGACGCCGCACATCTCCAGCACATCGATCAGGCGCACGCCGGTGAACTCGCTGCAGCTGAGCATGCCGTGGCTGTACTGCACGGTGGGCACGGCCACATTGCCCCACTCCATGCCGGTGTTGGCGCCGCACTCGATGAAATGAAAGCGCGAGACGCTGGGCAGGCGCATCAGCTCGTCCATCGTGAACACCATCGCCCGCTTGAGCATCTTTTCGTCCGAGCCATTGATCATCAGCCGGTGCGTGCTGGGGTCGATGTCCCACCAGCCCTGGTGATGGCGTTCAAAATGCAGGCCGCTGGGCGTGACAATGCCAAACATGCCCTGCAGCGGCGCAAAGGACACCGAGGCCTGGCGGGTCTGCGTCAGGCCCGGACTTTGGCGACGCTGCAGATTGGTCTCGTACTTCGACGGCTTGCCATAGCCCTCCAGCGCCACCGGCTGGCCCAGACTCAGCGCATGCGGCGGCAGGTTCAGGATGTTTGGGTCGCCACCCTGGGCTGGCACCGGGTTGGCCTGGGCGCGCAGCGTGCCGCTGGCCAGCGCCGCACTGGCCGCCGCAAAGGCGCCGCGCAGGAACCCGCGCCGCTCGGCTGGTGCCTGCTGCTGCATCAGGGCCAGGTCTTGTCGGCTGAGGAAGCCCTCGGGCGCCCGCCGCAGCCGGCCGGTCTTCTCGTTCATGATCTTGTCTCCTTCAGGCACGAGTCATCAGCAGCCGCTCGGCGGGCTCGACCGCGTGCGGGTCATCTATCTCGATCGCGATCTGCGTGCAGACCGCGCGGCACAGCGCGACGGCGCGCTCGTTGCTGACCCGGTAGAACATCTGCACCCCATCGCGACGTCGCGCCAGGATGCCGGCGCGGTAGAGGTGACCGAGGTGCTGCGACATATTCGGCTGCGTGGTCTCGATCTCGAGCAGCAGGTCAGACACGCTTTTTTCGCCCCGGCACAGCGCGCTGATGATCTTCAGCCTCAAGGGCGTGGCCATCAGCCCAAAGAGCTCGGCGGCGATCTCGTACACCCGGTCGGCTTCGGCCGGAGGCGGCGTGGCGTGGCTTGTCTGCATGTCAATGCCAAATATCAATATATAAGCAAATGCTAATTTATACCGATTGAGCCGGCGCAAGCCTGGGATATACCCTGGGCGCTACGGCCACCGCACTGGGCTCGCCCCCATGCACAATTTGACTCACCCTCATTGCCTTGCAGTCCGGCATCGTGAAACTCCCCTTCAGCGCCGCCAAGCAACTCCCCACCGCCAGCAGCAGGTCGGTAAAGACCCGCACGCTGGCGGTGCTGGCCCTGGTCGGCCTGCTGGGCGTAGCCCTGGCGGCCTGGCTGCGTGCTGGCCACGAGGCCAGACTGGCCAAAGAGCATGTGCTGGGTATGGCGCTGCAGGACCTTGTGCTGGTGCTGGCTCTGGGCCTGGCCAGCGTGCTGATGCTGGAGCGACTGCTGCTGCGGCCGCTGCGCCGCCTGGCCGAACGCGCCCACAGCTTTGATCCAAGCCTGCCGCCGAGCTCGCTGTCATGGCCCGACACGCAGGGCGGCACGCGCGAGCTGCACCAGATCAACAAGGCCTTCGAGCGGGTGCATCTGAGCCTGGGGGCCCAGCTACAGCAGGAACAGTCGGAAGCCGCGCGCCTGCGCAGCGAGGTCGAGCAGCACGGCCGGGTGCTGGCTCAGACGCAACAGGCGCTGGACGCCGCCCGGCGCGAGTTGGCGGCGCTGAGCCGCTCCGATACGTTGACCGGCTTGGCCAACCGCCGCGAGTTCGACGACGCCTTGCGCCGCGAGTTCAAGCGCGCCCAGCGCCAGCACAGCCGGCTGGCCCTGGCGGTGATGGATCTGGACAGCTTCCGGGCCTACAACGAGCAACAGGGCCGAACCGCCGGCGATGCGGCGCTGCAGGCCTTTGCCAGGCTGCTGGGTGAGCGCTTCAAGCGCGACACCGATGTGGTCGCTCGCCTGGGCGGCGAGGAGTTCGTCGCGCTGCTGCCCGGTTTCGATATCGAGATGGCCCAGGGCCTGATGGAGCAGTTGCGCGAGGACTGGCGCTCACTTGCACTGGCCCATCCATCCAGCCCGGCGGTCGACAAAATCCTGACCGTCAGCATCGGCCTGGCTGCCTACAGCGCCACCCACCCTTATCTGAGCCCGCAGGCCCTGCTGCAGGCAGCCGATGAGGCTCTCTACATCGCCAAGCACGCCGGCCGCGACCGACTCAGCTTGGCCGCGTGATCAGCGGCCGCGCGACTGCGCTTCGTTGAGCTGTTCACTGACGCGGCGCGCGGCGCGCAGCACCAGGGTCTCGTCGAGCTGGGCCTGGGGCGCGATCGCGTGGGCGACGTCTTCCAGGTCGGCCGGCTTGTTCATCAGCACCCAGGCGATCGCCGAGATCGCGCAGATGCTGCGGCGCTGGGCCGCCTCGGGGATCAGCAGGCTGTCCTGGATCTGCACATGGTGGCGCACGCTGGTGACCGCCGCTGGCGCCAGTCCCCAGCTTTCGCACAAAGCAGCGCCCAATGCGTCATGGCTCACGCCAAACGCCGTGTGCTCCAGCTGCACCAGCTCGGCATCGGTCTTCGCGGCGCGCAACATGGCCGGGTAGTGCGCCGAGGCATGGCGGTACAGCACCGCCTTGCCACATTCCTCAAACAGGCCGGCCGAATGCGATGCCCAGGGGTCCACACCCAACATCTGGCCCATGCGGCCCATCAGCAGGCCACGCTGCGAGGCACGGCTCCAGACCGGCTCCAGCTCGACGGCCGGCGGAAACGCGGCACGCAGCCCCATCTCGAAGGTGATGGCCGCGACCTCGCGCATACCCAAATAGGTCAGCGCCTGGTGCACGGTCTGCACCCGGCCCTGCAGGCCATACAGTGATGAATTGACAGCCTTCAGTACGGCGGCGGCCAGCGCCATATCGGTCTCAACCAGTCCCGAGATCGCCGGCAGGTCCACATCCTCAGCCGCCATCAGCAGCGACAGCTTGACCAACACCTCGGGCTGGGTGGGGATCTCGATGTCCAGGGTACGAAGTTGCGGATCGACAGGCATGGTTTTTTGTTTATCACTTGGGGCCAAGGACTGAATAGTAGCGCCGCTTGGCTCAGCGCAGAAACGCATCCCAGCCTGTTTTCAGAATCAGCGCTGTGACCACGAAGACAAACATCCCGCGCACAAAGCCAGCGCCATGTTTCAAGGCCATGCGCGTTCCCAAGAGGCTGCCCAGCACATTGGTGACGGCCATCACCGCCGCGATATGCCACCAGACATGGCCCTTCAGCGCGAACAGCAGCAGGGCTGAGGCATTGGTAGCCGTGTTCAGCAGCTTGGCACTGGCCGAGGCGTGCAGGAAGTCAAAGCCCAAGAAACGCACGAACAGGAAGACGAAGAAGCTGCCGGTGCCGGGGCCGAAAAAGCCGTCGTAAAAACCGATCACCAGCCCGATGGTACTGGCCAGCCAGGCCTCGGTAACGCCACTGTGGCGGGGTGCGTGTTCGCGGCCCAGGTCCTTTTTTGCCAGCGTATAGATCAGCACCGCCAGCAAAATCAGCGGCAGCGCCTTGCGCAAGCCGCTGGGGTCGACCAGCGTGACGGACCAGGCACCGGCGAAGCTGCCTAGCAGCGCGGCACCGGCGGCCGGCAGCAAGGCATGCCAGGGCAGGGTGACGCGGCGCGCGAATTGCGCCGTGGCCCAGGCGGTGCCCCAGATCGCGCCGCCCTTGTTAGTGCCGAACAGCGTGGCCGGCGCGGCGCTCGGAAACACGCTGAACAGCGCCGGCACCAGCACCAGCCCACCGCCGCCCACCACGGCATCGACAAAACCGGCCAGCAGGGAGGCCAGGGCGACGGTGACAAGCTCAAGCATGCGACGTGATTCCGGACGGCAACAATAAAACGGGCACCATTAAGGTGCCCGCGAATGGTGACAGTGTCACTGAAATCGTTCGAATTGCTTTGAATTGCTTGCTTTGTTTGTCTCCTCAGCCCCGCCTAGCAGCCGCTGTTCGCACATTGACTGCATCGAGTGAGATGGAATGTAGGGATTCAAAGCCATGCACGCACTTGGGGTTTTCACTTGTGACAAAGCTCCGTTTTGGTGCGTAAGCGAGCGCTCACTGTTTATAAAAGTGCCTTCAATCATAAAAATGTCATTTTTCTGACACGCACACATCCTGACGAACTCTGCGGTGGTCGCGCAAACTTGCGGCGATCGCCGTGGTGTGGATGCCGACATGTGTGGTCGCAGGAATGGGTTTTTCCAGGCTTGGCCAACTGCGGCGCATGGAAAGATCGCCGCATGCGCTTTTCACCCATCATGGCCCTGACCCTGCTGCTGGCCGGCTGTGGCGGCGGCGGGTCTGGCGGCGATGCCGCACCTCCTGTGGCCGCACCTCCTGTACCGACGCTGAGCCTGCCCAGCACCGCGCTGGGCGCGGCCGAGCTGGCGGTGTTGGTCGCCGAGGGCGACCCCTTGTCCGAGGCCATCGCCAGCCACTACCAGGCGGCACGCGGCCTAGCGGCGACCCAGCTGATTCGGGTGCGCCTACCTGGCCCGTCCGACGTCATCTCGGCGGCCGACTTCGCGCTGCTCAAGACCGAGATCGATGCCAAGCTGCCAGGCACCGCGCAAGCGAGCCTGATGACCTGGACCGCCCCCTCGCGGGTGGCCGGCCCCAGCTGTTCGATGAGCATCACCAGCGCGCTGGCTTTGGGTTTCGATGAGCGCTACTGCTCGAACCGCTGCAGCGCCACCGCCGCTTCGCCGCTGTACGACTCGGAGTCGCGCCGGCCCTGGGCCGATCACCGCATCCGGCCGTCGATGATGCTGGGCGCCCGCACACTGGAGTCGGCCCGGGCCCTGATCGCTCGCGGCCTCGCCGCCGACGCCACCCAGCCCGGCGGCGACGGCTATCTGCTGCGCACCAGCGACGCTGCGCGCAGCGTGCGCTACCCCGACTATCTGGCACTGCCCGCCGCCTGGGCCGGCCGCCTGCGGCTGGAGCACCTCGACAATGCGAGCGGCACTGCCAGCGACAGCCTCGGCGGTCGCAGCAATGTGCTGTTCTACTTCACCGGTCTGAGCCGGGTGCCGGGTCTTGCCGGCATCAGCTTCCGCCCCGGCGCGGTGGCCGACCATCTGACCTCCTTCGGCGGCCATCTGCCCGACGGCATGGGTCAGATGCCCATCACCGCCTGGCTCGACGCCGGCGCGACGGCCAGCTACGGCACGGTCGAGGAACCTTGCAATTTCACGCAGAAGTTCTCGCACGCCTCGGTGCTGATCGACCACTACTACCGTGGCGCCAGCCTGATCGAGGCCTACTGGAAGTCGGTGCAATGGCCAGGCCAGGGCCTGTTCATCGGCGAACCGCTGGCCCGGCCTTTTGCAGACCAGCCGTCGTTCACGATAGACGGTGGCCAGTACCTGATCAGCACCCGCGCGCTGCGCCCGGGCAGCTCCTACGCACTGGAATACCAGAACGGCGCTGGCGCCTGGATCGCGCTGGCCGGCCTCACTCCGACGCGTGCCCAACTGCAGACTCTGCGCGCACCATTGCCGCCGGCCGGCACCACCCGGCTGCGCTGGGTCGGCCCCTGCCCCACCGACAGCGTGCAGCGCTGCACGCTGGCAAGCAGCGGTTGAACATTGATAGCGCTCAAAAGCCGGCCTTTTTTACGGCTGCCTCTGGCGAAGATGCACTAGGCTGGAGCGCTTGTCAGCACGCCACCCCGTTTCGGAGAAGCCTTCATGCAAGACATGACCCCATCGCCAGCGAGTTCGCTGGGTCGCCACAGCGTGGCTTTTCGCCTTTGGGCTTCGGTGATCGCGGTCATCGTCGCGCTGATTGCGGTGATCACTTTCGCTGCGGTACGCAGCAGTAAGGTGCAGGAACAGACAACCACCGTGGCCGCTGCAATGGACGCCAAGGTCGACGCCGCTAAGCGCTGGGCAGGGCTGACCACCACCAATGTCGTGCGGGTGCAAGCCTCGGCAGCCAGTACAGACCCGGCCGTCGATGCCCTCTTCAAGGAGGTGATTCCCGCCACTATCGGCGAAATCAGCAAGGTCCAGAAAGCCATCGAGGCCATGGATCTGAGCGACAAGGACAAAGCCCTGATGGACAAGGTCGCGGCCGAGCGCAAGATCGTGCTGGAATCACTGGCCAAGATCCGCAGCGTCAAGGCCACCGACCCGGCCGCAGCCGCCCAGGAGCTGAGCGCGCGCTTCAATCCGGCGGTCGATGTATATCTGAAGTCACTCAACGACTTCGCCGAGGAGCAGGTCCGCGCCAAGGCCGAGATCCTGGCGGAGCTGGCCGAGCAGCGCAAGAGCACAGTGCGCATCGCCGGGGTGCTGATCGCGTTGGTCGTGATCGGCCTGATCGCCGGTGCGTTCTGGCTGGTGCGCTCGATCCAGCAGCCGCTGGCCCAGGCCATGAAGGCCGCCGACCAAATCGCCGGCGGCGACCTGACCACCTCGGTGCATGTGAGCCGGCGCGACGAGTTCGGTCTGCTGCTCGGTTCGATGGAGCGCATGGTGGCCCAGCTGCGCAGCGTGGTCGGCGAGGTGCGCCAGGGCATCGAATCAGTGTCCACCGCCTCCAGCGAGATCGCAACGGGCAACCATGACCTCAGCGCCCGCACCGAGCAGACCGCCTCCAGCCTGCAGCAAACCGCCAGCTCGATGGAGCAACTGACCGCCACCGTCGGCCACTCGGCCGACACCGCCCGCCAGGCCAACCAGCTGGCCGGTTCGGCTGCTGAGGCTGCGGTGCGCGGCGGCCAAGTGGTCGAGCAAGTGGTCAGCAATATGGCCCAGATCACCGAGAGCTCGCGCAAGATCGGTGACATCATCGGCACCATCGACGGCATCGCCTTCCAGACCAATATCCTGGCGCTGAACGCCGCCGTCGAAGCGGCGCGCGCCGGCGAGCAAGGCCGGGGGTTCGCGGTCGTGGCCTCCGAGGTGCGCTCGCTGGCCCAGCGCTCGGCCGAGGCCGCCAAGGAGATCAAGACCCTGATCGGCGCCTCTGTGGAGCGGGTCGAATCGGGCGCCCAGCTGGTCGAGCAGACCGGCACGGCGATGCAGGACATCGTGACCAGCGTCAAGCGCGTGACCGATCTGATCGGCGAGATCGCCTCGGCCGCCACCGAGCAGCGCGACGGCATCGCGCAGGTCAATGTGGCTGTCACCAACCTCGATCACATGACGCAGCAGAACGCTGCGCTGGTGGAGGAGTCGGCCGCCGCCGCGCAATCGCTGCGCGAGCAGTCGGCACGGCTGGCCGAGGTGGTGTCGGTATTCAAGGTAGACCAGAAGTTCCAGGCCCCGGCCGCCACTGGGGCGCCGAAGCCTGTGACCAGGAGCACCTCGCGCCCTTCGCCGGTGGCCGCGAAGAAGCCTACAGCGACCAAACCGAAGCCGGCGGCCCGCTCTGCGCCTTCACCGGCTCCTGCGCCCAAGGCCAGCCCGGCGCCCACCACCGACGAGTGGGAATCGTTTTGAGCCCTCACGCCGGCATGCGCTTGGGCCTTCGGCAGGCGACGGGCAAGCCCTAGGGCTTGTCCTCGGCCCAGCCTCAGTCCCAGATCGGCGCCAGGCCCTCTGGATTGACCAGGCGCCCGCCGCGCTCAAGGCTCGCGATCTGCGCCATCTCAGCCGGACTCAGCACCAACTGTGGCGCCAGCAGGTTGCTGGCCAGATTCTCCCGCTTGGTCGATGAGGGGATGACCGCATAGCCCTGCTGCAGCGCCCAGGCGAGCACGACCTGGGCCGGCGTCGCCCGGCGCTCCGCCGCGATACGGATGATCAGCTCATCCTTCAACACCAAGCCATAGGCCAAGGTCATATAGGAGGTGATCGGTACGCCCTGGCTGCGCGCGAACTCGACGATCTTGCGGTTCTGCAAGTAGGGATGCAGCTCGATCTGGTTGGTCGCGATGTGCTTGGCGCCGACCGCGGCGATCGCCTGCTTCATCAGGTCCACCGTGAAGTTCGAGACGCCGATCTGGCGGGTCAGACCTTGAGCCTTGGCTTGCATCAGCGCTGCCAAGGTCTCGGACAGCGGCACCGCGTTGCCCGGCGAGGGCCAATGGATCAGCGTCAGGTCGAGGTAGTCGGTGCGCAGCTTGGCCAGGCTTTCCTTGAGGCCTGGGATCAGCCGGTCACCGGCCAGCTGCTCGGTCCAGACCTTGGTTGTCAGGAACAGCTGCTCGCGCGGCACGTCGCTCTCGGCAATGGCCTGGCCCACCTCGGCCTCGTTGCCATAGATCTGGGCCGTGTCGATGGCCCGAAAGCCAAGTTCCAGCGCCGTCTTGACCGAGTCGATGACGATCTGGTTCTTCAGGCGGAAGGTGCCGAGGCCGAAGGTAGGGATGGCGGTGGTGGTGTCGTTCATGGTTTGACCTTGCAATCAGTGCATCAATGGCCGACCGGAGCCGGCCCGCCGCGTGAGGGGCGCAAGCCGGCGCGCTGGTCCAGCACGCCGCTCCAGGCCGTCAGACCCAGCGCGCCCAGCACCACCAGCGCCCCGATCCATGGCGTGTTCAGAACGCCCCAGCGCGCGACGATCTCGCCGCCTAGCAGCGCGCCGCCGGCAATGCCCAGGTTGAAGGCAGCGATGTTCAAGCCCGAAGCCACGTCGATGGCGCGCGGCGCATGGATCTCGGCCTGCTGCACCACATAGACCTGCAAGCCGGCCACATTGCCGAAGGCCACCGCGCCCCACAGCAGCACGGTCAGCACCACAAGCGGCTTGGATGCTGCGGTGAAGGTCAACAGCAGCAGCACGGCAGAGAGCAGCGCGAAGATGATCTTCAGGGCACCGATGGGCCCACGCTGGTCCGCGAGCTTGCCGCCCCAGAGATTGCCCGCCGCGACCGACAGGCCGTAAGCCAGCATCACCAGGCCAACGGCGCTGGCGTCGAAGCCGGCCACCTCCTGCAGGATGGGCGCCAGATAGGTGAAGGCAACAAAAGAGCCGCCGTAGCCGACCGCCGTCATCGCATAGACCAGCAGAAGGCGCGGCTCGCGCAGCACGGCCGCCTGTTGCAGCAGCGAGGCCGGCTTGCTGTGCGCAATGTTCTTGGGCACGAACAACAGGCTGCCGACAAAGGCGATCAGACCCAGCGCGGCGACCGCCAAAAAGGTCGCGCGCCAACCGAAGTGCTGGCCGATGAAGGTGCCCAGCGGCACGCCGGTTACCAGGGCCACGGTCAGGCCGGTGAACATGGTGGCGATCGCGCTGGCAGCCTTGTCCTTGGGCACCAGACCGGTCGCGATGGTCGAGCCGATCGAGAAGAACACACCGTGCGCCAGACCGGTGACGATGCGGGCGGCGATCAGGCTTTCGTAGCCGGGCGCCCGCCAGGCCAGCAGATTGCCAGCGGTAAACAGGACCATCAGACCCAGCAGCAAAGCCTTGCGCGGCACGCGACCGGTCAGCGCGGTCAGCACAGGCGCGCCGATGGCGACGCCCATCGCGTAGAGGCTGACCAGCAGGCCTGCCGAAGGCACGCTCACGCCAAGGTCGGCCGCCAGCGTCGGGATCAGGCCGACGATGACGAACTCGGTCGTCCCGATGGCAAAGGCGCTGAGTGTCAGCGCCCAGAGGGCAAGAGGCATGATGAGGAACTCCGGGGTGTTGGGAAGAAAGTGGCCGCAGTGTGGCTGTGCCTCCTTTGCAGATAAACCCCGTTTTCGGCGATATATTCTTGAATAAAATTCAAGAATGAAGACCACCTTAGATGAGCTGCAGACCCTGGTCGCCGTGGTCGATGGCGGCTCGATCACGGCCGCCGCCGAGCGTCTGGGTCAGACCGTCTCGGCCATCAGCCGCTCGCTGGCGCGGCTGGAGGAGAAGCTGGAAACCAGCCTGCTGAGCCGCACGACACGCCGGCTGGCGTTGACCGAGGAGGGCCAGGTCTTGCTGAGCCGGGCACGCAAGATCCTCGACTCGGTCGAGGAAGCCGAGGACCAGTTGGCCCAGCGCCGCCAGAAGCCGGCCGGGCGGCTGCGTGTCAACGCCGCCTCGCCCTTCATGCTGCATGTGCTGGTGCCGCTGCTGGGCGAGCTGCGCGCGCGCTTTCCCGAGCTGGAGCTGGAGCTCAACAGCGACGAGCTGAACATCGACCTGCTCGAACAGCGCACCGATGTGGCTTTTAGGATCGGCGCGCTGCGCGACTCCACGCTGCACGCCCGGCCGCTGGGCAGCAGCCGGCTGCGCGTGCTGGCCAGCCCGGCATATCTAAAGGCGGTGGGTCGGCCCCGAAAGGTGTCCGACCTGGGCGGCCTGAGCCTGTTGGGCTTTGCGCAGCCGGAGAGCCTGAACGACTGGCCCTTGCGCCACCCGCAGGGCGATGCACTGCGCATCACGCCCACCCTGCAGGCCTCCAGCGGCGAGACCCTGCGCCAGCTGGCCCTGGCCGGCCATGGCCTCGTCTGCCTGGCCGACTTCATGACCCAGGCCGATCGCGAGCGCGGCGATTTGGTCCAGGTGCTGATCAAGGACACGGTCGAGGTCCTGCAGCCGATCAACGCCGTCTACTACCGCAACACCCAGCTAGCAGCGCGCATCGCCTGCTTTCTCGACCATGTGGCCGAGCGCATCGCCGGCTGCGCCTGGGTGCTGCGTTAGCGCGCCAGGCGGCTCAAACTTGCGGAGGCGCAAGCAGGCGGCGTTCGCCGAGTAGCGCCGCCAGCAGCACACCGGCCGTCATCGCCAGGCCGCTGAGCAGCTCCCACTACAAGGTCATCAAGATGACTTGCAGCCATTTGCCGGAGGGCAGGTCCGGCTCGGGCGGGTCGCCGGCCAGAATCGCGGCGCCGCACAGCAATCACCGCAGCAGTGCCGCGAGCCCGCGATGCATTCCGGTGCGCCAGATCTCCGCTCAGCGGTGGCGCGTCAGGCCTTGCAGCAGGACATGGCGCCGTGCCAGCGCGGCCGCCACCAACATGCCGACCAGCACCGCCAGTCCGTTGAGCAGACCCCATAGCGGCGGCACCCGCGGCGACAGGAGCAGCGTGCTCAGCGGCATTGCTACGAAGGACGTGGTGTCGGCCGCACACACGACGCCATACATCAGCCAGGCCAGCCAGGCCAGGCCTAGTCCGCCCAGGCACCATGCAGTGGCAGGCCAGCGGCCGCGCCGATACGGCCGCAGTGTCACATAGCTCCAGCTCAACGCCAGCACAAATATGGGCATGGCATAGACGGTCGCCTCGGCCAGGAGCTGCGGCACGCTCTCCGAGTGGCCCCACAGCGCCGTCAGGGTCAGAGGCAGGCGCAGGCCGGCCAGCGAGCCGCCCAGCATCACCGCCGTGCTGTAGAGGGCCAGCCCGGAGGCGAAGGCAGCGATGCGCCGCGAGTGTTTCATGAAACCCAACAAACTAGGGATGGACGTTGCCCGATTCTGATAGACCAAGCCGCCGCAAAGCATCCCCACCCCCCCATATCAAGGGCCGGTCTTACCCCTGCGGCGGCCCTAAGCCGTCCATCAGGCGCTGGAAGGCCAGCCACAACGGCAACTGATCACGCGCCTCCAACTGCTCCAAGGCCAAGGCCGCCGCCTCCAGGGTCGAGAGTTGATGAGCGCGCTGGGCCTTGCGGACCGCATAGCGCGAGGCCGGCGGCTGTTCCCAGCTCAGCCTCGGCAAGGCCTGCAGCAGCGGATTCAGCGCCAGCATCTTGCGGCTCTTGCGCCAGGTGCCGTCCAGCACGATCAGCCGACTGGGCGCAGCCGGCAGCGGCGGCCCGTGCCGCGCCGGGTCATTCGGATACAGCAGCACCGCGCTGGCCAGCAGCGGCGCCAGCTCGGCCGGGTCGAAGACCTCGCCAACCAGCAGCCGGCTGTGCGCCAGGCACAGATGCAGCAGCCGGGCTGTGCCCTTGGCCTGGCGCGCTTCCAGGGGGTGTTGCAGGATCAACAACTCCAGCTCGTTGTCCACAGGCACTGCCAGCGCGCAGATGCAATGGCTTTGCGGGCGCAGGCAGCGCGTACAGCAGAGTCGGGTCATCGCCGCACCGTCTTAGGCACTCAACGGGGGCCGAGGCTGTCGAGCAGACTCAGAAAACGTGCCACGTCCAGCGGCTTAGTCAGGTAGTCGTCGAAGCCCGCCGCTCGGCCGCGCACCAGATCCTCTGGCTTGGCATTGGCGCTGACCGCGACCACCGGGATGCCGCGGGTGGCCGGATCGGCGCGCAAACGCTGCAGCACTGCATAGCCGTCGAGCTCAGGCAAATTGATGTCCAGAAGGATCAGCGCCGGCCGCTGCTCGGCCGCCAGCGCCAAGCCGCCGTGCGCGCCCAGCGCCTTCAATAGCTCGATGCCGGGCCGCATCGCGACGATGCTCTCGACCAGATGCAGGTTGGCTGCGTTGTCTTCGATGCACAGCAGCCGCCAGCTAGACGCGCTGTCGGGCTGAGTCGTCGGCGTCGGTGCCGAAGAGGGCAGCGGCAGCGCCTGAGAGCCTTGCGCTAGCGGCAGCTCAATCCAGAACTCGCTGCCCACACCGGGGCGGCTCTCGACCCCAATGCAGCCCTCCATCAGCTCGACCAGACGCTTAGCAATGGCCAGACCTATGCCCGTGCCCTCGATCGCGGCCTGGTCGGCCGCCAGCCGCTCGAAGGGCACGAACAGCCGCGCGCGCTGCTCCGCGCTGAGGCCGACGCCACTGTCGGCCACTGTCAGGCGCAAGCGCCCGCCCAGCGCCCGGCTGCCTATCGTGACCCATCCCTCGCGCCGGTTGTACTTGATCGCGTTGGACAGCAAGTTCAGCAGCACCTGCTTGAGCCGCACCGGATCGGCCCAAACCAGCAGCGCCTCGCCGCCGGGTTCGGCCTGCATGCGGACGCCGCGCGCCTGAGCCTGCGGGCGCAGCAGTGACAGGCAGTCGGCCAGCAGCGGCGCCAGGGCCACCGGCTCGGGCGCCACCGCGAACTTGCCGGACTCGATGCGCGCCAGATCCAGCACCTCATTGATCAGGTCCAACAGGTGCTCGCCTGCCTTCAGGATCTCGCGCAGATAGTCGGTCTGCCCGGGCTCGCGCAATTGCAGCTCCAGCAGCTGGCCGAAGCCTAGGATGGCGTTCAGCGGTGTGCGCAGCTCATGGCTCATGCGCGAGAGGAAATCGCTCTTCGCGGCATTCGCCCGCTCGGCCTCCTGCTTGGCCTGCAGCAACTCGGCGGTGCGGTCCAACACGCGCTGCTCGAGCTCTTCATTGAGCTGCTGCAGCGCCTGCTCGGCCTGCTTTCTTGCGGTGATGTCGGTGACGCTGCCGCGCACCAGGCGCTGGCCGGCCGCCGGCATGCGCACCAGACGCACCTCGCAGGCCACATTGCGGCCGCTGCTGTGGCGGTGCATCCATTCGAAAACCGGGCTGCCGCCGTCCAGGGCCTGGCGCATCCAGCCCTGGGCAGCCGCCAGGCTGGGCCGGCCGTCGGGTTGGGTCGGCGGGCTCAGCTGGCCCGGGCTGCAGCCCATCAACTGATCGCGCGGCAGGCCGAACAGGCGCACCGCGTTTTCATTGACCTCGCAGTAGCAGCCGGCATCGGCGTCAAACATCATGATGGCCTCGGGCGCCAGCTCGATCTGCAGCCGAAAGCGCTGCTCGCTGTCGGCCAGGGCCTGGGCGGCGCGGCGCCGCTCGGTCACATCCATGGTCGTGCCGAACAGGCGCAGCGCCTGCCCGGCAGCATCATGCTGAACCCGGCCGATCTCCTCCAGAACCCGCTCGCCATCGGGGCGCAGCACACGAAACTCGATACGGTAGGACGGCGCCTGACCCGGCAGCAGTGGCCGCTCGACGGTGCTGCGCAGACGCTCGCGGTCGTCCGGATGCACGACCTGCATCACCAGGTCCAAGCTGGGCCGCACTAGGCCAGGCGTGAAGCCGAACAGGCGAAACTCCTCGTCCGACCAGGTCGACTGGCCGGTGATGACATCGTAGTTCCAGTTGCCCAGGTGGGCCATGGTCTGGGCCTCGGCCAGCAGGGCCTCGCTGCGCGCCAGCAGATCGCGCGCTAGCCGCTTCTCAGTGACATCGCGCAGCACCGCCAGCAGGCATTGCTGATCCTGCAAGGTCACCAGCATCGGGCTGACATCGGCGTAGAAGACCTCGCCACTTTTGCGCCGAAACGCCAGCTCCTGCGCCAGGCTGAAGTCGCCCCGCTCGATACGCGCCATCACCTGGCGCATCCGCGGTATCGCATTGGGCGGGTGCAGCTCGGGCGGCGTCAGCGCCAGCATCTCGGCCTCGGTATAGCCCAGCATGCGGCAGCAGGCCGGGTTGGCCATCAGCAATCTGCCATCGGCCACCCGGGCCACCAGAATGCCCTCCTGCGCCTTGTCGTAGATGGCCCGCAGCGTGGCCTCGCTGTCCTTGAGCCGGCGCTCCAGTTCGCGCTGCTCACCGACCTCCCAGAAGATGCCGCAGACCCCGACGGCCCGGCCCTGGGCGTCGAAAATCGGCGTCTTGATGGTGTGGACCGTGCTGTCGATACCCTCGTGCACATCCTGCTCGTCGAAGGCCTCGACCTCGCCGCGCGCCATCACCCGGGCATCGTCGGCACGGTATTTGTCGGCCCATTCGCGCGGATGCAATGCATAGTCGTCGCGGCCGATGATCTCGGCTGGTGTGCGGCCGAAGCGCGTCGCATAGTGCTTGTTCACGGCCTGGTAGATGCCCTGGGCGTTCTTGATGAAGACGCTTTGCGGGATGTGGTCAATCAGCGCGGCATAGCTGGCGCGCTCGTCGCCCAGCGGGTGGGGCGCCTCGGGGGCTGGGTCGGGACGCGCGGCAGACGACATTCGCTAAGCCTAGGTTCTATGCTTGTTCGCCGGCCAGTATCGGGGACAGGACTTGCCTAGGGCAACAAGGGCTTGTCATCCAAAAGTGCCTCGATCCTGGCCATCATCGCGCGGTAGGCCGGCGCCTCAGGGCCGCCGTACTGCTGTCTGAACTCGGCAGCGCTGAGATACTCGGGCAGATCGGAGACATCGGGCAGCAGCTCGGCCTCGCTGAGGCCGGCGGCCAGGCGCCGCTGCAGCGCCTGCGGGCGCTGCACGGCCAACAGCCCCAGCCGGCTGCCGGCGCGGTCGGCGGCGATGTCGTTGAAGCTGAAGCCGCTACCGCTGCGGACATCGGCCTGCTCCTTGTAGATGCCCACGGCGTCGGCCAGCGGCCCGCCACCCTCGGCCGCCAGCACTGCCGAGATCAGCAGATGCAGCGGGAAGTCGGGCCGGCCATAGAGCTGGACCTCCAGCGGCCGGGGCTGCGGCCAGCCGCGCGCTGCCGGCACCAGCCGACCCAGGCCCTGGCCGCTGGCATAGGCGGCCAGGCTCAGTAGCACGGCGCGATTCTCGGCCGCCGCGTCCTGACCGGCGGCCGTGCGCTCGACGGCCAGCTGGAACAGCGGCGTCAGCAGTTCGACCACCGACACCGGGCTCGGCTGCTTCGACGCCAGCTGCACCAGCCGGTCCGAATAGGCTCGCAGCCGCGCCTGATCGGCGGCGGGCAGCAGCGAGTCCAGCATGCGGCGGTAGCTGTCGGCATGCCATTCATAGGCCAGTTGCACCCGGCCGTGCTCCAGCGCCACATGCTTGATCATCTGACGCAGCAGCCGCGCCTCCTCGAAGGCCGCGACGCGCGTCAGCGTCCGTTCTCGCAACAGCGCGGTCAGCCAGTCAGGCAGCGGCAGCCGGCCCAGGCGCAGGTCCTCGATGCGCGGCAGGCCGCCGTTCTGCACCAGGCGCGCGCTGGCATTGAGCCAGAACGGCCCGCCCAGCGCCAGGCTTGCGCGGGCCAGTGCGTGGCCGTCCTGCAGGCTCAGCCGGGCCGCCAGCTGCGGGTGGCGGCTGGACAGATAGTTCAGCAGCAGGGCCAGCTCGGCCTCGGACACCTGGACCGAGCGCAACTCGCCCGCCGGCCCGAGGCGCGGGTCATTGCGGCGCAGGAAGCTGCGGGCCTTGGCCACATCCGCGGCCGAGATCGCCGGTGGCTGGGGCACTGCTGGAGCGGTCTGCAGAGCCAGCGCCACGGCCAGCAAGGCAGTCAGCGACAGCACGGACAGGAGGTAGAGAGAACAACGAAGAAACAATTTCATTGCCGCGCAGTCTGCCAGCTTTGCGGACAGACCATGCAGGAGCAGCCGATGTCCGGCCCTAGAATGCCGCCATGCACCGCACAGGCAATCATCGCCGCGTCTCGATCTGGCTGGCCATCTGGGCCCTGCTGTTCGCTGCGCTCGCGCCGACCTTGTCGCATGCGGTGCGGGCCGCCACACCGGACGCCGGCTGGGTCGAAGTCTGCACCGTGGCCGGCAGCAAATGGGTGCAGCTGAGCCAGTCGGCGGACGACGCAGGCACACCAGACAGCGATCCCGGCCTGCATGCGCTGGAGCATTGTCCGGCCTGCTCGGCCTACACGCCCGCACCGTGCCTGCCTCCCAGCGATTACGCCACCCTGCTGCAGCTGAGTCTTGGCGACGCCCTGCCGTCGCTGTTCCTGCAGGCGCCGCACACGCTGTTTGCCTGGGCCAGCGCCCAGCCGCGCGGTCCACCGTCGCAGTCCTGAGCCCGCAAGACTGCGGCAGCGCCTCGCCTCCAGCGGGGGTTGCCGCCCCTTGTTGAAACAACGCCGCCCATTGAGCGGGTGAGCGCCGCCGGGAACCCGAATGACCGTCAACCCTGTTTCGCAGCCCGCCGTTGCGACCGATACCACCGCGCTGTACTGGTGCGAGTTCGATGCCGCACTGCGCCCGATGCTGGGGCTGGCCGTCGTGCTGGCCGCCGTGACTGCCGCCTTGCTAACGCTCAGCGGTTCGGCTCGCCCTACGATGCCGGAGCTGCCATCATCGCAAACCTGTCCTGCGGCCTGTGCCGCCCCTTTCCTCCCCATCCCGAAGGACCTGACATGATGCTCAAACCCGCCCTGACCGCCGCCCTGCTCGGCACCGTCCTGATGACCTCGGCCGCGGCCCAGGTCACCATCAAGGACGCCTGGGTGCGCGCCACCGTGCCGCAGCAAAAAGCCACCGGCGCCTTCATGCAGCTGAGCGCCACCAAGGACAGCCGCCTGGTCGCGGTCAGCTCCAGCGCCGTTCCGGTGGTCGAGGTGCATGAGATGGCGATGGACAACAACGTGATGAAGATGCGCCAGATCCCGGCCCTGGAGTTGCCGGCCGGCAAGAGCGTCGAGCTCAAGCCCGGCGGCTATCACATCATGCTGATGGATCTGAAGCAGCAGGTGAAGGTCGGAGACACGCTGCCGCTGACCCTGGTGTTCGAGGACAAGGCCGGCAAGCGCGAGACCGTCGAGGTCAAGGCCGAGGTCCGCGCACTGGGCACCGCGGCCGCCAAGCATGGCGGTCATAGCGACCACAAGCACTGAGACCCAGGCCCGACCGCTCATGCGCATGACCCCTCGTCGCCACACCATCTGGCTGCTCGTCCTGAGCCTGCTGGTCACGCTGCTGGCGCCCGGGCTCTCGCATGCGCTGCGCGAGCCCGGCGCCACCGCTGGCTGGGCCGAGATCTGTTCCGTCGGCGGCAGCCGCTGGCTGCCCGTCGAGGAGGTGGCAGGTGGCGAGGGACAAGAAGCCCCCCTGGGCCAGGCCCCCTCGCATTGCCTCTTGTGCGGCGGCGCCGCTGCGCCGCTGGGGCCAGCCGCCGCTCAGGGCTGGCTGGTGCCGGCACCCCTGCTGGGCCGTGCCATCGCCAGCCCGCCACGAGCCGCAGCGCCGTGCCGGCCCGCCTGGCCGGCCGCGCAGCCGCGCGGCCCACCCCAGCAGGCCTGAGCCTGCGGCGCGCCGCCCCTCGGCGCGCTCACCGACTTTTCTTGCTTACTCGCGTCGAGCTGCGCCACGGCGTGGCGCAGCCGCGCATGCACGACTTCAACATCGCCGAACACCATGAACAACACCTTCAGCATCGCCACACTCGCCCTCGTCACCATCGCCACCCTTAGCGCCTGTGGCGGCGGCAGCGACAGCCCGGCCGAGGACACTACCCCGCGCGCCATCACGCTGGACTTCGCCGCCTATGCCGGCAGCACGTCCGTCAAGTGCGGCACGGTCGTAAGCGGCCTGGGCAGTGGCAATACCGAGGCGCAGATCAAGGACTTCCGCTTCTACGTCTCCAACGTCAAACTGGTGAAGGCCGACGGCAGCAAGGTGGCACTGACCCTGGGAGCAAACGACGACTGGAACCTGACGACCGGTGACAACCGCCTGACCTTGATCGACCTTGAAGACGGCACCGGTGCCTGCAGCAACGGCACCGCCGCCACCAATGCCCAGATCAAGGGCACGGTGCCGGCCGGCAGCTATGTCGGCGTCGAGATGACCATGGGCGTGCCCTTCGCACTCAACCACAGCGACTACGCCACCGCCACCAAGCCGCTGGACATCCAGGCCATGGCCTGGAGCTGGCAGGCCGGCCGCAAGCACGCCAAGATCGAGGTCACCGACCCGGCCGGCGCCACCGGCAGCTGGACAGCCAAGACCTTCAACTTCCACCTGGGCTCGACCGGCTGTACCGGCAACCCCGCCAGCGGCGAGACGGTCAGCTGCAAGGCGGCCAACCGGATGGACTTCGGCTTCGCCAGCTTCAACCCAACCACGCAGAAGATCGCCGTCGACCTGAAGGCCTTGCTGGCTGGAAATGACATCACCCGCAACCAGGCCGGCGCCACGGGCTGCATGTCCGGCGGCACCGATCCCGAGTGCCAGAAGGTGTTCGAGGCCCTGGCTATCGACTGGAAGGCCGATGGCAGCGGCAGCGGCCTGCCGATCAATGGCGGCGGCGCCCAAACCCTGCTGAAGGCCATCGCCAAATGAGTGCGGCAGCACTCTGGAATCGAGTGGCGCTGCCGGCGCTGGTGCTTGCCCTGGCCGCTTGCGGTGGCGGCGGCACCAGCGTCCAGGACAACCAGCCGGTCAACGCCGGCTGGGACTGGCGCCTGCCCGCCAACTTCCCCACGCCCAAGGTCCCCGATGACAACCCGATGAGCGATGCCAAGGTCGAGCTCGGGCGCTTTCTGTTCTATGACACGCGCCTGTCCGGCAACGGCCGCCAGAGCTGTGCCAGCTGCCATCACCAGGACAAGGCCTTCACCGACGGCCTGGGCCGGGCGCTGGGTTCGACCGGACAGCAGCATCCGCGCGGCGCCCAGCACCTTGGCAATGTGGTCTACAACGCCACGCTGACCTGGGCCAACCCCTCGCTGGTCACCCTGGAGCGGCAGATGGAGACTCCCCTATTCGGCGACGATCCGGTCGAGATGGGCGTCAACGACGCCAACAAGGCCGAGGTGCTGGCCAGAATCAGCGGCGACGCCGACTACCGCAGTCGTTTTGCCTCCGCCTTCCCCGGCGAGGCCAACGCACTGCAATGGCCGCAGATCATCAAGGCCATCGCCGCTTTCCAGCGCACGCTGATCTCGGGCAGCAGCCGCTACGACCAGTACCTGCAGGGCAAGGTGCTGCTGTCGGCCGCCGAAGACCGCGGCATGAAGCTCTTCTTCGGCGAGAAGGCCGAGTGCTTCCACTGCCACGGCAGCTTCAATTTCAACGACCAGATCCTGCATGCGGCCAGCCGCCTGGTGGAGACGCCCTTCCACAACACCGGGCTCTACAACATCGATGGCAAGGGCGGATTCCCCGAGCCCAACCAGGGTGTCTTCGAGCTGACGGCCAAGGCCGAGGACATGGGCGCCTTCCGCGCGCCGAGCTTGCGCAATGTGGAGGTGACCGGCCCCTATATGCACGATGGCAGCGTGACCTCGCTGGAGCAGGTCCTGCGCTTTTATGCCGCCGGCGGCCGCCAGATCAGCAGCGGCCCGTATGCCGGCGACGGCCGGGCCAATCCTTACAAGAGCGACCTGATCGCCCGCATCGAGCTGAGCGAGCAAGAACAGGCCGACATCATCCAGTTCCTCAAGACCCTGACCGACCATGACTTCCTGCAGAACCCGCGCCATGCCGACCCGTTCAAAACGCGCTGAGTGGCGTGAGCGCCTGGCGGCAGCGGTGCTGAGCCTGTGCGCTGTCCAGGCCCTCGCTCATCAGGGCGCCGACGATGACCTACCCGAGACGCCGGGTTGGCGTCTGGGCGCGGCGGCCGCGGTGATCGCCCCCAGTGCCGATGGACGCTGGCCGGCCGCCACCTGGCCCGGGGTGCTGGACCCTGGTAGCGCGCCGCGCGACCAGCGCCGCGGTTTGCGCCTGGAACACGGCGCGCTGGAGGCCGCCGCGCGCCTGAACCGCTGGCTAGGCGCCCATCTGGCGCTGGGCCGGCATGACCGCGAGGGCAGCCATGTCGAGGCCGCCCGGCTTGAGGCGCGCTGGCCCTTGGGTCCCGATCAGCTGGTGCTGAGCATGGGACGAGGCACGGTGTCCATGGGCCGCGCGATCGACACGGCCGGCCACTTCGATGTCTTCGGCCAGTCGCCGCTGGCCAAGCGCGCGGTGCTGGGAGAGCAGTGGATAGACGAGG
The DNA here is from genome assembly GCF_026241155.1 of Paucibacter sp. PLA-PC-4. Classification (GTDB taxonomy): domain Bacteria; phylum Pseudomonadota; class Gammaproteobacteria; order Burkholderiales; family Burkholderiaceae_C; genus Roseateles_E. The sequence continues at coordinate 225,246 of NZ_JAPFGP010000005.1, forward strand.
GCGCGAGCCTCGGCTGGCGCCGCGATGATGTGGAGCGCGGCTTGCGGAGGGTCGATCTGGGCGTCTGGCGTGGCCGGTCGTTCCCAGGCGCTGCCCATGGCCCGGCCATGCCCAGTCTGCATATTCATGGCGCTTGGGACCATCTGGACGCCCACCTGTTCGCCGCCCATTTGGAGCCGCAGGGCCGCGGCACCCTGATGCGATCGGCCAGCGGCAGTCCGGGCCACAGCCATAGCAGCCTGGACTGCCGCGCCAGCCTGCAGCAGCGCGTCTGCTTCGACGGCCGCGTCGAGCTGCTGGGCGCCAGCCTGCAAGGCGAGGTCGGAGAGCTGGTGCTGAGCCTGGCCGGCCTTGCGCGGCGCGAGCGCGGCGCCTTGTACTCGCTGAGCAGCGCGGCCGACTACCGGGCGACGACCCACGGGGTCTGGGCCGACGCCAGCTGGCAGGTCCGGCCCGGCTGGCGCCTGGCCGGCCGGGTCGAGCGCCTGGTGGCCCGCAACACGCTGGCCGGGACAGGCGCGGCCCTGCTCGCCCGCGATGCTGGCCTGCTGGGCGCCTCGCCGGTCAGCCGGCTGAGCCTGGCCCTGTCACACCCGCTGCGCGAAGGACTAGAGCTCTCGCTCGAGGCCGGCAGCGAACGCGCAGCCTCTGCGCGCCTGAACCATCTGGCCCTGCGCCTGCTGTGGCGCGAACCACGCCTGCTGGGCGGCAACTGGTAGATTCAATCAAGGACAGTTCATGAACAGAAAACGCTTCATCGCCTGCGCGGTCGCCCTGCTGGCGCTGCCGCCCGGCCTGGCCCTGGCCCATGACTTCAAGGCCGGCGACATCCGCATCGACCATCCCTACGCCACGCCGACGCCGAACCAGGCGCGCAACGGGGCGGTCTACTTTCGCGAGCTGCGCAACAGCGGCAGACAGGCCGACCGCTTGCTGAGCGCTCGCACAGCGGTGGCCGCCAGCGTCGAGATCCACCGCAGCAGCACGGAGGGCGATGTGATGCGCATGCGCGCGATCGGCGCGCTAGACCTGCCGGCCGGAGCCCGCCTAAAGCTCAGGCATGGCGGCGACACGCATCTGATGCTGGTCGATCTGCAACGCCCGCTGGTCAACGGCGACCGCTTCCCGATCACGCTGCGCTTCGAGCGCGGCGGCGAGAAGGAGGTGATGGTGTGGGTGCAGCAGCCGCGCGAAGGGGCGATCGAGCACCGGCACTGAGGGCTCCAGCGTCAAACATTCGGCGACACGGGCACGGCCCGATAGGTCAGTGTCGTAGCATCGCGCCCCATGTCCACATCCGCCCTGCCCGAGCGCCGCCTTGATGTGCGCCACGCCGTTTCTGTCTGCGTCGGCATGGTGATAGGCGCTGGCATCTTCAAGACCTCGCCGATGGTGGCCGGCGCGCTGGCCAGCGATACCCAGCTCTACCTGGCATGGGCCCTCGGCGGTCTGCTGTCACTGATTGGCGCACTGTGCTTTGCCGAGATGGCCGCGGCCTTTCCCGATGCCGGCGGCGACTATCACTTTCTGCGGCGCGCCTATGGCCAGCGCCTGGGATTCCTGTTCGCCTGGTCGCGCTTCGCGGTGATACACACCGGCTCGATGGCGCTGCTTGCCTTTGTGTTCGGCGACTATCTGGCTCAGGCGATCGATCTCAGCCCCTGGCTCGGCCCCTATGCCAATGCAGTGCTGGCCGCCGGCCTGATCGCCCTGCTGACCGCGCTGAACCTAGCCGGCGTCCGGGTCGGCCTGGGAACCCAGCTGGGCCTGATGAGCGTGGTGCTGGGCGGGCTGGCGCTGCTGGGTGTCGCTGGCCTGTCGCTAGGCGCGCCGCCGCAGACGCCGCTTAGCACACCCGGTGCCACGCCCGAATGGGGCACGGCAATGATCTTCGTCTTCCTGGCCTATGGCGGCTGGAGCGACGCGGCCACCTTGTCGGCGGAGATGCGCGACGCCAAGCACGGTATTGTCAAAGCCTTGCTGATCGGTCTGGCCCTGGTGATGAGCCTGTACCTGCTGGCCAACTGGGCCTATCTGCAGGGCCTGGGCCTGGCCGGCCTGGCCGCCAGCGCCGCCCCGGCCTCCGACCTGATGCGCACTGCCTTCGGGCGTGGCGGCGAGCTGCTGATCGTGGGCATCGTCACGCTAACCGCGCTGTCGGTGATGAACGCCATCTTGATCGCCGGGCCGCGCACCACCTATGCGGCGGCGCGCGATCTGGCGCGCGAACTCCACCTCGGCAAATGGAATGCCAAGCGCGGCACGCCGACCGCCGCCGTGCTGGCCACCAGCGGGGTCGCGCTGGCCCTGGTGGCCTTCGGCGCGGCCACACGCGATGGCTTCGCGACCATGGTCGACTACCTGTCGCCGGTCTACTGGTTCTTTCTGTGCCTCAGCGGCGGCGCCGTCATCGTGCTGCGTCGCCGCGAGCCGGACGCACCGCGCCCCTTCAAGGTGCCGCTATACCCGCTGCTGCCTCTGCTTTTCGTCGCCTGCTGCGCCTACTTGCTCTATGCGAGCCTGGTGTATGTTAAGACCGGGGCGCTGGCAGGCGTGGCGGTGCTGGGCGTCGGGGCCCTGTTGCTGTGGCCGATGACTCGGCCAGAAAGGTAGGCGGCCTATGCCCGGCCGCCGGCTCGGCCGGGCATGGGTGGGCCTAGCGCGGCTTCAGGGGATGCGAGGATCGGGATTGGGTGGAGGTCAGGTCGAGGTTAGGTAGCTGCCTGCGTCGACACCCGCTCGCATGGATGGCATCGGCGGCGTCATATGGACTCGGTGACCGCGGACTGCCCCCGGGTCTTCCACAGCGACACCAGCACGCCGCCGGCGATCAGCCCGAAGGTCACGGACAAGGAGATCACCGCAGGAATCTTGCCGATGATGCCCACCAGGAATATCTTGCTGCCGATGAACACCAACACCAGGGCCAGTGCGTACTTCAGGTACTTGAAGCGATGGATCATTGCTGCCAGCGCGAAGTACAGCGCGCGCAGACCCAAGATGGCAAAGATATTGCTCGTGTAGACGATGAAGGGGTCGGTGGTGATCGCGAAGATGGCAGGCACCGAATCAACCGCGAAGATCAGGTCGACGAACTCCACCAGTACTAGCGCCAGAAACAGCGGCGTCGCGAAGCGCTCCAGCTTGCCCGTCTTGGTGTCGTTCTCGCGCACCCAGAAGGCATTGCCGCGCAAGCCCTCAGTCACGCGCATGTGCCGCTTGAGGAATTTCAGCAGTGGGTTATTGGCGATGTCCGGCATGTGGTCGGCAATGATCCACATCTTGATGCCGGTGAAGATCAGGAAGGCGCCGAACAGGTAGAGCACCCAGCTGAACTGGCTCACCAGCGTCGCACCCAGACCAATCATGACCGCGCGCAGCACGATCACGCCGAGGATGCCCCAGAACAGCACGCGGTGCTGGTACTGCCGCGGGATGGCGAAGAAGCTGAAGATCAGCGCAATGACGAAGACATTGTCCATCGACAGCGACTTCTCGATCATGAAGCCGGTGTAGTAGTCCATGCCGCTTTGGGCGCCCAGGTACCACCAGACCCAGGCGCCGAAGAGCAGTGCCACGCTGATGTAGCCGACCGACAGCAACAGACTCTCGCGGACTCCGATTTCCTTGTCGTCCTTGTGCAGGACACCCAGATCAAAGGCCAGCAGCGCGATGACGATGCCGACGAAGGTGAGCCAGACCCAGGCGGGCTTGCCCATGAAGTCGACGGTGAGCAGGGGGAGCAAGAAGTCCATGGTTCTTTCCGGCTTACAAGATCGCCGCGACGGCGGTACCCATGCCCATCAGGGCGCTGAACACACCGAGCAGCGCGATGTCGCGCTTCTCATTGCTCAGGCGCCAGGCTTGGAAGGTGACTCCGACCAGACAAAGGGTCAGGATTGCGAATAGAAGCGTGCTGGTGCCCATGGTGGCCTTGTTGGGGAGGCAATCAGGAGTTTCTTGAAGTTGTCTCAGACGCCGGCGCAATCAGCCTGCCGCGAGAGAACTACCGGAGCCGGTGGCGCTGCGACCCCGGCGCAGCAACAGAGCGATGAGCAGGTGAAGTCCGGCACCCAGCAGCACGAGCGCCACGCTGCCGACGCTCCAGATCACCCATGCCGCCACAGTCAAGCCACCAGCCAGTGCCGGTGCGGCCTGGAGCAGGCCGTCGACGAACGGCGCGAGGTCCGCCATCAAGCGGCTCACCCACTGCGCGACTTCGGGTGGCATCCACGGGGCTAGCCAATCCGGCAAAGCAATGCCGCCGGCGCCAGACGCGACCCCCGTGAGCGCACCCGCGTTCGAGACGGTCCAGACAGCAGCGGCATGCAGCGCCCAGGAAGCCAGCGACCACAGCGCCAGCAAAGCGATGACAAAGAACCAATTGAGGGCATAGAACATGATCGGGCTTGCTCCGGTATTTGAACGACCCGGAGTGTGGGGAAAGATTCGCTTCGTACAAACCAGATCCACACGCACTTAAACTTCGGTTTTACCGCACTGGAGGACCTATGCTGAACTACCGTCATCTCCACTACTTCTGGGTCGTTGCCAAGGAAGGCGGCTTTGCGCGTGCCGCCGAACGACTGGACATGGCGGTTCAGACCATCAGCGCTCAGGTCCGCGAGCTCGAAAAATCGCTGGGCCATCAACTCCTCAAGCCCTCAGGCCGTGGCGTAGCCCTTACCGAGGCGGGTCAAGCCGCCTTCGCGCGCGCCGAGGAGATCTTCCAGTTGGGCCAGAGCATCCCTGACGAAGTACGCGAAGCGGCCAACGGCAAGGTGGCTCGCCTGGCGGTCGGGCTTTCCGACGGCATCTCGAAGCTGGCCGCCCACGCGCTGCTGGAGCCGGTGCTGAGCACACCCAATCTTCGGCTGATCTGCCACGAAGGAGAGTTTGAGCAGCTACTCGGCGAACTGGCGCTGCATCACCTGGACCTGGTGCTGGCCGGTCAGGCCGCTCCGCGAAATCCGAACCTGCGCCTGACCAGCGAGCGTCTCGTTGATTCGCCGGTCGAGTGGTACGGCCCGGCCCGCCTGGTCGGCAAGGCCGAGCGAGACCGCTTTCCGCGGTGCCTCAACGACCTGCCGGTGCTGATGCCCACAGGGCATTCGGCCCTGCGCCCGACGCTGGACCACTGGTTCGAGACGCAGGGCCTGCGACCCCGCATCGTCGGTGAATTCGAAGACAGCGCGCTACTCGCGGTCTTCTCGGCTCGCGGCCTGGGTGTCTTCCCCGTCAGTCGGCTCGGCGCGGACGACGTCGGCCTGATGCGTGGGCTTCGCTTGCTGGGCTGCAGCGATGGTGTGAAGGAGGAGATCCACGCCATCCGCTCACGCCGCGGTCAGCACCACCCTCTGGTGACCAAGGTGATGACGGCGGCACGGCCCTGAGCGTTTCTTGATCGGCACCGATCAGGCAGGTCGGCGATGGGCCTACTTCGTCGCCGCGCTCGGCTCCTGTGCACCGGCCAGCTTCCAATGGTGCCGCGCGGCCTCCACCACCAAGGTTTCGCCGTCGGCCAGGTGACCATCGGCACGGGCGGCTGCCAGGGACAGTTGCAGGACCTTTCTCTGCAAGTCGGGATCCGAGATCTCGGCCATCAGCGACGCCAAAGTGCTGTCGTCGACGTTGGCTATGAGCAGACCTGTCTCGTACCCACCCGCCAGCAGGTCTTCGCACAAGGTGTGAACGATGTGCGCAAGGAGATTGGGTTGCAGGCCGAGTTCGCGCTCCGCGCCCAACTGCTTGAGGATGTCGAACTCGGAACGGCACACGTGACCGTCGGAGATGAGTACCAACGCGACGATGCGCGCGGCGGCTTCTGGGCTGTTGTGGGGGTAGCTTCGCACGGTGGGTCTCCGTTGAGATGAGTCAGCCTGAGCTGACAAGGTGGATTTCGAGCTCAATCGCCCCGCGCAGGGTGCCGGCGGTTCGGCGTGTGTGTACGGCGCTTGGCGGTTGAGTTCGGCGCTGATGGCAAGCTGAAATATGCAGCCGGCCCTACTTCGGAAGAAGCGGCACTTCCGAGAATTCAACTCAGGAAAATGCGAACTCGCCGAAACAAAGTGCATCCATTGCAAAGCCGCGCTCACATCCCGTCCGGTCGGAACCCACAGACCTTGGCGAGCCAGCACGGCAGGTCGTTGGCCTTGATAGCCTGCTGCCGGGCCGACGGCCTCTGTGGCGGCTTGTGAAGTAGCAAGAATGCGCGCGTCCTGGCCGGGCGCCGGCCGCAGCCGACAAGCCCCACGGCTGCGGCTCAAGGATCGGCCCATGTTCAGGTTTATCCGATGTTCTTGTTCTTGAAAGACTGCTTTTTCAGAACTATCAGGCGCTCCACATTCCTGATTCCCCTCAACCGATGGAGATCCGTGATGCAAGTGCTCTTCAAATCCCGCCATCCGCAAGCCACTGACCTGCGCGACCTGACCGAACGCCGTGTGCGCTTCGTGCTGCGACGCCTGGGCTGGCTGGTGCCTCTTGCTGAGGTGCAGATGTCAGACGTGAACGGACCGCGCGGCGGCATCGACAAGCGCTGTCAGGTTGAACTGCGCACCGATGGCGCGGGGTCGGTGGTTGTCGCCTCCGTCGCCAGCGACTGGCGAACGGCGCTGGACAACGCGCTGGCACGCGCTGCTCGGTTCCTTTTGCGCCTGTGGCGCCGCGGCAGTGACTCGCGCCGCATGCGCCATCGCTTCATCAGCTACGAACGCTGAACTTGAACGCCCCCAGGACCCGACACCACGCACTCCACGTCGCCGATCCCCTCGACCGCTCGCCCGCAAGCCACGCTTTCGGCGCTGGTCACCGCTGGCAAAGCTACACCCATGGATGCCGCGGGTACCAGCCGTGTGCCCGCATCGTTGCCCTGACCGTGGTCGCGCATGGCGATATCGCAGACGCCTAGATCGCATGGCTAGAGTCTGGTCGTGCGTGAGTGGCAGGAGCTGGCGTGGCATGAGTTGCACGGTTTTTTTGGCATCTTTATCGAAGACTTGCCTTCGAGCGGCCAGTTGTCAGGGCCGGTAGCTGCCTGGTGGACAAACGTACGCTGACAGACCGCATGGGCCAGACCCATGACCCCCATCCGTTTGCTGCAAGGAGTTCCCGCTATGCAGACATCGCCGCTGTGACTGCTCCTGGCCGATAGGCGCTATCGCTATCACCGCAACCTGACTGACCGCAGACGCTGCAATGCCAACCCGAAACCGTGCAATCCGCAGCGGCAGTGGCGATGTGTGTTCCGTCTGTTCGCCGTCCCGGCGTTGACCAAACAGAAGAAGAGGTCCATCGCCCCCAGAAGATCCCACGCCGCTTACAGCTTCCAGCCGCCAGATGCTGCCCTATATTCCTTGCGCCCGGCCGGAGACAATCGGCGCCGCCATGTCGTCCGCCGCAAAGCCATCTCCCACCCCCCGCCTCTGGCCCCCCGAAGCAGCCACGCTGCGCACCCTGTTCGAGCGCGGGCGGCTCAAGCGCGGCGCCGAGGTTCAGCATCAGCTGAGCGATATCCGGCAGGACGCCCATGGCGCCAGCGCGCGCTTCCCCGGCCCGCACGGCCAGGTCTACGAGATGGCGCTGCAGGGCGTGGCGGGCCGCGATGGCAGTCCGCACTACAGCGCGCTGTGCAGCTGCCGCGCGGCGCGCTTTTGCGAGCATGCGGCGGCGCTGATGTTGAAGCTGCAGACCGAGGCCGATGCGCCGCTGCGCGCGCAGCTCTTGCACACCTGGGTGGAGGCGCTGCGCCGCAAGGCCGGCCGCGCCGAGCTGCAGCAGTTGCCGCGCCTGCCCGAGGCCGATGCGGCCAAACTGATGGACCTGCTGCTCGGCGATGCCTTACCGCCAGCACCACCCTTGCCCAAGCCTTTAGCGCCCGAGCCTGCTGGCGAGTCTGCGCAGTTTCGCCCGCGCCTGACCCTGAAGACCCTGGGTCGTGGCGACGGTCTGTTGGGTCTGAGCCCCAGCGGCAAGCTGGGTCCGCGCAACGATGTGGTCACGGTCGCACAGGTGGACTGGACCTACCGGCTGGCCGATGGCCTGCTCTGGACCACGCCCGCGCCGCGCTCGCTGCTGAACAGCCGGCCAGGCCCGACCCAGACGCTGGAGAGCGGGCGCCGGCTTCAGCGCGATCTTGGCGCCGAGGCCGAGGCGCGCGACCAGCTCTGGGCCCTGGGCTTGCTGCCGCTGGATCCGGCCGCTCTGCAATGGCGCAGCCCGGCGGCTGTCGATGGGCATGAGCAGCTCTGGACCATGCTGCAGGAAGAGTTCTTCGGCGAGTTCTGGACCGAGCGTGTGCCCGAGCTCCAGAAGCTAGGCTGGGCGGTCGAGGCGCGGCCGGGTTTCGCGCACCGAGCGGTGGCCGGCGAAGCCTGGCGCATCCGCATCAACCCGCTGAGCTTGCCGGCCCGCGAGGGCGCGTGGCTGCTGAGCCTGGGCGTCGAGATTGAGGGCGAAAGCCTGGATCTGGCGCCGATGATTGCCGACCTCTTGCGCCGCGACGCGCGCTGGTTTGACGCTGAGCAGATCGCAGCCATCGACGAGCTGTCCATCATCTTGCTGCACGCACCGGGCGGGCGCCGCATCGAGGCGCCGGCTTCCATCCTCAAGCCCATCCTCGGCGCGATGGTGGACCTGTTGTCAGACCCCAAGCGAGCCGAGGGCCCGCTGCAGCTCAGCGATTGGGATGCTGGCAGGTTGGAGCTGCTGGACCAGGGTCGCGCCGGCTGGCAAATCCACGGCGATGCCGGACTGCGGCAGATGGCCGAGAAGCTCCGTGCGGCCGGCTCGGCGCGGCCGGTCACAGCGCCTCAAGGCCTGGGGCTGACGCTGCGCGACTACCAGCTCGCCGGCCTGGCTTGGCTGCAGTACCTGCGCGAACAGGGCCTAGCCGGCATCCTGGCCGACGATATGGGTCTGGGCAAGACGGCCCAGGCCCTGGCCCATCTGCTGCTCGAAAAACAGGCTGGGCGTATGGCCGACCGGCCAGCGCTGGCCGTGCTGCCGACCTCGCTGCTGTTCAACTGGCTGGCCGAGGCGCGGCGCATCGCGCCGCAGCTGCGCGTGCTGCTGCTGCATGGGCCGGATCGTCACGAACACTTCCCGCGCCTGGCCGACTACGACCTGGTGCTGTCGACCTACCCACTCTTGTGGCGCGATATCGAGGCGCTGGCGACCCAGCCCTGGCATCTGCTGATACTGGACGAGGCGCAGACGGTCAAGAACGCCGGCAGCCGGGCGGCCAAGGCGGTGCGGCGCCTGCGCGCGCGGCACAAGCTGGCGCTGACCGGCACGCCGCTGGAGAACCATCTGGGCGAGCTGTGGGCCCAGTTCGACTTTTTGATGCCGGGTTTTCTGGGCGACGAACGCAGTTTTTACAGGCTCTGGCGCAAGCCCATCGAGGTCAATGGCGAGAGCCTGCGCGCCCAGCTCCTGGCCCAGCGCGTACGTCCCTTCATCCTGCGCCGGCGCAAGGATGAGGTGGCCACCGAGCTGCCGCCGCTGACCGAGGTGACGCGACGGGTGCGGCTTTATGGCCAGCAGCGCGATCTGTATGAGAGCGTGCGGGTGGCGGCCGACACCCAGGTGCGGCGCGTACTGCAGCGGCGCGGCTTCGGGGCCTCGCAGATCACCGTGCTGGACGCCTTGCTGAAGCTTCGTCAGGTCTGCTGTGACCCGCTGCTATTGAAGGATGTGGAACAAATCAAGCCCGACACCGAGCGCGCCAAGCTGGAGTTGCTGGCTGAGATGCTGCCGGAGCTGCTGGCCGAGGGGCGGCGGGTCCTGGTGTTCTCGCAGTTCGCCGAGATGCTGAGCCTGATCGCCGATCAGCTTAGGCAGCAGGAACAGGACTTTCTGATGCTGACCGGCGCCACACCGGTGGCGCAGCGCGGCGAGATCGTGCGGCGCTTCCAAGCCGAAGAGTGTCCATTGATGCTGATCAGCCTGAAGGCCGGCGGCGTGGGGCTGAACCTGACGGCTGCCGACACGGTGATTCATGTCGATCCCTGGTGGAACCCGGCCGTCGAAGCGCAGGCCAGTGCGCGGGCTCACCGTATCGGTCAGGACAAGCCGGTGTTTGTCTTCAAACTGGTGGTGGAGGGCAGCATCGAAGAGCGGATGCTAGAGCTGCAGGCCCGCAAACTGGCACTGGCCGAGGGCGTGCTGGGCAGTGACGGGGCCGATGCGGCCAAGTTCACCGAGCAGGATCTAGAGCGGCTCCTGGCGCCGCTGGCCTGAAAATGCACCCCAACGGTGCATTTGCGGTTCAGCGCTTGCGATCGAAACGCAGGGCGCGCGCCAGGCTGCGGCGGTCGCTGCCCAAGCTGCCGGCCTCGAAAGCCTCGTGCTTGCGGCCCTTGTCGGTATTCAGCTCCGCCATTGCAAGGGGACGGACTTGAGATTCGTTGCGTTGCTGTTGGTGCTGCTGACTTTTCATGGCTGATGCCTTCTTCTCCAGCCCGACTTGGTGCAATTACCTGCGGGTATGGGCACAACGCCGTCCAAACTGGGGCGGTTGACAGAGACTTGCAACAAATCTTTGCGGCTTTCTCGCTACAGTGCAGCGCCATGCCGCCTCCCGCCGAAGCCGCCCCGCCGCCCGCCATCCTGGTCGCCTGCCTGTGCGCCGGCTGGTGCCGGGTCTGCGACGACTACCACGCGGTCTTCGCCGCGCTGCGCGAGCAGCACCCGGGCTACCGTTTTGTCTGGGTCGACATCGAGGACGATGCAGAACTGGTCGGCGATCTGGAGGTCGAGACCTTCCCGACCCTGCTGGTCGGCCAGGGCCAGCAGCTGCGCTTCATCGGTCCGGTGACGCCCCAGCTGGCCACTGCCCAGCGCCTGCTGGCCGCGCTAGGCCCCGGCCCGGCCCGTGCACCCAGCCCGGCCGCCCAGGCCCTGCTGTCGCGGCTGCAACAGAGCTGTTGAGCGGCTTGCGGGAGAATGGGCGACCTGCTCAACCCCATCAGCCATGACGGTTCAACTCAAAAAGTCTGCTCCCGCCAGCGCCATCGCCATCACCGTGGTCGACCGCGCCGCCTTCCAGGCCCTTGCTCCTCAGCTCCCTGCGCCGACCCGCCACTGGCTGGCGACGCTGGGATTTGTCGGCACGCCCGACAGCCTGGCCCTGGTGCCTGGGCCGGACGGCAAGCTGGGCAGGGTGTTCGCCGGCGTGGCGCACGCCCATGCACCGTTTGCACTGTCCGCGCTGCCGCAAGCCCTGCCAGAAGGCGTTTATGCCTTGGCCGAGGACGGGCTGGTGATGGGCGCCGAGGCGGCCGCACTGTCCTGGGAGCTGGGCGGCTATCAGTTCGACCTCTATAAGCCGCGTCGCCGCCCGCCAGCCACCCTGGTGCTGACCAACAGCCCCGAGGCCCAGCGCGGCCTGGCGATGGCCACCGCGATGGCTGCGACCCGCGATTTGGTCAACACCCCGGCTGAGCATATGGGCCCGGAGGAGCTGGCCAAGGCCGCCCAGCTGGTGGCCAAACAGCATGGCGCAACGTTCCAGCAAGTCGTCGGCGACGCGCTGCTGAAGCAAAACTTCCCGGCCATCCATGCGGTGGGCCGCGCCAGCCACCGGGCACCGCGCCTGATCGAGCTGAACTGGGGCTCGCCCAAGGCACCTCGCCTGAGCATCGTCGGCAAGGGCGTCTGCTTCGACACCGGCGGCCTGAACATCAAGGGCGGCGAAGGCATGCGCCAGATGAAGAAGGACATGGGCGGTGCCGCCAATGCGCTGGGGCTGGCCAGCTTGATCATGGCCTTGAAGCTGCCGGTGCGCCTGCAGGTGCTGATCCCGGCAGTCGAGAACGCGATCTCGGGCAATGCCTACCGGCCCGGCGATGTGGTGCCGACCCGCAAGGGCCTGCATATCGAGGTCGGCAACACCGATGCCGAGGGCCGCGTGATCCTCAGCGACGCACTGGCCTATGCCTCGGAGCACAAGCCCGAGCTGATCATCGACCTGGCGACGCTGACTGGCGCCGCCCGCGTGGCGCTGGGCGCGCAGCTGCCTGCGCTGTTCAGCAAGCATTTCGACACCGCCCGCGATCTGGTCGACCTGGGCCTGAAACTGGACGACCCGCTGTGGCACATGCCGCTGTGGGCGCCCTATAAGGCCAGCATCGAGAGCACGATCGGCGACATCGTCAACACCGGCAAGACTGCGCTGGCCGGCGCAGTCACCGCCGCGCTCTTCCTCGAGTACTTCGTGCCCGAAAACCAGGACTGGCTGCATATCGACTTGTTCGCGTGGAATGATGTGGCCCGCGCCGGGCGCCCGATCGGCGGCGAGGCGCAGACGATTCGCACGCTGCTGGCCTATCTGGAGCAACGCTTCTCAGGCTGAGAACGGGGGCCTGTCGCCCAGCAGCGGCTCGTCATGCGCGAGCAGATGGGCTTCCGCATGCTCCAGCATGAAGTAGCGGAAAGCCTCGGCCGCCGGTGACAGCAGCTTGGACTGCAGGCACACCAGGTTCCAGGTGCGCATCACCGGCGTGTGCTCGACCTCCAGCAGCCGCAGCACGCCGGTGCGCAGCTCCAGGCCCAGCGTGTGCAGCGACAAAAAGGCCACGCCCATGCCGGCCATCACCGCTTGCTTGATGGTCTCGTTGCTGGGCATCTCCATGGTCAGGCGCGGGGCGATGCGATGCTCGCGGAAGAAGCCGTCCATCACCTTACGGGTGCCCGAGCCTAGCTCGCGGGCGATGAAGGGCTGGTTGGCCAGTGCGTCGACCGGCACATGGTCCAGTGCGGCCAGCGCATGGCCTGGCGCCGAGACAAACACCTGGGGATGCGCCGCGAAGGGCTCGGCGCGGGTCGCCAGCTCCTTGGGCGGGCGACCCATCACGGCCAGATCGACCTCGCCGAGCTGCATCATTGCCACCAGCTGCTCGCGGTTCTGGCACACCGACAGCCGCACCTCCACACCCGGATGCTCTTCGTGGAAGCGGGCCAGCAACTGGGGCACGAAGTACTTGGCCGTGCTGACCAGGCCCACCGACAGCAGCCCGCTCTCGATGCCCTTGAAGCGGGCCATCGCATCGTCGGCCTCCTTCAAAGTGGCCAGCAGCCGGCGCGCGTAGACCAGGAAGTACTCGCCCGCCGTCGTTAGTGACACCTGCCGCCCCTGGCGCTCGAACAGCGGCAAGCCCAGCTGCGCCTCCAGCTCCTTGACCTGCATGGTCACCGCCGGGGGCGTCAGGTGCAAGGTTTCGGCCGCGCGGGCGAAGCTCAACCCCTTGGCGACCTCGCAAAACACGCGCAGCTGGCGGAAGGTGGCGTTGAGCATGAGCCCTCCTGTCTTCAGGAAAACCTGAAGTGACAGCCAAGAATATCTGAATTCTCTTTATCCGAGCCCCCGCTTAGTCTGCGTCAACCCCAGCCCCGCCAGGAGACGACAGATGAACAAGCCGGTCGAACAAGGTCTGATCACCGACGCGAAAACACGCTACAGCGCCGGCGTCCTCAAGTACTGCCAGATGGGCTACTGGGCCCCCGACTACGTGCCCAAGGACACCGACGTGATCTGCTTGTTCCGCATTACGCCGCAGGACGGGGTGGACGAGATCGAAGCGGCGGCCGCCGTGGCAGGCGAATCGAGCACGGCCACCTGGACCGTCGTCTGGACCGACCGGCTGACCGCGTCCGACAGCTACCGAGCCAAGGCCTACAAGGTCGAGGCCGTACCCGGCACTCCGGGGCAATGGTTCGCCTGGATCGCCTACGACATCATCCTGTTCGAGGAGGGCTCGATCGCGAATCTGACCGCCAGCGTGATCGGCAATGTCTTCGGATTCAAGCCGCTGAAGGCGCTGCGGCTGGAGGACATGCGCCTGCCCTTCGCCTATGTCAAGACCTTCAAGGGCCCACCCACCGGCCTGATCGTCGAGCGCGAGCGCTTGGACAAGTTCGGCCGCCCGCTGCTGGGCGCCACCACCAAGCCCAAGCTGGGCCTGTCGGGTCGCAACTACGGCCGCGTCGTCTACGAGGGCCTGAAGGGCGGGCTGGACTTCATGAAGGACGACGAGAACATCAACTCCCAGCCCTTCATGCACTGGCGCGACCGCTTTCTCTACGTGATGGACGCGGTCAACAAGGCCAGTGCGGCCACCGGCGAGGTCAAAGGCAGCTACCTCAACGTGACGGCCGCGACGATGGAGGACATGTACGAGCGGGCCGAATTCGCCAAGGAACTCGGCAGCGTGATCATCATGATCGACCTGGTGATCGGCTACACCGCGATCCAGAGCATCAGCAACTGGGCGCGCAAGCACGACATGATCCTGCACCTGCACCGCGCCGGACACAGCACCTATACACGGCAAAAGACCCATGGCGTGAGCTTTCGCGTCATCGCTAAATGGATGCGGCTGGCGGGGGTGGACCACATTCACACCGGCACCATCGTCGGCAAGCTCGAAGGCGATCCGCTGACCACCCAGGGCTACTACAACGTCTGCCGCGACAGCCACACCCGCCAGGACCTGCCGCGCGGCATCTACTTCGACCAGGACTGGGCAGATCTGCGCAAGGTGATGCCGGTGGCCTCCGGCGGCATCCACGCCGGCCAGATGCACCAGCTGCTCGACTACCTGGGCGACGACGTGGTGCTGCAGTTCGGCGGCGGCACCATCGGCCATCCGGCCGGCATCCAGGCCGGTGCGGTGGCCAACCGCGTGGCGCTGGAGTGCATGGTCAAGGCCCGCAACGAAGGCCGCGACATCGTCCACGAAGGTCCAGCCATCCTGCAGGCGGCGGCCCGCTTCTGCACGCCGCTGAAGCAGGCGCTCGACACCTGGGGCGAAGTGTCCTTCAACTATGCCTCCACCGACACCAGCGACTACGCCGTCACCCCGACGATGGCTTGAGGAGATCCACCATGATGAGCAACCCCACCGGTCGCATCACCCAGGGCCAGTTCAGCTTCCTGCCCGAGCTCAGCGACGCCGAGATTTCGGCGCAGATCGACTACGGCTTGCACAGAGGCTACGCCTGGAGCGTCGAGTACACCGACGACCCACATCCGCGCAACACCTACTGGGAGATGTTCGGCATGCCGATGTTCGACCTGAAGGATGCTGCGGGGGTGATGCTGGAGCTGCAGCAATGCCGCTCAACCTTCCCGCAGCACTACATCCGTCTGATGGCCTTTGACAACACGCGCGGCATCGAGAGCATCGCGATGAGCTTCATCGTCAACCGGCCGGCCAAAGAGCCGGGCTTCGGTATCGCCCGCCACGAAGGCGCCGGCCGCACGATGCAGTACACGATGGCGGGCTACGCCGCCCAGCGCCCTGAAGGCGAGCGGTATTGATATGAACGCGCCGCACTACGCCGTCCCGGGGGCGGTGCCTGCCGAGCCGCCCCCGTCGGCACCGACTGCCTGCACCGTCGCCGAGGTGCTGGCGCAAAGCCAGGTCGAGACCGTGCTGGCCGGGCTGGAGAGCTCGCTGATCGGCCTGGCGCCGGTCAAGCAGCGGCTGCGCGATATCGCCGCGCTTTTGGTGATCGACCGCCTGCGCGCCGCCCACGGTCTGGCCGCGAACGCGCCCTCGCTGCATATGTGTTTCACCGGCAACCCGGGCACCGGCAAGACGACCGTGGCGATGCGCATGGCCGAGATCCTGCACAAGCTCGGCTATGTGCGCAAAGGCCACCTCGTGGCGGTGACGCGCGACGACCTGGTCGGCCAGTACATCGGCCACACCGCGCCCAAGACCAAGGAAGTGCTGAAAAAGGCCATGGGCGGCGTGCTCTTCATCGACGAGGCCTACTACCTCTACCGCCCCGAGAACGAGCGCGACTATGGCCAGGAGGCCATCGAGATCCTGCTTCAGGTGATGGAAAACCAGCGCGACGACTTGGTCGTCATCATGGCCGGCTACCAGGACCGCATGGACAGCTTCTTCCGCTGCAACCCCGGCTTCGGCTCGCGCATCGCCCACCACATCAGCTTCCCCGACTACTCACCGCCCGAGCTGCTCAGCATCGCCCGCCAGATGCTCAGCAGCCAGCACTACCAGCTCGACGAGGGTGCCGACGAGGCCTTGCAGGAGTACCTGCGCCGCCGCATGGCACAGCCCCGCTTTGCCAACGCGCGCAGCGTGCGCAATGCGCTGGACCGCGCGCGTCTGCGCCAGGCCAGCCGGCTCTTCGCCGACCGCGAGCGGGTGCTGACGCGCGCGGAGCTCAGCACCATCAGCGCAGCCGACATCCGCGCCAGCCGGCTCTTCCAAGAAACCACGGAGGCCTGACCTCATGCATGCCGACATCCACGCGCCGTTGGCGCCCTCGCGCAGTTCTCTTCCCAGCGGCCGCGCCACGTTGACCCAGTTCCTGATCGAGGAGCGACGGCGCTTCCCGCAGGCCGGCGGAGACCTGAACGCGCTGATCCTCGATGTGGCGCTCGCCTGCAAGGCGATTGCCCGCACCGTGGCCTACGGCGAGCTGGCCGGGGCCCACGGCAGCGCCGGCGGCGAGCTCAATGTGCAGGGCGAGGAGCAAAAGCGCCTGGACGTGATCAGCAACGATCTCTTCGTGCGCCTGAACGAGTGGGGTGGGCGCCTGGCCGGCATGGCCTCCGAGGAGATAGCCCAGCCGTACCAGATCCCGGCGCAGTTCCCGCGCGGCAAATACCTGCTGGTGTTCGACCCGCTGGACGGCTCGTCCAACACCGATGTCAATGTGTCGGTGGGCAGCATCTTCTCGATCCTGCGAGCACCGCATCGCGAAGCTGATCGCGATGTCACCGAGGCCGACTTCCTACAACCCGGCGACCAGCAGGTGGCCGCCGGCTATGCGATCTACGGACCCAGCACGATGCTGGTGCTCAGCGTCGGCCGGGGTGTCAGCGGCTTCACCTTGGACCCCGGCCTGGGCGAGTTCATGCTGACCCACCCGGATATGAGGGTGCCGGCGCAGACCCAGGAGTTCGCGATCAACAGCTCCAACAGCCGCTTCTGGGAGCCGCCAGTGCGCCGCTTTGTCGATGAATGCCTGGCCGGCCGCAGCGGACCGCGTGGCAGGGACTACAACATGCGCTGGATCGCCTGCGTGGTGGCCGAGGCCCATCGCATCCTGCTGCGCGGCGGCGTCTATCTCTACCCCAAGGACAGCAAGGACCCGGCCAAGGCCGGCCGCCTGCGCCTGCTCTACGAGGCCAACCCGATCGGCTTCCTGATCGAGCAGGCCGGCGGGCGCGCCAGCACCGGGCGCCAGCCTGTTCTCGCCCTGCAGCCCGGTGAGCTGCACCAGCGCATCGGCCTGGTGTTCGGCTCGCGCGAGGAGGTCGAGCGCATCGAGCGTTACCACCACGAGCCGGCCAGCCACGACAGCGCCACGCCCTTGTTCGCCGAGCGCGGCCTCTTTAGAGCCGAGGCTTGAGATGATGCAGCCCCCACGCTCACTTCGTTCACTGCCCCCCAAGGGGGCGCGTCAGCGCCTTCGGGCGGCCGGGCAGCACTGACATGTCCGAACGCCACCCCATCATCGCGATCACCGGCTCCTCAGGCGCTGGCACCACCTCGGTCACTCGTACCTTCGAGAACATCTTCCGGCGTGAGGGCGTGCGGGCCGCGCTGGTCGAGGGTGACAGCTTCCACCGTTATGACCGCGCCGAGATGAAGGCCCGCCAGGCCGAAGCGGAGCGGGCCGGCAACGGCCACTTCAGCCACTTCGGGCCGGAGAACAATCTGTTCGCCGAGCTCGAGCAGCTGTTCCGCAGCTACGGCGAGTGCGGCCAGGGCCGCTACCGCCACTATCTGCACGATGCCGACGAGGCCGCGCCCTACCAGCAGCCGCCCGGCACCTTCACCCCTTGGCAAGACCTGGCCCCGGATACCCAGCTGTTGTTCTACGAGGGTCTGCACGGCGCGGTCGTGACGCCCGAGGTCGACATCGCCCGCCATCCAGACCTGCTGATCGGCGTGGTGCCGGTGATCAATCTTGAGTGGATCCAGAAGATCTGGCGCGACAAGTCCAAGCGCGGCTACTCCACCGAGGCGGTCACCGACACCATCCTGCGCCGCATGCCCGACTATGTGCACTACATCTGCCCGCAGTTCCGCCACACCCATGTGAACTTCCAGCGCGTGCCGATGGTGGACACCTCCAACCCCTTCATCGCCCGCGACATCCCGCAGCCGGACGAGAGCATGGTGGTGATCCGTTTCGCCAAGCCCAAAGGCATCGACTTCCAGTACCTGCTGAGCATGATCCATGACTCCTTCATGTCGCGCGCCAACACCATCGTCGTGCCCGGCGGCAAGATGGAGCTGGCCATGCAGCTGATATTCACGCCCTTCATCTGGCGCATGATGGAGCGGCGCGAGCGTGCGCTGGGTTCCCTGTGAGTCCGCCGGCCTACCGGCTGATCAGCTTCGATCTGGACGGCACCGTGGTCGACACCGCCGCTGAGATCGCCCACGCCGTCAACCTGGCGCTGCAGGATCATGGCCTGGCACCCCAGCCGCCGGACCAGATCTTGCTGCTGATCGGTGCCGGCACGCATGAACTGATGCGCAAGCTGCTCCTGCAGATGGGCGTCCAGCCCTCGACCGAACTGCCCATCGATGGGTTGCTACAGAGTCTGGATGCGCGCTATGCCGAAACGGCGGGTAGCTCCGCCCGTCTCTACCCCGGCGCGATCGAGGCCTTGCTGATACTGCGCGCGGCCGGCCTGAAGCTCGCCTGCGTCACCAACAAGGAGTTGCGCCATGCGCTGCGCGTGCTCGAGCGCACCGGCTTGGCGGGACAGTTCGACCTGGTGATCGGCGGCGACTCGCTGCCGCAGAAAAAACCCGATGCCCGCGTGCTCAGCCATGTGGCGCAAACGCTGGGGGTGGCCATCGAGCGCTGCGCCCATATCGGCGACTCAGGCATCGATGTGCAGGCCGCCCGCAACGCCGGCTTCGCCGCCTGGGCCGTGCCCTATGGCTACAACGGCGGCGAACCGGTCGCGCTGTCTGCACCCGACCGGCTGTTCACCGATCTACTGGCGATGACCGATCACGTCATGGGTCCGTCACTCCCCTGAGCGTATCCAGGCCGCCGCCCGCTCGGCAATCATCAATGTCGGCGAGTTGGTGTTGCCGCTGGTGATGCTGGGCATCACGCTGGCATCGATGACGCGCAGCCTGGCGACGCCGCGCACCCTCAACCGGCTGTCGACCACGGCCATCGCATCATCGGCGCGGCCCATCTTGCAGGTGCCGACCGGGTGGAAGATCGTCGTCGCGATGTCGCCAGCCAAGCGCGCCAGTTCCTCGTCGCTCTGGTACTGCGGGCCGGGCTTGAACTCCTCGGGCTTGTAGGGCTCAAGCGCCGGCTGCGCGACGATGCGTCGGGTCAGCCGCAGGCTGTCGGCGGCGATGCGGCGGTCCTGCTCGGTGCTCAGATAGTTCGGCGCGATCGCTGGTGCGGCCTGCGGATCGGCCGAACGGATCTGCACCGTGCCGCGGCTCGTCGGGTTCAGATTGCAGACGCTGGCGGTGAAGGCATTGAAGCCGTGTAGCGGTTCGCCGAAGGCATCAAGCGACAGCGGCTGGACGTGGTACTGCAGATCGGGCCAGGCCTTGTCCTGGCTGCTCTTGGCGAAGGCACCCAGCTGCGAGGGCGCCATGCTCATCGGCCCGCTGCGCTTGAACGCATATTCGAGGCCGATCAGCGCCTTGCCGAACAGGCTTGCGGCCCGGGTGTTCAAGGTCTTGGCACCCGCCACCTTGAAGACCGCGCGGATCTGCAGATGGTCTTGCAGATTGGCCCCGACGCCGGGCAACTCCTGCTGGACCTCGATGCCGTGCTGCTGCAACAGCCCCGCCGGGCCGATGCCGGAGAGCTGAAGGATTTGCGGCGAGCCAATCGCGCCGGCCGCCAGCAAGACCTCGCCGCCGGGCTCCAACGCAACGGTCTCCAGCCCGTGCGGCGTCATCACCACGGCGCCGCTGCACTGCAGCGCACCGTCGGCACCGCGGTCCAATGTGAGCCGCTGCACCTGCGAACCGGTCCACAGCTCGAAGTTCGGCCGACCGTAGCAGGTCGGGCGCAAGAAGGCCTTGGCGGTGTTCCAACGCCAGCCGGCGCGCTGGTTGACCTCGAAATACCCGACGCCCTCGTTGTTGCCCCTGTTGAAATCCTCGGTGGCCGGGATGCCCGCCTGGGTCGCGGCCTGGGCAAAAGCATCGAGGATGTCCCAGCGCAGCCGCTGGCGTTCGACCCGCCACTCACCGCCATGGCCGTGCAGGGCCTTGAACGCTTCGCTGCCCTGGCCGCCGTCGAGCCGCCAGTGATTCTCGTGCTGCCTGAAGAAGGGCAGGCTTTCGTCCCAGCGCCAGGCAGGATCAGATACTGCCTGAGCCCAGCCGTCGTAATCGCGGGCCTGGCCGCGCATATAGATCATGCCGTTGATGCTGGAGCAGCCGCCCAGCACCTTGCCGCGCGGGTAGCGCAGCGCGCGGCCGTTCAGGCCGGCATCGGGTTCGGTCTGGTACAGCCAGTCGGTGCGCGGGTTGCCGATGCAGTAGAGATAGCCGACCGGGATGTGGATCCAGTGGTAGTCGTCCTTGCCACCGGCCTCCAGCAGCAGCACGCGCTTGGAAGCATCGGCGCTGAGCCGGTTGGCCAGCAGGCAGCCGGCCGTCCCGGCGCCGATGATGATGTAGTCGAAAGTCAGAGCCATGCCGCGATGCTGGCGCAGTCGGCATCGCGCGGCAATGGCGTTCCTACCGACTCGGCGGCGCTGCTGTTGCAGATGCGCCCAAGGCATACCAATCGAGCCGTCTTGTCAGCACCATGACAGCGGCCAGCACGATAAACAGCAGCAGCGCACCGACGATCAGCGAGGCCTGCTCCAGGCTCAGCAGCACATACAGCGCCGCATACAGCCCGCAGACCCCCGCGCCAAAGCCCAGGCCCCGCCGCCAGGCGCCCAGCATCGCCGCGCCGTAGTAGCCCAGCAAAGCCACCGCCGCGCCGGCCGCCAGCAGATAAGACAGGCCGAAGCTGAGGTGCTCTGACAGGCTCAGCAGCAGCAGGAAGAACACGCTCAAACCCAGGCCGACCAGCAGGTACTGCACCGGGTGCACCCGGCGGCCCGACATCAGCTCGACCAGGCCGACGCAGACAAAGGTCAGCAAGATGAACATCAACCCGTACTTGATCGCCCGGTCACTCATCACATAAGGATTGACCGGATCGACCATCGCGAACTCCAGGGTGTCGATCTCCTGATTGCCGCTGCCGCCCAGGCCGCCGACCACCTTGTGCTGCAACACATCGGCCGGGGCCGTGCTGGCCAGCTCGGAGACCTGCCACTGCGCACTGAAACCGTCCTCGCCGACCTCGCGCGAGCTGGGCAGAAAGCGCCCGCCAAAGCTCGGATGCGGCCAGTCGGAGCGAAGGTCCAAGATCGTCGCGGCGGCGGCGGGCACCAGGGCAAAGCGCTGGGTGCCCGCCAGCTCCAGGCTCAGCTGCAGCGTCAGCGGCATATCCAGCGCCAGGGTTTCGGGCAGCGGCGCGTGCAGACCGCGCACATAGGCCGGGTGGCCGGTGCCGGGCTTCACGGCCAAGGCCTGCTCGCCGAGCTTGAGCGCGGCCCCACGCAGGCCGCGCGCATCACTGCTGGCCAGCATCGCCTGCACCCGGGCGCACTGCACCCGACCGCCGGGCTGCTGGGGGCGCGGCGGCTCCAGCGCCTGCAGCGAGGCCCAGTTGGCGTCGAGCTGCAGGCGGCCGGCGTAGCCGTTGACCTTGAAGATGCCACGGTAGCGCGCCTCCTGGTTCAGCGCACCGCCGACCTGCAGTCGATCGGGCACAGCGCTGATGACGAAATCGCGCTTGGCGGTGCTGCGGCGACGCTCCTGGTTCTCGTCCACCACCAAGGTCTCCCATTCCTCCGTGCAATGGCGCAGCAGCAAGGGTCCGAGCAGGGTCTGCGCGCCGGCCTGGGCTTGCTCGACGCTGGCCACCGCTTCGTGCTGCCGGGCCTGGCGCTCGTCGACAAGCCAGCCGATGCGCAAGAGCACCATGCTCAGCAGCAGGCTGACGCCTGCAAGGATGAGCAGTTTCCAAACCACGGCGCGCGATCCCATACGGACTCCTCTGTGTTGTGACGCAGGCAGTCTCGCGAACGCCGGTGTGGCGATGAGGAAGTTTGTGAAGCGGGGGTGAAGTCAGACCAGCGGCAGGCTCAACAGCACACGCAGGCCGGGCTCAGCCGGCTCGAATTCAAGACTGCCGCCATGCAGGGCCGCGACCTGGCCAACGATGGCCAGGCCCAGACCCGAGCCCTTGCGCAGGCTGCCGGGCCGGGCGGTCGAGAAAAAACGCTGACCCAGCTGAGCCCAGGCAGCCGGCGGCACGCCAGGGCCCTGGTCGCGCAGCGCGAACACGGCCCGGCCATCGACGGCCTGCAGACTCAGTTCGAGCACCGAGCCGGCCGGCGCGAAGTTCAGCGCATTGCCAAACAGATTGCTCAGGGCCAGCTCCAGCAGCTCGCGATCGGCCATCACCTCAAGCGATGCGCGCTGCTGCCATAGCAGGGTCAGGTCTTGCTGCTGGAGGCGGTCATGCAGCGGGGCCAGCACGGCTTCGACCAGCGCGTCGACGCGCAGCCGCTGCGGATGCGCCGGGGCCTGCTGCATTTCCAGCTTGGACAGCTCCAGCAGGCGCTCGACCAGCTCGCCCATGCGCTCGCTCTGCGCCACCACCTGGCCGGCAAAGCGCTGGCGGTCGGCCGGGGCCAGCTCGTCTTGCAGCAGTTCGCCGGCGCCGCGCATGGCGGCCAGCGGGCTTTTGAGCTCATGGGTCAGCGCGCGCACCGTGTGCTCGATGTGCTCGCGCCCGTCGAGCCGTTCGCGCATCGCCGCCATCGCCCGCGCCAGCTCGCCCAGCTCACCGGGCACGCTGGGTGGCGGCTGTTGCGGCAGGCCTGCCTGCACCTGGCGCGCATAGTCGCGCAGCCGCCGCACATGCCAGACCAGCCACAGGGTCACGGCCACGCCCAGCGCTATCGACAGTCCCAGCAGCGCCAGTCCGGCGATCAGGATGCGGCGCTCGGCACGGTCGATGAAGCGCTGCACCGTGGCCAGCGGCTTGGCCACGGTGACCACGCCGATGATGGCGTCGCCGCGGCGAACCGGCGCGGCCACATACATCACCGAGCTGCGGTCGTCGCCCTCGGTGATGCGGGTCGAGCGCGCGCCATAGTCGCCGCGCAGGGTGCGCGCCACATCGCGCCAGCCCGAGTAGTCCTCGCCGACGGCAGGACGCGGGCCCGAGTCAAGCAAGACCCGACCCTGGGCATCGGTCACATAGATGCGAAAGTCCAGGCTCTGCTTGCGCAGGCCCCAGATGTGGGCATCGACCGGGCGCTGCGCATAGTCCGTGACGCGCTGCGCGAAGCGGCTGCCAGCCAGGTCAGCGCCTGCCGGCAGCGCGGCGATATCGTCCTGCGCCAGCTCGGCCAGCAGATTGGCGGTGTCCACCATGATGTCTTCCATCACCTCGCGCACGCTGGGCTTCACCTCGGCCAGCACGACGCGCAGCACGACAAAGGCCGACAGGCCGGCAATCAGGAAGAAGCAGAACAGCAAACGCAGACCGAGGCGCATGCTTGATCTATTCAAGCGAGTAGCCGAGGCCGCGATGCGTGCGTATCGGGTCCAGCTCGGGCGCCACCGCGCGCAGCTTGGCGCGCAGCGTCTTGATGTGGGTGTCCACCGTGCGGTCGCCGCTGTCGGCCTCATGGCCCCAGACGGCGTCGAGCAGGGTCTCGCGGCTGTGGATGCGCTGCGGCGCGGCCAGCAGCCGGCTCAAGAGGCCCAGCTCGCGGCGCGTCAGGTCCAGCACCTGGCCCTGAAAGCGGATGCGCGAGCCCCCGGCCTCGATCACAAAACCCTGCGGCGCCGGTGCGGCCACCGGCGCCTGCGCGCGGCGCAGCAGCGCCCGCACCCGCGCTACCAGCTCGCGCGGGCTGAAGGGCTTGGCCAGATAGTCGTCGGCGCCCAGCTCGAGGCCCAGCACGCGGTCCAGCTCCTCGCTGCGAGCACTGAGCATCAAGAGCGGCAGCCGGCTGCCGGCGGCGCGCAGCTCTCGGCACAGGTCCAGGCCATTGCCGTCGGGCAGGCCCACATCGAAGATCGCCAGCGCGGGCTCGTGCTGCGTCAGCCGCGCGCGGGCCTCATGCAGCCAGCTGCAATGGGTCAGCGCAAAGCCCTCACGCTGCAGCGCGAAGACGACGGTCTGGGCAATGGCCGGGTCGTCCTCCAGCAGCAAAATTTCGCTCATCAACGGACCATCAGCGTGCGATGTGGGAGGCCAGGACCGGGAATAGCTTGGTCAAGCCATCGGCCAGCAGCTCCACCGCCAGCGCGGCCAGGATCAGGCCCATCAGACGGGTCATGATGTTGATGCCGGTCTGGCCCAGCACCCGCGCGATGCGGCCCGAGGCGGTGAAGACCGCGAAGGTCACCAGGCCGACAACGACGCCGTAGCCGACCAGCACGCCCAGCTCCCACCAGTGGCGAGTCTTCTCGGCATAGATGACCATGGTCGAGATCGTCGCCGGGCCGGTCAGCAGCGGAATGGTCAGCGGCACGACCGCGATGCTGGCACCGGCGTCGGCCTTGTTGGCGCCCTCGGCGACATCTTCCTTGCGGGTCTCGGCCGGCTGGGCGTTCAGCATCTGGATCGAGCTGATCAGCAGCAAAGTCCCGCCGCCGACCTGGAAACTGGCCAGCGAGATGCCGAAGAACTCGATGATCTTCAGGCCGGCCAGCGCGCTGATGCCGATCACCAAAAAGGCCGTGAAGGCGCTGACCCGTATCGTGCGCTGGCGTTGCTGGCGCGTGAAGCTTTGCGTGAAATGGATGAAGAAGGGCACGACGCCAATCGGATTGACGATGGCCAGCAGTGCGATCAGGGGTTTGTACAGATCCATCGCGGCATTGTCAGCGCTCGGCCAAGCCGCGCAAATAGGCCAGACCCTGGGCCGCCCGAGGGCCATACCAGCTCAGCAGCTCGCCGTCGACCAACTGCACCCGAGCCTGCGCACACAAGGTCTGGGCCAGGGCCAGATGCGAGGCATCGAAGCGGTAGGGCTCAGAGCTCAGCAGCACGCGGTCGATCTGGCACAGCCAGGGCTCCGTGCCGGACAGCACCGGATAGCGGGCCGCACCGGTCTCCCCGCCCTCGATCGCCGGCCAGCTCTGCCAGCCGACCTGGGCCAGCATGCGGGCGATATAGGTGTCGCGCGCCACTGTCATCCAGGGCTCGCGCCAGATCAGATAGAGCACCCGCTGGACCGGCCAGGCCTGCGCCGCACAGCGCGCCTGCTCGGCGTGCAGGGCCTGGGCCAGCGCCTCGGCGCGCTCGCGCACGCCCGGCAGGGCGCCGAAGCAGCCGACCATCTGATCCAGCAACGCCAGATTGTCGGCCGGGCCCTGCGGATGGGTGATGACGATCTCGGGCACAAACTCGCGCAGCGCCTGCACCGTGTCAAGCCGGTTCTCGTCCATATTGACCAGCACATGGGTCGGCGCGAGCCGGCGCAGCTTGGCCAGATTGACATCCTTGGTGCCACCGACCTTGGGCACGGCCGCCATCACCTCGGCCGGGTGGATGCAAAAGCCGGTACGCGCCACCATCCACGGCGCCAGACCCAGGGCGGCCAGCAGCTCACTCAGGCTGGGCACCAGGCTGGCGATGCGCGGGGCAAAGGCGGGCTTGCTCACAGGCCTTCGTCCGGCACTTCGCGCAGCGCCAGATAGACCGCGCAGCAGCCGCGCAGATAGATCAGGGCCGGCAGCACCAGGGCCAGCGCAAACACCACACCGCCGCCGACCAAGGCCGCCATGCCTTGCGGGCTGCCGGCCACCGGCGCGCCGGCCGCGCCCAGGCTGCGCAGGCCGTAGCCGAACAGACCGGCCATCAGCTGCTGCGGCGGCAGGCTGATATCGGCGCCCCAGATCGCCAGCAAGGACATGGCCCGCGCGCCACTGACCACGACAAAAGAGACCGCCGCGCTGACCACGGCGGTCAGCAGCAGCACCCCCGCCATCAGCACCGCCGCATCGAGCAGACCGCCGCGCAGCTGGCGTGCCAGCAGGCGCAGCGTCGGCCGCACGGTCTGGCCGGCCCAGACCGAGGGCCCCGTCAGCGGCCCCACCAGCACCAGCACAGCAAACGAGCTCAGCCCCAGCAGCAACACCCCCAGCGGCACCGTCAGTGCGAACAGCGGCGCTCCCAGCCAGGGCAGCCTGGCTGCCCACAGCAGAGCGAGCAGTGCCGCGAGCACCAAACCCAGCAGACCCAGCACGACGGCCAGGCTCAACAGCACCCGATGCGCTACCAGGAGCGCATCGCGCAAGGCGTCCTGCACATCGCGCACCGGCCGGCCCAGCGCCTGGTCCATCAGCAGCAGGCCGGTGGTGTTGACCCCATAAAAAGCGACCGTCAGCGCCAGCCCGGCCCAGACCACCCCCCAGGGCGTCTCACTGCGGGCCAGCGCCGACTCGGCCATCGCCAGCAGCAGTCCGGCCACGCAAAAGGTGCTCAGCAGGGCGTAGAGGGCCGGGCCGTTGCGCGCGGCGTCCAGACTGGAGAGCACGCGATTGAGCGCCTGGAGCGAGATTTTCTGGGACATGGGTGGGGAGTTCGGTGGCCGCGATGATAGCCAGTCATCACTGCGTCTTCAGTGTGTCTGCCGGCGTGCGATCGGAACGGTTTTCCGGGTTTTCTCTCAGAAGCTGAAAAACAACACTTGACTCTTGCGCTTTGCGCCGGCCTGGACCCATCACCCATAATCGTTTACCTGTGTCTGGAAGCCGCACCTTCGCTTGAATGGTTCACGATGGAGAAGCTCCACATGGTTTTTTGGTATTGAAAGGGCTTCCCCATGGGAAACAAGCTTTACGTAGGCAACCTGGCCTATAGCGTGCGCGACGAATCGCTGCAAGAAGCATTCGGTCAATTTGGCACTGTGACCTCCGCAAAGGTCATGATGGATCGTGATACCGGTCGTTCCAAGGGCTTCGGCTTTGTGGAAATGGCATCCGACGCCGAGGCGCAATCCGCCATCAACGGCATGAACGGTCAGGCCCTGGACGGCCGCGCGATCGTCGTGAACGAGGCCCGTCCTCGTGAAGAGCGTCCGGGCGGCTTCGGCGGCGGTGGCCGTTCGGGCGGCGGCGGCTTCGGTGGCGGCGGCGGTGGTCGCTCCGGTGGCGGCGGCTTCGGCGGCGGCGGTGGTGGTGGTGGTTACGGCGGCGGTGGTGGCGGCGGTGGCCGTTCCGGCGGCGGCGGCTACGGCGGTGGCGGCGGTGGCCGTTCCGGCGGTGGCGGCTTCGGCGGTGGCAACCGCGGTGGCTACTGAGCTGCACTGCACGCATGAATGACAAAGGCGCCCTCGGGCGCCTTTTCTTTTTTCCGCGGCGCGTCATGCATGCTCACAGCCGGCCGTCATGTCCATAAGCGGGCCATGTCGGCCCGCTGCCACCACGAGGACCATGCCATGCATGACTATCTGATGCTGCTGCACGAAACCCCGGCCGACCAGCCGACGATGAGCGAGAGCGAGCTGCGCGCGCTGATCCAGCGCTACAGCGACTGGGCCGAGACGCTGCGCCAGCAGGGCCGGCTCAGCGCCGGCCACAAGCTCTGCGATGACGGTGGGCGCGAGCTGCGCCGCCCCGGGGCGCAGCTGCTGGCCAGCGACGGTCCCTGGGCCGAGGCCAAAGACGTGATCGGCGGCCTTTTCATCATCCGGGCCGAAAGCCTGGCCGAAGCCCAGGCCCTCGCCGCCACCTGCCCGCACCTGGGTGGCAGCAGCTGGATCACGTTGCGTCAGATTGAAGCCCTCTGACTTTGATCAGTTGGTCAGGCGCGAGTTTGCGCGCCTGACCGCCCAGCTGCTTCACAGCCTGGGCCTGAGCCACATCGCTGTGGCCGAGGACGCGCTGCAGACCGCGCTGCTGCGCGCCGCGCGGCTCTGGCCTCTGCAAGGCTGGCCGGACAACCCGGCCGGCTGGCTCTACCGCGTGGCCTGGCGTGCAGCGGTGGATCAGCTGCGCCACGAAGCGCCGCTGCAGCCGCTGGATGAGGCCGCCGAGCCGCCCGACCCGCGCCCGCCCGCCAGCGAGCGCTTCGCCACCGAGCTGCACGACGAGGAGCTGCAACTGCTGTTCGCCTGCTGCCACCCGGCGCTGCCGCTGGCAAGCCAAGTCGCGCTGGCGCTGCGCTTGCTGACCGGCCTGCCGCTGCGGACCATCGCCGCCGGCCTGTTGTGTGGTGACGCCGCGCTGGCTCAGCGCCTGGCGCGCGCCCGCAATTTGCTGGCCAAGCAGGCGCTGAGCCTGCCGCCCCCCACCGAGCTGGAGCAGCGCCGCAGCGCCGTACTGGCCACCCTGTACCTGATGTTCAACCAGGGCTACCAGAGCGCTGGCCCGGCTTCTGTGGTCATCGCCAAGGAGCTGTGCTGGGAGGCGATCCGACTGGCGCGCGCACTGGCTGCCCATCCCATCAGCGCGGCCGCCGAGGCCGATGCCTTGGCCGCCCTCTTGCTGCTACACGGCGCGCGGCTGGACGGCCGGCTCGATGCGATGGGCGATCTGGTGCGGCTGCCGGAGCAATCGCGTGGCCGCTGGGACCGCCGCATGGTGGAGATGGGCCTGCGCCATCTGCAGCTAGCCGCAAGGGGTCAGGTCTTGAGCAGCTATCACCTGCAGGCCTGCATCGCCGCCGAGCATGCCCGCGCGCCCAGCTGGGAGGCCACTGACTGGGCCCGGCTGCGGCACTACTACGAGGCATTGCTGGCGCTGGACGGCTCGTCCTGCGCACGCCTGGGCTATGCGGTGGCACTGGCGCATACCGAGGGGCCTGCGGCCGCGCTGGCCCGGCTGGACGAGGACTGGGCGCAGCTGGGTCAGCAGCCCATGCCCTATGCCTGGGCCGCGCGAGCGCAATGGCGCCACGCCTTGGGCCGGCTGGACGAGGCCCGCGCCGACTATGCCCAGGCGCTGCGGCTTGCCCGCCATCCGGCCGAGCGGCGCCAGCTCCAGGCCCTGCTCGACGCTCTCGGCTGATCAGCTCGACTGGCGGTGCTTTCGCGGCCGCCCGGCCAGCAGCTTGTCGAACAGCGCGTTGGGCAGGGCCCGCATCAGCTTGGCGACCACGCCCATCTGCCAGGGGATCACGCGGTAGCTGGCGCCGGCGGCGATGGCCTCGAAGGCGCGTGCCGCGAAATCGTCCGGCTGCATCAGAAAGGGCATGCTGTAGCGGTTCTGGCGCGTCAGCGGCGTGTCGATATAGCCCGGCGAGATCGTCACGACCTTGACACCGAAGGGTCGGCATTCTCCCCGCAGGCTCTCGCAATAGCTGATCACTGCGGCTTTGCTGGAGCAGTAGGCCGCATGGCCGGGCAGCCCGCGGATGCCAGCCACGCTGCCTATGCCCACCAGCGCGCCGCTGCCCCGCGCCACCATCGGCGCGACAAAGGCCTGGAACGTGGCGGCCAGACCGATATTATTAGTCTCGTAGATCTGCCGCATCACCTCAATGTCCGCCAACTCCGCGGTGTCCATGCCGATGCTGATGCCGGCATTGGCGATCACGACGTCGGGCAGGCCCTGGGCCGCGATGCAGGCGCGCCCGGCACCGGTGATCGCGGCGACATCGCGCACATCGGCACCGTAGACGGCCCAGCGCTCGGGGGCCAGGTCCTGCGCCTGGGCCCAGGCGCGCAGCTCGTCAACACGCCGTGCCACCAGGGCCAGGCGCCAGCCGGCTCGGTAATACTGCAGGGCCAGGGCCTGGCCAATGCCGCTGGAGGCGCCGGTGATATAGACCAGTTTCATGGTGTTGCGATGGTCTTGCGCGCGCCGGGCGGATCGAAACGGGCGCTGCTACGGCCGCCAAAGCCCAGCTTGCCGCTGAGATGGTCGTACTCGAACGAGGCAGCACGCACTTCGCCGCCGGCGTAGCGCAGCACCACCGGCAAGTGCGAGCGCAGCTTCTCGCTGCTTAGCAAGGCATGCAGGAACTCGCCGCGCACCTCCAGCGCCGGCCGCTGGGACAGCCCGCCCTCACGCGCCGGCTCGAAGCGTTGCACCGTGACATCGCCCAGCAGTTGCATCTCGCTGCCGTCGCCATTGCCGACAGCACGCCGGGCGGTGGCCAGCAGCATCGCGCCGTCGGCCGCGAAGGCGCGCACGCGCACGCCGTCGATCTCCAGCGTGTCGGTATCGGGATAGTGGCGCATCTCGCTGCCCTCGACCCGAAAGCGCAGCGCGCCAGCGGCGTCGAAGCGCTGCAGCTCGAAGCCCTGCATGCGGTAGTCGGGCACATGGCGCGGCGGCACCGGCTCCATCGGCCCGTCCAGCAGCGGCGTGTTTTTGACCAGCCACCAGGTGCCGGCGGCCAGAAAAGCCATCAGCAGCAGCGGCAGATAGGCCGATGCCAGCGACTGCAGCCGCCACAACCAACTCTGCGGCAGACGGCGCCGGCTCGGTGCCGGCGGCGGGGCCAGGGTCACCATCAGGGATGGCCCCCGTCCAAGGTCTCGAGATGGCTGCTCAGCAGGGCCTGGTAGCGGCCGGCGGCCATCAGCAGCAGGTCGCAGCATTCGCGCGCAGCACCATGGCCGCCGGGCGCGGCGGTGATGTGATGGGCCACGGCCCGCACCTCGGCATGGGCCTGGGCCGGCGCGCAGGCAAACCCGGCGCGAGTCATCAGGGGCAGATCGGGCCAGTCGTCCCCCATCGCGGCGACTTCTGGCCAGTCCAGGCCCAGCTGATCCAGCAGCGGCTGCGCCACAGCGAGCTTGTTCTTGGCCCCGTAGACGGCATGCCTGAGCCCGAGGTCGGCGACACGGCGGCGCACCGCCGGCGAATCACGGCCGGTGATGATGATGGGGGTGATGCCGCCTTGGTCCAGCAGCTTCAGGCCGTGGCCGTCAAGCGTCGAGAAGGCCTTGAAGCTCTCGCCGTGCTCGCCGATGTAGATGCGGCCGTCGGTCAGCACACCGTCGACATCGAAGATCGCGGCCTTGATGGCAAGACCTGGTCCCTGGGCCTTGAGCAGCAGCTGCGGTGGAAATTGCAGGCTAGCCCGCATCAGATCACCTTGGCCTGCATCAGGTCGTTGATGCTGATTGCGCCGACCAGGCGCTGCTGGGCATCGACCGCCAGCACCAGCGTGATGCGCGCGCTCTCCATCAGATCGGCGGCGTCGACCGCCAGCGCGTCGGCCGAGACCGTGCGCGGGTGCTTGGAGGCCACCTCGCCTGCCTTGAGTGCGCGCAGGTCTTCGCCGCGCTCGATCAGGCGGCGCAGATCGCCGTCGGTGAAGATGCCCAGCACCTGGCGTTCGGCGTCGACAACGATGGCCGCGCCCAGTCCCTTGGCCGACATCGTGCGCATCATCTCGCTGAAGCTGGCTTCGGGTGCCACAGTTGGCAGCGCCTCGCCGCTGCGCATCAGGTCGTGCACATGGGTCAGCAGCTTGCGGCCCAGCGCGCCGCCCGGGTGGGAGCGGGCGAAGTCTTCTTCCTTGAAGCCGCGCGCGTCCAGCAGGGCCACGGCCAGCGCATCGCCCAGCGCCATCTGGGCCGTGGTGCTGGCGGTCGGCGCCAGGTTCAGCGGGCAGGCCTCCTGGTCGACCTTGCTGTCGAGCACGAAGTCAGCGTGCCGTGCCAGGCTGGATGTGGCGCCACCGGTCATCGCGATGATGACGACGCCAAGGCGCTTGAGCACCGGCAGGATGGCGTTGAGTTCGTCGCTCTCGCCCGAGTTCGACAGGGCCAGCACCACATCATTGGTCGTGACCATACCCAGATCGCCATGGCTGGCCTCTGCCGGGTGGACGAACAGCGCCGGTGTGCCGGTCGAGGACAGCGTCGCGGCGATCTTGCGCCCGACATGGCCGCTCTTGCCCATGCCCATCACCGCGACCCGACCGGAGCAGTCCATGACGGCTTGCACGGCGGCTGAGAACGAGGGGCCCAGACGCGGCAGCAGGCCGGTCAGCGCGGCGGCCTCGATCTGCAACGTGTGCCGGGCCATGGCCAGGGCGCGAGCGGCGTCAAAGGGCGGAGATTGCATCATCTGGCCAGTGTAGCGGCGGCGCCCGACGCTGTAGTGGCCGGCTGTTACCCATCGCGGGGCCGGCGTTTTCACAATCGGAGCGACGGCATCCGCCGTCACATAACAGGAGACTTCCTATGAGCGCGAAGAAACTGCTGCTGCTGGCCGGCGACTATGTCGAAGACTACGAGATCATGGTGCCTTTTCAGGCCCTGCTGGCCGTGGGCCACCGGGTCGATGCGGTCTGCCCCGGCAAGGTGGCCGGCGACCATGTGCTGACGGCCATCCACGACTTCGAGGGCGCGCAGACCTATTCCGAGAAGCCCGGCCACCGCTTCACACTCAACGCTACCTTTGCCGATGTCCGGCCCGAGGACTATGACGGCCTGGTGATCCCGGGCGGGCGCGCGCCCGAGTACCTGCGAACCGTGCCCGGCGTGGTCGCCCTGGTCCAGCACTTCGCCCGCGCCGACAAGCCGATCGCGGCGATCTGCCATGGTGCCCAGCTGCTGGCCGCCGC
The DNA here is from genome assembly GCF_026241155.1 of Paucibacter sp. PLA-PC-4. Taxonomy (GTDB): domain Bacteria; phylum Pseudomonadota; class Gammaproteobacteria; order Burkholderiales; family Burkholderiaceae_C; genus Roseateles_E. Next base: position 257,844 of record NZ_JAPFGP010000005.1, read on the forward strand.
CGGCGTGATACGCGGCAGACGAGTCTCGGCCTATCCGGCCTGCGCGCCCGAGGTCGAGCTGGCCGGTGCCAGCTATGCCGAGATCCCGGTGGACCAGGCCGTCACCGATGGCCGCCTGGTCACTGCGCCGGCGTGGCCAGCCCACCCGGCCTGGATCGCGCAGTTCCTGGCGGTACTGGGCACGCGTATCGAGCTTTGACGCAAAATCATCCGTGCCCCAGGAGCCGACCATGTGCGAAGTCTTCATCAGCGCCAATCCCGAGTCCTACGAGTCGCGCACCCGCTCGCTGCGCCTGCACGGTGTGGTCACCAGCATCCGGCTGGAAAACCTGCACTGGGAGGTGCTCGAGGAGATCGGCGCGCGCGACGGCATGGGCGTGACCCAGCTGATCGAGAAGCTCTACGACGAGCTGGTCCAGGCGCGCGGCGCGGTGGGCAACTTCGCGTCTTTTCTGCGGGTCAGCGCGCTGCGCTATATGGCTTTGCAGGCGCGCCAGCGCATCCCCGTCGATCTGGCCGTGCCGATCCGCTCGCTCGACGCCCGGCAGGTCTTGCAGGACCTGCCGGACAGCTGGGCCCGGCGGCCGCTACGGGTGGATCTGGCCTAGGCCGGCTGCGCCAGCGCTGCGGCCGCCAGTGCCATCGCCTGGTCGGCCAGCGCCGTATCGGCGCCCGCCACCTGGGCAGCCACCGTCAGGCCTTCACCGATCAGGAACAGCGAGGAGGCCGCCCGGGCCGGCGCGGCCAGCCCGGCCTCCTCGCACAGGCGCTGCAGATAGTCGCGCAGGCTCTTCTTGTGCTCGGCCGCGATCGCATGGGCAGGATCGGCCGCATCCGCATATTCGGCGGCGGCATTGATGAAGGCGCAGCCGCAGAAGTCGGGCTCGCGGCTCCAGCCGCAGACAAAATCGATATAGGCCAGCGGCCGCTGCTGCAACGGCCGGCGCTCGACATGGGCGCGTATGCGGCCCAGCAGAGCCTCGTGGCGGGCCCGCAGCGCGGCATGCACCAGGGCCTCCTTGGTCGGGAAATAGCGGTACAGCGTCTTCTTCGTCAACTCGCCCTCGCGGCTTAGTTGATCGACGCCGGTGGCATGAAAGCCTTGGCGATAGAACAGCTGCATCGCCCGCTGGACCAGATGCTCGGCCTTGCTCATGCGTGTCTGACTCCGGGTTGGCAACAGCGCCAGTATCGGCGCGAAAGCGTCGAAAGTAAACCGATCGGTTGACTTGAGTATACCGATCGGTTTACCATCGAGGGCATCGATACCAACGGAGCCATGCAATGCCCTCGTTTCTTGCGAGCCTGAAGCGACTGTCGGCCTCGCGTGCGCCGGCCAGTCCGTCGCCGGCCTTCATCGTGTGGTCGGCGCTGGGCGCGACGCTGGCCATCGCGCTGACCGGCTGGCTGACCCAGGCCAGCGGCTACCCCTGGCAGATGGCCCCGTTCGGCGCGAGCTGCGTGCTGGCCTTCGGCCTGCCCGACAGCCCGCTGGCCCAGCCGCGCAGCATTGTGGGCGGCCACCTGGTGGCCAGCTTGGTCGGGCTGCTGGTCATGGCGGTGCTGGGCGACAGCTGGTGGGCGGCAGGCATCGCCGTGGGCCTGGCGCTGGCGCTGATGCAGATCACCCGGACCGTGCACGCGCCGGCCGGCGCCGACCCGCTGGTGGTGTTCGCCAGCCAGGCCGGTGCCACATTTTTGCTGACGCCGGTGCTGGCCGGCTCGCTGGCCATCGTGCTCGTGGCCCTGCTGGTCAACAACCTGCGCCAACGCGGCAGCTATCCGCGCTACTGGAGGTAGCGGCCCGGTCGGGCCGCAGATCTCAGGGGTAGAGGCCCCGCTCTTCGCGTGCCTCCAGCACCCGCGTGCAGGCCACGACGAAGGCAGCCGTGCGCAGCGGGATGCGGTGCTGCTCCGACGTTTCCCAGATGTGCTTGAAGGCGCCGGTGATGATCTTGTCCAGGCGGACATTGATCTCGTCTTCGGTCCAGAAGAAGCTGCTGAAGTCCTGCACCCACTCAAAGTAGGACACAGTCACGCCACCCGAATTGGCGATCACGTCAGGAACAACTACGATGCCGCGGTCGGCCAGCACGGCGTCGCCGTCCGGTGTGGTCGGGCCGTTGGCGCCCTCCAGCACCAGCCGGGTCTGCAGGCCTTCGGCGCGGGCTGCAGTGATCTGGCCTTCCAGCGCGGCCGGGATCAGCACATCGCTGCGAACCTTCCAGAAGTCGTCATTGGCGATTGCATCGCCGCCAGCAAAGCCGCCGACGCCGCCGGTCTTGGCCACATGGTCGAGCAGGTTCGTCATGTCGAAGCCCGACTCGTTCAGGATGGTGCCGGTGTGGTCCTGCACCGCGACGATCTTGGCGCCGTTGGCGGCGAACAGCTTGGCGGCGATCGAGCCGACATTGCCGAAGCCCTGCACCGCGATGCGGGCGTTATCCATCGGGATGTTGAGGCGGCGCATCGCCTCGCGGCCGATCACGAACACGCCGCGGCCGGTGGCCTGCACACGGCCCAGCGAGCCGCCCAGCGGGATCGGCTTGCCGGTGACGACGCCGGTGGCTGTGGCCCCGGTGTTCATCGAATAGGTGTCCATCATCCAGGCCATGATCTGGCCGTTGGTATTGACGTCGGGGGCCGGGATGTCCTGCTGCGGACCGATGATGATGCCGATCTCGCTGGTGTAGCGGCGCGTCATCTTCTCCAGCTCTTTGAGCGACAGCTGCTTGGGATCAACGCGGATGCCACCCTTGGCGCCGCCGTAAGGCAGGTTGACCGCCGCGTTCTTGATCGTCATCCAGGCCGACAGCGCCATCACCTCTTCCAGCGTGACGTCGGGGTGGTAACGCACGCCACCCTTGCCGGGGCCGCGGGTTAGGCTGTGCTGGACGCGGTAGCCCTCGAAGTGGGCGATGGTCCCGTTGTCCAACTCGATGGGGATGTCAACAATCAGCGCGCGCTTGGGTCGGCGCAGCGTCTCGACCCAGCGTGCCAGATGACCCAGGTAGGGTTCAACGGCGTCGATCTGGGACAGATAGGTGCCCCAGGGACTGTTGCGCGTGGGCGAGACAAAGGACAGATTGGGCATGTAATGCTCCGGTAACTTTTCGGTGGCGCGAACGGTATCGCGAACCCGGCCCGCCACGCCAGCGATTCCAAAGCCGAGTGCACATGCGGCCATGCGGCGAACGCATAGAAGACGAAGTTTGCGCGTGATCCGGCGTTTGTGCCAGTACCGGGCGGGGCAGGCCGCTGTGCACCGATGGTGGGGCGGCGTGCGCGCTATTCCGGGGATGGGGGACCTCGCCCGCCCCTTAACATCCGTTGATGATCACCTCGCTGGACCTTGCCCTGCTCTATCTCGTGGCCGCCGTGCTGGGTGTCGTGATCTGCCGCTCGCTCAAGCTGCCGCCGATGCTGGGGTATCTGGCGGTAGGGGTGTTGATCGGGCCGAACGCGCTGGCCCTGGCCGGTGACACCGCCAGCATCCGCTACCTGGCCGAGTTCGGCGTGGTGTTCCTGATGTTCGTGATCGGGCTGGAGTTCAACCTGCCAAAGCTGCGCAGCATGCGCTCGCTGGTGTTCGGCCTCGGGCTGTTGCAGGTGCTGCTGACCATTGTCGGCACGGTGGCGGGTCACTACCTGCTGCAAGCCGCCTTTGCCTACTTCGGCCGCGAATGGGAGCTGAGCTGGCAGGGCTCGCTGGTGCTGGGCGCGGCGATGGCGATGAGCTCGACAGCCATCGTCGTCAAGCTGATGGCCGAGCGGCTGGAGCTCGAGAGCGAGCATGGCAAGCGCGTGATGGGCGTGCTGCTGTTTCAGGATCTGGCGGTGGTGCCGCTCTTGGTGATGATCCCGGCGCTCAACAGCAGCGGCGGCGCGATGGTGGTCTCGCTGGGCTGGGCCACCTTGAAGGCGGCGGTGCTGCTGGGCATCTTGTTGGTCGGCGGTCAGAAGGTGATGCGCTGGTGGCTGACCCTGGTGGCGCGGCGCAAGAGCGAAGAGCTGTTCATGTTGAACCTGCTGCTGGTGACCCTGGGTCTGGCCTGGCTGACTGAGCACGCCGGCTTGTCGTTGGCGCTGGGCGCCTTTGTTGCCGGCATGCTGATCGCCGAGACTGAGTACAAGCACCAAGTCGAGACCGATATCCGGCCCTTCCACGATGTGCTGCTGGGTCTGTTCTTCATCACCATCGGCATGAAGCTGGACTGGCGTCCGGTGCTGGAGCAATGGCATCTGGTCTTTCTGCTGACCTTGGCCCCGACCTTGGCCAAGTTTGTGCTGGTGGCGGGGCTGGCACGGCTGTTCAAGGCGCCTGCCGGCGTGTCGCTGCGCACCGGCCTGTATCTGGCCCAGGCCGGTGAGTTCGGCTTTGTGCTGCTGACCTTGGGCGCCCAGCACCAGCTGATTGCGCCTCAATGGGTCAGCCCGGTGCTGGCAAGCATGGTCTTGTCGATGCTGGCCACGCCGTTTCTGATCATGTACAGCAACCGCATCGTGATGAAGTTGTCCAGCAGCGACTGGATGATGCAGTCGCTGCAGCTGACCAGCATCGCCAAGAAGGCGATCAAGGCGGACGCCCATGTGATCATCTGCGGTTACGGCCGCAGCGGCCAGAACCTGGCCCGGCTCCTGGAGGGCGAGCAGATCCCCTATATGGCGCTGGACCTGGACCCGGACCGGGTGCGACAGGCGGCGGCGGCCGGCCAAAGCGTGGTGTTCGGCGACGCGGCACGTCTGCAAAGCCTGATGGCCGCCGGCTTGGCGCGCGCCAGCGCCGTCGTGGTCACCTATCACGACACGCCTTCGGCGTTGAAGATCCTGCAGTTGGTGCGCTCACATGCGGCCCAGGTGCCGGTGGTGGTGCGCACCATCGACGACACCGATCTGGAGAAGCTGCGCGCCGCCGGCGCCACCGAGGTCGTTCCCGAGGCGATCGAGGGCTCGCTGATGCTGGCCAGCCATGCGCTGGCGCTGGTGGGCGTGCCGATGCGGCGCGTGATCCGGCTGACCCGCGACGCCCGTGATGCCCGCTACGGCCTGCTGCGCGGCTATTTCCACGGTGCCGATGACGACAACACCGAGGATCGCCAGCAGGAGCGCCTGATCTCGGTCACGCTGCCCCAGGCCAGCCCGTTCGCGAAGCAGCCGTTGGAGGCCCTGGCCCTGCATGCGGTGGGTGTCGGCGTGGTCTCGCTGCGGCGCGCTAGCGGCGCAGTGGTCGCGGCCCAGGACAGCTTGTTGCTGGGCGGCGGCGACACGCTGGTGCTGTCGGGCACGCCGGAAGCGCTGGCCTTGGCCGAGGACAAGCTGCTGCGCGGCTGAGCAAGCTCAAGTGGTGGCGGGGTCCCCTGCGGGACAGCCTGCCGCCTGGGCGACAGGCGAGGCCAGCGGCTTGCGCCACACTCCGGGCACGGCAGCCAACAAGGACGCGTGATCATGAACTTCGACTACAGCCCCAAGGTCCAGGAGATGCGCGAGCGCCTGCTGGCCTTCTTCGATCAGCACATCTACCCCAACGAGCATCGATTCCATGCCGAGATCGAGGCCAACCGCCGCGCCGGCAATGCCTGGCTGCCGACCACGCTGATCGAGGAGCTCAAGCCGCTGGCGCGCCAGGCCGGGCTGTGGAATCTGTTCCTGCCGCAGTCGCCGCGCGCGCCGCAGGGCCTGTCCAATCTCGAATATGCGCCGCTGTGCGAGATCATGGGCCGTGTGCATTGGGCGCCCGAGGTCTTCAACTGCTCAGCCCCGGACACCGGCAACATGGAAACCATCGCCCGCTACGGCAGCGAGGCCCACAAGGATCGCTGGCTGGAGCCGCTGCTCAAGGGCGAGATCCGCTCGGCCTTTCTGATGACCGAGCCCGAGGTGGCGTCATCGGACGCCACCAATATCCAGTGCCGCATCGAGCGCGAGGGCGATGAGTATGTGATCAACGGCACCAAGTGGTGGTCTTCGGGCGCCGGCGACCCGCGCTGCGCGATCTACATCCTGATGGGCAAGACCGACCCGGGCGCCGGCCGCCACGAGCAGCAGTCGATGGTGCTGGTGCCGGCCGACACCCCGGGCATCACGATCAAGCGCGCGCTGTCGGTGTTCGGCTACGACGACGCGCCGCACGGCCATATGGAGATCGTGCTGAAGAATGTGCGGGTGCCGGTGGCCAATATCCTGCTCGGCGAGGGACGCGGCTTCGAGATCGCCCAGGGCAGGCTGGGCCCCGGCCGCATCCACCACTGCATGCGCTCGATTGGTGCGGCCGAGCGGGCGCTGGAGCTGATGTGCGAGCGCGCGATTGCCCGCAGCGCCTTCGGCAAGACCATCGCCCAGCAGACCGTGACCCAGGAGCGCATCGCCGAAGCGCGCTGCAGCATCGAGCAGGCACGGCTGCTGACGCTGAAGGCCGCCTACATGATGGACACGGTGGGCAACAAGGTGGCCAAGGCCGAGATCGCGATGATCAAGATCGTCGCGCCGACGATGGCGCTGAAGATCATCGACTGGGCGATCCAGGTCTATGGTGGCATGGGGGTCTCGCAGGACACCCCGCTGGCGATGATGTGGGCGCACCAGCGCACCCTGCGCCTGGCCGACGGCCCCGATGAGGTGCACCGCAACTCGCTGGCCAAGCTGGAGTTGGCCCGTCATATGAAGCTGCCGGCCGACAAGGTCGAGATGCCCATCACAAGAGGCGGCTGAAACAAACTCCCCCGCTAGGGGGTCTGTCACTGAGCGGGAGGGCCCGCTAGCATCCGTCGCTTGTTCCGCAAAGCAACAAGATGCAACGCCCCAAGCTCTCCCGCGCATGGCCGCCCCTGGCTTTTGGCCTGGTGCTGGCACTCCAGGCCACGGTGCTGATCAGCAGCCTGGGCGGCTGGGTGGACCGCGCCTGGCTGCCTTGGCTGAGCATGGCCAGCCTGGGTCTGAGCGCCCTGGTGGCCGGGCTTGCGCTGATGGCGATGGCCCATGCCCGGGCCCGTGCTGAGCGGGCCCAACGCACGCTGGAAGAAGCCATCGACGCGCTGCCGGCCAGTGTCGAGATTTTCGACGCGCAGGACAAGCTGGTCGCTTTTAACAAGCGGCTGGTCGAGATCTATCCCCATATGCTCAGAGAGTTCGAGCGCGGTGCGAGCTTCGAGGAGCTGGCGCGTTCTTCGCTTGCCATCAAGGGGGTACCCGAGGCGATCGGCCGCGAAGAGGAATGGCTGGCCGAGCGCAAGCGAAACCGCGGCCAGCAGCGCGCGCCGCTGCTGCAGCGCGTGCATGGCGAGACCTGGCTGCGCATCTTCGAGCGCCGTACGCCCTCGGGCGGCATGGTGGGCGTGCGCCTGGAGGTCAGCGACCTGGTCCATGAGCAGCAGCGCCTGGCTGCCAGCCAGGCCCATCTGCAGGCTCTGATCAATGCGGCCACCAACGGCATCGTGACGCTGGACACCGGCGGACATATGCTGGAAGTCAACCCCGCCTGCGCCCAGCTCTTCGGCTTCAGCGCGCCGGAGCTGCGCGGCGGCCATCTGAGCATGCTGATACAGGGCGTTCCCAGCAACCCGCAAGACCTGACCAAGAACGCGTCACTGAACGGCGGCAGCCAGGAGTTCAGCGCCCGCCACCGCGACGGCCGCGAGCTGGCCGTTCACCTGTCGGTCGCCGAGGTCAAGACTGCCACCACCCATCTGTTCGTCGGCATCATCACCGACTTCAGCGAACGCAAACGCCAGGAGATGCGGCTGCGCCAGGCCAACGAGCTGTTGGCCCGCCAGTCCACCACCGACGGGCTGACCGGCGTCGGCAACCGCCGCCTGTTCGACCAGGCGCTGCAGATCGAGTGGCAACGCAGCGCCCGCTCCGGTAAACCCCTGGCGATGCTGCTGGTCGATATCGACCATTTCAAGCAGTACAACGATCACTACGGCCATGTCGCCGGCGACGACTGCCTGCGCCGCGTCGCCACCCTGCTGCGCAGCTGTGTGGGCCGCGGCGGCGAGCCGGTGTGCCGCTACGGCGGCGAGGAGTTCGCCGTGCTGCTGGTCGACACGGACCTGGCCGGCGCCCAGGTGGTGGCACAGCGCATCCTCGACAGCGTGCGGCTGGCCGCCATCGATCACGCCGCCTCGCCGGTGCGCCACAGCGTTTCGCTGAGCATAGGCGTGACAGCGCGCGTCGCCGAAGCCCAGCTGGCGGCCCTGCACCTCATCGAGCTGGCCGATGCGGCCCTCTACCAGGCCAAGCAGGCCGGGCGCGCCCGCATGGTCTGCAGTCCGCTGGTGGCCTGATTTACCATCGGCGCCTATGCCGACCACCGCCGCCGACTACATCAAGAGCCATATCCGCACCGTGCCCGACTGGCCCAGCGCGGGCGTGCAGTTCCGTGACATCACGCCGCTGCTGTCCAATCCGCGCGTGTTCCGCGTGCTCATCGACCAGTTCGTGCACCGCTATTTCGACGCTAAGCCGACGGCCATCGCCGGCCTCGACGCGCGCGGCTTCATCATTGGCTCGGTGCTGGCCTACGAGCTGAACATCGGCTTCATCCCGATCCGCAAGAAGGGCAAGCTGCCCTTCACGACGGTGGAGGAAACCTATGAGCTGGAATACGGCAGCGCCACAGTGGAGATGCACACCGACGCCGTCAAGCCCGGCGACCGCATCGTGCTGATCGACGACCTGATCGCCACCGGCGGCACGATGATGGCCGGCGCCAAGCTGCTGCAGCGTCTGGGCGCTCAGGTGGTGGAGGGCGCGGCCATTGTCGACCTGCCCGAGCTCGGCGGCTCACGGCGCTTGCAAGAGAGCGGCCTGCCGCTGTTCACGCTGGTCGACTTCAACGGCCACTGAAGGACAATACACCATGGCCAAACCCATTCCCCGCCTCAGCCGCGAGCAGATCGACGCGGTCATCAAGACCGCCTGGGACGACACCCCGCCCTATAACAAGGTGCTGATGCAGCACGCCATCGGCCAAGGCGAACTGGTGCAGCTGATGAAGCGCGAACTGACCTCCAGCGCCTACAAGCTCTGGGCTGCCCAGGGCAAGGGCGTCAAGCCACCGAAGGCCAAGTCGACTTGGCCGCACGGCCGCTGATGCCGCAGGCACTCAATGTGCTGGGCACGCCGCTGGTGCCCTGCTCCTACGACCCGCTCACCGGCTTCTTCCGGGACGGCTGCTGCAATACCGATCAGCACGACCTCGGCAGCCATGTGATCTGCGCCAAACTCACGGCCGCTTTTCTGCAATTCTCGGCGCTGCGCGGCAACGACCTCAGCACGCCCCGCCCTGAGCAGCGCTTCCGAGGCCTCAAGCCGGGCGACCGCTGGTGCCTGTGCGCGCTGCGCTGGAGGCAGGCCTATGAGGCCGGCGTCGCCCCGCCGGTCGTCCTGGAGTGCACCCACGCTCGCGCTCTGCAATACGTCAGCCTGGAACAGCTGCGCGCAGCAACTGTGTGAGCTCCGAGCTCCTCCACTCCTAAAAAGAAGCCCGGCAAACCATCACGGCTGCCGGGCAAGTCTCAGGGCCATTGGAGGGAGGGAGGGAGGAAGAGCACCCTGAGTGAAGTCAATTTACCAACTCAAAGCACGCCTGCGCGTAGGACAAGGCCGCATTCGAGGCGCAGAGATCGGCTTCGCGTAACGCTCACTTCTCGATACAAAGTACGGTGATTGGCGGCGAGGCCGCGTGAATGCTGGCTTGCGAGTTCTGTCGACCTGCAGCATGGTCTGACCACCCCCTCAGCTCGCACGAGAACGGGCCGCCTGGATTCCTGATTCGGCAAAGCTTGACCATCAGCATCCGCCTTGTGACGTCCTACCGCTCCACCCCACTTGATGCCCTGAATGCGGGGGTGTCAGGCCATTCCAAACCGCTGCGCATGATCCTAGACTGGCCGCATGGACAACCTAATCATGAGCATCTACCTCTCGGTCGGGATCGTGCTGGCCTTCGCTTTCAGCAACCGCCGCGAGGTGCTTGGCGGACTGCCCGCCAGTCCTCATGACGATGGTTCAGACTCGCTGCTGTGGTTTGCCATGTGTGCCGGCTTTTGGCCACTGATGCTCGTCTCGGCGTTCTACACAAAGACCAGAAAATCACAGCACAAGCACCGCTGACCATTCGCCTCACCACATCCCAGCTTCTTGCAGGGGCACTACGCTGGTGCCAGTTCCAAGCGGTCCGGCAGTTCTCGAACCAGCAAACCGTGTAGCTTGGCCAATGCCCGCGCAAAGCCCAGGTTGTTGCCCGTCCTGAACACGCCACTGACCCGCAGGCCGCCAAGCGCGTCCGCATCAGCAAGACTGATCGGCATTGCGCTGTAGCGATTCATCTCGGCCACGGCCTCCGGCAAGGAGGCGTTGTCGAAGATCGCCTCGCCGCGCTTCCATGCCAGCACTTGGTCCACGTGGGGCCGGTCGAGCTGGGGCTTCAGCGCGGCAGCCACCTGACTGAGCTCTCGGCCAGCAACTCTCAAGCGCTGGCCCGACGTCATCTCGACGCCGTCCCGAGACTTTGCCGCAACACCGACCTCGCGCGCGCCACGCACCACCACCCTGCCTTCAACCAACGTGATGTCCACCGCATCCCCGCGGCCCTCGATGGCCGGCGTGTAGCGCACGACGAATGCCGTGCCCGTGGCAGTCACCTCGGACCCCGCGGCGCGCACAACAAACGGTCGGCTTGCCTCCTTGGCAACCTCGAACAGCGCCTCGCCGCCTTCCACATCCACGGCGCGCCGGTCCGAGCCCAGCGCCACCCTGACCCGCGTCGATGTGTTGAGCGACATGCGCGTGCCGTCCTGCAGCATCACCACGCGCTGTTCGCCGACCCCGGTGTCGTAAGTGTCACTCCCCCACCGAAGCTCGAACATAAGCGCGCCGACGATCAAAATCGTGGTCAGCGCGGCTGCAACCGGCCAGGGCTGAGCGCGCACCGTCTTTGCCGCACCGCTTGACGCGTTGAGGGCTGCAGCGCGCGCCACCGCCGTCCGGTCCACGCCTGCGGCCTCCATCCAGAGATCCGTACCCCGCTCGAAGGCAGTCCGATGAGCGGCAGAGCGCATCTGCCAGGCTCGGCATTCGCGTTCCATGTGATTCGATCGATCCGGCCCGTGTAGCCGGGCGATCCAGACCGCCGCCTCGGCCGCAATCTCTCGCATCACGACAGGCTCGGTCTCCTGCCGTGCTTGTGCTCGAGCGGGTTCTTGTCCGTTGTCTTGCCCTTCCCGCTCATCGCCTTGACGCACGTTCACCAGTCCTGCATCCCGGTAATGAGTTGCATCGTGGCTTTGGCGACATGCTTCTCCACCGTGCTGATGCTCAAGCCGTGATGATCGGCGATCTCCCGGTAGGTCAGTCCATCCAGGCGGTGGGCCAGGAAGATGTCCCGGCTCTTCTCGCTCAGCCGCCCCAAGCAGTAGTGCAGCCGCGCCAGTCGCTCACGACCCAGCACCACGGCCTCGACGGGCGGCGAGTCGTCCACCAGGATCACCTCTTCGAGCACGACCTGCTCGCCATGGGTGACACGGCCCCGGTGCTCATCGATAGCCAGGTTCAGCGCGGTCTGCATCAGGAAGGCCTCGGGCTTGTCGACGACCTGCTCACGCTCGTAGCGGGCCAGCCGCACCCAGGCTTCCTGGACGATGTCTTCCGCATCCTGAGTCGAGCTACCGCGCCGCCGCAGGGCGTCTCGGATACGTGAGAAGACCGGAGGTAGATGCTTCTTCATGGTGAGCTCCCTTCCGTGGGGGTCTGAGACCGAGCGATCGAGATCGCTTCTGTAGCTGATTTTGGAATGTTAGACGATTTTCGTCTATTTCTTCAAAGGCATCAAGGTACAGCCCGCACCAAGCTGGCCGATGCAAAAGAACCTCCACACCCAAGACCAACTACTGCTTCGCGAGCTGCTGATTGAATACCGTAATGCAGCTGGCATCACTCAGGCAGCATTGGCTGCCCGACTTCAATGGGAGCAGACGCATATAAGCAGAGTCGAACGCGGTGTTCGCCGCCTGGACGTGCTTGAGCTACGTCATTGGGTCAGCGCAATGGGTGTTGCCCTTCCTGACTTCATCGAGAAGTTGGAACAACGACTAGGATCGCATTCGCCCCCGCGACTCTAGAGGTAGGGTTGTCCGAGTTTCTGTGTGCATGGCTTTGAAGAAGGGCCCGCGCGCATAGCGGCTGAAGATCGGCGTGATGCGAACCGGGCGCGATTAGCACGTTAAGGGGCGGGTCTGGTGAATCGATCTCAGCGGGCAATCGCGAACTTGTTCATCGCCTGTCACCACTGCTTGGCCGCACGCGCGGCGCCAGCCTGATCAGCTTCTAGAACGGGGACCGCTGACCTTTTCGAGCGGTGCGGTGGTCGATTGATTGGTTGGTTGGTTGATGGGGCGACCATCGATCAACGATCGATACTGATGAGAATCCGTAGATATCTATGCACCTAAGTCACGACATGCATAGATTTTCGAGAAATTTATGCATGTTCTGATCGGCGCCAGCCACTTCGAGAGCAGCGCTGGTTTGGGTACTGGCTTCTCATGCAACCATCCGCTACCGCCGCTGCGGCAGGTCCAAACGCTCTAGCCCCCTCAGACACTCCCGGATCACAACAACCAGGAAGTCTGGTCGAACGACATTCATGATGGCCGGCGGTGAAGAGCCGATAACGGCGTCGCCGCTATGGCCCCATGGCCACCGGCAGTGCCGATTGGGAGGGGTTCAGACTGGCGGGTTCAGGTCTCAGGAAGAGGTCGCCGCCGTGCCAGGTAACCAGTTGAATCCAGAAGAAGAGTCGGACAGCACGGGATGTCTTGCAGCAGACCTTTTATTTCCCGATACAAATTACGGTGGTTGACCGCTAGGCCGCATGAATGCTGGGTTCCTCCTTCTGTCGAAATGCAGCATGGACTCAAACTTGGACTCAAGCACGCCTGGGTGCTTTTCAAATAGTCTGAGCGGCGTCTTTTAGGTGGGGCGGATCGATACCAGATCTGCAAGACATCAGCCGTCCATCCGCAAGTCCCAGGCTTGGCCCCAAATCGTGATCAGCTCTTCCGCGCCTCGGGTGCAGGCTGCTGGTGGCCAACTTCTTCCGAATGGCTGCATCATGAATACGGGCGATGAGCTGTTCCAGCGGTGCGCTGGTCGGTGAGGCGGCCATGGATCAATGTCCGATATCGCTAGAAAACCGTAGATATCTATGCATCTTGGTCACGACATGCACAGATTTTTGAAGAATTTATGCACGTCCTGACGGTCGCCGGCCACATCGAGAGCAGCCCCGGCTTGGCTACTGTGCTCTCACGCAACCATCCGCTCCCGTCGCTGATGTCGAATACCGGGTTCTTCGGGCTGCTGCCGCACAGGGTCTTGTAGCCGTGCAGCACGGTCTCCCGCTTTCCAAAGTCCGAGTGCCGTGAATCGCCAGGGTGATTCAATGTCTCAGAGAATCCGGGCAGGTCAACGCTGCTCATTGCGGGCCAATCTGCGACGCTAGTCGAGCACTTGCGAACCTCAAAGATGTGGGCGCAAATCGTGCTCGGCAAACACTCAGTTTTCACACCACGGGGCGCTTAATCCGCCAGCAACGTCAACGCGCATTGCGCGCTTGGTTTTGCAGACTGACCCTAGCAATCGCGCTCGTCCTGCGACTGGTCCGTGACCCACAAGATGGCGACCGCCCCAAACAATCCCCTGGAATCCAGTTATTGCGGCAACCGTGCTCACTGCTATCCTGCTGCGCAGCCGTTCCAAAAGCGACAATCTAAAGATGCGAAAGGGAGTCCAATGCGGATCAGCACCGAGGCGCAGCCTCCATCCGAGGACTGGAAGTATGAGGTGGTGGCGCTTGCCAAACCTAAGCACGGCGGCCGGTTACCCCATGCCTCACCTTCACCTGGCGCGGAACTTCGCGACCTCATCGCCACGGGCAGGGCAGAGCGCGTCTTTGCGCCCATGCGCGCCAGCTCGTCCGCCGACGGGTTCCGTTTCCCCCTAATCTACACCCTCAAGGTTCAAAGCCGCAGGCATGGCGAGGATCTCGTGGAGCGTCTTCGACATGACTCCGAAGGCTTCACCGTCTACATCGCCCCCACGCGCTACCTCGCGCCAGCACGGCGCGCGCAGCAGCGCAGCGCCGGCGCTGCCGCGGGCACTTCAGCAAGCTTCAACGACTGGGGCATGCAATACGTCAATGCTCATGCCAGCGGGGCCATCAACGCTTCGGCCATCAAGGTGGCTGTTGTGGACACCGGCGTTGACGCTTCGCATCCCGATCTGGTCGGTGCGATAGACACCTACATCAATTGCACCAGTGAGCCGGACGAGGACCTGGTTGGACACGGCACCCATGTGTGCGGGATCCTCGCGGGCACTGGGACGCCGCCCTCCGGCATGCGCGGCGCCAGCAACGCGCGTCTGGTGGTCATCAAGGGTCTAGGGCTACATTACCGGGCCACGGACTACTACCGCGCCCTGGGCGAGGCAATGCAGCGCGCCTTCATCATTAATCTAAGCCTGGGCGGGCCCGATCACGATCCTACGGAGGAACTCTTGATTGCCCAGGCGTTGCAGGCGGGCGCAGTGGTCATCGCTGCAGCGGGCAACGATTCCGACAACGGCGCCGCCCCGAACTTTCCGGCGAAACTGCAGGACGTGATTGCCGTTGGCGCCATCGATGATCAAGGTCAGCGAGCGGACTTCAGCAATGCCGGCCCTCACGTGGCGCTGGTCGCTCCCGGCGTGGATATCTGGTCAACGGTGCCAACTAGTTCCACCGCCTCGCTCTTCAAGGGCCAGTCTGGCTACGGTTCGTGCTCGGGCACGTCAATGTCGGCACCCTTCGTCACGGCCTTGGCCGCTCGGGTCGCTGCCGCCCAGTCACAACCCGGCATGGCGCTTGCCCCAACCATTCGTGCGAACCTGCCCATAGAACGTTGCCCCAACCAGACGAAAAAGACGCATGATTTGGGGGTTGGATACCTGCGCTGGGGCGGCACAATTCGGTTGAACTCGCCTTAAGGGTATCGGCTGGCACAATCTAATTATGAGCAACCTCAAAGTGCGTCTATGACGTACGAAACCATCACTGTGAAGGTTAAGGTGCCTGAGTTTGGGGGCGCATCCCCATCTCAGTCCGAGTGGTACGAATTTCTCCAGCGCTTTTGCGACCGCTTGCTGGATAAGAGGATTGCTGAGGCGGCCCAGGTCAACGTCGTGTTCCCAGGTAATCCCAACCCAGCCATGGCCACCATCTTCACGCTTGAGATCGAGGCCCGGCCCAGAGATCTGGAGCGTCCGCTGCACGAGCTGCAGGGTACGCCTGGCATTCAGTATGCTCACCTGGCGCCCTCAAGGCGCTCCATGACTGCGGCGCCATAGAGTACGGCTGACGGGCGGCAGCGTTTCACTGTCGTGGTCAAGTTTTTTCGGACAGTCCGATAAGGGGACTTTGAAATTTAATGGGCGGCAGCGTGCTGCTGCTCGTAGTTGCTTGGGGATCGATAGCCCAGCGTCGAATGCAGGCGCACCGGGTTGTAGAAGTTGGCGATGTAGTCAGCGATGTCGGCCTGGGCTTCAGGATGATTGGCGTAGTCGCGTTGCCAGACCCGTTCCATTTTGAGGTTCAAGAAGAAGCGTTCCATCACGACGTTATCCCAGCAATTTCCCTTGCGGCTCATGCTGCACACGAGGCCGTGACGGGCAAGAAGCGCCGTGTGAGCCTGACTGGCATATTGGCTGCCGCGATCCGAGTGGACCAGCAAGCCGGGGCCGGGCTTGCGGCTGGCGATAGCCAGACTTAGCGCCGCACACACCAGATCGGCCGGCATGCTCGGCGCCATTGCCCAACCTACGATCTTGCGCGAGAACAGATCCAGCACGACCGCCGGGTAGAGCCAGCCGCTGCGCGTGCGGATGTAGGTCATGTCGCTGACCCATGCTTCATTGGGCCGTGCCGGCTTGAACCGACGGGCCAGCACATTGCCCGCGACGGGCAGCTCATGACGGCTGTCCGTGGTGTGAACGAACTTGCGCCGCCAAAGCGTTTGCAGCCCGTTACTGCGCATCAACTGGCGCGTTCGATAGCGACCCACCGCCATGCCCTTGGCTCTCAACGCCGCGCTCAGCCGGCGGCTGCCGTAGGTGCGTCCGCTCGCATCGAATTCCGCTTTGGCATGAACGACCAAGGCGCTGGCCTGTCTGGGCTCATGCAGGCGCTTACGGGCCGCGTAGAAGCCCGATCGGCTCACGCCCAATACCCGGCACCACTGGCTCACGGTGGCCTTCTTCGCATCGACTGTGGACTCAGTCAGGTGATGAATCATTTCATCTCTCGGGCGAAGAAGGCGGACGCTTTTTTTAACAATGCGTTGTCCGACTTGAGCTGTTGGTTCTCGGCTTCCAGCTGCCGAATTCGTTGCTGCTCGGGCGTCAGCGTGTTGTCGTTCAAGTAATGTCACCGCCTGTTTGTCAGGCTGATTGGTGAAGGCTGGCGGCCTGATTGGCGAAGTGATTCACCGCGGTGGAGCGTGTGGCGAGGTGAGGCAAAGCGGCGCAGCAAACACAACGGCCCGGGACTACCGGGCCGTTGTGCGTTTGGGGGCGAAGGGGCGATCAGAATGGCGCGTCGCGTGGGTCGTGGTCGCGGGACGCGAGGTTGAGGTAATGGCGATCGACGGCGCGCTTGCGCTGGCGACGCTGGCATCGACGGGCCTGATCGCCGTAGTGGTGCTGGGCGATACCCAGGAGCTGTTCGAGGATGTCGATCAGATGCACGGCGGCCTGGTCGGACAGCTTGGGCATCAGCAGGGGAACGAAGATGGTGCGGTGGGTCATTGAAGCTCCTCGACGGCGCTGTGAAGGTGCTCGGCGCTGACCAAGCGGGAGTTGGCCAGGGCGGCGGCTGAGAGGGCGTAATGGGCGATGCGGTTGATGCGCCGAGGCAGGCCGTGGCTGGCTTGGTACAGCGCCTCCTGGGCAGCGGGCTCGAACAGCGCCACGGTGGTGCCGGCCAAGCGCAGGCGGTGGGCGAGGTAGTCGGCAAGCTCATCGCGAGCCAGGCCGGTGAGATGCAGCCGCACGATGATGCGCTGGGTCAGCGACTCGTGCACGGCCATGGCCATGCGCCGACGCAACTCGCTCAGCCCCACCAGCAGCAGGCACAGCCGAGGCTCGGAATCCATGGCGTAGTTGGTGAGCAGGCGCAGGTCTTCGAGCACGTCGTTGCGCAGGTGGTGGGCCTCGTCGACGACGAGCACGGGCAGGACGCGGCACTCGGTGTACAGGCGGCAGACCTCGGTGTGGATAGCGCGGTAGGCGCTGGCGCGGTTGCGCTCGATGGGCAGGCCCAACTGCCAGGCGATGGCCTTGTACATGTCCATGACGTTGCCGGTGGACAGCGGGATGTAGAACAGGCGGTGCAAGCCCGGGTGCAGCGTGGCGGCGAGCTGGCGGCACACGGTGGTCTTGCCCGAGCCGACCTCGCCGGTGATCAGCCCGATGCCGCGCAGTTGGACCAGGTGCGCCAGGCGAGCTTGCGCCTCGCGGGTGGCGACCGAGGCGAACAGTTCATCGGGCTCGGGCGCGCGCTCGAAGGGGAACTGGGTCAGGCCGAAGTGTTGCAGGTACATCAGCGTGGCTCCTGGTCGTCGGGGTTGGCGTCGGAGTTGGCGGGTGGGGCAAGCAAGTTGCGCAGTGCCAGGGAACTGACGCGCGGGGCTGAGGCCTGCTCGGGCGATGCGGCCGGGGCTGGCGGGGAGGCGTCCTCGATCGTCTGGGTAGGGCGGCGCCGGCGCACGAAGCAGTTGGCGTAGGCGTCCACGGGCTTGGCGCACACGACCAAGCGGCCCTCATGCCAGACCTCGATGCCGCGGCTGGCGGGGACGCTGGGGTCGTAGCGCAGCAGGACGGTCTGGCCCACCAGGGCGGCGTCGACCTCGAAGGCGGTGCCGTTGAGGCTGACGGTGTGGTCGCGCTGCACACGGCGCTTGGCCTCGAACAGGAAAAGCGCGTCGAGGTTCAGATCGGGCTCGAGCAGCCGGGGCGCGCGGCTGGCGGCCCAGCGATCCAGCGGCGTGTCGCCGTCCAGGCCGCGGTGAGGGTGGTGGTGGTACTCGGTCTCGACCCAGGCCCACAAGCGGCGATTGAGTGCTTGCAAACTGGCCGTGTCGGCCTCGCTGAGCGTGGGCAGCAGCTGAGCCCTCACGGTCCTAACAAAGCGTTCCTGCTTGCCCTTGCCGGCCGGCTGAAACGGTCGGGCATGGATGAGCGCGATGCCCAGCTTGGCGCAGACCAGGGCGAGTTGCTGGGAGCGGTAGTTGGCGCCGTTGTCGACATACAGGCGCTGGGGAAGACCGCGGCGAATGAGGGCCTGCTTGAATACGGGCAGGAACGCTTGGGTGTTCTCGGACAGGGCGAAGGCGCAGTACGGCACGACCCGGGTGGCATCGTCGAGGAAGGCGATCAGGTAGGCCTTGCGCCGTGTGCGCGAGCCTTTGGATAGCGTCAAGCAGGATGTCCGGTGCAGCGACATTCATCTTGGCCGGTTGGAGGGCATGAATGTCGTTGTTTAGCGGGTCATGGCTTGGGCTCCTTGGGATGTTTGTCGTTGTCGCTGGCTGATTGACGTTTGCGACTGACTCTCTCGGCTTCGCGCTGGGTTTTCTGGTTGCGTTCGGCGGCCTTGCCTCGGTAGCTCTCAACGTTGTGAAGCTCGAAGATCGTCGAGTGGTGAACCAGGCGGTCGATGGCGGCCACGGTCATTCCCGGATCCGGGAACACTTCGGTCCACCCTGAGAATGGCTGGTTGGCGGTGACGAGAATGCTGCGGCGCTCGTACCGTTCGGCGATCAGCTCGAACAGCACGCTGGTTTCGGCCTGGTCCTTGCGAACGTACGAGATGTCGTCAAGGATGAGCAAGTCGTACCGATCGAGCTTGGTCAGCGCCTGGGGCAGCTGAAGGGCCTGGCGGGCTGCTTGGAGCCGCTGCACGAGCTCGCTGGTGCGCATGTAAAGCACGCGGTATCCGGCGTCGATCAGCGCATGGCCGATGGCGCATGCCAAGTGACTTTTACCCACGCCTGGGGGACCGAAGATCAGGCAGGTGGCGCCCTTGTCGATCCAAGCGTTGCCGCTGGCCAGCGCCATGACATGCGCCTTGGACAGCAACGGGACTTCGGCGAACTCGAAGCTGGCCAGCGTCTTGGTCGCATCAAGCTGCGACTCATCGCGATGACGTTGCAAACGCCGCATGGCGCGCTCGTTAACCTCGTGTTCGAGCAGCGCTCCCAAGAAGCGCGCGGCCGGCCAGCCTTCCTTGTCGGAGCGCTCAGCAAGCTCTGTCCACAATCGGCCGATCGTCGGTAGGCGCAGCTCGGTCAACATCAGCGCATTACGCCCGGGCTCATAAGTGGCCGCGCTCATGCGTGCACCTCATCGAGTTCGTTTGGCTGCGCACTGGGTAGCAACGCGTCGTAGCGGCTCGCCGGCGGGATCTTGACGGTGATCAACGGGACAGCCGTCTTGCGAGGGGCCAGGTCACTGCGCAACTGCTCCACATCTGGCAGTTCACCGAGCGCCAGGAGCATCTCCAGGCGTTGAGCCAACACAGCTTCCACGCCGTCATTGGCGGCCATGTCCAGCAGCGCAACCATGATGTGGCACGCTTGGCGTTGGGTGAGCTTGATATCGAGCTGCTCCCAGGTGCGGCGGTATGCATCGCGCGGGAACAAGGCATCGCGGAACGCCAGGCCCTTGAAGGCCTGAGGCTTGCGCTTGAGCGCCTCGGTGAAGTGCCGGTAGTCAATCACGCGACCCCGTCCCGTGATGGGCAATCGGGTTCCACGGGCGAGCGTGAGCACGCAGGTGCCCGACAGGTAGCAGTCCAGCCGGTCGCTATAAAGCCGCACCTTCAAGGTGTGGCCGATGAGGCGTGATGGAGCGCTGTACAGAATCGCGCGAACGGTGAAGGTGCCGCAGCGCGTGACGCGTGCCTCCTCCTCGACGAAGTCCGTGGTGCGTCGGACCGGTAGTTCCTGCAACTGCGCCCGTTCTATGGTGAACGCCGCTGCGTTGCGTCGGTTGCGTCGCATCACGACCTCGCGCACGAAGTTCTCATAGGCAGGGCGGTCGTCGAAGTCTCGATGTCCGCGCAGCAGCAGGGCCTGCTCGATCGCTTCCTTGAGGAATCGGTGCGACGACTCGACACTCCCGTTCTCGTGGCCCAGGCCGCGGTTGTTGCGTGTGGCGCTCATGCCGTAGTGATCGAGAAGCGAGGCGTAGCGCACCGTGAAGTCTTCTTCCTCGCTCAGGTTCTTGAACGCTGCCGACAGGCTGTCTGAGCGGTGCTCCTGCGGCGCGCCACCGGCTTGCCACAAGGCGTTCTGCAGCCCTTTGGACAGCGCCTCGAAACTCTCGCCGCCTTCGACCACCTCGGTGTGCTCCCAGCGCGAGAACGCCAGCACGAAGTGGTACAGGATGTGCACGAACGCGGCGCCTGCGATGGTGATCATCAAGTCAGCCATCGCGGTGAAGTCCGAGAGGCCGCGATGACCGGGCGCGTATACCTGAGGGAAGAACACTTCCTTTGGCGGACCCTCCAGGGCTCGCCACTGCCGGATGTGGCGCTGCAGTGTGCGCAGCATGCCATCAGCGAAGCGGTCGGGATGATCGTTCTGCAGCTTGCGCAGCAGAGTCACGGCCATCAACTTCGGCGCGTTCTTGAGCAGGGGCACGATCTCCGTATCCCAGACGTCGACGAACGGATCGGCCCGCGCGCGCCAATAGCGTCGCGGCGTCTGTGAAGGTAGTAGGCCCGTCTTGTCTATGCGACGCGCGCTGCGTTCGCTGATGCCGGACTTGGCTGCGGCCAGCTCTTGAGAATTCTGCTTGCGGTGGGTCATGTAGAGGCGTACCTGCTGATCGGTGATTCGAGTACCTGGCACTGGGTCGACCTCTTCTGAGACCTGAACCCGCCAGTCTGAACCCCTCCAACTCGGCACTGCCGGTGGCCCGGTGGACGTAACAGCTAAGCCGTTATCGACTCTTCACCACCGGCCATCATGAATGTCGTTTGAGCGGACTTCCTGATTGTTGTTATCCACCCGTCTGGCCGATCAGGGGCGCTACATCGCCAGCGAGTCGACGCTATACCGGCTGCTGCATCAAGCCGGTCAGATGCGTCACCGTCGGCTGGAGCGAGTACCGCAAAAGCGCACCAAACCGCGAGCGCTGGCGGCAACGCGGCCTGACCAGGTGTTTTGTTGGGATATCACCTACCTGCCCACGTGCGTGCGCGGCATCCACTTCTATCTGTACCTGTTCGTCGATCTCTTCAGCCGCAAGATCGTGGGCTGGCAGGTGTTCGACAGCGAGAGTGCGGAGTTGGCTGCGGGGCTGCTGCAGGACATCTGCGCCAGGCAGGGCATCGCCGCAGGCCAGCTTGTAGTTCATTCGGACAATGGCTCGCCGATGAAGGGCGAAACGATGCTAGCGACCATGCAGCGCCTGGGCGTGGCGCCGAGCCGAAGCCGGCCGTCAGTGAGCAACGACAACCCCTATTCGGAATCGCTGTTCCGCACCCTGAAATATCGACCGGAGCTGCCGGTCAAACCGTTTGAGACTTTGCTGCAGGCACGCCGCTGGGCCACCGCGCTCGTGCGTTGGTACAACGAGGAGCACCGGCATAGCGCGATCGGCTTCGTGACGCCCAATCAACGCCATGCTGGGCAAGACGTGACCCTGCTAGCCAACCGTGCCGACGTCTACGAACTGGCGCGCCGAGCCAATCCACGGCGCTGGTCAAAGCACACCCGTACCTGGCGATATGTCCATCAGGTCAATCTGAATCCTGAGACACCAAACAAGGAGATCAACGCCTACAAAGAAGCCGCTTGAACTGACACCCTCACGCGACAACTACGTTGACAGCCGCCGTTCCCGGATCATCTTCACCACTTGAAGCTTGAACGCGGGCTCCATATTCCGGCGTTGTCGGCGTTGCTTCTTCTCTGTCATGCTCGTCTTGGTCTCAGGGGCTACAAGCCCTCATCGCGCTGTCCGATTTAATTGGACCACGACACACCTCTAAGCCAAAGACCCACACCCTCGTGGGTTGCTCCCTAGTCAGGCCCTCCGCAGCATCCATCGCCGCGAGGGCACCGAGATGAGCTTGAGGGTGCTGGCCTACAGCTTCAAGCGCTTGCTAGCATCCTCGGCGTCGCGAAAGCCAAAGGGCAATGAGACTGCTGGGGGCATGAGGCCCTTCTCTATTGCCGCTGCCCGTCGAGCGTGAGCCCATAACGAGTGGTTATGGCACCCCGGACATGCACACCAACCCGCAAGGCCCGATTGACCGCGCCAAGCTGGACACGCAGCGCTTCAACCGATGACCGTAAGCGGCTGCCCAAGTCACCTTGAGATGACTGCGTCGGGAGGCCAGCATCGCGTCCATGGTGAACTTGGTACGCATGGCGGATGCAAGCTGGGCGATGCAGCAGCGGCCATCTCGCGCTGGCTAAGCGTGGCTTTTTGGGCAGGGATTGTTTTCGGCCGGTCCGCAGCCACGGCCATGTGCCGTCGCCACTCGCCTCCGTCTAGCTCAAAGCCAAGTCTTTCCAAGGGGTGAGATAGACGCCGCTCAGCTGATCTCGGGCTGACTGCTAGTTGGCTCTTCGTCGTTTACCACTTTGGCTCGGCGGGGAAGTTGATTACCTCCCTGCAAAGCAGTGCCGAGGTTAGGCATGTGGTTACGACTCTAATTGCCAGGAACACAGAGTCGGCTGACGCCCGAGGTCTATTGATCGTTGCGGGTAGTGGTCGGACCATTACTGTGGACCGGGTCAAAGCCGAAGTTCGCTTGCGTCATGGCAGCCATGTTCCTCGACGCGCACCCAGAGCACCCGTCGGATTGACCACAGGTTTTGCAGAATGACCCTATCTGCCACTTGCGCCCCGCGCCGCAGAGCCGGCCTCAGGTGGGCCTGGATGTACCCAGAACCGGACATCGGTGAACAGCTCGTTGGTCCACCACGGAACAGCGGGAGCACCGTACTTGTAGTTCTTTGCTCCCGCCTGGCTTTGCACAGGCGACACCACGCCGTCAGATCCCCGGATCGCGCGGGCTTCGCTGCTTTCGGGCACAACCAGTGTCATGTGCCCCGCCTTCCCATCCTCGCGGCGGCGTGCGCAGATCAGCGCGATGCGGCCGTCATTGGCTTGAATCTGCAGATCGTCGACCCTCTGCACGGATCGCCAACCGAATGAGTTCCCGTGCTCCACGAGCCACCGACACAGGTCATTGGCCCGCATCTCCTTCACAGTACTTCCCAACTTTGCATCCGGTTTGATCCCTTTATGCAGAGACATTATGGCGGGGCTAGTCCACCACACCCGCGGGATGTATGCCCCCGCCTGCCAAGCATAGTCATGGGCATACACGTTTGGGAAACCGCTCGAATTGGTCTGCCTGTAGCGCGCGCTGTTCTCCACATCGAGCCAGTCAAGTATCTTCCGCAACGCGGCAATCCTGTCGGCAGCACTTCCCGCAGCATGCTTCAGCGGCCCAGGCATGGACGGCTCATCGAGAGGAAGGATGATCTTCCGTTCGCTGCGAAGCACCTGCTGCCCCTCCCGGCGAGTCAGCATCGCCGCAGGCAGAACAGTACCCCTGGTGGGTGAGTAGTCGACGTCGCTGGCTTTGGTGACCGGAGGCGGTGGGACGACGTCGACATCGCGCTGGGCCAGCGTCGGCGCGCCGACGTCGCTGGCTTTCGTGACGAGAGACGGTGGGTCGTCCCGATTCAGCCATCCGTACAAGGCAACCGCTACTGCTAGCACGATGACGATGAGGGCCATCGAATTGAACGTTGTCGTCCTTCGCCAGACGCTTCGGACTAGAGCCTGCCAAGCCGGGAACAGCTTCGATGACCAGCCCGAATCGGCTTGCTTCGGAAGCAACGGTACGTTCTCGAGGCCAGGGTCGGTGACGTCATGCAGATCGATGTGATGCGGATACTGGATCTCGTGCGCCGCGTCCGAGTACGTCTTGTGGTCTTCGAGTGACAGCCGCTCCTTGACCACGACTTGAACGAGTCGATGGACAGACAAGGTCTCCGGGGTCGCATTGATCAGCGAGAAGCTTCGCAAAACAGCAACCGCATCATTCAGATGCAGTTCATCCGACAACAGGTCCCGGAGCTGGTCAGGCACCGTCGATAGGCTTGCACCCACGAGTCTTGACCGAGTCACTTCGTCCGGCGGAAGGAACGCCATTAGTTGCAAGAGCGCCACGGCTTCGTGCGATCGCTCCTGCACAGCCTCGAGCGACAGCTTCCAGATGGTCGATATCGCTGTCTTGGCCGAGCTCCCGATCAGGTCCTGTCCCAGGTCACGCAGAAGATCACAGTAGCGTCGAATGCTGACCTGCGACTCCTCCACGTATGCAGCGGCCTGCTCAAGGGCAAGCGGCAGGTTCCCGAGGCGATCCGCGAGTTCGGCGGCGTCGGGATCGTTCGGCCTTCCTGTTCGTTGCCTGAGGTACTGCACCGATTCCTCGACCGACCAGACGGGCAGCGAAAGCGTTGCGGCGACACTGCCCCAGGATGAGAAGCGGGAGGTGATGAGGACGTGGCCACGATTGCTCACCGGCAGAAGGTTCCGGATGTCGTCCGGCTTCTCCACATTGTCAAAGACCAGCAGCCAGCCACGGTTGGATTCCAAGCAGCGCCGGAGTGCTGCAAGGCTCGCGGCGACAGGCTGCCCCTCGTGCTGGCCGGGCTCGAGCTTCTTGTAGAGCTCGAGCAAGTCGGCCTCGCGCGATGCCCTAGTCTCTGATTTCACCCACCAGACAATCTGGTAGTCATGCTCATGCCGGTGCGCGTATTCGAGCGCGAGCTGAGTCTTCCCAATCCCGCCGAGGCCGGCGATCGCCTGGGCTACCACGATCGGCCGGTCGACCGCCAGGTCCGAGTGGATCTTGGTGAGCCAGTCGTCCCGGCCGGCAAACTGGACGTTACGCGTCGGAAGGTTTGTGATCCGCGAAGATGCGTGGACGCTGGACCACGCATCACCAGATCCCGTGGTCCGCTCGAGCAGATGCGGTCCCGACGGCAATCCCTCGATCCTTGGCAGGAGAAGCTCGTGAAGCCTCTTGGGTTCGGGAGGCCACTCGAGCTGCTGCATCGACTCCAGGGCCAGGCCCCCAACAGTCACTTCACCCAAGGACGCGAATGCTCCGGCAGCCGAGGCGTGGTGGAAGAATTGCTGGCGCCGCCCCTTCCCGCTGCCCCCCACCAGCTTCTCGTGGCCCGGCTGCTCCCGGATTTCGGCACAAGTATCGAAGACTCCGATCTGCAGCGGCGGCGCGCTGTCATCGCGCAGGTACTGCAGCAGCGAGTCGACTTCCCAGGAGTGGAGGTTCTTGGGGTCAAGCGAGTCGGCGTGGATCAAGAAGCGGTCTCGGCCGTGCATCACCCCGTGGCCGGTCCAAAGCAGGAGCAGAACGTCGGCGCGTGGACCGCTGATCACGACCTTCAGCGACTGGTGCAGTGCCACCGCCCCGGCCTGGGCCGCCATCACCGGGTTCAGCAGCGACGGCCGCAGCGCCTCGAGCCGCCGGCCTTCATCGGAGTCATGCGGCGCACTGACATTCATCAGCAGCCGCGTGCCTGGCTTGTCCTTCAGCCACTCGGCCCAAGCCAGCGCAGTCCGCGATATTGGCGCCCGGTGGTCCAGTGGACTCTGCTTGCCATCGGTCCCCGACGTGTGGCGCTCGACCGCGACGATCCAGGCCAGGACTGAGGTCACGCGGTACCGCTGCCAAGGAAATCGGCCACCGCGGGCCAGACGTCCCTGCGGTTGCCGAAGTAGGCACTGTGCGACTCAGGAAACGGCTCGCCGTTGTCCACGCGCAGGTCCTGAACGTATCCCGGGAATATGCCGGTCGCAGGGTAGGACAGCATGTCGCTCTCGTCGTAGATGTTGAGCCAGCGCTGGGGGAAGAACGACGGCAACGACGTACCGAACCTGAGCGAGACCAGCGCGTCGATCTCGTAAAAAAATGCCGCCTGAGAGCCCACGGTGATCAAGGCGTCGATCGGACGGGCCCCGAGCGCCAGCCAGTCAACGGCAGCGATACCTCCCAGACTGTGGGCCAGCAGCACGCGGGCTCCGGACTGGTTTACGCGACTTCCAATGAGCCCGCGAACCTCTTCGCCCCTAGCTTGGTACCGCAGGATGTCCCCGGCTGCCGGACCCGCAAGATCCGTTAAGCTGCCACGGCGACGCCTCACGTAGCCGGTCATCCGATCGAGCAGCCAATCGGTGATTCCGCCGCCTGCAGGCCCACCAAGGGGAGCCAGCAGGGAACCCTCCAACGAATCTCGGTCCTTGGCCGCCAGCTCTGGCTGCATGTGCTCCCTCAATCGGCCCTGGAACGCAGCGACCAAGGCGCGCGCCATCATCGCACTGGCGGAAGCTTCAGAGAGAGTGAGTGCGACGACGACGGCTTGCCACTCTGGATCGCGCTTCACGTCCCCGACAAATTCAGCCCAGTCACCTTCCAAGTCGAGCGGAGCGAGCACCGAGCGCAGCGAGGCATCGGCATCCAGGCATTCCAAGCGCGCCCAGATCGCCGCACCCGGCGGACCGCCGAGGTAGGACTCCTCCGGAGCGACCCGCAGTTCAAGTAGGGGATCGTCGGCGAGCAGCATCCACCGAGCTCGCTGCTTTGCATCCAGCGCAGCGGAGGCGTCCCCGCTACGGGCATAACTCGGCACCGAGGCGCCGCGCTTGTTCAGCGTCGCTCCGAAGGCGTCGCCCCAAGCGCATGGCTGCAGGTCCCAACTCGGAAGGTACTCGCCCATGCAGGCCCTGATTAACCCCAGCGACGATTCGGCGCGAGCCTGTCGGACACCGGTGCCGTGAATGAACAGTATTGTTGAAGGCAAAGGGGGTGCTCCGGCTGGTAATGAGATGATGTTTTTCCATGCGTACGTTGTCAAGCACGTCACGTCAGCGGACGCGCGACCGTGCGGTAGTTTTCTGAAGCAGAGGAGCGGCGCAGAATGACCTTGTCCCCGAAAAACGTCTCCCTTGCTGAGTGGTCCAATCCAAGCAAGAGGAAACGAAATGACGAAGCCAAAGACGAGCACGACCAGGGCGCGATACACGCTGGAATTCAAGCAAGAGGCAGTTCGCTTGGTTGAGGGCGGGCAGAGCATCGCGGCGGCGGCCAGCACGCTGGGCCTGGTGGATCAGGCGCTGTTCAACTGGGTGAGGGCCAGCCGAGCGGGCAATCTCAGTGGCGCGGACAGCAAGGTTTTGACTCCCGAGCAGATGGAGATCGCGCGGCTGCGAGCGGAGCTGGCGCGAGTGAAGATGGAGCGCGACATCTTGGGAAAAGGGACGGCGTACTTCGCAAAAGCGTCGAACTGAAGTACGCCTTCATCCAAGGACACAAGAAGGTGTGGCCAATCTCGGTGCAATGCCGGGTGCTGGAGGCGAGCGTGGCGGGACATCACGAGCACTTCGTGCGCCGCGCCAGCGCAGCTCAGAAGCGTCATCTGAGCGACGATGCGCTGCTGGTGCACATCAAGGCCATCCACGCCGAGAGCCGAGGTGGCTATGGCCGGCCGCGAGTCTGAAAAGAGCTGCTCGCGCGAGGCATTCGCGTGGGCAATGATCGGGTTCAAAAGCTCATGCAACTGCATGCCATTCGATGCAAGGGCAAGAAGCGATTCAAGGTCACGACCGACAGCAATCACACGCTGCCGATCTCGCCCGATCTGCTCAACCGCGAGTTCTCGGTGAGCGTGCCGGACAAGGTCTGGGCGGGCGACATCACCTACATCGCCACCGACGAAGGTTGGCTGTTCTGGCAGTCGTGATCGATCTGTACAGCCGCCATTTCGTGGGCTGGTCACTGCAAGAAGCCATGACGCGCGGCATCGTCATTGACGCGCTGCGCATGGCCTGGTTCAAGCGGCACCCAGACAAGCAAAATGGACTGATCTTCCATAGCGACAGGGGCAGTCAATTTGCCAGCAACGACTTTAGGGACGTGCTGAAGGAGTACGGCATCACGAGCTCGATGAGTCGCAAGGGGGACCGCTGGGTCAATGCCTGTAACGAGACGCTGTTCGGCTCACTGAAGGTCGGGCGACTGCACGGGCAGCGCTTCAAAATCAGGCGCCAGGCCAAAGACGAAATCATGCCTTGGCTGCTCTGGTACAACAGCGCTCGGCTGCACTCGACGCCGGGCTACATCAGCCCGATGCAGTTCGAGAAAAACCGGCTTGCGGCGTGGTCCGACAAGTCACATCGCCGCTCGGTGATGGGATACAGAATCCGAGGCCAAGGTCATACCTGTTGGCAAAAGACGAACCAAAGGCGAGCAAGAGCTCGACTAGTTGATTCGACATTGTCGGGTCGTTCTTGCGAGATACATCCCCAGAATTGAGGGTGAGAAACTCGCGCTGAGGCGGCAAAGTCTGCAAAGGATGGTGACCGCGTCCGAGTGGAGGGCGTCTGGTACTGCAAGTTGGAGTTTCGTTCAACCTTTGCTAGCTCTCGATATCAGTATCTCTGCGGTTTTACAAATGAAGTTGATGTGACGTAGGGCAGACCGAAGTCCGAATTGGACTTGCGCGAGACCGATCGTGAGCAACTGAGCAATTGATAACGTGCACCACGCAGATAAGCCCGTCGCAGGCATTGGCGCCCCGGGTGAGCATCGTTGTGACCCGTGCTAGCGGCGTGGACATAAGATTGCGGCCAACTAGCTGCGAGTGACGTCGCACACGGTGTTGAGGTTGGGAACACGGTTCGTCGAGAATATCTGGCGTGAACCAGGATCCAAGCGCCAAGCCAATGTCTGCATGAACAGTGCGCCGGGATACATCGACTACTTCCACCATGGAACCGGTCAAAGGAGCGCTCATGCCCGACAAGCTCGATATGGGTCTCTGCCTCTCTGGCGGAGGCTACCGCGCAATGCTCTTCAGTCCAGGCAGTCTCTGGCGCCTCAACGAACTCGGCTGGCTCCGCAAGCTTGACGTAGTCTCGAGTGTTTCTGGCGGATCGATCTGCAACGGTGTGCTGGCGACGCGCTGGAAGGATCTCGAGTGGACTGGCGATGGCGCGGATGGCGTCGCGACGAACTTCGTGCCGCTAATCGTCGCGCCCCTTCGCTCCATGGGAGGCAAGAACCTTGATGTTTTTGCGGGGATCGAAGGCCTGCTCTCCATATTCAGTACAGTTTTCGACAAGTTGATCCAACGGTACGACGAGCACCTTTTCCACCAAGCCCGGCTCGCCGACATTCCGTCTTTCGAGAGGGATAAGACGCCACGCTTCATTTTTTACGCGACGAGCCTGCAGACTGACTCGTCGGCGCGGGTCGAGAAGAAGCGCATGGCGGACCATCGCATCGGCGAAATTCCGAACCCGGACCACTCGGTTGCGCGGGCCGTGTGCGCCTCTTCCGCGTTCCCGCCCGTGCTTTCACCTGTAGAGGTCGAAGTTGACGCGGCACTTTGGAGGGAATTTCCAGAGGTGCCGGTGTCGTTCGCCAGCAGGCAGGACCTTAAGTCCCGCCTGTTGCTGGCCGATGGGGGCATGTACGACAACATGGGCCTTGAAGCCGTCTGGGATGGCTGCAGCACTGTGCTGGTCTCCGATGCGGGCGCCCCACTCAAAATCGACGCCGAGCCGCCGACGGACTGGACGCGCCAGGCGATCCGCGTGTTGGATATCGTCACAGACCAGACGCGGGCGCTGCGCAAGCGGTGGCTAAAGCAGCAATCCCGGTCGGCGCAGGCGGCTCCAAGCGAAGATGCCGTGCCCCCGCCAAAGAAGGCAGGCTCGTACTGGGGCATCACCACGCACATCGACGCATACGGCCTAGCCGATGCACTCGCAAAGGACAACAAGTCGACGCGTGAACTACAGGCAGTTCGAACGCGCTTGAACGAGTCAACGAGCGTCGAGCAAGGGCGTTTGATCAACTGGGGCTATGCGCTGGCCGATGCGGGCATGCGCGCGCACTTCATCGCCGGAAGGCCATATCCAGCGCCCGCTTGGCCCGTGCCAGCGCACTCTTTATAGTTGTTTCGGCTCCTCGGAGCGAGGACAACGCCGCCTTCCTTGCGTCACATATGTGTAGGTAGCAAAACTCAGTAGCAGCGGCCACCCGAGCGGTGTTACATACAAATATCGAGCATCCAGATTGGCAAGGAGATAGTCAATGGACAGGTCGATTGATCAACTGTTAGATAACGTCGATTGGGAAGGCATGAAGGATGGCCTCACCGCATCGGCCCTAGGCGATCAATGTCCAGTCGACGTCGTTTTGCAGCAACTCGGATCAAGCATTGCCGGAGCGCCCGCACAAGAACTAGTTGACGCGATCGAACGCAAGCTCGACTCAGTGTTCCTGGGCTCTGGCATTGAACGTTGCCGACGAATCGTTCGGCACATTCCGTCTTCTTCGGATCACATCCTGAAGACAGTCTACTTTCGGCGAACGGAATACCTGGCGACCAAAGCCCTCGCGGACTCACACCCGGTCATCCTGGCTACCACCGTGGAAACGGAGAGATTCGTCCAAGCGATTCATCGCCATTGCGAGCGGGAGCCCAAACGCGACCTCTGGATCTGGCGTGGTGCGGCGGGCAAGTCGAGCTTTGAGAGAGCAGTCGACACCCGCGACGGCAAGCAATTTCAATTCAGCTTCGCACTGATGTCAGAACAGACGGACCCTGACGAAGCTGCGACCATGGCTGAACTTGTCATGAAGCAGGGCGTCCTCCAGGACCACCGAAAGCGTTGGTTCCGGTTCGGTGGAGGTACAACGAGTCGCGACTTGATCTACCACTGGCGCGAAGAGCCAGGCAAGGTGCAGATCGTGGTGGATGACAGGGATGGACGAAGTGCGCCAAACCAAGCCATCCTCAACCGCATCCACAATGAAATCCGCAAGGCGATGGCGGGAGAGACCAGCCAAGAGGTCAGTTCATTCATCGCGGCGATCTATCAGGTGGCACGGCTTCCCGCAAACGCCGTGTGCCTTATCCCGGATGCTCACCATTTTCTCCGAGATAACCCACTTGGCGGAAGGTTCGAGGCCATAGGTGCGCTGAAGCAGGCGTATCACGACTTGATTAAGCGAGACGGTGGACAGAAGCTTTACCTCCTCGCTGCTGATGCGGAGTTGCCGGACGACCTTCGGGAAGAACTGAATCGAATCGATCTACCGTTGCCTGGTCGCCTCGAGTTGTTCGTCAGCATGCGAGATGTCTTGATCCCGCGCTATCTCCCCGACAGCATCGAGGGAGACCAAGTGCTCGGGGAACTGTGTGAGGAAGCCGCGGGCATGACTCTTGGGGAGACAAGAGCGGTCCTCAAGAGAGCGATACAGGAAGATGCTGACAACGTCACATCGGCGGAACTGATGCGCGCGCTGCGCGGAGCAAAGAAGCGCCACGTTGCGAGAAGTGCGGCCCTTCAATTGCTTGAACCTGAGCGGGCAATACAGCTAGGCGGGATGGAGTGCTTCGACGAGTGGCTCCATACGAGGTATCCGGCCTTCTCTGCCCCGGAACGAGCCCGTTCCTCGGGCATAGATCGACTCCCGCGCGGAGTGCTCTTGCTCGGAATTCCAGGGTCTGGAAAAAGCCTCGCAGCAAAGGTAACTGCGCATCGCTGGAATCTGCCCCTCGTGCGCATGGATCTGAGCTCACTGCGCCACAAGTGGGTAGGCTCAAGTGAGGCCCGGGCCAGACAGGCTCTGAAGGTCGTCGAGGCGATGGCGCCCTGCGTGCTTTGGATTGACGAAATCGATAAGGGTCTCGCCAGTTCCGCCAACACGAGTTCCAGCACGAGCGACCTGAACATCAAGGGGCTGTTCCTGACTTGGATGCAGGAGAACCGATATCCCGTCTTCGTTGTAGCGACGGCGAACCAGTACAACTCCCTTCCTCCAGAAGTCACGAGAGCGGGCCGATTCGATGCGCGCTTCTTCTTCGGATGTCCTGGAAAGAACGGCCGCAGAGTAATTCTGAAGGGGCATCTCCGCAATCGCGGGTATGACCCGGACCAGTTTGACATCGATGCAGTTGTCGAACGTACACACGGTTTCACCGGAGCCGAGATCGAGCAGGTTGTGCTCGACTCCCTCTACATCGCTTTCGCGAAAGGTGGCTCCGTGGGCAGCAGCGACCTCCTGGACAACGCCAACGCCATCAAGCCCTTGATCAAGTCGGCGGGCTCCGAACTCAACGAAATCTGGAAGTTGGTGGAGCAAGGACGTGTGCAGCCTGCCTCAGATGACATGCTCACGCTCGGCGAGGTTGCGGCACTAACCGATCCCTACCTGTACCGTCCGGTCTACTGCCAGTTGGAGAAGATCGAAGGCTTCGAGAAGCAGTGTGCGGCTGCTGCACGGATTCTCATGCGATCGCCCTTCGCCGCACCTGCGGCGGCGGTCATGGAGACCGCAGACCCGGAGTGGATCTACATCCAGACCAATATCACCCGGAATCCTCGCGATGTCGGCCACTTCAAGCTTCTGGACCGTTTCGAGACGATTCAACTAAACACAGTCGTCGACTCCCTGGTTGGCGACTACGCGCTTGAAACCATCTACTTCGAATCCGTCGAGACCAAGAAACGCTTCGAAGAGAGTGCAACGCTCTCGGCTTACGCCGACATCTTCGCCGACGCCTGAGTCATGCCCATACGTCTGTTGCAGCACGAGGAACCGGTTGAAAGAGGGCTGTTCTTCTTTCAGGATGGTCCATATCCAATTGCCGATCCGTCGATCGAGAAGGCCACGGGGATGGCTTTCCTCGTGCATGAAGACGGCGTCGTCATAACCTGCAGCCATGTTCTTCTGCATCTGAACGTCATGCCCGGCGAGGTCGTGACGCTGCATCACGTATGGCGCGATACGCCGGTATCGATCGATGCCATGGTCCTGGACCGCGGATGGCATGGTCCGGACTGGCAGTCGCTGATTGATCATCCTTCGCGAGATGACCGCGATTGGCTTCGGGATAGCCAGTTGAAGCCAGAAACATTCAAGGAGGACTGCGCGTTATTGAGGCTGCTTCCCGACACCGCCAGGTGGGACTATTCGCGAGGTTCTTCAGCGACCCAAGGAGACGCATCCCTTGCGTTTCTCGAAGACGTTCGCTTGCTACCGCTAGGATTCCCCGGGTACCAGCACGCCTCCAACGCCCCTTGCACCGCGTGGAACGTCGAGTACCAAGAGATGGCGGCGCGCTCAGCTCTGCATCCGGTTGCGTTCCGGGGCCAGGGCCATCCACGCAAGGACAACCGCTTCGACGGCAAGAGCATCGGGCCCGGACACAGCGGCGGCCCGGTCTGGGACGATGAGCGCCGCCTGGTCGTCGGCATGATCCGGGGAGCGGGGGCGTCCGATGATGCTGGATCTGTGCAGGCGGTCGATTCCCGGTGGATCAGCGCTATCGCTGAAAGCCCGCTCCACCTCGATCTCGAAGCACAGCAGATAAGACAACTCTGCCATCAGGTTGCGCAACAGAACGCGACGCTCAGCTACCTCTCGCTGCTGCAAGCGGCTCTTCCCACCAACTTGCTTCCATTGCGTGCCGTCAGGCTCAACCGGGACCAGGACGCCCTTCAGCGGCACTCGGCTCGTGACTCCAGTGAAGATGCGCTGACGGCGGTCGTTCGGAGCCTGGACACAGCTCCGGCTGTCCTCGTTGTAGGCGGCGCCGGGAGCGGTAAGTCGACACTCCTGTACCAAGTCGCGATGCATCTATTGCGCGTCCAGGACCGGCCCATACTGCCGGTGCTGGTGAGCGCAAGCGCCTTCTTGGCTGCTGGTTGCGATATCGCGCAGGTCCTCGGAGCAACTGACGAGGCAGCCAAGCGAGTGCGCCGATCGATCAGGCACAACGGCCTCCATTTGATCCTCCTGATCGATGCGCTCGACGAAGTCGACGTCAGGAAGCGTGCCGAGTTGTTCGCGCGTGTCGGCGCTCTCGGCTTCTCGGTGCAGACCGTGTTCTCCAGCCGGCCATTTGAAGACTTTCTTGGAGCGAGATTTCTTGAGATCCCGTGCTTTTCCCTCCAGCCGCTCGCAGAGGATGAGGTTCAGTCACTCGCCTCGCAGCACATCCCGGACGCGCATGCTTTGGAGAGGTTCAGGAGGCAGGTTGCGGATGTCGAGTGGGAGGACGCCGCGCCGCTTCCTCTGCAGGTCGTGATGGCGCTCTACGCGTACCAAGCCGATCTCCTGGATGTCAAGCGCCCCATGGATCTGACGTTCCTGCTTAGCGAACACCTCGTACGTGCGGCATTTGAACTTGGTAGCCCTGGTCAAGGCATATCAGAGGGGAATCGCTTCCTCCTTATAGCTCGGCAGGTCGCGCTAAGCTCCATAAAGGGCGCAAACACCCGAGCCGAGTTCATTGCGTGTGCAGAGGCGATCCCTCCAGCTTTCGGTGGATCGGCGGGGGGGCGTTGGCTGCAGACGGCGAGCAGTGCGGGCTTGATCACCTTTCAAGGAACCAATGACAGCGCCCTGGTGGTTTGGCCCCACCGCACGATTGCCGAAGGCCTTGCTGCGCAAGCGGTCGCAGATCAAGCGGCAACAAACGCTGCGATCGCTACGCAAGAGTTCTCTGAAGCGCTAAGACGCCAGGGTCGAACATTCGCCATCATGATCCTCGCGGCCCTGGACCGCAGTGTCGTTGGGCGGCCCCTCGCCCAGGTCTGCATGCGCCGATATCTTGGCAACGGTGTTTCTGACTACAAGTCGACGCTGACAGCGGTCCAGATTCTCGGATCTGGAATCACCCTGGACGAAGATCTCCGCGAGAGGTTCGTGGCCTTGCTCGTCGTTCTCCTGCTGATGCCCCCGGGCCAGCGCGTAGGCACGAGCACCTGCGCCGAGCTCTACTCGCCTGATCGCTTGCCGGATCCGGTAGCCATAGCGCGTCGGGAGCATGTCAGGCCCCACGTACTGGCATTCATGAACAAGCGTCTAGGCCGAAAGCAAAGGGGCATGGGGATACCGGTCCCGATCAGCCCGCGTGAGGACATGCTGCTGTCAAGACTAGAAATGATGGGACAACTATCGGTCCCCATCCAACACGGCAAGACTTTCGCACCAGCAACTACCTCGCGCCGTCGCTCGGCGCCTCCCGAGTCATCGGGGCCTGGCGATGAAGGCGCCTACGCAGCCCTGATGCTCCGGACCGCAATCGAGCGCCTGCAGTCGGATGCGACAGGATTTTTGTCGGGGTTGGTTCAACATGCAAAGGCAATGCCGGGTGAAGCCGCGGAAGTCGTGGTCGGGAGCTACATCCAAGGCTTCCTCTCGAGGCAGGAGTCGCAATGAGCGACGAGCACCGAGCGAATTGGGTTGATGCCGTATTGGAACGCCTCTTGGCCGGCACCAGGGCGCATGAGGACCAGGCCACGCTCGCATCTTTCGCCGCTCAAGTCCGTGCCTACTGCACTCCGCTAGCTGCGCACGCGGTTCTGCGATCCGAACCACCCACGCCGATCGCGATGGGCATTCTCGCTGCCACGCTCCGAGGAACATTCGGTCCGGGAGCGGCGCCGGAACAGATCATTCGTCAGCTTTACGGCAATGACGCCAACCTGCTGGTGACCGCGTTCGGGTATGTCTCCCCTGCAGTCGGATCAGTTGAGGATCGCGCGTGCGCAATGTTGGTGGTGTGCTCGGTTCTTCGGCACACCGGCGCTTGGCCCGCCAGGCAACTGCTCGATGCGCAGACTCGCGCGCCGAATGTCCTGGGCTGGAGTGGCATGGCTTCATTGTTCGCATACTGCGATCTGGCGTCCCTCTGCGAGGCGCTCGAGCCAAGGGTATTGGTGGCTAACTCAAGCAGCCGGACCCAACTTGCCGAGTTCGTGATGAGCATTGCCGCCGCCGTTGCAATGACCAAAAAGGATCTCGTCAATCGCGCAGATATGAAGAAGGCGCTTGACGAAGACATCCTGCGCAGTCCACGAGGTTCTGGTACCTCCGTCACGAACTTTAGCTACAGAGCTCGAATCGGTACGCGGCGGCGTTCTGCGGGCGATGACTCGAACGACGCTTCGCTAGCTCGGTTTCTTCAACAACAGGCCTTCTGTTTTGAGCCTCATGCCGTTCCTGCCCAAGGTGGCTTCCGGGCGGACTCACCGTGTGCCATCGACATCCGGGTTGGCCCAGCTGAGGAGGCATGGAATTCGTTGCCATGCGCTTTTCCCGATCACCTTCTGCCTCCAGGCGAGTTATCAACCCTAACGGTATGGCTGAGCGAGCCCACCTACATTCGTGCCGGCGTGCAAGGCAGCCTGAAGATTGCACCGCATGGCCCGAGCAGCACTTGCCGACTGACATTCACTTCCGGTCCAGCGGGAAACTTCGATGGCCGCCTAACGTTGCTGCACAACGGTAGAGTCCTGCAGACAGCACGCCTGCTAGGCAAGGTCTTGGGCTTGAATGAGCGCCCATTGCCGGACGGCACGCCGCATCTCGAAGAGCACGTCGTTGTTAGCCACCGCCTGAGCAGCCTTGATGCATCCAACGGATTCGACCTGGCCCTCGTCGCGAGTTGCGATAGCCAGGACGCCGCCGGCGCCGCCGTCTATCGCGGCGAGCAAACGCAGATCACTGCCCTCGCTGCCGCTGCTGCGATCGGGAGGGACATTCACGACGCACTGAGCAAGGCGGCCCGCATCGGCGTGGACATGCAGGATGGCCTCGAGAGTGAACCCGGTCGTGAACTCATCGTCATCCTGGCTCGTCAGGGCCATCTGCTGGGCATGAGTCTCTTCGGCAGTGGATTCGAGCGGCGCGACCAGGAAGGGATATCGAAGAGTCATCGTATTCAACTCGTTGATTCACGTGCCGACGGCGTCCTGCCGCTCGAGTTCGTCTACGACCATCCATCTCCCGCCGACTGCGCGAAGCCCTGCCCCAACTGGAAAGCAGCCATTCAGGGTGGCGATTGCCCTGGCACCTGCCCGCTCGCTACGTCAGACCACAGTGCGGCGCATGTCTGTCCGATGGGCTTCTGGGGCCTATCCAAGATCATCGAGCGTCACAAGTTCGACAGGACCAAGGTCACTCCTGGGGTCGCCACGCTCCTCGCAGAACACTCGCCTGCATCTGGAAGGATCAAGCTCCGTGGGAACGTAGTGATGGCGTTCAGCAATCGAGTGACGGCCGAACCGCGCAGGCAGGTGCAGGATGCGCTCGGCAAGTACACCTTGGTCACTGCCCACATACTAACGTCTTGGGAAGAATGGAGAGCCGTGGTCAGCAAGACCAATCCGCCGCTCATCGTCGGCCTGGTTCACGCAGACAGCAATGGGAGAGAGGCCACGCTCGAGATCGAGGGTACTACCTTGTCCATCGTGGACCTGACCCGCGGGCATGTCACATCAGGCGCAACGACTGCGATAGCGCCGGTCGTGCTCTTGATCGGCTGCGACATCGCCCAAGCGCTTGCTGATTTCGGCGCGTATGTCATGACATTTCGCTTGCGCGGCGCAGCGGTCGTCGTGGCTACCATGTCAACGCTCTACGGGAAGCAGGCGGCTGCCGCGGCGTCCCGGTTGACGGACACGATGTTCAGCAACCCGGACGGCCTCACCACGATTGGCAAGGCGCTACGCGATACGCGCCAGCAAGCCCTGCTTCACGGCGAACTCCTGTCGCTAAGCCTGCTCGCCTACGGTGATGCCGACTGGGAACTTGAGACACGGGGGTAAGGTGCAGTTCGACATCCACATGCTTCCGGCAAAGCACGGTGACGCGCTGTGGATCGAGTATGGCGACGGAACCAAACGGCGCCGCGTCCTTGTCGATGCCGGGCCGATCAACGCATGGCAGGCGATCTCCGCACATCTGGACAAGCTGCCCGACGACGATCGGAATGTGGAGCTACTGGTTATCACGCATGTCGATACGGACCATATCGAAGGGGTCATCCGTTTGCTTGCGCCGCCGGTTGCAAAGTGGCTCATCCAACCCCAAGAGATTTGGTTCAATGGTTACGAGCACATGCGCTCAGGCGAAAGGCCACTTGGGGGCAAGCATGGCGAGTTCCTCAGCGCGCTGCTGCATCGACGTAATGCTGCGTCCTGGAACAAGGCCTTCAAGGGCGAGGCGGTCATGCTGCCCGATAGCGGTTGCCTGATCGAGATACCGCTGGCAGACGGAATGAAGTTGACTCTGCTTTCCCCGAATCGAAGCAAGTTACTAGAAATGGCGACGCAATGGGAGAGGGACGTCGCGGCGTGGGAGGCCGATCCCGGTGACCTTGAGTCGGGCTGGGAAGAGTTGGTCAAGACCACGAAGTACCACGGTAGCGAGTTGTCTCTGGGACCCGAGGACATCACCGACAAACTTCAGAAGCAACTGAGGGGGCACGATGGATCGAAGGCCAATGGCAGCAGCATCGCATTCCTCGCGTCCTATCGTGGCCGCACATGCCTGTTTCTGGCAGATGCGCATGCCGACATTGTTTGCGACTCCATCCGAAAGATGCTCGTCGATGGGCAGGCTTTCCTTAAGGTTGATGCAGTCAAGGTCTCGCATCACGGCAGCCGCAACAACATCACCTCTGAATTCATGGAACTGGTCGACGCAGACCACTGGCTAATTAGCACGAACGGCGACGTCCACGGACTCCCCAATGAGGCCGCCATCGAAGCCATCATCGTTGGCGCACGCAGCAAGCCGACCCTCTGGTTTAACTATCGCAGTAAATTCACCGAGCCTTTCGAGAGAGACGCCCGCCACGGAGTTGAGTTCCAGACCCGTTACCCAGGAGACGGCCAAGAAGGACTTCGTTTAAGCCTTTTCACCCCAGAACAGTGAGATTTCTTTCCGGCAGTGGAGGTCAATCCGACGACACTGCCGGCATGGGCATCGATACAAATTACGGTGGTTGACTGCTAGGCCGCATGAATGCTGGGTTCTGCACTCAGCCGTCTGCGCCTTGGACTCAAATTTGGACTCAAGTACCGCGTGTTGTTTACCAAGCGGCCTGAGTAGTGGCTTCTGTTTGGGCCGACGGTAGTGCTCCTGGTTGACGGGCTTCGCTGCCGTGACGCCAGTATGGCAAGGAGGAGAGCAGGTCACATCGCCCGCTCGCCTACCAGTGATCAATGATCAATCGGGCATTGCTGGCCGACAGGCTTTGAACAGGTCCAGATGTACCGATAGTCCCGCTCCTCCGTCAACTTGAGTGTCAGCGAGCTGTTGTGATCCGAGAGGTCAAGCTTGAACGCGTCTGCCCGGAATCGATAGACATTCGAGCTCACCGGGCTTCCCCAAGTGGGGTTCTCGAAGCGGCGCGGCGCTTCATCAATCTGCAAGGACAGCGCTCTTCCGTTCAGGAAGTAGGCCGCGTTGCTAGCAAGGTAGCTCTTGACCGAAGGAGCCCCGCCGCCAGGATGAATGGGAGTCCACGCCGAGTAGGCTGAAGCGACTTTGCTCAAGCCATCATTGACCAGCCCGATCGCCCCAGAGAGGATCTGAGCCGGTACCTTTTTCAGTGCGGCATTCAAGCCATCAATCGCGTAGTCGACAGCTATTTTTTCGATTAAGTTTCCAACAATTGGCAAGAAGTGCAAATTCGACTCGCACGACACCATGCTGTAGCTCGCGTCCGTAGTAGCGGTCGAGGAATTTTCATCGACTTGGAGCGTGTAGGGGTTGTACCGGATCGTGGTTTGCGTCCCGGACAGGCTGATTAAGGCCGTGCAATCAACCGTCACTACACCACCGAGGAACGACTTGGGCACTCGCAGCCAACCGTCAAAGTACGTGATCGTCGCCTTCGCCTCCTGACCAGCGGCACTGCCGCTCAAGGCGATCCGCATGGGGCCCGAAAGGGCTTGCGGCGTAAACGTACCGCCGAGGGCATTGGCCTGCCTATTCAATGCCGCGCCAAGACTTGCTTGCACCTGATCCCTCACGCCATAGAACGATTCGGCGACAGCCCGCAGGCCAGTTGTGGGTGGCACGTTGGGGTTGATGGGCTGCACCTCCGTCACGGCCGGGTAGTTCGAGTATTGGACCGATGCAGTCATGTCCCCTCGGACAAAACTGATCTGATACTCGGCACTGGCGCCGCCGGTTGCGCAGCACAACGCCAGAAATGCCAATCGTCTTTTCTTCATTTCATCTCCCTAGCTTATTCAAGGTCTGGGCGGTCTTTTGCCTGAAGCGCGTCACCTCGCCGCCCGGTAAGGCACGCATTCGAAAGACTAGCCAACTACAGCAATTGCAGGCCGGAAGAGCAAGATAAGGGTCGGCCCTCCAAAGTGAACATGGTCAAGCCTGACCCCCACGATCTAGCGCCGCTCTGTGTAGCAGTAAGTTGTGATCTTCGCGGCACTCAGACATCGGCTGAAACTGACTCACTCACCCTGCGGAGAGGTGTAGCGCGGCATATCCGCAACACTGGTGTTTCCAGACTCCTCCTAGGGCCAGGTCTTGACTACAGATTAGGACCTGATGATGAACCGTGATCCACTACGCCCCGAGGGGCCACGGTGGGCGGTAAGCAGTCGGACGAACCGGCTGCAATGTCTTTGCGAGACCGATCTTGCCAGAGCCCCAGGCGGCCACACAAGTGGCCGGGCAGCGTTGCGGGATGTCTTGACGTCGGGCAGGTGACCACGGCTGTGGTCAGGCAATAGGCAAGACCTGGTACCGGGCCTTGCGAGGACCAGGGCGGCAAGAAGATCGGTGGTCGGGCACGGCTCAAGGCTTTGCCGCAGCATCACGGAGGCGCCGGTAAGTGATGAGAGCGGTGGCAAGCATGATGACCGCGAAGGACACCAGGATCGCGTCGTGGTTGCGAAGCGCTTTCGCAAGATGCCCCGCCGCGAAGCCGTAGCCGATCATCAGCACCAAGCCAAGCACGTACACAACCCACTGTGACGCTCGCCCGGGGCTGTGGTCGCTGGATTCGGTGAGACGAACAAGCACCCGGCCTGCAAACACACCAACAAAGATGTGAAGAGCGAGGCCAAGTACGGCGAGAACAAGAATGCTGTCCATCGTGCGATCTACTTTGCAATCTCTTTGTCAACCATTTTAGGTGCAGGGTTTGCCGCCGGGGCTGGCGCCGGGGTCGGTGCCTTCACACCGCCCGCGCTGGTAGGCATTGCCACGTTGATCGCTGTACTTACCGCTGTGGCGACCGTGGTCCCTACGCCTTGACTGGTGGCACTTGCTAAACCGATTCCGGTGTAGGCCGCAACCGCCTGTCCTACCCCAGCGCCGAGCGCACCGACAGCGCCCTGCGCGACAGCCTGAGAAACGCTCGGCACCTGCCCTGGGCTGCCCACGGCCTGCCCAACAACATTGCCTGCTGCACCCGCGACAAAACCCTTCAGCATCGCGAAGCCTGTCACCGGCGCCGCAGCCGAGATCGCGCCTGCGAGAGCGCCGCCCGCAGCACCGAGAGCGATGCTGCCGAAGCTCGCGTCTGGCGCCCGTGCGGCACCGATTGCGCCTGCGATCCCGCCAATCACTGCTCCAAGCGCGATGTGTGGCGCCTGGCCATCTGGATCGGTGTACTTGTATGGGTTGTTCTCCGCGTATACGTAGCGGTTGAAGTGCCCACCTGTTTTGGTGTTCGTGACCACTGGATCAACAGACAGGAACCTCCCCGCAATCGGGTCGTAATACCGCTGCTGCAAATACACCAGGTCCGTCTCGGCATCCTGCACATGGCCGGTGAAGCCGATCACGCTGGTGGCCGGGCTGGGCTTGGTGCCCTGGGCTACATTGCCATAGGGCTCGTAGCGGCTGCGGTTGAGAATGCCGCCCGCCGCGTTGCTGTGCGCCACTGGGCTGCCGAGCGCGTCGGTGTGCACATACTGGGTCACCCCCGCACTGGTCTCGGCGATCTGCTTGCCGCCCAGGTGGATGTAATAAGT
This sequence comes from Paucibacter sp. PLA-PC-4, assembly GCF_026241155.1. Classification (GTDB taxonomy): domain Bacteria; phylum Pseudomonadota; class Gammaproteobacteria; order Burkholderiales; family Burkholderiaceae_C; genus Roseateles_E. Next base: position 299,808 of record NZ_JAPFGP010000005.1, read on the forward strand.
CCAGCTGGTGCCGCCTAGGCACTGGCTGCCGCTGACCGTGCCACCCTGCGGGCAGGTGTAGCGCGGCGTGGCGGCGATATTGCTGCTGGCAACGCAGCTGTTGTTGGGCTGGAGGACATAGCCGCCGGGGCAGCTGTAGTTCGTGTAGGCCGGGATCGTGCTGCTGCCGCCGGCATAGCAGGTCTGGCCTGAGAGCACCTGGCCGCTCGGGCAGCTGTAGCTCGCTTGGGCGGCGATGGTGCTCGTGCTGCTGGTGTGGCAAGTCTGACCCGACAATGACTGACCACTCGGGCAGCTGTAGGCGGCACTGGCGGGGCTGGCGGTGGTCGTGACGCAATTGCCACCAACGAGGCTACCGCTGCTGCAGCTGTAGCTGGTGACGCTGGCATTCTGAACTTCGGTGCCCAAGCATTGACTGCCGTTGAGTACCGCGCCCGCAGGGCAGCTGTAGCTGATAGCTGCCGCCAGATAGCAACGATAAAGGCCCTCATAGACACGTTGAACCTGGCCGTACCGCAGACCACGGGCGTTGGCTTCAACTTGGCAGTTGGCTACGGCCTCGTACTCTATTTCACCTCTCACATAGTTCGTGAAGCAGTAGCCTGGGCTGTAAGGGTCATAGTTCACATAGCCATTGCAGCTATAGCTGGCCGTTGCCTCGCTCACCGTGGCGCGCGAACAGTTGGACCCACTGAGTTGGTACCCAGCGGGACACAAATAGATGGGCGTCGCGGCCACGCTGGTGCTGCTCAGGCACTCGCTGCCAGACAGAGTTCCACCCGCCGGACAGCTATAACTGACCGTGGCCGGGCCGCTGCTCTGCGTGGTCTGGCTGCACTGGTTGCCAGACAGCGTGTAGCCCGCAGGGCAGCTGTAGCTGACCGTCGCCGGGCTGCTGCTTTGTGTGCTCTGACTGCATTGATTGCCTGACAAGGTGTAGCCGGCGGGGCAGCTGTAGCTCAACGTGGCCGAGACGCTGCTGCTGCCCAGGCATCGATCACCCGACAAGGTCGTGCCCGCCGGGCATTCGTACACCAGCACCGCCGGTACCGAGGCGCCGCCGCTGCGCTGCGCCCACAGCAGCTGACCGTCCTGGCTGTAGGCCTGCAGCCGCGTGCTGCCATCGGTCGTGACGATCTTGATGCGCCGCCCGTGGCCGTCATACACGTAGCTGCCGCCCAGGCTGGCGCTACTCAAGCGGTTGCCGATGTCGAAGGTAAAGGTCTGCAGCCCCTTGCTGCGCAGATTGCCCAGGGCGTCGTAGCCATAGCTCGTCGTGCCGCCGTTGGTGACGACACTGCTCAGCCGGTTCGTCGCGTCATAGTAGAGCGTGCTGGACCGGCTGCCTACCGCTGCCGTTCGCAGGTTGTCGATCGGGTCGTAGCTGTAGCTGGCGTTGCCCCAGACATTGGGCGCATTGGCGCTGATCAGCCGGTCCAGATCGTCATAACCCAAGGTGCGATGAAACAGGTTTTCCTGCTGGTCGGTGATGCTGGAAACATTGCCGTTAGCGTCATATGCGTAGAGGTCTTGCACCACGCCGGCGTCGCGATTGAGCAGTGGTAGTCCGCGCAGGTTCTGGCTCTGGGTGTGCTGGATGCCATTGCCCAGGCGGTAGGCCGCCACCGCGCCGTTCGGATGGAAGCTGATGGCGCTGGCGTAGGCTCCAACACTCTTGGGCTCGCCCAGCGCGTTCGGGCTGTAGGTCAGCGTCGGTCCGCCAGAGGGGTAGACCAAGGCACTCAGATTGCCATTGCTGTCATAGCTGCGGCTCAACTCATGGCTGCTGCCGCCATAACCAAGCGTCTCGCTGCTCAACAGCCGCAGCGCGTTGTAGGCATAGCTCCAACTGGAGCCGCTGCTGGTACTAACATCGCGGAGCTTGCCGTCTGGCCAGTAGCTGCGGCTGATGCTGGGACTGCCATCGCCATAGGCCGTGCTCGTCAAGCGATTAAGCGCGTCGTAGCCGTAGGAAATCTTCGCTGCCGCCGCCACACCGGTTCGATCGCACTTGCTCGCATTCGGCAGGCTCTGGCCCGGCGCCCGCCAAGCCAGGTTGCCGGCACCGTCATAGTCCTGCACGGTGGCACCGAGCTCGGGCTCGATGGTCTTGCACAAGCGCTGACCGCTGTCGTAGACATAGCTACGTATCACGCTGATCGACTGTCCCAGATGGAGGCCGCCACGCGTAATGGCGCTGGGTTTCCCGAAAGCGTCACGATCAATGCTGAGGTTCACGCCGGCCGGCGCCGCAACAGTGGCCAGCGCGGCCTCGTCGGGATTGTCCAGAGCCCAGAAGCCTTGCGTGCTCACTTTGGCACGTGGGTTGATGGTGCGGGTCTGGAAACCATCCAGGTAGTCCGTCGTACTCGTCAGCACGCCCAGTTCGCTATCGGCCTCGCTACGAAAGGCGCGCCCCAGTGCGTCATAGGCAGTACGGGTGCCAGCAGGCAGGCTGCTGCTGACGCTGGCGGCATCACGCTGCGGATAGCTTTCGTAGACCTTGCGTCCGTCGACATCGAAGCTGCGAACGACGACCTTGCGCGTGCCCGCCTCGTCAGCAGCATCGAAAGTGCGCGTCATCACCGGACGCCACAGTGCATCGAAGTAGCGGATCGTGCGTGCATTGCCGCGACTGATGGTCTGGCGCCAATGACCGCTGCTCAAGCCGTACTCGCTGCTACCCACCGGTTCAAACACGATGCTGGTGGCGTTCCATCCGGCTGGCGGCGTGATCTGTTCGAGCCGACCCATCTCGTCATAGCTGTAGCCGGTCGTGTAGCCGACCGCGTCGGTCAGGCTGGTGATCAGGCCAATGTCGTTGACCTGGGCGCTCTGGGTGCTGCCGTCAGCATGGTCGATGCGTTGAGCCAGGCCGCGCTTGTAGTCGCTGTAGTGGGTGGTCTGGCTCTTGCCATCACTGACCGTGGCCAAGGTGCCATCGGCGTGATAGGTGTAGCTCTGCTGCAGCACGCCAAATTTGCGGACCGCGGTCGGTAAGGCGGTGCTGGGGTCGAAGTCATGGTCCAGCACCGTCAGTCCACCGGACACGACGGCGTCGGTCTGACCCAGCACCCAGCGCGCGGTCTGGTCGAAGTAGCTGATGGTTTCACTGCGGCTGCCGCTCGGTCCGCTGCGTGTGACACTGGTAGGATGGGCGAAGCTGTCGAAGCTGTTGGCTGTCCAACTGAAACTGGTGCCCTGTTGAGTAATCACTCGCTGACGCTGGGGACGGTGACGGGAAGCCAAGTCGTCACTCACGTCGGAGGGGCTGATGCCAACCGGCTCTGGATAGCTCATGCCCGACGGCGACTGATACGCGTAGCTGGTGCTACGCAGCGCCGTGCTGCCGTTCCAGCCTTGGTCTTGTCGCAGCAGTTGCCCTTCGTTCACGCGAAACAGATTGCCGTAGACATGGCGGGTCACATGGCCTTGCGGGTCTGTGACCGTCACGATGCGCTTGTCGTTGCACCCGCTGCAAGGTGCCCAGCTGCCGACTGAGCTGCTGGTGTAGGTCCAGGTCTCGTTTCCAAGACCCGGACCGGAGATAGTCTTGCTGCTGAGCGCCTGCGTGATCAGTTGATGCGGCCACTGTGCGAATGTCGGCGCATCGGGTTCGGCCCGCTTTTGGCGGCAGACTTTGTCGACCCCGGCGCGTCCATGCATCGTGAAGGCAGTGACGAATTGACCCACCGCCCCCGAAGGATGGGTGATGGTGCCACTGTAGGTGCCACTGGGTACCGCTCCGGCCCAGTTGCAGGTGGCACCCGTTTCTTCATTGGTCAGTGGCCGCACCAAGCCACTGAGGTTGAACTGCCAGCTAGACCCATCCGGCTGGCGCACGCGTTCGAGCTCACCGGCCGCGCTGTAGTCGTAGTTCCAGGTCCGACTGCCATCGCTGACCGATTGCACCGCCACCGTATTGCCAAGAGGGGCATAGCTGAGCTGCAGATAGCGGCCGTCGCTGGCTTCCATGCGCAACAGCTTCCAAGGGTTGGCAGGGTCGTAGCTATAGGTCACCGTGTTGCCAAAGCGGTCGGTGATCAGCGTCGGCATGAGCCAGACTTCACGGCGCAGCAATATCGCGCCGTTTTCATGCCGCATTGATGGGTAGTAGCGCGACGCCATCCAGTCGAAGCGGTACTGCGTGCCGTCGGGTGCGACGGCCAGGAACCCTTCACCGGCTCCCGAAGCCAGACTGGACAGGCAGCGGAACTGCCAACCGCCTAGGGTCACGAGTGGGTAGATCTGGCCGTCAGTTGGCTTGGCAGTGTTGGTGGAAGAGCGCGTCAGTACTTCTCCACCACCGCCACCAGGCAGTTGCAAGGTGTTGCCCTGCCAATACTCTAGAGCCCACCAGCTGGTGTTTGATCCACCCGTTGCCGTGGGCGGCTGGCTGTACAGGGAGCAACGATTGGTGGCCCCGGCGCCGTTGACCCATCCCTGGCTCGCAGTAAACACGCCCTGCAGGCGCGGGATGTCGAGGTCCCAGTTACCGAAGTGGCCGACAACCATCTCGGAGCGTCCGGCGGTCAGGCGACGGCTCAAGGCAACGGCCAGGCCGCTATTGCCCGGCAAGCTGACATCGTTTTGGTTGAACTCCAGTGCACCCGTGTAGAGATTGACACGGTCACCCATCAGATCCGCGCCCAGCGCCGTGACGTTCTGCGAAGCACGGGCAAGCTGCCCCTGCTCCATGTACACGGTCGTCGACGGTGTGCTAGAGGCTTGCGCGGTCTGAACGTAGAGCTCTTGCGATTGGCCAGCGGCAGTGGATGCCGTCAAGTCCAATGCGGCTGAACTAGATGATTGAGCAAGGCCGATCGACGAGACAACAAGAAGGCCAGCGCACAGCAGCACTCCGCGCAGCACGCGCGGCAAGGTTTTGCACATGATTTTCTCCGCTCCCTGATGCAGCCTCGGAGGACTGCTGCTGGCGACTGTAGTGAGCGGTCAGGAGGTTTCAATCCCTCGGAAGGGGGTGCGCCAAGTGACTTGCCTCTATTGCGGGGCGCCTTGCCCGGGCTACCGGCAGATGTCGCCTTGCGAAGGCAGGGGTTGCTGGTTCGATCCCAGCCGGGCGCACCATAAGAATCAACAAGTTAAGCCACCGCGAGGTGGCTTTTTTGTTGGCCGTACGGACTTTGACGGACAACGCCACCTGGGATTTCTCGGGACGAATCGGCAGCGCCGCATTGCGGGGATGCTCGCGAGTCCATCGGATTGCATGCAGATTACCGTCACGGGTTCGAAGCCAGATGGTTCCAGTGCGACCCAGCATCAACAAGGTCCTCCGTACGCAAGCCCTGGCGCGAGAGCATTGCAAGCAGTTCGGCAAGGCGGTCGATGCGGTCAGCGCCAACATGCCGGGCATCCTGCCGAGGATCGTCACAGACGAGCTTTCATTCTCCATCGCAGTCGCCTCGAATAGCGTGAGTAAATTCACATCTTTTGAAGTGCCCACCTCCTAAGTGGGATCGACTCCGTGAGCATCGAACTCTCTAATAACTGCGCTCTGCAAAGCACTTGCAAAGCAAGGTGTCTATATTTTTTATGCCTTATGGGAGGGATATATGAATTTGCATAAGTTATTTCCGAGTGCGTCGCGATTGCTCTTGGGAGGTTCAATACTAGCCTGTGGGTGGGGCGTTGGCGCTCAAACTCCACCGATTCTTAACGAGTCGAGGGCTGCGGCTGCATCGTTTCAGATTCAGCCGATTTCAGCGTCTGCAACGAGCACTATGAGTGGCACTTCGCCACAATATGTGATTTCATATGACACCGAAAATAATCTATATTGGAACTCTGGAACATATACAAGCGCACAAAACCCCACAGCCATAACACTCGACCTTGGTTCTGAATATTCAATATCCAGAATTCACGGGAGGCCAACACAAGATGTAAGCGGCCCAACCACGCATCAGATCTGGGCGGGGACGTCGCTTGGGACACTCTCCCTGATAAACACTTGGTCCGCCAATCTCGCGGCTGGCCAAGATAGCGTGCCTGGCACCGACGTCGTTGTGGCATTTTCCACGCCAGTAAAGCGCGTGCGCTACATTAAAATAGCCACAACCCAAAGCCCCTCATGGGTAGCTTGGCACAAAATACGTGTATTTGCTGAAAACATTATATCTCCCATTGATGCTCAGGCATCTGGCACGTACTTGGCAAACGCTCCGTCGAATGTCTATGATTACGACAACTCATCGTCGTATTGGAATTCTGGCGGGTATGCATCACAGTGGATTACTCTGAATCTCGGCTCCCCCCGGAGACTGTCGGAGTTGCGCTTAAATCTCTGCCAAGGTCAAAACGGAGTCAGTACTCGGCATCAGATTTTTGTGGGAAATAGCAGCGTGCCATCCACCATGGTGGCTGATGTGGCCGGTGCGACAAACGGCGGCGATGTATTGACCATCCGCATTCCAGAGGGGACTGCGCCCTCCCAATGGGTTCGAATCTCCACTTTGAATTCGCCTGGATGGGTGTGCATGGGGAAGGTCCGAGTTTATGAGGCCCCAGTCAATAGGCCCGCATACTTCGGGTATTACGGCTCATCGATGTCGCCGTTCACCAACGTAACCGGCTTGATTGCTTCCCATGGAAACACTACTTGGATTCGCGGGACAAGCACGTCAGATGATGTTGCTCGGTTGCAGGACGCGCAATTCAAAGGAATGAAGGCTGTCTTGGATGTGGAACGAGTTTTTTTCAATGCTGACTACACCCTTCGCTCGGATGCATCTACTCAATGGAACACTTACGTCTCAAGCATCGGCGCCTACGCAGGCGATATTGTCGCCTACTATCCACTTGATGAACCGTATTTCAAAGGGCGGACCAAGGGCATTTCGGAAGCCCTGATGAAGTCGCAGTTGACTCAAGTGGCCAATATCGTGAAGGGGTCTTTTCCGACGGCCAAACTGGCCATGACTTTCATGGCGCAGGATATGCCCCTGCTTGCTTCTACGAATCTGATTCCGGCGAATTTTGATTGGCTAGGATTTTACTGTTATGGCAGTTGGCAGGAATGTGGTGGCCGCTCTATTCCAGCGCAGTACAAGCACATCAGCGATTACCTCACTTCAAGCCAAAGACTGTTTCTTATCGGCGACTCGAATGTGCGTAGGAATTGCAACTATCAAACCTGCACACCCGCAGTGCCGACGGCTGCCGAAGACGACTTGTTGGCTTCTCGGATGACCGCTTATGGCGGATTCGCTTCGCTCAACCCCAAGGTGATTGGTGTATTCAACTTCATTTATCAGAGTTTCAGAGAGGATGAAAATTGGTACTCATTTGGGGCTGCCGACCTCCCTTTGACTCGCGCAGTTAGCGAGAAGATTGGAAAAGCAATTAGCGGCAAGTAGCTATCGAGATCTAGACAATCATGTCTAGATCTCTCGCGACGCAGCCGGCGACTACGCCGGGCTGCTGAAGACAGCCCATTGATGTTGTCTGAAGCGCCCCGGCTTCCGAGGAGGCCAGTTGGTTTAAGTCAGTTGGTCGCGGCCTGACCCACGCGCTGGCGATGGCAATTGGCCTCGAACTCAGCTGGCTGGGCATAGCCCAGTTCAGGACTGTTAAGTTGAGGTGCCAGGCCGAACCTCACAGAAACTCAGGCCGAGCAGACCAAGCCGCATGCATAGGCTACCGCTCGCCGGGAATGTGCGGTGCTGGCAGGGGCAGGCTCAAGACCAATCCTCCCCGATTGCCTGCGCCTGTTGCAACACCAGTTCAACCGCCGCATCCTGCATGTCCGGCGGGTACTTGTACTTGCGCAGGATGCGCTTGACCATCAGCCTCAGGCTGGCGCGCACGCTCTCTCGCTCTGACCAATCTACGCTCAGGTTCTTGCGCAGGTTCTCAGTAAGTTCGTGGGCGATCTTTTTCAAGGTCTCATCGGTCAGTTCCCTGACGGCCGACTCGTTGTTGGCCAGGGCGTCATAGAAGCGCACCTCGTCATCGGTCAGCCCCAGGGCCTCGCCTCGTGACGCCGCTTCGCGGAACTTCTTGGCCATCTCGACCAGCTCTTCCATGACCTGCGCGGTCTCGATCGAACGGTTCTGATAGCGCGTGATGACATTGCCCAGCAGCTCGGAGAACTGCTTCTGCTGGACGACATTGCTGGCAAACTTGGATTTGATCCGCCCTCCAGCAGCCGCTCCGGCAATTCCACCGCCAGATTGCGCTCCGGCAGGTTCTTCACCTGGGCCAGGAACTCGTCATCGAGCAGGCCGATGTTGGGCTTGTCCAGGCCGACCGCGTCGAAGATGTCCACCACGGGCATGGATCAATGTCCGATATCGATAGAAAACCGTAGATATCTATGCATCTTAGTCACGACATACATAGATTTTTGAGAAATTTATGCCCGTCCTGACGGCCACCGGCCACATCGAGAGCAGCCCTGGCTTGGCTACTGGGTTCTCACGCAACCATTCGCCCCCGTCGCTGCGGCAGGTCCAAACGCTCCAGCCCCGCCAGACACTCAAGATCTAGGTCGAAGGGCAAGACCTCCAGGCTCAGCCCGCCGCCGAAATCGAACGGGGCCAGCGGGTTTCGGAAAGTCTCGGTTCGCGGATAGATCAACGCCATGCGGCCAGCGCCGCCGAGGTACTTCTGCCCATAGGCGAAGAGCTGATAGAAGTCCGATTGGCTCAGCCCGTACTTATCAGCACGATTGCCGGCATCCAGCAGCTTCCACTTGGTGTCCAGAATCCATCGCTGACCGCCATCAGCGATGAGGATGTCGGGCTCCAGTTGAAAGATCGGCTTCTGCTGGTGATCGCACAGCGACTGGTTTCGTGCCGGCGTGCGCATGTCGACACCAGTTGCCAGCGATCCGCGCAGCCACCGCGCGACGAAGCGCTCGAAGAGCTTCTCCATCGGGAACAGCAAGCTGATGCCTTGGTAGTCGCCGGCCACGGCCAAGGGCATGTGCTGATTCAGGATCAGCTCGCACCACGGCTTGATGGGCCTGTAGTGCGCGAGCAAGCGGTCCTGCCCCCAGGCGCGGAAGTCCTGCTCGATCTGGCGGCTTGCCGGGATCTCCGCCAAGCGAAAGCTCAGCTCCTGGGCCAGGCGCCAGTGATTGGCGTCCTGCGTAGCCTGTCGTACCCGGTCCAGCGCCAGCTTCAGCAGCCGGTTCTCGGGCCGATCCGGCAGATAGACCTCATGCCGCACATGAAAGCGATGCTCGCGCCCGGGCGGCTGGCGCAGCTGCTGGTTGAGGTTGAGTTGCCCGCGCAGGAACGTCAACTCCTCGTCCACCCGCTGGTACTCAAACCGCAGGCCGCGACTCACCAGCGTGTCCAGCTCCTGCAAGAAGCGCCCCATCACCCACTCGGACAAGGGCGCATCAAACAACTGCAGCGAGGCCACGCCCACATCTCGCGTGGGCAGATCCAGCAAGGCCAGCAACAGCTTGCGCAGCAGTGCGCGCGCTTCGGCCAGGCTGCCGCCCTCGGCGTGGTGCTTGGGCACGATCTCCAGCACCGTGCCGCAGGGCGTCTGGATCACGCCGACGAAGTTGTCCAGCTTCAGTCGGCGCCGGCCTTCCAACTGCAGCAGCCGCGCGCCACCGCGCGAGAAGCGCTCGCTCAGGCGGCATAGGTAGTCGAATGCTGACTCACTGACCTGGGCGCGATCCAGCGAAGCGGCCACGGGCTCGGTGCAGAGCCAGGCGTGCTCGCGAACACTGACCTTGCGCGGCGCCGGTGTCATTCGTCGTCCTGCGCCTCGCGGTGGTCAATCACGCCCAAGTAGCTCTCGACACACTGGAAGGCTTCGTCGTTAACGGTCCAGGCTTTGGGACTGTGCGCCAGGTTGACGTCCGGCCCGAACAGCTCGTCAACGTCCACACCCCGGGCGCAAACGAACTGGAACGCCTCCGGCTTGCGGTGGTCGTTGAGCACCCACTGGATGCGCTGCCAGTCGTCGATGAAATACTCCTGCAGCAACGGCAGCACCTGATTGCTGAAGATCTCGGCCAGTTTGACCAACGTCGGCGCCTCACGCAGCGGCATGAAGTAGGCATGACCCAGGCAGTGGTCGCGGTCAAGCAGCGCTTCGACCCGCTGGTTCAAAACGGCCAGCAAGCGCTCGATGGGAATGCCTTCCACCTCCACGCCATCCAGCAGCTCAGGCCGAGGCGGCATGGCCTTGAACACAAAGCGGCGGCGCAGCGCCACGTCCATGCCGGTGAGCGACCGGTCGGCCGTGTTCATCGTGCCGATCAAGAAGACGTTCTGCGGCACGCTGAACGGCTTCTTGGAATAGGGCAGCACCACCTCCAAGGCCTCGCTGGCCCCAGCACGCTTGGAGGGCTCGATCAGCGTGATCAGCTCACCAAAGATGCGCGAGATATTGCCTCGATTGATCTCGTCAATGATGAGCACACGAGCGTCCGACTGAGTCGGCGCGGTGGGGATGACGTCAGTTGAACCTGCGGCGCCAATCAAATGCGCGACCAAGGGCGCAAGCACGTTGTTATAGCCGTTGACCAAGAACGGGTCCATGCTGGTGTTCGGCAACTTCTCCATCACGCGCTTCTCGCGGATATCAGCGATGGAGATTTGGCCGGCTTCAACCGCTTGGGCCAACTCCTGAAGGAGGCTCATGCCGAGGGACAGCGTGCGCCCTTGCGGCTTTCGAAGCTCGACGATGTCGGCACTCGCTCGCACGATCTCGTACGTCGAGTCCGTCACCGGGCCCGGGACGAAACCGCTTGCGGCTGGCACGCGAGAAGACGCCTGATTGAGCAAGCCCTGCAACTTGTCCAGATCGATGGACCCGGAACGCAGCTCATACAGTGTCATCTGGCTGAACTGGTTATTCATTAGCTCGCCGTGCGGCAGCGAGGGCTCATAAGTGCGCAGCCACTTCACGGCGCGCATCTGCGTGTACTCGTCGGCGAACTCGCTCCGCAGCCGGAATTGGTACTCGCCACTCACCTCACCGATGGCACGGAACTTGAAATTCCCATCGCTGATGATCATCAGGTCGCCCAGCTTCATGCGGGTGACGAAGGCTGCCACGCTGGTCACCGCATAGTCGGTCTGTGGGTTTTCGACTTTCAAACCTTGCTCGATGAAGCGCTTCAGCACATCGTTGCGTGAAGTGCAACCAGTGAAGTCCACGCCGCCGCCATAACCCAGGAGCGCACAACTCTTCTCGATGCACTCGTCGTAGACCGCTGCGTCACTCCCTAGCGTGTTGCCCAGCGACATCTTCCAGATTCGCCGCCCTCTGATGTCGTAGGGAGTCGCAACCGTGGCAGCCTCCTGCGGACGAGTGACCTTGACCGCTGCCGCCTCGCACAACGATTTGAAAACGCCGTCCACCACCTCGTAGCGGATCTGCCCAGTGTCTTCATTTGTCGTCGCACGCAGGCCCTCCACAAAGTCTTCATAACTAAAGCTCTGGTGGAAGGTCACGAAGCGGACTCGACGTTCGTAAACGAGTGCATCAAATCGTGACTTCAGTGCCGCGCGGTCCGCGCGATTTTTGTCTAAATGGACTGGGTCCAGTGCCTCCAGGGCCGCTTCGATGGTGGAGTAGGTCTTGCCAGTGCCGGGAGGGCCATACAGGATTTGATTCAAGGCAGGCATTGGATTGGACGCTAAATTTGGAAGTGCCTCGTCGGAACGGGACTCAGGCGGATCAGATTCCTCGTCGTCACTGTACGGCTGTCCTATCAATTGATCCACGTAATCGAAGAGTGGCCGCCCGTTGCGTTGATTCATCAGTCGCTGGTTTGCCAAGACGGAGGCCTCGGCTGCGCTCGCGCCACTGGCAGGCAACGGTTCTTTGTGCTTGTTCCAATGCCAGCTGCGGACGTCGGCTTGTTCCTGGACAGGCAGCAAAACCGGCTGATCAGGGTCCTGATAAAGAAAGAACAGCTTCCATTCGTAGTCCACGTGAAGTCGAGGCGCCTTGAGGACGTTGAGATCACCTAGCTGCGCTGCCTCAGCTAACTCGATGATGCGTCTCTTGGTGGACTCGAATGACGCCGCCACGTCGCTTCCAATGCTCTCATGCCAGCAATATCCCCTCTCGACGTCTACGCTGCTTAAACGTCGACGCTTCCGATAAGTTTCTATTGCCAGGTCTCGCAATTTCGGATCTGCTGGGAGTGCACAAATGCCGATGCGACTCCAAGCCGATCCCGGCTTTGGACGCCAGCCCAGGCCATCCGTCTTGAACTTGACCCACCCCGACAGGCCAGCATGGTGGTCGGCTTGCGTGTACTGGTCGAGCGTCATTTCATGTAGGACGCTCGCGGGCCAGCGTTCACGGAAGGCGCTCCAGCGTGTTATGCGTGGATCTGCAGTGTTCATGCCGACGCCTCTTTGAGAGGAACGATGATCTTGGGCGGGCGCAGTTGGCCAGATATCAAGCGGGGCAGGAGGGTGCCGCGCAGGGCGGCCAGCTTCTTCGCCTGCACTTGGTTCGCCGCTATGCGCTTGCGCAAGGGAATCACTGCTCCATCAAACGCAGCGAGTACGCGCGTTGGCGACACCACAGCCTTAATGCCGACCAGCTTGCCCCGACTGGGTTCGATCTTCCAGGTGGCCCCTTCGCCGAACTGTTCGATCTTGGGCTGAATGCCCATGAGTGCAAGCCCTAAGAAATTCCTGGTGAGGTTCTCGTTGGCTCGAACAAACATGACATGGGAATCGACGATCGACGGCTCTTCCAACTCCACGATCTGAGCGACGCGCCCAAGTGTGCCAACACCCGTTGAGTTCACGAGTACATCGCCTGGCAGGAGCTCCCGGCTATCGACTTTCCGCTTAGACGGGTCGTGTCTGCGAGCCTTGGCTGAGTCAACAGCAAAGTCGCGGATGACGACACCCATCGAGCCCACGCCGCTGCGGCCTATGACAGCCAGCCGGGCCAGCACCTCGGCACGGCGGGCGGCGAAGGTGTCTGAGATGTACTTCACGAAGGTCAGGCCCAGCACCAAGTGCTTGTATTCGGCTGAGTCCATATTGGCGCGCAGCTTGTCGGCCGTGGCCCAGAGAGTCTTTTGGATGTCGACGAGCATGCAGAAATTCAGGAAGCGGTCGCGGAGGCCTGCGCCGGGGCGGCGGCCTTGGGTTTGATGCTGACCCAGTGACCGGAGTTGTTCTCCTGGGTCAGCAGCAGTTCGGGATAGGCCCGAACCATATCGGACAGCGCGGCGTGGCCGTAGGCCTTCGGCGAGAAGCCTGGGTCGGTGCGCTTGAGGTACTGCCCCAGCGCGCCCAGCCCGACGCGGCCGTCAGGCGTGTCGGCCGCCAGTAGGCTCATGGCATTGAGAAGGGCTTTGGGGCGTTTCTTGGGTGCCGGCTTGGGAGCGGCCGGCGGCGCGGCCTTGGCCGCAGCCGCCGACCCTGCTGGCTCAGCAGGGGGCTCTGGGGGCAGCCATTCGAAGAACTGGTCGCTAGCATTGCGCAGCGCATCGGGCGTCTTCGCCTCGCCGACGATGTGTACCGTGGCGCCGCGCTCGCGCAGCTTGCGACAGAGGTAGGCGAAATCAGAGTCGCTGGTGACCACGCAGAAGGTGTCGGCGCGCTGATCGAAGAGGGCCTCGACGGCATCCAGCGCCAGCGCAATGTCGGCGGTGTTCTTGCCAGCGGCGTACTGGTACTGCAGGCAGGGGGTGAAGGCCAGGCGCACCAGCGCTTCCTGCCACTTGTTGGCCAGCGTCGCATGGTTGCCGTAGCCCCGGCGTAGCACCACCCGGCCAAACTGGGCCACGACCCGCAGCGCGTACTCCAAAATCTCAGGCGTGGTGTTGTCGCAATCCACCAGGACCGCCACCTTGGAATCCATGCCCGAATCGATTTGTGCCATCGAATTCTCCCCCTTCTAATTGGGTCAGGATGATATTCGGCGCGACAGCAATTCATTGGCAACTCGGCGACGACATCGGCGATTGCTTCGCGCATCATGGCGGGGCCTGCAATCTCGAAGAGGTTGTCGACCGGCGGAAACCATTCACCGTCCGCTCGCAGAACGTCGCGCGTTGGTGGAACTCCGCTGCGAAGAGCCCTGAGCTCCTCCTGACCTTGCCCCTGTTCGTCATCCTGCAGGCATAGCATAGCCCCGCAGTCGTCCGGAGACGCGTAGGCGCTGGCCTGGCGTCAGATCGACATCGATGCCTGGATCGATCGCAGGTCCACAGCGCCTTGACTCCGCGCTGCCCTGCCGGCGCCGGCAAACGCCAGCCGCCTGACGGCGGGTTGACGGCGGCATGATCGCCGCTATCAAGCAGTCCCACTACTGGTGCACAAGCTCCACCCCCTCCGATCGCTCGACCACGGCCAACCCATGCAGCTCGGCCACTGCCCGCGCGAAGCCAACGTTGTCGCCGGTCTTGAACACCCCGCTGACCCGCAGGCCGCCCACCGCGCCCGTACTGGCCACACGGATCGGCATCGCGGTATAGCGATTCATCTCGGCCACAGCCTCGAGCAGCGACACATCGTCGAAGATCGCCTCGCCGCGCTTCCAGGCCAGCACCTGGTCCACTTGCGGCCTGTCCATTTTCGGCTTGGGTAACGCTCCCGCCTGACCACGAGGCCGGCCGGCAACGCGCAGGCGCTGCCCCGGCACCATCTCCACGGCCGGCACGAACTCGGTAGAGGGCGAGCCTTCAGCCGCACCGCGCACCACCACCCTGCCCTCGACCAGCGTGATGTCCAACGCATCCGGACGGCCCTCGATGGCCGGCGTGTAGCGCACCACAAACGCCGTGCCCGTGGCCGTCACCTCCGAACCCGCTGCTCGCACGACGAATGGCCGACTGGCATCCTTGGCCACCTCGAACAGCGCCTCGCCGCCGAGAACCTCCACGGTGCGCCGGGAAGCGCCAAGCGCCACCCGCACCCGCGTCGAGGTGTTCATCGACATGCGCGTGCCGTCCTGCAGCATCACAAGGCGCTGCTCGCCCACGCCGGTGTCGTAGCGGTCCCCGCCCCACCAAGGGCCGAGCACCAGCACGTGGGCCAGGACTGCCGTTGTCAGTGCCGCAGCAAGGGGCCATGGCTTGAAGCGCCGCCCTTCCCTTGCAGCCGGCTCGGGTTGTCGGTCTGCCGCCGCACGCGCCACCGCCGCCCGGTCTACGCCCGCCGCCTCCATCCACAGATCCGTCCCGCGCTCGAAGGCCAGGCGATGTGCGGCAGATTTGGCCTGCCAGGCCCGGCATTCGCGCTCCATAAGGTGGGATCGGTGTGGCCCGTGCAGCCGCGCAATCCACACTGCCGCCTCGGCTGCGATCTCCTGGGTCACCAGGGGCTCGGAGCCTTCCTCTGCACTGCCCCGCTCCGCCTTCGAACGCACGCCTACCAGTCCTTCATCAAGGTGATGAGCTGCATCGTCGCCTTGGCGACGTGCTTCTCCACCGTGCTGATGCTCAAGCCTTGCTGGTCGGCGATCTCTCGGTAGGTCAGGCCGTCGATACGGTGAGCCAGGAAGATGTCGCGTGGTTTCTCGCCCAGGCGGCCCAGGCATTGCTCCAGCCGCGCCAGGCGTTCACGGCCCAGCACCACGGCCTCGACGGGTGGCGAATCGTCAACCAGGATCACCTCTTCGAGTACGACCTGCTCGCCGTGGGTGACCCGTCCCCGGTGCTCATCAATGGCCAGGTTCAGCGCGGTCTGCATCAGGAAGGCCTCGGGCTTGTCGACGACCTGCTCCCGCTCGTAGCGGGCCAGCCGCACCCAGGCTTCCTGGACGATGTCTTCTGCGTCCTGAGTCGAGCTGCCGCGCCGCCGCAGGGCGTCTCGGATGCGGGAGAAGACCGGAGGTAGATGCTTCTTCATGGTGAGCTCCCTTACATGATTCAGAAGCCGAGCGACAGACCGTGCTTGGAACTGGGCGCCGAAACTTGGGCATCGCAATCTCAGCCGAAAGAGGGGAGCACAGATCAGGCACCGACTGAAGCAACTTCGCTTCAAAGTCACTCGATGTCACGAATAGTGGGTTCTTGATTGGTGGACAATAGCACACCATCGGCGGCCTATGAAGCCCCTGCGAGTTATCTTCGGTCTCCGAATCCGCGAGCTGCGGATTGCGGCCGGGTACAAGCAAGACGAGTTCGCGGAAGTTTGCGGCTTTGCACGCTCCTATATGTCTCGGATCGAGACTGGAGGAGCGAACCCGTCGCTGGATGCCGTGGAGATTCTGGCGGCTGCCCTGAAGCTTCCTGCAAGGGAACTCTTCCCGTAGGGCTCTGGTTAACCGTCTAGCGACTCCGAGATCGCACCCTCCCGTTCGATGGCAACTCGACTCCAAAGTGCAGCGACCGCTAGGTTCGCCTGAAGGAATCTGCCGAAACAGCTGCCATGCCTCTGGCGCGCGAATGCGGTTTTAGATCCTGCTTCATCGTACCAACGCCCACCAAACACGATCTCGATCGGCTGGGCATTCTGTGCGTGGGCAGCGAACACCCCGATGACTTCGAAGGCCAGGAAGCCGGGGCGTGCGAACCCTCGCCCGAACACTGGCCGCCGAGTTGCACGATAAGCGGTAAGCCCGGGGCGTTGTTTCCACGCGCTGGTCACTTTCTAGAATGTCTGCATCGACAACGACAGCAAGGCTGATGAAGTGGAACACCGACAAGGACGGCTACAGCAATGTGAGTTTGCTCGGCGTCTGTAGCCGCACGCAATCGCAGCGGACCTGCCGGTCGATACGGCAAGGGCAGCACTAGGCTATTCAGAGACATTCGTGTTGGACGGTCCGAATGACCGCAGCGTTTGTCACCCGACATTCAACGTGCAGCGGCTCGTATGACCGCTGCGCATCCGAGTCCGGCCACTCGATCTATTGGGGTGGTCGATGCGGTTCTCGATGACGGGTTCGGACTTGGTCGACTTAGCGCTACCGACCCAAAGCGGAAACCGGTCTCCGGGGCCGAGACGCCGAAGAGCCGCCACTCGAGAATTGGCCAACAAGAGATGGCGCGACTCACAAGTCGTTGATGTACATCCGGTTCCAGGTCGGACTGATCA